>CAVUOQ010000019.1:0-14076 GCA_963743175.1 uncultured delta proteobacterium | reverse complement strand
CGAAAATTCTTACTCCACAACCGTTACGCCAAAACCGGATGGCTCCGGAAAACGGGATCTGACCGGTTTGTCCGTCAAAGCCTCCCGGAGCTCCATGGACTCTTCCTTTAGTTGCACGGTGCTGGTTTTTGCAGAAGCCGTACCGACACCCGCCGTATAGCGGCCTTCGACACTGATAATGCTCTTTACAGGGTATCCTTTTACGTCCTTGATGGATTTACGGATGGGATCCAGAGAGCCATCCCAGTAACGCAGCATGCCGCTCAAACCTCCGAGACGCACCGCATCAAGCCCCAGTCTCTTGGCCAGCTTTGCATGAAAAGCACGGTACTGAGCATAACCGGGGACGGCCTCCGATACCCAGAGTTTCTGTTTAACCAGCGTGACACTCGAAGAATTTTTTTTCACATCAATCGTTTCAAGGCGCAAATCCGCCTCCACAAGACGGCAAATATAGCCGCCTATCTCTTGCTTTTCGGGAAGAATTTTGACCGACAATACGGTCTCGGAAATCCGATACCGTTCCCTGATAACTTCTGTTGCAGCCTCGTTGGGCCTTTGTACCTCTTAATCCAGCCAACATCGGACAGCCGCTCAAAGGGGAAAATAATAATCTCGCCTTTGTGATAGTCCATTTCACGGATCTGGTCCTTATCCAGCAAAAAATGGGCGGTCTCTCTTTCCTCTTTGGGTTTGCCAAAAAGGGTTGTCATCATTTCTCCTGTGTGCCGGATCTTCTTGTCAATGAACATCGCCTGATCGGTATAGCCGATCTGTAAATCGGCCTCCTGTTTTCCCATTAAATATTCCATCCCCTTGAAGTCATGAATAAAGAGCACATCTGCCCGGCAGGGGGATATCAACAGGAGAAACACGGCCACAGCGGTGAGATAAAACACGGAAGTACTGAAGTTTTTTTTCATAACCCAATCGCCTTCTTTTATCCCAGTATTCCGGCCGGATATTTCTATCTTCTTCTCTCATGAAGGGACCTTCAAAGATGATTTTTCTGCCGGTATTTAAGTGGCCCGCACGATACATAATACGGATCGACCTGTCAATCTGTATTAACTGCGATGTTGATGCAAATATATTGCGGATTATATATAATGGTGATATATTTCAACATTAGACGATTTTAAAAATTCAATTCACAAAAGGAGATAAACATGGGATTAATGAATGGATTAAAAGGCTTTTTTAAAAGTGACGATACAGAGAGCTCTACCAAGCTGACGATTATCGTCGCGAAAATGATTGCAGACCCGAACAGCGGAGGCGTGCAGGGACTGGTAAAGTTATTTCAGGACAACGGTTTTGGTGAACAAGTTACATCGTGGGTGAGTACCGAAGCAAACTTGCCGATTTCAGCCGATCAAATTAAGAAAGTATTCGGCGGCGGACAACTGGTGCAAGAGATCGCGAGCGCGCTTGGGGTATCTGAAAACGAGGCGGCAGGCAAATTGGCGGATATGTTGCCAAATGTGATCGATAAGCTTACAATGTATGGACAAATACCCGAAGGCGAGTTGCTGGCGCAGAGATTGAGTATAGTGAAAGGTGATGCCGCCTGGTGATTAAAAAAATCCGGGCAACAAACATGCTGCCCGGGTTTAAGATTTAACTAATCTGGTTTAACTTAACAAATCTTCTCCTGCCTTAACCCGCAAGGTTGGCCATCCTTACCGGCCACATTAAGATTTCGGGGAAGATGGCGAAGATAACCACGGCTATGAGCATCAACATGATAAACGGCACAACGCCCTTGTAAATATCATGCAACGCAATCTCGGGGGGCGCCACTCCCTTGAGATAGAAAATCGTATAGGCAAAGGGCGGGGTCAAAAACGAAGTCTGCAGCACGACCATATTCATCAGGGCAAACCAGATGGGGTCAAAGCCCAGCTTAATAACAATGGGTGAGAAGATCGGAACGACAATCATGACAATGCCGATCCAGTCGAGGAAGCAGCCCATGATGACGATGATGATCCACATAATAATCAGGACGCCCCATTTGCCGAAAGGCAAACCCAGAACCATCTCCTCGACAAAGTCGCCGCAGCCCAGCCGCATGAAAACGCTCGTGAAAAACGAGGCGCCGATGACGACCATGTAAACCATGGCGGACACCCTGGTGGTGGCTAATGCCGCATCCTTTATGACCTGCCAGCTCAATTTTTTATAAGCAGCGGCGAGAATGACGGCGCAAAAAGCGCCAAAGGCGGCGGCTTCAGTCGGTGCAGCCAGTCCGAAGAAGATGGTGCCCAAAACGGCCAGAATAAGGATACACACGGGCAATACCGAACTGACGAGCATCTTCATCTTGACATCAATTTTCACCCGGTTTTCCGCTTCAATGGCCGGCCCCTTTTCGGGATGCATATAACACTGATAGCCGGTGTAAAGCAGATACAGAGCCGACAGAATAAAGCCCGGCAGGAAGCAGCCGATCAGCATGGCGCCGACGGAAACACCGGCGATGGGCGCATAGACCAGAATCATGATGCTGGGCGGAATCAAAATGCCCAAAGCGCCGCCCGCGCAGATGGCCCCGGTGGCCAGAGCTTTGTCGTATTTATATTTCATCATCGCCGGCAGCGCAATGATGCCCATCGTGGTGACGGTGGCCCCGACGACACCGGTTGCCGCCGCAAAAATCGTGCTGGCGACAATGGTCGCCATGGCGAGACCGCCCCGCAATCCGCCCAAAATGGCGTACATGGCGTCAAAGAGCCTGGTGGCAATTCCCGATTTTTCTATGACTACCCCCAGAAAAATAAACAGCGGAATAGCAATCAGCGTATAATCGGAAAGGTAATAATACATGCGCAGCATGAAAAGATTGCTGACCTGCGGTCCGATGAAAAATATGCCGAAAATCGTCGCGACGCCGGCCATGGAAAAGCCGATCGGGAAACCCATCATGATGATCCCGATCAAACTGGTCAACATTAAAACAGTGATTAATTCAATACTCATATTATCAGCTCCTTTCCCTTAATCAGCAGGTACAGTTCCTTGACTAAAACATTGAAACCCTGAAACACCATCATGATGGTGCCGATCAGGATCCATGTTTTGTAAGGATAGATGGGGGGCAAAAAGCCGATGGTGGAATGTTCTAATATTCTCCAGGAATTAACAACATCCGAAAACATTACCCCGATAATCATGAACCAGGTCACAAAGAACAGGACAACCATACAAATGCTCAACCAGGCAGCCTGCACTTTAACCGGTAACTTTTTCAGAAAAATATCTACACCAACATGGCCGTTCATCTGCCAGGTATAAGCCATGGTCAGCATCATGGCCAAGCTGCAGAGAAAATACGTCACATCAAAGCTCCAGGTAGTCGGCGCGCCGAAGACATAGCGCGCGAAGACTTCATAGACAAGCGAAAGAATAAACAAAGGCATGCAAAAAGAGACAATCCTGGCTATTTTCGCATTGACGATATTGATAACCTTCATAATTGCAATAACGGTTTTCATAAACAACACTCCTCAATTTCTTGTCTCTTGAATAGAACCTTGGCCTGCTTCAGCCACGTGTCCGGTCGTGAGCGAAAAGCTCCGACCGGACAGCGCAGCAGAAAATCAGCATCAGGTAAAGAAAACAAGCTTACTTGCGAACCGGCACCATGAAATACTCATAGTCACGAAAATTGGTCCAGAAGTTCTGTACGGAAGCCCATGTTTTGGTGGTATGGGGTCTATTGATCTTCTTCACCTCTTTATCAATAAAAGCCCAGGCGCTGTTTCCGGAACTCTCTCTGGGAGGCGTCGTCAACACGGGTTAAAGTCAAGCCTTTGCTTTTGTAGAACTCCAGTGTCTCAATACCCTTGGTGATATCTTCGGACCATTTCTGGATCGTCATGGCCATTGCGGCCGACTGAATCATGGCTTTGTATTCGGGGGGCAGTGCATTATATTTGTCTTTGTTGAAACCAAGCTCAAAATAACAGGTCGGCTGATGCATGCCGGGGCCGGCCACAAATTTGGTGACTTCATGGAAACCCTGCTGCTTGTTCACGATCGGTGTGGAAAACTCCAAGGCATCCAGAATGCCTTTCTGCAGAGCAGGATACAGTTCCGTGCCGGGCAGCATCGTAACGGAGACGCCCATTGACTTAAGAATTTCCGCCCACCAGCCCGGGGTTCTGTATTTCAGGCCCTTAAAATCTTTGACATTCCTCAGGGGCCTGTTGGACATGGCCAGTATTTCCGGGTGAGTGACGCCGCCGGGAATGACGACGACGTTCATTTTCATTTCATCATACATTTCCTGCATGAGTTCCTTGCCGCCGCCGGAATACATCCAGGTTACATACATCAGCGGTTCCAGGTGCATGGGAATGGAAGCAAAGAAATTGGCCGACGGATGCTTGCCCTGCCAATAGCCGGTCCAACTGTGCCAGGCATCAAGAGTGCCTTTGGAAGTCGCATCCATATTCTCCATTGGCTCCGACAACAGCGCCGGCGGGAAGCACTTTGATAACAAAATTGCCGCCGCTCATGTCACTGACACGTTTGGCAAAATCTTCGGCCATTTCATGAATCAACCAGCCCTTCGCCCAGGTGGTCTGCATTGTCCATCTTACTTTGGGCAGCTCGGCAGCGTAGCTGAACCCTGCCAATACAAAAGAACACACCATCATCATGACAAAGATAAAACCTAATTTTCTGCTTTTCATTTCTTTCTCCTCCTTCTTCTTTAGTCGTTCCAGTTACTGTTCATACAACAAATTTCTCCAAGTCAAATAATGAAAATATCACCTCCCCTTTTAAACCCGTCCCACATGCTGTTTTGGTCCGCTTTTTGTCATCAAACACCTTTTATAAAGACGTTCCCGCCCGCTCTGCATTCAAAAGCCTACTTTTTAAGCGCCTGACGGGCTTCTTCCAGGTTTTCATAAATATGGGAAGCCACGTTGCGCTCCTTGAGCGCCTCCCCTAGCTTCATGCGCAGAAACGTGCTGGCGGTATAGCGCGTCACGCTCGTATAGTAGGTCTCCACGACGTTCTTGACCATGTCCGTGTATTCATCCACCAGGTCCGGTTCAATTTCGAAATTATCATAATTGACGATGGTATTCACCTTGTGACCCCAGCGGGATCAGGATCTTATCCACGGCGTCTTTCACATCGCGGATATCCTGGCTTGTTTTGATGGCATGCCCTTCAAAGTTGACATAAAAGACATTTTCAGCGGGATCATAGGTGAAACGCTGCTCCAGCGGGAGCTTGAAAAAGCCGTCGGCAAGCCCCATGGGTCGGGTCTGGAAGATCCGGGCGTCCATGAGCTTCAAGGGTTCTTTGATAATCGGCTTGAAATCCATGTGGGCCAGAACGTCCTTATGGAGATCCACTCCCGGCGCAATTTCCACGAGTTCCATGCCGGCGTCGGTCAGTTTGAATACGCAGCGCTCGGTGATATACAGCACCGGCTGCTTCGTTTTGACGGCATAGGAACCGCTGAAGGTTTCATGCTCCACCTGTTCAACGAACTTCTTGTTGCGGCCTTCCTGTAACGATCACGAGCCGGCCGTCCTTTACGTCCACTTCGAGATCGCCCGCCGTGAAAGTCCCGACGAACACCACGGTCTTGGCGTTCTGACTGATATTGATAAATCCGCCGGCTCCTACCAGTCGCGTGCCGTATTTGCTGACATTCAGGTTGCCCTGCCGGTCCACCTGCGCCAGCCCCAGAAAGGCGACATCCAATCCGCCGCCGTCATAAAAATCAAACTGGGCGTTCTGGTCGATCAGGACAGTCCATGTTGATGCCCGTCCCGAAATTCAGCCCGCCGTCGGGAAGGCCGCCGATGACGCCCGGCTCGGTCGTCAGCGTGAGGTAATTCGATGATTTTCTCCTCGTTGGCGACAATGGAGCACCCCTTCGGGCATGCCGATTCCCAGATTGACGATGTTGTTGGGCTTGAGTTCAAAGGCCGCCCGCCGCGCGATGATTTTGCGTTCGCTCATCTCCAATGGGGGAATGGACTGGCAGGGGCATCTTGATTTCGCCAGCTGCGGGCCGGGTTATACGGTCCCGAAGGTCTGCCAGTGATTTTCGGGCTTGGATACGACCACGCAATCCACCAGGATGCCCGGGATTTTGATCTGCCGCGCGCTCAGGGTGCCGCGATCGGCGATCCTCTCCACCTGCACGATCACAAATCCGCCCGAATTCCTGGCCGCGATGGCCATGGCCAGAGAATCCAGGGTCAGGGCTTCCTTTTCCATGGTGACATTGCCGTCCGTATCGGCCGTCGTGCCGCGCATAATCGCCACGTTGATGGGGAACGTCTTGTAGGAGAGATATTCCCGGCCGTCGAACTGGATCAACTCGACGATATCCCCTTCGGTGGTCACGGCATTGATCTTGCCGCCGTCCAGACGGGGATCCACAAAGGTTCCCAGACCCACCGGCGTGATGGTACGCGGCCTGTGCGCGGCAATAGCCCGGTAAAGATGCGAAATCACGCCCTGGGGGAAGATTGTAGGCCTCAATTTTATTATCGAATGCCAGCTTCTGCAGTTTGGGAACCAGCCCCCAATGTCCGCCGATCACGCGCCGGACCAGTCCCTCGTGCCCCAGATGGTTCAGCCCCGTGTCTTGCCGTCCCCCTGGCCGGCCGCATAGACGAGCGTCAGATTGCGCGGCTTCCCGTGTTCCAGAAAATACGCTTCCAGCTCGACGGCGATCTCTTCCGGGAACCCGGTGCCCACAAAGCCGCCGGTGGCAATGGTGTCGTTATCCCGGATGATGCGAATGGCCTCCTCGGCCGTGACCACTTTCCCCTTTTTTTCCTGCGTGGGGGGAGGCGGCGACGGTATCAGGTGAATACCCTTGGAGATTCTTGATTCATAACGGTGCTCTTTCCTCAAATGAGGTGTCTTTGTACTGGGAAGCCTCTTTTCGCATGAAGGCTACCAGAACCATTACCAATGATAAATCGCAACAGTTCTATTATCCTTCCAGTAAAAAACCTGAAAGATTAAATCTTAATATGCAACCTTATCGATTCCTTTAGGCCGAGAATCTTTCTGGCTTCATCCGGAGCAGCCGGCTCAACGCCGAGTTCTCTGGCAATGCGAACAATTTTGGCTACTTGTTCACCACTGCTCTGGGCCATTTGGTCTTTATCCAGGTAAAGATTATCTTCCAGTCCGACACGGCAGTTTCCATCGATGAGTAGCGCTTGCGTACAGATGGGGAACTGGGCGCGTCCAGCAACACATACCGAGAAGACAAAATCACCAATTTGTTTTTTGGCATAGTCAACCAGGAACAGAAGGTTTTCGGGGCTCGGGGTCAGACCACCGAGAACACCTAAAACAAATTGAATGTAAACCGGTTTCTTGATGTAACCGGCTTGAATCATAAAGGCGATGTTGTTGACCATACCGGCATCATAAATTTCAAATTCCGGCTTTGTTCCATTCTCCGTGAAAATCCGGCAATATTCTTTCATTGATTTGAAGGTATTGGGGAAGATGAAGTCTTCGGAAAATCCCAAATATTGTTTTTCCCATTCAAATTTCCATTCTTTATATTTGGGAATAATCTGGAATAAAGCAAAGTTGATGGAGCCGGCATTGAAAGAACCAAGTTCAGGTTTAAAGAGAGAAATGGGGGCAACACGTTGTTCTACGGTCATGCCCAACCCACCACCGGTAGTAATACAGATTACAACATTACAACGGCTTTTGATGCTCGTTATGATTTCTTTCATAATATTGACATCGGCTACCGGCTGGCCTGTTTCCGGATTGCGACTATGAATATGAACGACTGCCGCACCGGCTTCATAAGCGCGTACCGCATCATCGGCAATCTGTTTGGGAGTGATCGGAAGATAAGGTGACATTGTCGGGGTATGAATACCACCGGTAATTGCCGCGGTGATAACTACTTTTTCATTCACACATATATTCCTCCTTCTATACTTATTCGGTGAATAAAGGTAAAAATTTACTTTTTCGGGTTGGGATTCAAAAAGTCAGGATTTTGATACTCAGGATTGGGATATGTATAAAATCCTTTTCCCGGTTTTTACGCCCAGCTCACCTTTCTTTATCTTCTCCATCAGTGCATCAGGCGGCTTATCTTTTGGATCTTTCGAATCATTATAATACACCATTTCAATGTCATAGACTACATCCAAACCGACTGTATCCATTAATCCAAAGGGTCCAAATGGAGCCTTGGTAAAGATGCGCCAGAGCGCGATCGATATCGCGGAAATCAACAAAACCATTGCCCCACATATAAAGAGTTTGTCTTTTGATTGCTCTCCAAACACTGTTAAAGCAGAAGCCGAGGATTTCCTTATTCACTCGCAGCGGAACGCAACCCAGGGAGCGAATCCAAGCGTCACCTTTATCCATAACTTCCGGAAGTGTCTTTGTGCCGGGGGCAAGATCGATCATGTTCATACCCTGCAGGGGCAAGTAAAAATGGGTATTGATGCACTTTTCCGGCCTGCCACTGCTGGCTTCCATCCTGGATATCGGCATCGATGAACTATTGGAAGCAAAAATGGCTTTAGCCGGGGCATTAGCACCATCACCTTAAAAACACTTTTTTTCACTTCCAAATCTTCAAATACAGATTCCACAACCAGATCAGCGTCTTTCAAGAGCGACCGCTGGATCTGTGGAAAAGCTAATTTCCTGTTTTAAACTATCCCAGTTGTCCCAAGGAATAACCGGGGTGATTTTTTTATTTTGAAAATCTGTCACCAGTCTTTTATAGGTATCATCAAAAGCACTTGCTTTAGAGTCAAATATGCTGACTTTATATCCGGAATGTGCCGAAAGTAGAGCTATTTGGGTGCCCAGGAAACCGGACCCGACAACAGCAACTTTTTCAAATGGTTTGGTCATAATTCCTCCTAAGCATAATAAATAGCAATTTTGCTGATTTTAAAAATTCCTCCCTGACCATGAAAGTCAGGACGGAAATGATTCAGAATCTTAGTAAATCAGAATTCCAAACGGAATATTTATAATTATCCCGTCTATAAATGCAAAAATGAGACCATCACCGGCATTTGAAACGTTAAATAATTTTACAAGATTTATCCAGTAATATTAGGTGGATTGCTGCCTATAAATCTAAAGAGTTTTTTCTCGACAGATCGTTTTTGAGGGTGTATAGAGAGGCATCTGTATCATTTTTAATACATGTATCTTTAGAGCTACGGAGTCAGCATGAAAAGAAATGCAAATATTGTCCCTGATACGCACACCGCCGGAAAGCAATGTCGAAACCCCGATAACCGGGAAGCTCGAAGCGTTGCGCAAGCGGCTGGAAATGTATCAGTTGATTTTTGAAAGCATCCATTACGGCAGCCTCGTCACCGACGACCAGGGCTATATCACCCACTTCAACAAACCCTACGGCATTTATCTGAATTTAGATCCGGAAGCCCAGATCGGCAAGCATTGCACCGAGGTGGTCGAAAACACGCGCATGCATATCGTGGCCCAAACGGGCAAGCCCGAATTCAGCAACAGCCATCGCATCAAAGGTCAGAACATGGTGGTGCACCGCATCCCCATCAAGAAAAACGGCAAGGTGATCGCCGTCTTCGGTCAGGTGCTCTTCAAGGATGTGCGCGATGTGGGCAAGCTGGCCAAAGAGCTCTCCCTGCTCGAATCCAAGGTCAAACTTTATGAAGCCGAACTGCTGGCCCTGCGATCCACGCGCTACACCCTGGACAGCATCATCGGCGTAAGCGACGCGATCACCTCTCTGAAAGCGCAAGCCCTGAAGGCCGCCGCGAGTCATTTCCCCGTGTTGATCTCCGGTGAAAGCGGCACCGGCAAGGAACTGTTCGCGCAGGCCATTCACCACGCCGGCCCGCGCAAGGTCTATCCCTTTGTGCGCATCAATTGCGCCACCATCCCCAAGGACCTTTTCGAGTCGGAACTGTTCGGCTATGAACAGGGAGCCTTTACGGGCGCAAAATCGGAAGGGAAGCCCGGCAAGTTTGAACTGGCCGCATCGGGGAACCATCTTTCTCGATGAAATCGGAGAACTGCCCGCGCCGATGCAGCCAAAACTGCTGCGCGTCCTTGAAGAAAAGGAATTCGAGCGCGTGGGCGGCACCCGGGTGATTCGTTCGAATTTCCGCCTGATCGCCGCCACCAATCAGAATCTGGACAGCATGATCCGGGAGGGACGCTTCCGCAAGGATCTCTTTTACCGATTGAACGTTTTTCCCATCACGATTCCGCCCCTGCGGGAACGTCGGGAAGACATCATTCCCGTTTTTATGCACCTGCTGCAGCAATTATCGGAGGAAGCCGATCTGTTTCGACATCCGCCTCGACCGAAGCGCCCAAAAAGTCCTGATGGAGCATAGCTGGCCCGGCAATGTCCGGGAACTGTCCAACGTGCTGGAATGGACCCTGTCCTCCCTCGAAGGCAATTGCATTCGGGACAGGGATCTGCCTTTCTATCTGAAATCCAGATCCGGATATCCTGCCCCCCGAGATGCACTCCCCCATGCGGGAGGTCCAGGCCCACGCCGAGGTTCAGGCCATCCGCCAGGCTTTGGATGAAGCCGACCACAATAAAGCCCGGGCGGCCCGCATCCTGGGTATTCACCGGACCCTGCTGTACAAGAAAATAAAGAAATACGGCCTGGACGCATGACGCACCTGAGACGACTTTACGACTGGGTTCTCCACTGGGCCGACACCCCTTACGGGGCGCCGGCTCTGTTCATCCTGTCCTTTGTGGAATCTTCCTTCTTTCCCATTCCACCGGACGCCCTGTTGATCGCCCTGGTGCTGGGCGCGCCGACCAAGGCCTTCCGCTTCGCCCTGAATTGCACTGTGGGCTCCGTCCTGGGGGCCCTGTTCGGCTATGCCATCGGCTATTACGTCTGGTGGTCCGGTCCGGATGTGTTTTCACCGGTGGCCTGGTTCTTCTTCCAGAACGTTCCGGGTTTTTCCGTGGAATTGTTCCGCACCATCCAGGGACTCTTCGAAAAATGGAACTTCTGGATCGTCTTCACCGCCGGTTTCACCCCCATCCCTTACAAGGTCTTCACGGTCTCCGGGGGGGCCTTTGCCGTGAACCTGCCCCTGTTTCTGCTTGCCTCCGTGGTCAGCCGGGGGGCCCGGTTCTTTCTTGTGGCCTTTCTCATCTGGAAGTTTGGGGCGCAGATCAAAAGCTTCATCGATCGCCACTTCAACTGGCTGGCCATTCTGTTCACGGCGCTGCTGCTCGGTGGTTTCGTTCTGATTAGATGGCTGGGCAAATCGGTGTAAAATCTGGCAGGATCAACTTTGATGCCTTCATCAAAAGTCTGTTTTTCCCCTTCCCTGGCGGGAGGGGATGGAAGGGAGGGGGAGGGAATCTTGACTTTTGACGATTCAATACACTTTACGCTATGGATTGATCGATTTCAGACATTAAAACGGAAGGAGACGATATCCCCGTCCTTGATGATATAATCCTTGCCTTCCAGGCGAAGCCTGCCGGCTGCTTTTGCCCCGGCCAGCGTATTGCCGCAGGCAACGAAGTCATCGTAACTCACGACCTCGGCTTTGATGAAGCCCCGCTCAAAATCCTTATGAATCGCCGCAGCCGCCCTCGGTGCACGGGAGCCCGCCGGGATCACCCAGGCTTTCACTTCATCTTCGCCGACCGTAAAATAGGAAATGCGACCAAGCAGGGAGAATGATTCCCGGATAATTCGCCTGAAGGCCGGTTCATCAATGCCCAGGTCATTCAGAAATTCCCCCTGTTCGGGTAAGGTCATGCCAACCAACTCCGCCTCAATCCGGCAACTGATGTCGATTGCCGGCAGTGGAAAACCCGCTGTATGACAAGAAGCATTGGCGACCGGCGGATCGTTTTCTCCCATATTGATCACCACCAGTTCCGGGCGAATGGTCAGGAAGGAAAAGCTCTTGATGGAATGAAGCACATCATCGGAGAGGTCCATGTCTCTCAGGGGCAGCCCTTTTTCAAGATGCGCCTTCAGTTCCGGCAGGATCTGCAAGTGGGATTGATCGAGAGGTTTCAAAGCTTTTGCCGGAAGTCTGGCCAGTCTCTCCAGGCGGTTTTCGACAACGAGCAGGTCGGACAGGATCAGGTCATCCGCGAGCTTTCGATAATGGCCGAGGATGTCCTGAATATTCTGCGATGAAAAGCCATCCACGACATGAACCAGACCGTCACTGCCATTGAGCACCTGACGGATCGATTCCCCGGCATTGTCGCCCCTGAAATTGACATCGATAAACGGCACCCGGGCAGGCGATGCTTTCAAAGGCTGAAAAATATCGACCAGGTGATCGAAGCGGCTGTCCGGCACCATCGCCTGACCCCGTTGATAGGGCTCGCCGTGGCTATCCCGGTCGTTGACCCCGGTCATGATTTCAAAAAGCGTACTTTTACCGCTCTGGGGAAGCCCCAGAATTCCCATTTCCACAATCTCACCCCTTTAGAAAAGGGAGCACGCATATCAGCATCCGGAAGAATTAACAAGGACAATTATAAGAAAAGGGGCACAACCACCTTCAAAAAATATCTATTTACAAAACAATACTAAAATGTATTATAATGTAAACCACTATGAAGAACTACCGTGAAACATATGTCCGGAAGGCCGAGATCGCCCAATTGATCCTTTTGCATCGACTCTACTCCCTGTCGGGAAGCCAAGAGCTGATCTTTCAGGGGGGGACGGCGCTCCGGTGGTGCTACGGAGGGAGCCGGTTTTCCGAGGATCTGGATTTTGTGACGCCCCTCGGCGCCGATATCGTTCGGGCGAAGCTGAATCGGATGCTGAAGGCGGTGGAAAGCGAGATGGTCCCCCATTTCGGACCGGGCGCCTTGACCCTGTCCGACAAATCGACCCGGCCGGATACCCTGAAACTCTTCGTGGATTACCGGCCAGCGGCCTCCCGGGAGAAGATTTCCGTCAAACTTGAATTCGAAGGAATCCGGAAAGACAGCCTTCCGGAAACGAAGAACTATGTTCTGTCGGCGCTTCCGGCCGTTTCCTACCTGATCGCCTCCGGCGATTTCCGTGTGCCGCGGCCCAATGCCGTGGTGGTGGTGGAAACCATTCCGGAGATTCTCTCAGACAAGATTCGCGCGCTCCTTGAACGCCGTTACCTCAAGGGCCGTGATATCTTCGATCTCTGGTATCTGCGAACGGCTTTGAATGCGGCCGCAGACAAAGAGATGATCGAAAGAAAATTCAGGATGTACACATGGCCGTTTCAGGCCGCACGGGATTTTGATTTCTTCGCGGACCCTTCTCCCGAGACGAGGGAGAAACTGAAAACGGCGATCGGAGATGATCTGTCCCGGTTTCTGCCGCCGGAAGTCCTCACGGTCCATCAGGCGGAAGGATATACTTCTTTCCTCGCTGCGATTCAGTCGCTGTTTGCGGAATTGCGGAAGGCGGAGGTGCCCCTGCCATGACAGCGGTGAAAATTCTTCAGGAGTTGCCGCAACTCTTCCGCTACGCCGATGTGGAGAAATACACCAAAAACGCCAATGTCTTTCTGACGCGGGCGCTGCAAAACGGGCTGGTTGAACGCATCGCCCGAGGGGTGTATATTAACACTTTCCTGAAGAATCGGCCGGAGATCGAGGATGTCGCCTGCTTTCTGCGTACCCCGTCCTACATTTCCTGCGAGTGGGCCCTGAATCGTCACGGCATCCTGTTGCAGTCCCCGTTGGTCTGCACGGTGCTGACGCTCAGCACGGCGGTCGGTTCGGCTCGGAACGTCCAATACGGTGGGGTGACGATCGAATTTTCCCATCTTGCCGCCCGCCTTTTCGCCGGTTTCGAGAACCGGGAAGGCTACAACCTGGCCCTTCCGGAGAAGGCCCTGCTCGATACGATCTACCTGCGCAAGGCGATTCCATTTCGGGACGAACTGGAACTCGCGCGCCTCGACAGACGGAGGCTGGAGAGGTTGGCAAACCCATTTCCAATGCAAACCAGGAAACTGGTCCACGAATGGCTGGACGGGGTGTAGCATAGTATAAAGGGGATCAGGCTTTTGTGGCCTGACCCCCTTTATTTT
>CAVUOQ010000018.1:0-107718 GCA_963743175.1 uncultured delta proteobacterium | reverse complement strand
CAGGTCAGATCCGCAAAAGGGACAGGTCTCCCGCCTGCCCACAGGAGTCTTGAGTTCCAAACCCTTTAAGCATGCATGGCATCTTTTCATTTCTTCTTCACCGGAAAGATCTTCTGCACGACCTATTTTCTATTCTCCCGCCACAGCATGAATGCCAGTACAGCAGGGACAATACATCCCAAGATGCTCAACCAGATAGGAATGTTCACCCCATTTGCAACGATGTCCACCTGAAGAATTAGCCTCAGTAAATGGGCAATGGAAATGGCCATAAGGAGAATCACGACAATGGTTGTCACCGGTTTCATGATCGGCTCCTTTTTATGGAAAAACCGATGAGATTATTTCATATCATGATGGCCGAGAAATCAACAACATTTTACTGACTTCAGTGCAGAGAGGAATTCATGGTAAAATCTGAGCTACGGCATTATAGTAATAAAATATTGGATAGATCTGTTTATAAATATTCAATGAATGGCAAGGAATCATGTCTCGAAAAAAGCTGATTATGCTGGGAATGGTTGTAGGTTCTATAGCGGGAGGGTATCTGCCTGCGCTGTTTGGGCTCGATGGACTCATGGTCTCATTATTGGGCAGCTTTATCGGCGGGATTATTGGCATATGGATTGGTTATAAGTTTTCCGTGTAGGAAAAGCGGGAGAAAACACTTGGACTGGAAGGAACTGATCGGATTTATTGGCGGATTTCTAACGACTATGGGAATGGTCCCACAGGTATGGCGGCTTTTCAAGCTCAAGAGCGCCCATGAGATAAGCCTGACCTTCAGTTTGTTTTTTGTCATCGGTATCGCCTTCTGGCTGGTCTATGGAATTCTGAATGGGTTGATGTCTGTCATCATTTGGAATGGCATAGCATTGGTTCTGGGCTGCGGAATGTTTTATGCCAAGATGAAGTGGGGCCGATAGGAAGAATGATTTCAAATCAGAAATCAAGGTGAGTGTTGACTGGCGGGATAGATGGCGGGTTGAGGAGAAGAGGAGCCCACCCTCATGATAAAGATGAGCCCCCTACAACCAAAATGGTCATTTTAATCAACTCGGATCACTCATGCCCGTCATATCCGCATAATCCAACTGGCAGACACACTGGCATCGAGAAAGATCCAGCCCCACTTGATTCCAGACCTCTGCCGATTCTTTGCAAAGGGCAATGGGACAGTCGGAATATTTTCGTATCTCCCGGATGATGAAATCGAATATCTCAATCCGCTCATCCTCGGGAAAGCTGTATTTCCCGACCTTGGGTTTCTTGGAGCCCTCAAACACCTTCGGCTCAAACATGGGTATCATGCCTTCCATCATTGCCGGTAATTCAGGTCCGGTCGTAAAGATGGATTTGCGCATCGTATAGAACCCTTTTTCAAATCTCAGCGTACCCAAGTGTCATTCTCTCCGGTGATACCTTCTGGAATATCCTGGCAACAGTGTCTGCATAGGCATTCTTCCATCCGTCGAAGGGGACAATGGGATCGAGTCTGATCCGTAAGGGATAACCAGCCTGCTGGACCTTATAGGCAGCTTCAAGCCTCTGATCAAAGCCAGGCGCTCCGATTTCAAATTTTCTCGATACGGTTTCATTGTTCATACTCCAGGCGATAATGGAATGGCCGTTATGGGGAAGGTCGAGAATATCATCCACATTGTCGCTTTTGGTCAGCAGGAAGAGATACCCATTCTCGCTCTGGCCAAACCAAGGGAATGAATTCCCTCATGGCGCCGGTCAGATGTTCCATGGATAAAGAATCCGCCAGTTCACCGCTATTGAATATAACCGGCGTGCTGGATTGATTGAGCCGTTTTACTATCTGTGCCTTTATCTTGTCATACTGGACCCTGACCGTGATGAAGGGACGCTGTGCCCGTATGTCAGCTTCAAATAACACCAGTCGCACATATAAAAGCAGCCGTTCGAGGCAAGCTTCAGCCGCTCAAAATGAGGGCAAACAAAACGGTCATCGGGAATGGTAAACTCATCGACAACCTGGCCGGCAGGGGCAATGAAGACGACTTGCTTTCCGGTAATGATTTTATTCATCATCCCTGATCCGGTGTTTCTCAGTATATCCGATGTTTGAACGATTTCCTTGGGATCTGAACTTCTGGTAAGTTTCACCGGCACGTTCGGGCATTGATTTAAAAAGTTAATGGTGGCCGGATCATCCTGGACCTGCTCATTGACGATGATCTCGGCTGGTTTCCATTGGTTTGTATTGGTCATGATTTTGTTCCTTTCTTTTGTAAAAAGGAGCCCATCCCCGGTGAAGAGAGATGAGCCCCCTTTGGTTGGTTTTCACAACGTGTCAAATAATCAAAGTCACGTATTTGAATCGCTGAGCTCTACTGATGGGGCATCATTGCTCATTGGTTCATCATAGGCTTTTAAAAGCTTTGGTATTGCAACTGCCGGATACAGCAAAGCTCTTCTGTGCACAGTAGCCGTTTGTGATATAGATCAACGCTATTCCATGTTTTTCCAATATTTCATGTTTCCATTTGATTTTGTCGTTATTCCGGTGCATATTCAAATTCCATTATCGGTTTAGTATCGCCAAATAGTTTCCTCACTGACTCTGCAAGAGTTTCCTGCTAAAGGGATGGGGATTTGAGGAAAGCTCAGAGAAGCAGATATCCCCATGGAAAGGTCCAGAGAGTGATCAGGTATTTTTATTGAGGCAGAAAAAACGATTGTCGATAACTCGCCTGACAATCGTTCGTACGTCAAAAAACCCGCTGTCTATAAAGAGACCACTTTGCTCCATTGCTTTGCACGTCACAATAGACGTTTAGATCGATTCCATTCATCAACAATCACGAGATGTCCGTTCGGAGCCAAAACCCTCTTTATCTTATCAATGAGATTCCAAATCTCAGAGAAAATCCAAGTCCCTCTTCGCTCCCTGGATAATCTGCCACATTATGAGTATTGAGAAAGCTGCGGCATATTTACCTCATCCACATAACGAAGGACTCGAGACATAACGACCACGTCATAGGCGTGATCTGGAATGTTCTTTAGATCGGGTAAAAGAGAATTTACGAATTTAACCCGATCAACTCCGATTTCCATGGCCCACTTCGTACCGACTTCAGGACAATTTGTCCGCAACCGTAACATGACAATCCTGCCAGATATGACTCATCCAGAAGGCGATAACACCTGGACCACCGCCGATATCCAAAATTCTTGCACCTGTTGGAATAGATATCGTAGCCAGCTCTTCTGCAATCTTGCATGCTTCAATTAGCATGATTCCCATACCAAAGCTTGGCAAGTTCCAAGTGAGAGAATGGAAGATTCATGGCGGAATCTATGATCCTTCTGGTTGTGTGCAAAGTTTCATAATATTTATCCGCGAGTTCTTTCCCGCACTTTCTTTTTCACGACTCGATAAAGCAGTAGGTCATTTGGATCGATGAAGGGTATCACACCGATCTTTCGAAAAAATGCCCGTGGAAGGATCTTCTCTTGGGCATGAGATGCAGAATGCCCATTTTGCTGTTTATTTTTTCTTTTGGACATAATTATCTCCTTTAATCACATTGGATAGATAGAAATAAAAAAGGGGCTTCTCAGCTAAGGAGAATGAGCCCCATTTTTTATTAGATGTTTATAATGTTATTTTACCACTTGATGCCGCCCCTGTAATACTCATCCGCTAAAACATACTCATCACCTTCGACATAGATCTGAATGAACCACGTTTCAGGGCTTGTCTCTTCCGGAGAATAGGCGAGGTTTACGCCTTCAAAATCGGGAGAAACTCTCCTAAAACAGTAGATGTAAGGATGATCGCCAGTAAATGTGGGGACAAGATCATTTGCGGTAAGCCTGATCGTCAGGCCACACTTTACGTCTTCCAATTGATCCGCGTTTTCCGCTTTTGAGAAATACTCGTAGGCGTCAATAATCCTCTGAGCGTTCCCCTGCGCCCCAAAGGCAAGGGGATCGAACAGGAACTCCGGCATTCCCATTTCCGTAAGACCATGGGTATGAGTAGGAAATAGGGGTTTCTGAATGGCTCCATCGATAGTAAACCCGCGACCGGACATGACAGTGACCGCCCGCATAATTTTTTGGGGAGGCTTAATTGTCTTCTTCATGAGTCCACCTCCATGGGTTCCCGCTCGAGGTGCTTTTTCAGGATTTTTATTGGATCCCCATCTGTGCACAGCTGTTCGGCAATCATGGGGAAGAACCTAAAGCTGGCCCCCATGACCTGATTTAGGGCCCATTCGAACTCCTCTTGATTGAGCGAGTCGGGCACGTGCACCGCGGTCCTGAAAGACATCTCACCGTCTGGATGGCCAACATAGAAGTGACCGTTCATGATATGGGAATTGATGTGATTCATGAGTTCGCAGAGAGGCTTGATCTTGTTTTCGGGCGCATTCCCGTAACAAGTCTGGATCTCCACAAGGTCCCCGTCTGGATGATATGCGGCCGCAATCCCGAAACCATAGTGCTCATACTGGAATTTTGAGACAATGATAGGCCTTTCATCCGAAATGACTTCATCGACGATGGGAAGGCCAAAACACCTGACACACGCTTTTATGTCATTCAATATTTTTTCTTTCTTTCGCTTTGAAACTTTCATTTTTATTTCCTTTCATTATGAGGGTTAATGGATGGCGGACCCCTAAAGAAGCCCGCCATCAGGTAAGGTTTAAATTGTTTTCTCTTTGAAATCATGGCTATGGCTGGCGTGTTCCTTAAATATGCGGTTGACCAGCACATCGGGCTTTTCGTCCGATGCCACTTGCTCCAGGACCGCTTGAAGCATGGGGACGCCATTTCCAAAAAGGTTCATGAGGGCTGCCTCAAACTCCTCTCTGTCCAGGTTCTTGCCTGTCAGAGATATCCCTTTCATGATCACGACATCGTTTGTCTTTTGGTCCAGCCAGAGGTGTTCAGTAATGAGGAGGCAATTGAGCCGGTTGATGATATCCATGACAACAGCAACCTTTTCTTCCGGAATTTTATCCGGAGTGCTCATGGAAATGGTAATGCACTCCCTCACTTCATCAATGAAAAACCCGACCCGACCTTTAAAATCATTGAAATCCTTAAAGACGACGCCCATTCCGAATATTTTCTCGCTCATATGTTCCTCACAGCAGGGAAGCTCCATCTTGGTGAGCACTTGGTGGATGTCCTGCAATATTTTAGCTAACTGTTTCTTCTTCATTTCTCTCTCCTTTCATCTCATTGGTGGCTTCGTTTTGTGACTCGCGATATTTGTCATCGAGGGCTTCTTTCAGGTCATCAAAAGTCCCCCCTTTCCGAATAACCTCGATGAGCACAGGCCGGACATTGTTGATCGATTTTAAAAGGACCTGAAGGAGTTCTCTGAATTTCCTTCTCGGGAACCTACTTATTGGAACGTAGAGGCCCGAATGAAGTTCAATGCCATTGCAATGAGGGCAGATAGTATAGTGGTAGAATGGCATATGGGCATTCATCCCGTTGATGATCTCCCTGGCCGCATCCATATTTTCCGATGCGATGTCATCCTCGGAGGCAAATCTCAGCGTGGCGTAACGATGAGAAGCGATATATCCTCCCCAAATCTGGATGGCTGAAGACCCAGCCCCGATTTTCGATAAAAACTTATTGTGTTTTGTGTCGCAGAGGCATGGATCATCAAAAGTGGGAAGGCCGGCCTTGCGTACACAATTCTTCATTTCTTTGAGAATTTGTTGATCATTTAAATTTATTGAATTCATAATTCATCTCCTGTAATTTTTTTTGATTTTGTGATCTTGAAACAAAAATGCCGGTCCTGATAAACAAGACCGGCAACCTGCAGCATGCAAAAATTATCCTCTATTCTTTTTAAGTCATATGTCTGCTTACCCCCTCTCTCAAAATACGCAGACTCCTGCGTTTTTTCCTACTCCAGCGGGATCCCCCGCCTGACACGTTCCTCGTTGATTCGTCTTTCATGCTCAACAAAGAATCGCGTATTCACGAGCTGCATGTTAAAGAAGCAATTATACCCACTTAGGTCCTCAAAGGTCAGGTCAAAGTTTTCGGCAAGATGGGCCTTGAGTTCCGTCCGCCCGAAGTACGTGTTGATGTGATGTTCACTCTCCTTAAATTCCTTCATTATGCCGCCGACGTAAATCCTATCTGCTTTATTGAGGCCCGGGTTATTTGGGTTCCAATACATAATGTGCCCATACTTGCCCATTGCTGCCCAGGATGTGGTGTCGCAGGATGCAATGGGCAATTGACATAGCCACTCGTACTTTGAGCCTCCAAACCAATGAATTTTAATGTCCGGATTGCCCCATGTTTTTATCCTGTCCACCGCATATTTTATGGCGTCAAAACTTGTGCTCTGACTCGACCCCAGTGCCAGCCAGTCGTATTTCCCGGACTCGACATAATAATCGATCTCGTCATCGTAGAAATTATGGACGACCGGGACGGGCTTTAATCCCCTGCGCTCCATTTCGACCTGATTGGCGATGTTGTGTTCAAAGCCCCTATCGCTGAAATCGGTATCAAAATTGAAATAGAAGTCGAAGTGATGGCCATGTTCACTAAGGAACACGGCAACCTCTTCAAAAGACAATTCTGAATTTCCCTGTGCCACCGACCAGGCGCCGGAATCGGCAACCAGGCTGTCAATCATGTGTCTGCTATCGATCATGAACCCTTTTCTCTCAGCCTTATTTATGGCCAACGAAAGAAGCACGCTCAAAGGTTCGTCAGGGAAATACTTGTGATACCGTCTTAAAACTCTCAAGAATAACGATGCTTGATATAACCGCATAAAAGTCTCCTTTTAAAAAAGGAATGCCCCCGATATCGATCCAGCATGACATCAAGGGCATATCCTCTGAATTGGTTTAGGCAGCTTTTGCTATTGGCTCAGTGAAATTGCCGAGCTTTTGCAGAATTGCCAGTTTTTTGAGTAACCTCGAGAAGGTCTCCGGATTGATCTTTTCGATCTCATCCTCGTTTTCGGTGACGATGTAATCGATCGTTGCGATCAAGCGGTTTGACAACGTGCTAAAGTCCTGAAGCCGCTTTTCTCCCTCGTCCCCAAGGGATTCCTGACCGCCGCTCATGGTGACCTTGTCCAGAAAGACATTGAGGTCACCGCCGCTCTCGCTGATGTCCTTTATTTTTTGAACAAAGGACTTTTCAAAAGTCTTGCCGACGACGGTGAGGGCCTTGACTTTTTTGGCATCAATATCGATGCCGCTTTTCAGTAACCGTTCCCTGTTAAGGGCTGTATCGACCTGGAGCTTAAATTCATTCAGATCGAACTCCGTCGCAGGATTAAAACTTATTTCATGCTTTTCAAGAAAGCTCCCGATTGGATCACCATCCTTTGAATCGCTGGTGGCGGTGCAAAGAATGCTGAGTCGGTCAACACCGAGAAACGAGTATTGATGACAGTCAGTTCTCTTGGCCAGGTTCATAAAGTTAATACGGTTCCGTTTTCCAATAAACGGGAGATTCTCTGCGGCCCAGGCCTCCCACTTGTGTCCTGCTTTCTTGGCAATCACCTTCATCTGCAGCAGGTTGCTCCCAAGGTGAATAGCCCATTCAGCATCATATCTGCCAAAAAGATGCTTGAAGCTGTTAAAGTCGGCGTATCCTTTTTTCAGGATATCAATTCCTTGCTTCAGAAGCTCTATTGGATTTCCGTCCGCTTTTTCGCATTCATTGACCCAGGTCAACACGGCTAATTGACTGGTATTGCCGAAATCCGGCGTGGCTTTAATAACTTCGGAGCCGGAAGTTCCATAATTGTCACCATAAAGCCTCCTCAGCTGCTCCAGCGGGATGTTGACAACTGCCGGTGGTGGCGGTGGAGGATATGGGCTGATTTTTTCGATTTCACTCTGTTTTACATTATTTTTTACCATGATAAATTCTCCTAAAATTGTTAAAGGGTTAAAGGTTTCCGAAAACAAAAAAGCCATCCCTGTTGCCAGAAATGGCCATTTATTTCCGCCAGTTTGCCGCTCACTCTGTTATGCAGTCATAGACATCACCTCCCTTATATTAGATTCCGAAGCTTTTTTGTCCAACAAAAAAGCCGACTCCTTTCGGAAATCGGCTTGTTTGAAAAATATGTCTTTTATATTATTTGTAACCCATTTATCTCACCGCACTGTCATTCTTGCCTTATGTTCCACTGCCTAAAAGGACAAATCATAAGGCGGATTTTTTTGCCATAAATTTGCCATAATCGATCAAATCAATGGGTATGAACAAGTAACTATGGTTATATACCGGCGGAAGGTATGGTATTTAAGTTTTTAAATTAATTACCTTATTCCCTACTTGTTCATACTGATGATTACTTATGGTTTAGGCCTGCTTCCGACTCTGACTCCGTGAATCTTGGTTCGAATCCAGGTCTCCCAGCCAAATGAAATAAAGGGGTTAACCGAGCGTTGGTTAACCCCTTTTTATTTTTTCTGTCTAATTTTACCGCTGTGTTACTGCTTTTTGTCTCGTTTTCCCCCTCCCCAAGGGCTGAAGCCTGCCGACTGTGACAGCGAGGACCGGCGGGCGGATTGCCTTCCACCGGTGTTATGGTCACCATTTCATATTTTAATTATCACAGTGATTTAAAGGGCTTCCAACGTAATATCAGCTTATGTCTTGCCTGTCATTAACGCCTTTAGCAGCTCCGGTGTGACAGGTTGGCCCCCTATACCTCCGTTCTTCATGTCCACTTCCTCAGCAGCTCCTTCTCAGGAATTCAACTCATCTCTCAATAGGGGAGACGGTCTAAACGTAACAACCTTTCTCGCATCAATAATCAGATCTTTGCCGGTCTGAGGGTTTCTGCCTTTTCGTGCTTTCTTAGAATTGACCATCCATTTTCCAAATCCAGAGACCATGACATCATTACCTTTTTCAAGCTCGGATTTGATGATCTCAAAAACGCTTTCAACGAGATCTGCCGCATTCGGTCTTGGGAAGTCCAATTTGTTCATAGAGCATGTTAACAATTTCGATTTTGGTGAGTGTCATAAAGATTTATCCTCCTTAACTCGTGAGTGTAGAATTTCCAGTTAATTTTCCTTTCCCGGCGCTGATTTTTCAATATCAAAAATTCTCTGCTTTATGACCTCCGGAACCGTCACCTTTTTGCCTTCCCGGTAATTGAAAGTCACTATCACCGCTTCACCTTCAGCGGCCACCTTTTGATGCTTTTCACTGACGACAAGGTGATTCATGACAAACCGGTCTTCTTCGATGCTGACCACTTTAGCCCCGATGAGAACCTTGTCCGGATATGACAGGGGTATCTTGAATTTGCAGGATGTCGTGGCGAGAATGGGTCCAATCCCTGTCTCTGTCATGTAGCTGATCACATCAATCTTTTCAAAATAAGCGATCCTGGCGCTCTCGAAATATCTGAAATAGACGATGTTGTTGACATGATTCATGGCGTCCATTTCACCCCAGGCGACAGGAAATTCGATGATGACAGGGTAATCCTTAAGAAGAGTGCTCATGATTTTTTCCTCATATTTAATGCTTCAAGAATATCCTTTAATTCCCCCGTACCTTTAACCTCTTCCGAAAATCTTTTGGTCTCTCATAATCCGGTAACGATCAGATTCCTCTCCATATAATCTAACACGGAGCTTGGTTTGCTCTGGTGTTGTGACATGAATCGTGTCGCCGTCAGATACTTTGGTTACTGTCCCGGTAACTGTGCGGATAGCGGCTTGGGATAGAGTGGGCGGAAGGAGAAGGGTTGTTAATCCTGCAAGAGGGAGCAGGATAAAGATAGCTCTGATGAAAAATGGTTCCATGCGCATAGAGTAACCAGTGGGATTATGGACTCCTATGGGGTGAAGATAGGGAAAAAAGCAGAGAATGTCAATGCAATAAGTGTAAAATAGTAAAGAGAATTCTGCGGATTATTTATTGAAGTCCACTATTTGGAAAAATCCATTTGTGTAGTAGCTTTCAACCCGCATTGTTTAGTCGAGCCCAAGAAATAATGTCCAAGGAGCCGGTAATGATTGTTTCCGGGCAATAATCAAAATTATGTTGTGGGCGGCCGGACGACGTTAATGTAAATCACGTTATCCTTCCCTTGTCCTTTTGCCGATGATTCCCCGTCTTTAAAAAGCAGTTTCTTGAATTCATCCTTCGGACGGTTATAGCCCAAATACGACATGGGAGATTCATTCAGCAGCAATGAGACATCAAATGGCGATTGTTGACCCTCGATGAGATGGACCTTTGCCTGAAATACAAAATCGTTCATTGATCCCGCAACGCACCGGTCAGCTGTCTTGGAGAAGAATACATCATGCCTCTCCGGTTCGATGAACTTTTCAAATATGACTTTATTGCCGTCGATGGTCATGAACTCTTTCATACAGGACAATACCCCTCGAATAAACTGCCTGTCGTCGGTAATCCCCCGCCCAGGCATGACCATGGAGTATAGTGATGCAGTATTTGCCAGGATGAGATATTGGGTGCGCTGCGCTGTGAATAAATGTGCGCTCCAGTCTGTCATGGGATTTTTATTCTTATCGAATGGCAGAGCCGGTAAAGAAGTGATCCCTATTTTCTTCGATAATTTTAATGTGAGCCGAAAGATCATTGTTCTTAACAGCCTCAACAATCATGCTGTTTTGATGAACATTGAATCAATTTTATACAGTTTCATCTGTTCGATTGGAATATTTAAGATAATTGACTATTTTTTAAAAATACCATTTTTTTAAGAAATTTATCGAGCAAATCTTACACCTACAAACAAACGAAATCTAATGCTTGGGTCTATCGTAAATTATAGGTAGAAATGCTGAATATTAGAAATCACTGATGCGAGAAACAGGTGTCCTGTGGATCTCTATATTTCGCATATAATTTCGTATGAATAGCCCCTAAATTATCGTAAATATTATAAGGGTTATCTCCTTACCTTGACCTTTGCTGTAATCGTATCAAATTCTTTCCCCTTGGGAGAGGCACATTTCCGCCGTTCAAAAATACCTATTGACAATATCAAATATATATTTTAAATGCTCATTTGAAGTAGTAAAGGAGAGATAGATATGAAGATTCTTAGAGAGGATACGACAAGGACGCGAGGGAAGCTGCTGGCGGCCGCGGGTGAGATCTTTGCGGAGAAGGGCTTCCGAGATGCAACGATTGCGGAAATCTGCCTTAAGGCCGGGACCAATGTCGCTGCCGTCAACTACCATTTCGGTAGCAAGGAAGCTCTGTACCGTGAGGCATGGCGGCACGCATTTGTCCTCTCTGTAGAGGCTCATCCACCGGACGGGGGCGTAGCCGTGGATGCCCCCCCGGAAGAGCGCCTGCAAGGGCAGGTTAAGGCCCTACTCAATCGTATCGCCGACGAGAGCAATCGGGAATTCTGGTTCATGCAGAGGGAGTTTACCAACCCCACTGGCTTGTTGGAAGATGTGATGCGGGATGAGATTCGACCTCTGCAGCAACGGACAGAAAAACTGGTTCGCGAGCTCCTGGGCCCGCTGGCCTTGGAGAAGGAAGCGCGGTTTTGCGAGGTGGGGATCATCAGCCAGTGCATCAATCCAATGGTTGTGGGAAGGAAATCACGAGGCAAAGATACAGGAAAAGGAAGTCCTCCAGAAATCAAAGACATTAAGGCTTATGCGGACCATGTTGTGAAATTCTCCCTAGCCGGGATCCAGGCCATTCGCAAGAACGCGGAGTCAAGAACCAGTCGTGCGAAGCGCAATTAAGAATCAAAAAGATCAAAACAGGTGAATCAATGAAGTCACCACATAGAACAACTTACATTCAATCGGCATCATCGCTATTTGTAGTGCTTTTGATCACAATCATTTCCGGGTGCGTTACAGTGGGACCCGACTATGTCCGTCCCGATGCAACCGTATATAAAGACTGGAACATGCAGCTCAAGGGTGAATCGAACAACGAGGAAACAGATACGCAGACCCTGGTGGCGTGGTGGAGTGCGCTTGGCGATCCGAAACTTTCCAGATTAATTGAGCACGCAGCGAAAGGCAACCTTGATCTGAAGAAAGCACAGGCACGGGTTCGCGAAGCACGCGCCCGTCGGGGCGTGGCCAAAGCCGATTTTTTTCCGACGCTCAATGCGACGGGAAGTGCCAGCCAAAGCAGAAGCAGCGAGGACACCGGAAGCGGGACTATCAGCGATCTTTATGCCGTGGGCTTTGATGCCGCCTGGGAACTGGATATTTTCGGCGGTATTCGCCGCGCCGTGGAAGCGGCACAGGCGAATCTTGAGGCAAGCCAGGAGGACCAGCGTGCTGTTCTCGTCTCACTTTTAGCCGAAGTGGCCATCAACTATGTTGATGTGCGAATCTATCAGGCCCGGTTTGCCGTGGCGGAGGCAAACTTGAAGACTCAGGAAGAAACGCACCAGCTCACCGTATGGCGCAATCAAGCTGGTTTGAGTGATGAATTAGCGGTCCAGCAGGCACGCCTTAACCTTGAAAACACACGTTCTAAGATACCGCCACTGCGTACCGGACTCGAGGAAGCTATGAACCGCATCGCGGTGCTCTTAGGAGAACAACCGGGCAAGGTTCATAGGGAGCTTAAGAATCAAGAACCCATACCGGTTACACCCCTGAATGTTACGGTGGGTGTACCGGCCGATGTCATGCGGCGCAGGCCCGACGTGCGAAAAGCAGAACGCGATCTGGCTTCGCAGACGGCAAAGGTTGGCGTGGCTACGGCGGATCTCTATCCTAAGTTTAAAATGAGCGGTACAATCGGGCTGAATGCCCTTTCGGTTGGTAATCTATTTTTATCAGGCAGCAGGACCTATAGTTTCGGTCCCAGCATTACGATACCGATTTTCGCCGGAGGATCGATCCGTCAAAACATCGAAGTGCAATCAGCCGTGCAGGAACAGTATCTAATCGCTTATGAAACCGCTGTACTCAATGCACTGGAGGAAGTGGAAAATGCCCTTGTCGCCTTTGCTGAGGAGCAATCCCGAAGGCAGTCGCTGCTCGATGCGACCACGGCGGCGAAACAAGCGGCTGAACTGGCGAAGACCAAATACCAAGCAGGTCTGACGGATTTCAGTAATGTGCTGGATGCCGACCGTTCGCTTTTGTCATTTGAAGATGAGTTGGCTCAAAGCGAGGGGAAAGTTACCGCAAACCTGATACGTCTGTACAAGGCCTTGGGTGGCGGATGGACATCCGCTACGAACGAAAATTAACACCAGAACTTTTTTTTAGTAGGACGTAATCAATGAAAGCAAAACAAGATGAAAAAACTGATATTGTCAAGACACTGGAAATTGACGACTTACCGGGCAACAGAAAGGTTCCCAACCGATGGATTATTGCGGCGATTTTGGTGGCGGTCGTTGTCGTAATTGCTCTTGTCTTCTGGAGATGGTCAAATCCGTCTACCGCCGTGCAATACAAGACCGAGGAAGTAAAACGTGGCGATCTGACGGTCATCGTTACGGCTACGGGAACGCTGCAGCCAACCAACAAGGTTGATGTGGGCAGTGAGCTTTCCGGCATTATCAAAACGGTTGAAGCTGATTATAACAGCAAAGTGAAAGCTGGCCAAATCCTGGCGAGACTGGATACCTCGAAACTGGAGGCGCAGGTAACGCAATCGAAAGCTGCCTTGGAATCAGCCAAATCGAAGGTCTTGCAGACACAGGCAACGGTCAGTGAAACCCGCAGTAAACTCGGACAGTTCCGAAGGGTATGGGAGCTGAGCAATAAAAAGGTCCCCTCACAGTCGGAGATAGATACGGCGGAAGCGGCACTTCAGCGAGCATTGGCTGATGACGCCAGCGCCAGGTCGTCCGTCTCCCAGGCCCAGGCAACTCTCCAGGCTATCGAAACCGACCTGTCCAAAGCGGTCATCAGATCGCCTATTAACGGCATTGTCCTTACTCGCAGCGTGGAACCCGGTCAAACTGTGGCTGCGTCTTTTACCGCCCCTGTGCTTTTCACCCTGGCCGAGGATTTGACAAAAATGGAACTTCACGTGAATGTGGACGAAGCCGATGTGGGTCATATACAAGAAGGCCAAAAGGCTACATTCAGTGTTGCCGCTTACCCGGATCGGGCCTTCGAGGCCCGTATAATTCAGGCCCGTTACGGTTCGTCAACGACCTCAGGGGTTGTGACGTATGAAACCGTGCTGAAAGTGGACAACCCGGATTTGTCACTTCGACCGGGCATGACGGCAACCGCGGATATCATCGTCAAAAAAATCGAAAATGCTATCCTGATACCTAGTGCAGCGCTTCGATTCACACCCCCGATCCAGGAAGAAAAGAAGCCTTCCACCGGCCTGGTTGGTGCGATACTCCCGCGCCCGCCCAGCTCTAAGACTCAACAGCGCGAGGATGCCGCCGACAAAAAGCAGCAGCGTGTCTGGACGTTAAGGGATGGGCAAGTCTCAGCTATCACTGTCACAATTGGGTCGGCAAACGGCGGCATGACCGAAGTTCTGGCCGGCGATATTCAACCTGGGATGGCGGCGGTGGTTGATACCATCAGTTCGGTGAAATGAACATGCTTGCCTTTTGCCAAACGGACAACCAACCTCTTATAGAGCTGCAGGGCGTGACGAAAGTTTACGGTACCGGCCAGGCGGCCATGCATGCATTGCGCGGCGTCGATCTTCGCATCGACGAAGGCGGGTTCGTGGCAGTGATGGGACCAAGCGGTTCGGGCAAATCCACCTGCATGAACATCCTTGGCTGTCTGGATACGCCAACAGCGGGGGCTTATAAGTTCAAAGGCATCGAAGTGGACAAACTGACCCGTAACCAGCGCACGAGGTTGCGCCGATTCTACCTTGGTTTTGTCTTTCAGGGCTATAATTTATTAAACCGCACCTCGGCGCTGGAAAACGTGGAGCTTCCCTTAATTTATCGCGGTACCCCTGCCCATGTGCGGCGTGCGCATGCCCTTCAGGCTCTGGAGACAGTGGGTCTTAAGGGATGGGAATCCCATTCACCCGGTGAGCTTTCTGGGGGTCAGCAGCAGCGGGTCGCCATTGCACGTGCAATCGTGACCGAGCCTGAGGTATTATTTGCGGATGAGCCTACGGGTAACCTGGATACGGCCCGAAGCCGTGAAATCATGGATTTGCTCACGGGACTAAATCGTAACCAAGGGGTCACCATCGTCATGGTCACTCACGAACGGGACATGGCGACCTATGCGAAGCGCATCGTCCGCTTTTTAGATGGTCTGGTTGAATCAGATGAGCCAAACGGGGGGGAAACATAATGTTATTGAATACCATTCTCCTGGCCTTGCGTGAGATCAGGCGCAATGTGATGCGCTCGGTCCTGACAATCCTTGGCATCGTCATTGGCGTTGCCGCTGTTATTACCATGGTGACGATCGGCGGGGGCGCCACCGTGCAGGTCAGACAACAGATTGCAAGTATGGGAAGCAATCTTCTCATGGTTAGTCCGGGGAAGAGACTTGGTCCAGGCCAGTCTACCGGAAATATTCCTTTTAAACAATCCGATGCCGAAGCCATTGCCAGGGACGTCAACTCTGTGGCTGCCGTGGCTCCGGTTTCGTCCAAGAACATCCAAGTCGTATTCGGCAATCAAAACTGGTCTACCCAGGTAACAGGAAGCGATAATCAGTATTTCAGGGTGACGAACAGGTCTATCAGGTCGGGCAGGCAATTCAGTGACAGTGAATTGCGCAGTGGCGCAGCAGTTTGTATCGTGGGGGAGACGGTGCTGAAGAAGCTCTTCGGCGGGCAGGAAGCCATGGGGGAAAAGATCCGGCTGCAAAAACTCTCCTGTGAGGTGATCGGTATATTGAATGGAAAAGGCCAGAGCACCATGGGCACGGACCAGGACGATATTGTGGTGATTCCATTAAGCACCTATCAGCGGCGTATCGGAGGGAATCAGGACGTTGGTCTCATTCAGGTCTCAGTCCAACAGGGCGCCTCGACTGACAAGGCCCAGCGGGATATTCGGTTGTTGATGCGGGAGAGACGTCATCTATCACCAAGTGATGATGATAACTTCAATGTGATGGACATGAAAGAGATCACCAATATGTTGACCGGCACCACACAAATGATGACAGCCTTGCTGAGCGCCGTGGCGGCTGTTAGCCTCCTGGTCGGCGGGATCGGCATTATGAACATCATGCTGGTGTCGGTGACCGAGCGCACCCGTGAGATCGGCATCCGCCTCGCCATCGGTGCTTTCGAGCGCGAGGTGCTCTTGCAGTTTTTAGTGGAGGCGGTGGTGCTTTCCTCCTTCGGCGGTTTAATCGGGATTGCACTGGCTCTTGCCGCTTCTGTCTGGCTGGCCGGGGTATTGCGTGTCCCCTTCGTCTTCAATGCAGGTATAGTGCTCGTTGCGTTCCTGTTCTCAGCAGCGGTGGGCGTGATCTTCGGCTACTTCCCGGCACTGAAAGCCGCCCGCCTGGACCCGATTGAAGCGCTGCGCCATGAATAACCACCCAGACTTTTTCTTGGCGTCGGGAAGCATCCAACATCCCGCAATTACTGATTGAAATGTTGCAACAAGAATAGGAATTCAAAATACAGCATTTCAGGAAGCGGTTTTCCTTCCTGAAGGATCCGGATAATGTTTTCTCGATCCTTTTTACTGATATTAGGCATGTTTTGTCTTGGTCCTGTTTTATCGATGTGACCTAAAATACAAAACCCCGCTCTCTTTTATGAGATACGGGATCTATCAGCTGATCGTTCCATGGCTTCCTTTCTCCGATAACGTTAAAAGGCTTGCTGCTGGATCAGACAAAGTTTTAAGAATTAAATATTTTCGCATGCGAAAGTAATCAAATATACCTCGTTCGTCAAGGGTTATTTGGGAATGGCCAGTCAGTCACACTTGCATTCAGTATTTAATAACCCGGCACAAGCAGGCCTTGTGTAGATAAGTATTTGAACGTCAGGGATTTATCGGCATGTAAAATTGACATCCTGATGTCGTATAATCTCCTTCCGGGATAGATGGAATGAGGGAGGAGGGATAAGTTCAGCTACATCTTCTTCAGTAACCCCGCCTACGTAATCATACTCCACCACGTTTCTTTTATTACGGCAAGTGTCCAGATATTTTGCATCTGTTTCGTGGTGGCTTCCCAAGATCAGAGGTCATGCTTGAATGGCGCGGTAATGTTGCAGGACTTTTTCAGGCCGATAGCCTTCAGCTACAATACAGTTGCATGTTTTAGCCATACATTTTAATGCTGCGGCAAGTATATGATATTTTATTCACAGATTGACGTGGAGCTTCTATTCATACCAGTCACACTTTCACATTACAACAACGGAAGTCAATGAGCCGATAAACATAGACTTTCAGTGAAAGTCTTGAACTTTTAGGCAAGAATTGGAATTGTCGATAACAAGGAAGGCACAAATTAAAATCAGAGGATCATTTTTTCTTCTTGACAATAGAACAAATGTTCTATATATGGGAATCATGAAAGAGAAAAGAACGATACAGGCAGTTCAGAGAATCATCGGCAGCTTCTTTCGTCAGCAGCGTAGGATGCCCTCCTATCAGGAAATGCTGGACCTCCTTGGAGTCAAATCAAAAAGTGTCGTCCACTTCTGGGTTAACAAGCTGATTACTGGCGGCTTCCTCGAAAGAGATCAAAAAGGTCATCTGAGTCTGACGAAGCAGTCGTTCGCAATTCCCATGGTGGGTACTGTTCAAGCTGGGTTCCCGTCTCCTGCTGAAGAAGTCCTTCGTGATCTCATGTCCATGGACGAATATCTGATCACAAGACCGGAAACCTCTTTTCTGTTGCAGGTCAGCGGTGATTCAATGACCGGGGCAGGCATCATGGAAGGAGACCTCGTGATCATTGAAAAGGGCAGAGACCCCAAGACCGGCGACATTGTAATTGCTGAAGTGGATGGCGAATGGACCATGAAATATTTCCACAAGAAGGGAAAGCAGATCATTCTGGAAGCGGCCAACCCGAAGTATCCTGACATCCATCCCCGAACGGAGCTGCGACTGGGAGGCATTGTGACCGCCGTGATCAGAAAATATCACACATAAATTCAAGCATTTCAAGAAAACTGCCGATAACTGAACCAGGGGATATGATATGAAGACATTGACTTACACAGATTCAAGGCACATGACCAACAGGGACCTCGTTTTTATTCGTCCCCTGAAACCGGCGACACTTCTGCGGCGCTTTCAGCGTTACATTGAAACATCGGACTGGGATGAGCGGATTATCCGCAAGGAACCTCTGTTCAACAAGATCTGTCTGGTCGCCGTCATTCTATCGGGAATCGCCATATCCCCGTTTGTTGTTGCCGCCCTCTTGCAGTAATCCCGACTTTTCTTTACTGACTCCCCCATGAGAAGAATCCTGCACATTGACATGGACGCCTTTTTTGCCGCTGTAGAAGAGAAGAAAGATTCTTCTCTGAACCAGGATAGATCGTGCGAAAGAGGATAATGTTCGGCCGCATTCCGAGGTTCGGGGGAGCTATCCAAGCTGCAGTTCAAATCGCTGCTCGTTAACCTCTGTGCCCCATTGAGATCCCTTCTGTTGTTCTGCAAGCCTAAAACCCGCCTTCTCGTAGAGGTGTCGCGCAGTGTCGAGACCCTCAAATGTATACAGGTAGATCTGCTTGTAGCCTGTGCTGTGACAGAATCCGATGGCAGTATCGATGAGTTGGTTACCAATGCCCTTTCCCCGTAGCGCATCAGACATGATGAACCAGCGCAAATGCGCGCCCGTGTCTCCGGCATGGAGTCCATCGATCGCAATGGAGCCTTCAATGTGCCCTTCCCGCACTGCGATCCAGAAGCCGTCCCTCTGCTGATCATATCGCCCAAGGAATTCAGCCAGCCCGGTGGCAACCCTTGCCTCAAAGAAAAGGCTGAAGCTCCAGTGCTGATGATAGTACGTGCCGTGAAGCTCGGCCACCCTCCCAATCGAACCAGGAACATAGCCCTTGATGATCTCGACATCCTGCATAAAACATCTCCGCATAGTTGAGATATCGAAAGCTACAGCTTCCTGTATGTTATGTCAATTATTGAATATAGAAAGAACGAAGCATCAATTCCCATATAAACAAAAGCCCCTGATACGACACCATCGTAAAAGGGGCTTTTGGTAGATCATGAAAAGATCTTATGTCAATGCCAAGGCATGTTTTAAACGTCTTTCCTTTTTAGCCAGGCCTCCTGATAGAGTCTGCCGATGGTGGTCACAATCGCCAGGAAGAACAGACCGAGCATGAAATTGGGTGCCGTGCCCAGCCATTGATCCAGCAAATGTCCCACGTAGAGGAACAGGAGAGATGCGAAAACAATGGCAAATCCCCAAGCGCTCAACATCAGGATGTGTCCGTACTGGTGCATCTGCTGAAGCGTGTTTCTATGGGTCGTCTGTGTCGTCATGATCTGTTCCTCCTCTCCTGAGATTCGTCCTGTTTAACCGACCATGTTCTTGATCGCATCGATCACGGGTGCGGTGAAAAGGGCCACATAGACCGTGTAGAGGGCGAAAGCACCGATGGCTTCGCTGGTATAGATTTTATTGTATTTGTATTTCAGGGACATCATGATCAAACCGCCGATGATCAGGCATCCCAGCTGGAAGTAAGGGAAGCTAGCCACACCGGCTACTGCATATTCTGCCAAAGCAAAAGTTCCCGTCAAAAGAACCACCATTGCCGCGACTGCCATCGTTCCTATTGTCTTTTTCATGATCTGTTACCTCCTGGGGAGTTTGTTTGTTTTGTTTGACTATTAATAGAGCATCAAGCGTGCCAAGTCTTGTCAAGCCACTTCAGATATGATTTATATGTCTGTATTGATTAGATATAATCGAATTAAAGGACGGGGCAAAATGATGATTTTCAGGCCAGACAATGGATGATTTTTAATGAATCTTTAAAATTGGTTGAACGAAATGAAGGATGGGTGGAGATTCAATCAGCGGTGATGCCCCCGAATCAACCGGGGGTGGTTACTTGGATTGCATGATCCAGACGCCGCTCCAATCATCGCCTGGAGGGGATTTTTTCAGGTACTCGCACCGTTCGATATACATCTGGCAGATTTTCTCATCCTTGTGGAGATTCAGCGCTTCAGCAAATGCATCGATGGCCCGATCCCAGGATCCATTTCGATACAGGGAAAGGCCATGCCTGAAGTGGTTGACCACTTCCATGACGTTCGGAAATGTTTTTTCGTCGTGGTAATCGAGGATCTCGTAAATCCCGACCGTTTCTGTCTTTCCCTTAACCTGCACGCTGTCCACCTCGCGGATGCGGTATGTGCCGCGCAAACGCCTGTACGTGTTTTCACTGATCAGGATACTGGCGTGGTACTGCTTGCACAGACTCTCCAGCCGGGAGGCGAGGTTCACGCCATCACCGATAAGGGTGTAATCCATGCGTCTCGGAGAGCCGATATTCCCGGAAACGATCGTGTCCGTGTTGAGACCGATACCCATCCGGACCGGCTTTTTGCCTTCCCCGAGACGTTTTATATTCCAGGTGTTTAACGCCCTGATCATGGCGATGGCCGACCGCACCGCCCTGTCCTCGTCGTCGTCATGAGCCATGGGCACACCGAAGGCCGCCATGATGGCGTCCCCGATGAATTTATCCAGCATGCCGCCTTCTTTCTGGATGCAGTCCACCATAATCGTGAAATACTCGTTGAGAAGTGAAACGGTTCCCTGGGCGCCCAGTTCCTCCGTCAGTGTGGTAAATCCACGGATATCGGAGAAAAGGATCGTCGCCGTGGTGCTTTTCCCTCCCAGGATGTCTTCGCCGCCCGCCAGGAGCTGATCCGCTAGGCCGGGGTCCATGTAACGCGACATGGTGGACTTCATGCGCTTTTCGCTACTGATATCGTCAATGATAATCATGGACCCCAGCTTTTTTTTCTCCACGTTGACCAGAGGAAGAACCGTCAGATTTGCTGAAATTTTTTCATAACCGAATTCGACCTCCGTATCCATGATCACGTCCGGCTTACGTGTGTCTTCAACCCGGGAAATTTTTTCCATGATCCAGGCATTCGTCCCGGTGAAAAATGCCTCCGCGGGCCTGTTGAGAATCTCTGACGGTGTTACCTTCAGGATCTGGAAACCCGCTGCGTTGCAGGTAACGATTTTCTCATCCTCATTCAACGTGATGACGCCGTTCGACATGCTCTCCAGCATGCTTTCGCTGTAGTTCTTCATGTTCTGAACGTCGTCGAACAGCTTGGCGTTCTCCAGGGCGATGGACACCTGGGCGGTGAAGGCCCTCAGGCGCGACTCGTCCTGCTGGGTGAAGGGGCCGCCGCGCTTGTTCAGGACCTGGGTCACCCCGATGATCTTCCCGTTTTTGTTGATCACCGGGACGCAGAGGATGGAGCGGGTGAAAAATCCCGTTTTTTTGTCGAAAGACGGGTTGAAGCGCAGATCGGCGTAGGCGTAGGGGATATTGATGGTCTCACCGGACGTGAAAAACCGCCCCGGCGATCCCGAGGTGATTGGGCAATCGGATGACGATGGCGTCAAGCCCCATGCCGACTTTTGAAAACAGCTCGCCCTTCTTCTCGTCGTTCAGGAAAAGGGTGGAACGCTCCGCATTGAGCATCCTTGTCGCCTCGGACATGACCTTGTTCAGCAGGGCGCCGAAATCGATTTCCGCGGTGATATCGGAGACGATTTTGAAAAATTCCATTTCCTGGGCGCGAAATTTCTTCATCCTTTCGACGAACTGGGTGCTCTGGAGGGCAATGGCTGCCTGGGTTGTCATGGCCTCGAGGAGAGCGAAGTCATCCTGGCTGAATTGGCCGTCTCTCTTGTTGAGGAGCTGGGCGACGCCGATGATCTCACCTTTGAGCGTCCGGATCGGGACGCAGAGGATGCTTTCCGTCTTAAAACCGGTGATCTCATCAACGGATCGGTTGAAGTGTTCGTTCGCGTAGGCATCGTGGACAATGGTTCCCCTGCCCGCGGTGAATACATGGCCGGCAACGCCGGTGTTATTCAGAATGCGGATTTCCCGTTGAAAACTTCCCTGGGCAACACGGGAGTACAGTTCTTTGGTGTCGCTGTCATTGAGGAAGATGGTTCCCCGCTCCGCGTCCATTTCGCGGGTTGCCATCTCCATGAGAACCGTCAGCATGTCATCGAGACTTTCAAAGGCGGCCATCCTCTCTGATACATCCAGCAGAAGTTTTATCTGCCGGGGCTTCAGGCGGATGGTCTTTTTGGAAAGGCGCTTCCCTTTATCGGGCGGTTGTGCATTCCTGGTCTTTTTCATATGCCTCCAATTGTTCTCGCAGAACCTGGATGGATTGCCGCAACTGGTTCACCTCGTCTCGGGCACTCTGCTCCAGTTTCTGAATGCTTTCTCCATGCGTGATCCTGGCATATTCCAGTTCATCGCGTAACGCGACGATCGAGAGCTTGAGGTGGGCATTTTCATCATTTTTTGCTGCCAGAGCTTTCTGGATGTCTTCCTCCTGGCTGATCTGCTTTTTTTCGAGCGCGTCCCTCAATGCGCTGACAGCTGCCTTAAGTTGAAGGATCTCGTCATTGGCCGTTGCCAGGGCTTTTTGTGTTTCCACCTTATGACCGATCCGATTGCTCTCCAGTTCGTCCCTCAATGCACTGATGGTTTCTTTCAGATGCCGGTTTTCAGTTTGGACCTGGTAAAGCTCCCGGACTTCGGGCTGGGCTTCCATGATCATCTTCCCCGGTGAAAAATATCATATTAAGGCGTCAATAATCTATCAGAATTGTTTATAAAAAGCGGCAGGAGTCTATCCGAAAAGCCATTCCGTGTCAAGATATTCCACCGCGCTATTCCACCGTATCCGCTTTCATAGTCCGAACTTTATATCGTCCGGGATGAGAATTTTTTCTCCGCTTGACATCGGGACATCTCTCTTCTATATTGCGGGTCGCCGGTACAGCCTGGATGCCGCGCCGGCATTGTCGAGGGGTTTTATGCAAGACCTGTCCGCGGGGAAGACCCCGCCTGTTTCGAAAGCCCGTTCCGCCGACTCCGATATCCCGAAGATCCGGGATATGCTCGCATCGCTGTTCATCGCCCTGAGAAACCATGCCCTCTACCCCGAAGAGCATGTGGTGTGCCGGAAGTCCGTGGCTGTCGTCCTGAGCCGCCTGGACGGATTCCTTGCCGACCACGATTTTCTGCGCCTCGATGTGGAAGAGGACCGTTTCCTTTTTGAGGGCGAGGTCGTTCATCAGGGCCCGCCTCAAAACGATAATCTTCCGTTTCAGCTCTTCCGGGACGGCATCCTGTGGCTTGAATTCCACAGCGGCCTTACTACAGAGGAACTGAACTCTTTCTTTAAGCTGCTGATCCGGTATCGCACCCCGCAAGAGGAAGCGGAAGGCGATCTGGTCACGGGGCTGTGGGAGGCCGGTTTTCCCCATATCCAGTACAGAAAAGTGGACGTTCTCTGGAAGGCCGAGCCACTGATCGACTTCTGCCTCCTGAAAACCGGCCCCGGAGAGAGCCAGGCCATGGAGGAAGGGGAAAGGGAATCGCCCGCCCCGGTCGTCAAAATCGCGATCCAGGCGGCCGAGCCCGCTTTCTGGAAAATCACCCCCGAGGAGGAAAAGGCCATCCGGGAAATGGTTCTCGAGGAGGAAACGCGGAATAACACCGAAGACGTCCTCGAGGTGTTGACGATCATCCTGACGCAACAGCGGGATCCGAAGAACTTCACCATTATCCTGGAATTTCTGGCCGAGGAGTTCGCGTATGCCCTTGCCCAGGGTGAGTTTCTTTTTGTCCTGAAATTTCTGGAAAACCTCGACGCCCTGTGGGAATCGGTCACGCCGGAGGAACCGTGGACCCTTCCGCTGCTGAACGATTTTCGTCAGAAGATCTCCGGCCCGGACGTGCTGGGAACCCTCGAACAGGCGTGGCCCATTGTCGGCGTCATGGAAGCCGACCGCCGGGACTACCTTCGCCGCGCGCTGCTGTGGTTTCCGGCCGATGTGGTCCTCACCCTGGGCCCCATGCTGGCGAAGACGGATCTCCCGATCGTCGAGCAGTTCCTCACGCGAAATTATCGGCATCCATGCAGGACGGGATCTGCAGCCAATGGCACATCTCCTGAGTGAGGCGGAAGAGCCCCTGGTACGGAAGCTTATTCCCCTGCTCACGGGTCTGGACGGACAGGGCCCCGCGGATCTGCTGTTCGGCCTGACCCGCCACCCCTCGGTATCCGGTCTGCAGGGATGCGATCCACATCCTGATCACCCGGGACCCGCAGAACCTCAGAAAACTCTTCCCCCTGATCGAGGATTCGCGTTTTCCGATCCGCCGTCTGATCCTTGACCATCTGGGAAAGCGGAGAAACCGGCTGGCCGAAGAGCTTCTGCTGAAGTACCTCGAAAAAAACCCTGCCAGACTCAAAGACCGGCAGCACATCCTGGCCTGCTACCGGGCCCTGGGCCAATGCGGCTCGTCCCGCTCCCTTCTGTTCCTTCAGGAATCTCTTCTGAGGCAGGCCTGGAAGGCATTCCTGGGAATCGGCAACTCCCTTCATCGTCAGGGCGCAGCCCTGGCGTTGAAGGCGATGACGAATGAGAAGGCCGCACAAGCCCTTCTGGAGAGCGCGGCCCGGAGCCCTTTCTCCGGCATACGGTTTGCGTACCGTCATGCCATCGAAGACGCGTCGGAAGCGGAGAAAGGAGACGGGTCGTTGAATACCGATTCAGGAAAAAATCGTATTCTGCCAGGAGATATCTTCTTCCGGACCCTCTTCCGGCTGCTCCAGACGGTCAAGATCCATCAGTCCGATAACCCGCTGCTCCTCGAATGTGTAAAGGAGTTCGTGGAGGTCGTCCGTTCCGCCGGGGAAGAGGATAGTTTAACCTTCCAGATCTCACGCGGCCAGTTTTACCTGCAGGAGGAAAAGTTTGTTTGTCGGACGCAAAATCTGACCCTTATCCAAGAGATGCTGAACTACTTTCAGCAGCGTTCGCTTCCGGGACTTCGATTCCATCCCGCGGTCCGGGAGGCCGCCCCCGAGCAGATCGTCGCCTTTGCCCGTCTGCTCAACCAGGCGGAACGACAGGATGAACCCCTGAACTGGTTGCAGGAGCGGCTGCAAGAGGGAACGTTCCCCTGGGTCGAAATCGTTCTCGCAGATCCGGACCTCGCCGCGCAGCCCTCTGAACGCGGGGAGAGAGCACGCGAGTCGTACTCTCACGCCCTGACCTCCATCCAGGAGGTGTCCGGGAAGCTGACCTCCCAGAAGCGGGCGGGGGTCCAAAAGGCGAAACGGATGGTCCAGAACATGGTCGATCTGCTCATCGAGGACGACTCTGTCATTTTTGGCATGAGCACAATCCGCGATTACGACGACTACACCTACACCCACTCCGTCAACGTGGCGATCCTGTCGATGTGCCTGGGGAAGCGGATCGGCATCTCCCGGATCTCCATGGAGCGGCTCGGCATCTGCGGCATGTTCCACGACATCGGGAAGGTGGAGGTTCCCCACGACCTGATCACCAAACCGGGAAAGCTGACGGACGAGGAATATGAGCAACTCAAGGAGCATTCCATCAACAGCGTCCGCCAGATCGTCAAACTGAATGCGGCCCGCGATCTCAAGGCCAAAATCCTCCTGCCCCCTTTCGAGCACCACTTGAAATACGATCTGTCCGGCTATCCCCAGACCAACCGGAAGCAGCCCATCAGCCTCTTCGGGCGGATCCTGACCATCACGGACGTTTTCGACGCGATGACCTCACCCCGGATCTACCGGCCGGTCGCTTTCAGCCCCGACCGGGTCTTGTCCATGATGCTGGAGGGGGCGGGGACGGATTTCGACCCCCTCATCCTGAAAGTCTTCATCCAGATGCTCGGGGTGTATCCTGTGGGAACGCTCCTGGTGCTGGACACGGGGGAAATGGGGCTGGTTACGGGCACACCGGAGGACACCGAGGTCGGACGACCCCGGATCGTTCTCCTGAAGGAAGTCGGAAAGGGTGAATTCCGAAAGGGGGAGACGGCGAACCTCTCGGAACGGGATCCCCAAACGGGCGCCTTCCGCAGGAATATCGCCAAAAGCCTTCATCCCTCGGCCTTCGGAATCCAGCCCGCTGATTTTCTCGTATGAAGGATTTTGACTACTTCGGGCAGGGGCCGACGTGCTTTCCCTTCATCGTGGTTTTGATCGTCACATCCTTGCCTTCCTGTTTTATTGTCGATTCGGTCGTCCCCTCGTAAGTGGTGCCTGCATAGGTGATCTTGCCCTTGCTGGTGGCTTCCTTGCAAACGACTGTCCAGCTGACGGTATTGCCATCCGTCTTGACATCCTTTACGGTACAGTCGGTTTCGTTCTTTCCCTTCGGCACAGAATCCTTCTGGCTGAGGCAGTTGGTGGAGGTATGTGGCTTCATCATGCTTGCAGGCATACCCGGCATTTCAACCGTTGTCGTAATTTCCCAGAGACCATCCTTCATGTTGAGGGCCGGCATGGAAGATGAGGCTTTCGGTTTTTGTTCGCAGCCAGCCATGACCAGGACACATACAAGCATGGCCAACACCGTTAAAAAACCTGCGTGACGTTTCATCATTGACTCCTTTCTTTGCCGGCTCATGCCGGCTTACATAAAAAAATCGTCCCGTGATATGTCCCCGGAGCACCTGTCGCACCTAACCATATCGACCCATAAAATGCAATCCCAATCTCTCGTATCTTGCGGTCATTATTGTATTGACACAAACGGTCGTTCTGCTTATAGTTTCCCCGTCGAAAAAATGTTTTGTCGGCAACAGGGCGAGCCCGGCGGGTATCTTCAGGCCCTGTTTCAGCTTCGGGAATTGAACAGGAACTCCCGCGATCGGACTGGATATGCAAGGACTTGGTCATGCCTGATTGTATCGATATCAACTGTGACATGGGTGAATCCTTCGGGGTTTTCACCATCGGCAGGGATGAAGAGGTCATCCGTTATATTTCCTCGGCCAACATCGCCTGTGGTTTTCACGCTGCGGATCCGTCGGTCATGGAAAAAACGGTCCGTCTCTGTCGGGAACACGGCGTCATGGCGGGCGCCCATCCCGGTTATCCTGATCTGCGTGGTTTCGGCAGGCGGTCCCTGGACGTCGGTCCGGAGGAATTGATTCATGACGTGATCTATCAGGTGGGCGCCCTGAAGGGGTTCCTGACCCTGCATGATCTTCCATTGCAGCATGTCAAATTGCACGGCGCCCTCTACAACGATCTCGTGAACAACGGGGACCTGCTGTTGACGCTGGCCAGTCGGATCAGCAAAGCTTTCGGCAACCCCATCTTTTTGACGCTGGCCACAATGCAAGCGACCGAATTCAAAAGGACGGCCAAACGGCAGGGACTCAGGATCGCCCTCGAGGCCTTTCCAGACAGGCTGTACACGGACACGGGAGAGCTTCTCCCTCGCAAGCAGCCAGGCGCAGTGCTCAAGGATCCGGATGCAATCGCCGCCCGGGCCGTCAGAATGGTCCGGGAAAAAGGGGTCGAAAGCGTGAATGGGCGTTGGATCGACCTTGACATCGACACCCTTTGCATCCACGGCGACAATCTGGAAAGCATCGAGGCCGCAGAAAAAATAAAGGCCCTGTTTGCACAGGAAAATATTCAGACCAAACCCTTATCTGAGTTGATTGGAAGATGAATCTATCGCGCTACGGCGAAGACGGGATCCGGATCCTCTTCGGGGACGTCATCGACCTGGAGGTTCATGAAAAGGTCCGGCGTTTCTATTCTCTCATCAAATCCCTGAAACGGCAGGACATCATCGATATCATCCCGAGCTTCCGGTCCTGCTTGATCCACTTTGATCTTCGGCAGACAACCTATGAGCGGCTTTCGTCCCTGATCATAGACGTAGATCGGCAGGCGTCGTCCGTTCGTCCGCTCCCGGAGGCCGCCACCCATGAAATCCCCGTCCATTACGGCGGCGAATACGGCTTCGACATGGCCTTTGTCTGCGCCCATACGGGGCTGCCGGAAGATGAGATCATCGACATCCATACCGGCATTGCGTATACCGTTTTTGCCGTCGGCTTCGTCCCCGGATTCCCCTATCTGGGCACACTGGATCCGCGGCTCAATGTACCCCGGCTGGAGACGCCCCGCATCCGGATTCCGGGAGGATCCGTGGGGATTGCCCAGCAACAGACCGGCATCTATCCCTTTCCATCGCCTGCCGGCTGGCGCATTATCGGAAAGACGGATTCATGTCTGTTTGATCCGCAAAAGGACCCCCCCAGCCTCCTGCAGATCGGCGACAGGGTGAAGTTTATTAAAATATGATTGACGGCTTCGTAAAAAGTCCGGATGCTGCGTTGCGCTGCATCCTTCGTCATTGCGGCGTACGTAAAAGTACGCCTCATTCCTCAGGATTTGCGCGCCTTGCCTGCGGAGCTTCTTACGAAGCCGTCGAAATAGGCTCATTTTTCGGCTTTTTACGAGTGCGTCATGATTGAAATCATCAATCCCGGCTGGCCGTCGCTGATTGTAGACGGCGGACGTTTCGGCGAGGCTGCGGTGGGCGTCCCCCCGTCATCCGCGCTGGATCATTATGCCTGCAGGGCGCTGCAATGTTTGACCGGTCACATTGAGGACACGCCGGCCCTGGAAGTTATGGGCACATCTTTCGCTTTAAGATTTCATCATGACATGACCTGCGCCATCACGGGCGCCAGGGTCAAGGCCACAGTAGATGATAAGCCCGTCCGGCCCTGGACATCCTTTCGGGCCGCTGAAGGCAGTCTGCTGCGGATTCAGGAGGTGGTGGAAGGCCTTCGGTATTATATTGGTTTTTCCGGAACGATCGCCCTGGAAAGTGTGATCGGAAGCTTCACCACGAACATCGAGTGCTGTTTTGGCGGTTATCGGGGCCGGGTACTGAGAGCGGGAGACCGCCTCGCATTCAAAGAGATCCCCGCGGTTGAGCGACGCGCCATCCCGGAAAATAAAATTCCCGGAATGCACCCCCCTCATCGCCTGCACGTCTTGGCAGGCCCCGAGATATCCTTCTTCACGGATGAATCGCTCTTGAAGTTCATGGACAAGGGATCTAATGTCATTTATGACGTTTCCGCACAAACAAACCGGACGGGAATCCGCCTGGAGGGTGAGCTGCTTGTCTTCCGCCAAGGGGCGGACAGGAGCATCATTTCGGAAGGCATCCTGCCGGGCACGGTACAGATCCCGGGGGATGGGCGCCCGATCATCATGCTCTATGAACGGACCATCGGCGGCTATGCCAGAGTTGCCCTGGTGGCTAAAGCAGACCATGACCGGCTCGCTCATTTAAAACCGGGCGATCCTGTTCTGTTCGAGCGGATCAGCCTGGAAGAAGCCCATCAGCTTTGGGAAGCCAAATGGAAAAGTATCGACTCCTTAGACAAAATTATCGTGAGGTTGAAATGACAACCCCTCCGGTCCTCATTTTTTCTTGACAACCGGGGGAAATTAATTAGAGACTAACACATTCATCAATCATTTTCTCAAAGAGGTGCTTCAAATGCGTGGGATGAGATTTGTTGTCGCCGGTTTCGCGCTTTTAGCGGTACTGGTCCAGCCCCTGCTGGCGGATGCGCAAAAAACGCTGAGTGTTCAGGTCAGGGAGGGACAGATTCGCGCCACGCCGTCCTTTCTCGGTAAAATGGTGGCTAAAGTAGCCTATGGCGACCGGGTCGATCTGGTGGAAGACCGCGATGCCTGGAAAAGGGTATCACTCCCAGGTGGAAAGCTCCAGGGATGGATGCATACCTCGGCCCTGACGACCAAACGGGTTGTGCTGAAAGCCGGCCAGGCCGGCGTCCAGACCGGCGCCACCCGGGATGAGCTGGCCCTTGCCGGCAAGGGATTCAACGAGCAGGTGGAAACGGCGTTTAAGAAAGAAAATAAAAACATTGATTACACATGGGTCAACCGGATGGAAGCCTTCTTAGTGTCTCCCGACCAGATGCGGAATTTTCTTGCCAGGGGCATTTTAGTTCCGCCCGCGGAAGGAGGCAAGCCATGAAGAAAAAAGTCTGGATCTTGGGATTAATCGCGCTGGCCGTACTGACCGTTGCGGCATGCAAAACCATGGAGACGGCAACGACGCTGGTTACTGCCGTTGGCGTCGGATCCGGTGTCATCAGTTCGTCACAGGGTGAATCCATCCAAAGAAGTGCGGTGGCCGTTTCCAGAAGCATCGAAAGCTTCACGCCGGAACAGGAATACTATATCGGCCGGACCGTCGGCGCCGTTGTCCTTTCCAAGTACCCGGCTTATGGAAACACACCGGTCAATCAATACCTCAACACGCTTGGGCAGACGCTCGCCAAAGCCTCGGACTTGCCGGAGGTATTCGGCGGTTATCATTTTCTCATTCTGGACTCCGATGATATCAATGCCTTCGCCACGCCCAGCGGGCTTGTTTTTGTCACCCGGGGACTTATTCGCTGCTGCCGGACGGAGGATGCCCTGGCAGCCGTCCTGGCGCATGAGATCGGTCATGTCCAGTTAAGACACGGCATGCAGGCCATTGAGAAGGCGCGGGTGACCGAAGCGCTGACCGTTCTTACCCAGGAAGGTCTTAAAACCTATGGCTCCCGTGAGGTTGCTCAACTGACGCAAGCTTTTTCCGGCACGATTTCGGACATCACGAGCACCATGATCAACAATGGCTATTCCCGCTCTTTTGAATATCAGGCCGATCAGGCGGCGTTTGTTATCCTCCAGCGCGTCGGCTACAACCCTTCCGGGCTGATCGACATGCTGACGCGCATGGAAGAAAAACTGAAGCCGGGAGGCCTCGATTTTGCGAAAACCCATCCCGCTCCCCGGGATCGGATCGCCGAGATTCAAAAACCTGATCTGACATTCACGAGCGTCGCGCCGCCGAAGATCCGCCAGACGCGTTTTATCAATGCCGTCGGTCAGTTGTAATAAATTGATTCCCGGCAGTTTCATGCGATGGGCATAAAAATAAACCCTAAAAGCGCTTCGAAAAAGCTTCTGCTGGGGCTATTGGCCGGCTTGATCGGGACCGCTGTCGCTATGTTTTTTTTCCTGCCGGGATGGCTGGACGTCTGGGAGGCAAAAACCTGGGACTGGCGGGTTAACGCCATGGCCAAACCGGTGCCGACCACCGATAAGATCCGCCTGATCCTGCTCGATCAGAACAGCCTGGACTGGGCCAAAGAAGAAAACGGGCTGGGGTGGCCCTGGCCCCGGGAAGTTTACAGCGCGATTATCCAGTTCTGCAAGCGCAGCGGGGCGAAAGTTCTCGCATTCGATGTGATCTTCACGGAACCCTCCAAATACGGCGTGGCCGATGATCAGGCTTTCGCCGCGGCGATTCGGGATTTCAAGTATTTTGTCGGGACTGTTTCTCTGAGTCAGACGGCGGGAAGCGAGCGAAGATGGCCCGCTTTTGTTCCGGAACCAACCTTAAACGTCCTGGGGCTCGACCAATGGATGGCGGCAACCGGAACGGGCGTTTACCCGAGGGCCGCCTTTCCCATACCGGAAATATCAGCCGTCGCCGGTACCCTGGGCAATGTTCACCTGAATCCGGACAAGGACAACATCTATCGCCGGGCGGCGCTGTTCCAGGTCTTCGACGGCAGGGCCCTGCCGTCGCTGGCCCTGGGATGCTACCTGGCCGCTAAGCCGGGAATCCCTTCGAAAATAAGCATGGGGCGTTTTTCCATTGACAACCGGGATATCCCCATCGATCAGCATGGAAACGCCATTCTCAACTTCCGCGGCCCTCCGGGAACGCACAAGACATACAGCGCCGCATCGGTCATTCAGAGCGAGCTTCGTATCGCAAATGGGGAGCTGCCCACGATAACCGAGCCGGATCCGTTCAAGGACGCCTACGTTTTTTTTGGATTCTCCGCCCCCGGCCTGTTTGACCTGCGCCCCACCCCCTTGTCCGGCGTTTATCCCGGGGTGGAGATCAACGCCACCATGCTCGACAATCTGCTGGCCAATGATTTCATCCGGCCCGTTCCTATGATATTTGTCATCGGACTCACCCTGCTGATCGCCCTTCTGGCGGGCCTGGCAACGTCTTCCGTCTCCGGTATCACCAAGAGCGTTATGGTCTACGTCTTTTTTATCCTTGCACCGGTCGTCCTTTGCCTGATCGCTTACCGTGAGGGATTCTGGCTGCCGCTGGTCGTTCAGGAAACGGGTGTCGCCGTCACGCTCTTCAGCGCCGGCCTCATTTACTATACCACCGAGGGCCGTCAGAAGATGTTTATCAAGAACGCCTTCAAGCAGTATCTGAGCCCGGCGGTCATCGAAGAACTCATCCAGAATCCCGAACGCCTGAAACTGGGGGGCGAGCGACGGATGCTCTCCGTCTTTTTCTCCGATCTGGAAGGATTCACAAGCATTTCCGAGGGCCTGGATCCGGAAGCGCTCACGACGCTGCTCAACGATTACCTCTCGGCCATGACCGATATCATCCATGAGGAAGGCGGCACCGTCGACAAATATGAAGGGGATGCGATTATCGCGTTCTGGAACGCCCCCCTGGAACAACCGGATCATGCCCGGCGCTGCGTCCGCGCCGCCCTGCGGTGTCAGGCCCGGCTGGCCGACATGCGTCCGGCGTTCCGGGAACGGCTCGGCAGGGATCTGAATATGCGTATCGGGATCAACAGCGGGCTGGCTGTCGTCGGGAACATGGGTTCGCATACCCGGTTTGATTATACCATGATCGGGGACGCCGTTAATCTGGCGGCGCGCCTGGAAGGCATCAACAAACAATTCGGAACGTACACGCTCATTTCCAAATCCACGATGGAGCAGATGGAGGGCGCCTTCCCGGTCCGCGAACTTTCGAGGGTCGCCGTCGTCGGCCGCCGGGAACCGGTCGTCGTGTATGAACCCATGCAGCCCCAAGACGTTGAGCAACGGCAAAACCAGCTTGCGAAATTCTCTGAAGGTCTGGCGCTTTACTACCAGGGAGATTTTTCCGGAGCGGAGGCCGTCTTTTCAGGGCTCGCCGGATCCGACCCCCCGGCACGAGCCTATGTGACGAAATGCCGACAGTTGATCGACCATCCTCCGGAAACATGGCAGGGCGTATGGGACATCACGACAAAGTAAAATAACTTCAAGAAACCATCGTTGAGGAGGATCTACATGAATAGATTGATGATATTTGTCATCGTTTTTGTGTTCAGCATGACGACTTCCGTTTTTGCTCAAACTCCTGCGGTCAAGGTTCCTACAAAAGAGGAAGTAAAGGAAACACTGAAGCAGGATGTGGAGGACATCAAGAAAGACGCAAAGAAGATAAAGGATACCGTGGAGCAAGGCGTGAGGGAAGATGTCAAGGAAACGAAGGAATCCGTAAAGGAGGCAGAAAGAGCAGTAAAAGAAGAGGTCAAGAAATTAAGATAGTGAAGCAATTTTTAATTTTTACAGCGTAATGGGCTTAAACGTCAAGAAGAAGGAAATCGTTTTTCAACCAGCCGCTCCGCCTCCTCTTTCGTCTGAATCTCGCCATTGAGCTGGGCGTCTTCCACGGCATTCAGTATCTGTTTAAACAGCGGCCCGGGGGCATAACCACGGGCGATCAGGTCGTTGCCTGTCAGGAGGCGCGGCGGATGCAATTGCTCCGCGGAAAGGGCATCCAGTTTTTCCCGGCAGAATGTATAGTTATCCAGCATCCCGTGGCTTCCGAGGCAATCCAGCCGGTGGAGTTCCAGATGCAGATCGAAGGCCGGCTGGCGGAGAAAGCGTTTCAGGCGATTGGGACGCATGTCCCGTACATGCATGAACGTCATGTGTTCATGAATGAGGGCGAGAATCGTTTCCGTCTGGGCATGCGGGAATTTCAGGCGGTGGAGGATATCTTCGGCCATCTCTTCACCCTTCTGGACATGTCCGTAAAAATGGACGCCGGCGCAATCGATAAATCTTGTCGAGGCCTTGCCGACATCGTGGAGAAGCACCGCCCAGGGCAGGCATGGATCCGGCCCTCCGTCCGCCACCGCCGGCAAATGATCCAGCATCTGCAGAATGTGCTTCCAGACATCCCCTTCCGGATGAAACTCTTTCGGCTGCTCCACCCCCTTCAGGGCGGCAACCTCCGGCAGAATCTCCATCAACAGCCCTGATGCGTCCAGGAGTTCAAGGCCGCGCCGCGCCCCGCTGCGCATGATCATTTTGGTTAATTCTTCGCGGATCCGTTCAGCGCTGACCTGCCGGATTGCGCCGGCATGACGGCAGACGGCGGCAAAAGTGTGCGGGTCGATGTCAAAATCAAGACCGGCGGTAAAACGGACGGCCCGCAGCATCCGAAGACGGTCTTCAGCGAAACGCTCGTCCGGATTGCCGATGGTGCGGATGATGCGCCGTGCAAGATCGTCGCGGCCGCCGACGTAATCGATCACATCGCCCGTAAGCGGATCCATGAGCAGTCCGTTCACGGTGAAATCACGCCGTCGGACATCCTCCTGGGCCGTGGCAAAGCGGACATGAGAGGGCCGGCGACCGTCTTCATAGCCATCCTCGGTCCGGTAGGTGGCCACTTCATAACGGCGTTCCCCGTTGATCACCAGCACCACGCCGAAGCGGGCGCCCACTGGAACCGTATGCGGGAAAATTTTCTGCACGTCTTCGGGTCGGGCGGACGTGACAATGTCATAATCGCCGGGTTCCACCCCCATTAAAAGGTCCCGGACACAGCCTCCGACAAACAGGGCCTCATAGCCCGCTGCCCGCAGCTTCAGGACGATGTCCGCAGCCGACGCCCGTAATTCGCCTGCCGCTTCTTTTCCTGTAATCATGCGAAACCTGCCTGACCGCACCGGAGCTGATTTGCCGCCTTCACGATCTGCCTCCCCTCAACTCACTGCTCCTGCTTTTTCCCGAGTTTAATCGCGCAGAACTCTCCGCACATGGTGCAGCCCTCTTCCTGCGCGCTCTCGCTGCGTTCGAGCCAGGCCCCGGCCCTTTCCGGATCGATGGAAACGGCGATCTGGCCCTTCCAGTCAAAGGCCTTGCGGCACTGGGCCATGCGGATGTCTTTTTCCATGGCGCCGGGAAGGCCCTTGGCCAGATCGGCAATATGGGCGGCGATCTTCGCGGCGATGACGCCCTCACGGACATCCTCGAGCGTCGGCAAGCGCAAATGCTCGGACGGCGTGACGTAACAGAGGAAATCCGCGCCGGCCGCACCGGCAATCGCCCCGCCGATGGCCGAGGTGATGTGATCATAGCCCGGTGCGATATCCGTCGGCAGGGGACCCAGGACATAAAACGGCGCACCGTTGCAGATCCGCTTCTGCAACTGTATGTTGGCCTCGATATCTTTCAGCGGAACGTGACCGGGCCCTTCGATCATGACCTGAACATCCCGGTCCCGCGCCCGCTTTGCCAATTCGCCCAGAACAATCAGTTCCTGCACCTGACCCCGATCCGTGGCGTCGGCCAGGCAGCCCGGCCTCAGGCCGTCGCCCAGACTCAGAACCATGTCATAGCGCCCGGCAATATCGAGCAGCCGGTCGTACTGTTCGTAGAGCGGATTTTCCCGGTCATGACAGGCCATCCAGTTAGCTATGATCGATCCGCCGCGGCTCACAATGCCGAGGAGACGGCCTTCCGTCTCGAGGCAACGGACGCTGTTTCGCGTCACGCCGCAGTGCACCGTGATAAAATCAACGCCGTCCTCGCCGTTTTCCTCGATCGCCCGGAACATGTCGTCGGCGGTCATCTCCACGATCGCCCGCTGTTCGGCCAGCATCCGCGCCGCCGCCTGGTAAATGGGCACCGTTCCGATCACCGGCAGCGAGGCCTTCATGATCGCTTTCCGGATGGCCCGGATATCGCCCCCGGTGGACAGGTCCATGATGGCATCGGCGCCGGCGGCGGCGCAGATCCTCACTTTTTCCAGTTCAAGGTCCAGATCGGCACGATCCCTGGAGGTCCCGATGTTGGCGTTGATCTTGGTCCGGAGGCCCTTGCCGATGGCCAGCGGCAGGACGCTCTGATGCCTGTTGTTGCGGACCACAACGATGGTCCCGTCCTCGACCCCCCGGCGGATAAATTCCGGGGAAACCCCTTCCTGTTGTGCGCATAGCTTCATTTCTTCGGTGATGACGCCTTTTCTTGCCGCTTTCAGTTGTGTCATGATAAAATCCTTTTACAAGCAATTCACGATTTTCAGAACCTTGTCGACCGCGTCGTCGGGGTCCTTCCCCAAGACGTGGATCATGGGTTCCCTATGGTTTATCCGGCAACCGTTACTGGGCGGCTTTCAGTTCGGCCAGGCTGCGATAGCGTTCAATCTCCTGAAAAACAGGCGCGAAATGATTCGTCGGGCCGTGCCCCCCGCCGATCCGCCAGGCGTGCCGGATGGCCTCCTGTATGTATTTTTTCGCCGCATCGACGGCGTCGTGCACGCTCTTTCCGGCGGCCAGGCCCGTTGCAATCGCCGCGGAAAAGGTGCAGCCCGTCCCGTGGGTATCCCCGGTTGCGATGCGCTCCGCCGAAAAATCATAAAAACGCCGGCCGTCGAAAAGAACGTCTGTGGCGGCCCCGCTGAGATGGCCCCCCTTGATCACCACGTGCCGGGCGCCCAGTTTGTGAATAATGGCCGCCGCGGTCCGCATGTCTTCCGGTCCGGCAATCGGCATGCCCGACAGGACCTCCGCCTCCGGGATGTTCGGCGTTACGACACAGGCCAGCGGGATCAACTCCTTGATCAACGTCTCCACGGCATCCTCCCGGATGAGCCTGGCCCCCCCCTTGGCGACCATGACCGGGTCCACGACCAGTTTCTCAATACCGTATTGTCTCACTTTCGCGGCAACCAGGCGCATGATCTCCATAGAGGCCAGCATGCCCGTCTTGGCCGCATCGATCCCGATGTCGGACGCGACAGCATCGAACTGCATCGCCACGAAATCCGCGGGGACTTCATGGATGCCCAGGACACCGAGGGTATTCTGGGCCGTCAAGGCCGTGATAACACTCATCCCGAAGCCGCCGAGTGCGGTAATGGTTTTCAGATCAGCCTGGATGCCTGCCCCGCCGCCGGAATCGGAGCCGGCGATGGTTAATACTCTATGAACGCTCATGATTTATGCTCCCTGTGGGAAATGGCCCGCCTCGAAATACCGGACGGCGAGCAGGTCGCCTGATCCCACCGCAATGATTCCCCGCGCCGCTGTCAGGCGATTGCTGATGCCGATGGGCTTTGTCGGTGTGATCGTTGCGTTCCTCAAAGGGTACTCAAATCCCTCCAGGGTCACACCGGTCACATCGGCGCCAAAGGCAAACAGGGACACCGTCTGTCCGATTTCGCCTTCGACGGTCGCCTTCTGACGGATCAGAAATATTTCGCACCATTGATCGACCAGGCGCGTCTCGATCCCCCGATCAGCCGCCGCAGTAAGCAAGGTGAGATTGGCCAGCGTGTGATCGATCCTGGCCCCGAGCGCGCCATAAATCCGGATTTCATCCGGCGTCATCATAAAGGCCATCTGGAGGGCGAGTTCTGAATCTGTCTCGTCTTTTACCTCCGGATAACGCATGATCCGGCTCCCCTTTATGACAAAGTCGCGCTGCAACTCGCCATTGAGCGAATCCATATCGCCGACGATCAGATCGGGCGTCATACCCAGGGCGTGGAGGTACCGGGCGCCGCCGTCCGCGCAAATCAAACCGACGGGCCGGTGGCGTTCCCGCTCCTTTTGCAGGAAACCCAGCTCCCCGATGGGGCCGCCGCAAATGACAAACACCACTCTTTTCAAGAATCTTCCCCTGTTTTTTCGCAAGCGACAGGCGCGATCACCGACGCAAAAAGGGGCCCGCCCCTCAGCACCGGAACGTGGCCCCTTCCAAGTCTCACTCAAGACGAATCTGAATCAGACGCCACTCCCTACGCTGGCATTACCCAGGTCAGGTTCAAAGGGTATTCTCTCAGCCTGATCGGCACCCCTGTAATTTGTCGACTGCTTTCTACTCCGTTCTCTTCATAAAATCAAGTGAATTCCTTGATCCGGCCAATCATTGCGACGAGAGCTTAGCATAATCCCTATCCGCACCCTTGATATTAATGAAAGGTCATTCATTTTTTATTGAAGTCGCGATTTTCGAGAAAAGCGATTTTGTAGCAGCTTTCAACCCGTACTGATTAACAAAAAAACATGCGCCGGTTATTGACGCCACCTACAACTACACAACTTTAGGTTCAGCATTACTGTGAGAATTACCATTTGAAATCATGCCTTTTCAAGTTGAAAGCCTTTTTCCCGGAATAACCTCAGGCAGGTATCTGCGACAGCATCGTCGTAAAAGATTCCTCTGTTCTTCTCGATTTCATTCAGGGCTGCATCAATGCCCAAGCCGGCACGATAGGGCCGGTGGGAAGCCATGGATTCCACCACGTCGGCAACGGCAAGAATGCGGGCCTCCATGAGAATTTCATCCCCTTTCAGATTTCTGGGATAACCGGAACCATCCATCCGTTCATGGTGCTGGTAAACAATTTGTGCCAGTGGCCAGGGCGATTCCACGTCCTTCAACATCTCGTACCCTTTCCGGGCGTGTTCTTTAATCAGGGAAAACTCAATCTCGGTCAGCTTGGTCGGCTTGGAAAATATCTCCGCCGGTACGGACAATTTCCCGATGTCATGGATGGAACCGGCCATACGGATACCCTCGATCTTATCCTGAGGTAATCCCATCTCCGTGGCAATGGCACGGGCAAGATCCGCCGACCGGAGTCTGGTGACCGGCCGTATAGGGATCTCTTGACTCAACAACCGATACCATGACCTGAATGGTTGTGCCAAACGCCTTCCTGAGACTTTGAAGGGTATCCCGGAGTTGCTTCTCCGCTCGCTTTTTCTCGGTGAGATCGTGCCATACACAATGAAGCACATTTTTCCCATGAAGCACGATGGACGTGAGTGACACTTCGACCGGGAAGTCTTCTCCGTTGGCTCTGCGGTGCTCCCATTCAAACTTATTGAACCCCCTCTCAAGGGCCGTCCTCATCATCTCCGCCGCCTTCTCAAAGGAACTTCTTCCATCGGGTTGCATGGGTGGGGATAATTCCGAGGGGTGAGTCTTCATGAACTCATTCCGGGTGGGGTATCCGAGCATTCGTGCAGTGGCTTCGTTGCAGTCAACAAACTTATCACCGTCGATCAGGAGAATGGCGTCGCGGGATGATTGCATGACGTCCAGGAATCGCTGCTCACTTTCCTGCAGCGTCTGTTCCGCAACTTGCGTTCGGTGATGTCGCTGATGAATCCCTCTAAACAGGTGGTCCCGTCCGCGGTTTTGCTCAATCGGCCATTGAAAGATGCCCAGAAGGCACGACCGTCCTCTTCGGCGCATAGGCATTCAAAGTTTCTTAGTGTGTCCCATTTCCTTGAAAATGCCGACAGCTTTCTTCCTGTCATCCGGATTTTCATACATCTGGTCGCCAATGTTCATTACCGTCGTCAACGACTTCTTCAGATCGGGGATTCGTAACCGAACATCTTGCTGAAAGGCTTTATTACACTGATTAACCAACTCGTTCGATGTCGACTGATAAATCCCTGTCCAAGGCGTTATCAAAAAGATTGCCCGGAACCTCTCCTCGCTCTTCCTTAGTGTCTCCTCCGCGTGTTCGTGCTCGGTGATGTCGCGCGCCGAAGAGAGCGCACCGGTTACTTGCCCGCTTTCATCTTTAAGCACCCGGCACCACCAGGCGAGCAGTCTCTTTTCTCCATCCTTGCGACGCTGCCAGCTTTCCACATAGATTACATCTTCAGCACCGTTAAAGAGAGGGGCTACTATGTCATAGGTCTCTTGCTCGCCCTCAAAGTAGAAAGTAGCTTCCTTGCCGATCACATCCTCTCCAAAGAATTCAACACCCACCGAATTCGCCCAAGTGTAAACCTTGTTGTTGTCCACCTCCATAATGATTTCCGGAACTGCATCCAAGAGGGCTTCCTGGCGTGATGATAGGGTTCGCACTAACTCCTCTGCCCGCTTGCGGTCCGTGATGTCCCGGGTAATGCTGAGAATATGGGGTACACTATTAAGATCGATCATGGATGCTGACATCAACCCATATCGGATATCACCACTCTTCATTCGAAAAGCGGTTTCAAGGTTAGTGACTTCTCCGTCCTTTTTTAATCCTGCTACCAGTCTTTGCCTGTCCTCGATATTATCCCAGATATTAAGTTCTATTGAGGTCTTTCCGATGATGTCTTCTTCCGCATATCCCGTAATTCTAGTAAACCCCGGATTAATTGAGACATACATTCCGTCTTCGAGACGGTTAATGTTCACAGCATCCGGGCCGGTATAAAATGCCTTGCGGAATTTCTCTTCACTCTTCAGTAGCGCCTCCTCCGCCCGCTTGCTTTCGGTGATTACTTCCGAAAACAGGATGATGCCTCCAATTCCGCCGCCTAACTCGTACCACGGACGAACTTCCCAGCGCACCCAGTCAATCCTGCCATCGGCACGCAAAAACGGCTCTTCATCGGCTTTTTCAATCGAACCGGCCAGACATCGTCTGTGAACTTCCTTCAACCGATCCGTAAGTTCCGGAAATACATCACAGTGAGAGCGACCAACCAGGGTCTGTTCACCTAATCCATAGTCAATGAGATAACGGCGACTTGCTGCAATGTATCTCATCTCGCGGTCGAACAGTGCGATTGCCGCCGGATTGTGTTCGATTAATATTCGGAGATTTTCTTTATCTCTACGGTGTTTTTTCACCAACAATTTATGATTTGATTCCGATCGTTCCAGCTCTTTGATTCTCCGCTTTAATGTGGAATTTTCTTCGAGCAGTTCTTGATTTGTCTTGGATGAATCTTTCATCGTCTACCCCCGTACCTTGAGAAACGACTTATAGATAGAAAGAAAGGTGAAGTGCTTAGCGGATGTATCTCAACTAATGAAGATAATGCCGTGCATCTGGGGTGATGTCAACTAGAAACTGGGTGATAGGTGATAATTACCCTCTGAAACCATCATCTTTTCTACCTTTGAGCAGTGTGTGATTTTCAGGAAGGCAGCGGCTACAGCCACCATCCGGTAACACGCCTGAAAATCTGCCGTTTCGACCGATTATCATTAATTCGATCAGAAACGTCTACATCCTCGCTTTGTATTTGCACTAATTATCTGTCACGGTTGCAGAAGTTTGAAGCCCGTAATCTTATCAAGCCTGCGTACACCCGTGCTGTCCACCAGCTCAAACAGAACGGCCTCCATAATGTGCCACACCTTTACACCGGTCCTTACGCATCCGGTAACAGTGTCGTCATTCCGGCCACAGGCCATGTGCAGGTGAAGAACGGTGTTGCCCTCGTCATCAGGGAACAGAGTGCCCACACCGGCCACTTCGTGAACATTTTCCAGTGTCAAGCCCATGGGGATGACGGGTGTTGCCCGGCCATCTTCCGGCCCCACGACCAGTCGGCTGCCTTTGTCGGCGCCGCCGAGGATCACCAGTGTCGCCGCCCTGACGGCATGTTCCCTTGCAAAAGACTCGATGGCCTCATGGACGATATCGCCGTCTTCCAGGCGGATAACGAAGATACGTCCCGGTTTGGCTTGAGAATATTTCATGGTTTATGACCTCCTGACGGAAGCGATATTTCCGGACTTGATCTTAGATGGGTTTTCAATGATCTTGTTCAACCCCTTCATCACTGCTTCTGCAATAACCTGATGTCCCCTCTCATTTGGATAGCTGGGATCTGACAGGACAAGATCCTTATTCCGTAGACCATGCTCTTCAAGATAACCTGCCCAGTAGTAATGTACCGGAATCAATTCACAATTCATTTCTGAAGCCACGATCTTCATAGACCTGTAATAAATATTAACGGTGTCCATATCATAAGGGTCATCAAAAGTGTGTGAAGTAACCAAGAGAACGATCGGATTGAAACGCACACGTGCCAACCTGATCATCTGCACAAGATTTTCCTGAAACTCAGAGCGGTAGACAAACTGGAAGGCATCATCGATACCAAATTGGATGAGCAGAATATCAGGCCGAAAGAAATCGATGTCCTGGTAGAATGTATCAACACCATCAAAGGATGTCTCTCTGTATCTCGATCGGTTAATCACTTCTATCATTTGCTTCAAAAGTGATTCTGTTATGATATCGCCATAACTCTTGGTAACACCATGACCGACAGCAATGCTTCCTCCACGGATAAGCAGTTTCACAAATTATCCTCTGAATATTTAATAAGTCTGGCCGATCAGAAAGGTAAAGGTTGAATCTCAATTTCTATTGACTTACATCTCAACATAGTCATATCATTCATAAACAGTCAAGATAATTACATATTGTAACGGAGGCTATCACTATGTCATTTTTTCTGAAAATCGCTGACCAAGCTCCCGAATTCAAAGCCACAGCAGTCGATGGAAACGCCATCAGCTTATCTTCCTTGTTTAAGAATGGACCCGTCGTGCTCGTTTTTCTGAGGGGCTTCGGTTGACCCTTTGCCAGAAAGCATCTGGGTCAGATGAAAAAAGATATCAGGCAATTTACAGACAGACATGCCCAGATCGTTGTGATTGCTCCCCATGGGACAGCGAAGGTCAAGGCCTATTGGGAAAAAGAAAACCTGCCTTTTATCGGCATTCCTGATTCTGATGGAACATTGGGAAATATCTACGGTCAGGAAAGGAATCTGATTAAACTGGGACGAATGCCGGCACTGTTTATCATTGATCAGAAAGGTGAAATAGCATTTGCGCAATATGCAAAAAATATGACTGACATTCCGGAGAATAGCGAGCTGCTCCAGATTCTTGATGGGCTAAAATAGCTATTGGGTTTTTGATCTCATTGAATTGATATATCTACGGAAGGCCAGCCCTGGACAAATTCAACAATTCTCACTCAGATTTTACGCCTTTCAAACCGAAGTCGATAAATTGGGGGAAATGCTTGGGGCATTGACTTGTATTTGCTATACGTGTGGGCGGGCACGATTAAGGAGCATGAAAAGTCACGGGCGTCACTCTCTCCGGGAGACGTTCTCAGAAACACCCGCCTGAGTAAAAATCACCCGAATAAATTCCAAAAGCGGTAAAATAGTAAATAATGGCGGGCCAAGGGAAATAAACAAAGGGCTTACCGGTCCGCATGAACCATGTAAGCCCTTGTTTTTACTTGGTGCCCGGAGCCGGGGTCGAACCGGCACAGCCACAAGGACCGAGGGATTTTAAGTCCCTTGCGTCTACCAATTCCGCCATCCAGGCACGGTTTACTGTGTCATTTTCAATATTATTTTAGTACGACCCTGTCAAGGTTTATCGGTCTGTAACTCCTCACGCATAACCCAGTTCCGCCAGTCGATCATCGTCGACGCCGAGAAAATGGGCGATCTCGTGTACAACCGTGATTTCGATCTCCCGCTCCAGTTCTTCAGGGGTATTGCACATCTGCTCCAGGGGTTCCTGAAAGATGAAAATGGTGTCCGGATACAGCGGCGGCGCGAATACGGAACGCTCCATGAGGGAGGCGCCCTGGTAGAGGCCCAGCGGCGGATTGTCCGGGGTCATGCCCATCTCGTCCAGCATTTCCCTTGAAGGACGCCTCCGGACCGTAATAACCACATTTTCAAGATGTTCCCGGATCTCCTCAGGAATACGATCTATTGCGCGTTTGACGGCCCGGTCAAATTCCTTCTGGTTCAGTTTCATTTTTTCTGGCTGATGTGAATCAGGCACGAACCGTTGAGCTTCACCCGTTGAGTCTTCTGTCGAATTCTTCAACGGTAAAACTGTACTCCTGTGTGCCGTAACACTCTACGGCAAATGAAGCGCAAACGCTGCCCATCCTGGCGCTTTGCTCGAGGTTTTTGCCATGGACGAGGCCGCTGATCAGGCCACCCCGGTATGCATCGCCGGCGCCCGTCGGATCGTCAACTTTTTTGGCCCTGACAACAGGAATGTTTGTATCTCCATCTGGTGTGGAGATCTGTGAACCCTGCTCTCCCAGAGTGGTGATAATCGCCGGAGTCAGCCCCAGCAGTGCCTTTTTGTTTAGCCCGGTTTTGTGCATGATCAGATCCAGTTCATAATCATTGGCGATCAGAAACCGGCACCCCTCTATGGCCTGCACCAGATCTTTGGGGTCCCACAGGGGCAGTGATTGCCCGGGGTCGAGGATATAGTCAATGCCTCTCTTTTTGCAGGCGTGCGGGTAGTTTACCATGTCTTCAAAATTACCGGGTGCCACGATAACGAGGGTCTCCTTCGGATGGAGTTTGTCAAAATCCGGAAAAGCCTGATGTCTCATCGCGCCCGGGTTGAATCCCGTGATCTGATTGTCGGAGCGGTCGGTCGTGATGTAGGCGCCCGCCGTGTATTCGTCTTCGATGATCCTGATGTTTTCGGTATTGATTCCATTTTGGGAAAACCAATCGAAGTACCGGTGATAATCGCGACCAATCGCAGCGCAGATGATCGGCTTTTCACCCATCAGGGATAGCGCATAGGCAATATTGCCGGCCGTGCCGCCGAATTTCTCCTTCACGCCATTGACCTGAAAACAGACGTTCAAAACGTGAATCTTCTCAGGCAGGATATGATCCGAGAAATTCCCCGGAAAATCCATAATCCGGTCGTATGCCAGTGATCCCGAGACAATGATATCCATAAGCAAACACCCTTTATATTTTTCGAAGGCAGCCGACAAACATTCCCCGCAGGGCTGCGAACTATAAGAAAAAGAAACAGGTGTGTCAATGTTATTTTAGCCGCCCGTATAATCAAACGACGTTCTTGTCGTATAACGCCGTCAGGGATTTCTCAAGCGTCATTCCGTCCTGAAGGAATATCTCTTGAAGGAACGCCGGGCTCTGTGATAGGAATTTCGCGTCAATCCGGATAAGGGGGCACGGCGTGAGATGAGAGAGGTGGATTTCGTTATTACCGGTGGAATCGTCCTGGTCATGGATGATAAAAATACGATCATCTCCAATGGCGCTGTGGCCATTGACGGTCCGGATATCGCGGCCGTGGGACATGCCGAAAATATCACGCCGGAATTTACGGGGCGTCGCGTCATCGATGCCCGGGGATCGCTCGTCATGCCGGGGCTGGTCAACGGCCACACCCATGCCGCCATGACCTGTTTCCGGGGCATCGCCGACGATCTGACCCTGATGGACTGGCTCAACAACTTCATCTTTCCCGCGGAAGCGAAAAATGTCGACCCCGAATTGGCCTACTGGGGGGCGCTGCTGGCCTGTGCCGAAATGATCAAATCCGGCACGACGACCTTTTGCGATATGTACATCTTTGAGGATGATGCGGCCCGGGCCGCGCACCAGGCGGGGATACGCTGCCTGCTCGGGGAAGTCCTCTTCGATTTTCCCTCCCCAAATTTCAAGACCCCGGCGGAGGGTCTGGCCTGTACGGAGCGACTGCTGCAAAAGTGGGCCGACGATCCGCTGGTTAATATTATCGTGGAGCCCCACGCCCTGTACACCTGTTCCCCTGCCCTGCTGAGGGATGCCAAACAATTGGCCGACCGCTATCAGGCTCCCGTGGGCGTCCATCTCCTGGAAAACCTGGCTGAAAAGGCGCAACTTGAGGACAGATTCGGTCGCAAGGCCATCTCTTTTTTGAATGACATCGGATATCTGGATGAGCGATTCATCGCCTTTCACGGCGTCCATCTCGATGATGAGGACATGACGATTCTGGCCGGGCAGGGATGCAAGGTCATTCATAACCCTGAAAGCAACATGAAGCTGGCCTCCGGCGTAGCGCCGGTCCCGGATATGCTCAGGCATGGCGTGACGGTGGGGCTGGGGACGGACGGCTGCGCCAGCAACAACAACCTGGATATGTTCCAGGAAATGGACACGGCCGCCAAGCTGCACAAGGTTCACCGCCTCGATGCCACGGTGATGAATGCGGAAACGGTGCTCAGGATGGCGACCTGCGAAGGGGCAAAGGCGCTGGGGATGGGGCATCTCGTGGGCTGCCTGACACCCGGCATGAAGGCTGACCTCAGCATCCTCGGTCTCAACAAACCGCATCTGACGCCGCTGTATCACCCCTATTCCCACCTCGTTTATGCGGCGGGCGGCGCCGATGTGGACACGGTTTTCATCAACGGCAGACCGGTCATGGAAAACCGTCGACTGCTCACCATCGACGAAAACGAGGCGATGACGCGGGTGCGCGCCATTGCGGTACGCGTGAAGCAGAGCCTGAAAGGCTGATATGGATAAAACCCGTCATTTCGATATCCTGATTACCGGCGGCACGCTGCTTACCCTGTCGGCGAATATGGAAATCATCGAAAATCCGCTCATCGGCATCCGGGACGGCCGGATCGCCCTGATCGAAAAGGACAATGAGTTCTCCCTGAAACACTACAGCGCCGGCGAAACATTGAACGCCGCCGGATGCGTCATCCTGCCGGGCCTCGTTAATACCCATACCCATCTGCCCATGGCCTGTTTTCGGGGCCTCGCCGATGATCTGCCGCTCATGGAATGGCTGCAGGACCGCATTTTCCCCACAGAGGCCAAATATGTAAACCGCGACATGGTCTATGCCGGCTCGAGGCTGGCCATGGCCGAAATGATCCTCTCCGGAACAACCACGTTCTGCGACGGCTATTTTTACGAATCCAGCGTGGCGCAGGCGGCCATCGACATGGGCATGCGCGGGGTCGTGAGCCAGGGATTCCTCGATTTCGCGACGCCGGACCATCCGGACCCGTCCAGGAACATCCGGATAGCGGAAACCTTCATTGATCGATGGCAGAACCGATCTCCGCTGATCTCCCCTGCCCTCTTCTGCCACACCCCCTATACCTGCACCGCGGAAACGTTGATCACCCTCAAGCAGGTGGCCCGCGAGCGAAACATCCTTTATGTCTCCCATGTGGCGGAAACACAGGACGAGACGGAACTGATCCGGGAGCGCTATGGGACCACGCCGATCCGGTATCTCCGGAAGCTGGGGGTGCTGGATGAACGTACCATCATCGTTCACGCCGTCTGGGTGGATGAGGAAGAACTGGACATGCTTCGCGATACCGGCGCGAAAGTCTCCCATAACCCGGAAAGCAACATGAAACTGGCTGTCGGCATTGCGCCCGTTCCGGCGATGCTCGAAAGAGGCATCGCGGTCGGGCTGGGGACGGACGGCTGTGCCAGCAACAATGACCTGGATCTCTTCCGGGAAATGGGAACGGCGGCAAAACTGCACAAGGTTGCGACAATGGACCCGACGGTTCTGGACGCCCGGACGGTCCTGACCATGGCGACCATCGGCGGCGCCCGGGTCCTGGGAATGGAAGACAGGATCGGCTCCATCGAAACCGGAAAATGCGCGGATCTGATTTGCGTGAACATGGACAGGCCGCATCTGACGCCGGTTTATCAGATCTATTCCCATCTCGTCTATGCCGCATCGGGCGCGGACGTAACCGCCGCTGTCATTAACGGAAAGTTCGTAATGAAGGATCGGAAATTGCTGCACGTCGATCTGGACGATATTATGGAAAAGGTCCGCGAAATCGGGGCCATGATTGGTGAAGGAGGATACCGATGAAAAATCATATAAGGGGTTTTTGGATAAGCTGTCTTGCTTTTTCATTCTTTCTTTATCCGGGCCAGGGTGGCGCTGCGCCGCACGAGGTCACGCTTTTTCCCGCTTCTGCACAGGTTGTGGAAACACTCAGGCTGAAGATCGTTCCGGAGGGCACTCTGAAGAAAGCCGTCTTCACACTGCCCGCACAGGCTGATCCAGAGTCCCTGGTTACCCGCTTGAATCCGGGCGGCAAACTCCGGATCATGGACCAGGCCTGGCGCCAGATCGTTCGTCTGGATGATGACAGAATCAGAGATCTGCGGAAAAAGATTGAGACGTTCAAAGCTGAAAGAAATAACATGCAGGCGGCCATCCGCGCCCTGGATGCACAGATTCAATTCTGGCAGATGCAGACCAAGGCCAAGGTGAAAACAACCGTCGATGCCGGTAATTTCTCTACGGCCATAGGAAAAAACGTCAAAAAAGCCTATCAGGATAAACTGGCCCAGGAACCGGAGCTGGAAAAGCTCAATAAGCGGATCAAAGAGCTTGAGGAAGAGCTGAACCAGACGGCGGGGAAGAAGGAAGACATCTGGGAGGTCACGTTGCTGTTGGCAGGTCCACCGACCGCCGCGGACGTCTCCGTCACCTCCACCTACAACCTGTCCGGTTGCGGCTGGTCTCCGCTGTATCGCATCGAAGCGAAACCCCGGACCAATCAGGTCCTGTTCACCTGGGAAGCGGAAATCTGGCAGAGTTCGGGCCGGGACTGGAGCCAGGTCGTCATGAATCTGGCCACCCTTCAGCCCGCAGCGGCCATTGCACCGAATGATCTCCCGCCCTGGATCATCAAACCCCGTCCGGTCATACGGTATAAAGGGGGAGCGCGAACTAACGCCAAGGCGGATGCGATGATGGCTTCCCGGGAAGCTCCCGACGAGGCAAAAGAAGCGCCTTCAATGCTGTCGCCGCCCGCACCGCTGGAAGTCCGGCAAAGTACGTATTCTCGCTGGGAGCTGGGCAAGATCACACTTCCGGCCGGCACTCGGCAACGGGTCAAGGTTCAGGACGAGACCTGGCCAGCCGAGTTTGTGCATCTGATCCGGCCAAGTTTGAGCGGCAAGGCCTTTATCCGGGCCGCCCTTCAGTTTGCAGAAGCCCGTGATATCCCTTCAGGCCAGGGCATTTTCATGATAGACGGCGCCATCTTGGGAAAGCGACTTTTTGCCTTTGCCGGCAAAGAAGGCAGCATCTTCTTTGGAGAAGATCCCTTCGTGTCCGCGAAAGTCGACCTGCTGACAAAGCAGTCCGGAGAAAAAACCTTCCTGGCGGATAAGCAGACCTACAAGTGGGAATGGCGGACGGATATTGAAAACAGGCGCAACACGGCCGTTAAGGTACGAATTGAAGAGGCTTCCCCCCGGAGCCGCGACGAACGGATCAAACTCGCGCTGAGGAATGTTCCCGAGGTTTCGGAAGAAAACAACGCCATCTGGATCTGGAACCTGGAGTTGCCTGCCGGACAAAAGAAATCCATTCTGACGACGGTGAATCTGCAGGCGCCGAAGGAGATGGATATTGATCTGGGATGGCGGAAATAAAGAGAATCGTGTTTACGCCAGTGGACGGCCCCCGTTCAGCTTCTCATAGATCCGGATGTACTCGGCAATCATGCTGCCCAGGTCGTATCGCTGCCTTGCCTCTTTCATGATCCTTTTCAACTGGGCCTCCCGGACATCGTCCGGCTTGCGGTGAAAGTCCAGACTCTTCTCGAGCCCATACCAGAGGCCGCCGGCGTCGAAATCCCGGAACAGAAACCCGTTGCCCACGTCCTGCGGGGCGCCGTCCATTTTTATCCTCAGCTCCCGGATTTTATCATGGTAGCCGCCGGTGTCACGGTTGGTGGCGGTGGCCCCGAAGAGGTTGCCCACCTGATCGATCTGGCCGCAGGGTTCGTAGAGCGAGGCCCCGAAGACATCGCTGGCCGCGGCATAGCCCAGCATGGCCAGGCCTTCACTGAAAGGCTGGTAAGTAATTTTCCTCCCGGAACTGTATGCGATGCGTCCGAGAATATCCACATGGGTCCGGTCATTGCCGACGCCGTCGGCGACGACGGCGATCTGGACATTGTCGTAAACATTGACGAAATGGCCGCAAACCGCTTCCAGCAGTTCGACGCCCTTCTGGAACGGATCAAGCCGAGAGGGCCAGAAGAACAGGATCGCATGGGGATCCACGTAAAGACCGGTTCTTTCCTGAAAGGCGATGAGGTTCTCACGCTTGGCCTCCAGCAAGGAATCGTCCGGACCGTATTTTCTCACTAAATAATTGCAATTCTCCGGATACATATTGGAAGCCGGGGCGTTGATGATGGACCATGCGGAGTCGTTGTAATATTTCGCCTTGACTTCATTGCGGACGCTTGGGGGCACCAGCGGCCGATCCAGAAAATAGTCATCCACCACTTCCCGGAGAAACCGTTCACCCACAAAATTGATGATCGTGGCATTCTTGATGGCCGTCGCCTGACAGTCAATGCAGATTTTGCCGTAAGCTTTCGAATAGTAAAGGTTCTCCTCAAAACTGCGCAGATTGACCCCGCCGAGCAGTTCCAGCGGCAGATCGGCCGTAAAGACATTATGCACCGTATGCAATATTGGCAGGTCCGTGGATTTTGCATAGGCCGTAATCGCCCCGCCGGCCATCCAGTCGTGGCTATGGACAATCAGCCTTCCCCCTTGTTTTGCGCGAACCGTCTTTATGATATTATTCACAATCTCACGTTGGAATTCGGCCGCTGTGGCGATCGGATCGCCGGAATAAGCACTCAGATTTTCGGCAAAAACCGCCGAACTGACCAGATGGATGTTTTCTGAATCGATCTTATACCGGATCGCGCGCCAGCCCCGTTCATCCAGGTCGCTTTCCCGCTGAAACCGTTTCTTTAAATTCAGCGTGACCAGATGAACCGCGATGCCACGCTCCGACAATCCTTCACAGAGGGCTGAGACAACCTCTCCCTGGCCGCCGCTTTTGCCGGAAATATACCTGGCCAGCGCGCCCATATCTTCCGGGAGCCTTCCCGTTTCCGGGGTAATCATCAGAACGGCGGTCCTCTCCTGCTTCCGGATGACCTCGAAACGCTTGATGCCCCAATCCAGATAATCGATCTTGCGCGTCAGGATATGGGCCGGCTGTGCGATGGATCCGCCATAGGGATTAAAGTAGGCATGGACGGCATGATCCTCCCCGAGGCTCTCATGAATGAAATAGAGATGGTCCGAAGTGGTTAGATGCCGCCAGTTGGTGAGCAGCTCCCCGCCGGCCCGCCGGGCCTCCCGTTCCATGTTCTGGATATCCTGAAACAGTTCATATTGCGTCAGGGTGCCCAGCCAGCCGAAGGTATCCCTTCCGGCATCGGCCCAGGAAGACGTGGCCAGCCCGTGCATATCCAGCGCCGGACAATCAACCTCTTTAAATTTTTCAGCAACTTCACTGGGATTGACGACAACGATGTTTTCATGCCTGGCCAGGGCCTCCGGGAGTCCCCGCCAGAAAGCAAAAATGCCCTTATCTTCCCAGATATGTTCGCCGATGTGTTCATAATCGTAACCCACGAGGACGGCCTCTCCGTCGATTTTTGCAATAAAGGCGGCGTATTGTTCCGGGGTAATGGGCTGATGCGGGAAGCGGAAGGCCACGTCATCGCTTAGTTCCCGATTCCGGGGGATGACAATGAGCCGGCTGTCCGCGGCCCGGAAGACGGCATTCGGCGAAACGGCTTGCCCGGCCTGTGCGAACATATCGTCCCGCTTTTCACACAGGATGGAAAGATAGCCCATATCGGCCACGACATCAGCGATGTGGTTGTTGTACATGAGCTCGGTGTTCCGGAATGAAGTCGGGAAAATACCGAAAAGTTTTCTGATCTTCTCCCGATGCAGGGAGACCTGGTCACGGAATTCCTGCTTCTGGGGATCCTCGAAGAGACTGCTCAGCGAGTGGTAGTAGGTCTCATCAAGGTATTCCACCTGGTTATACTTCCGGCCGGCGTCAAGCAGATCCTGGAGGGCGCGGATGACGTCTGGCTGATAGAGTTCCGCCTGCTCCAGAAACACACCGGACATGCTCAGTGTGATTTTGAACCCCTTGTTTTGCGCGATAAGCTCGGTAAACATACGGGTCGCCGGCAGGTAGCATTTCTCCGATACCTTCAGAAAGATCTCCCTGTTCGACTTGTTCCAGAGAAATTTGCCTCGGTCCGGATGAAGGCGGAAAGGCTGATGAAGCTGAAAATAAAAGGTGACCAGCGGCATCGTTATACGACCTTCACAAAAAGAAAAAATTTTAAAGCTTTCTGTATGTTATTGACTTTATCGTTAACACAGGAACGGGCGTGAATGCAATGAGAATAAGGGAGCTTACAGAGAGGTTTGTATTCTGTTTTTGTTTTCTCTTGACATGCGAGGGCGCGTATTCCTATACTTCGCACAATAAAAAAAGGGATTGCCAGGGAGGTCTCCATGACCGGTTGGCCACAAAAAAATATTTTCCTTCTGTTGCTTTGCCTGATCCTTGTTCTTTTGATGTCTGCCTGCACCGAACTAAGACTGCGGACCCTGCCGTCACCGGAGCCCACGGCGAAATTGCGTGTCTTATTCCTTCCCATGACCGATACCGTTTTCCAGGGTAGATACTGGGCAACGCCCCATCATGTCTTTGCCGAGCAGATGGCCGTTTCGGTACAGAGAACCCTGCGGAGTACCGGTTTTTATGAAGTCGTCCCGCAGGAGGACATCAAGGCCGTCCTGGGAGAAACAGCGCTGGAATCCATCCATTGGGATACGGGTGACTGGAGCGCAGCGAGAAAAGTCGGAAGGGCTCTCCATGCCGATTACGTCATGATATGCCGAAGAGGCTTCCAGGGGTTTTACTACTTCCGGATGATGCTGATCAACCTTGATACGGGCAAGGTCTACGAGACGTCCGATCATCCCGGGAGTCACCTGTCCGGAAGCGCACACAGAAAGGAATATCTGAAGATTGTTAGGACCTCGCATCGTGAGATATTCAATCAAGCCAAGGGGGACATGCTGGCGACAGCCCTCCGGAAAGGCCGTACGGTTCACACTGCACCGGTTCTGGTAAAATCACCTGGTGTGCCGAAGAGCACGTCTGAATCAAGACCTCCGGCAGTCCTCCCAATCACGCCTTCAACGCCTCCGTCGGCCCGTGAGGAAAGCCTGCCTGCGGCGACGACAGAGAAGGCTCCTCCGCCTCCGCCGCCGCCGCTGACCGTGACAATTAAAAAGCCATCCCTCCAGAGCAAATCCCTTCAGGAGAAGGCCGGTCCCTTGATCATGGAGGGAAAGCCCAGGATTGTGGTCTACGACCTGGAAACGCCTCCGCCCATGCAGGTGGCCGGGCTGATCATCACGGAAGCCCTCCGCGAAGAGATTCACAAAGTCGGATCCTTTGATATCGTCAATCGGGAAGACCTGAGCAGGGCCATGGACGAACTGAATCTCCAGCAGTCCGGGTTGGTGCAGGAGCAGGGCGCCGTGCGGATGGGGCGCTTGCTGGCCGCCCAGCAGTCCGTCACGGGCCGACTTGGTTCCCTGGGAAATTCAACCGTACTCCAGACAAAACGCACCGATATTGAAACCATGGGAACTCTCTCCTTCGGGTCCATCACGGCGCCGGCGGGGCGGGAGGAGGATTTCCTCAATGGCCTGCCCGAATTGGCCCGGAAACTGCTTTTGAAACCGTAGGAGCCCCTCGTCCCCGGCGCCTTGACAGCGAATAAATAATATCAGGTTTTTCCTGATATTATCCTCGAAATTAATTCTTGTTGCATTTACCGCTTTTTTGCATTAAATAATTAGGCCGATTTTTTTAAAATTCTTTCAAACGGTCCCGGTTGGCGGCCAGTTTACGAACAGCCCGGAAATGAACATCGGAATCACGCAACCCAAAGAAAGGAGCATTAAGATGGATCCCAAACAGATTGCAAAGCAGATGATTCAATTCAGCAAGACCTCTTTTGACAATACGTTTGACGCCATGACCGCTCTGCAGGAGCAGACGGAGAAAATGATGGCCATGTATCTGGACCAGGCGCCCCTGCTTCCTGAAGAGGGGAAAAAGGTGATCAATGACTGGCTCAAGACTTATAAGAAAGGTCGCGTGGATTTCAAGGCTGCCGTAGATGAAAATTATAAAAAGGTGGCGGAATCCTTTGCAGGTCCTGACAAAGCAAAAAAGGGCTGAGCCTTACGGGTAGTGGTGGAATGCGGAGCTAAGCAAAAAGGAATCAGCAGTAGTGAAGTGGAAGCGGCCGCCGTCATGGCTTGGCATCAGCTTTGGTTTCGTAGCCCTGCGTTGTATAGAAAACGGCCTTGTCGAAAAAAATGACGATCCGCCGATTAAGTTCCAGTGTCATATAAATATCGATTGTTTTTTGCCACATGCCCTGGGAGAGGGCAAACTCCCAGAGATGTTTCTTGATCAGGCTCAGGGTGCTCAGCACGTTGCTTAAGGCGATGCCGTCCTTCCGGCTTTCCCGACCGAGAGCCGTGTAATACTCACGAATTTCAGAGTCTTTGTAGATGCCGCCCATCCAGCTTCCAAAATGGGAGAGGATGCTGCAAACGTCTCCAAACAGACGCGAGTGATCAAAATGACGGAAACCCGCTGTGGAGGGGTTGGTCAGGGCATCGTTGATCCAGATCCGGGCAATGGTTTCCGCATTCTTTTCAATGACGTCCACCAATTTGTCGGACAGGAGATTCTGTTCGACATGTCTTGAATCATCTTTGCCGAGAGATTTGCTGAAGGAGTCGATAATCGCCCAGTATTCGGATTTGCCGGCCACATAATACTGCATGGCTCTTCTGTTTGATGGAAATGCCAGCCGGGGAATCTCATCGATGGGAAAATATGCGGCTCTAACCGTATCGCTTCCCGGTTGCAGAATGCCTCCCGCCTGCTCCACTTCAAAGGTGATGAAAATGAGGTCCCCATAAAAGCGGCTCTTAAAGGAGTGGACATCCACGAGACTGATGATCCGGCCGTCGATGCCGGCTTCCTCGGCCAATTCCCGCAGGGCCGCATCCTGAATGCTCTCTCCGGCCTCGGCAAATCCCGAGGGCAGGCACCATTGTCCCCGGTAGGGCCTGTTCCCCCGCTTTACAAGCAGAATCCGGCGATCCAGGGCGACGATTGTCGAGACGACGGGCAGCGGATTTTTGTAAAAGAAGAGATTGCAGACCGGGCAAAAATCCCTCTGAACACCGTCTTCTATTTTAAGTGTGACCGGCCCGCCGCAGAAGTGGCAAAAAAGCCTGTTCCCTTTTTTCATGGCTCAACGCCTCCGTATCGGGGCAACGAGCAGATGAAAATACGGTCGTCCTTCGAGATGGTCATACCGTTTCGCTCGCAGGAGGACCGTGACAGATTTTCCAGGATCAGGGGAAGGACGGCCTCCGCATCAAGCCCCGCATCCGTCAGATAAAGGGGGCTCTTGAACCGGAAATATTCAAGCAAATATTCGGTATCCTTCCTTGTGAATACGAGCGTATTGGTGAAATCCATTATGTCAACCCTGCCGAACCAGGGCTTCAGCAATGCCTCGCCATTATCTGCTGAGAAACGGTCGGTGATGGTTTCCAACGGCAGGTCCTTCTCCTGCATCAGTCCATTTGCCTCAAGTATCCTTTTGGTCAGATCAATCAACTCGCCGGTGTTTCGCCGATAGTGGGTGATGACGGCAAAGATGCCCTCAGGGCGCAGCAGGTGTGCGACTTCCGGAATAACCTCGGGAAAGAAGTACAGGGCATAGGAGCACAGGGCGAGGTCAAGGGACCTCTCCGGAAAGGTTTTGAGGAGGGGCGCTCCTGTTGAAAAGAACTGTCCCCGGATGGATGCTCGCCCGCAGGCGGCCAGATACAGCGGCTCATAAGCTGCGATGATATCGACGCCCGTGGCGGTCGCGTCAGGGGCCACCCTGCCCTTGAGCTTTTCCGAGAAGGACCCGAAGGCACAGCCCAAATCGAGAATCTGACGACAGTTCCTGAGGTCAAGTCCTTCCAGCGCAATCTTCTGGACATTGCCTTTGTTCGTCGAAAATCTTTGAATCAGCGCGGCGACGCGCTGATGTTCATGGACATCCTTGAATACTTTTTCAATCTGGACCTGTTCGGACATTTCGCCGCTCCATAAAATATTCCATAAACGGTTACGGGATGTCTCATGCATTTCTTTTCTCATCCGCCGCCCGATTCCTCCGTCTTGACGGATTCACCGTTTTGCCGCCGCATTATAGAGGCATGTTTTCTGCGTGTCAAGAAAATGCCCGGCGCCCGGACCAATCCTGAAGGTTCGGTAATATCTCATGCAACACTTATGCAATATCTCGTTGACACGCCGGATCATCGCTTTTATACTTGCAGCAAGAGGTTTGCATGACAACCATACACGACACCCTTCAGGCGTGAGCCATGAGAATCATCTATATCACCGACATCCACGGGGCCTTTGACAGGGTTGGACAGCTTTTGGATGCGACCAACGCCGACGTTTATATCATCGCCGGCGACCTGATCGACCTTCCCTTCTACACGATGAATACAGCCATGCATTATCATGAGCTGCAAACCTATTTTCATGCTTTACGCCGCAGGATGGATCAGACAGACGATCTTCTGGAGGACTTTGTCGATCGCCTCATGCTGACACCCGACCTGGCTGACGATACCCAGGAAAAAGGGGCGCGCTTTCAGCAGTACACCATTCGCGCCCGCCGCGTGATGCAGCAGAAATATAAAGTCCTGGAAAATATCCTCTCCTTGAAATCGCGGGCTTCATGCTTCTGCCTCCCCGGCAATTATGATATGGATCTCAGGTACACGTCCCTCCATCACCGTGATCTTCATCTTCAGCGCCGGTCTGCGGGTAATCTGAATATCTGCGGTTACGGCGGCGCCGGCGGCTGGACCCAGGGAATTCCCGAACGCTATGTGATCCGCAACCGCGCCGATCATGCCTTTTCCGAAAGAGACCACGAAATGATCCGCTTTTTCGAAGCGGCCCGACCGGATCTGATCGTCACACACCAACCCGCCCACGGTTTTCATGACCAGGTCACGCCGATGGGAGAGACGGGATCTGCGGCGCTGCTGAATTACTGCGAAACCCATAATGTCTTGGCCTGCCTCACGGGTCACATCCATGAGCAATGGGGATTTGCCGAGAGCGAAGGGACGATTTATCTGAATCCCTCAAATTTCGGAGACGTGGTTCAGATCAGTGGACGCATTTCCGAAGGCGGATTTTTTCACGAAATCAAAATCGAAAACAGCACGATAAACCGCGTGACATACAAAAAAATTTCAGGCCGGGCTATTCACGACATCATGGTGTATGGCCGTCACGAAGACGCCTGGCAGAGCCGGGTCGTCGACCAGGAGCGTTACGGCGCCCACCTGCGAGGCCAGACTTATGACCGGCAGCCGGTTAACGGGCATCATCCGCCTGCCCCTGAAATATCCGGAGAGGTTGAGGCTCTTTACCGGCTCTCACGGGTGGACGACGTCCATCATGAAACTGACCCCATAGGAGAGGCCATCCGGATCATGGAAGCCGGGTATCCTTTTCCGTTTGCCTTGGACATCATCGGATCGGCAAACGACTATTCAAACGATTCCGGATCAGGGTCGGAGCTGGATCTTGTCGTTTACCAACGCTGCGGGCAATCCGATGAGGACAAGACGTGCTTCAGGGGATCATCATCGGACTGTCCCCATTTTGCCGCAGCCCGGGACATGCTGCAGAAAAGCATCGGCACCCGGTTGGCCTTTTCGATCGTGGATTGCATCGATCTCGATCATGTAGAAAAAAGTATCCGGATCAATAATTATGAATGTGAAATGACCCAGCGTTTTGTCGTTTACCGATCTGTGGGCCACCCGGTCCATGCCTCCCTGATCGGACCCGCGGAAGAACTCCTGAACCGGGACGAGGCATTCCGGCAGGAACTTGAGGGCAGCATCCGTTCCTATTTTCGCATTTTCTTGACAGCAGCCGGGCATGTTCAATCCTTCAGCACATACGAATCGCATCTCAATGCGATCGGCATCCGCCTTCCCGGGGCGATGCGGGCCCGTATCCGGACTTACCTGGAAAGACGACATGCATAACGCAACCCCTATCTTTGACGAGATCGTAAAAAGTAAATTTCCCCTCCCCCGGTGGGAGGGGATGAAGGAGAGGGGGAAATAACATCCAGAAATACGTGTGCTTATCACCCCCACCCGATCCCTCCCCCATCAAGGGGGAGGGTATGCTCGACTTTTTTTTGTGAGGGCGCCATGATTGAAACGTCAATGATCGCCAGGCTCGTGAACCGGTATCAGTTTTCACTGGCCATTGAAGAGGCTTATGCCGTGACGGCCCAGAGCCTGGGAACATTGCTCCCCGAAGACAGCGGCGTTCTTTATCTGAAGGACGCCCAGGTGGACCTCTACCATCCCATCGCTCCATGGGGAAAGATGGACGAGCCGCCCAAATCCATCAGCAGTCAGGATTGCTGGGCTCTGAGGCGCGGCCGCATGCACAAGGTCATGGCCGGATCCGATGATATCCACTGCAGTCACGCCCTTTCGCAGTCGGCGGACACAGCCTCCCTGTGTGTGCCCATCCTGACTTTCGGTGAACCTCTGGGCCTGCTTCATTTCTCATCGCGGCAGGACCGTCGATTCTTTCCCGAAAAAAAACAGACCGTCGGGCTTATCGCCGATCTGCTCGCCATGGCCATCGTCAACATCCGCCTGCGCGAACGCATTCAGAACATGCTCGATAGAGACTATCTCACGGGGCTCTATAATCGCGAATTTATTGAGGAACAACTTGGCCGGCTTCTGAAGATGGCCTCCCGCGATAAGTCATCGATCGGCCTTATCATGATGGATGTCGACCATTTCGGTTATTTCACGGAAAATTACGGTTATGGGGCGGCGCATGCCGTTTTGCGCGACCTGGGCGCCTTTCTGAATGAATACCTGGGGAAAGAAGATCTGGCCTGTAAATTCGGCGGCGATGAGTTCCTGCTGATTCTGCCGGGGAATTCTCTGGAAGTCTCCCGAAAACGGGCCGAGCATATCCGAGATCTGCTCAAGGACCGGGCTCAGTACGAAGATCATCGGCATATGCGACGAATTACGCTTTCGATCGGTGTGGCCGCCTTCCCCGATCATGGCCAGACAACGGGCGACCTGATTCAGAGCGTGAAAAATGCCGTCAAGCTGGCCAAGGAAGCCGGTCGCGACCGGGTTGCGGTCGAAGAGGAATAAACAGTGTATCAGGGGCAACGATGATCCGCGGGTTTGATCCGATAGCGGCTCGGAATGCGAAAGTGCTGGTGCTGGGCACGATCCCCGGCCGACAATCGCTGGCCATGGGCCAATACTACGCCAACCCTCAGAATGCCTTCTGGTTTATCATGGAGCAACTGTTTGAGGCCAAGCCGGGTCTCGACTATGAGGCGCGCACAGCAATGCTCAAAACCGCCAAAGTGGCCGTCTGGGACGTGCTGTTGTCCGCACGGCGGGACCGCAGCGTCGATTCGGCAATCGTCGCCGGTTCGGAGACCGCCAATGATTTCAGCATGTTTTTCGCCCTGCACGACCAGATTCGCGTCGTATTCTTCAATGGCGCCAGAGCGGAAGCGTTGTTCCGGCGGTTTGTGCTGCCGGGTCTACCGCAAGTCCGCAGCCTGCCATTGCTGCGTATGCCTTCAACGAGCCCTGCAAACGCCCGCCTTACGAGAAACGACAAACTCGATGCGTGGCGGGCCCTCGTGGACGCCCTGAAGTTCCCCTGACCCGATAAATTGTTATGACCGTCGCCTTAATCAATAATGTTTTTTCCCAAGTAAATGTGATATGGATGCATTGTTGCTTGGGGGGAACTGATCTATTCAACCAGAAAAAAAGAGGAAATAACTTACATGAGATCAAGATTGATTGAATCGTCAAGCGTCAAGATTCCCTCCCCCTCCCCTTCATCCCCTCCCGCCAGGGGAGGGGAAAATGGACTTTCTACGAAGGCATCAATATTCGCGTTCGATAAAATGACGTTGCCGGTGCTGACGCTTTGTCTGTTATTTGTCTTTTCAGCCTGCGGGGGTGGTAAAGCCGTCAAATCCGGTCCGGTTGCAACAAGTTCCGGAATGAGTGCGGTCAGGGAGGTTAAGCCGTCGCCTCAATCGGTGCAAAATGATGCTCAAACAGAGAGGGCCAGGGACGGTCGTTTTATCGCTTATCATAACGAGACAGTCCTGGACACGCGGACGGGCCTCATGTGGGCGGCGACGGACAACGGCAGCAACATTAACTGGGCAAACGCCAAGTTCTATTGCGAGAATTATCGGGGAGGCGGGTACAGGGACTGGCGGATGCCGACACAGGAGGAACTGGCAGGGTTGTATAATGCGGCTAAAACTTATAAGTCCGCATGTGGTGTTGAGGTCCATTTAACAGAATTGATTCGTATTACCTGTATTGCTCCCTGGGCATCTGAGACGCGTGGCGCCACCGCCGCCGGTTTCATTTTCGACGACGGCATACGGTACTGGGGTCACCAGCAGGTCGGCGGCGGCCGGGCTCTCCCGGTACGTTCTGTCAAATAGGTTATTCGATTCACAATATCCCTTGACAAGCAAAAACAGCCCTCCTATAGTTTGCGTAATCGAAAGCAATACCTTATCAAATCAAGGAAATAAGATTCTAGATGGAGAGAATGGGGAATATCTTTGAGGGTGTTTGAAGACGGAACCGCGGATAAGACCATTGCCCTAAAAAAAGGACCGTGCGATGATTGAAAAGACATCCTATGCGCCCGTGACCCGTGAGATCGCCAGTGCGCTGCAGGCCATCGTCGGGGAGAAAAACATCATCTTCAGCGACCCGGATCTGCTGCAAAACTATGCCCATGACGAAGTGGCCGGGCCGGAATACGCCCGCATGCCCGAGGCCGTCGTCAAGCCCGCCTCCGCTTCCGAGATTTCCGAAATCATGAAGCTGGCCAACCGGCATCGCATCCCGGTGACCCCCCGGGGTGGGGGAACGGGGCTTTCCTGCGGGGCCGTGCCGCTTTTCGGAGGCATCGTGCTGACCCTCGAGCGCATGAACCGGATTCTGGAGATCGACCGGGAAAACATGGTGGCCGTCGTGGAACCCGGCGTCGTAACCAGCGAGATCGGCAAGGCGGTTCAGGCATTCGGGCTTTTCTATGCGGGCTATCCGATGAGCTTCGAGTCCTGCTTCATCGGGGGGAACCTCGCGGAGAACGCGGGCGGCGGCCGCGCCATCAAGTACGGGGTCACGGGACATCATGTCCTGGGTCTGGAGGCTGTCCTGCCAACCGGCGAGATCGTGGAAATGGGCGGAAAGCGGCTGAAGGACGTTACGGGTTACGATCTCATCCACCTGCTGGTCGGTTCGGAAGGGACGCTGGGAATCTTCACGAAGATCATTTTGCGCCTGCTTCCACAACCCGCCGCCACAGCGGTCCTGCTGATTCCTTTCGGAAGCGCCGCCGACGCCGTCGGGGCCTTCCCGCGGGTTGTTGCGCAGGCGGGAATCCTGCCCACCGCCATCGAGTTCATGGATCGCCTCTCCGTGCAGACCGTTTACCGGTTCCTGGGCGAAGATCCGCCGCGGGCCGATATCGGGTCCATGTTGCTCATCGAGCTGGACGGATCGAGCCGGGAGAAGGTGGATGAGGAGTGCGAGAAGTTCGGGGAGCTGTTTCTCGAGGCCGGGGCCCTCGATGTCTATGTGGGCAACACGCCCACGACGGAGCGGAAGATGTGGCGTCCGCGCGTGAATCTCGCCGAGGCGTTCAAGACCGTCTATCCCGTGCAGAGCCTCGAGGATATCGTGGTCCCCACGGCGCGTATTCCCGATCTTGTTCGCGAGTTGGAAAGCCTGGCCCTGAAGCACGATGTCCTGATCCCCTGCTACGGACACGCGGGGGACGGGAACCTTCATGCGACACCCGTCAAGAAACCGGAAACGCCGATGGAGGCCTGGAAAGAAAAGCTTCCGCTTATCCTCACGGAGCTCTACGAGGTCGTCTTCCGTCTCGGGGGTACCATCAGCGGGGAACACGGCATCGGCTCCAAGCGGGCCTCCTATCTGCCCATCGTGATGAGCCCCGGGTTGATCGCCTCTGCAGAAGCGGATCAAGCAGGTCTTCGATCCCCTGAACATCCTCAATCCCGGGAAGATTTTTCCCTAGTGAGATAACTATTTCTTGAAACAACCTGAAACAGAGTCCTTTTGGGGCGGGGTGATCAAATCCATGGGGCTGGTCTTTGGCGACGTCGGCACCAGCCCGATTTATACCCTGACCGTCATTTTTGTCCTGACGAAACCAACCTACGACAACGTCCTGGGGATCCTGTCGCTTGTGGTCTGGACCTTGACGATTCTTGTTACCGTCGAATATGCCTGGCTGGCCACCAGTCTTTCCCGTAAAGGCCAGGGTGGCGCGAGCGTGTTACGGGAGATTTTGCTATCCCACCTTAAATCCGGCCGCGCCATCGCCTTTGCGGGGTTTCTGACCTTTATGGGGGTATCCCTGCTGCTGGGAGACGGCGTCATCACCCCGGCCATTTCGATTCTCTCCGCCGTAGAGGGCATGTTGATCATTCCCGGCATGGAAAATCTGACTCAGACGACGCTGATTGTCATCGCCGGCGCCATTGCCATTACCCTCTTCGTTTTTCAGTCCCGGGGATCGGACCGCATTGCCGCGGCCTTTGGTCCGATCATGCTGATCTGGTTCAGCACCCTCGCCCTGTCCGGCCTTGCTTCCCTGCTGACAATGCCGGACATCATCAAAGTCGTTAATCCCTGGTATGCGATTAAATTTTTCCAGGACCATGGATTTGCCGCTTTCTTCGTCCTGTCGGAAGTCATCCTCTGCGCCACGGGCGGCGAGGCCCTTTACGCCGATATGGGTCATCTGGGCAGAAAGCCCATCCTCCGGGCCTGGTGTTTTGTGTTTGTCGCCCTGGTGATCAATTATATGGGGCAGGGAGTCTTCGCCATCCAGCACCCGGAAGCGAAACACTACTTGTTCGGCATGGTCCAGAATCAGGCATCTTTCCTGTATATCCCCTTCCTCCTGCTGACGGTCATTGCCACGATCATTGCCTCCCAATCCATCATCAGCGGCGTCTTCTCCATCGTCTATCAGGGGATCACCACCAGATTGATGCCGCTGATGAAGATCGACTATACCTCCCGCAAGCTGCAATCGCAGATTTATATCGGCGCCGTCAACTGGGCGCTCATGATCAGCGTCATCTTCGTCATGATCATCTTTCAGAAATCATCGAACCTGGCGGCGGCTTACGGTATGGCGGTGACCGGTTCCATGACCATTACCAGTCTGATGATGATTATGATTTTTTCTCATACCACCAAATGGAAAGTCCCTATTGCCCTGACGGTCTGTCTGATCGATTTTATCTATTTGGCCTCGACCTTTACCAAGCTTCCCCACGGCGCCTACTGGTCCCTGATTATTGCCTCCGTTCCCTTCCTCATCATGCTCATCTTTACGAAGGGGCAGAAGAAGCTCTTCCGGAGATTGATGCCCCTGGATATGAAAACCTTTCTGATCAGTTATGAGCAGGTGTATGGGAAAGGGAAAAACATCGCCGGCTCGGCACTCTTTTTTACCCACCAGGGGACGGTCATTCCTCCCTACATCGTCCATTGCATCCTTGGGAGCAACATCATCTATGAAAATAACATCTTCATATCAATAACCCGGACGGAAGATCCTTTCGGAGTCGAAACGCGCTATCAGCAGAACTTCGGTTCCGGACTCCATCTTCTTGATATCATGGCCGGTTACATGGCGGTCATTGATATTGAAAAATTGCTGGATGAAAACGGCATCAAAGAAAAGATCATTTTCTACGGCGTTGAGGATATCGCTACAAAAAACCCGATCTGGCATGTCTTCAGTGTGATCAAAAAGCTGTCGCCGAATTTCGTTCAGTTTCACAAGCTGCCCGCCGGGAAACTGCATGGCGTTGTAACCCGGGTGGAGATGTAAAAGGTCATTTGCTTTCGGCGTCCTTATGCCGGATGATCTTGGATCGTCATAAAACCTAATAATCAGCATACTCATTGAGGCCCCCTGATTGTATCAAAAGCCGCGACAGACCCCTTCCCTCCCCCGTATCATTTATCCCGCGTCCCTGCCCATTGTTGACCGGAAAGAGGATATCATCCGGGCGATCCGGCGTCATTCGGTCGTTGTCATCACAGGCGAAACCGGTTCGGGCAAGACGACGCAGATTCCCAAAATGTGCCTGGAGGCGGGCCGCGGCATCCGCGGCGTCATCGGCTGCACGCAGCCCCGGCGCGTCGCGGCCGTGACGGTCGCCCAGCGCATCGCGGAAGAACTCGGGGAAGAAGTGGGCCGGTCAATCGGTTACAAGATCCGTTTTGAAGACCGCTCCGGCCCCCGCCCGCTGATCAAGCTCATGACCGACGGCATCCTGCTCATGGAGGCGCAGACCGATCCGCGCCTGCGGGCCTACGACACCATCATTGTGGACGAGGCGCACGAGCGCAGCCTCAATATCGATTTCACCCTGGGGATCCTTAAAAAGCTGATCCACTCCCGGCGGGACCTGAAGGTCATCATCACCTCCGCGACCATCGACACGGAAAAGTTCTCCCGGGCCTTCAACGATGCGCCCATCATCGAGGTTTCCGGACGCATGTACCCGGTGGACGTCCGCTATCGCCCCCTCGATCCGGAAGAGGAGGAAAAAGGCAATTTCACCTATGTCGATGCGGCCGTGCGGGCCGTGGATGATCTCAAGAAAGAACGCAAGCGGGGCGATATTCTGATCTTCATGCCCACGGAGCAGGACATCCGGGAGACCTGTGATCTGCTCGAAGGCCGGGATTACCGGGACTGCGCCATCCTTCCCATGTTCGCCCGGCTTTCATGGTCGGAGCAGCGCCGCGTCTTCCAGCCTGTGACCGAGCAGAAGATCGTCGTGGCCACCAATGTGGCGGAGACATCCATTACGATCCCCGGCATCCGCTATGTCATCGACACCGGGATGGCGCGGATTTCCCGGTACAGTCCCCGCACCCGGACCACGAGCCTCCCGATCCGATCCATTTCGCGCAGCAGCGCCGAGCAGCGCAAAGGTCGGTGCGGACGCGTGCAGCACGGACTCTGCATCCGGCTCTACACCAAAGAGGATTTTGAAAATCGTCCGCTCTTTACCCCGCCGGAAATCCTGCGGGCAAATCTGGCCGAAGTCATCCTGCGCATGCTTTCCCTTCATCTCGGCGATATCGAGACTTTCCCGTTCATCGATCCCCCCGGTCCGAGGGCCGTCCGGGATGGTCTGGACCTTCTGCAGGAGCTGGGGGCGGTCGAAAAAGGGGCTCAAGAGGATGACGTGGGCGCGACGGGATCTTTCCGCTTGACGGAAAGTGGCCGCCGCATGGCCCGCCTTCCCATCGATCCCCGGATTTCCCGCATGATTCTGGAAGGCCGGAAAGAGGACTGTGTGGAGGAGGTGCTCGTCATCGCGTCCGCCATGACCGTCCAGGACCCCCGGGAACGTCCGTTGGAGCAGGCTCAGCGGGCGGACCAGGTGCACGCCGCATTCAGGGACCCCACCTCCGACTTTATGACGCTGCTGCGGATCTGGAATCATTATTACGGTCAACGGGAATCGATCAGCACCCAGAACCGAATGCGGAAGTTCTGTCGGGAACATTTCCTCTCCTACCGTCGTATGCGGGAGTGGCGCGACGTCCACGACCAGATCCGCATGATTTTGAATGAACAGGAGGGCAATAAGAAACCAGACCGGCAAAAACCAGCGGATGCCCAAAAACTGACCGACGGCATCCATAAATCCATTCTCAGCGGTTATCTGTCCAACATCGCCGTAAAACAGCAGAAAAACCTCTATACGGCGACCAAGGGCCGTCAGGTCATGATTTTCCCGGGTTCCAGCCTCTTCAACAAGGGGGGAAACTGGATTGTCGCAGCGGAGATCGTCGAAACATCGCGCCTTTTTGCCAGAACCGCAGCCAACATCGATCCGGGCTGGCTGGAGGCGGTCGGGGGCGATCTGTGCCGGTACACCTACGCGGCGCCGCACTGGGAAAAGAACCGGGGGGAGGTGGTCGCGTCGGAACAGGTCAGCCTCTTTGGTCTTGTAATCGTTGCCGGCCGGCCTGTCTCCTACGGGCGGATCGATCCGGAAACGTCCGCGCGGATTTTCGTCCGCAGCGCCCTGGTGGAAGGGGATGTCAAACAGAATCTGCCCTTTCTGGATCATAACCGGAAGCTGATGGAGGAAGCGGCGGCGATGGAGGACAAGATCCGGCGGCACGATCTGATGGCCGACGAAGAGCAGATCGCCCGGTTCTATGAGGAGCGCCTGTCCGGGATTTATGATGTCCGAACCCTTCAGAAGCTGATCCGCGACCGGGGCGGCGACGGGTTCCTGCGCATGAAGGAAGCGGACATTCTCAACCGCGTCCCGGATGAGCACGTGCTTGCCCTCTATCCCGACGAATGCGCCTCAGGCAAACACCGTTTCAGGTTTTCCTACCGCTTCGATCCCGGACACCCGGAGGACGGCGTCACCATGCGAATTCCCGTCCACCTGCTTTCCAGGGCGCCCGCCGAAGCCGCGGACCGGTCAGTTCCCGGCCTTTATCAGGAAAAAATCAACGCACTGCTGAGGGGCCTTCCGAAGGAATACCGGAAGAAGCTCCAGCCCCTTGCAGAGACCGCCGGGATCATTCAAACCGAAATGCCGTCCGGCGAGGGATCGCTGCCGTCGATTCTGGGAAAATTTATCTATCACCGTTTCGGTGTGGACATCCCCGCTTCCGCCTGGTTGCTGGACAAACTCCCGGATCATCTGAAAATGCGGTTTTCCATCGTGGATGTCCGGGGGAAGGAAGTCTCCTCAGGGCGTGACATCGCCCAGTTTCGGACCGAAATGCTGACCGCCGAGGAAACAGCGGTCTTCGCCAGGGTTCGCAAGGCTTGGGAAAAGACGGGATTGACGAAGTGGGATTTCGGCGACCTGCCTGAAGAAATTCCCCTGGAAAGTCGGGGCGTGCTTCAGGGATTTGCCTACCCGGCGCTTCAGGCGGCGGAAGGATCCGTAAACATCCGCCTCTTTCAGACCAGAGTGGAAGCGGATGAAGCCCACGCGAAGGGAATCACGGCACTGTACGGCCTTCATTTTCAGCCGGAGCTCAAATACTTAAAAAAGTCGCTGGCCCTGTCCGGCGACATGAAGGTCTGGTCTGCCGCGTTCGGCGGCCACAAAGCCCTTGAAAACAAACTGTATGAAAAGATTCTGCAGGACCTTTTCTGTGTTCCCGTGCGGACGGCTGCGGCCTTCCATCAGCGCGCGGATGCTGCAGCACCACTCATTCTGCCCGCAGGACAGGAAGTTCTGAGGGAAATGAAGCCTTTCGTGCAGGCGTATCATGAAACGGTCGCGACCCTGCACACCTTTGACATGTCGCACCGCTTCAACAAACCGGCAAAGCAGTTTCTGGCGACCATCCGTGCGGATCTGGAACGTCTCGTCCCCCCAGATTTTCTTCTGAAATACGATACGGAACGCCGGGGCCACATCGTCCGTTATCTGAAGGCCCTGCTGATCCGTGCGGAAAGAGGCCTTTTACATCTGGAGAAAGCAAACGTAAAGACCTTTGAAATCAAGTATTTTTATGAATTTCTTCAGGAAACACTTAAACACCTGACGCCCGGATCGTCCGCCGAAAAGCGGCAGGCCCTCGATGCCTTCCGGTGGATGATCGAGGAGTTCAAGGTTTCGCTGTATGCCCAGGAACTCAAGACGCCCTACCCGATCTCTCGAAAGAGATTGGAGGAAAAGAAACGGGAAATTGAGAGAATGGCGTGAATGAGTCGAATCCCCCATCTTACCTCTTGACAAATCTCCTTCTCATGTTACACTAAAGTATAACCTCTCAAAGGAGAATGGACATGCGCTTCACCGGCATTAAGGAACTAAAGCAAAAAACCATGAGTGTCATCGAGGCCTGCAAAACGGAGGATGTCATTATTACCGCTTACGGCAAACCCACGGCGATCCTTCACCATATCACGGAGGAGGATCTTGCCGACTATCTGGTTGAAAACGATCCCCTTTTCCGAAGCAGGATCGAGGATGCCTATGCCGAATACACGCTCGCCGGCGGTTTGACGACCGACGCCCTCATCACAAAACTGGAATCCCGTCGTGTCGCAAAAAAAGTTTAGCATCGTCTTCAGCCCCGCTGCCCAGAAAGACATCGCCGCCCTGGAAACGGATGAGTCCATTCAACTGACCAGGAACATCGCGTCCTATCTGGAGATCAATCCCTTCCCCTTCGGCAAAGCCCGGATAAAAAAGTTGACGGGTTATAAGCCCTCTCTTTATCGCTTGCGGAGCGGCGATTTTCGGGCCTATTATCGCATCCTGCCCGGCACGGTCGTCATTCTCGCCGTTACCAAACGAAAAGACAGCGCCAAGCTGTTAAAAAGGTTAAAACCGTAACCAACTTTATTAGGGTATTCTATTCAAGCTTGTATCTTTTTTCATTAAACAGATTCAGGCAGGCATCCGCCACCTTCGGATCATAGAGAATGCCCCGGTTTTTTGAAATCTCCTCCAGTGCCGCATTTAATCCCAAGGCAGGACGATAGGGACGGTGGGAGGCCATGGATTCCACGACATCGGCAACAGCAAGGATGCGGGCCTCCATGAGAATGTCATCCCCTTTCAGATTTCTTGGATAGCCCGAACCATCCATCCGTTCATGGTGCTGATAGACAATCTCCGCCAGGGGCCACGGGGATTCTATATTCTTCAGCATCTCGAATCCTGTTCGAGCATGTTCTTTAATCAAGGAAAACTCAATGTTTGTCAGTTTTGTCGGCTTGGACAATATCTCCGCAGGGATGGATAGCTTCCCAATGTCATGGATAGGACCCGCCATGCGGATGGCTTCGATTGTATCTTGCGAAAGTCCCATCTCCGTGGCAATGGCACGGGCAAGATCCGCCGACCGGTTCTGGTGACCGGCTGTATAGGGATCTCTTGATTCAACGGCGGACACCATGACCTGAATGGTGGTGCCAAACGCTTTCCTGAGACTTTCGAGGGTATGCTGAAGTTTTTCCTCCACCAGCTTGCGCTCGGTGATATCCCTGATGCAGACAAGATTCGCAGAAGCGTTACGGAAAATGATCTTTCCCCCGATGCTTTCCACCCAAATGTGCTGCCAGTCACCGAATACAGTTGGTATTCAGAAAGAAATCCCATTTTATCGGCCTTGACCGCTTCGATATCCTCTGCTGCTTTCTGAAAGGAATCGGGGTGAAGATATTCAATCATATTGTGACCGACAAACTCTTCAGGCCGCTCAAATTCGATGATCCTTGCCGCCGCCCGGTTGGCGAAAAGGATGGACCCGTCCCAGTCGAGAATGATCATGGCGTCGTGCATATAGTCAATCAGGGACTTTGATAGGGATTCACTCTCCCGCAATGCCTCCTCCACCCGTTTGCGTTCGGTGATGTCACGGACAAAAGCGAGGACGATTCTTTGACCCATACGTTGAACAACATTGGTGTTGATCTCTACGGGTTTGAGGCGCCCTTCTTTGCTGATCAAATCGATCTCATCTGGACCGGTGGACTTGCCTTCCATATTGGCCTGGAGTAGCTGGGCGGCTTTGTTCAGGCTATTTTCCGGAAGGATGTTCAATTCCAAAAAGTTTTTGCCGATCAGTTCCTCTTTCCTGTAACCGATGATCTCTTCGCACTTGCGGTTGCCGTAAAGGAAGTTGCCTTCCAGGTCGCTCATGTAGACGCCATCCGGGGCATTCTCCAAGTAGCTCCTGAACAATTCCTCGCTCACCCGAAGTTTTTCCTCCGCCCGCTTGCGCTCGGTAATGTCGCGAGATAACGAGATTATACTCACGGGCTTCTGTGCCTCGTCCCGCATAAATGACAGACTGTTCTCCATCCAAACGATGGAACCGTCCTTTCTGTATTGCTCCAATTCCAGGATGCGGCTTCTGCCGGGATCCGCCGTACCGCTGGCTTCCAATTTCATCTCTTCTTCAAAGACCCTGGCTATGATCTGCAGGGATTCAGGCGTCATGACCTGTTCAAAGGTCTGCGCCGTGGCTTCTTCAGCCGTGTATCCCCGCATACGCATGATGGAAGGGCTGACATAAGTAAAACGCAGATTCATGTCCATGACCGTTATGACATCCGCCATATTATCCAACACCCAACGGTACTTCTGTTCACTCTCCCGCAATGCCTCCTCCGCTTGCTTGCGCTCTGTGATATCGCGGGCAATGCCACGAAACCTGGTTGGTTTCTCCCCCGGCCTTACAATGAGAGATATCGACACCTCGATATACGTCCTGGTGCCGTCCTTTCTGATCACCTCCCACTCAAAGCCCTTTGTGGGAATCCCGGTCACATAAACCTTGTTAAAAGCCTGAAAGACCTTCTTTGCATTTTCGGCGTCCATGTATGCCCTGTAGTTCATGCCCAGCATTTCTTCTTTTGGGTAACCAAGGATACGGCAAATGGAGGGGTTGAAGAATGTGAAATCGCCGGCCCGATCGACTTCAAAGTAGCCGTCTTCGATGTTCTCAAGGATGTTTCGATATTTTTCCTCGGATTCGTGAAGGTTCTCCTCCACCTGCTTGCGCTCTGATTCCGATCGCTCCAGCTCTAAAATCCTCTCCCTTAAAGAAACCAGTTCTTGAATCAATGCCTCTTTTGTCTTAAGTTGATTTTTCATTGGGTTGCCCCCTGTGTTTAGATGATTAATAAGATTAGGAAGTTAACGAATGATGACTTGGGATTGAAGTGAAGATCATCCCTTAAAATCAGGCCCCTTCAAGTTGAAACCCTTCTTCCCTGAATAGCATCAGACAGGCGTCCACCACATCTGAGTCATATAGGACCCCTTTGTTTTTTTCGATTTCTCTCAGAGCCACATCAATTCCGAGGCTTGGACGATAGGGTCGGTGAGAAGCAATGGCATCAACCACATCGGCAACAGCGATGATCCTTGATTCCAGCAAAATATCATTATTTGACCACCCATCAGGATAGCCGGAACCATCCATTCTCTCATGGTGTTCCAGTATAATCCTCGCTACAGGCCAGGGGAACTCGACATCCTTCATAATATCATAACCTGCCTGAGAGTGTGTCCTGATCAATTGCATTTCAATGCTTGATAACTTGCTGGGTTTGCTGAGAATATCTGCTGGTATGTACATCTTGCCGATGTCATGTATGACCCCTGCCGTCTTAATGCCTCTGATCTGCTCTTCCGAAAGATTCATTTTTTTAGCAATGGCGGCGGCAAGCCTGGCTACCTTATCCTGATGACCTGCCGTGTACGGGTCTCTTGTTTCCACAACCATCGACATCGCTTTTATCGTGTCTCCCAAGCTTTTCTCTAACTGTTTGAGGCCCTGTTGAATTTTTTCTTCGGCTTGCCTGTATTTGGTTATGTCATCGATGGTCAATACCACCTCACTGACATGGCCCTGCTCGTCAAAGATAGGAGCTCCGTTGATCAACAGGAACATCCGGCGTCCATCAGACAATTCGATGGCATGACGGACCCCATAGACCGGATTGCCGGTGTTCATCACCAAGGTGAACGGCAACTGCTCTTCAGGGAAAGGATTCCCGTCAAAGTCTGTGATATGCCATTCGGAAGCGCTATAGCCCCGGTGGGTGATTTCATTTTTCGTGAGACAAAAAATGTCCTCAGCCCGTTTATTGGCAAATACGATTTGCCCCTTACGGTCAACAACCGTAATGCCTGCAGGACTGGTCTTCATGATACGATCGACCAGCTGAACGTTCCCGGAGCACTGTCTCTTCCAGCAGTTTCTGCTCGGTGATATCGTAGGCAAGTTCCATTCGCACCAGTCTGCCGTCGATCCATGAAATCGCCTGATCGAGACAATTATACCAGTTATTGTTAACAGAATTCTGAAATTCCCAAATGTGAATACCCGTGGGAACGCCGTCACGCGTCACAATCTTGTCATTCGTACAGAAGAGACAGGGGCCGGTCTGTCCGGCCTGGATCGTCTGCCAACACGTTTTTCCTTCAATATTTCCCCAAATATCCTTCCCATACTGGTTGATAAACAGGATTTCGTAGGTGTTCATGTCAGTTACGTACACCAGCGCATCGAGACTGTCTAATACGGCTTTTAACCTGTCATGTGATGACTGCAGGGACATTTCCATCCGCCTGCGATTTTCTTCCGCCTGCTTGCGTTCGGTAATGTCGCGGAAGATTCCCAAGAGGTAGTCGCGCCCGTTCAGCGCAATGTGGGCCGCACGGATTTCCACCGGAATCAACGCGCCGCTTTTCGACAAGAGGGTGTCTTCCAGAGCCAGCCCGGCATCCCCCTCCCGGTGTTTTCGGTAGGTCGGGGATTGCCCATCGATCTCTTCTTGCGGGGGGTGGAGAATGGACTGCGCCTGTCCCACAAGTTCCGTCTTTTCCCGCTCCACCATGCGGCACAGGGCTTGATTGCAGTCCGCGAGCGCGCCTGTCTCGACGTCGGCCAGCGCGATCCCGTCCTGGGCATTATCGAAGATAGAGCGGTATCGCTCTTCCGCATCGCGGATCTGTATATTCAACCATGTATTTTCCAGGATGGGTGAAATGATGCTCACCAGAATGCTGAGCGCCTTCACTTGTCCCAGCGTCATGTGGCGATGACTCCGTGTGACATTGACATTCAATACGCCGACCAGATTGCCTCCCGCCATCATCGGCATGGAAACGGCGGCACGAATATCGGTGCGCGGATTGAACAGGAGAAAAACGTGGATCATCAACCTTTCCATTGATGATCACGGTCTCGCGGTTACGCGCCACCCAGCCGGCAATGCCCCGCTCCATCGGCACACGCTCCCCGATGTACTCTCTGTGCCCACCACGGGAAACGGCGACATAAAGCTCCTTGCCGTCACGGGTCGGGAGCATGATGGACACCTCATCCGCGTTGCATTGCTGAAGGGTGGCATCAGCGACTTTATTCAGAATGGCGTTCAAATCGGAAGAAAAAGCGATCACCTTCCCCAGTTCATGAATGGCCACTGTTTCCCGCAACTGTATATTTTCCATCCGCAGACTGCGTACTTCCATGGCGCGGGAGAGTAACGGCAGAAGCGTATTAAGCTTGAAAGGCTTCAGGACATAATCAAACGCGCCCTTCTTCATTGCCTCCACAGCCGTCTGAACCGTCCCATGCCCGGTCATGATGATGCCGACAAGATTCGGATCAATTTCAAGCCCGGCCTGAAGCAGGGCAATGCCATCCATTTCCGGCATCATCAAATCAGTCAGAAGCAGGTCGTAATCCTGTTCCACAAGAACCTTCAATGCGTCGGCGCCGGTGGTAAATCCCATCGTTTCGTACCCCTGCACGGCAAGCGCCTCACAAAGGGCCGTCATCAGCTCGGCTTCGTCATCAACGATCATGATGCGGCCCACTTTGAAATTTTCATGATTCTTCTTCATATCTTCCACCACCTGTTTCATGGGTCATTCATCCCTTAGCGATGCTGTATTACGTCCATTTGAGAAAGGCAGGGTGATACATACCCTTGTCCCGTTTCCGGGACATCCATCGCTTGTGATATTGAGTGTTCCATTGTGTGCCTGAGCTATGCGCCTGCAAATGGCCAATCCCAATCCTGTGCCTTTTCCTTCCGGTTTCGTGGTATAGAAGGGTTCCAGAACTTTGGGTAAAATCTCAGGCGGTATGCCCACACCCGTATCGGCAATCTCGATACAGATCTGTTTTTCTTCGGGACGCCTGGTCACGCGGATCGTAAGCGTTCCTCCCTCAGGCATGGCATCGCTTGCATTTGTGAACAGGTTCAGAAACAACTGTCTCAATTGCTGACGATCTGCATGGATAAGCGGCCCCTCGGGTTTGAATTCCCGTGCAACTGCAATATTGTGCTTGCGTAAGTGGTAATGAATAAGTTCAAGCGTCTTTTCGATCTCATCACACACGTTCACCGTGGAGATCTGCGGTTGACTCCGGCGGCTGAATTGCAGGAGATTGCTCACGAGATTGCCCATCCGCTCGACTTCCTGCCCGATGATTTCCAGTTCCCGCCGACGTGGATCATCCCCGGTGGTTTGAGCGATGAGCGATTCAACCCTCAGGCTGACAGTGGCAAGCGGATTGTTCAGTTCGTGGGCAATACTCGACGCCAGTTCCCCCATCGTTGCCAGCTTCTCCGCCTGCCAGAGCTGCTGTGACATGGTCTTTACTTCATCGCTGCTTGCCTGAAGAGCCGCCTCCGCCGCCTTGCGTTCGTTCGACTTCATCACGAAGGGCTGCTGTCCTTTGATCGACTATTTCTTCGAGGCCTTGATTGAGTCTTTTCAATTCATCCTGTGCTTCGATCAGTTCGAGGTTCTTATTAACCGCCGCTTCGTATGTGGAAAGAAGAAGGTTGATAATCTGTGATCGGGTTGAATCAATAAAATAGGTTTCACCTCTATAGGAGACATTGATAGCTTTTTGAGGGGGGTCTTGACTCTTCAGATTCTCGTTCAGGTGCTGAATCGTTGAAAGTGAGATGGTTTTCATCATAGGGCTTGGTGAGGAATTTATCGGCGCCGCATTGCAGCGCCCAGATGACCGCCTGCGGCTGGGAAAGAGAGGTCAGAAGGATCACCGATATGTCCCTGTATAACTCATTTGCTTTGATCTGCCGGCAGAGCTCATAGCCATCCATTTCCGGCATGATGATATCGGAAATGACGATCCGTGGTTTGGATTTCCTGATCGACCTGAGAGCCTCGCTTCCATTAGAGACGACGGTTGCATCATAGCCGTTCTCTTCAAGGATATGCTGCAATTGCATGGCCTGAGTGATGCTGTCCTCGACGATGAGAACTTTTATTTTATCCATATTTGCCACTCCAATGTCCCATCCGGCTTTCCCTTGAATATTGCCCGTTTATTTGTATTTTATCCGTTCCTGACCATTTTTGCCTTCAGCAGCCCCGCAAGAAGTTCTGCAATCTTTGGCGGAGAAAGCACGTAGGTGGCGGCATTCAAATTCACAGCTTCACCCGGCATGCCGTAAACAACACAACTCTCCTTATCCTGCGCAATGGTAATGGCGCCTTTCTCTTTCATCATTTTTAACTCATAAGCCCCGTCTTTCCCCATGCCTGTGAGGAGCACGCCCACAATGTTTTTTCCAAAAACCTCTGCAACAGAACGAAAAAGATACGAAACAGCGGGCCGCAGCCCATTTTCAGGTTCACTTCCATCAAAGACAATCCTTCCGCTGGTATCCATTCCCATATGAACGCCATCCGGGGCAATATAGGCATGACCCGGCAGGGGAAATTCATGCTGTGTGGCAATCCTGACTGGGAACCGGCAAGAATTCGCAAGCCAGTCCGCAAAACCCTGAACAAACCCCGGTGCAATATGCTGGACAATCAGAAGGGGGGCACGAAAGTCTTTTGGCAGTCTCGATAAAATCGTTTCTATCACAGGCGGGCCGCCTGTCGAGGCGCCTATGGCAACGACTTTCACATCCGTTGTTGAGGGGATAAGGTCGTTAACGGCCAGCCCTGCGGGAATACCTTTTCCGTGTTTTATTCGCGACTGCCGTCTGATTACTTTCACCTCAGACATCAGTTTTACCGTCTGGATGAGTTCTTTGGCCTGGTCTTTATAAGTCCGGATGTGCAACCCCAACCGGCTTTCTAACGGCTGCAAGCGCGCCGGCCTCCATCGCCCGGAAGGTCTTTTCCACCTCTTTGGGGTCCCAGCTTGCGCTCACAATGACGATCGGTGTGGGTGTCGTTTCCATGATGATTCTCGTTGCCTCGAACCCATCCATCTTCGGCATGTTGATATCCATCGTCACGACGTCAGGCCTCTTGTCTCTGACTGCCTGAATGGCCTCCTCGCCGTTGCTCGCCGTACCGATGACCTGGATGGCAGGGTCGGAAGAGAGGATGTAAGTCAGAAAGTCCCGTACGACCTGGGAATCTTCAACGATAAGAACTTTTATCATTTAAATCTCCCCCGGAATCTAAATGAGTCTCCTGATCACTTCCAGCAGATTGCTCTGGTCGAAACTGCTCTTCACAATATAGGCGTTTGCGCCGACATCGATTCCCCGTTCTTTGTCTTCACGGGATTCCAATGCGGTAACGAGCACAACGGGAAGTTCGGCCAGTTTTTTGTCCCCCCGTATCTTTTCTGTAAGGTTAAAACCGTTCATCCTCGGCATGTCCACATCCGATATCACCACATCGAACTTCTCCGTTTTCAGCAGCGTCATTGCGTCAATTCCGTCAACGGCCGTCACCACAAGATAACCGGATGTTTCCAGAATGTTTTTCAATAACATCCTGGATGTAATGGAATCCTCAACCACAAGAACGGATTTTCGGATCACCTCACCCTTTGCTTCGGACCTGCCTGGTTTTGGACCATAGACGGCAGCTTTCGCAGCGGATTTCATCAAATCTGAAATATTGAGAACCGGCGCTACCTTACCTGACCCGAGAATGGTCGCACCGGCGATATTTCTCACACGGGAAAGGGGTTGGCTTAAACTTTTAATGAGGACTTCCTGCTCATTTAAGACCTCATTGACGATAAAACCAATCCGTTTCCCCTGTGACTCAAGAACCAGGACGGTCATCATGGGCAGATCTCCGTTTTTTTCCGTAAGTTCAAGAACATCTGCGAGTCTCAAAAGAGGAATAGTCATACCGTTCAGAGACAGCGTATCCCTGTTCTCGACTGTTTTGATTTCATCCCTCTTCACCCTGACAACCTTCTCCACGTTGGTCGTGGGAATGATAAATTCACGTTCTGCAACCGACACAAGAAGCCCTCTGAACGTAACCAGTGTCAGGGGCAGAGTCATTCTGAATGATGTTCCGGTATGTCGATGTGTTTCGAGCACGATCTGCCCGCCAAGTTTTTCTATTTTCTCCCGGACAATGGCCAGCCCGAGACCCCTGCCGGAAATATCCGTAATGATCGGGCTTGTTGAAACGCCTGATTGGAAAACGATAGCCGGCAGATCCTGGTCGGTCAGCTTCGCCGCATCTTCTAATGATATAATACCGCGTTTTATTGCTGCATCTTTCAATGCCTGCATATCCATGCCGATTCCATCATCAGAAAGAAGGATATCCACTTTGTTGCCTTCCATGCTTGTAACCATGATTTTAATTTTGCCGCGGGGTGACTTTTTATTTCGTAACCTGACCTCCGGTTTTTCAATCCCGTGATCAATCGCATTTCTCAGGAGATGAATGAAAACGACCCTCATTTCCTCTAATATTCGGCGATCTATCTCGATTTCCCCTCCGCTGAGCACCAGTTCAATATCTTTGCTCTGATCACGTGACAGGTCGCGTACAAATTTCGGGAAGGCTTCAAGCAATGTTGAGAATGGCAGCATGAGAATCTTTTTCATTTCCTCAAGGAGATTATCCACCATCAGTTCCGTTGTGTAACGATTGCGGTCGCCGCTTCTCCTGAGTTCGATCAGTTTGCTTTCAAGCGCTTTCATATTGTCATGCGTCAAATCGCCGAACTCTAAAACCTTATAATTCTGCTTATCGTCCTTTCTTCTTTTCTTGCCCTGCTTGTCATTTCTCTCCTGGAGACGACGGAACTCGCAGATGGTCGGATATATCTTTGACCATTGTTTTTGCCATATCCCGAACATGTGGATCAGATCGTGTATATCCTCCAAATGTCGATCAGCCATCAGTTTCACGGAAAGCATTTCCTCGCTTTGTCTTAAGAGCGTATCCATCTTCTCGACAGAGATGCGAATGGTATCAGAAGGCACGTGGCTTCTGCCGGCGAACCGGCTCATCCGCTTGAATTGCCGGTGGTTCAGGCAGACCGTTTAAAACGTCGGCTTGCCCCATTTCTATTTTGGCTATTTTTTCAATAATTTTCGAAATTTTATCTTTATCCGTGCGTACCTCCTCCGGAAAAGAAAGATTTAGTTCATTGAGAATGTCCACCGTCTGGTGCAGGGTGTCAAATACAAAAGGAACCAGATGAATCTCCCGGCGTTTCATGACGGAAAAAACGCTTTCGAGGGATTGACAGATTGTCTCGATATCGGTCAGGTTGACTGCCCGGGCGGCGCCTTTCAGGCTATGGGCCTCACGGAACACCGTTTCTATGATCCCTGCTTTAACCTGCAGATCCGGGTCTTTTTCCAGCTCAATGAGACCCGATGTGATATTCTTCAGGTGTTCTTCTGCCTCAACCCTGAAGGTCGAAAGCAGTCTTTTTGCGAACTCATCACTTTTGCTGACCATCTTCTATTTCCCCATTTTCACACCTTGTAGAGCTTCACAATCTCCTGTAATCTCTGTCCCAGGTTATGGAGGTCGTGCGCGGCCTTCTCCGTCTGCTTCGTGCTGGATGCCATCTGAAGGCTCGCTTCTCTGATGTTCTCCATGGCCGAAACGACCTGGTCCATCCCGATGAGCTGCTGCTGGCTCGATGCGGCGATCTGGATCGCGGCATTGGTCGCTTCCGTAACGCTCTCCGCCAGGATCTCTATCGATTCACCGGCCTGGGTTGAGAGCCGCACGCCCTCCTCGACCGCCTTGCTTCCCCTGTTCCGTTGCCATAACCGCCGAACCGATGGCCTTCTGAACATCAAAGAGAATATTGCGAACCTGCGTCGTTGCCTGCTTTGACTGCGCCGCAAGACTCCGGATCTCCTGGGCGACCACGGCAAAACCTTTTCCCTGTTCACCTGCCTTTGCCGCTTCAATGGAAGCGTTCACGGCAAGGAGGTTCGACTGCTCCGCAATGTCGTTTACCGTCGCGATGATTTCACCGATCGCCTGGCTCTGCTCGCTTAACCGGACAACCATATCCGCAATGGAATCCATCTGCTCCCTGATACGGTTCATGCCGTTGACGGTATCTTCAATCGATTTCAAACCGGTCCGAGATATCTCTACCGTCCTCTGGCCCAGTTCGGAAACGTGCTTTGCCTTTTGATTGGTCACCTCCGCCGTCTGTTTGACCTCCTCCACCGTTGTGGTGGTCTCACTCACCGACGTGGCTGTCTCAGCAGCGCCTGAGGTCAGTTGTGATACGGAAGCCATGATTTCGCTCCCGGCTGAAGCAAGGACGTTGACGCCTTCTATGATCTGCTGTATCTGACTTCGAAGTTTCTCCACCATCGTTGCAAAGGCATTCCCCAGGGTATCCGCATCGGAGAGAGGCGTTACCTTTACCGTCAGATCGCTTGCGGCAATCTTCTCCGCTATCTGCGCCTTTTCCTTGAGGGACTGAATCATGAGGGTGAATGCCCGGGCAAGAGTGCCGATTTCATCCTGTCGGGCCTCGGAGGTAACCTCAACAGCCAGATCGCCGCCGGCAATCTTCTGGGCCGCCTCCACGACATTGATTAAGGGAAGGGTGAGGCTCCGGGCAAAGAAGAAGAAGAAAAGCGGAAGCCAGGATGAGGAAGATCATGCCGATGGTAATGATCACGTTCCGGGTTTGATACGGCAGGAGCATATAGATCTTCGACAGGGATGGAACTCACAACACTCCAGCCGGTTATGGGAACCGATGCGACTAGCGCCTGCTTTCTGAACTCCTTCGAGTTATACTCGGCAATGCCTGATTTGCCTTCTTTTACCAGTTTTGCTATGCTTTCCCTGCCTTTAATCTGGGAAATATTTTCTTTCAGAATTTTTTCTTTCACGGGATGGACGATGTAGAGACCGTTCTTGTCGACCATGTATGCATAACCGGCTTTGCCGATCTTCATTTTGTCTATAATATCTGTAAGGAATTTAAGCTCTATTGACATCATAACAACCCCGGTAATATCTTTCCCGGTTGAGGAGTATATGGGAGAGGCAGCCGTGCAGACCACCCTGCCCGTTGCCTTGAAACAATCACACGGATCCAACGTTTGGCGTTCCCTTTAACGCAGTATTAAGGTAATCCCTGTCGGCGACATTTAGCCCTTTGAACGTTTTATTGTCTGAAGATACATAGAATATTCCATTTTTCCCGACGAGATTGATGCTTGAAAGACGATCCCCTTCGGCTTTCTTTATTTTAATGAGTTCTTTCTCGGCAAGGAGCAATCTCTTGCTGACTGTTCTTCGCCTCACCCTCCTTCGCCACTTTTTCAGCAGCGGCAATAACACTATTTGAGTAAGAAATGTTTCTGACAGTGACGAGCTGTTCATGACATGCCGATTTCTGAGCCCTCGGCGAGACTCTCTGAAATACTGTCATGTCCTCTTTTTTGCCATTCGATGATACTCTGCGTCGACTTGATAAACCGAAACAATCCCGATAACGATGATAGGAATCGCCACAATCAGAAGTCCGCCGATCAAAAGTTTGGTTCCCAATTTCAGATGTTTCATATGACCTCCTTATTGCTTGCCAAGCATGAATTCATGTCCTCTATCTCTTCCTGTACAATGAGTTTCCTGTCGGTTAGAAACCTTTCCATATCGAGAACGATGAGTCTTTCACCGGTAACCCCCTTGAGATACTCTGCATGGATGCCGGTCATGGTCGAAAGGGGCGGTTGAAGTTCGTTCACCGGAATGTTGCGGATGCCGATAATCTCGTCGGCAAGAATTCCCAATTCCATGGCGTCTTTTCTAACGACAATGACCTTGTTGAGATTGGTAATTCCTCTTTCCGGAAGGTCGAAAAATTTCTTCATGTCCATGACCGTCAGAATCTGCCCCCTTACATTGATAAGGCCGAACACAAAGGCCGGTGTACAGGGCAGGGGTGTCAGTTCCGTCATGGGATAAACTTCCCGAACGAACAGGGTCTCAATGGCATAGGTCTCATGGGCAAGGAGAAACTCCAGGACCTCAAAATATTCTTCGTCTGTTCCTTTACTCTCAATCTCCTGTGAAAGCCTCTTTGCCCTTGACCGGAGGATGGTTCTCTTTTCCTCCGGTGTGACCTCAAACGGCTTTGCCATAACGGATTCACTTTTTTCGAAAGCTCTGTCAGATTGATTTTTCTTTTTTTTCATCATATCTCCTAAAGACGAACGGCGCCGATCATTTCTGAAAGCCTCCCCGCGGTGATTCCTTCCGACTCGGGAAGGATTTCATCGGGTTTACATTTCGACAGAATCTCCGTGGTATTGCCGAAGTGTTTCCGCGCTTCCGCAATCTTGCCCCGTCTTAAAGAAAGATTGGCAAGGGCAAAATGTGCCAGCACAAAATCAGGGTCGAGATAAAGCGCCTTTTTCAGAGACGCCCTTGCTTCTTCAACCTTTTTTTGTTCCGCGAGAATGACTGCGAGGAGATAATGTAAATGAGGATTGCATTTATCGGCAGAGACTGCCTTTTCACACCAGTGGAAGGCGTCTTCAAGCTTCCCCTGATTCGCAAGAATTTTCGTAAAAAGAACCAGCATCTCCTGGCTGCTGCTACCGTTGGAAATCAGTGCACTCAGTCTTTCTTCCGCCTCCCGGTAAAAACCCTTCCGGTAAAGGATTGCTGCTTCCTCAAGCGGTGTCAGCACCGATTGCTTTGGCTTTCTTGAAACATCATATGGTGCGGTATGAGATGGTTTTTCTGATTTACGATGCTTAACTTTTTTAGAGGGAAAGGGATAAGGGATAATCTCTTTTTCAACGTATTGTGCAATTATCCTCTCCGGCTTTATTTTACGGGTATCCTTTTTATAGAACGTTGAATCCTGAATACGGACCGTGGCAAACTGTGCATAATGAATCTGTGACGTCTCGACAGGGCTCACGATCAGCCAGCCGTTGTCAACAAGGGACCGGTAAAAACGTTCAGCCGCCCGTTTGACATGCTCGGGTGCAAAATACATCAGGACGTTGCGACAGAAGATAACATCCATGGCATTGGTATTAGTCTGAAGTGCGGGGTAAACATCCTCTGAAAGATTAAGATAAGAAAAAGTGACCATCTTCCTGATATCGGGCAGGAGTAAATAACGATTGCCATTCACCCTTTCGAAATATTTGTCTTTAAAAAATGGCGGCGTATCCCGGAATGACCAATCCGAATAAATCCCTTCATCTGCTTTCCGGAGAGCTGCGGTGTTGATGTCCGTAGCAAGAATGGTAATGTTCCAGTCCTTCAGGTCGGGAATCAGTTTATCAAGAAGGATGGCGATGGAGTAAGGTTCCTCCCCTGTGGAACACCCGGCGCTCCAGAATCTGAGACGCTTCCCTGTCCTTCGACGGGTATCAATCAAGCCCGGCAGAATGGAATGCTCCAGGATTTCGAAAGCCCTTCTTCTCCCTGAAGAAATAGGTTTCGCCCACGGTGAGATGGCTTGCCAGGATTTCAATCTGTTTTTGTGTCGGCGACGAAGAAAGAAGCCACTCAATGAATTCACCGACATTTTCAAAGCCGAAATCCGTCATGGCGGCTGTCATCTTCTGACGGAGTTCATTCCTGTTCCTGTTTGAAAAGTGCAAACCGATTTTAGCCGTCAGATATTCGCTCAACCTGAGAAGAAGCGCATTCAGGAATGTTCTGAGAATCAGTCTTTCCGTTCATTCTGGTTTAACTCCTCCATCGCTTCATGGAGAGCTTTCTCCTCCTGAAGGGAAAGAAACTGTTCAAGATCATGAATGAGAATCATACCGTCTTCCGTCTTTACAACACCTTCAACATACTCCAGCCCGGGAAGGATATTTTCACCCGCGATAATCTTCTCCTCTGAAATTTCAATCACATCGCTCACGGAATCCACAAGAAGTGCGACGGTGCGCTTCGATGTGGATGCGACGATCATCTGGTCGCCAAGTTGCGTATCCCTTGGGGGTAACCGGAAACGTTTGCGGATATCAAATACGGGAATAATCAGGCCGTGCATGTTGATAACACCGAGAACGATCTCCGGCGCTTTCGGCAAGCTCGTAATTTCAACTACCCGAATAATTCGCATGACGGCAGAAAGGAACAGGGCAAACTTCCCATCGTCAAGATTAAAGTTAACAAGCCGGCTCAATCGATTCATTTGTTTTTACTCCCGCCTTTTCTCATGATCACTTTCTACATTTATCTTTCATTGTTTTTTCTTCACGTTTTCCGGTTTATTCTTTGCCAATTCTTCAATCACATTAGAAATCTCTTCAATTTCCGTCACTTTATCAAAAAAATAATCGGCTCCCAGTTCCTCGCATTTCTTCCGATACTGGGGATACGGATAATTCGTCAACATGATGACGCGGATCGGCAGTTTTTTATCTCTGATATCTTTCAAAACCTCGATGCCGCTTTTACCAGGCATGCGTATGTCCAGGATCACCACATCAGGATTTGATTCAGAGATGGATTGGATGGCATCCTGGGCATTGTGTGCTTGCCCGACGATTTCAACGTCGGCAATATTGATGAGCATTTGCTGCAGTCCATTACATACGATCTTCGAATCATCCACGATAAGAACCTTCATAACAAACCTCGGAGGAAGTAATTTTGATCCTATGTTACCACAATCACTATCACCGGGATTTGTCTGTCAGGGAATCCCTGATTTTTTTGTAGGGGAATCCCTACAAGGAAGGTGTTGACAAAAAGCCTTTAGTCGCTTAAGCTACTAATGAACAAATAGACGAAGGGGGTGTTTATATGCATACGGCAACGGTGCGGATACCGGAGGATAAAAGAGATATTCTCAAGATTATTGCTGGTATAGAGAAAAGGGACATAGGGAAAATACTCACAGACCTCATTGACGAGTATATTGAGAGTCACCGAGAAACCCTTGATTTGCTCTCTAAACCTGAATGGGTCGAAATCATCCGGCAAGGCAAAGAAGAAGTATCAAAAGGTATCAAAGGGAAAGGACTTCATGAGCTGGAGAATTGAAGTCAAGCCCACCGCCGAGAAACAATATCTAAAACTCGATAAAACGGCAAAACTGAGGATTCAGAGTGCTTTGCTGGAGTTGGAACAGGCGGAAAATCCTCTGTTGCACCATGCCGTGAGAAGCTTGACGGGCAAATTGAAGGGGGATTATCGCTTACGAGTAGGCGATTGGAGAGTACTTTTTACCCCGGATAGAGCTGAAAAGGTGATTTACGTGTATGCTATTTTGCCTCGGGGCGACGCCTATTGACGTTGTTCAGACGAGGTGATTTTCTAATGCATAGCGGGTCAGATCCGAATTGGTGCTCATTTTCATTTTTTCCATGATGCGGCTGCGGTAGGTGCTGACCGTTTTTTCGCTGACACAGAGTTCATCCGCGATACTCTTCAGTGACTTTCCCTGGGCAATCATACACAGGATCTGAAATTCGCGGTTTGAGAGGTTCTCATGAGGCGGTTTATCAAACGCACCCAGATGGGAAACCAGTTTCTCGGCGAGAGATGCGCTGACATACTTACCCCCGGCATTCACTTTTCTGATGGCCTTAACCAGTTCTTCCGGCGCACCCTCTTTCATCAGGTATCCCGAAGCGCCGGCCTTGATGAACCGCACGGCGTACTGGTCCTCCGAGTGAACGCTCAGAATGAGGACCGGGAGTCCCGGACGCTCGTACTTCAATTGTTTCAACACATCGAAACCGCTCCTGTCGGGCAGGGAGATATCCAGAAGAACGAGAGAGCATTCCATCCTTCGAACAAGCGAAAAACATTCCCCGGCGGTTGTCGCTTCCCCCGTGACTTGCATATCCGGTTCGTCTTCGATAATCTGCTTCAGGCCGCGTCGGACCACCGGATGGTCATCAACGATGATCACTTTGATCATGACGATTCTCCCTGCTTTCGGGGTATTTTCAGGACCAGGGCGGTCCCGCCACCAGGCTCACCACGAATTGAGAGTTCTCCTCCAAATGTCAGAACACGTTCTTTCATGCCAAGCAGACCGAGGGATTCTGGATTCCGAATTTCCTCCTCTGTGATTCCCCTGCCGTTGTCCCTGATCTCAAGAACAAGACTTTCATCCCCGAAAAGACTCCTCTCACCCTCTCGTAAAACGACGACAACCTTTGTTGCTCGGGAGTGTCGCACCACGTTCGTGAGCGCTTCCTGAAAGATGCGAAACACGGCAACGGCTGTGTCCTCTTCCATGTTAACATATTCGAAGGTTGTGGCGAACTCATGCGGAATTTCAGTGCGACTCGTAAATTCCGACAACTGCCACTCCAGAGCGGCTATCAGCCCTAAATCGTCCAAAACAGATGGCCGCAAATCCGTGGATATACGGCGCACTAAGTGGATCATTCTATCTATCGACGCATTCGATGCATGAATCTTGTCCATCAAGGCAACGCGCGCTTCACCCGGATCTGCATCGCCCATTTTGCGTAACAGCCATGAGAGATCCATCTTCAACCCGGTAAGTCCCCCTCCCATTTCGTCATGAATTTCTCGCGCAATCATGATCCTCTCTTCTTCACGTATCTGTTGCAGTCGCGTGGCAAGTGCCCGTAACTGCAAATGAGAAGCCCTCAATTCCTCCTCCGCCTGCTTGCGCTCGGTGATGTCTTCCGTGATGCTCAACTGCCCACCTGCCAGTGAGCCATTCGATGGCTAAAAAAGACGTATAAATCGTTCTAATTGTGGAGGACTTGGCGCCTGTCACAGAAAGATCACTCCCCTTCATAATATCCGATCGCTCCCTGACAGCGCCGCTTCCAAGGCAGCTTTGTGTCGCGTGTCCTTGATATGCCGTCAACATATTAATCCCGATGATCTTCTCCTTCGGAGCCCCAAGTATTTCTGCCAGATGTTGATTGCACGCAGTGACCGTACCTTCCTGGTCAAAATGGGTAATTCCAATAGGCGCGTTCTCAAATATCAGACGATAGCTCTCTTCGCTTTCCCGGAGCGCATCCTCCACCCGCTTGCGGTCGGTAATGTCGTTGTATAAGACTTGAAACTGTCTTTCACCATCCCAGAGTATTTCTTTGCGAAAGACCTGAAGATGGCGGATTTCACCATCTTTCCGGATGATGTTTATGGTATATTCCGACGGGACATCAACCCCTTGCTGTCTTTTTTCTCTTCTGATCAGGAAGTCGGCATGGCTTTCCGGGGTATAGCGCTTCTCCACGGGAGTTGTTTTCAAGTCCTCCATGCTGTCGTAGCCATAGATATCCAGAATCGCCCGATTGGCATAAATGGTCTCACCTTCTACGGTCACGATGCGTACGCCCATAGGTGAGTCATCGAGAGAATGACGGAAATTTTCTTCACTCCGGCGTAGTTCCTCCTCTGCCTGCTTGCGCTCGGTGATGTCTTCTATTGTCCCGTCGTAATACCGAATATTTCCCTGTTCATCGTGGATTGCTTTTGAATGGATGGATACCCAGACCAGCCCTTTTGTCGGGTGTTTGAATTGCACCTCGAAGTCTTTTACTTCTCCCTCAACAGCGATAAGTTTTTGAAACCGCAATCTGTCTTCCGGGTTCGCATAAAGCTGATCTGCGATGTCGGTCACCCTTTCCATCATCTCTTCCGGTGACGCATAACCACATATCCTCGCAAAGGCCGGGTTGAGTATGTCAAAATACCCTATTGGCGTTGTTCGGTAAATGCCTTCCACGGTCTTGTCGAAAATGTCGCGGTACTTTTCCTCTGATTGTCTCAACACCTCCTCGTCCCGTTTGCGGGAGGTAATGTCGTGAATCGCAAGGACCACCAAGCGCAGCCCATTAAGGCGGCCCCCCGACATGGAGACTTCGGCCTCAAATAGGGAGCCATCCTTACGGCAAAAAAGCTTTTCCATGCGTCTTCCGATGTGACCGCATCGTCCGACCCCCCTTTTCAAGAACTTCTCCAACCTTTCTTGATGGATTTTACCTATCTCCTCCCGCAGCAGGATGTCTGCCGATTGATTCAAGGCTTCTTCCTCGGAATACTGGAATAACTCCTGGGCCGCGCCGTTGAAAAGAACGAGCCGGCCCTCGACGTTCACAGCGATGATGGCATCCAGACTTGCCTCAACAACCGTTCGCAAACGCTCCTCGCTCTCCCGCAGCGCCTTCTCCGCACGCTTGCGCTCCACAGCCAACTGGTGGGCCTCTATGGCCCGCTGGGCAACCACCGGCAGCCGCTGCAGGTAGCCCTCGCCCTTGACCACGTAGTCGTAGGCCCCGCCCTTCATCGCCTTCACCGCCACCTGCTCGTCCCCACGGCCCGTCACCACCACCACCGGGGGCGGAGCTTCTCCTCGCCGAATCTCCTCTAACACCTCCAACCCATCCCGCCGCGGCAGGCTGTAATCTAAAAACACAAGGTCGAACACCTCGCCCCCCAATAGAAGGCGAAGCGCCTCTTCCCCAGCCTCCACTGCCTCCACCTCCCACGTAGAGTCGTGTCCGGTCAGGACAAAGCGCATCAGCTCTCTATGATCAGAGTTGTCCTCTACCAATAAAATTTTCATCCTACCCACCTCCAAACCCCTTAAGACATGGGCTTCATAGGCAAACTATTCACCACCAACCAGTAGAGCTTCAGGTCTTTGATCACCTTCGCGAACTCCTTAAAACCCACTGGCTTGACGATGTGGGAGTTGGCCCCAAGGTTGTAGCTCTCCATCATTTCTCTCTCCCCTATTGACGTCGTGAGCACTACCACAGGAATCGACTTGAGCACCGGATCAGCTTTGATTCTCCTCAACACCTCTATCCCGTCCACCTTGGGGAGCTTGATGTCCAACATGATCAACACCGGTCGCGGTGCCTCCATATACTTTCCCCGTTGATAGAGAAACTCCAACGCCTCCTCCCCATCGGACACCACATGCACCTCGTTGAGAATGTTGTTCTCCTGCAATACTTTCAGGATCAATTCCACATGATCCGGATTGTCCTCTACTAACAAAACGTCAATCGAATGCGGATATTTGTGTTCGGAATTCGGATTCATTTGCTTTCTCCCTTCATCGACGATGTACGATGTCCTATGTACGATCAGGAATTGTAAAGTAAAAGGTCGATCCCTTTCCTAATTCCGACTCCACCCAGAGCCGGCCCCCATGGTGTTCCACGATCCTCTTGACTAAGGTCAACCCCATCCCCACCCCTTCGATCCCTATCCAACTGCCGGAAAGGTTCAAATATCTGCTCTTGATACTGCGGCAAAATCCCAATACCGTTATCCCTTACGTGGAGGCGATAGAAACCTCTCTCCTCCTCACACCCTACCTCGATACGCAGCCCCCTTTCAAGGCTCCTGAACTTCACCGCATTCTCTATCAGATTGGCGAACACCTGGCGAATGCGGCCCCGGTCTCCTCTCACAGCGGGCAGCGGTTCCTGCACGATAAACTCTACCCCCTCCTGCTCCAGCTTGAGTACCAATCCCTCTTCAATCTCCCTCAGCAGCACCCCAACGTCTATTTCTTCTTCAGGCCCTACCACCCGCCCGATACGTGATAGCTCGAGCAACTCGGTGACGAGGGTATTCATGTGCGCCACGTTGGCTCTGATGCGCTCCAGGTAGTGCTGACCCTGCTCGCCCAACTGATCTTGGGACTCTCTCTTCAGCAGGGAGTAGAAGCCGTCCATGGAGACAAGAGGCGCTCTCAGGTCATGGGAGATGGTGTAGACGAAGGATTCCAGCTCTTGGTTCTTTGCTGCGATTTCAGCCAGTAAGCGCTCTCGCTCCTTCCTCCGCCCACTTGTGGTCGGTGATGTCTTGAACAACGGTAAGCAGGTACTGATCGCCGTGAATCTCCAGAGACTCAACGGACAGGGTAGCCGTGCGCAACGCGCCTGATTTCTGTCGGATTTGGAGCTCGAGATCGCGCACAAAGCCCTGCTCACGAAGCAAAGCAACGATACGTTGGCGGTCGGCTGAATCCGCAAATAGGTTGAGGGCAAGTGAGCTCTTCCCAATGACCTCCTCACGGCTGTAACCAAATACCTTATGCCAATAATCGTTGACTTCGAAGATCTTCCCATCCTCCAGACGGCTGATGACCAGCGCATCCGGGATGGAGCGAAAAGCCTTGGTGACACGCTCCTCACTTCCCCGCAGCGCCTCTTCTGCCTGGAGGAGCTCCTTTGTTTTCCTGTACTTGTACTCTTTCCTGAAATAGAGCAAACTGACTGATATTAAAAGGAATATGACGAAACCTGTCACTGCGGAGAGGACGAAATACCCGTATAATTGCTTCAGGACTGCATTTTTCTCCTGACCAACAATGACTGACCAGCCAATCCCCCTTACAGGTGCAATGGATACATAGGAGATACTCCCCTTTTCTTTTGCATCTGCAATTTCCATATTGGCAGTGACTCCTGCAAGTGTCTTTTCCAGTACCTGCGCGTCAGGGTATTTCGTTATGTTCTCCTGATAGGGAACAGCATTACTGAATATGATGTTTCCTTCCTGGTCGAGGAGGGTAATACTCTTTTCGGGATCTGTTATATTTTCCTTGATGAAGGTGGCGAGGAAGGAGGTGCGCTGGGCGCCACCCAGTATCCCGATGACCTTGCCTTTTCTGTCGAATACCGGTACGGATACGGCAACAGCAAGACCTTTTTCCAGAACAATCAAACGGTATACAGGTAGAAATATAGGGTCTCCATTTCTTGCTTACCCCTTTATACCAGTCACGGTGGGCAAAGTTCTTGCCAAATCCCTTTCTGTCCACCGGGTAGTTTGCCCAGAGGGTTCCATATTGGTCGTTATAAAGAGGGCGTCGATTTCAGTATGATTCTTACTCAAGGATTGCAGGTGAGGGATGACTTGATTAAAATCCTTTTTCTTCACTGCATCGATGAAGAGGGGACGTTGTGCATAGGATTCCAGAATACTGGTAGCTGCCTTCTGATGCTCATACATGAGCGAGGAGAGGAAACGCGCCTTTAATTTATTTTCAGCGATTGTATCCTTTACTACATACTGATAGTGGTTGCGTATGATGTGAAAGGTGATGAAAAAGGTAATAATCAAGAGAAACGCAATTATTACGGCATATAATTTCTTCCCTTCAAATAAGGTTTTCATGCATGTCCCTCATGGGATTGTCAAATTCGGATGTATAAGAAGCAATTGAATAAGGCTTGGTGATCCAGTCGATTAGATGCCCGTGGCCGGGATGAGGAGAATCAGGATAAGATGATCGGTTGCGAGTTTCCATGATCATAATCCTCTCATCAGTTGACTTCTGAGGATGAGCATGGTTTTGAACAAGATTTACACTTTAATGCGAATGATTAACCCCCTGCGTGATTAAACGCGTGCCCCACAGGACGGAGTTACTGAATTCGGATGGATGGTGTTGTAAAAACAGGTTTTCAACCATGTCTTATTGTCTTCGGTTGTGCAGAAGGGGATCCTGTCATCCTGCTCGTATCGGGAGCCGCCTGCCAGCAGATTGCAGGCCGGCGGTTCAGTTCTCTGCAATAACATGGCGATTATCTCTTCCACTGTTAATGGAAAGCGGTTTTTCCCCCTGATTCTTTCATCCGCTTCCGCGCACGTCAGCTTTTCCGTGTTGGCCCCGTCATCTATGTCCAGTATAAAATATATGCCATCGAAAATCTTGCTGTCATTTTGCGAAATGCCTTTCTTTAATGCATTCGTGATGCGTGACGATTCAAGAGCCGTATCACCTGTAATTCCGTTAAAATTGATCATTTCGAGCTGCGAATAGATCGTCAGATAGTGACTGGAGATAACGGGAATCAGGGAATCTCTGTTATCAGGTATATTCAGAGCGCAAACCTTTGAGACAACATCCGCCTTTTTTGTTTTTAACTTGTTAAGAATAAATGCCGGACACCCGAGAGTTCTCAATCTCTCCAACCGTTCATCAAAAACATCTTCATAATAAGCCGCCTTGGCTGTCTTCGCCATTTCTTCCAGACGAACCTTTGCCTCGGCAAAAACATCGTCGACGAAAATCATGATGTCCTTTCGCGGCGGCACATCCGCAAATACCGATACGATCTTGCTGACTATGCTTTCCTTTAAATCAACCTTGTTGTCGATTCCGTCTGTCATCGCTCCCCCCTGCATGCACGGTTTGCTTATCAAGATATCCACTGGCATGACCAGAATTGCTGACGTATCTATATCACACTTATTTTCCTTAACTCCATATAATAATTTTGCTTAATGCCTGCCTCTTTTCAGGATGAGAGATTTGCAGAACCGGTGAAAAATGGTTCGCAAGCGGCGAATCAAAGATTTTTCGACTTTCCAGAAATTAGCTTAATTTATTGATTTCAATTATATTTAGGCTTTTTGACCTCCTTAGCGAAAAAGATTTTGAGCGGCGGCGAAGCCATTTTTAAAGGTCTCAAGATGTGTGCAGTTTCTTGAGCAGAAAGGCCATGTTCTGCCCCAACGATTTCATGGTCTGGATGCCTTCGTCGTCCTTGAGCACATCCCCCGGATCTCTGCCGACGCCGATGCTCCAGTAACTGGCGCCCGGCATGAACATCTGCATATAGTGCAGGAAGAGATTCATGGAGCTGAATGCCGGAATGGCGCCGGCGCGGCGGACGGCCACCACGGCGGCCCCCACTTTTCCCTTGAACATGTAATTGTTGGCCCGGGCGACAAAACCGCAGCGCTCAATAAAGGCGCGCATTCCGGAGGAAACATCGGAAAAATACGTCGGCGACCCCAGCAGGATGCCTTCGGCCGGCTCCATGGTCGCAATGATTTCGTTGAGCATATCTTTCTCTACGGAGCATCGCCGGTTCTGATTTTTAAAGCATTTGTAACAGGCGATGCATCCCTGAATCGGCTTACCCGCCATCTGGATCAGTTCCGTTTCGATGCCCTCTTTTTTCAACTCCTCAAAAACGCAATTGATCAGTATCGCCGTATTCCCGTCCTTGCGGGCGCTTCCGTTCAACGCAACAACCTTCATGCCACACCTCCCGTTGTATTATTTCCTGTTCTTCATCGCTTCGCGAATATCCGTAATGACCTGTCCGGATAACTTTTCCGCAGCCCGGCTCATCGCCTGGGCAAATCCCTGCACCGTCTTCTCCGTGACGGGTTCTTCGTAGCGGTAGTTCTTCTGGAAGACGATCTGTTTTGTCAACTCCCTGGATGTCGTGTCCATCAGGGTGATATGGACCGACAGGATCGCCTTTCTGCCGTCCTTTTCATCGCTCTCGTAGAATTCGCCGACGCCGCCCTTCAAAATGAGGGGGGTGCTTCCCGTATCCCGCCAGGAAAATGCCGATTTGAAGATCCCCGCAGCCCGCAGATCACGCAAGAGACTGTCGCCCACCATATCCCCGGGATTGGCCCGCCAGCGATGATAGGCATAGTCGTTGTAGTGGGTGGGCTTCTGCCGGTAAACCATCTTGACGTGATTGAATATCTGGGCCACCGAAAACCGTTCGAGCCGGATGACTTCATCCAGCGGGGCCAGGCTCTGAACGGAAGGCGGCGGATATTCCAGGGCATACTGCTCAACCATGACGGCAGGCTTCCCGCCAAACGAACAGGCACCCAGGCTTAAAACGATTGAGACCATGAAAAAATATTTCATCAGCGTTTTCATAAATTTATCTCCAGATTCTATCGCTCCCGTTCCGATACCGGCGGCGGCCGGCTGAACAGCAGATCCGATGGATCATCCCGTAATTTATCAATCAATATATCCAGGTTTTCCGAGGCCCGTTGAAGGTTATCAGTCGTATTTTTAAGATCAAAGGTCATGTCCCTGACGCTTTTATCGACACCGGCCACATCTGGTTCGCTTTCCCGGCGGAGTCCGCCAGTTTCATGGCGTCAAGATCCTCCCTGATTTTGCCGATCAGGGCGCGCGTGTCCGCGACGGCCCCCCTGGCCTCTTTCAGGACGTCGTCCAGCTTCCCCTCCGCCGTGAGTTTGTCTATCTGCCGGGCGGCGCGGTCCAGACTGGCCGTGGTGGACTCCAGATTATCGGCAATATTTTTCATCCTGGGACCGTTCACGTAATGATTGATCCCCCCCGTGATTTCTTTCACTTCCTGAAAAATGCCTTTGATATCAATCGTTCTCAATTCCGAAACGATTTTGTCCACTATAGAAAGGATATACTTCGAATCCGAGGGTCGCGAGAGGATGACCGGATGTTGCGCAGAAAAGTCAAATTTGGGAGACAATTCGCTGTCTTCTTCAACGCTTTGGTCTAGCTCGATATAAACAATCCCGGTCAAACCGGCCGACCTCAGCTTGGCCGTGAGATTCTTTTCATTGCCGCCTTCCATCAAGATTTTCATGACCACTTCAACCAGTTTATTGTCCGGGGCCACCCGGATGGATCTGACCGTCCCCACGTTGACGCCGCGGTACTTGACATTGGAATCCGCCGAGAGCCCCTGCACGGACTCATCAAAATATGTGACAAAAAGCGTTCCTTTCTGAAAGTATGTCGAGGCGCCCAGCCAGACGATGGCGACGACGGCCAGAATCAGGCCTGCCGTTACAAAAATGCCGATCGCGAATTTGGATGTCTTACGTGCCATGCGTTGCCCCCTGCGCTTTTACTGCTTCATGCGAACGGTTAAAGAATTGAATCACCCGTGGATCGTCCGAATTTTCTTTCAGCTCGGCCGGGATGCCTTCCGCGATAATGCCTTTCTCGCTTTTGTCGAGCATGATCACGCGGTGCGCAATATTCATGATGGATGCCAGATCGTGGGACACGATGACCATGGTCGTCCCCATGCCTTCATTGATGCCTTTGATCGTAATATCGAGCTCCGCCGCAGTGACGGGATCCAGCCCGGAGGATGGTTCATCAAAGAAAAGAATTGTGGGATCCATGACCATGGCCCGGGCCAGGCCGGCTCTTTTTTTCATACCCCCGGACAGCGCCGCTGGCAAGTGATTTTCGTAACCGGCCAGATTAACCATGCCCAGTTTCATTTTGATAATCATGTCGATCAGGGCGGGTGAAACCGTCCGCTGCTCGCTCAGCGGCAGGGCGACATTTTCGGCCAGGCTCATGGACCCGATCAGGGCGCCGGACTGAAAGAGTACGCCGATCCTGTGCCGGACCAGACTCAGCGCCTTCTCGCTGTCGGTGTTGATATCGGTGCCTTCAACCAGGACCCTGCCCGCTGAAGGTCTGTAAAGTCCGATCATGTTCTTCATAAGTACTGTTTTTCCGCAGCCGCTGCCGCCGACAATCACAAATATTTCGCCCTTGAATACTTCAAAACTGACGTCCTTTAGAATAATATCATCGCCGAACCCCATGGTGAGGTTTTCAACGACAATGACCGGTTGCCTGTCCACTTCGCGCAAGATCGCCCCCCGAGAGCAATGGTTAGTGAATATAGTAAAGAATAATCGCAAATGCCGAATTCGCGAGAATAATCAAGAAGATGGCCGAAACAACCGCCGAGGTGGTGGCCTCCCCGACCGCATCGGCGCCGCCCCGGACCTGGAATCCCCGCTGACAGGCAATCCCGGAAATGAGGATGGCAAAGACCATCGATTTGATCAGGCTGGAGACGACATCAAACACTTTGAAACTGTCGATGCTCTGCTGGATATAGCCGTGAGCCGTCAGATCCAGCCCCAGAACGCCGACCATCATGCCGCCGATGATTCCGAAAAAAGCGGAATAGACCGTAAGCAGCGGAACAACAATAACGGAAGCCAGAACCTTGGGGATAACGAGAAATCGGATGGGATCGAAACCCATGGTCGTCAGGGCGTCAACCTCCTCGTTAATCGTCATGGAACCGATTTCCGCAGAAAACGCCGATCCCGACCTTCCGGCGACCAGAATGGCCGTCATCATGGGGCCCAGCTCCCGCACCATGGCAAATGCCACGAGCGGGGCGACATAGGTCGTCGCTCCGAACTGCTTCAACTGCAGGGAGGACATGAAGGCCACGATGACCCCTATCAAAAGGCTGATCAACGTGACAATGGGAAACCCCTCCACGCCGACCTTTCTCATATACACGAATACGGCGTCCCAGCGGACGGCCAGGGGATTCCTGACAACATGAATCAAGGCGGTCAGCAGTTCGCCGACGAACGTCATCACCTGCCGGAAATCCTTGAACTGCCTTTCAGCCGCTTCTCCCAGGAGATAGAAAATACCTTCCGATCCCTTTTCCTGAATCAACGGCTCAATTTTCAGGGCCTTCATATTCAGCAGGTTCATGATCCCCACCAGTTGCTCACTGACGTGCACAAATTCAAAGGGGATGCCGGCTGCCTTTGCTCTTTCTTCAAAGCGCAGCAGAATCATGGCGCAGGCGCTATCCATGGATTGCACACCGGAGAGATCTGCGGTGATCCGGACGGGCGATCTGTCCTTCCATAAGGACTCCAGGTCGGCGTTCAGGCTTTCCAGCGCCTTCAGGTCCATCCGGCCGGAAAGGAAAAGCGTGACCTGACGATCGCCATCTTCCTGGATTCCTAACACATAATCACGGGTTCTGTCTTTCAACGGGCAGACCTCAAATTTCCCGCCATTTACCACCCCCACCCGAACCCTCCCCCGTCGAGGGGGAGGGAATCTTGACTTTTTACGAAGTCATCAATACTGTTTTAAATAACTCCGGATGTACTGTTCCACTTTATCCCCGGGCTGGAAGATCCCAAAGTGTCCTTCACAGAGGATATCCGCCTGCAGGGCTATCAAGCTTTCCATGGATTTTTTCCAGTCTTCAATGCTGGACCTGAAACCGGACATGAAGGGTCCATGAATATCCTGACCGAACAGAATCCGCTTCCCGGCGCGGTCAAGATAAACGGCCATAGAACCCGGCGTATGGCCGGGCGTGTGCAGGCAGTGCAGCTCCTGCTCCCCGAAACGCATGCTTTCATGATCGCCCGTCAGTCTTCTGTCCACCCGGGTGGGTGGAAAGGTTGTTTCATACCAGTTGGCCGCCGTCATGACGGGATCCCCCTGCTCGACGGCATCGGCGTCCAGGTCATGCATGACAATCCGGCAGCCGAATTGGTCCCGGAACCACGGGGCCGAACCAATGTGATCGATATGACAGTGCGTCAGGATCAGCGTGGAGATGGCCTTCGGGTCCAGTCCCAGCGTTTCCATGTTTTTTTGAAGAATCCGGGAGCTGCCGCCGGCTCCGGCATCGATCATGACAAGCTCATCCTTAAAATCAATGATAAATACCGTGGCGTCATCGGACCGGGAAATGTTCGGCCCGCCGATCAGATAGATTCCCTCTGCGATGATTTCTGCATGGCCCATATGTTTTTACCCCGTTCTCAGTGATCCGATCAGTTCCCGGATATGGGTCATTTTATGTTTTTGCAGATATATTTCAATGCCTTCGACAATATCCGGAATGGCACGCGGATTGATAAAATTGGCCGTGCCGACCTGGACGGCACGGGCGCCGACGATGAGATATTCCAGCGCGTCGTCCGCCGTCATAATCCCGCCGAGACCGATCACGGGAATGGAGACGCGGTTGACGACCTGCCAGACCATGCGCAGGGCCACCGGCTTGATGGCCGGTCCCGACAGGCCGCCCGTAATGTTCTTGAGGTGCGGGGTTCTTGTTTCCACATTCACCGACATGCCGGTAATCGTGTTGATCAGAGAGACGGCATCCGCACCCGCCGCTTCCACGCTTTGAGCAATCAGGGCGATATCCGTCACATTGGGCGTCAGCTTGACGATCACGGGCAAGTCTGTCTCAGTTTTGACCCGGCGGGTGACGTCGGCGGCCATCTCCGGATCGGTCCCGAAGGCGATCCCCCCTTTTTTAACATTCGGACAGGAGATGTTGATTTCCAGCGCATGGACACCCGGCGCCTCACTTAAAATTCCTGCAAGCATTGGAAATTCATCCACGGATTCAGCGTAAATATTGGCGATGACAGGTACGTCAAACTGCCTTAGAAAGGGCAGCTTGTCCCGGATGAACGCCTGTACGCCGATATTCTGCAAACCCACGGCATTGAGCATCCCGCAGGGCGTTTCCATGATCCTGGGCGGGGGATTCCCCATACGGGGCTCAAGCGAGAGCCCCTTGACAACAATGGCCCCCAGTTGATTCAGGTCCAGATAGGGTGCGTATTCCTCGCCGTATCCAAAGGTCCCGGAAGCGGTCATGACCGGATTCTTCAGTTTCAGGCCCCCGACATGAACCGCCAGATCCGGCGGAAGAATCTTCTGATCTATTCCCATAAGATATCCCTGAGATTGAAGACGGGCCCTTCCCGGCAGACCCGCTGGTATTGTTTTTCTCCGTTTTGTCCCCGGACGGCAACGGCGCACCCCAGGCAGGCGCCGACGCCGCAGGCCATACGTTCTTCCAGGGAAACCTGACAGGCAAGCGGGTGCCGGGTCAGAATTTCCGATAATCGCCGGATCATTCCGAGGGGGCCGCAGGCGCAGACCAAGGTGTCTTTCAGGGAATAAGATTTTAATGCCTTTTCGAGAGGCTCCGTCACGAGGCCGGGGTGGCCCATGCTGCAATCATCCGTACACACCTGGAGATCATCACACAATAACCGGATGGCCTCCGGTTCGAGAAGTTCATCGACTGTTTTCGCCCCCATGTAAACATCAGTCCTGAGCGCACGCTCCAACCCCATCGCCCGGATGGAAGTCAGCAAATAACGGATCGGGGCAATGCCGATGCCGCCGGAAACCAGGATCACATTCTTTATGCCCCTGGGAATTTCAAAGGGATGCCCGAGCGGGCCTAAAATGTCCAGATCATCCCCGGCCCTGAGCCGTGCGAACAGGCGCGTGCCCTGACCGGCAACGCGATAGAGTATCTCGATTTGAACATGGTGCGCATGGCGGTGAAAACCGCTGATGCTGAAGGGCCTTCCCAGGAGTATGTCCCCCCTGTTTTTAAGGTGGATCAGGACAAACTGACCGGGAAGCGGCGTGGCAAATGCAAGCGGCAGGCGAACCGACATCAGAAAATGCCCGTCCTGTACTTCCCTGTTCGACTCGACAGAACCCATCATGACGAATTTGCCATGCTGCATGTGAATATCCATTCCTTTAATGCTTCAACAAAGCGGCAGGCCGGAGCTCCGCAGACATCATCAGGGCATCTCCCCCGGCTCCGCCGTAATAGCCCTTTCTGACGGCGGTGACCCGATAGCCGAATGTTTCATAAAGTTTTATGGCCGCTTCATTGGTGCGTCGAACCTCCAGTGTCGCCCGGGACAGACCGCATGCCAATGCCTGGTCCGTCATCGCCTGAAAGAGTTTTCTGGCGATGCCCTGCCCTTGATGTTCCCGTCTGACGACGATTTTATGGAGCTGCACCTCGTCTGCCACCATCCAGAAGGTGATAAAGCCGGCGATCTGATCGCCCTGCTCCTGCCTGCCGACGGCCACCAGCGTATGAGAGATGGATATCTGCAGCTCACGCCGGAAGATATCCTCTGTCCATGGATTCGGACCCGCCGTGCGATCGAGCGCCGTCACGTCAGGCACATCGTCCAGGGTCATCTCCCGAATCTCAATATCATGCAAAGGCTCACCGGGGAAAGCCATATGTCCATTCCCATATAATCAGCATCGCCACAAACGCCGCACAAAAGAGGCTGATCGCACCCTTTCGCTTGATGGTCGTCAGGGCGACGGCAATTCCCAGCAGGGGGATGAAATAATAACTGAGCGTCAGGGCCTTGTGGACAAACGGCGGTAACACGGGAAAGACACCGATGAGCATCCATGATCCGGTCGTGACGGCGATGCCTATGACCATTGCGGATAAGACGAAAGATCTCACAAGGGCCTGCAGGTGCAGCCTTTCGATACCGCGGACATCGGCCCTGTCCGCCAGGCTGACGGCGTTTTTCGCACTCCGGTCATTAGAGCGGATCAATCCAGGTGTCGAGCTGCTGCCCCGCGTAACCCAGGGGCAGGAGAGCAAGCAATGTAAAGACGGTGAGTTCCCGGGATGGGTGTCCCAGATGACCGCCGGCGATGATCGCCGCTGCCGTGATAATAACGGTGGTGATGGTATCATTGGGGGGACGTAGGTTCCGATAGGCAGGCGGTCGATCCAGAGCAATTCAATCAGGGCGCCGCAGAGAAAGCCTGTGTAAGGATCGTTGAGAATCCATCCCACCAGCGGGCCCGCGACGACCGGTCTCGATATCATCACCTGCGGAAAAATCCGGTCCAGGCAGAGGATCCCGCCCGCCAGGGAAACCATCATCACTTTCCATACCATGATAAACCCATGAGCGTTCTTGACAACATTATAACGGAGACCGTTGAAAAATCCATTTCCCTCCCCTGGCGGGAGGGGATGAAGGGGAAGAGACATGTGAATCCGGTCATTGACCACCCCCACCCGAACCCTCCCCCGTCGAGGGGGGGGGAATTCTTGATGTTTACAAGTCAATCATAATGGAGACCGTTGAAAAATGGCTTCGGGCGATCGATGCTATCAGGCGCCGATCATCGTGAGCATTTTACGGATATCGATCGGCTTCTCCCTTGGTACACACCGGACATCGATGTTGACGCCTTCGTCCAGAAGGATCCTGATCGTTTTAACATCTTCTTCATCAAGCATCACGGAGGGTGAACACTGCTTGAGACATTCTTCAGAGTAGACATTGCCGATGTTGAGTCTGTCAAAGGCAAACCCCCCCTGGAAAGCTCTCAGGGCGTCAGCAATTGAAGAAAAAAGGACAATGGCCTTTCTCCCGTGTCCTCTGCGTGTATTTAAAACTGGTTTGCGAAATCTTCGACATTGCTGATGATCACTTCGATCTCGCGCGGCACCGCCATTTTAATAACTGTTTCTCTGAACAAGTCGCTGGCCACATGGTCGTCGACAATGACGATCGTGGATGATTTTGTGAAAGGGAACCCATGCCTCCAGAATTTGACCGTGAACCAATCGATTATCAACACGCACGAGCGCAATATCCATCCATGTACACCTTAGCTATGATATGATTCACGGTTTGCCGGGTTATGGGCGGGTTGCCGCTGGCACCCGGTGTCGCGTGGAAGGGTCAATCGACGACTTTCTTTTTTAAAATCTCGCTGGCCAGATAGATATTTTTTCTTCCGTAATCCCTGATATGGATGGCAAAATCCTGAAGATTCATTGTTCTCTCTGATATCGGTCAGCTTGAGCAGCATCGGGAGATTGACGCCGGTTACCACTTCCACCTTGCCTTCCTTGAGCAGGGAAAGGGACAGGTTGGAGGGAGTCCCGCCGAACAGGTCGGTTAGAATCAAAACCCCCTGTCCCTGATCCAGTTTCTTGATTGCCGCTGTGATTTCCTTTTTCAGCTCTTCCATCCCTATCGTCTGGTCCATGGAAATGTGCATGACGCTTTTGAGCGTCCCTTTGATCATTTCCGCGACCTTCATGAACTCACTGCCCAGATTGCCGTGGGTGGTTATCAAAACACCGATCATGGCTTGCCTCCGTCTGACCATTTTGGGGCGCATGCTAATTGATTGTCCCTAAATTGTCAAGATTATCTGAGATTGACCGGGAATGATGCCATAGGGCATCCCGCAAGCCGGAAGTCCGATGGATACAGCGGGATACTGCTGAAACGAAAACACCTTCGTCGCTCCAGAGCATGACCTGTTTGCGCGCCCGGGTGATTCCCGTATAAATGAGTTCGCGTGTCAGGATGGGCGCATCGTAATCGGAAAGAATCAGCAGGACCGTATCAAACTCGGATCCCTGGCTCTTGTGGACCGTCACGGCATAAACCGTTTCATATTCGGGCAGGCGTTGGGGAGAAAACCGCCGGAACTGACCGGCGCCCTCAGGGAAAACTGCCGACAGCTCACCATTCTTGTCAGGATCGGCAAGAATCAGGCCGACATCTCCATTGTAAAGCCGGAGCTGGGCGTTATTGCGAGTGATCATCACGGGTTGGCCGCAGTAATGGGGCCGGCTCCCGCTGATGAGACGTTCCGCTTCGAGAATGCGCTCGATCCGCTGATTGATGGCCGTGACGCCGAAAGGACCCTGCCGGAGGGCGCACAAGATCCGGAAGCTCTCAAAGGCTGTAAAAATATCATTCCATGCGCCTGCAGCGTGAATCAGGTCCAGATAACTCCTGAATCCATTCAGGATGTAAGGTTCGAGAATTCTTTCAATTTCATCGGGTTTTGGTAAAGAGGACCAGACAACATTCTTAAATGTGCGCGCTTTCAGCGCCGTCAAGAGCTGCGTCCCCTCCCCCCGGTTAACGGCTGTGCTGACCTGGCCGATGTCGCTCTGATCCGTGAAACGGTAATTCCTCCGGAGCTCAACGATGCAATCGTGAATACCCGGCGCTTCCGCCTGCATGACATGCCCGGATAGCTGATCGTCTGCGTGGGGCATGATCTCGTTAATCAATTCACGGGAAAAGAGATTTGCCGGGGATTCCCCGCAAAGATCGCCTAAAACGGCGCCGGCCTCCACGGAAGCCAGTTGGTTCCGGTCTCCGAGCAGGATCAATTTGCTTTCTTCCGGCATGGCCTGGACCAGTTTTGACAACAGGGGAAGGTCCAGCATGGATGCTTCGTCAACCACAACTATATCGACGGGCAGAGGATTTTTTTCATGATGGCGGAAATAGGGAGATCCGGGGAGGCTGCCCAGAAGCCGGTGAACGGTTGAGGCTTTTTCCGGAATACACGCCTTGATGAAGGGGTCACAGGCGAGCGTCTCTTTGGCCGAACGGATCGCCTCCTGAAGCCTGGCAGCGGCCTTGCCGGTCGGCGCGGTCAGGGCAATTCTCTGTTTTTTTAACGGGGCCTGCTCCAGAAGAAGGGCCAGGATTCCGGCAACCGTGGTCGTTTTACCCGTTCCGGGGCTGCCGGAAATCACCAGGAATGACTTGAGGCAGGCAACCAGCGCCGCGATTTTCTGCCAGTCGGGCTCCTGCCCGGACACTGCGGGAAAGAGTCGGGCGACGCAGTGTTTATCAGGGATACGGATCATGGACCCGGACGGATAAAGCGCAGCACGCCTGATTCGCTCCGTCAGAATGCGCTCGTACTCCCAATAACGGTAAAGATAAAGGCGGGAATGATCATCCAGAATGAGCGGTTTGAAATCCCCCGGCATGCCCACGACGTGACAGTCTGTAAGCCGCTTTCGCCAGTCTGTCAGCTTCGGCGTTGTAAAACCGTCGCTGCATTCGTTGACGGCAATGATCTGCTGACGTTCCCATATTCTCAAATCGAGGCAGACATGCCCTTGCGCAACATGATGACTCAGAAGGGCTGATGCGTGGTACAATTCAGGCGCTTCCCTGCCGTTAAGAGATGTCATGAATCGGGCAAAGTGGCGATCCAGCGCTGAAAAAGCAAAGTTTTGTTCCAAACGGCACCCCAAGATAAATCATTCAAATGAGATGCGTCTTTTCTATCATAAAATTGCAGGAATTCAACCTGCGAGTCAATTAAACGGGAGATTTTCTCGGAGCCTGAAACACAAACCCCTCCCGATCGCGCCACGGTCATAATCGTCACGGGGCGCATCATCAGATCAACAGATGAGGGGATGGCGATTGGCTTCAATGACGATGACGACATCACCTCCACTAAAGATTTGAGAATAATTGAATAATACTATATAAATTAAACTTAGGCCTCATCTGACAGAGGGACTGACAATAAATGTAAGGAGTTTTTATGGGAACCGAGAACCTGACGGAACAAGGGAAGTCTGCCTGGAAATGGATCGATGACGCAGTTGCATACGGCGCAGATGCCGCCCAACGGTCTGCCATATACATGGATATCCTCAGAAAACGCGGCAACACCTACATCGAACACCTGCGAAGTGGACAGCCGCCTGTTCTGGTATTCAATTACGAAATGATCCTGGATGGGCGCCATTTTTCGCGACCCGTCAATTATGCCCTGGTTCGTATCGCGGACCGGAGAGAGAAGAAAAAAACGCTTGGAGACAGTGAAAGGCGTCATCAAGCGATAAAACACCCAGAATTGCCGAAGCGGCCTATCGTCATAATCGATCCGAGAGCCGGTCATGGCCCCGGAATCGGCGGTTCCAGCCGGGATTCGGAAGTAGGCATGGCCCTTGACAACGGATTTACCGTCTACTTTATTCTTTTTTATACGGAACCTTTTTCCGGGCAGACACTGGCCGATGTCGAGCGTGCGGAAGTAAAGTTTATTGAAGAAATTACCAAACTGCATCCCTATTCCGACAGCCCGGTTATCATGGGCAACTGTCAGGCCGGATGGGCTGCTGCGCTTCTATGCGCGGACAGGCCGGATATCACGGGTCCCCTGGTTCTCAACGGCGCCCCCCTTTCCTATTGGGCGGGTGTCGAAGGCGCCAATCCCATGCGATACAAAGGAGGACTCCTGGGCGGCGTATGGCTCAACATGCTTCTGAGCGATCTGGGGAACGGTAAGTTCGACGGCGCCAATCTTGTCGCCAATTTCGAGTCCCTGAACCCGGCGAACACGCTTTGGACAAAAAAATATAACCTCTACGCGCAGGTGGATACGGAAGAGGAAAGGTATCTAAAGTTCGAAAAATGGTGGGGCGGCTTTTATATGATGTCCGAGCAGGAGATTCATTTTATTGTGAGCAACCTGTTTGTGGGCAACAAGCTGGAGAGGGGAAAGCTGGAACTGCATCCGGGTGAAACGATTGACATGCGGAACATTGAAAGCCCGATTCTCGTTTTTGCTTCCCGTGGCGACAACATTACGCCGCCGCAGCAGGCTCTCAACTGGATCCCGCGCGTTTACGGTTCCGTGGAAGAAATCAGGAAGGCCGGCCAGGTCATTATCTATATCATTCACGAAAACATCGGTCATCTGGGCATTTTTGTCTCGGCCAGCGTGGCCAGGAAAGAACATGACAAAATTATCGGCCACTTCGATATGATCGATTATCTCCCCCCCGGTCTCTATGAAATGGTAATCGATGGAGATGTCAAGGCAGGAGATTTCGTCGCTCAATTTGAAGAACGCACCCTGGCGGACATTACGGCCATGAGCGACGGAATGGAGCACGAGAAAAATTTTGAGGTTGTCAATGCCGTATCCGCGTGGAATGAAAAAATGTATGGGACTTTCCTGAGGCCCTGGATCAGGATGGGTACGACGGAATTATCCGGTGAAATGATGCGCTGGCTTCATCCTCTCCGTGTTCAACGGTATATGATATCCGATATGAATCCGTTTTTAAAGCCTTTCAAACCTTTTGCCGAACTGGCAAGAACCCACCGGAAACCCGTTGCTGCGGATAATCCATTTTTGGCCGCGGAAAGAATTTTTTCAGATTATGTCAAAGGCGCTCTCAATCTCTATCGTGATACGCGGGATCGTCGTCTGGAGCTGATGTTTCAACTGATTTACGACAATGATTTTTTCCACGCTTTCCTTACGCCGGTTGATGGTGCGAATGGGCGGTCCGGGCAAGCGGCTCAGGAGGAACAGGCCGTTGCCTCGGGAAAACCGCTGCCCGCACCGGAAGAAGGCGGGTTTGCCGAGGGGCTTATCCGCGGAATTGTTGCCATGGTAAGTTCCACCCCCACGATCAGCCGGCGGCATTATAGCATAGCCCTGGATATGGTACAGACCCACCGGGTCCTGCAGAAAATAAGACCTGCAGACTTCAAGCGGATGGTCCGGACCCAAGCCAGAATATTGGAAACCGATCAAGAAAGGGCGATCAAGGCCATGTCTATCCTTATTTCCAGGGACGCCGATCGGTTGGAAACCATCGGGCTGGTCCGGCGCATTGCATTGGCGGACGGCATGTACAGCGATCGGGAAAAGGACATGCTGGAAAAGATTTCGCAGGCTCTGAAAATCAGAAAGACAGCCAAGGCAGCATAGAAACCATATATTGGCTATTCTGACTTCTGACGCCTGTGTCCAAGTTTAATTCCGTTGACTTTCCACTGGCAGGTGGATAATTTATTCCCAAGTGGATATGATAATCGTATATTTTTTACCCATCTTTTCCCCGGAAGAGAATTTCCACGATCTCTCTTAAACCGGATATATTAATTTGAAATCAATAGTTTACGCTGTAATATGATAGGATTGGCACATCCCTTGCTTTTTTGATATAAGAAAAGAAAAAGCCATTAAAAAAATTTACAGTAACGAGAACAGCCATTTTCTTCGTGGCGAGAGTCCTTGTTGCTTTCAATGAAGAAGGAGAATGTAAATGATGACGTTCGGTTGCAAGGCGACGATAGTCAAAAATGGACCGAAACAATGGGTATCACGAGCCGGCCTTCGGCTTCTGCTTCTCTTGACAGTTCTTTCGCTGGTCGCATGTTATCCGGCGCCTTACCGCGATGTCTCACGATCCATACCTGAAAATAACGGCGGGGACTCAAGGGCCTTCCGTACCCAGGTCTTTTTTTACCCGAAAGCAGGCCAGACAACCGCGCAGCAGTCTCGTGACCACTACGAATGTTACAACTGGGCGATGAAACAGACGGGCTTCGATCCGAGTCTTTCGTCCATTCCCCCTGTGCAGCGCGTCCGGGTGGTGCCGATGCCCCCACCTGGATATGATACCGTCGCTCTGGCTATTGCCGGTGCGGTGCTTGGCGCACTCATTGCCGGACCGAGACATGCTGCGGGGGGTGCATTGATCGGAGCAGCCGGGGGTGCTGTTGCCGGCGCTGCATCAGATTCGGCCAGGCAGGAATCCGCCAGGCAATTGGAGGAAGCCTATGCCAGGGGTGATCGGTCGCACAATGTTCAGCTTGAGGGCAAAGAATACGACTTCCGGCGTGCGATGTCTGCTTGCCTCGAAGGCCGCGGCTACAGCGTGCAATGAGGAACACAAAGAATCTATGTTTGATTTTACGGAGGCAGTAGCCATGTCATATCTTCGCAATACGAATCGGCATTTTGTGACCGGCATTATGTTGGCAGTCTTGTCGGCAGTCCTATTGCTGGGCTTTACGCAGGGGGTGAGCGCGGATCAGCGGGGAAGAGGACGAGGGGACTCGGACGAGCGCGGTTTCCGCCATAAAGAATACAAGGACTCGCGTTACAACCATAACCATTACTACCCGGCTCGCGGTCAGTACATCGAAGTGCTGCCAAGCGGCCACCGGGTGGTGGTTCACGGCAACGCACGATACTATTTTCACGGAGGCGCCTGGTACCGCCCGGCGGGGCCGCGATTTGTCATCGTTGCGCCTCCCTTCGGCATGGTTGTTCCCTTCTTGCCTCCCTATTACGCGACGGTCTGGTTAGGCGGTATTCCTTACTACTATGCCAACAATGTCTATTACACGCATGGCCAACGCGGTTATGTCGTCGTGGAGCCACCGAAGGGTGATGTCAGTCAGTCACCCCCGACGGCAGACCAGCCGTTCATCTATCCCCGTAAAGGCCAGAGTGAACAGCAGCAGGCAACGGATCGCTATGAGTGCCACCGTTGGGCTGCGAGCCAGACAGACTACGACCCGACTCAGCCGACTGGTGGTATGCCCGAAGCTCAGGCGAACCAGAAGCGCACGGACTATCAAAGGGCGATGGGCGCCTGCCTTGATGCCCGCGGCTATACCGTAAAATAGCGCGAACCTGCAATATTTACAACATTAAGTTATTGATTTTACACGGAATAATGGTAATGGGGCGGCGGGAGTCGAACGGAATACATAACTAACTGAATTATTTTCTTTTATCTCAATTCGATTTTTCAACGTACCCCCAAAAATGCCCCCATATTTTAACCTCTGTGGTTTTAAATTTGACATTTATTCCTCAAAATATCAATCCTCAAAAGAGGGAAAAGGGGAACCTGTCAACGAAGCACTCTCAGAAAGAGATCATTCGACCAATGGGTCAAGACGGTCTGCCTGCTGGGTAGCCCACGTAAGCCATTGATGGAGATTGCTGTCCGGTTTTATTTCTCCGTATTTCTGAATCCCCCATTTCTTAACGGCATCGATATATGAACGGATCTTCTGGCTTCGATGCCAAGACGCAACCTCCCTGTCCAGGACTTTCAGCCTTTCCTCTTCCTCCCGTCTGATCCTCTCCGATTCTTCCCACTGCCGCCTTTGCTCCTGCCATTCAAGCTCCCGCCGTTCCCTCTCCGCGCGCAGATGCTTTATGGCTATGGCTGCCTTGATCAAACCTCCAACAAAAGAATTCAGGCAGTCCTCCAGCCGCTGTCTCCTTCCATCGGACCATGTCTTTCGGGTATTCAACGCATCATCGTTCTTAATCTTCAGTAATAATATCCCGTTTGGAGAATAGTCATACTCGGGTGTCCGATACATCCAGGGATGCTTTTCCTTTTCTTTCATCTGGGCGGTGGTCAATTTCCTCTCGGTACGGTTGAGGTCTTCATTGAGGGCGAATTTTATAACTTCATCCATGACCGATACGGATGTGGAAAACGGCGGCTCTTTGGCAACAGATATATCGAATCCCCTGGTCTCCAAGGCTTTAACAAGCGTGTCCATAATGAGAATGGCCCGATCAATACTATCCTGCCCCACGTGTATATCAAGGCATCCTCGTGCCCTCGGCTGTTTCATACCTCTATTATCGACCTTAGCCCCCATCAGGCTCTTTTGGGTGATCGCTATCAGGGAATGAGGGGAATCCAATGAAGGCGGAACCGTGATTTTGTTCTCAGGTAGTTTCTCGGCTGTGATTAAGTCACATGTTTCGTGGTCTTGTTCGCCATCTATCCGGGGCTTTGACGTTCTGTGTATATATGCACCCGTGGCATTTAATTTCTTTGTCGGTCGTAAAGGGGGCACCGGTATCTTCAACCCCTTCTTCTTCATCTGCCAATATCCTCTGCCGGGCACGGGTATTTCCAGCCTCTTGCAGATTTTCCCCAAACCACGATCAGACAGTCCGTATCCCCGTGCAAGCTTGGATACAGGCTCAGACCAAACCAGTTTGTATAACTCCTCACGCTTCAAAAAAATTGTTTCATTATCCATAATTTCATCTCCCTGGAAAGTTTAATGCTACAAATATGCATCTTTTCGCATTTTGAAGGGCCATCGTGGTGACAGGTTTCGGATACGTTATATTTTAACAGAACTTAGGCAT
>CAVUOQ010000017.1:0-58186 GCA_963743175.1 uncultured delta proteobacterium | reverse complement strand
AAAGTATATTGTATCTATTAAGCGGAATAACTGAAACATCCGGGCGGGGAAACTGAGGGTTGACTGATGTTTCCCCGCCCTCTTTTTATTATATCTGAGGACGTCCTGCGCCATGCCCAGCCCATACCCTTCCAAACAGGCAGCCGTCCCGGCGTTCTTCCTGGTTTCAGCCCTCCTCTTTTCTTTTTTCTTCAACGGCCAGCAATTTTATGCCTTTCTGGGGACACAGATCTGCCTGGTTCTGGCCCTGGCCGGCGCTCTCTGGTTTGCCTACGGGGGCAAAGAAGAAATCGAATGCTCCGCGGTAACTTTTCTGATGCTGGTCTTGGCCCTGTGGCTGTTCATCTCCATCCTGTGGTCCCGGATCCCTTACCTGAGCATCATCACCGCCTGGTGGCTGGCGGCCGCCGCCCTGGCCTGCGGGATTTTTATCCTGGCGCCCCGGAAGGAGGCCCTCTACACCGCCCTGCTGGGGGCGGCCTTCGTCTCCGGCGGGCTTCAGGGTCTTTTGGCCCTTTACCAGTTCTTTGTCCTTGAGACCCTTCCCAACGGTCTTTTTCTTTACAAGAACCTGCTGGGATCTTTTTTGGTCCTGCTGGTTTTTGTCCTGAGCGGCCTGTTTTTCATCCTGCCCGAAGAAAAAAAAAGGACCCGCTACCTGCTCCTTGCGTTCCTTTTTTTTCTGACCTTTGTTGTGGACATCATTCAGAGCCGCGGCGTCTTTCTTAGTCTGTTTCTTGCGATGCTGCTGTTTTTCGCCATTGCCCATTATCTGAAAGCCAGCCGTCGCACCCTCGTAACGCTTCTGGTGACGCTTGTGCTGGCCTTCGTCTGTGCGGAACTGGTGAGCCCGTCGGCCACCATGACCGGGCTGAGCCAGCGGGTGATGAGCCTGGAACAGCCCTTCGCTGCCGGAAAGGACCGGTTTCTCATCTGGCAGGGATGCCTGCAGATGATCCGGGATTATCCGCTTTGGGGAACAGGGCTGGGAACCTACTGTGCTTCTGTGGCCGCCCTACCGCTCACCGCTCGATACCAGCGGCGGATATTTTGCCCACAACGATTATCTGCAGCTCTGGATTGAGGGGGGACTCCCCCTGATGATCATTCTGCTTGGGGCTCATGTCCGCCATCGCCGTTGCGTTTTACAGGACGATGAAGGCGGAGGAATTGTCCCCGGCAAGAAAACTTGAGGCCCTGTCCCTGTTTGCAGGCCTGATGGCGCTGGGAATCCATACCTTTTTTGACTTCAATTTCTACTCCATGCCCACCATGATCCTGGCGGGCGTGATGCTGGGCAGGCTGGACATGCTGAGCGCCGCGAGAAAATGGCGGCTGGTTCTTCCTGAGCGCCTGAAGGTCCGGACTGCCGTGTTCAGGACGTGCCTGCTGCTGGCGGGCGGGACGCTCCTGTCCTCTTTCCTCTTCATGGGTTTATCCTATTACTATAGTGAAAAGGGCAATGAACTGTTTTCAAAAAAGAACCTTCCCGGTGCAGCACGCAGCTACGATCTTGCCGGCAAGCTCTGGAGCTCCTACGACAACCCCCTGTATTCCCACGCCTATCTGCTGGGAAGCCTGATGAAACCGGCGGGTTACGACGAGGCGATCGAGTGAAACCAATCGCGAAATTTACGCTCAGGCGAGGGAGTATCTACAGCGGGCGGAAAAATTGAATCCCTACCGGCCGGAGACCTACCTCATCCGCGGACTTCTGGAGGAATCCATGGGTGCAGAGATGAACGTGGTTGCGGGCGCCTTTGAGAAGGCCCTGCAGGTGGATCCCCTGTTTTTAAAAGGCCGGACCGAGTATGGACGCTACCTGGCCCAGTCAGGGCAAAGCCGGAAGGCCCTGAGCGTCCTGGAAGGCAGGGATGGTTTACTATTATCACCCCGGAAATCCGGAACTGATTCCCTACTACCAGTTGACGTCCATTCTGCGCCGGCAGGGCGGGGATGAGGACGGGGCAAAGGCGCTGGAAGAAAAAATCGCAACCGTTCAGGAAAATATCCGGAAAGACCGTTCGGACAGGCAGCGTGGCTGGCTGTTCTGATAATTACGGGACACCTTACTTAATTATTGGGCTGGAATCTTGGGTACACGATCCGCTGTAATTCGTAATATGGGGACACGATTAGATCATGTCCCCATATTACCTGGACGGAATCTTGGTACACGATCCCGATTTCTTCGAAATCAGAGAAGATAGGGGGACACGATTGGATCAGTCTCCCCCTATTCTCCGGGTCATGTCCCGCGATTCCCCCAAGCTGATTTTGGGTGTAAAATGATTATTTGCCTATGCGGATAACCCGGCGAGCCACTTCGCAGCCATCAGGATGGCGACGCCGTCCCGCTGCTGTTCCCGCCGCAGATTCTGGACCAGTTGGCATGCCGCGGCCTCCGGCGTCTTCTTCGCGAACAGGCGAAGGGCCGGCGACGGTGCATCCTCTGACAGCTTTACCTCGATCAGATGCGTCGCCTTTCCGTCCCTGGTCAGGGCAAAATCGATCTCTTTGCCGTCCCTCGTTCTGATATAATTCAGGGTCATGTCTTCCCCCGCCAGATCCTGCCGGTACTGGACATGTTTCAGCAGGCAGACCGCGCAGGTATTTTCCAGCCGCACCCCCTCATCGCCTTTCACGAAGCCGCTGTCGTAAAAATAGACTTTCGGCTCCCTCAGGATGGCCCGCGCCACGTTGGCGTGAAAGGGGCGCACGGTGAAGATGATGTACAGGTTCTCCAGAATGTCGATGTAGCGGCGCACCGTATTCGGAGCAATCTGCAGGTCGCCGGCAACCGACGTGTAGGACAGTGGCGACCCGACCCTCGATCTCAGCAATTCCAACAGCAGGCGCATCGCGCGGATTTCCTGGAGTCGGCCGAATTCGAGGATGTCCTCCCGAATCAGATCCGTGTAATACTGAGTGCGCCACCGCGCGGCCTCGGTCTCCGAACCCGTCAGAAACGGCTCGGGAAATCCGCCCAGACGGTTCAGTTGCGCCAGCGCTTCATCAGGCGACAGGGAATCCTGAAGCTCCCGGACGGTAATCGGATGCAGGCGAAAATGGAAATAACGGCCTGCGAGGGATTCGCCGGACTGACGGTACGTGTCCAACCGGGAACTGCCGGTGATCATGATGGCCTGATGTTCGGGGCGGGTGTCATAGATGCCCTTGACGAACATCTTCCACCCGTTCATCTTGTGGATCTCATCCAGAACGAGCATGTCGGCATTGGCAGGCCAGGAATGGGAGCGGATGATCCCGGCATCGTCCACATGGTCGTAATTGAGATACTGGGGACGCTTGAATTCGGTCATCAGTTCTTTGGCAAGCCAGGTTTTCCCAATTTGCCGGGGGCCCGTCAGCATGACCATTTTCCTGGGGAGGTCTGTTTTGATCGGATCGTAGAGATAACGCTTCATGGGCGACTTTTTAGCAGCATATTGCACAATCGTCAAGACTTTTCCGCAAAGTGGAATTATGGGGACACCTTACTTAATTATGGGGACTGTGAATCTTGGAACGTGATTCCGCTGTAATCCGATAATAGGGGGACACGATTAGATCATGTCCCCCATATTGCCTGGAATGGAATCTTGGTACACGATCCCGATTTCTGCGAAATCGGGTCATGTCCCGCGATTCCCATGTCCCCCTATTCTCCGGGGCATGTCCCGCGATTCATGGGTCATGCCAAGCGATTCAAATATCCATCGATCGTGGCAGGAGCCGCCAGGGAATCACCTCGACGTTCTGACGGGTTTGTGGTTGTCGGCCCCCATAAACAAGCCATCCTTTTTCACTGCCTGAAAGTTTCAACCATTTCTGCAGACCGGTGAAGAAGTCCGGTGTGACGGTTTGGCCGGATTTGATTTCCAATGGCATCATCTTGTCGCCCGCCTCTATGATCACGTCGATTTCGTTGCCGGTGCTGTCTCTCCAGAAATACAGGTTTCCGGGAATCCCCTGATTTTGCCTGTTTTTAATCAGCTCAGCGATGATGAGAGCCTCAAAGAGGGCCCCTCGCATAGGATGAATGGAGAGTTGTTCTGGATTTTGAATCCCCAGCAACCAGGCGACAAGGCCGGTATCGTAAAAATAGATTTTCGGCGTCTTGACCAGCCGTTTGCTGAAATTCCGATAGTACGGCGGAAGCGCAAAGACAAGATAACTGGCTTCAAGAACGGAAAACCAGGCTCGCGCCGTATTGTGGGTGATCCCGCAGTCGTTGGCCAGGGATGATAAATTCAGCAATTGTCCGGTCCTGGCGGCGCACATGCGCACAAAGCGCTGAAACATGCTTAAATCGCGGACATTGATCAACTGCCTGAGATCACGCTCGATGTAGGTCATCATATATGCCGCATACCAGTTCGGCGGCGGGATATCCCGGTCGTAGACAGGCGGATACATGCCTTTAAAAAGCAGGCCGTTCAGGTCGCTCGTCAGGATGTTTGCTGTTTCCAGTTCCGCCATTGAAAAGGGAAGCAACTGGATGATCCCGGTTCTTCCGGCCAGGGACTGGCTGATCTTGGATAAAAGTCCAAACTGTTGGGATCCGGTGAGGATGAAGCGCCCTGGTCGTCCATCGAGATCCACATGGGATTGGAGGTAAGAAAAAATGTCAGGACATTTCTGGGCCTCGTCCAGAATGGCGCCGTCGGGATAGCGGGCCAGAAATCCCCGTGGATCTGCTTTTGCCGCTTCCAGTTCATCCGGATCTTCGAGGGACACGTACGGTTTTTCCGGGAATGTTGCGCGGACCAGGGTTGTCTTCCCGGACTGTCGCGGGCCGGTTACGGTCATCACCGGATAATGGTTGGAAAATCTCAAGAGTGATTTGGCGGCGTCTCGGGGAATCATGGCGAGATCATACAGAGTGATTTGCAAATTGTCAATTGAATTTACAGTCTGTAAGGGTAATTAAGGGGACACCTTACTTAATTATGGGAACTGGATCCCTGTAATATGGGTACACGATCCCGATTTCTGCGAAATTAGGGGGACACGTTACTTGATTATCTGTATTGCTTCCTTCTGCTCTGGATTCCGACGCCTCAAGGTTCAAGGAATAATTAAGTATGGTGTCCCCTTAATTTCCCTTAATTAGCCGATGATGTGAAGGGAGTTGCTACGACCGTGAAAAATGTCCGAATGGAGCGTCTTCAGGGCAGTGGTGCAGGCGTCCGGATCAACGGGTTGAATCCATTTCACCGCGGCCAGCAAATCGACGGAAAACTCCTCGATCATTCTGGCGATTTCCAGGGGCTCGACCCAGATATCCTTCTGCCGGGCCTCACTGAAGATATCCTGCCAGAGAAACGGAAAGCTTCGGGCTATCATAAGGATGTCGACCATGTCCTTGGGTTCCCGCCGGCTCAAGGCGCATAGTTTGTTCGAAAGGATGTTCCGCCAGTGGTCGATGCGGGGATAAAAATGTGCCTCCTGAAGATCGCCATAGCGAAACGCCACATCATTGATGAAATCGATTTTCAGGGTCAATGCCTCGTCATGGGCCAGAATCCGGACGAATGTGTCGGCGGCCGTGCCCACCTCGAACGTCACCCCGCCAAGACGCAGCGCCTCCAGGGCTTTTTTGACCTGATCCCGAAAATCCGCCGCCTGGTTGACGAAAAGATCGAGATCGTCCGAATAGCGATGATGGAGATAATACCTGCCGAGGGCCGTCCCGCCGGTCAGATAAAATGGCGCGTCAACCGCTCGGAGCAGAGACAGAACCTTGTCCATGAATGGATAGAGCCTATCCGTATAGAACGTGTCGGGCATATCGATAGCGATCCTTGAGGCTTGCGGGATGGAGATGGTCCAAAACGGCCTCGCTGAGGGCCTCTTGGAGATGATCCGGCGGGATCAGCGCGAGAAGGGTGTACCAGTCATAGGTCTTGAGCAGCCGACGAAAGAGATTGGCACGGTCAATATGCCCGGCTTTCTCGATATCGCCGCGCAGAAGTCGGGAGAGTTGATCCGTATCTACACCCGTATCCCAGTATATTGCCGTCAATTTTTCATTCATTTTAAGAATTTTGAAACCTCCGCAAAAAATCAGTTTACAGGCAATGTGCTTTTTGACTTATTGACGATTCAGCCAGGCTGCTCCAACAGTCCGCCTTATGAGTACGACTTGTAGCACATCCCGCATTAAGTCGTCCAATGAAAAAATCCCGGATAATTAAGGGGACACCTTACTAACCCCTATGCCCGGGTCGGGCACAACGAAGCGTGAAAATCACCCCCACCCCTCCCTCCCCCATCAAGGGGGAGGGATACAGGGAGGGGGGACATTTTCATATAAATTGAGGGAATAGATAACGCTATAATTAAGTAAGGTGTCCCCTTAATTGTCCCCGTAATTCGTCAAATATCGTAGTGCAGCTTCAGCGCCGCTTTTACTTGTGCCATCAATGCAGCGGGCAAGCTGCCGATTAATTGAACCAACCGGACCTTGTCAACAGCCCTTGTCTGGTTGACCATGATTTTGGACCGGCTCGTAAAATTTGACGTTCCCGCGGGGATTTCGACTTCGAATGAGTAGACGCGGGTTACGTTTGATGTGATCGGAGCGATGGAGATGATGGGGGAATGCTCATTGTTAATGTCATTGGAGACCACGACGGCAGGGCGGACTTTTTTGACTTCAGCACCCACCGAAGGATCGAAATTGACCCAGAAAACGTCTCCCTGTTTAATCGATTCCATCAGCAATAGTTCCTTCCAGATCCGTGTTGATCCGCTTGATCTCCTGACCTGCTTCAAGGTACTCGACCGCAAGCCTCCGGTTTCTTCTTTCCTTGATGGCGTTGTTGATTGCCTCACTGATAAAGTGGCTTCTCCCTCTGGATTCGACCTCTTCAGTAAGTTCGTTATAGGTTGCTTGGGGCAGGCTCACATTGATTCGGATAACATTCATAATGCACCTCGTTAGTGTGTCTTGTTCTGAATAATAACTTTAAATCTTTTTCTTGTCAATGTTTTTATGTCAAAACGTAGTAAATAATCGAATTAAGGGGACACCTTACTTAATTATAGCGTTATCTATTCCCTCAATTAAGTAAGGTGTCCCCTTAATTCCCGGGTCATGTCCCCCTATTACCTGCCATTCCGATTTCGTTCAGCATTTCTTCCAAGTCGCACACGGGATAGATCCGGGTATCACTGCGCACTTGTCGCTCAAGACCGCCGTAAATTAATCCGGATCCCAAGGACAGGTCTGGGATGACCTTCATGAAATGCTTCAATCCTTTGAAATAATCCGCTGCGACGGTCTCCCCCGCCTTTATCTCCATGGGAAAAAGGTCAGCACCGATTGTCAGGATCAGGTCAACCTCGTTGCCTTTTCCGTCACGGTAAAAACACAGGTTGCTCTTCCGACCGCGGTTATAACGGTATTTCAGCGCCTCGATGACGACGAGATTTTCGAACAGATTCCCCCGCAGGGGATCACGGCTGACGTGCCGTTCGTTTTCCAGCCCCAGGAGATAGCTTGCCAGCCCCACATCGTAGAAGTAGAGTTTCGGCGATTTGACAAGGCGTTTTGAAATGTTCCGATACCAGGGCGGCAGAAGGAACAGGATATAGCTGGCCTCCAGCAGGCTCATCCAGGCGCGCGCAGTGGTGTGGGAGACGCCTGCATCGTTGCCGAGGCTCTGCAGATTCAGAATCTGGCCGATCCGGCCGGCGCAAAGCCTGACGAACTTCTGAAAGAGGGCGAGGTCTTTAATGGCGGCAATCTGCCGCATATCCCTTTCCACATAGGTCTCAAAGTAATCACCAAGGGTCTGCGTAGGGTCGAGCTGTCGATCATAAATCCGCGGGTAAAAGCCGGTCAGAAGAAGCCTGTCCACTGAGGGAGGCAGATAGCGCCGGCCAAGTTCCGCCATGCTGAACGGCAGAAGTTTCAGCAGCGCCGTTCGGCCGGCCAGGGATTGGGAGATGGTGTTGAGGACTTCGATCTGCTGACTTCCGGTGAGAATGAATTGTCCGGGGGCGCTTCGTTCGTCCACGATAGCCTGGATGTAGGACAGCAGATGGGGCGCTCTCTGAATCTCGTCGAGAATCACCCCGTTTGGATAACTGCCCAGAAAACCTTTGGGGTCGCTTGCAGCAAATTCACGTGTATCCGGCCGTTCGAGGTTCGCATAAGCCATATCGGGAAAGACTTTGCGACTCAGAGTCGTCTTCCCACTCTGTCGTGGTCCGGTAATGGTCACCACGGGATATTTGCCGGCCAGTTCCTTCAAAACGGGCTCAATTGACCTGTCAATCATGAGGTACTACCTCCGCTTTTTCATTGCCATTCGTTATTAGCCGAGAATGGTGCAATTTGCAAGTTTAATTTGCATATTGTGCAAGCCGGTGTGATTGGGGAATTAAGGGACAATTAAGGGGACACCTTACTTAATTATCTGTTCTCTTCGGCCCCGGTTTCCGACGCTTCAAGGTTCGCTTCAGGGTGGATTCGAGTTTTTCCACGAATACACCATCGCCAAGAGGCCGGCCGGTTCGCTCATGCCTGCGGATATGGTTCATCTTTTCGTCTTCGCCGCCGGAAGACAGAAAAAGCATCCAGTCGCCCGCGATCTCAAGGAGCGGTGAAACTTTGACAAGCTCATCATCCATCCCTGCAAAGTGAGCCCTCGCGCTGCTCCATCTCCATGATTGCGGTTCCTGTGTCAGTCGTGCACGCACAGGATTCATTTCTATATAACGGGCCGTTGCAAGCAGATAGTTCTCATCCAAAGGAAAAGAAAAAAATCGCCCTTGCCAGAGGTGACCCTGCCAATTTTCACGGTGATTGATCATGCGGCTATAGCGGCGGTGAGCTTCGCCGATACCACGCCTTAATCCGTCGTCCGATTCGGGTACCGCAATGAGATGCACATGATTTGGCATCAAACAGTAGGCCCAGATTTCTACATGGTACTTCATGCACCACTCCCGCATCAGCTCGATATAAGCCTGGTAGTCTTCATCCCTGAAAAATGTGGGCATTCTCCTGTTGCCGCGCTGTGTAATGTGGTGCGGTATGCCGGCGGCAGTTACACGTGCTATGCGAGCCATGTGCGAAATTTAACCGGGATATATTTCCCTGTCAAGGAATAATTAAGTATGGTGTCCCCTTAATTAGGTGTCCCCTTAATTCACGTTACTGCTAAAGTTTCTCTTGACGGGTGTCGGGGCGCGGTGTATATGTGTGACAAGTAACATTATAGGGGGTATGTATGGCAAAGGTATTGAATGTCCGGCTGCCGGACGGAATAGCCGATCGGCTGGAGAATCTGGCAAATGTGACGCGCAGGCCGAAATCATTTTACATCAAGGATATGCTTGAGCGTCATCTGGATGACTATGAGGACGCATCGCTTGCCCTGGAGCGTCTGAACGAGAAGAATGCAAAATACCTGACGACGGAAGAAGTGGAGAAATCCCTTGGCCTATAACGTGAAATGGAACAAGGGGGCGCGAGATGATTTGGCGCAGATAGATAAATCCATTGCACGGCGAATTATCGACAAGATAACGGCGCATTTGGCATCCAATCCTGAGGATTTGGGCAAACCTTTAAAGGGAATTTTTCGTGGTCTATACCGTTATCGATTTGGAGACTGGCGGATTATCTATGCGTTGGATCGGGAAGAGAATTCGATCATGATTCTACGTGCAGGACACAGGAAGGATGTTTACAAAGGAATTAAGGGGACACCTTACTAACCTCCATGCCCGGGTCGGGCACAACGAAGCGTGAAAATCACCCCCACCCCTCCCTCCCCCATCAAGGGGGAGGGATACAGGGAGGGGGGACATTTTCATATAAATTGAGGGAATAGATAACGCTATAATTAAGTAAGGTGTCCCCTTAATTCTAATTATATTTTTGTTTTGACTTGCGGGGTTATCAGGTGTAATTTGTAAGGAAATTGCGACTATTCACAGGCATGCGGTTTCCCTAATGACTCCGACCGAAGAAAATCAGATTGTTGAACGCGTGCTCAAGGGCGAGCGCGAGGCCTTCGCCGCCCTGGTCGACGCCTACAAGGGGGCGATCTTCAACCTCGCCTTCCGCATGACGGACAGCTATCAGGATGCCGACGATCTGTCGCAGGAAACATTCATCAGGGCCTATCGCAACCTCCGGCAATTCGATCCGCGGAAGCGGTTTTTCACCTGGATCTACACCATCGGCCTGAATCTCATCAGGAATCACCTGAAAAAACACGGGCGGGAGATGTCCCGGGAAAACGCGGCGCGGAACTCATCCGAAGCGGGAATCGATCAGGGCGCTCAAACGGAGCGGGATATGATGCAGGCGCAGGAAATCCGCCGTCTGGAAACCTGCCTGCAAAAGCTGCCGGCCGATCTGCGCGAAGCCGTTGTCCTGAGATTTTATCAGGACCTTTCCTTCGAAGAGATCGCAACGATCTCGGACGCCTCCCTGAGCGCCGTCAAGATGCGCGTGTACCGCGGCCTGGAGCAATTAAAGCAATTGATGGAATAAATAAGGGTGTAAATAAGGGCGCATTCCCCCTATTCTTTATTTCCTTGACACAGGCGCATGCTTATCATAAACTATGTTAGAAAGTTTAATTGTTTATATCGTGGAGGTCGCATGTCAACCATTATGAAGATCAGCCCTCAGGGGCAAATACGCATTCCGCGGAAATTCATGGAAATGCTTGGGCTTGAAAAGGGCGACTACATCGAGGCGCTATTGGAAGATGACCAGATCGCCTTGAAACCGCGAAAGTTGATCGATCCTTCACAGGGGTGGTACTGGACGAAGGAATGGCAACAAGTGGAGAAAAATGTAGATGGGCAGGTTGAAAAAGGCGATGTATCCCCGACGTTTCAGACGGCTGAAGAAGGGATCAAATGGCTGAAAGAATAACCGGCTATGCATTCAGCAGCCGATTCCAAAAGGAATACAAAGCCCTGTCCAAGGAGATACAGGAAGCCTTCGAGAAAAAACTTTTCCTCTTTCTCGATAATTTTCATCACCCATCGCTTCGGGTCAAGAGGATCATCGGTACAATAGATCGCTGGGAAGGTTCGGTGACCATGAACTACCGCTTCACTTTTCAATTTGAGGCGGGAAAAGTGCTCTTTCGCCGGATCGGAACGCATGACATCCTGAAGAAGGAAAATTGAAAGACTTGAAATACTGCACTATTTTTTCCCGGATGCCGGTGCCGGAATTAAGTAAGGTGTCCCCCTAATTAAAAGTGGCAAGGCAAGACCTGACCCCATCAGTTTCACTATTTCTGATAGGTCGTGTCGTGAGGCCCGAGAGCGACAAATTTGATGGTTTCATCCGGACATTCACGGCAATCGCTGCAGCGGACAACCCCGTCATCCTTTTTCACGCGGCAGAGGCGACAGTAGAGATAGATAATCAGGAAATTCTTCTTCACCGGGCAACTGCAGTAGCCCCGAAAATTTCCCCTTAAGGGTTCCCCCAGTCCGATCGGGTCGGTCAGAATCATGTCCACTTTTTTCTGGACCGCTTTTTTGAGGGCTGCGTGCTTCTTCAAAGATTTGATGAATACATCACTGAAAAGGGCATTCATCAGAAAACCTCGTCATAGCGTGACCATTTTACATCGCCGGATTGAATTCTCGTCATCGTTTCCAGAAGACTTTCCCTGAAACCCGGATCGCTGAGAATAATCTCGGTGGGATCATTCTCCCTGACGCGCTTCAGGTTCAGGACAAACTGGGAAAAGACCTCTGAAATCGTTGTACGCTGCTCATTCGCGTATATCTTGGCATACGCGATCAGGTCCTCATCCATCGTAACATTCATTTTTCCTTTTGGCATGGTGTCGACCTCCTTATGTCATGCGCCTTATATACGCCTTATATACGCCTATGTCAAAAGAAAATTGAAAGACGGGTGGAATGAATGTGCGTTGCAACGGACCCCAATGATGCGGATCGCCCGGGAAGACCTGAACCTGGAGGGTCACTATGAACTGCCGCTTCACTTTTCAATTTGAGGCGGGAAGTATAAATAGGGGGACACGATTTAATCGTGTCCCCCTATCGTAACCTACCCTTTCCGCGTTTAACATCCTGAAGAAGGAAAATCGCAATTAAATGGTATTGTGTCCCCGGAATATTCAAGTAGGGTGTCCCCATAATTATTATCGGGGGTGGCGGTAAAGATCGTCATGGTCGAGGACCCGCAGAAGCATCAGCGGGGCCGACCAGTCGGGGTTGCCGGCAGGCAGATAGGCGGTCGGCTCATATGAAAGCCGATACCGCTGGTCGATCCGCACGGACCATGCCTTAGGATCGTTCATGATCCGTTCTGAATGAAGACCGGGGTGACGAGGGTTCATTTCAAGCAGGCGCAACGTCTTGGCCAGCTTTTTTCTTAAAACCGAATCGGCTCGAAATGCTTCCGCATCCTCAAGAAATCGTTTACTCGGAATCAGGCTCGGCATGCTTCATGTCCTTCGACAGCCAGTCGGGCATCTCTGCAACGCCGCTTTGCCTCGCATCCTCCAGTTTTTCCAATCCCTGTTTGGAAAGGCGGACGGTTCGGAAAATTTCCACCGGCTGCAGAACCACAGCGCCACCCTCGATGATCTGCGCATCCAGACAGGCGCCGCTCTCGAAGCCGAGCTCCTTGCGGATGGATGCGGGCAGATTGATGCTTCCACGTTTATCCACGGTAATCAGCATATCTCTCTTCCCCCCTCATTCAAATTTCATCCGCTGTGATCATAACGACATTATGTCATTATGTCAAGAAAATGAAGGGATAATTAGTATTGTGTCCCCGTAATTCCTCGGGAAAACGCGGCGCGGAACTCACCCGAAGCGGGAATCGATCAGGGCGCTCAAGCGGAGCGGGATATGATGCAGGCACAGGAAAGCCGCCGTCTGGAAACCTGCCTGCAAAAGCTGCCGGCCGACCTGCGCGAAGCCGTCGTCCTGAGATTTTATCAGGACCTTTCCTTCGAAGAGATCGCAACGATCTCAGACGCCTCCCTGAGCGCTGTCAAGATGCGCGTGTACCGCGGCCTGGAGCAGTTAAAGCACTTGATGGAACTAAACAGGGAAATTTGAATTACGTGGACACCATACTTAATTATCGCCACGCCCCATTACTGTGTCGGCGGAAAAACAGGGGGACACGATCCAATCGTGTCCCCCTGTGACTCTCTGATGCTGTAATTAAGTATGGTGTCCCCTTTCTGATTGATACGCTTTGTCGTGGGGCCCGAGGGCGATAAATTTCACCGTTTCATCCGGACATTCATGGCAGCCACTGCAGCGGACGACCCCGTCATCCTTCTTCCCGCGGCAGAGGCGGCAGTAGAGATAGATGATCAGAAAATTCTTCTTCACAGGGCAACTGTAATAGCCCCGGAAATTCCCCCGCAAGGGCTCACCCAGCCCTATCGGGTCGACGAGGATCATGTCCACTTTTTGCCGGACCGCTTTTTTGATGGCCGCATGCTTCTTCAAAGATTGAATGAATGAATCGCTGAAGAGGACGTTCATCAGAAAACCTCGTCATAGCGGGACCACCGGACATCACCGTTTTGAATCCTCGTCATCGTCTCCAGAATACTGTCCCGAAAATCCGGGTCGCTCAGGATAATCTGCGTGGGATCATTTTCCCTGACGCGCTTCAGATTCAGGACGAACTGCGAAAAGACCTCCGAAACCGTTGTGCGCTGTTCACTCGCATAAATCTTGGTGTACTCGATGAGATCCTTGTCCATCGTAATGTTCATTTTGCTCTTTGGCATGGGGCAACCTCCTTTTATGCGCCAGATATACGCCTCATATGCGCCCACGTCAAGAAGAAAAAGGGATCGATCTAAGCCTGTCCCTTTTTGCGCCAATAATCCCGGAAGGTGACAATCCGCTCCTGCTGCGCCGATGAAAAGAGGTGACTAAAAAAGGGGGCACGATGGGATCGTGCCCCCCTATGACTCTCTGATGCTGCAATTAAGTATGGTGTCCCCGTAATTCCCCTTAATTCCCCCGGGGCGGGATGGCCTCGCCGCCTTCTTGCTCGTCACAAACGAAAATAATTAAGTATAATAATTAGTATTATGTCCCCGTAATTACGAAAAATAATTGTGACTTTTCCCCGCCCCGGGCTGTACATGGAATAAAGGAATGAAATAAACACCATGCAGGAAAGACCTGGGACATGACCTGATCTGGCAAAAATCGGGATCGTGTACCGCGGTTTTCCAGGAAAGAAATTATGGACCCGCATCAAGACATCACAGACCTTATCAAGTCAACACCCGCCATCCAACCCCCCGCGGATTTCACCATGATGGTCATGGCGCGGCTTCCGGAAGAGACGGAGACCGTCCGGCGGTTCTCGTTCCGGTGGCCGTTCCGGATACCGGCCTTCACAACGGACATGAACCTCGGTTTCCGGCGTCCCGTTACGAAGACGGAGTGCGCCTTCTACTTCCTGCTGACGGGGTTTTTCTATTTCGTTCTCGGGGTCATTCTGACAATTGGCCTGAGGCGGATGGCGGCGGGGCTGCCCGTTGCAGGCTGGCTCGAAATGCAGCCGGTCTTCAGTCTCCTCGTGGCCCTGTGCCTGATGGCCCTTGGCGTGGCCCTCTACAGAGACGGCGATGCAGCCGTCCGGGCGGCCCGCATCGGGGTGACGGTCTATGCGGGCTTCGTCATTCTGAACGGTTGGTCGGGGGCCATATCGACGCATGTCCCTGCGGCCGTTTTTTTCTCTACAACCTTTTCCGCGGCGGGGGTGATGATGGCCGCCTTCCTGGGGATTGCTGTTAAACACTATACCCCGGAACCCATTTCTTCTCAGGGGGTACACGCATGAAGCGAACCAAAAGAACTGCCTTCGGACAGGGCGGCTTCACACTGATCGAGGTCGTGGCCGTGCTGTTGGTTCTTGGTATTCTGGCTGCTTTCGCTGCAGTCAGAATAAGTGATACGGGCCAATCCGATCTCATATCCCAGGTGGATGTAATCAAGAATCATCTCCGTTATGCCCAGAACAGGGCGATGAACACGGGCAGTCCCGTGGGGAGTGACTTTCTCGGCAGGTGATACATATTTTCTTTTCGATGGGGCCGCTCCTTCAACGCCCGTTTTATTTCTCGGGGAGGAGAATGAGACTGTAAGCCTGACCGTAAAAAAATCGGCGCTGAGGATTTCATCTGCGCCGCAGACCATCACCTTCGATGCGTATGGAAGTCCCGGTGGGGCAAATATCACGGTAACGACCAATGGCGGAAATATCGTCGTGACGAAGAATACGGGATTCATCCAATAACGTCTGTGGGACGGATCTACAAGGTTTGATACAAGGAGAGGCGATCATGAAGCCGATAAACAATAAAGGAAGAGACCGGGGGTTTACCTTGCTGGAAGTGATCATTACGCTGGTCGTGGCCGCAATTCTCGGCACCCTTCTGGTCACCTTCATGGGATCGAACGTTGTTCAAAGCGCCAACCCGGTACTCCAGGCACGAAACGGCGCCTACCTGAACCAGATTATGGAGAACATGACGGCGGATTACAAATACCTGATGTCAACGGATGCCACCCCCCTCAATACGTTCAGCACCCGCGTCGGAAGCGTGAATGCTTCGCGGACACAGTATTCCGATGCCCAGCATCCCTACACCATCGTTGAAAATCACCGGATCTCCTTCCCATCGGGGAGCACAGTAACGGAACAGGCGGATGCCAATGGCAAGATCCTGAAGGTTACGATCAGGTATCAGGACCTTACCTTAACCGCACTTTTTACGGAGTGACGAATCATGACAAGCGCAAGGAGACAACATCCAGCGACCCGGTCGCAGGATGAAGACAAAAGCGGCCCCATGCCGGGGCGTAGCAGGAACCGGGAAAACATGCGCGGATTCACCCTGATCGAGGTCATCGTCTCCCTGATTCTTGTCGGGCTTCTGGCGGCTGTCGGCGGGATGGCCATCGTCCAGGCCGTTCAGGGGTATATGTTTGTCAAAGACAACGCGACGATAACGCAGAAGGCGCAATTGGCCATGTCCAGGATCACCCGGGAGATCGTGGAAATGACGGGGATCACGGCCAATGCGACCACGACCGTTCTGCCGGTCAGCAACGTGGATCGAAACGTGACGCTGGGCCTGAATTCCAGGGCGATTAAGATTGCGCCGGAAGGAACCCAGTTAAGCGACGGCGATACGCTCGTGGATAATGTCAATACTTTTGCGCTGACATATTACTCCAAGGATTCTTCAGGCAACGATGTTATCGCGAACAGTTGGTCAACTGCCAGCGAAATCCGCGAATTGGCGGCTATTGACGTCAATCTGCAGCTCGAACGGCCAAGTGGAGGCTACCTGAACTTCATCAACCGGGTGAGCCCGAGGAACAACAAGAACCAGGGCGGTGCGCCGCCGAATGTGGCGCCCCCCACGATTCCAAATTATGGATGTTTCGTTGCCACGGCGGCTTTCGGGGATGCGGGACACCCCGCTGTCGTGCTGCTCAGGGACTTTCGGGACCGCTTTCTGCTGACTTGGGACGGCGGGAAATGGCTCGCGGATCAGTATTACATTTACGGTCCGGTGGCGGCCGGCCTGATCCAGGACCGCCCCATCGCCATCTGGGTGGTGAGAGGCCTCCTGCTTCCCATCGCCGCCGTCACATTTATGATCCTCTATGCGCCGTGGACCATTCCGTTCCTCCTGCTGAGTTCGGCAATCCTCACGGGCGCCTTGTTTTCAGCCGGGCGGAAAAGGAGAAAATCCATGCATCTATCGCTTTCCCGACAAAAAGGCAGCATTCTTGTCGGTTTGATCGCAACGATGGTCATCATGGCCGCGCTCGGGGCAGCCATGCTGCCCATGTTTTCCGCATCGTCCATGACCCAGGTCTATTCGGACCATGGCCGGAAGGCTTACTTTCTCGCCGAATCGGGGTTCCGCTATGCGGCAAGCGAGTTTCTCAATGCCGGTACGCAAGCGGCCAAGCAGACGGTCTTGACGAACATCAACAACAAGACGTGCAACCTCCTGAGCAGCGGCGGTTCATTCACGTTGGTCGTCTATCCCTTCTGGACCGTCTCTCAAACCCAGTCGGGAACAACCCTGACGACGCAAATCGGCGGGACGGTCCCGGCGCAACTGAATACAGGGACCGGCGGCTATTTACGGGCAGGAACCTCCTCGTCTTATTATTCCTATACTTCCCGGACCGGCTCGGGGACGACAGTGACCTTTAGCGGCCTTTCGGGTACCGTGAGCGCGGCTCAGGACATCCTGCCCGTGGCGCTGCCATTCAGCACCGGCAACACGACGGTAACCGAGGGCGGCAACCTTGCCCTGAGCAGCACCGGGGCCGATGCCTTTCCGCAGGTGAACGGCAACTTCACGCTATATCCGACACCCTCCGGCCTGACCGGAGGACTGGTCTTTAATTACGAAAAGAAGGTCGGCAACACCCTGCAAAACATCACGCTGGCCGATCCGACGAAGACCTGGGTCAATTTCACCGTCACCGGCGGCGCCATCACGGATACGAACGCGACAAAAATCCACCCTCGACAAGTTCCTGCGCCTCTCCTCCACGGGCCATTACGGCCAGGCTACCCGGGGGATTCTTTACAACGTCCCCGTCGGCTGGATGGCCGGGGGCGGAGACTTTGCAAAGAAGCAGTTTCATGATCCCTTCAATTCCCAGGACAAATGGACCACCGGCGCCCAGGCTATGGGAACGCAAAGCGTTTCCGGCGGTACGATGAATGTTACGGCGACTGTCAATCCGACCGGCGTTGGGGGAATCCTTCAGGGGCTTCTCGGGTGGAGCGGCAATGGAAACTGGGCATTCACCACATTCAACTGGGGTAGCACCGAAACCAACCTTGCGCAAGCCTGGATGGATTCTCAAGGATGTCTCAGTTACGACACCCAGGTCAAAGTCAACACCACGAACCTTACGCAGCCCAATAATTTTTTCATGGGCGGCCTCGGATTCCGGATGCGGAACAACACGAACTCTTCGGATCTGCACCTGTACGGGGTATCGGTTGTTCGGGCTCGGCAAATAAGCGTGTTGGGTGGTCCATGGCAAAATGACTGGATAGGGTTGGGTGACGAAGGGATCGCAAACGAGCTTGGAAATTTGCTGTTTGTCGGTAATATGGAAGTAATTTCAGGGGGCTTTGGATATCAATATCGCTATTCCCAGCCCGCCATTGTGCTCTGGCAACGGACTGGCCCGGCAACGGGTGTCGGCAGTTTCAAGGTGTTGGCTTATCGTCTTCTGACAACCGATGATGCTATCGTGACGGGAACAGCCCCGGCGCTCCGGCTCAAGCCATGGTCGTCGCTGATGGTCCGACTGACCGAGGGATATGAACTGCAGTTTACGCAGGGCAGGGTCGATGGTGACGGCAGACACCTCAAGTATGGGGACTTCATCCGGAACAGCGACAGAAGCAAGACCGCCCGCGTCATCGGGACGCCCGTCATGAGCACCGCCTGGGGAGGCAACAACACAACAACCGGCGCGGGCACGCTCATGCTGACAAACGTGACGGGCGGCGGGTTCGCAAACGGTGAGAATATCTACCTGGAAGGGGGGAGCAGCGGTGTCATCTACGCGAATGCTTCCGCCCCGCAGGCCGCTTCCAAGACAAACAACATCATGGTCTATTACAGCGACAACAAGACCCCGGTGGCAGGGAATACCGTCCAGGCGGACAACATACGCATCGGCAACGAGAGAGACAGTGCGAATTTCCTTGCTGGCTATGTATGGCCGCCGGACGACTGGACGGACCGCAAGGCCGGTCTTCCCACGGACAACCCGCCTGGGAATGATTGGTTCTCCCTGGTGCAGTGGCATTACGCAGTTCCAAGTGGCCAGCTGTCTTTTTCCATCACGCCTGCAAGCGGATGGACGTATTCGGGCGGTAACTTGAGTAGAGTTGCGGCCTATGGTGCTCCAATAGATCCGCCTCTGACCGCCGGGAATTGGACCGTGGGAGGAACAGGGTGGACGATCACGAGCAACCAATTGCGTAAAACCACAGACGGTGCGGCCCCGAGAACGATACAACCCTCTCCCGCTCTGGCTATTACCGCCGGCACGATGTACAATGTTTCGATTATTGTTTCCAATTGGGGTGGGAATTTTTGGGATCCGCGTAATTTCAGTTATACCCTCGGGGGCGTCAACGTGCGCACCGTCACCGGGAATGGAACATACACGGATACCATCACGGCAACCAACACAGGGAATCTCATCTTTACCGCGAACGACCACAGCAGATTCCGGATCACTGACGTTTCCGTGACACCCCGATACAACAGCGGCGGATCAACCGGTTACACAACGCCCTTACCATCGGCGACACTTACAATATCAGCGTCAACGTGAGCAGTATAACCTCCGGATCTTTCTACTATACGATCAGCGGTTGTACCAGCCCCACCATCAGCACGACTGGCACGCACACTATGACATGCACGGCGTCTATATGCATCCTCACCTTTTACTCGCCGGCCGCGGGCAACAGATTCACGATCAATTCGATTTCAATAACCCCCCCGGACACATACGTGCCGACACTGGACACAACGGCCGACAGCCAGGGGAACCAGGCTTCTTATGTTCTCAATGTTCCGGGCGCTGGGTCGGATTTTAATCGTGCCGTCATCAGAACGGGCGCTCTGGTTACGGGAGCCTGGACCAGCAGCAGTACCGCCGGCAACTTCACCGGCGACGCCATTGCCCTTGTTACATCCGGAAACTCTGTAACAAGCTCATACCCCTTTCAGTACGACGATTTCGGCATCCAGCTTGATCTGAAATCCGGCACAGGCTTCCTGCCGCCGATCCAGCAGTAGACCGCCCTGAAAACAATCAGGCTGACATCCCGGAAGAAATACGGGGACATAATACTAATTATTTTCGTTTCGTGACGAAAAGCCGACAATGATAAACAGGGGGACACGATTAGATCGTGTCCCCCTGTTTGAGGCTATGTCCCCGGTTTTTCTTTCTCGATATCGTCGAGGACTTTTTTGATATCCTCGGCCTCTTCGATCCGGTGTTCTTCCTGATCCGCAGAGGCGGCGGAGGGGAGAACGCGTCTTTTCGGGATAACGAGCCATGTCCCCGTGCCTTTCGAGGCGCTGATGGTCCAATTCTCCAGATCGGCTTCGATGCCGCGGACCATGGGAATCTGTTCGATTTCCCTGAAAATGAGATCGACCTCGGCCGCCTTGTAGCCCGGTTTCGTGGTTTTGACGAGATAGCCGTACAGATAGACCAGGCGGGCCGTGCAGGAAATCGAAATCAGTTCCAGATCGGCCCGATGGCGGGTCAGAACGTTGCGGACGAGACGGTTCATCTCGTAGCGCGTGGGGGCATCGTCATACGTTCTTTCGGACATTTTTTTCTCCCTGACACCTGCCCGCAACAGCCGCAGGTCGTGGTCAAATCCGCGCCTCCACCGGGGAAGCGCTTTTTGCGGGCGCAAGTCTAATGGGAGGGGCGCTTTCATGTCAAGAAATTATTTGAAAAAGGGAAGGCTTCGGCCCCCGTCAATTTTATTGCTTTTTTACGGAAAATTGATATAAGAAGCTCCTCCTGGCATTGATAATCCATGACCGATGGCCGATGGATATCGATCGGAAAGGGAATCACAGGTTATAAACAGACAAAGAGGGAATGTTATGAAACGGTTTGAAAGCATCATCTATAACGCAATCAAGGAGGGAATGTCGGATGTATACATCACCGGTAAACATCCGATGGTCATCGCGCAAGGAAGGCAAGATCGAATTTCACGGCAACATCCGCTGGACCCATCAGGAGATCGACGAGTCTGGTCCTCAAGCTCCTGAGCCCAAGGCAACTGGACGAGCTTCGGGAGCGAAAATCCGTTGATTTTTCCATGTCCATCGGCCATGCCCGTCTCAGGATCAATATCTTCACCAGCGCGCGGGGGCTGAGTCTGGCGATCCGCATCCTTCCGGGAGCCGTACCGACGATCGACGAACTCAATCTCCACCCTTCCCTGTACGAAATCGCAAAAATGAATCAGGGACTGGTCCTGGCGTGCGGCCCCACCGGGGTCGGCAAGACCACGACCATTGCCGCCATCATCAACGATATCAACAACACCTGTACAGTCGCATATCGTCATGCTCGAAAATCCGATCGAATACCGGTTCCAGTCGCGCAAATCCTTCATCCAGCAGCGCGAACTCGGCGCCCATATGCCCTCCTTCGAGCAGGGGCTTCTCGATGTGCTGCGGGAAAATCCCGACGTGATCGTCGTGGGCGAGCTCAGGGAACCGGAGACGATGCAGCTCACGCTCAGCGCGGCGGAGTCGGGGCACCTGGTGATTGCCACGATGCACGCGTCCACCCCGGAAGAGGCCATCTACCGTCTCTGCAATGCCGTCCCCCCGGAGGCCCAGAACGAGATCCGCTACCAGCTCTCGCTCACCCTGAACATGATCATCGTACAACAACTGGTCTATCTGGAAAGGGTCGGATACCGCGTTCCCCTTCTGACCATTGTGCGTGGAACGCCGGCGATAAAAAATATCATTCGCGAAAACAAGCTCAACCAGCTCAACAGCTGCCATTCAAATGTCGAAAAACGAAGGCATGTTCACGTCCGAACGCTACTTCAATGAATACCTCGGGGGCCGCCAGACCTTTTTCCCCTATTCGCAGGTCTATCGCCCCTCCAAGGAAAAGACAGCAGGATATCCTGTACCAGTCGCCCCTGACGGATGAAAAATGGGAGGCGCCGCCCCCGGCCTCAAGAAAACGCGCGACCAAAACCGAGGCGGAACCCATCCTCATCCGGACCGACTTCAGCAGCCAGGAAATGGAACAGATGCTGACCATCAACGATGATGAACCGCTGCAGGATATTCTCAAGAAAGATGGAAAAGTAGGAGACTGAAACATGAAAAGGAAGGATCATCGGTCTTACGAGCGCACAAACACGCTGCTGCCTTTTCAGGCCCGTCGCCTTTTATCCGGTCAATGTGAAGGCCTGGAATGCCGGTTGACCGTGGGCGGCATCGTCTTCGAGGACACACTGCCTCCCGCGGTGAAAGATGAACGGCTCTGCAAGTGGCTGAACATGCTCAATACCAAGCTGGACTATTTGATCAGCCTCACCGTTCCGCAGCAGGAAGGCTTCGTCTCCATGAACTTCGAACCGCTGAATATCAGCGCCGGCGGCATGGGCCTCATTACGCAGGAACCTTTCGAGAAGGGGAATATCCTCGAAATCAGGATGGTGCTCCAGGCCTATCCGGCAAAAATCCTCCAGCTATACGGCGAGGTTATTCGCATCAAACCGGCACCGGGCAAACCCAAAAGATATACCGTCGGCGTAAATTTCGTGAACATGGATGAACATGTCCGGGATGAGATTCTGAAATTCGACTTCAAGAAGCACCGGGAAAGGCTGATTACCCGGAAGGGCCCCTGAAACCCCGGAACCGGGAAAGGCGGGCGCAGCGTTATACCGTGATGCCGACATCTTTGATGTAGGCCTTCAACTGCGATTCTTCCATGACGCCCAACCACTTGAACTTGACGCCCCGGCGCCGGTAGGGTTCCGACGCTTGCAGGGATTCGGGGGTCGGATTGTCGGAAACCGTCTCGAAATTCACTTTCGCCAAACCCGGCGCCTCGGTGAGTATTTTCAGGACGCCCGATTCCTCGAAGCTCTTCCGGAGATCCCTGGTAGATGAAGGCCGCGCCGCCCCGGCTGATGTCTATGAGTTGAACCCGCTGCTCCTGATCGGTCCCGGGTGACACGATGACAAAGGTGCCGCTCCTCACTGAAAAACGCCGTTGCCGCCGGGGTTTGAATAACATCCGGAAGTAATTGATGATGCCGGCCACGATCCGATCTCCTTTCCGCATCAAGCAAGAAAACAGGAGAAATCAGCGAAACCCGAATCCATCCGAAGCTTGCGGCCATCCCGAAAGCTTTGGAACACAAAGCTACATTTATGTTTCTGATTCGGATTATAAATAGCCGGCTCTTTCGTGTCAAGAGAATTCCGTCAGGAAATGTCCGGCCGGGCAAAGCAGATCACCTGCTGCGTGACGAGGTCGGACACTCCTGTCCGGGATCATTAAAAACTGAAACTGGCCATCAAACCGCCCACAATAAATGAACCGTCTCGATCCACCGGCGAAGCCACCCCTTTCAGGCCCTGACCTTTCATTTCATTCTTTGCGTCGTCGGAGAGAGGGAACACGTATGAAATCGTCGGTGTGATCGTGATGTATCCCGTTGCCTTGATGGGCAGGGAGACGGTCACACTTCCATCGTGGAAATTGCTGAACTTCTCATTCGTCGCCAGGCCGTTGCCGTCAAATTTGGGATAACCGCCGTAGCCCGCTCCGGCGTTGAAAAGGGTAGCGTCCGCGTAGGTGCCCAGGAGATAGCTTGCCGACGCCGCCAACTTCAGGGAAACCATCTTGTTGAACTCGAAGGCGTGGGATACCCCGAAGAGGAAATACCAGTTGCGGTAGTGATCGATTTCCTTATATACGGCCAGAGTCGGCGACAGAATTGTGTTCAGGCTCACCGTCGCAAAGATCTCCTGGGCATCGGCCCGGTCCGGGGCGTCTTTGTTGAGGGCGGCCAGGCCGTAGTAGATGTAGCCGGCCCCAATATTGAACAGCCCCAGGTTCTTCGTGTAAGACAAGGTTAAATCCGTTTCGTTCCAAGTGCTTGCATAACTTGTATCGCCCGTTCCCGAAAAATAGGGTTTCGTATCCAGATTGCCCCAGATGTTGGCGGAAAAACCTTTGTAGCCGATCGTCGCCGACGGTTGAACGACGATGCTGTTCCGGCTCAATTCATAACCCCTCCAGATATACCGGCTCATCGCCGCAACGGTGAAGTCGCCCGTTGGCTTCTCCTCTGCCGCTGCCGCTTTGGCGCTTTCGGGTGAAACCTTCGTTTCCGCCGCCGGTTTCTCTTCCGCAGCGGAAACAAAGGCAAAACTGAAAATCATCAGTATCGACAATAGCACTGCCGTTACAATATTTTTTGAAAACATAAGGGTATCCTCCTTTGATAATAGTTATTATTTAAAGCGTTTCTTAGGATTGCGGAATTGAGAAACATCGATTCCGTATTTGCGGATGCGGTACCTGAGGATTCTCCTGGTCGTCCCCAGTTGTCTTGCCGCCACCGTCTGATTGCCGCCGGTTCGCCGCAGGGCGGATGCGATGATGTGCCTCTCGAAATCCGTCACGTGGCTTTTCAAAAGATCTTCCGTGGTGAATGAATGTCTGTCTTCCATATATCCACCTCTAACACTCCCATGCCCGGTGTGGGTAAATTGAAACATGAAGACGCTTTGGGCTATTTTCATACAAAATGCGGAGGGGATGATCCCCGTGTAAAAGTTCATCCGATAGCGCTGCCGCCCCGCTCTCCCGTCCGTATCCTTATGACATCGTGCAGATCGAGAACGAAGATCTTGCCGTCGCCAATCTCGCCGGTGCGGGCGCTCTTGGTGACGGCGTCGATGGCCCGATCCAAAAATTCTTCATTGACGGCGATCTCAAGTTTTACTTTTTTCAGAAGGCTTCCCGCTTCCTTGGTTCCCCGGTACACCTCCGTGACGCCTTTCTGCCTGCCCCGGCCCAAGACATTCGACACCGTCACCAGCGGTATTTCCGCTTTTTCCAGGGCAGTCATGACTTCGTCCAGCTTATGGGGCTGAATAATGGCAATAATGTATTTCATGGCTTATCTCCTTTCCTATTCGATCACCGTGTAAGCGGCTTCACTCTGCTGTGTCAGATCGAGGCCGATGGTCTCGTCCTTTTCCTTAACCCGGGCGCACATGACGGCATCCACAAGCTTGTAGATTATAAAGGTCATGACGCCGGCAAAGAGAGGCGCAACAACGGCCATAATGATTTGCGGCCAGAGTTGGCCGCCGCCGAAAAACAGGCCGTTCGCTCCGGCGTCGTTGACCGCCTTTTCCGCGAAAAGACCTACGGCGATGGTTCCCCAGATTCCGCCGACACCATGCACCCCGAAGGCATCCAGGGCATCGTCGTAACCGAGCTTTGCCTTGATCAGGGCGATGGCGAGATAGCAGAAGAAAGCAACCAGAATGCCGATGAAGATGGCGTTCATGGGGTTCACGAAACCGCAGGCCGGGGTAATGGCCACCAGTCCCGCTACGGCTCCGGTGACGGTACCCAGGATCGTGGGCTTGCCATGCTGTTGCCACTCGATGAGGGCCCAGGTAAGTCCCGCCGCCGCCGTGGCGATGTGCGTGGTGACAAAGGCGTTGGCCGCAAGGTCATTGGCTGCCAGGGCGGATCCGGCATTGAAACCGAACCATCCGAACCATAGCAGGGCACCGCCCAGGACGGTAAAGGGCAGATTATGGGGCCGGAAAGGGGTCTTCTGGTAACCTAACCGTTTGCCCAACAACAGGCACAAGACCAGGGCCGACACCCCGGAGCTGGCATGGACGACGATGCCCCCGGCAAAATCCAGACCGCCGAGATTCCTCATCCAGCCGCCCGTTCCCCAGACCCAGTGCGCCAGTGGATCGTAGACGAAGGTCGCCCAGAGGATCGTAAAGACCAGAAAAGCGGAAAACTTCATCCGTTCCGCAATGGCGCCGATCATGAGGGCCGGGGTGATCACGGCGAACATGCACTGAAAGATCATAAAGACGGAGTGGGGAATCGTGGCGGCATAATCACCGTTAGGCTGCCCTCCCACTGAGTTCAGGCCTGCCCATTCAAGGCTGCCGATAATCCCCCATCCCGTGTCCGGGCCGAAGGAGAAGGAATAACCGAAGAGTACCCACTGCAAAGAAATGACGCACATGATGATGAAGCATTGCATCAGGATGGAAAGGACGTTCTTCCGCCTGACAAGACCTCCGTAAAAGAAGGCCAGCCCCGGTATCGTCATGGCAAACACCAGGACCGTGGATACCAATACCCAAGCCGTATCGCCTGTATTCATAAAAAACCTCCCGACAAAAATATTTCCCGAACTGAAGGATAATCAGGGTAGATCAAAGACCGTGCCAAGGGGGCTTTATTCATCCATGTAGCTGATTGTATTGTGCTAATTATTGTTTATCCCTATGCCGCCCAGAGCAGGGGTTGGAACAGTTTCGTTTGATCGGTGGGAGTACAGACAAAAATGTATAAAGGGGGTTTGGGATAGATAAAAGAATGGCCTGAGTATGGGTCAACGCCGATACGGTAATGCATGATATGGCTGAGGGGCGAGGGATCGAACCTCAATTTACAGGGCCAGAACCTGTCGTCCTACCGTTAGACGACCCCTCAATGCATAAATTACAAACTGGCGAGACCACGGCCTACATTGAAAAGATGACTTCCCGGCATGGCGCATGGGATGACTCATGGCATACTGACTTCAGCCTTTGATGACCTTTTTTGTATCAATGTCGCCGGGATACATCATCGCACCCTGTCCGCGTTCACGGGTTCGGACACGGATGACCTCATCCACGGGATAGACGAAGATAATGCCGTCTCCCGGTTCTCCGGTATAGGCTGACTTCAGGATGGTTTCAATCGCATCTTGCAGATTGCGGTCGCTCAAGACAATGTTGATCTGCATTTTCGGCAGCATGTTTACCTGGTAGGAGCCGGCGCGGCCCACCAGCGTGATGCCTCCCTGACGTCCGTGACCGCGGACCTCGAACATATTCAATCCCACAATACCGATTTCGGCAAGGGCATCCTTGACATCGTTGACCTTGTCTTCACGAATGATGGCTTCGATCTTTTTCAGCATGACAAATCTCCAAGGTAAAATAGTCTTTAAAACAGGTTTATGAATAGGATCTCTCTCCATGGGAACTGATATCCAGGCCAACCTCCTCTTCCATGGCGTTGACCCGCAGCCCGATGCTCCAGTTCAGCAGCTTGGCTAATACATAGGTCGATCCGAAACAAAAGACAATGGTGACGATCACGGCAAGAAGCTGGATGCCGACCTGCCCGGGATTGCCGAAAAACAGGCCGTTGGCGCCATCGCTATTCACGGCAACCGTGGCAAACAGACCGGTGGCGAGCATGCCCCAGGAACTGGCGATGCCGTGACAGGCCCAGACATCCAGCGATTCATCCAGTTTCCGTCTGTCCCGGAAACGCATGGCATAATATGACAATGGTGCAGCGACTGCCCCAACCACCATAGCTGCCAAGGGTGTAATATAACCCGAAGCGGGTGTTACAGCCGCGAGACCGACCACCATTCCCGTGGCGATTCCCAGTGTGCTGGGACGGCCATCCAGCCAGGAGAGCATCATCCAGACCAGCCCGGCCGTAGCGGCGGAAGTGTTGGTGGTCAACAGGGCATTCACCGCCACACCATTCGCCGACAGTGCGCTGCCGGCGTTAAAACCGAACCAGCCCACCCACAGCAATCCGGCGCCCAGGACGGTTAACGGAATATTGCTTGGTTCCATAGGAGATGTGCCAAACCCCTTGCGTGGCCCGATCACCAATGCAAAGGCGAGGGCCGAAAAACCGGCGGCGATATGCACGACCGTGCCCCCGGCAAAATCCAGGACACCCATTTGTTTCAACCAGCCGCCCTGTCCCCAAACCCAGTGACACAGGGGATCATAGACCAACGTCGCCCAGAGGAGACTGAATATCAGGAAACTCTTGAATTTAATGCGTTCCACGAAGGCGCCCGTAATCAACGCCGGTGTGATGACCGCGAACATCATTTGAAACGCGGCAAAAAGTCCATGGGGGATGGTCTTGCTGTAGTCTCCGTTGGGCAGAGCGCCCACTCCCGTAAACCCGAGATAATTCAGCCCCCCCACGAGGCCATTGATGTCGGCGCCGAAGGCAAGGGAGTATCCGTATAGCACCCACTGGACCCCGATCAGCGCCATGAAGACATAACTCAAGGTTAAAGTGGAAAGAAGGTTCTTCCTGCGTACCATCCCCCCATAAAAAAGCGCCAGCGCCGGCGTCATTAATAACACCAATGAACAACACACCAGTATCCAGGCTGTGTCGCCTGTATTGATCTGATTGACCATGCCATGTCTCCTTTCAGAATTTGAATCAACCGGACAAATGCAATTGTCTTGCCATTATTATTTTTAAAATTTCCTTGAATATACAACATGTTGTGTGAGACTGGTCATTTCAAGCGTGTACATATTTGTCCGATCCGAGAACGATGAGACATAATTGTGCTGATGATGACGGAGAGGAATTGGAGGAAGGAAAGCTACTGCTAAGACCGGATATCAACCGGTATCATTAACAAGCAGATAGAATAAAAACTAAAAAAATACTTGATGTTGATTGATCTATGCTGTAGATTCGATACGTTAAAATGCAAAAAAGGACAATTATGTATTATTAATGTGGGCGAAACAACAATATTGTAACATTATTGTTATTAATAGTTCCCGGATTATTCTTCCGGAACTTAATTTTCTATAATAATTCAGTTTGTTGTTTCATTATAAGCAACTCATTAATTTATCGTTAGTCGTTGGCATTCATTTTGCTGTGAGAGAGCGCTTGCTCTATTGATACGTAGAGTATCAATCATTACCACAATAACGGAAGAGATATACAAAACATGAAGCTGGTAGAAGAATTCAGAAAAATCGCGGGCGACATAAAAATTATCGATAAAGAAGAAGAAAAAGAAATGTACAGCCATGATATAGGCGACGTTCCTACAATCATGACCAAAACATTTTTTAATATTCAACCTGACTTTGTCGTCCAGCCTAAAAATGCCGAAGAGATAAAAAAAGTACTGGGATTTGCCAATGAGAAGAAAGTGCCGGTCATTCCCAGGGGCGCTGCATCATGGGGATTTGGGGGAGTTATCCCGACAAATGCGGGAATTGTTATTGATTTATCACCTTTTAGAAAAATCCTCTATCTCAACACGGCACAAAAGACCATAACTGTGGAAGCAGGGGCAAGATGGAGCGATATTGACATTCTGGCGAAAAAAGAAGGCTTATGCCTGATGACATATCCATCGAGCAAGTTTTCCACAGTCGCCGGTTGGATTGCGACAGGCGGTTACGGCATCAACAGTTTTCGCTATGGCCACTTATCCAACCAGATCGTATCCATGACGGTTATAACGCCATCCGGCGAGTCTAAAAAGATTACTCCCAATGATCCTGAGTTCATGTACTTCGTTTCTACGGAAGGTGAATTTGGAATCATTGTTGAGATAAACCTTAAATTACGCGATGTTCCTCAGGCCTCTTATCCACATTTGTTCTATTTTGAAAGTGACAAGGACGCTTTCCTGTTCATTGAAAAATTCATCAAGACAGGACAGACGGAGGAACTGAAGCCTAATGTAATCCGTTTTCTTGATGGAAATCATCTGAATAATATAAATGAAATCATGCATTCCAGCGTATTTAAAAAGACGGCCGGCGTTCTGATAGAATTCAGCGACCCTGAAGAAGATAAAAAGTTTTTAACGGTTATAGAGCAAAACGATAAGGTTGAGGAAGCCCCTCGCTATGTCGCCAGTTATTTATGGAATGAGCGGCTTTTCGGCATGAAAGCAAAACGCCTTGGACCAACAATTCTTGCCAGTGAAAGTATTATTTCAATAGCTTCGGCTGCGGGCTTTATTGAAAAAGCAAAAAAACTGGGAGCCAATTTTGGCGTGGAAATATTCATTGATTCTTATATTATTGATGCAAAAACGGCTCTTATCATGACAAATTTTCTTTGCGATTCAAGGAAGTTTAAATATTATATCGACTTGCCATTGACCATGATGCTTACAAAAACAGCTGTTTCCATGGGCGCAGAACCCTATGGATTGGGTATTTGGAACACAAGCTTTATTAATTACTTATACAACAGCGAAAAAAAACAAAACCTTCTGGCGTATAAAGCCAAGGTTGATCCGAATAATATCATGAATCCGGGCAAGTTCTTCGGTATCAAATCAAAGTTCTTCAATATTCCGGCGATCGTATTTCGTCCGTCCATTTTTGGCTTTTCCGTAAAGATGTTGATTTTGCTGTCACCTGTTATCGGCAAAATTGCGACATTGCTTATGGGAAAGGATGAGAAAATAGACAGTCTCGATTTTGAGCTGACTACCCATGCCTGTGCCAAATGCGGAAATTGCATTGCGGTATGTCCGGCATACCTTGTCACCGGGAATGAAGAAGTGACCGCAAAAGGGAAAATCGCTTTGGCTAAAAAACTCATTGAAGGCAGGCCAGTGACGCGAGAGGAAGCTGAAAATGTATTTATGTGCATGCACTGCAAAGCCTGTGAGGAGATCTGTCAAACCAATCTCGAACTGATGATGCTCTGGGATTCAGTGGAAAAAAGGATCGAGGGCCAATTCGGCCGTCCTGAAAATAAGATTAGGGATTTTCTTAAAAAGGTTGATGATAGCAAGGAATACTGGGATATGGTGGAGCGCAACAACTGATCCACGGAATATTAACTTTGACGACTTCGTAAAAAGTCCGGATGCTGCGTTGCGCTGCATCCTTCGTCATTGCGGCGTACGCGCAAGTACGCCTCATTCCTCAGGATTAGCACGTCTTGCCTGCGGAGCTTTTTACGAAGCCGTTCAAAATACAACATTTTTGTGACTTTTTGCGAGTTCGTTAACTTTATTAATCAAAAGATGAATAAGGACTATGCCAAAGAAATATCATATTAACACTAAAGTAATGCCGTTTAATCTGGACTATGTGTACAAATTCAAGATTGAACGGGGAGAAAACTGCATCAATTGCGGCAGATGCACAAAAGTGTGCATTTATGAGGCGCATAAACGGGGAAAAGGTGATCCGCGCCAAATGGCGGAACCGAACACAGTGGTCTGTAGAAACTGCTTTCGGTGCATTCAGGAATGTCCCCGGGGAGCGCTGGAAAAATCTCTGGATAAAGATTTCTTAAATATCGGCGGATCGTACTGGAAGTCCGATATGTTTATTACTTTATGGAAACAGGCGGAGGATGGTAAAGTTCCGGTAACCGGCGCCGGTTATAGAGGCCCGTTTACCGGACCGGGGTTTGACAGCATGTGGACCGATATGTCGGAAATTGTCCGTCCGACGCGCGACGGAATTCATGGACGGGAATACATCAGCACATCCGTTGAACTGGGCAGGAAGCTCAATCACCTGACCTTTGATGAAGATGGCAAATTACTGTCGAAAATTCATGATACGATTGATCTTCCGATTCCCGTCATCTTTGATTTTCCCCAAGAGAAATTGAGTCCGAATGTAAAAGTTGCCATCGTGAGAGCGGCTGCGGAACTTAACACCTGTATCGTCTTGTCCGCGGATGATATTACGGCGGATACAAAAAAATACAGAAAAAACATCATTCCATTAATTTCCCATAAGGAAATTGATCAGCATCAGGCGTTGATCAAAAGTGTAAGAATGGTGGCGCTGGAATATAATGAAGAAATATTAAGTACTTTACCTGCGCTGCAAGATAAAATTAAAAAAATCAGTAATGTGCTTACCATCGTTCGCGTTCCCGCAACGAAGTCTGTGGAAGCCATTGTTTCCAAACTGGCACAAAGCGGCGCGGAGATCATTCATGTCGTGGCCGATTATCGCGGTATGGAGAACAATGGTTCATCTGATGAAAATGGGCGTCTGGCAAAAGATATCATCCGTGCCGTACACCTGAGGCTGGTTGAGGACAGAATCCGCGATGAAGTTACCATTATTTTCTCCGGCGGAATAGCCATGGCCGAGCATGTACCGAAAGCAATGCTCTGCGGCGCGGATTTAACCGCAATCGATTTGCCTCTGCTTATTGCGCTGGGTGCAAGGTTGTATGAAGAGCCGGAGAAGATCATCGTGTTTCCCGATGGACTGGAAAAAATTTCAGTGCGCCCCGTCATGCAGAGAATCGTTAACCTCATGGGCGCCTGGCACTCGCAGCTTCTTGAGGTCATGGGCGCCATGGGTATCCGTGAAGCACGCCGGCTGCGCGGTGAAACCGGAAGGGCTATCTTCTTTGAAGAAATCGATAACGATACTTTTGGAAAACTATTTAAAAATAGAGAAACAGCAAACATATGAAACCATCAACTGTAAAAATTAAAAAAATGCCTTCGCGATTCAAGCACCAGGTGCCGAAATATAAAGTTACTCGATCCGGCGCCTGCATCAACTGCGGTACTTGCGCAAAATCATGCCCCTACGGCGTTCATGAAAGACTTGAAGGGCACAACAAGGTGAGTGTGCCGATAGACTATAAATGTATCGGGTTTGAATGCAAGAACAACGATTTTTATTGTGTGGCAAAATGTCCGCGCAAAGCTTTGAGCATTTCCCTGAATCCGATGTATGAAACGCTCGGCGATTATCGCTGGACGGCGGATATGATTACTGCAACCTGGATCATGGCGGAAACCGGATATCCGCCCGAACGAAAAGATCTTGAATATAATACGGGTAATTCCGGCGGCGGGTTCGACAAGCTGCGCTTCAAGTTTCCAACCGGGCGGCCTAAAATCGACAAGTTTGAAATATCAACGGAGATTCCTTTAAACAGGAGAAATGACGGCCGCGCAAATGTTATCATTTCCACACCTGTTTATGGCGGCGGCATGTCCTTTGGGTCGGTAAGTCTGCCGACAATGGTTTCCAAGGCGCGCAACGCGACGGCATGGAATACATTTACCTGTACCGGTGAGGGAGGATACCCGGAGCTGCTTCAACCTTATGACAACCACGTCATCACTCAGGTGGCGACAGGTTTGTTTGGCGTGCGCGAAGAAACAATACAGCGGGTAAAAATAGTGGAATTCAAGTATGCACAGGGTGCCAAACCCGGTCTTGGCGGGCATCTTCTGGGTGAAAAAAATACGGAAAGCGTTGCCCGGATGCGGGAAGCGGTCAAAGGCACCTCCTTGTTTTCACCTTTTCCCTTTCATTCGGTGTATTCCATCGAAGATCACAAGAAGCATATTGACTGGATCAAAGAAATCAATCCCAACGCGCTTGGTTTCCGTTAAAGTTTCGACGCCCAATGATGTGGATATGGTTGCTGTCGGTTCATACTATGCCGGTGCTCATATCATTCACATAGACGGCGGATACGGCGGCACCGGCGCGGCGCCGGACATTGCCAAAAAGAACATCGCCATGCCGATAGAATATGCCATCATGAAGGTTCATAATTTTTTAAAGGAAGAGGGCGCCCGGGACGCCATGACGCTTATTGCCTCAGGCGGCATAAGGACTGCTCATGATCTGGCCAAAGCCATTTGCCTTGGCGCGGATGGCGCGGTTATCGGTACGGCGGAAATGGTTTCTCTGGAATGTGTCCGCTGTGGAAACTGCGAATCAGGCCGAGGCTGTGCCCGGGGCATTGCCTCAACGGATTCGGAACTTGCGGATCTGTTTAACGAGGAATGGGCAACGCAGAGACTCACAAATATGTATCATGCCTGGAATGTCCAGCTTGTTGAAATACTGCAGAAGTTCGGCATGAGGAGTGTAAGAGAGCTTGTCGGCCGGACCGATTTGCTTGAGCATATAGATTACAGTAAATAAAGCGGAGTTTGCTAATAATGGACAATGTTGAAAAAATAACACGATCACGTGCTGAAATTTGCAGCCAGGTACCGCCTTTAAGCCTGAACACTGAAGAAGAGGGAGGCTGCGGCGTAACAGGTTTTATCTGTTCGATTCCTGTAACGGGGAAGAACATCTTCGAGCCATCGGTTCAGATGCACAACAGAGGCAATGGAAAAGGCGGAGGCATTGGAGCTGTCGGGTTTATTCCCGAAGCGATGGGTGTATCCAAACAGGTGCTTCAAGATGATTATATGCTGCACATTGCTCTTCTTGATGTGAGCGTTTGTGCTGAAATTGAAGATACATTCATTAAGCCGTACTTTAAAATCGATAAATCGGAAAAGCTGGCCACCATTGATGATCACCGCAGTATCGGATTGGATGTCCGGCCTCCTGATGTGATGCGCTATTTTGTGCGCGTCAAGGATGATGTCCTCGATAAGTTCATTCAGGATAATAAATTTTCATCTATGGATCGGCGTGACGCCGAGGATGAGTTTGTCTATCAGAACAGCTTTAAGATTAACACGCACTATTACGCGTCTCTTGGTGAAAAAAAGGCTTTTGTCCTGTCGCACGGCAGGAACATGATGATCCTGAAAATCGTGGGATATGCGGAAAACGTCGTTAAATACTATAAACTGGATGACTTCAAAGCACATGCCTGGCTGGCCCACCAGCGTTATCCGACACGCGGACGTGTTTGGCATCCGGGTGGTTGCCATCCATTTAGCGCGCTCAATGAGGCGCTGGTACATAATGGTGACTTTGCCAATTATCAGGCTGTGAGTGAATATCTCAAACAGCGCAACTATTACCCTCTGTTTCTGACAGATACAGAAGAAGCCGCTCTGCTTTTGGATTTGTGGAGCAGGGTATATAAATATCCGCTGGAATACCTGATTGAGGCCATGGCCCCGACTTCGGAAATGGACTTTGATATGTTGCCTGCCGAAAAGCAGGAGCTGTATAAAGTCATCCAGACCCATCATGTAAACGCGTCGCCCGATGGACCGTGGTTCTTTATCATTGCGCGAAATGACGTTAAAAATGATCAATTACAACTGATCGGCATTACCGATACCGCGATGCTGCGCCCTCAGGTTTTTGCCCTGCAGGAGGGTGAAGTCCAGATCGGTTTGATTTGTTCGGAAAAGCAGGCCATTGATGCGACGCTGATTTCCCTGGAAAGGGAAGATCCGCGTTTCGGGCCCATTGCCGACAAATATTGGAATGCCCGCGGTGGCAGCTATACAGATGGCGGTTCATTCATTTTCAGCCTTAAAGATACCCCCGATGGCATGAAGCTTATTTGTACCGACAAATTCGGGAAGGTGATCAAAACTCCAAAAGGCCAGGCAACCTGTGATGTGGCGAAAAAGATAACATTTACAGAAGACTACAAGCCCATAGAAGGAAAACTTGGTGCTTTATTCGCCGAAAATGATTATTCAGCCGCGGCCGATAAATTGTTTAAATATGTAAAGGACAGCATCGGCGGCTTTAATCCGGACAAACTCAGATTCTGCATTGAGGCGATTAAAGATTATGCCCTGAAAAGTGATGACTCCAAGCAAGCGGCCATCAGCGCGTTAACCCTTTTGAATGACCGCAGATTCGATACAGGATCAATAAAAAGAAGATCCCTGCTGCATGTTCTGAAAATAGCGCTGGATGAAATTTTCGACACGTCGCCGATGATCACGGAAATGTCGAATTCACGGTTCAGCCGCATCAATTTTGCCAGCCGCGATCAATTGCGCGCGCCCAAAAACAATGAGAAAATACTCATCATTGATGCCGAGCATTTTGAGCCGGAAGGCGATAAATGTGACGCGGTAATGATTGTGAAGGCCTTTAAACTCGGCTGGAAGCGTTTTATTGTATACAAATATCGTGGTCAGCGGTTTACCGGTTGTGGTTTCGGTCCGGCCACAAAGGATGTGAGAATTGACATTTACGGGGCTTCCGGCGATTATCTGGCCTCGGGTATTGACGGCATGGAAATTTATGTTCATGGCAATGCCCAGGATCAACTCTGCCAGATCATGAAAGAGGGGAAGCTTGTTGTGTTTGGTGATGTCGGCCAGACATTTATGTACGGGGCCAAAGGAGGCAGCGCGTATATAATGGGTAACGCGGCGGGCAGGCCATTAATTAATGCCGTCGGCAGGCCGCGGGTGGTCATTAACGGCACGGCTCTGGATTACCTTGCTGAATCTTTTATGGCTGGTGATCCGCTCAATGGCGGCGGTTTTGTCATTCTTAACGGCATCGGCTTTGACGATGAGGACGGGTCGATTTGTGAATACGATTCGCCATACCCCGGTTCGAATATATTCTCTCTTGCTTCCGGTGGTGCGATTTATGTCCGTGATCCCCATAGGAAACTGGTTGATGAGCAGTTAAATGGTGGAGAATATGCTGAAATTACCGATGCGGACTGGCACCTGATCGAGCCTTATCTGGAAGAAAATGAAAAACTTTTCGGCATTACCATTGAAAGGCTTCTCACGGTTGAAGGCAATAAAAGGACCCCGCAGGCCGTTTACCGAAAGATCAAACCTCAAAAAACCGCAGCTGTCAGAAAAGATGATGATGGTTTAGAAGAATAAGTTCAGGATTGAATAAAACATTCCTGAATATATGCCTTCACACGACGGAAGGCACTCATCCATCAGAATCTCCTCCTTAAGTTATTAGCATTGTCAAATTAAGGGTACTTTAATGATCACCATATCCAGCGTCAGTACAGGCATTAAAGGATTGGATAAAACTCTTAACTACCTGCAAATGGGCGACAATGTTGTTTTTCAGGTTGAAAATATTGAAGATTATAAAATATTTGTAAATCCTTATGTAAAGACAGCCCTGAAAAGGGGCCAGCGCATTGTTTATATGCGTTTTGCCCAACATCCACCCCTCTTGGAATCAGATGACGGAGTTGTTTTATACGAACTTAACGCCAATAGCGGCTTTGAATCTTTCTCCCGAGAAGTTCATAATATCATCAGGCAGGAAGGTCGAGATGTTTTTTATGTATTTGATTGCCTGTCCGATCTGCTTTTGGCCTGGGCGACCGACCTGATGATCGGGAACTTCTTTGTGATTACCTGTCCCTATCTTTTTGAGCTCAATACGGTCGCTTACTTTTCCATCACCCACAACAGGCATTCCTTCAAAACGATTGCCCGCATTAGAGAAACCACCCAGGTGCTGCTGGATGTTTATAGATTTCAGGATAAGCTGTATGTCCATCCCCTGAAAGCCTGGCAGCGCTATTCGCCAACGATGTTTCTTCCGCACATGATGGAAAATGACGAATTTGTTCCAATTATGAACAGTGCTGATGCGTCGAACTTGTTTTCCTATCTGACTCTAACGGCAGCAAGCACTGCCGAGAGAAATCTGGACTATTGGGATCGCATGTTCATGCAGGCAAAAGACGTTTTGGAAAGAAAGGAGGATGCCGGTCAGAAAAATAAAATGATAGAGCAGCTTTCCTCCGTATTAATCGGCAGGGAGAAAAGAATCCTTGGTCTGGTAAAGAAATATTTTACATTGGAGGATCTGCTTGAAATTAAGGAGCGGCTGATTGGAACGGGTTTTATAGGTGGTAAATCCGCCGGTATGCTCCTGGCTCGCAACATTTTGCGAAAAGATACTTCTACAAAATGGTCTGAGCATCTTGAATTACATGATTCATTTTATGTCGGATCAGATGTCTTTTATTCATATATCGTTCAAAACGGCTGGTGGAGTGATTTCATGTCTCACAAAACCAGAGAACAATATTTTGAAAGTGCTGTGGAATTAAAGAAAAAAATGCTCAAAGGGAAGTTCCCGGAAGAAGTTCGGGAGCGTTTTCAATTGATGCTCGAATATTACGGGCAATCCCCCATTATTGTGCGTTCCAGCAGTCTTCTGGAAGATGCTTTTGGTAATGCTTTTGCCGGAAAATATGAAAGTTATTTTTGTGCCAATCAAGGGACACCGGAGGAGCGTTATGAAAAATTTGAGGAAGCCGTCCGGAAAATATTCGCCAGTACAATGAATGTCGACGCGCTGACATATCGCCTGGAGCGTGGTTTGGATCAGAAAGAGGAGCAGATGGCGCTTCTGATACAGCGGGTTTCAGGCTCTTACCGCAAAAAATATTATTTTCCTGAATTAGCGGGTGTTGGATTGTCTTATAACACCTTTGTCTGGCAGAAGGGAATGGATCCGAAGGCGGGAATGCTGCGGCTGGTATTTGGACTGGGGACAAGAGCTGTAAACCGGGTGGAAAATGATTATCCACGCATCGTTGCCCTGGATGCGCCGCTTATCAAACCCTACGCGAAACCTGAAGATGCCGGACGTTTTTCACAGCATGGAGTTGATGTGCTGAATCTGGAGGAAAATTGTTTTCAGTCATTATCCATGGCCGAGGTGCTTAAGGATGATTTGGAAGCGCATCTGGACCTCATCGGCACCCGCGACATGGATGCCATGGAGAGGATGAAAGCCACAGGCAAGGAGATAGAAGTATGGATACTCACCTTTGATGAGTTACTTTCGGAAACAATATTTACAGATTTGATGTCCAAAATGCTTAAACAGTTAGAAAAGATATACGATTATCCGGTTGATATTGAATTTACGGCAAACTTTAACGCGCAGGGAAATATTCAAATAAACCTGCTGCAGTGCAGACCGTTTCAGACAAGAGGCCACTATAGACGAGTGGAAATTCCTGACATAATTGACGAAGGAAAAATATTTCTGCGGCAGCAGGGTAACTTTATGGGAGGCGGTGTTCACGAAAATATTTCAAGAATCATTTATATTGATCCTCAGAAATACTCTAAGCTGCCACTTTCGGATAAATACGATATTGCCCGGTTAGTAGGGAAAATAAATAAGACGATTCATAAGCGGGATGAAATGCCGACGATTCTTTTCGGGCCGGGACGCTGGGGAACCACTACGCCGGCCATGGGCGTACCGATCACTTTTTCTGAAATAAACAATATCGCCGCGATCGCGGAAATAGCTTACAAAGAAGGAAGTTTGATACCGGAATTATCCTTCGGCACTCATTTCTTTCAAGACCTTGTGGAAATGGATATATTTTATATGGCTATTTATCCGGACAATGAAAAAGTGATTTTTAACACTGAATGGATGCAGGAAATGCCCAATTTACTGGAAGGGCTTGTGCCTGAAGATCGAAAATATGCCGATGTCGTTCGTGTCTATGATGTCAAAGGAAAAGGCTTGAGATTCTTTTCTGATGTCGTGGCGCAAGAAATGGTCTGCTTTTTCAATTCATAAAATCTTTACCTATTTGTCACCTTTTATATTAATCCCCTCAGAAAAGCAGATCGCCTGCTGCGTGACGACGTCGGACAGAAGCCGCAGGCCGGTCTCCTTTACGTCGTAAACGCGCACCACCGAGGCGTAATGGCTGTCCCGTTCGGACAGATCGGCCAGCCGGTTGGGCCGGGCGTCCAGCCAGGCCGTATTGAAAAAAACCCCATCCCTGTCCGGATAGATCGCCATGTAGAAAATATCCATCTCGACCAGATCCTGGAAAAAGTGCGTCCCGAAAGACAGATCGGGAATCAGACTGCCGTCCTTGTAGGCGATTTCCGCGATGGCGGCGATGTTGTTGATCTCGGAGAAGGTCACGGGTACCCCCATGGCCGGGGTCGTGGTGCCCCAGCGGCCCGGTCCCAGCAGCAGCGTCGGCATCGCCCGGCGGTGTTCGATGAGCCGGTTCAGGCGGCCCACGAGCCGCGCCACGTCAAATTTTTCGGATAGCGACAGTTTGGTATAACCCTGGGGATCGATATAGATGATGCGCGAGACGGGCTGGGAGACGCTGCCGCCCATAAAATTTCCCTCCTGCCGCAACAGGACACAATCGTCCCGGATCTTATCCGGAATGGTCACGCGGACGTTCTGACCCTTCGTCTGGAAGGGGCGGCACTGCAGCAGGTTCACCTGCAGCTTCCCCTCGAGGTTGAAATTCCCGGTAAACTCGATATCCACGGGATATTCGTAGACCGACTCGAGCGTCTTGAGCATTCTGGACATGACCGCCGGAAATTCGGTGGCGGACAGCAGTTCGTCAAACGTCAGAATCCAGTAATCCTGCGCCGGCCGGCCCATCGCCCGCATCCGGTCGGAGGCCTCCGTGTCGCGCACGCCCAGCAGTTCCATGCGCGCCTCCAGGCCTTCCTCCATGACCTGCGAAAGCGGCAGGGACTCAAAACGGTTTTCCTGAAGATTCAGCATGTCCACATCATGCTGGGAAAAACGCCGGGTGTCGTTGAGGCTGGAGTGGGCCTTGACGAGCGGGGCGTCGAGGGCGACAATGCGCGGATAGTCGTTTTCCACGCGATTTACGGCCCGCGTCCCGAGGCCGAAAACGAGGCGCAGCATGCCCGCCCTCGGATCCATGCCCTGCTTCCAGACGAAGGTATTGTAGGAGAGTCCCACCCCGGCGATTTCCGGAAAGAAGTAGTGCTTCCGGTAGGCGCCCGAAACCCGCTGGACCAAAAGCGCCATCTGTTCGTCCTGCCGGTCCAGGCCACGCTGGAAACGGTAGGCCAGGGCGTCCTCGTTCATCGTGCTGGCAAAGATCCGCTGCACCGCCTCTTCAAAATTTTCATAGCGCTGCTCCGGCGTGCCCTGGTTCGCGCAGAAGAAACTCTCATATTTGCCGGCGAAGGCGTTCCCGAAGGCGTCCTCCAGCAGGCTGCTCGAACGGACGATGATCGGAGACTGGCCGTAGTATTCCAGCATGAGCTGAAACTGCTCCTTGACCTCAGCCGGAAAGACCCCGCGCAGCATCATGCCCTTAAGCTCCTGGGCCACCTCAAAATAACCATCCCGGGTCTTGTGGGCCATCAGCAGCTTCCACCAGCCGTTCTGCACCATGTAGGAATAGAAGACGTCGGAGCCGATATAATAGGAGTCGTGGATTTCCAGGTGCGCGGACCAGTCGAAAGACGCATCCCGCCGCAGGATGTTGCGCGCCAGCAGCATGCCCAGGGATTTCCCGCCGATGAACCCCGTCCCGATGAGCCGGTCCTTGATCTCCAGGACGTCCTTAAGATCAAAATAATCCCGGACCAGCGACAGCATGCGTTTTTCCCGTCCGATCAGCACGCGGGAAAGCTGCTCGACCATTTTCTGCTTCTCTACGCCTGCGTCCGGCGAGTCATCCTCCAACAGTTCCTTCGCCCGCAGAAAGATGCGGTCCCAGTAATCCATTTGCCGCTCGGCGCTCACGGAGCTCTTATCGGCCAGGTGGGAAAAGAGGCTGGAGGCGTCGACGCTGCTCATGAGCGGAATAAACCGCTGACCTTCCCGGATGTGGGGCAGGAACATGGTGGGAGAGTAGCGGTTCCAGACCTTCAGCGGATGGATGCAGGTCGTTCCCTGATAGCTGTAGACGTCCAGCAGGACCTGCGTGGTCTCGCGGATCCGCGCCACGGTCTTGAAGGAATGGCGTCCGCGCAGAATAGCGAAGTAGGCGACCGTATTCAATTCGAACAGATAGGGGCAGGTAATGACGAAGAAATTCCCGATCATAAGGTCCGTCGCCCAAGCCATAAGCAGGTCGGACAGGCAGTCAAAAACATAAAAGACGCCCCGTCCTTCCTGCCGGATGATATTGTGGACCTGGGTGGAGAAGGCCTCGAAACCGGCGTCGGCGTTGAGCTTGTAGATGGTAATCCTGCCGGTGGGCTCCAGCAGCGGCTCATGACGCGCAAAGCGCATGTACACGACGCGCTCGTTGTTTTCCAGGGCGGTGTTCATATAGGGAATGACAAAGGACCGGTAATCTTCGATGTCATCCACCTGCATGACGACATTGTCGCCTGTCTGCAGATAGTTGAGGATCTCGTCAAGTCCGTCAATGCCGGAGCTGACGCGGGAAAAGGATACCATGCGGGACCTCACCTCGTGACTGATTTGTTAAAATACTTTTGGTCACCCCCACCCTGACCCTCCCCCATCAATGGGGAGGGGATCAAGTTTCTTGTCCCCTCACCTGCCGGGAGAGGACAAAGGGAAGGGGGTTTATTCCTCTTTCGCTTCAAGTTTCATACCAGAAAGGGACGAGTTCCGACAGTGAAATTTTAAACCAAATTGTATGTTTGATTGGGCGAATTCGTATTTTGTTCATTTTTGTTTAATATTGTTTGCTCAATAACGCATTCATGGTATAATGCTTGCTCTGAAAATAGTTTGCATCAAAACATTAACGGAGAACCATTTTGAGCACGCATAATTTTGAAGAACTGGCGACCCTGCACGCCATTGCCAAGGCCCTGGCTCAACCCTGGGACCTGCGGGATCAGCTCGAGCAGGTCCTCAACGAGATGAACGCCCGCCTGGGGATGCAGCGCGGGATGATTTCCCTGCTGGACCGGGATTCCGGCGAATCCTGGCTCGAAGTGGCCCACGGCGTCAACCTTGCGGGCATGGAAATTTCCTACCGCATGGGAGAAGGCATCACGGGCAAGGTCGCCGAGACCGGCCGCCCGATGGCCGTGCCCAATCTCGGCAAGGAGGCGCTTTTCCTCGATCGCACGGGGGCGCGACGGTTATTGAATCGGGAGGAATTGTCCTTCCTCTGCGTGCCCATCATGTACGATTCCCGTGTGGTCGGCATCCTGTCGGCGGATAAAGGGGCCAAAAATGTTACAAATCTGGACGAGGAGCTCACCATTTTATCTTCCGTGGCGGAACTCATCGCCAAGGCCGTTCATATTCTCGCCCTTGAGGAGGAGAACCGGCGCCTGCGGCGGATCGTCAATCAGGGCAGAACGCCCTCCGTCGATATCGTCGGTCATTCCAAGGGGATGCAGGAGGTCTTCGGCCTGATCAGCCATGTGGCCGACTCATCCACAACGGTCCTGATCCACGGGGAAACGGGTACGGGAAAGGAACTCGTGGCCCGGGCGATTCACATGAACAGCCCCCGCGCCAGAGGCCCCCTGATACAGTTCAACTGCACGACCATCCCCGACACGCTCATTGAAAGCGAACTCTTCGGCCACGAGAAAGGGGCCTTTACGGGGGCCCTGCGGCAGCGGCGGGGGCGTTTCGAAGAGGCCCACGGGGGAACGATCTTTCTCGACGAAGTGTCGGAACTGTCCGCCGCGGCTCAGGCGAAGCTCCTGCGCGTCCTGCAGGAAAAACAATTCCAGCCGCTGGGGTCTTCGCGTCTGATTACCACCAACGCCCGCGTGATTGCCGCAACCAACCGCCACCTCGAGGACTGCATCGCCAACAGCGGTTTCCGCACGGACCTCTATTACCGCCTCAGCGTCTTTCCGATTCATCTGCCGCCGCTTCGGGACCGGGGCAGTGATATCATCCTTTTGGCCGATCACTTTGTCATCAAGTATGTAAAAGAACTTGGGAAACAGGTAAAGCAGATATCCGCCGCCGTCATCGAGGCGTTTTTATCGCACTCGTGGCCGGGCAATGTGCGGGAGCTCGAAAACTGCATTGAGCGGGCCGTCCTGCTGGCAGAGGGCGAATCTATTGAAATGATTCATCTTCCGCCATCCCTGCAGACAAAAAGCCGGGTCGGCGACAAAAAGGAATCGGGGCGCCTGAGCACGGTGATCGAGTCACAGGAGCGAACACTGATTCTTGACGCGCTGAAGGAAACCCGCGGGAACCAGAGCCAGTCGGCGAAGCTCCTGGGAACGACGAAGCGAATCATGCAGTACAAGATTCAGAAGCTCGGAATCGATGCCATGAAATTCCGCCAGCGCAAACGAGAGATTCAGGAAAAGGTCAAGCCATGAGCGGATGTAACATTTTCGTTCTTTTTAAAACGTAAAAAATACGATTTTGTTCTTTTTAGCAGATCAGGAACTGGAAAAGCTTGAGGGTATAAGTGTCTTTCCCCTCCCCTGGCGGGAGGGGATGAAGGAGAGAGGGAAAATTAGGGACAGCGCCCCTATTATCCCCAGCGTCATAAGGAATAGGGGTTTGTAACGACAGGGTGGCATGTTTTTCGCTGATTAAAGATTGATTCATAGAAGCCATTTTTAAAAGTTCTCAATACGTCGTGTATGCCGGGCGGTGCATCGGCGGCGGATTTTGCATTGCCGCCTGTCCCTTCGGAATATGGGAACTCGTGGAAAATACACCGGTCGAACAGGCCGGAAGAAGGCAAATAGGCAATAGGATTGAGAAGATGGAATATGCACAGAAAAATATACTTGGAGGAATTATGAAAAAGACATGCCCCATTATCGCATCGGAAAGAAGCTACACAGTTGAAAAAGAGAAGTGTGTCCCCATATCGGAATATTACGGCGAGGATACCTTCAACGTTAAGGTCATGAAGGTCAAACTCCCGAGGGAAACGTACAAGAAAATCATTGAAGCGATTAATGAGGCCACCATCCTCGATATTGAAACCGCCAATATCGTGGCCCATGCCATGAAGGAATGGGCCCTCGCAAAAGGCGCGACCCACTTTGCTCACTGGTTCCAGCCCATGACCGGGATCACGGCGGAGAAGCATGATGCGTTCATCGATCCTATCGGGATCGGAGAAGTCATCGAACGTTTCTCAGGTAAGCAGCTTGTCCAGGGCGAACCGGATGCATCGAGTTTCCCGAGCGGCGGTATCCGGTCCACCTTTGAAGCCCGGGGCTATACGGCATGGGATATGTCTTCGCCCGCCTTTATCCGCAGAAACGGCATCTCGACAACCCTGTGCATCCCGACGGCATTCATCTCCTACACTGGAGAGGCCCTCGATAAGAAGACGCCGCTCCTCAGATCAAATAAAGCGGTCAGCAAGAGTGCCGTGAACATGTTGACCCTTCTCGGGAGCAAAGATATAAAAAGGGTTTTTTCAACCTTGGGACCGGAACAGGAGTACTTCCTGATCGATGCGGATTACTTCTTCAAACGCCCGGATCTCGTCTTGGGCGGGAGGACCGTCGTCGGCGCCCCCCCCCCTAAAGGTCAGGAACTGGAAGACCAGTATTTCGGCAGCATCAAGGAGAGGATTTCTTCCTACATGCACGACATGGAGGAGGAACTCTTCAAACTGGGCGTTCCCGCGAAGACCAGGCATAATGAGGTTGCACCCAGCCAGTTCGAGCTTGCTCCTGTTTTCGAAGAGGCCAATCTGGCGGTAGACCATAATCAGATCGTTATGGACACGATGCAATCGGTGGCGAAGAAACACAAACTAGCGTGCCTGCTCCATGAAAAGCCCTTTGCGGGAATCAACGGTTCGGGCAAACATCTCAATTGGTCCCTGTCCGACAACAAAGGGAACAACCTCCTCAACCCCGGTCAGACGCCGCATGACAACATTCAGTTTCTGATCTTTCTGATCGCCACCATCCGCGCCGTATACAAACATGCGGACATCCTGCGCGCTTCCGTCGGCTCCTATGCCAACGACCACCGCCTCGGCGCCAACGAGGCGCCGCCGGCCATCCTTTCCGTCTTCCTCGGCGACCAGCTCACCAAGATTCTCGATGATATCGAAAGGGGCAAGGTCACCAAGGCCACGGATGCCGAGATCATTGACCTCGGCATTGCCTCGCTGCCCATGGTCAGCAAAGACAGCACCGACAGGAACCGGACATCTCCCTTCGCCTTCACGGGCAACAAGTTCGAGTTCCGGACCGTCGGTTCATCCCAGTCGATTTCCTTTCCCACAGCGGTCCTCAACACGATGGTCGCCGACAGCCTGGACTATCTGGCGGAGAAGATCAAGGGCTTGTGTGGAAAGAACATTAACATGAACCAATGCGTTATCAACGTGATTCGGAAGGAATTGAAGGAGATTAAGGCGGTCCTCTACAACGGCGACAACTATACCCGGGAGTGGGAAAAGGAGGCCGCCAAGAGAGGGCTCCCGAATGACAAGACCACACCGGTCGCGTTAAAGGCACTCATTACGAAAAAATCACTGGAGATGTTTGATAAATATCAGGTCCTTTCCAATGTTGAGCTTAAATCACGCTACTTGATCCACTTGGAAAGATACATCAAAGACCTGGAAATTGAGGCTAAATGTCTGGACGCTATCTGTCTGAGCCAGGTCATCCCGGCGGCAACTGTCTATCAAAAGCGGCTCGCGAAAGCGATCATCGGCACGCGGGAAGCACTCGGCAAGTCGGCCAATCTTTCCGCTCAAGAGGAGCTGTTAAAGAAGGTTACGGGCCTGGTGAACAAAATTTATGGCACAAACAAAGACATCTTTGCTAAAGTCGTCGCCGCCTCATCCATCCACGACGAGCAGAAAAAAGCGGAGACGCTTTGCAGCAAAGTCAAACCCAAGATGAATGAGCTTCGGGACTACGTTGATGAGCTGGAAGGTCTGGTGGACGATGAATTGTGGCCCATGCCGAAGTTCTGGGAGATGCTCTTTATCAACTGATCAAAAGTATGGACTATTGAAAATGGATGCGTTATTAGGAGGCGGGAAATGCGAAATCAGAATCAAAAGATTTCGCCTTCTCGCCTTCGTGTTTTCTTCATGACTGGCGATTACAAATCATATAAAAATTGAGGGTTTATTATGTCGCTCTTGCGACAGCAGTCACCCGCTATCCTCGTTCTGGAAGATGGGAGCGTCTTTCCGGGATACGCCTTTGCCGGAGCCGGCGAGGTCTGCGGCGAGGTGGTTTTCAACACGGGCATGACCGGCTACCAGGAGATCCTCACCGATCCGTCCTACAAGAGTCAGATCGTGACGATGACCTATCCGCTGATCGGCAACACCGGCATCAATGACGAGGATATGGAGTCCGCCGGGATTTATCTGGAAGGCTTCATCGTCAGGGAATATCAGGACACACCCAGTAACTGGCGCAGCCGCCGGACGCTCAAGGCCTTTCTGGAATCCCGCGGCACGCTCGGCGTTGAAGGTCTGGATACGCGGGCGCTTACGCGGCGCCTGCGCCTGCAGGGCGCCATGCGCGGCATTCTGACTACGGAAACGCGGGACGTCTCTGGGCTGCTCGAGCGGGTCCGCGCCTGGCCCGGCCTGATCGGGCAGGACCTGGTCCGGGAAGTAACATGCCGGGAATCTTACCGGTGGGTGGACGGAAAATCGTCGCCTCTCCCCGATCTTCCCCGGCCCTTCCCTCCCCCGGCGGGAGGGACTCAGGGAGGGGGGAAACATCTCCGGGTCGTCGTCGTCGACTGCGGCGTGAAATACAACATCCTGCGCCATCTGGAACAGCGGGGCTGTGAGGTTTGGGTCCTGCCCGCAACGGCAACGGGCGAAACCATTCTGGCCTGCCGTCCCGACGGCGTCCTTTTTTCCAATGGCCCCGGAGACCCGGCGGCCCTGCCCTACATCGTGGAGGCGGTCCGCCGGGTGCTCGGAAAAGCGCCCCTCTTCGGCATCTGCCTGGGCCATCAGATCCTGGGCCAGGCCCTGGGAGGGCAGACCGCCAAACTTAAATTCGGCCATCACGGCATCAATCAGCCCGTGAAAAACATGCAGACCGGACGGATTGAAATCACGTCGCAGAATCACGGATTTGTCGTCCTGCCCGAATCGCTGTCGGCCAGTGCGGAAAAATCTCACACAAACCTCAACGACCATACCTCCGAGGGCCTGGACTGCCCGGATTCCAATGCCTTCAGCGTGCAGTATCATCCCGAGGCGGCGCCCGGTCCCCATGACGCGGCGTACCTGTTTGACCAGTTTGTGGACCTCATGACGCGCAATAATGCCGTCGCGGGCTTCAGCCTGCGCAACCCATCGCCGTTTCCGGCAAAGGAGAAAAAAACGTGATCCTGATCATCGATTTCGGCTCCCAGTACAATCAGCTGATCGCCCGGCGCGTGCGGGAGCACCATGTGTACTGCCAGATCGAACCCCCGGATATCGACCTTGCCGTGATCAGGGCACTGAAACCGGAAGGCATCATCCTTTCCGGCGGACCGGCCAGCATCTACGAAAAGGGCAGCCCGCGCGCCGACAGGGGGATTTTCGATCTGAACATTCCCATTCTGGGCATCTGCTACGGCCTGCAGTTCATGATCGACGCGCTGGGCGGCGAGGTGGTCCGGTCGGAAAAACGCGAATACGGTTTCGCCGGCCTTCGGATCCGGCGTCCCGAGGGGGTTTTCGCGGAGATTGAAAAAGAAACCCGCTGCTGGATGAGCCACGGGGATACCATCGGCAGACTGCCCGCGGGGTTCCGGATCACGGCCTCCACGGACAGCACGCGGGTCGCGGCCGCGGAAAACCGGGCGAAACATTTCTATGGTCTGCAGTTCCATCCCGAGGTCGCGCACACGCCCGAAGGGAAAAAGATGCTCGGAAACTTCATCTTTGAAATCTGCGGCTGTAAAAAATCCTGGACGATGAAATCCTTCGCCCGCGACGCCGTCGAGGAAATCCGCGCCCGGGTCGGCGACGGCAAGGTCATCCTGGGCCTGAGCGGCGGCGTGGATTCCTCCGTGGCGGCCGTGCTGCTCCAGAAGGCCGTCGGCCGTCAGTTGACCTGCGTCTTTGTGGACAACGGCGTCCTGAGGGAGGGCGAGGCCGAAAAAGTGCGGGCGCTCTTCAGCCGGCATCTCAAGATCAATCTGCGCTTCGTCCGGGCGAAAAAACGCTTTCTGGACAAGCTCAAGGGCGTTGAAGACCCGGAAAAGAAACGCAAAATCATCGGCCGGACCTTCATCGAGGTCTTTGATCAGGAGGCCCGCCGGATCAGGGACGTGGGCTTTCTCGCCCAGGGGACCCTCTATCCTGATCTCATCGAGTCCCGATCGGCCTTCGGCGGCCCCAGTGCCGTGATCAAGTCCCACCATAACGTGGGCGGCCTGCCAAAGAAGATGAAACTGAAGCTCGTGGAACCCCTCCGGCATCTCTTCAAAGACGAGGTCCGTCTGCTCGGCAGGGAACTGGGGTTGCCCGACGAACTGGTCTGGCGCCAACCGTTTCCCGGACCGGGCCTGGCCGTCCGCATCATCGGCGCGATCACTGAAAAACGCCTGTCCATCCTGCGCAAGGCCGACGTCATCCTGATGGAGGAAATCCGGGCTGCGAACCTGTATCGCAAAGTCTGGCAGTCCTTTGCCGTCCTGCTGCCGGTCAAGAGCGTGGGCATCATGGGCGATCAGCGGACTTATGAAAACATCCTGGCCATCCGGGCCGTGACCAGCGACGACGCCATGACGGCGGACTGGGCGAAAATCCCCCATGACCTGCTGGGCCGGATTGCCAACCGCATCATCAACGAGGTGAGAGGCGTCAACCGCGTGGTCTACGACATCAGCTCCAAGCCGCCCAGCACGATCGAGTGGGAGTGAGGGGTATATGGTCAGGACCCCATGACCATATAAGAATGGATAAATGAGAACATGCCGAAACGGACGGACATCAAGAAAATCCTGATCATCGGCTCCGGCCCGATCATCATCAGCCAGGCCTGCGAGTTCGACTATTCCGGCACCCAGGCCTGCAAGGCGCTGAAGGAAGAGGGCTACGAGGTCGTCCTGATCAACAGCAACCCGGCCACGATCATGACGGACCCGGAAATGGCCGACCGGACCTACATAGAGCCCATCACGCCGGAGGCCGTCGAGAAGATCATCGCCCGGGAGCGGCCCGACGCCCTGCTGCCGACGCTGGGCGGCCAGACGGGCCTGAACACGGCGGTGGCCGTGGCGGAAAGCGGCGTCCTGGCAAAGTACGGCGTGGAAATGATCGGCGCTTCCCTTGAGGTCATCCACAAGGCCGAAGACCGCGAGAAATTCCGGGACGCCATGAAGCGGATCGGCCTGCGCGTTCCGAAGAGCGGTTTTGCCCGCACCATGGAAGAGGTCTTTGCCGTCGCCGCCGAAATCGGCTTTCCCATCATCGTCCGGCCCTCCTTCACCCTGGGCGGGACGGGCAGCGGCGTCGCCTACAACCGGGAGGAGCTGGCGGACATCGCCAAAGGCGGCCTGGAGGCCAGCATGATCCATGAAATCATGCTCGAAGAATCGATCCTGGGCTGGAAGGAATACGAGCTGGAGGTCATGCGCGACCGGGCCGACAACTGCGTCATCATCTGCTCCATCGAAAATCTGGACCCCATGGGCGTCCACACGGGCGAATCCATTACCGTCGCTCCGGCCCAGACGCTGACGGACCGCGAATACCAGCACATGCGCGACGCGGCCATCGCCATCATGCGCGAGATCGGCGTGGAGACGGGCGGATCGAACGTCCAGTTTGCCGTCCATCCGGAGACCGGCGAGATGATCGTCATCGAAATGAACCCGCGCGTGTCCCGGTCATCGGCCCTGGCCTCCAAGGCCACCGGTTTTCCGATCGCCAAAATCGCCGCGAAACTGGCCGTAGGCTATACCCTGGACGAAATACCGAACGACATCACGAAGGAAACCATGGCTTCCTTTGAACCGACCATCGATTATGTCGTCACGAAGATTCCGCGCTGGACCTTTGAAAAATTTCCCGAAACGGAGGACGTCCTGACCACCTCCATGAAATCCGTGGGCGAAACCATGGCCATCGGGCGGACGTTCAAGGAATCCCTGCAGAAAGCCGTGCGCTCGCTGGAAATCGGCCGCTTCGGCCTCGTCGAGGCGGTGCCGGCCGATATCCGGAATCCACGGAACTGATCGTGAGCCGCCTGAAGACCCCCAATTCCCTGCGCCTCTTCTACATTGCCACGGCCCTGCGGCAGGGCATGACCCGGGCCGAAATCCAGGCATCACGCAGATCGATCCCTGGTTTCTGCACCAGATCGGACAGATTGTCGAGGCGGAGAAGCTGCTGGAGACAGCAACCCCGTCCGACGATCTGCTGCGCGAGGCGAAAAGCTGGGGTTTCTCCGACCGCCGCCTGGGCGAACTGTGGAAAACAACGGAGGACGGAATCCGCAAACGGCGTTTTGACGGGAACATCCTGCCGGTCTACAAGCTCGTGGATACCTGCGCCGCCGAATTCGAGGCCTACACGCCCTACTACTATTCCACCTACGAAACCGAGAACGAGGCCAGACCCTCGACAAAACGCAAAGTCGTCATCCTGGGCGGCGGCCCGAACCGGATCGGCCAGGGCATCGAATTCGACTACTGCTGCGTGCATGCCTCCTTTGCCCTGCGGGAAGAGGGGTACGAGAGCATCATGGTCAATTCCAACCCGGAAACGGTGAGCACCGACTATGACACCTCGGACAAGCTCTTTTTCGAGCCCGTGACCCTGGAAGATGTGCTGCACATCCTGGAAACGGAAAAGCCCATGGGCGTCATCGTCCAGTTCGGCGGGCAGACCCCGCTCAACCTGGCCAGGGGCCTGGAGGCCGCCGGGGCGCCGATCCTGGGAACATCGCCCGACGCCATCGACCGGGCCGAAAACCGGGAGCGCTTTCAGGAGATTGTCGATCTGCTTGCAGCTCCGGCAGCCCGAAAACGACACGGCCATGGACGTGGCCGGAGCGGTGCAGGCCGCCGAGCGGATCGGCTATCCCGTCCTCGTCCGGCCTTCCTATGTCCTGGGCGGACGTTCCATGGAGATCGTTTACGACGCCGAGACCCTGCGGCAGTTCATGGAAAAGGCCATCCATGTCTCGCCCGACCATCCGATTCTGATCGACAAGTTTCTGGAGGACGCCATTGAGGTGGATGTGGACGCCATCAGCGACGGCAAGGAAACGGTCGTCGCCGGCATCATGGAGCATATCGAAGAGGCGGGCATCCATTCCGGAGACAGCGCCTGCGTCCTGCCGCCGATCACCTTTCCCGGGGAACTGATCGACGCCATTGAGCGGCAGACCAAAATGATTGCCCGGGAACTCCACGTGGTGGGCCTCATGAATATTCAGTATGCCGTCAAGGACGGCATCCTTTATGTGCTGGAGGTCAATCCCCGGGCCTCCCGGACCGTGCCCTTTGTGAGCAAGGCCATCGGCGTGCCGCTGGCGAAGCTGGCCACGAGGTCATGCTGGGGAAATCTTTGAAGGAACTGGGGTTTACCGAAACCAACCGGCCGAAGCATATCTCCGTCAAAGAGGCCGTTTTCCCGTTCAACCGTTTTCCCGATGTGGATATCCTGCTGGGGCCGGAAATGAAATCCACCGGCGAGGTCATGGGCATCGATCACTCCTTCGGCCTGGCCTTTGCCAAGTCGCAGATGGCCGCCGGCTTTCGGCTGCCGACGAGGGCCGCGTCTTTATCAGCGTGCATGACTCGCATAAGGACAAAATCGTGCCGATCGCCGCAGCGTTCCGGCGCATGGGGTTTGAAATCTGGGCCACGCGCGGAACGGCCGCCCGCCTCGAACACTTCGGGATCAAAGTCAGGACCGTGCTCAAGGTCAGCGAGGGCCGACCGCATGTGGTGGATTACATCAAAAACGGCGACATTCAGGTGGTCATCAATACGAGCGTGGGGCGCAAGTCCTCGCGCGACGCTTATCACATCCGCCGCGGAACGCTACTGTACAACGTGCTTTACACGACCACGATCGCGGGCGCCCGGGCGCTCAGCGAGGCCATCGCGGCCCTTCGAAGAGAGGAATGGACGGTGACGCCGCTGCAGGAATATCATCGGAAATGAACGGGCGGGATGAAAAATGGCTTCACCGCGTCTCAAAAATCTTTTCCGCTAAGAAGACGACCGAACGTGATCATGATGCAGAACGGATCGTTAACATCATCTCTGGAAAGGCGGAAAACATTTGATTCGCCGCTCGCGAACCATTTTTCATTCCCGCCGAAAGAGGATTGAGAAAAGAGGCAGATTGGAAAATGATGACTGAAAAGAATTTCCAAAGAAATCACGACAAGCCCCGGGAGGAATGCGGCGTCTTTGCCGTTTACGGGCATGAGGAGGCGGCGCGCGTGGCCTTTTTCGGTCTCTTTGCGCTTCAGCACCGCGGGCAGGAAAGCGCCGGCATCGCCACGGCGGACGGCTGCCAGATCTGGGAACGCAAGGGCATGGGGCTGGTATCCGAAGTCTTCCGGGAAGATACCCTGTCCCGACTGCCGGGCCGCCTGGCGATCGGCCATGTCCGTTACTCCACCACCGGCTCTTCCGTCATCTCCAACGCCCAGCCGTTTCTGGTCCACCATGGCGACGAATACTACGCCCTGGCCCATAACGGCAACCTCGTCAACGCCCGCGAGCTGCGGGCGGAGCTGGAAGACCGGGGGTCCATTTTTCAGTCCACCATGGACAGCGAAGTCATCATTCACCTGATGGCGCCGCACCTGAAAAACGGCGTTGAAGAGGCCCTGATCCAGGCCCTCGAACGGGTCGAGGGGGCCTACAGCCTCGTCATGCTGACCCGCAACAAGGTCATCGCCGTCCGCGATCCGCGCGGTTTCCGGCCCTTGTCTCTGGGCCAGTTCAACGGCGGCTGGGTCGTCGCCTCCGAGACCTGCGCCTTTGATCTGGTGGGCGCCACATATGTCCGGGATGTCGAGCCCGGGGAGATCATCATCATCGACGAGGCCGGCCTGCACAGCCTGATGCCTTTCCCCGAGATGAAGCCGGCCCATTGCATCTTCGAACTGATCTACTTCGCCCGGCCGGACAGTCAGATTTTCGGCCAGAACGTCTATCTCTGCCGCAAACGGCTGGGCCACAGTCTGGCCCGGGAATACCGGCCCGATGTGGACCTGGTCATGCCCTTTCCCGATTCCGGCAACTACGCCGCCCTCGGGTACGCCGAGGAAAGCGGCATTCCCTTTGAGATGGGCATGATCCGCAACCATTACGTGGGCCGGACCTTCATCCAGCCGACGCAGCCCATGCGTGATTTCGGCGTGCGCGTCAAGCTGAACCCCGTCCGGCCGCTGCTGGCCGGGAAAAAGGTCGTGATCGTGGAAGATTCCATCATCCGCGGAACGACGAGCCGCAACCGCGTCAAAAACCACCTGGTTCGGCTGGGTCGCGCAGGAGCTCGGGCTTGGCGTAGGGCGGATGCCGCAGCTGGTCGCGCCGTTCGCGGACCTCGTGTGCCTCGGCCAGCACTCGGTACATCGTCCTCGGCGAGCCGAGTAGGTCTTCTTCCTCGAGCAGGGTGGCGTGGACCTCGGCTGGGGAGGCATCGCAGAAGCGCTCGGAGTTCAGCGTATCGAGGATCGCTTGGCGCTCGTCCGGTCCAAGCGAGCGGGGATGCCTCGCCCGCGCCGGCTTGGGTTCGATGTCGAGCTTCGGCTGACGCCAGCGGTAGAGTGCGGCCCGTGAGACGCCCAGGCTCTCGCACAGCGGGGCGGTTGGGACTTCGGCACCGACCTCGGCGATCGCCGACATCAGTCGTCCTCTTCGTCGGCGAGGGTTCTCAAGGGGGATCCCCAGGATCTCGTGCACTTTTTTTTGGACTTCGATGATCATCTCGGCCTGCTTCAGCTTCCGCTGCAGGCGCGCGATCTGCTTCTCCTGCTCCTTCACTCGCGGATCTACGGCCTTGGGCTTCGGGCCGCGCTTGCGCCCTCGCAGCGCGGCCAGGGCCCCTTGCTCCCGCTGGCGGCGCCAGGTCGACAGCAGCGACGAGTACAGACCCTCACGCCGCAGCAGAGCGCCCAGCTCGCCGGGCGCCCTGCAGGCGTCCGCCTGCTTCAAGATCTTCAGCCGGTACTCGGCGGTAAAGCGGCGACGCTTCGGCTTCGCCACCACCTCGGGGTCGGGGGCCCCGCCGGCGTCGGCGGAAACTCCGGTCGCCCTACGGGCTCCCTCCGTTTCCGCCGCATGCTTCATCTCAGAACCAGATCCAGCAGCCTCTCGATCCATCCATCTCAGCCTCCCCGCCCCCTACACTAATCTCGGACGGCTCGGTGTCTCACGGATTATTGGCACGGGGGGTCCCTCCACCAGGCCACAGGGGTGAGTCGGAGCGGCGCGAGGCCGTCGAACAAGGGGATGAAGGTGACGATGCTTTCGGCGGCACCAGCGCTCGCGCTGCAAGCGGCGCTCGCCTAGAGGTGCCGCCTCATGCCCGCGCCGGCCAGTTCGGACGCGGGCACCGCCTCGCAGCTTATTCCCGGTGTTCGACGGACGTATCGCGTGTGACCGGGCGCCGCACGCTTCGGCACGCCACGACTCGCGGTGGCGTAGAATCAGCGAGCCGGAGGTGGCCATGCGAAGGGCGCTGCTCCTGTGTCTTCTATGCGCTTTGGTGATGTCAACCGCTGCATACGCGAAGGGCAAGACCTTCGTCTACGAGCCTCCGCGGGATACCGTGCTTTCAGCGGTGCTGGCGATTGTTGCCCAGGAGTGGACTCTCGAAAGTGCGGACAAGGAGACCGGTCTAGTCTCGTTCCGTGCCGGCACGCAGGATGGATCGGTGTTGGTGACCGTGTAGGCGCTCGCCGAGAACTGCGGTTTTCGTGCTGGCGAGGGAGAGCCCGTCATCATCCGCGCCGAAGGCGCGTCGGGCGTGACGGGCTAAGCTCTGGTCGGCGGGCGAAGAAACGAAACCCCGGTCGTCGTGGCGGACGGCCGGGGTTTTGTGTGTGACCCCACGAGGGGAAGCCGCACAACAAAGCAGATTGCAGCTTCCCATGACGGTGGTCGCTTGTCGAGCCCTGCCCTGCAGGGCCGATGGCGACGCACGGAGCAAGTCCCTCTACGACAGCGTTTCTGCCGGGCCGAAGCATGCCGGATGGCTGTTCTACGTGTGCCGCTGCTGCGATCGTGGCCAGCGGTACTGCTCGGAGCGATGTCGGGACAAAGCGCGGCGGGAGCAGCGGCGAGCGGCCAATCGCCGGCACCAGCGGAGTCCGGAAGGGCGGCTCGATCACCGCGATCGCCAGCGAGAGTACCGCCGGCGCGTAGTCGCGCGGCGCGTGACGGATCAGGGTAGCGGCGATGAAGCCTGCTGCTCCTACGCTCGCCGCTCGCTGATGCTGCCGCGCTGTCCAGTCTGCCGTCGGCGAGGTGATCTGCTGCGTCTGCGGCCGCCGAGGGACGCTGATCGATCCATTCACGGGGTGAGGAGATGCTCGATCCGGAGAAGCTCGCCACCATCCGACGCCTGTACTTCGCCGAGCACTGGAAGATCGGGACGATCGCCTCCGAGCTGAGCGTGCACCGCGACACGGTGCGGGCGGCGATCGAGACCGACCCGCTGCACCGGCCTCGTCGACTGCGGCCGAGCCGGCTCGACCCCTACGTGGCGTTCCTGCGCGAGACGCTGGAGCAGCTACCCGAAGCTGCGCGCCACGCGGCTGCTGCAGATGATCCGGCAGCGCGGGTACGTGGGCTCGATCCAGCGGCTGCGCTGCGTGGTGGCTCGGCTGCGTCCGGTGGTGCAGGAGCCCTTCCTGCGCCTGGTCAGCCTGCCCGGCGAGCAGGCCCAGGTGGACTGGGCGCACTTCGGCGAGGTGCTGGTGGGCCGGGCCCGGCGGCGTCTGTCCTGCTTCGTGATGACGCTCAGCTACTCGCGGGCGCTGTACCTGCGAATTCTTCTTCGACCAGAGCCAGGAGAACTTCTTCTCGGGCCACGTGGCCGCCTTTGGCTTCTTCACCGGCGTGCCGCGGTGATCCTCTACGACAACCTCAAATCGGCGGTGCTGGAGCGGCAGGGCAGCGGTGTGCACTTCCACCCGCGGCTGATCGAGCTCTGCTCGCACTACCACTTCCAACCCCGTCCCTGTGCGCCTGGCAAGGGCAACCAGAAGGGCAAGGTGGAGCGGGCCATCCGTTACGTGAGGGAGTCCTTCTTCGAGGGCATGCACTTCACGACGCTCGAGGATCTCAACCGCCGGGCCTGGAGCTGGCGCGACGCGGTAGCGCACCCGAGACCCTGTCCCGACGGCTCGAACCGGACGGTGGCGGAGGTCTTCGAGGAGGAGAAGCCGCGGCTGCTCCCGCTGCCCGTGCACCCCTTCGTCGCCGAGCTGGTGCGTCCGGTACGCCAGCTCAAGGGCATCTGGGTCCCCTTCGACCTCAACCACTACTCGATCCCGCCCGAGGCGGTCGGCCGGCGATCACTGACTCTGGCGGCCTACGGCGACCGCGGTGCGTATCCTGGACGGCCAGCACGAGATCGTGTCCCACCGTCGCAGCTACGACCGCGACCAGTACATCGACGAGCCGGGTCATGAGGAGGCGCTGCTCGAGAAGAAGCGCAAAGCGAGAGGCCAGACGCCTTGCGGTCGGCTCACCGCGGCCGTGCCCGCGGCCCAGGCCTTCGTGCAGGCGGCCTTCGCCAAGGGCGAGAACGCCGGGTCCACCACCCTCAAGCTCACGCGGCTGCTCGACGACTACGGCGCCAAGGCCCTGCAGGCGGCCATCATCGAGGCCCTCGAGCGCGACACCCCTCGCATCTCCTCGGTCGCCTACCTGCTGGAGAGGCGCCGCCGTGCCGCCAAGAGCCGTCCCCCGCTGCCGGTCGACCTCTCGCGCCATCCCGAGCTCGCCGATGTCGTGGTCCGGCCTCATGAAGCGGAGATCTACGATGAGCTTTCCCGCACAGACGACGACGAAGACTCCTGACCTCAAGGAGCAGCTCGCCCAAGTCGGCCTCCTGGCGCTGGCCGAGTGCGTCGACGACTTCCTGGCCCGTGCCACCAAGGGACGTTTCTCCCCGCGCCAGGTGGTCGAGGAGATCGTCCGCCTGGAGCAGACCGAAGGTGCCAAGCGCAGCCTGGAAAGGCGCCTGGAGCGCTCCCGCATCGGCCGCTTCAAGCCCATGGCCGACTTCGACTGGAACTGGCCCAAGAAGATCGAGAGGGACGTCATCGAGCGCGCCTTCACCCTCGACTTCGTCGAGGAGCGCCGCAACCTCGTGCTGCTGGGCGCCAACGGCGTCGGCAAGACGATGATCGCCAAGAACCTCGCCTACCAGGCCGCCCTGGCCGGCCACTCCGTCCTCTTCGTCACCGCCGCCGAGCTGCTCGACGACCTGCGCGCCGAGGTCGCCCAGACCACCTTCCGCCGCAAGCTCACCAAGTACGCCGCGCCCCAGCTGCTGGTCATCGACGAGGTCGGCTATCTCTCCTACGACCACCACGCCGCCGACCTGCTCTACAAGGTCGTCGACCGCCGCTACGAGAAGAAGTCCATCGTCCTCACCACCAACCTCGCCTTCCGCGACTGGAACACCGTCTTCCCCAACGCCACCTCCATCGCCACCCTGCTCGACAAGCTCACCCACCACGCCGACGTCACCGTGATCGAGGGAGACAGCTACCGCGTCCACGAGAGCCAGAAGGAGGCCGCGGCCAGGAGGAAGAAGCAGTGAAACGGCCGGCCGACCAGGAACGCGTCTACCTCGAGGCCGTGCTCGCGACCTACAGCTCCCTGCCAGGAACTCCGTCGCGGCCGAGCCGCCAGGACCGCCGTCTCGCCCTCGACCTCTGCCGCCGCGGCGTGCCGCTCAGAACCGTCCGCACTGCACTGCTCCTCGCCGCAGCTCGTCGGACCACTCCGCTCAGGTCCGCCACTGCCGCCGGTGCGGACCCTCCACTACTTCCTTCCCGCAATCGAGGAGGTCCTCGCCCTGCCGCCCGACCCCGGATACGTCGAATACCTCGCGGCCAAGCTCAGGCCCTTCGCCAGTCAGAAAAGCGCGCTTCTTGGCGAGCGCT
>CAVUOQ010000016.1:0-118349 GCA_963743175.1 uncultured delta proteobacterium | reverse complement strand
TAAGTGGAGGTGATAACCGACGCATTTCATTTTTATTTTCTCACTACTGCACATTACGGAAGGAAAGCTGCTACACAAGTGCATCAACCGTAAATGTTGGCTTCGAAAGCAAAAGGAGGAATTATGAAGCTTAGCGAATATTTCGAAAATAACAAGGGTATTGGCGTGTTTTCCACAGCCGACAGCAGAGGCAAAGTAAACGCGGCAATCTATGGAAGACCGCATTTTATGGATGAACAAACGGTTGCCTTTATTGCCGCTGACAGACTAACCCATGCCAATTTGAAGGCCAATCCTCATGCCATTTATCTATTTAAAGAAGACGGTCGTTACGAAGGACGGAGACTATACCTCACCAAGATCAGTGAAGAGAAAGATAGTCCTCTGATTGACGAGATCCGCCGGAAAAAGTACAAGGAAGTGGAGGGTAAATACAAGACCGAATCTAAATTTCTCATGTATTTTAAAGTGGACAAAGTTCTACCATTAATCGGCGAGGGCAAATAATGTCGTTTGTATTCGCTGGCTAACATTATTGACAACGTTTTCTGCTTCTTCAACGGATTAGTTTACTTGGGTAGTGTCTCCGCTTTGCTGCCGCATTATTCTTAGAATGCAAAACGATATAGTGACGTGAAGTAAAAGGAGGCGTGAGACATGAAAATTTTCGTGACCGGCGGCACGGGATTTGTCGGAACGTATCTGGTCAAACGTCTTATTTCAGAAGGCCACACAGCTATCATCCTAACACAGGCGCTCAGTGGCACGGAACTAAAAATGACGGGGCTCTCCTACCTTATAGGTAATCCGACCATTAAAGGAAAATGGCAGGAAGCCGTCCGGGATCATGACGTAATCATCAACCTTGCCGGTGATTCCATCTTCAGCCGCTGGACACCAGAACAAAAAAAGATTCTACGGAGCAGCCGCATCGAAACAACCCGTAATCTGGTAGAAGCCGTGCCGAACAGCGCAACGCACATCACATTTTTCAGCACATCAGCAGTGGGTTACTACGGTTTTCATGAAGATGAGGAACTCATCGAATCATCTCCGTCCGGTGATGATTTTCTCGCAAAGCTGGCTTATGATTGGGAACAAGAGGCTTTGCTCGCGCAGGATAAAGGTGCGCGCGTGATCATCACCCGATTTGGCATCGTGTTGGGAAAGAACGGCGGTGCACTGGGTCAGATGATTCCATTGTTCAAATATTTTTTAGGCGGCCCGCTGGGCAGCGGAGACCAGTGGTTTTCCTGGGTGCACATGTATGATCTTGCCGAGGCGTTTATCTTTTTGCTTAATCATCAAGAAATATCCGGTGCGGTAAATCTTTGTTCTCCCAATCCCTTGCGAAACAAGGATTTGGGAGATGCGATTGGGAAGGTAATGCACCGGCCTTCGTTTATGCCCGCACCGGGATTTATGATCCGGCTGATCATGGGTGAGTTTGGTGACGTGCTGCTCAAAGGCCAGCGTGTGATTCCCCGCCATCTGCTGGAAGCCGGTTTTAAGTTTCGCTACCCGGATATCGAAGAGGCGCTGAGGAATATTATTCTCGATTGATTACCGAAAATAATCAGGAGGGGCCGATCCGCCATCATGGAAACGAAGAAGAGTTATTTTGTCTGTGAATCAAGCACCTTGTCCTTTTTGACGACCGCCGGGACCGATGTGATCGACATCACGCGTCCGGTGGCCGAAAAGGTTGCCGAATCCGGCATTGCCGAAGGACAGGCGCTCGTGTTTACGCCCGGTTCCACGGCAGCCCTGACCACAATCGAGTATGAAAGCGGCGTGGTCCGGGATCTGATCGAGGCCATTGAACGTATCGTCCCGAAAGATATGGATTACCGGCACGATGCGCGCTGGGGGGACGGCAACGGCTATGCCCATGTGCGATCCGCCCTGCTGGGACCGTCGCTGACCGTTCCGGTAACGCAGGGGCGCCTTGCTCTGGGGACGTGGCAACAGATCGTGCTGATCGACTTCGACAACCGGCCGCGGAAGCGACAGGTTGTCGTCCAGGTGTCCGGGCTGAAAAGCCGGTAATGCTTTAAGTCATCTAGAAAATGGATTTGCCGCTTGCGAACCATTTCTCAGCGGTGATATAAAGCTCTCGTTTGATTGAAAGGAGATTCATCATGGCAGAATTAAAAACAGTGAAAAAAGGAAAAAAGGTAAAGGATTTCAATCTGAAAGACCAGAATGGCCAGGACTTCCGTCTTTCGGCCTGCAAAGGGAAAAAGGTGCTGCTTTCCTTCCATCCCCTGGCCTGGACGCCCACTTGCGCCCGGCAGATGCAGGATCTGGAGAAAAACGGGAAGGTCTTTGACAAGCTCAACACAGTGGCCGTCGGCATGAGCATCGACAGCGTTCCCTGCAAGGCCGCCTGGGCCAAAAGCCTCAAGATAAAGAACATGAAACTCCTGGCCGATTTCTGGCCCCACGGCGCCGTGGCCAAATCCCTGGGCATCCTGCGGGCAGAAGGGTTTTCCGAAAGGGCGAACATCATTGTGGACGAGGCGGGCAAAGTCCAGTTTGTCAGGGTTTACCCGATCAAACAGCTTCCCGACCTCGCGGAGATACTGGCCGCCCTGAAAAGATGATGAACTCCTAAAAAGTCTATTTCTAACCTCGATTCGTCATTCTGGTGAAAGCTGGAATCCGTCTCGCTTCAAAGGGGCTTTTGAGCCTCCGGTGCTTCCTCGATGACGTCGGTGGAAACGTCAGCCGGAGACTTTTTCCCGCTGTCTTGCCTTACAGTATCTTCATCCGAAACATCGGGGAGAGGGCACACTTCCCCTGCGCCTCCCCCCGTTGAAACTTCATCGGAAACATCGAGGGGCGGAGGTTCCGCCTCAATGTCTTGTCGCGCTGCGTCCCCGCCCGCCGGTTCCAGCTCTTTGAGCCACAGCGGATGCCGGCGCCGGGCGTAATCGAGGCCGACGGCGCCCGTGAAGATTCCGCGGATCATGGGGCGGTTGGGCTTCAGAACCAGCGCACCGATATGGGCGATAAAGGCCAGAATAAACCCAACGAAGAAGATGTTATGGATCCACGTCGCCCAGAGGACCAGGGTCAGGGACATATCCGGGGCATAGATGTTCTTATAGGTCTTGACGAGCCCCGAAATGATCAGCATGGCGATGATGAACACCATGCCCGCATAGGCCAGGCGCTGTTCCGGCAGGTATTTCGGGAACGGCGGCTCCTCTCCCTTGCCGAAAAAGCTTTTGATGACCTCAAGGGAGGATTTGAGATCGCCCGCCCGGGGGATCATGCCCCGCTCGCCGAGAATGCCGTGATAGAGCAGATGGAAAACGGCAGCCCCGATGAATACAACCGAAGCGGCGTAGTGGATATAGAGAGACTTGATAAAATCGCCCGACCAGACGAGACCGGGAACGGACGTGATGTAATACCGGTTGGCCATGGGCAGCTCGAATATCCCGGTTATCAGAAGCAGCAGTCCCGACAGGGCGATGGCCCAGTGTTCGACCAGTTCGACCAGGCTGTGGCGCACGACGAGCCCCTTATCCTTCAGAATCCTGTCACTCATGGCCGTTATCCCCTCCCTTCACGCGGTTTTTTCTTCGCGAGAGCGCCACAAAGGCCCCGGCCACGCCGGCGGCGACGCCATAGAGCGGCGCCTGAAGAACGGCCTTGCCCATTGTGTCCGTTCCGGCCATGCGCCGTTCGGCCGGTCCCATGGCCGGTCTTCCGGGTTGTTTTTTCATCGTTTCGTTGAGGGCGGCAAACGAAACGGGGGAAACATACAGGGTTGACGTCCCGCCGTTTTCCTTCTTTCCGTAAATGTAACCCTTCATCGCCGCGGCTCTTTTTTCCGCCAGGGCGTAGATTTCGCTGCGATCCCCGATAAGCATGGCCTGCTGCGGGCAGGCCTCGATGCAAACGGGGAGCTTTCCTTCCACCAAGCGGTCGTTACAGAGATCGCACTTGTACATAACGCCGTTGCCGGCCAGAGACGGCAGGATTTGGAGGTAAATCCCCACGCCCGACTGCCGCTGGGGGATCTCCCAGGGACAGACGGTCCTGCATTTGGCTCCCCCGAAACAGAGGTCCTGATCGATTACCACCGCCCCGTTTTTGTATTTGTGATTGGCCGCGAAGGGACAGATCGTGGCGCAGGCCGGATTGTCGCAGTGCATACAGCGGCGGGGTATGAAAAAGGTTCTTTTCTGCCCCCCGTCCTCAATGTCGGCCCGGTGGACATAGATGAAGTTGTAAGGGGTCAGCCGTTCGGAAACGTCCCGTTTTTTCGACCAGTCCTCGAACTTTTTCTGAGGCCAAGGCACGGGGATGGGTTCGTTAATCTTCGGAATCCTGTCTTGATTCAGGGCCTTGCACGCGGCGACGCAGGCTGGCGTTTCCTTTTCCGGACAGCCATCGCAGAGGCTCAGGTCAATGAGAGTCGCTAGGCTTCCTTCCCTTCCTGAGGCAAGCCCCTTCCCAGGCAAGGCCAGGCCGACTCCCGCAGCGGCGACGCCCGTCGCCGCCTTCAGAAACGACCGGCGGTTGAGTCCGCCGCGTTTATCTTCGTTCATAAACATCCACCTCCATCTTCTGCAACCCCCCGTGGTTGCGACTCGATTCCTTTGAAATGTCCCGGAACCTTGTGCTGAGAGCCTCCCTTCGCGTCTTGTCCCTTCAGGCAATATATGTCAGGACTTGATCAGAATTTCACTGAGCGTCGGGTGGGGAATGATCCATTTGTTCAATTCCTTCTTCCCCAGGCCATTTGCGACCGCAAAACTCATAGATGCGATCAGGTCCGCCGCCGCGTCGCCCACGAGGGTCGCGCCGATCAGCTTGTCCCCGTGAAACAGCATTTTTACGAAACCCGGTCCCATCAGTTCCGTGCGGGCAATGATATTGGCGGCGTAGTCCGATTTCATGACCTCGACCGTTAGACCCTGCCTGCTTGCCTGCCTTTCCGTAAGGCCGACGCGGGCGAGCTGGGGATGGGAATACACGACCGCGGGTATGGACGCCTCATGGCAGACAATCGAGCCGTCGCCGAAAAGCGCGCTGGCCAGGGCCTTTCCCTGCTGAATCGCCCGGTGCGCCAGCATGACGCCGCCCGTCACGTCGCCAATGGCGTAAATCCCGGTGATATTCGTCATCTGCTGCGCATCGACATAGATTCCCTTCCGGTCGTACCGGATACCGATCCGGTTTAATTCTTCCTGCTCAAGGCGGGGTTTCCGGCCGGTGCAGATGAGGGCCGTATCCGCGGTCAGGCGGGCATCGCATTCCCGATGCACAACGGTTATTTCAACCCCGTCGTTCGTCTCATGAATCGTCCGGAGCTCTGTGGAGGTATGGATTTTAACGCCCAACCGTGTCAGTTCCTGTTTCAACAGGGCTGAAACATCTTCATCTTCGCAGGGCAGGATCTGCTCCAGCAGTTCGATCAATGTCACCTTCACGCCCAGTTCGGCCAGAAAGGTTGCAAATTCCACCCCGATGACGCTTCCTCCGACAATGATCATGCTTTCCGGAAGCGTTTCCAATTGGAGGAACCCATCGGAGGTCAGGATGCGTTTCGATGTCGCAATGCCCGGCGGAAGGGTGGGCTCCGAACCCCAGGCGATGACGAGGCGTTCGCCATGAAGAATCTCAACGTTTCCAAGGGGATCGGTCCATTGAACGTCCCGTGAAGACAGAATCTTTCCCTCGCCTGCTTTGAGCGTCACACCGGCCTCACGCAGGGATTTTTCCACGCCCAGGGCGGAGATGCGGACCATCTGCTGCTGATGCCGCTTCATGGCGGTAAAATCGAACGAAGACGAACCGATGGTGACGCCGAGACGTTTCATTTTCTTCAGATCCGCATAGTGTTTGCTGCAGGCCAGAAGCGCCTTGGTGGGGATGCAGCCTCGGTGGGTGCAGGCGCCGCCACAGAGATTTTTCTCGATAATCGCCGTCCGGGCGCCGTGACGGGCGGCATGCTCCGCCATTGCGTGGCCGCCGGGTCCTGCACCAATGACGATCAGATCAAATAGTTCCGACAAAACGGTTTCCTCCGATCGCGTTTTAATTGTACCGGCAATCTAATGAAGCGTCGCCGGGTTGTCAACGAATTTAACTGTTTGTTTTTCACCGGACGGATCAACGACGCTATCCAACGATCGTCCGGTTATCACAATCAACAGTTGAAATCTTTTTCCTTTTCAGGCATGAATATAATGGGTAGGTTTTTAGTAGATCCTTTACAAAGGAGGGGGTACTGATGAGCGCAAAAATCGGCGAATTGATTTTCCTTCAACAACTTGCGGGCAGGTTTAAAATTCCGGTTCCGGGTTTTGTAGTGGAGCCTGTGAATCAATCGGACATTAAAAAGAAATTGCAGGAATGGGGAAGCGGAATCGTTAAACCGGACGTGCTTGCGGGAAAACGTGGCAAGGCCGGCACGGTTCAAAAAGTCAGTGATTACCGTGAAGCCATGCAACTTTTAAAGAAAGTGGCCGCAGCGGAAGTCGGTGGACTGCAACCTCGAACATCATACATGGTTCAGGCGGTACCGGCGGATATGGAGCTTTTTACGGCAATCACCTATAATTCCAAATTTATTTCTCCCTCTTTTACTGTTTCACTCAAAGGTGGAATGGATGTCGAATCCATCCCGGATTCAGACAAAATCACGATTCCAGTCGATGTCTTCCGCGGATTAAATGCCTATCAGGCTTCAGAAGCGCTGAGCAAGCTTGGCTTGCAGGGCAGTCTGAACTCCATGCTGGCACGCTTCTTTGTCAATCAGTGGGATATGTTCATCTCGACCGGCATGCAGTCCTGTGAAATCAATCCGTGGCGCGTGACCAAAGACGGAAAGATATTTGCCTGCGATTTTAAGGCCACGTTCGATGAAAACAATTTCAAGTTCCGTGATCTCGGGTTTGAATTTCCGGAGTACCCGAGCACGGAAGAGGCTTTTGATGAGGAGATGCGGCTCTGGTCCGCGGCAAGCCATCAGGGACAAGCCCATGTGTCGTCGCTCGGAGGAAAAAAGATTCTCCCGATTTTGTTCGGCGGCGGCGCCAGCACCATTGTCATCGAAACGCTGGCCCAGTGCGGCGGCGATCCGATGTTTCTTTCTGATTTTGGCGGAAACCCGCCTTATGACCGAATGAAGAAGACCGCCGAAATCTGCTTCCGCCATAGACTGGCCAATGCGTCACTGCTGCTCATTCTCGGCGGCAAAGCCAACAACACCCAGATCGACGTGACCTTTGCGGCCATTGCAGATGCTCTGGAAGAATGGGTCGCCCAGCACGGGCCCCTTCATATCCCTGTCGTCATCGGGCGAGGCGGTCCCGGACTTGTCCAGGGGCTGGCGGTCATGAAAAAAACCCTGGAAAACCTCAATTTGCCGTTTGTCTTCTTCGGACCTGATACGCCCATTACACTGGTCGCTGCATATGCGGCCAAGCTGGCGACTTACAGCGAGATCGAAGTAAAGGAGGACAAGAAATGAGAGCGAAGTCATTGAGTGATATCCTGAAAAAAGGTGATCGTATCGCCGTATCGAATATCACCGGCCGCGAGGCTTCCAAGGTCTCGATCATTTCTCAGAACTACTGCAGGAATATTGTGGCCGGATGGGCGCTTGGCAAGGACGGTCAGACGGTTGACGTTCCGGGGGGCAAGCCGATACCCGTCTTCGGCCAGTTCGAGGACCTGCTGTCAGCCCTTCCGGATGCGAAAAAACCAAATAAGATCATTGTTTATTCGCCGCCTGATGCAGTTTATGGCGATGTCAAGGAGGTGCTGGAACACGGCAAGAAGTTTGTTGAAACCATCTTCGTCATTACGGAACATGTGTCCATCGAAGTAACGGCGAAACTCAAATCGCTTGCCGACGGCGCTGATATCGATATCGTCGGCTGCAATACGCTCGGTGTCATCAATGCTTACGACCGCACGCGCATCGGCGCCGTCGGTGGAGATGCTCCGGATGAAACTTTCGTCAAAGGGAGCGTTTGCATCATGTCCAACTCCGGCAATATGGTCAATACGATTGCGACCTACCTCAAGCCTGCCGGATTGGGTGTTTCCTACGGAATCTCGACCGGCAAGGACCCTCTGATCCTGACACCGCTCAAAGCGCTTCTTCCCCTTGCCATGATGGACACCCACACAAAGCTTGTCATCCTCTATGTTGAACCGGGAGGATCGTATGAAGAGGAGGCGATTTCCTATCTCAAGTCTCTCAAGTCCCCGAAACCGGTCATTGTCTATGTTTCAGGACAGTTCGCAGAAGGACGCAGTATCTCTCTGGGGCACGCCGGTGCGGTCGTCGAAGGACCCAACACCACGGCTTCGGCAAAAATGAAAATGTTCGACGACTATTTCGGGGTACCGGTTTTTGACCCGGATCATCCGAAAACATTCATGTCCATCCTCAGGGAAAAAAAGCGAGGCGTCCGCGTCAACGCGCTTCATGACATTGTCAATGCGGCCATGGCCGTGACGGATGCATGCGGGATCAAAACGGACTTCTCCCCGGCACAGCCGATCGGGCTCAACCCATGGTTCAAGAATTTCGGCGCCTTTGAACATAAACTCCCCCGCACCATGATTCTTCATCCCGGCACCATCCCGGAACCCTACGGTTCTCTGGTTGAGCGATATGTCAAGTCCGGCTTCGGCCGGGTACAGACGCGGCAGTCCATGCGCAACGCATCACATGCATCCTCAAATGACGGTGTTACGCCGCGCATATACGGCTATTCAGTCATGAACCTTATGAATAAAGGCTCGTTTGTCGAATCAGTCCTTCTGTACTGGCTCGGCCATCCGCTCAAGCACGCGTTTGAAATACGTTTGTTCGAAATGGGGCTGATCGCATCGTTGACGAACGGACCGGGCACGATTTCAAGCCAGGCGCCAAAACTTTCCGCGTCGGCTGGAAATGCGCCGAATACGGCTATGATCGCAACCCTGGCCGCCATTGGAACGGTTCACGGTGGAAACGGCCAGGAAGCAGCCAGGATGCTGATTGATGTTTTCGGGAAAACCGGGTTGACCGATCCCTACGACAAGAAAAATGCGCCTGACCTGGATGCGATTGTTCGTGACTATGTCAAGAAATTCAAGGAAAGGAAAGTGGTGGACAAGGAAGCAGGCCTTCATTACGAAAAAGTCCCCTGCCTCGGACATCCCGTGTTCAACAAGGAAGCTGTCAACTTCGATCCACGCGAAAGAGTCATCGCCGCATATATGGACGAGCATAAAATCTACAACGTGTTCCATGATTTTTATCACCGGTTGACCCGCGGCATGACCAGCGCCGGCGTGACCAGTAAGGTCCACGCCGTAAACGTAGACGCCACGCTTACCTGTATTCTGATGGGCATTGCGTGGCCGCTTTTGGTGGAGAAGAAGATCACCGTCGAACGTGCGCTCGATCTGCCGTTTCTCGCCTTTGCACTGGGGAGGGTGGCCGGTGGTGCAGGCGAGTATCTTGACCATCGCGAAAGCGGGACCGATATGGACATGCGTATTCCCGTGAGTGAATGCAAATTCCTCGGACGTGTTCAGGATTAGAGAGCCTTGAAAAATGGCTTCGCCGCGGCTCAAAAATCTTTTCCGCTAAGAGGACGACCAGACGTCATCATGATTCATGGCAAGCCGTTAACGTAATCTCTGCAAAGGCGGGAAACATTTGATTCGCCGCTTGCGAACCATTTTTCGGCGGTTATGCAAAGGATAGTCTTCAAGGAAAAAACATTTAACAGGAGGGTGGGCAATGGGCAAATCACTGACCAGGAAACTTTTGGAATCACATATTGCAGAGGGATCCTGGAACCCGGGATCGGAAATCGCCATCAAGATCGATCAGACGCTCACGCAGGATGCAACCGGGACCATGGCATACTTGCAGTTCGAGGCCACCGGCCTGCCGAAAATCGCGACAGAACTGTCGGTCAGCTACATCGATCATAACACCATTCAAGTCGGCTACGAAAATGCAGACGACCATAAATATCTACAGTCGATCGCCGTTAAATACGGTATCATCCTTTCTCGCGCCGGAAACGGCATCTGCCACCAGGTGCATCTTGAACGTTTCGGCAAGCCGGGTAAAACGCTGCTCGGGTCCGATTCCCACACGCCGACTTGCGGCGGTATCGGCATGATCGCCATTGGCGCCGGGGGACTGGATGTTGCACTGGCAATGGGCGGCGCGCCCTTCTACCTTGTCTGTCCCAAGATCGTTAAAATCAATTTAATCGGCAGGCTCAAACCTTGGGTTTCGGCCAAAGACGTGATTCTCGAAGTCCTTCGCATTTTCGGCACCAGGGGCAACGTCAATACGGTTTTCGAATACGGTGGCCCCGGAGTAAAAACCTTTTCCGTTCCCGAACGTGCGACCATCACGAACATGGGTGCGGAATGCGGTGTCACCACGTCGGTATTTCCCAGCGATGATATTACAAAGACGTTCCTCCTGGCGCAGGGCCGCCCCTCCGACTGGTCAGAGATCACCGCCGACGGGGATGCGGAGTATGACAAGGTCGTAGAGATAAACCTGTCCAAACTTGTGCCGCTGTCAGCTACGCCGCACTCACCCGGGAATATCGCCACGGTGGAGTCGCTGCAGGGAATGCCGGTGGATCAGGTTTGCATCGGCTCCTGCACCAACTCGTCTTACAAGGATCTTGCAACCGTTGCACGCATCATGAAAGGCCATGTCGCTGCACCGAACGTGAGCCTGGTCATTGCACCCGGTTCCCGGCAGGTCATGCAGAATATCGACAAAGCCGGTTACCTGGGCCATCTCATTGCCTCCGGCGCGCGCATCGACCCGGCAGCATGCGGGTTCTGCATTGGCAACAGCCAGTCGCCGTCAACGAGAGGGATTTCGCTGCGCACGTCCAACCGTAACTTTGAAGGCCGGTCCGGCACCCATGACGCCCAGGTCTATCTGGTTTCATGCGAAACAGCAGCGGCAGCGGCAATCACGGGACAAATCACAGACCCGCGGAAACTCGGAATGAAATATCCCAAGGTTACCATGCCGGGAAAATTCATGATTGACGACAGTATGTTTATCTTCCCGAAATCGACCGAGGATCCCTCCCCGGTCGAGATTTTCCGCGGACCGAACATCGGCGCTCCTCCGACCAATGACCCCTTCCCTGCTGATATCAAAGGTACGGCCACCATCAAAGTCGGCGACAAGATCACCACCGACCATATCATTCCGGCAGGCGCAAGGATGAAATACCGTTCAAATGTACCCAAATACTCCGAGTTTGTGTTCGAGACGGTTGATGCAGGGTTTTCTGCACGCGCCAGACAGATTCGGGATGCAGGCAGGCACAATATCATTGTCGGCGGCGAGAGCTATGGAGAAGGCTCATCGCGCGAACATGCGGCGATTTGCCCGATGTTCCTCGGCGTCAAGGTCGTTCTGGCCAAATCGTTCCAGCGCATTCATACGGATAATCTGGTCAATTTTGGCATTCTTCCCGTTACCTTTAAAAATGAAACGGATTATGCAAGAATCGACCAGAATGATGAACTCGAAATTGTTAACGCAGCCAAATCAATCGCCAACGGCGAACCCATTGTGATCGAGAACAAAACCAAAGCAATGAAGATCGAAGTCCTGTACGGTCTGACCGCACGGCAGAAGCAGATCATTCTTGCCGGTGGCTCACTGTCCATGCAGAGAAAGAAAGCGGAGGGCCATATCGATTAAAATCATGGATGAAAAAACAATCATACTCAGGAGGCTTTGGTGATGGCGAAGAAGATCAGCACAAGGAACGTAATCGTTGAGATGGACGGCGATGAGATGACGCGCGTCATGTGGGCCATGATCAAGGAGAAACTTCTTGCCCCCTACGTGGACATCAGGACCGAGTACTATGATCTCGGCCTCAGGAAGCGCGACGAAACCGACGACAAGACCACACTGGAAGCTGCCGAGGCCATCAAAAAGCACGGCGTGGGCGTAAAGTGCGCGACCATCACCCCGGACAAAAATCGTGTCAGGGAGTACAACCTCAAGCAGGAGTGGAAATCTCCGAACGCCACGATCAGGGCTCAACTGGACGGCACCGTGTTCCGCAAACCCATCCTGGTGAATAACATAAAACCCGGTGTCCGCTCATGGACCAAGCCCATCATCGTGGGGAGGCACGCTTACGGAGATGTATACAAGAACACCGAGTTCAGGGTGCCCGGTCCCGGAAAGGCGGAGCTTGTTTACACCGACGACGCGGGTTGTGAGCTCTTCCGCGGCACGATCCAGGAGTTCAACAAAGGCGGCGGCGTCATCCAGGGCATTCACAACACCGATTCTTCTATCCGCAGCTTTGCGAAGTCCTGCATGGAATATGCGCTGGACCAGAAGGTGGACCTTTGGTTCGGTGCAAAGGACACCATCTCGAAGACCTACGATGGGGCTTTCCGCGACATCTTTACAGAAACCTTTGGGAAGGAATACAAAGACAAGTTTTCGAAGACCGGGATCCAGTTTATCTTCACCCTCATCGATGATACCGTGGCCCGTATCATGAAATCCGAAGGCGGTATGCTCTGGGCCTGCAAGAACTACGATGGTGACGTTATGTCCGATATGGTGGCCTCGGCCTTTGGCTCTCTGGCCATGATGACTTCGGTCCTGGTTTCACCAAACGGCTGGTTTGAGTACGAGGCCGCTCATGGTACCGTGCAGAAGCACTACTATAAACATCTGAAGGGCGAGAAGACCTCCTCGAACTGCATGGCCATCCTGTTCGCCTGGACGGGCGCACTCCGGAAACGCGGTGAACTTGATGGAACAGAGCAGGTGGTCTTTTTTGCGAATACTGTTGAAAAAGCAGCTCTTACCACGGTTGAAAGCGGCATCATGACCGGTGATCTTGCAAATCTTGCAGAACCGCAGGCAAAGAAGATCTGCGGTACGGAGGAGATGATCGACGAGATCGCCAAAATGTTGGATACGATCTGGAAATAAATGGAGACCAACTATGTTTTGCTACCAATGTGAGCAGACTGCTAAAGGTGAAGGATGCATTAAAGGCGGAGTTTGCGGAAAACAACCGGATGTTGCCGCTTTGCAGGATCTGCTGACCTATTCACTCACAGGCCTTTCCGTGGTTGCCGTGGCAGGAAGAAACGTCGGTATCGTCAACAAGAACATTGACGTCTTTACCTGCGAGGCTCTTTTTACTACCGTGACCAACGTCAACTTCGATCCAGAAAGAATTGTCGGCCTGATCAAAAAAACTTTGTCATTAAGAGATGAGATGATTGAAGAGGTCAGGGCATCCAGTGGCAAGGTGAACCTTGTCCATGCTGCCGTCAACTTTAGGCCGGCAAACACATTGGAGGAAATGGTCAATCAAGGCGAAGAAGTGGGATTGAAGTCTTACCCGGCCGCAAATGCGGACATTCTCTCCCTCAAACATATCCTGCTGTTCGGTATTCGGGGCATTGCCGCATATATGGATCACGCCAGGATATTGGGCCGGGAAGACGATACCGTATATGCATTCATTCATGAGGGACTTGCCGAACTGACGAACGAAAAGACAAGTCTCGATGAAGCGTTGAATCTCGTTCTCAAATGCGGAGAAGTGAATCTCAAAACCATGGAACTTCTGGATAGTGCCCATACCGGGACCTATGGCCACCCTGTACCGATAGAAGTTCCCCTCGGGGCAAAAAAAGGCAAGGCGATTCTCGTCTCGGGTCATGATCTCAAGGACTTGGAAGAGCTCCTCAAGCAGACGTCAGGAAAGGGCATCCATATCTACACGCACGGCGAGATGCTCCCGGCCCATGGTTATCCGGTCCTCAAGAAGTACGAACATTTTTACGGCCATTACGGCACAGCCTGGCAGAATCAGGCGAAGGAATTTGCTGAATTTCCGGGGACAATTCTTATGACCACGAATTGCATCCAGCGACCGCGTCCGGATTACAGGGATAACCTATTCACATCCGGGCAGGTAGGCTGGCCTAATATAGCCCACATCACGAATCAAGACTTTACCCCGGCCATTAAAAGAGCCCTTGAACTGCCGGGGTTCCCTGCTGATGTAAACGGCAGACACGTTACAGTGGGATTCGGCAGGAACACGATCCTCGGCATTGCCGATAAAATCATTGAAGCCGTCAGGAATAAGTCAATCCGTCATTTCTTTCTTGTGGCAGGCTGTGACGGTGCCAAACCCGGTCGCAATTATTACACCAACTTCGTGGAAATGGTTCCCAAGGATTGTGTCGTCCTTACCCTGGCCTGCGGTAAGTTCCGATTCTTCGATAAAGATCTGGGTGACATCGGCGGAATCCCGAGATTGCTGGATGTAGGCCAGTGCAACGATGCCTATTCTGCCATTCAGGTTGCTATCGCTCTCTCTAAGGCCTTTGGTGTTGGAGTTAACGAGCTTCCTCTATCCATGGTCCTTTCCTGGTACGAGCAGAAGGCTGTTGCCATTTTACTCACCCTGCTGGCTCTCGGCATACAGAATATTCGCCTTGGCCCATCGCTTCCGGCATTCATTACACCTAATGTTCTGGATGTTCTGGTGAAAAAATTCAATATTAAACCGATTTCAACACCTGAAGACGATTTAAAGGCGATTTTAGGATAAACTTGACCACCTATAATTGAACCAGATGATGTTGGAATTTCGTGATAACAAGCCGCCTCATTTTCCCGTGCGGCGGCTTACGGTTTCTACCAGAAACATGAAAGGCCGGGCTGTTTATTTCCCCGCATTCAAGAAAAAACGCATGCCTTCCTGAAGCCATACACCACCGTGGTCATAAAGTATTCATGATCACAATTGATAATACATACCTTGTGCCCCGTATCTCATTGACATGCCACTCCGTTCTGCTTATAGTTCCCCCGTCAAAAAGCAATGTCTTAGCAATCCCCCAAAATGTCTGGAGGTTTTAAACATGCAGAACCACGTTCATCATGCCCATCTGTTTGCTTCCGATCTTGATGCCGCCTTGAGATTTTACCAGGAAATGTTCGGGGGAGAGATCCTGGCCGACTTGAACATGGCCGGTGCCCGAAATGTTTTCGTGGCCGTCGGCAAGGGACGGCTCCACTTTTATGACCAGCCGCCTATGGATGAGGGGAAGGGTGCCATTCACCACATCGGAATCCAGACCGATGACTTGAAAGGGCTCGTGACTCACATGAAGGCAAGGGGGTTTCCATTCCGCAAGGAGATCTCCGACTTCGGGTTCTGGAAATATGTCATGGTTCAGGCTCCGGACCATGTGCTCCTGGAGCTATTCCAGATTATTCCGGAAAAACTTCCACAGGGAGACTATAAAGACCTGGGGAAAATTTCTTTGTTTCCGGGTGGAGCCTGAGTCAGCCGGTAGCAGAGGCCGGGAAATCGTTGGGGTGGGCTGGCGGAATCTCGATCAGGTAAAGGCTTTCCGGGAAGGAGAAGGGGTTCGGTCCTGTACCCGCCTCACCGGTGATACGGCCCGGCTGGTCGGGGAGATTCTGGAGCGGGAAAACCCCTGAAAGACGAAATAGCGGCAGGAGAAATGATGGAAACGCTGCTCTATCCGTGAAATTGTCCAGAGTGTTATCAAGGATATGAGCCAAACTGGAGAAGAGATACCCGCGCCGATTGCATGTAAAAGATACAGCGGTAAATTTATGGTGCGTGTCCCCCCTGAAGTTCACAGAAATCATGCCATTCAGGCATCGGAATCAGGCCGATCGTATCAACCGCCCCTTGGGCCACCCCCTGATTATTTCGTTTTTGTAAACTCCAGGACATAGAACCCGACTTTAGGGTCATAGGGAGGAGCAGCTGTAAATTGGCAACCTATCTTATTCCCCGCGATCCAGCAAACCCTCGCTTCCCTGTCAATCTTGGTACGCCTGCTGTCATCCAGGTTAAAATTTACTTTGATCAGGTCGTTACTCTGAAGAGTGTGCTCGCCGGAGGTGCACAGGCAGAAACCATTGAGCGAAAGGTCAGCAATTGTCGCTTTCTGGAATTTATCCGGAGAATCCAATTTCCAATAGATGGCTCCCAGAGTGGTTTGTTTTCGGAACTCATTCCTGGTCTCGATCTGGAACTCGTATGTTTTGCCACATGAACAGGAGATGCTTATTTGTTGATGCATCGGAAACTGCTTTGCCGGTTTCTCACTGTTTTCGCCGCAGAAAGGACAAAGCAAGAAAATCATTCCTTTTGCATTGGCAAATACTTTTTTTACAGGCATTCTTTCATCCCACCCTGTTAAAATTGTGCCTTTAATACGCTGATCAGATCGATTAATATAACAAATTTTCGAAAATTATGATATTCACTCTTTAGCACATTTCAAGACAAAGTTCATCAAAAAAGGATATCAACAAATCGATAATCTACACCTCTGTCTTCTCATGCGTGTTAAGGATAAGTAGTTGCAGACAGCTATTGGCCAGATGACCACTTTAAAAAAATATAATACTTATATCTCAATGATAAAATTATTTCTGAAAAGACAGATCTTGAAGAACAGAACGCTGATACTCCAAGAAAGCAAACATATAGCAGAATTCATTAAACTTTTGATGAAACGGAGAAATACAGGGGTCAAATGGACAGGAGAAGAAATAACTCTACTTAAGTCTCATTTAAAGCATTTATCCCTTTATGTGCCCGCGTTGATCATTTTTATTCTTCCGTTCGGTTCATTATTGATCCCCATTCTTGCAGAGATTCTTGACAGACGAGAGAAAAGTCGAACGAATTAAAGAATTTCTTTATAAAGCCTGTCAATCAGAGATTAACTCCTTCCTGTTATCCACAAACCGTCAACCCCAACGAAGATGCAGGGTTTCAAATCATAATCAATGATGTTGTTTCTGCGTTAATTATGCTATTTATAGCCAGTCATGTGAAGGTTGGGGGCCAATGGATGCATGTTTGAAATAATGTAGCACTGCCGGGAAAGCAGCCGTCTAACGGATAATAACTTTACCTGCAGAACCGGGAAAAATTGGTCTAATCGACTCAAAGGCATGTGAAAAGTTTTTATGTATCAGAAAAGCTAAAAAAGGAGATATCTATCATGTTTGTGGTTATTATCAATTTCCCACCGATCAAGGCAGGAAAGGATGATGAGTTTCGGAAGTGGTTTGCCTGGTCAAATAAAGAGTTTGCAAAGCATAAAGGGTTTATCAGCCGGCAACTTTTGAAACCCTTGAAGGAAGGTAACTATGCGGCGGTTGTGGAACACGAGAATCACGAAACCTTTATGGCTATGCACACCAGTCCTGTCCACGATGAAGCAGGCAGAAAAGTTGAACCTTTATTTGATGGTCATCCGACTCCTCGGTTTTACGAGGTAATTGTTGGGTAAGATTTAATCGAGGGATTACCGGAAAATTTTATAGAAAAGGTTTTTAGTATCGCTCTATGCGGATAGAAAACCAATATCCAAATGGCCAAGATGAACCAGAATATAAAACCGAGAGTGGTCATTATTGGTGCGGGCTTCGGCGGACTCTGGGCTGCCCGGAGGCTGGCGAACAAACCCGTCGATGTCCTTGTTGTCGATCGGAACAACTACCACACCTTCCTTGCTCTCCTCTACCAGGTGGCGGCCGCCGAACTGGAAGCGGAGGATATCGCCTACCCCGTGCGCAGCATCTTCTGGAACCTTCCCAACGTGGACTTTGCTTTGGCCCATGCCCGGCGAATTGACCTGCAAAACCGCATAATTGAGACCGATGGAGAGGCAATTTCTTACGATTACCTGATTCTGTCCACGGGAAGCATCACTCATTCGTTCGACATACCGGGGGTGGAAGCCCATGCCTATTGCCTGAAGACCCTGGAAGAAGCCGTTGTCCTGAAAAACCACATCATCTGCTGTTTTGAAGGGGCTACCCGGGAGACAGACGAGGATAGACGCAGAAGCCTTCTCACATTTGTCATTGTGGGCGGTGGCGCCACAGGGGTGGAGTATGCCGGCGCACTGAGCGAACTTATTCATGGTCCCCTCGTCCAGGACTACCGGACCATCGATTTTCGACACTGTCCGGATCATTCTCCTTGAAGCGTCGGACAGGCTGGTCGCCAATATGCCGGAGACCGTGCGCATCTATACGCTTGAGAGGCTCAAGAAGATGGGTGTTGATGTGCGATTAGGGGTGAAGGTCGTGGAAGTAACCCCGGATGCGGTGAGTCTTGAGTGGTCAGGATAAGATTTCTGCCCGGACCGTCGTGTGGACCGCCGGTGTGCAGGGAGAACCGATCGCTGAACCTATCGGGCCTCCCCACGGAACGGGATGGACGTGTTCCTGTTCTGCCGACGTTGCAAGTGCCCGGTCACCCGGAAATCTACGTGGTTGGAGATCTGGCTTCCATCAGAGAGAATAATCGTGTGCTGCCGATGGTTGCGCAGGTCGCTATCCAATCCGCCATTACCGCCGCACAAAACATCTTGCGACAAATCGACGGGACAGCCGCCGCAACCTTTTCGTTATCGTGATCGGGGCTCGATGATCACCATCGGCCGCAACACCGCCGGGGTGGCCATTGGTTCAAGGACCTACACCGGGTTTCTTTGCCTGGATCCTCTGGCTCGTCATCCACCTCTTCAACCTCATCGGTTTCCGTAACCGGATGATGGTTCTCATCAACTGGGCATGGGACTATCTGCTCTACGAACGGGCCGTCCGCTTTGTCTTTCCCTCAGAGATACACTCCCCATCCTAACTCATCGTCCTGTATCTATGGGACCAAGCGTGACAATGATCCGCCTAAAGGATAATCAAAATCATTATTTCGTATTTATATTCATAATCTTGACTTTTCATCACATAATGGCTAAAAATGGTTGAAAATACTTTGTCAAATAAAATTTTATGTTGTATGATAAAAGAAAAAAGGAGGGAAAATTATGTTTGCACCAAAAAATATCCTTGTTCCGACAGATTTTTCAAAATATGCAGATGCGGCATTAAAGAAGGCTGTTGATATTGCAACCCAGCATGATACGAAAATCTACCTCTTACATGTTATAGATAAACAAATTGTGGAGTGTGTTGTTGATTATTGTCTCAGTTACGAGGTAGTTGAAGCGCTGAAAAAAGATAGTTTAAAAGAAGCAAAAGCCAGGCTGAAAAAAGAAGCCGAAGCCATTGTCAAATCAAAGAAAATCAAAGTCTCGTATGATATTAAAAGAGGCGTCCCTTCTGAAGTCATATTAAGCGAGCAACAGGCCAAGAAAATCGATTTGATTGTTATGTCGTCCCATGGAAAAACGGGTCTCTTGAAACAGCTTATGGGCAGCGTGGCAGATAAGGTAGTCCAAGGGTCAAAATGCCCTGTATTTGTGGTCAAGCCTTAAAATAGGCAGCGGGTCTCTTCTGCCATGACCAAATAGCGTCAAGCGGAAACCATTTTCAATCGTCGATAATTCAATATTGAGCCATCTCATCTTTCGGTGAGGTGGCTTATTCATTTCAACCCGTAACCCGTGACTTTATATTGGTAGTCATATGCTTGACTCGTAGGTACGATCAGCGATTCTGTCGTTTGGCCGATCTTAAAAAATCAGTAATCGAATTCTTGGTACAGTCCTTCCTGCGGTCGTCAGGTTTGATTTTTCGATAGGTATGCAGGACGTCGATCGGTAATTGCACCATAAGGCTGCACATGAAATGATGGAAAGAGCGGTCCTACCCGATCAGGGGGCGGGCCAGAGGCGGGAGGTGTGATGTTCCATCAGCGCGATCAAACCCTCCGTATCCTTTTTCCGGACCAAGATTTTGAGTTCAGAGAACATCTGTTCGTAACGATCGAAGATCTGATCGATGTCCGGATTCAACATCATGATTTCGGCAGAGAGCCTGACATGCGGGCGCAGGATTTTTTTGACGAGTTTCATTTTTTCCTCAAAGGCAGGGGTGCTGAAAGGGATAAGCTCCGACAGACAGACGCCTGTTTCGCTCAGAACCATACCCATGAGCAATGAATTGAGGTGATTGAGCCCCTGCACAAGCGCCATACGACGGTCATGTTCTTCCGGCGTCGTCTCAACGATCCGGGCGCCGGCTGCCTGCAGGATGGAGCGCAGCCAGGGAAACCAGTGCTTTGTCCGCGCCGGACACAGAATGATATGCCGTCCGCGAATGGATCGGACCTGCGGTCCGAAAAGCGGATGGCAGCCGATCACCTCGGAAGAGCTGTATTTGAGCATAGCCCCGACGGGCGCGGCCTTCAGCGAGGTCAGATCCATCAGCAGGCTCTCTTCCTTCAGCAGCGGGCCGATCTCTTCGATGATTCCGACGGTTTTTCCGATGGGAACGCTCACGACAACGACGTCGCAGAACCCGGCCAGTGCCGTGGGCCTCAGCTTCGTCTTTTCATCGCAGACCGCCACGGCATAGCCCTGTTTCCTGAGAAAATGCGCAAACCACCGCCCCATGCCGCACGTCCCGCCGATGACGCCGATCCGAATCTGTTTCATATCCTGATTAACTCGCAAAAAGTCATATGATTGTTCAAATTCGACGGCTTCGTAAAAAGCTCCGCAGGCAAGGCGCGCGAATCCTGAGGAGTGAGGCGTACACCGGCGTACGCCGCAACGACGAAGGATGAAGCGCAACGCAGCATCCGGACTTTTTTCGAAGCCGTCATATCCGGACCGCCTGCTGTCTCAGCCAGTGATCGGCCAGAACGATATGGACCATCGCCTCGCAGACCGGCACGATTCTCGGGATGACCGACACGTCGTGACGGCCTTTCACACTGAGCGTGGCCGGCTTGCCGTGGACATCCACCGTCTGCTGGGCTCTGGCAATCGAGGCGATGGGCTTGCAGGCGACGTGCAGGACGATGTCCTGCCCCGTGCTGATCCCGGCCAGAATTCCGCCCGCATGGTTGGACAGAAAGCCATCCGGCGTGATGGGATCATTGGCCTCCGATCCCCTCATTTGCGCAACCTCGAAGCCGGCCCCGATTTCAACGCCCTTGACCGTGCCGATGCTCATGAGGGCCCTGGCCAGGTCTGCGTCCAGTTTGTCAAAGACTGGTTCCCCGAGGCCGGCCGGGCAGCCCCTGACCACGATTTCCACAATGCCCCCCAGAGAATCGCCGTTTCGCCGGGCTTCCCGGAGTTTTTCCAACATGGCTGCCGCCGCTGCGGGATCGGGACAGCACAGTTTGTTGCTGCGAATTTTTTCACCATCGATCCTGTCCAACGCATACAGGGAAGAGTCCGCTATAATCCCGCCCAGCGCCTTCGTATAGGCCGTCACGCTCATTCCCGCCCTGGCAATGATTTTCGCGGCAATGGCCCCGGCGGCGACGCGGGCTGCCGTTTCCCGGCCTGAAGCGCGTCCGCCTCCCCGGTGATCCCGAATGCCATACTTATGAAAGTACGTGAAATCGCCATGCCCCGGACGGAAGATCTCCTTGAAGGCATCGTAATCTTCTTCCAGCGCGTCTGTATTTGAGATCATCAGCGAGATCGGTGTCCCCGTCGTCCGGCCGTCAAAGACCCCGGAAAGGATCTCCACGGCGTCTGCCTCCTGCCGGGAGGATGAGGTATCCGCCCGTCCGGGCCTGCGCCGGTCCAATGCCCCCTGAATATCCCGCTCAGCCAGTTCGATCCCAGGCGGACAGCCATCCACGACGGCCCCCGTGGCCCGTCCATGTGACTCCCCCCACGTCGTCACTCTAAAAAGAACACCGATCGTATTTCCCGACATGATCATTCTCCTTTATGACGCAAGTTCCAAACAAATCTCATCAACGATTTCATCAAGGGACCTTCCCGATGTATCCACGCATAAATCGGCGGCTTCCAGATAAAAGGGGGCGCGCGCCGCCATGACGGCGCCCGTTTCATCGGCCGGCTCACTGCCGGTCAGCGACGGTCGCCGCTTTTCGCTGTCTTGATCCGCCTGCATGCGCGCGATAACGGTTTGCGCATCAGCGACGAGCCAGATCAATCGCCCGTTCTGTTTCAACAGGTTTACATTTTCCGGATCCAAAACCGCGCCGCCGCCCGTTGAGATCACCGCCGCGTCTATCACGGACAGCGCCCGGATGACGGTTTGCTCGCGCTCCCGGAAAAATTCCCAACCCTTTGCCGCAACCATTTCTTGAATGGACTGCCCGCTGCGTTTTTCGACCAGTTCATCCGCGTCGTAAAAAGCAAGGCCCAGCCGGTCTGCAAGCCGCCTTCCCACGGCAGACTTTCCCGTGCCGCGGTATCCGATCAGCACCATGTTCATGTCAGCCTTCCCAGGGCGTCCCAGAAGCCCGGAAATGATTTGTTGACGCATTGTTCGTTTGCGATCTTCATGCCCGGCGCCGCCAGCCCCGCCACGGCGAAACTCATGGCCATCCGGTGGTCGTTATAGGTCTCGATTTGAGCGCCCCGGGGGCGGCCGCCGTCGATGACCAGACCGTCCGGCATTTCCCGGGCCCCGACGCCGATCCGGTTTAATTCCGTCACGAGCGAGGCAATGCGGTCGCTTTCCTTGATCCGCAGGTGGGCGCAGTTGCCGATGACCGTCCTTCCCGGACGGAAGGCCGATAGCACGGACATGGTCGGCGCCATGTCGGGCATGTCCCCCATGTCGAAATGATACTCCCCCTCCGGCAGCTCGTGACCGGTCACTTCAATCCATGATTCGCCGCGACGGACGAAACAGCCCAGTTGTTTCAGAAAATCCAGCAGCCTCAGATCCCCCTGGCAGCTCCGCGGATTCATATTCATCACCGTTATGGACCCCCGGCACAGGGCCGCTGCAAGGAAAAAATAGGAAGCGCTGGAGGCGTCGCCATCGATGGCATATTCCCTGCCCTGATAGAATTGCCTTCCCGGAACATGATAATGATGTTCGCCCTCGGACGTCACGATTGCGCCGAACGCCCGCATGACTTCAAGGGTCATGCCGATGTAGGGCTGCGAAACGGTATGTCCTTCCAGCCGGACACTCACACCTCCCTGCGCGTAAGGCGCGCTGAGCAGCAGCGCAGAGATATACTGGCTGCTGTCCACATCCTGGAAGCCCACCTGCCCTCCCCTGAGGCCGGACGCTTCAATGCGGACGGGGGGATAACCCTTCCCGTTCCCTGTGTGCACGGCAACGCCAAGAGACTGAAGGGCCTCAATGAGCGGCAGGACCGGTCTATCACAGAGACGGGGCTCTCCCGTCACGACCGTGGATCCCGTTCCCAGAGATGCCAGGGCCGTCAGAAACCGCAGGGCCGTGCCGTTATTTCCCACAAAGAGTTCTTTTTTAGGGTTGGCAATGCGCCCGCCCGTTCCGGTTACGATCAGATCATTGCCCTCGACGCGGATGCCCGCCCCGAGATCGCCGAGCGCATTCATCAGATAGCTCGTATCTTCGGAAACGAGGGCATTCCGCAGGCGGGATGTTCCCGCGGCCAGCGCGGCCGCCACAAGCGCCCGCTGCGTGTAACTCTTCGAACCGGGCACACTGACGGTGGCCTTTAAATGACGGATGGGGCTGATTTCAAACATACATATTTCCTCACGCCGGACGATGAATTCCGGATGCAAGCGTCAGGCGATCCAGAACCACCTGCCGCATCAGAGCCCGTGGCGGTTCCTGTCCCGTCCAGAGCCTGATCTGCTCGGCGCCTTGGTGAACGAACATGTCCAGCCCGGACAGAGTCCGGCATCCGGCTGTTTCAGCCGCCTTCAGCAGGCTGGTCTTCAGCGGGTTGTAGATCACATCCACCACCCATGAAAAACGGGCCAAAACGCCGTCTTCAACAGACTTTTCGTCTGTATGCGAAAACATTCCCACGGGCGTCGTATTGATCAGGATGTCCGCCTTGATTTTCCGGATGTTCTTGAGCGATTCATACGGGCAGCCCCAGTCCTGCGCGAGCTCCCGGCCTTTTCCCTCGGTCCGGTTGACGATCACCGGATGGCCGCCTTGCCTGACGATGCCGTAAAGGGCGGCCCTCGCCGTTCCCCCGGCGCCCAGGATGACCACTGTTTTTCCCTCAATTTCAACCTGTTCCTTCAGTGAATGGATCAGCCCCCGCCAGTCCGTATTGTGGCCGGTCAGCCGGCCGTCATCATTGACAATGGTATTGACGGCCCCGATCCGGAGCGCCTCGTCATCCAGATCATCGAGATACTCCATGATCTCGCTTTTGAAAGGAATCGTGACGCTTACGCCCCGAATATCCATGCCCCGAATGCCCTGCACGGCGCTGGGCAGATGCCGGACACACAACGGCACATAATGGCCGGGAAGGCCCATCTCCTTCAGGGCGGCATTGTGCATCAGCGGCGACAGGCTCTGGTCCACCGGATTGCCGAACAGCGCGTAAATCATCAAGGGTCTCTCCTTAAAACATCCATGATTTTATTCATTTCCATAATGGTTAACTGGCCCGATGCGGACTCTCCGCCCCTGCGCAACGACACGTAACTGAGGCAGGATCCCAGCATGGGCGCGGCGATGCGGCTGATCCGCCCTTCCGGCCCCATGCAAAAATTGATGAGACCGATACCTTCCCTCCGGGCGTCGGCAATCAGGCCGAGCACGCGGAGATTGTCCTGGGGGGTTCTGGCCCATGTGACGATCTTGACAATATCGGCGCCCGCCTCCATACACCTGTGGAACAGGGACTTCAACGTTCTGAGCGACGGTGTCCGCTGAAAATCATGATGAGACACGATGAGCGCAGTCCGGCGCCGCAGACAGTCGATGGTTTCGATAAGCTCCTTCCGCAGGGCGCGATCCGTCTGAAGTTCCATATCCACGTAATCGGCCCCCAGAAAGACAGCTTCTTTCAGGCAATCGATCCGTGATCGTTCCTGCGAGGAATCTCCGCCGGCCTTCGGGCGATTCGTGACCAGAACCTTCACCGCTTGATCATAGGCTTTTGCCTGGTCGATTAGCTCGACCAGCCGGCCGTTATGAATCAGATCCATGCGCAGTTCAATCACGTCCGCCACAGCTGTGCTGTGCCCAATGGCCCGCATCGCCCCGGCATGGGTCCTTGCCGTAATCGGAATACAGATCATAAGACGCCCCTGCCCCGGGGATAAGCCCCGAGAATTTTAATGAAGGAGGCCGATGTTTCCAGTTTCTGAAGACAAAACCTGATATTCTCATCCTCGTCGTGACCTTCCGCATCGGCAAAAAAGAGATATTCCCATGAGGATGAGCGCCCCCGGCCACCATCCCTGGCCGGATAGGATGAAATCTTCAGCAAATTGACCCCGCGTTCGGCAAAAGGCCGCAATGCCCGATACAGCGCGCCGGGGGCGTCCGGCGTCCCGAAAACAATGGAGGTTTTGTCACTCGCCGTCCGCCGGCCCGTCCCCGTTCCCATAATGAGAAACCGCGTGGTGTTGGACGCATGATCTTCGATGTTTTCCTCAAGGATACGCAATTTATAGACCTCCGCCGCCATGCGGCTGCACACCGCAGCGCCCTCCGGGGTTCCCGGCATCAGGGCGGCCGCGGCCGCGGTGCTTTCCGTTTCGATCAGTTCCGCGTGCGGCAGGTGCGTCCGCAACCAGTTCTGGCACTGGGCCAGCGCCTGGGGATGGGAATAGACCTTGCGGATTCGAGCGGCGTCCTGTCCCTCGGAAAGCAGGCAATAGCCGATGTGCAGCAGGATCTCGCCGCGAATTTTCAGGGGTGTGGTAATCAGGCGGTCCAGGGTCAGATTGACGGACCCTTCCAGAGAGTTCTCCACCGGGACGACACCCCAGTCCGCCTTCCCGCGCTCCACGGCGTCAAAGACCTGATAGATTGTTTTCTGCAGCAATAACGTCGTGCTCATGCCGAAATGCGACTGCGCGGCCAGATGGCTGAAAGAAGCCTCCGGCCCCAGGCAGGCAACCGCAACGGGCAACTGCAAAGCCCGCGATGCGGACAGAATCTCTCTGTAGATGGCCATCAGGGCGTCCTCCGGCAGGGCGCCCGGATTGACGGCAGCCAGGCTGTCATAGACCGTCGCTTCCTGCGCGGGATCGTAAATCGCCAGCCCTTCTTTCGCCTTGATCCGGCCGATTGTCCGGGAAAGGTCGGCGCGCGCGTTAAGCAGTTTCACGATTCGCCTGTCCATGACCATGACTTTCGCCCTTAATTTGTCCAACGATCGCTCCGTCATGACCGCAACTCCTCGATGGTTTCGCGCAACATATCGTCCGGCACACCGCCGTTGATAAAGGGGAGACCGATTTTCTTGAGCAGCACAAAGTGGATGGCGTCTCCATCTTTTTTCTTGTCCCGCTGCAATCCGGACAGAATGTCTTCCGTCGCCAGACCTTCGGGAATGCGGCAGGCCAGGGAATGCGACGCAATGAGCCCTTCGATCCGCTCCCGATCCGCTCCGGGCAGGCCATAGAGCTTCTGCGACATCCGGGCGGCGGCGATCATACCGACGGCGACGGCGTTGCCGTGAGCAAACCTGTATCCCGACGCCGCCTCCAGGGCATGCCCCAGAGTATGTCCGAAATTCAGGATGCGGCGCAGCCCCTGTTCCCGTTCGTCCATTTCAACAATGCCCTTTTTGATCGTGCAGACTCTCTGGATGATTGCTTCCAGAAATGACCTGTTCCGTGACCGGATCATTTCCACACCGCTTTCCAGTTGCTGAAACAATGTTTCGCTGTCGATGATCCCGTATTTGACAACCTCGGCCAGACCATTCTGATATTCCGCATCGGGCAGTGTATCCAGACATTTGATATCGATGAAGACGCCCGCCGGCTGGCAGAACGTCCCCAGCAGGTTCTTGCCCTGCGGGAGGTCAATCGCCGTCTTGCCGCCAATGCTGCTGTCCACCTGGGCCATCAGCGTGGTGGGAACCTGGATGCAGGGAATACCCCGCATGTAAACGGAGCCGATAAAGCCCGTCAGGTCGCCCGCGACGCCGCCTCCCAGTGCGATCAGGGCGGACTTCCGGTCCACACTGAGATCGAGCAGTTGGACGGCGATATCCAGCACCGACTGAACATTTTTTGATCTTTCCCCTGCCGGGAAAACGATCATATCCGACCGGGCGCCCATCTTCGTTAAATGAGCCAGAAGCGTTTCGCCGTACAGATTACAGACGCGGTCGTCCGTCACAATCACGTAACGGGCTGCGATGCGGCTGTTGGCGATCATCATGGCGATGCGGTCGAAAATATCATAACCGATGCAGATTTCATAGGATTGCGACTGCCTTCGATCCAGATGAACTTTCAATTTTTTCATAACGACCCCCGTATTCCTTTTAATGACAACGTGATCTCTGCATAACCGGTGAAAAATGGTTCGCAAGCGGCGAATGAAAGATTTTTCGACTTTCCAGAAATTAGACTAATTTATTGAGTTCAAACATATTTAAGCATAATCATATTTAAAGCGAAAAAGATTTTGAGCCGCGGCGAAGCCATTTTTCAAAAGGTTCAATGCACCGATGATGACAGCGTCCTCATGGCCGTTTCCAGACTCCGGATTTCGTCCATCAGCTGGTAGTATTTTTCCGGTTTTAGCGACTGCAGCCCGTCGGAGACCGCCTTTTCCGGTTCCGGATGCACTTCCACGATCAGGCCGTCCGCCCCCACGGCCATGGCCGCCCGGCTCAGCGGAATCACATATTTCCAGGTTCCGGCGGCATGACTGGGGTCGATGATCACGGGCAGATGCGTCAGCTCCTTCAAAACTGGAACGGCGCTGATATCCAGCGTGTTGCGGGTCGACGTTTCAAAGGTGCGGATCCCGCGTTCGCAGAGAATCACCTGCTCGTTGCCCTCTGACAGAATATATTCGGCCGACATAAGCAGTTCTTCAATAGTTGTCATCATGCCGCGCTTGAGCAAAACCGGTTTGCGACAATGGCCGACCTTTTTCAGGAGCGCAAAATTCTGAATGTTCCGCGCCCCGATCTGCAGCATATCGGCGTAGGATTCCACGAGGTCCACATCGCCGGGATTGACCACCTCCGTCACTACGGGCATCCCCGTCTTCTCGCGGACCCGTTCCAGAATTTTCAGGCCTTCTTCTTCCATTCCCTGAAAGCTGTAGGGCGAGGTGCGCGGCTTGAACGCCCCGCCCCGGACAATGTGCGCCCCGCCCTTCTTGACGACATACGCCGCCTCCATCATCTGCTCTTCGCTCTCCACGGAACAGGGACCGGCCATCACCACAAAGCGGGGACCGCCGATCACCACGTCTCCGACCGGAATGGCCGTCCGGTCCAGGCGGCTTTCCCGGCTGGCCAGTTTGTAAGGTTTGAGAATGGGCATGGTTTTTTCCACACCCGAGAGCGACTCGGCGTACTTCAGGCAGCTCTTGCTCCGGTCGTCGCCGACGGCGCCGATGATCGTCCGCTCCACCCCCCGCGACGGATGGGGCTTGTATCCGACTGATTCAATCCACTGGATCACGCGGTTGATCTGACTCTCGGTGGCGTTCTTTTTCATGACAATGATCATTTTGTTTTCCTCCTTCAACAAAAAAGCCATGGTGGGGGTTTTTTACCCCGCCCATGGCTCCGAGAAAAAACAAAAAAGCCGTGGGCGGTCGTTTTCGATCCACCCACGGCTTAAGTCATTAATTTAATTTATGTTAATGGCTTGGGAGCAATGGGCAGACCCATGGATAATAATAGCCCCAAAAGCCATTAAACGTTCCATTTGCGGTCTTTGTGTCCATTGCTTAAACCTTTCTCAACTGGGCAGGCATCAAATCAGAGCCGGAACGGATTGTCAAGAAAAATTTTAATTGAGATATTTTTTGTTGACAGCCTTTTTTTTTGCTGCTATGAGTCGGCCGCAGTTACAGAGGGCATTGCAATGAAGCGCGGTTTTTTTCTTATGAACAACTGGTGGTGGCAGACAAAAACGCAGGAGGGGTTTGTCCGCCGCTAAGAACCATCGAATAAAAATACCAGCCGTGGCAGATCTCTCAAGGTTTCCACGGCTTTTTTGTTTTTAAACGTCTGTATCGTGTAAAAGGCCGTGATCATTCACGGCCTTTTTTTATGGTCATGCGAAAGGAACGAGAAACATATGTATTATCCTGACCTGGAAACATTCAAGAAACACAGCAAAGAGGGGAACGTCATTCCCGTTTACCGGGAGATCCTGGCCGACATGGAAACCCCCGTGACGGCCCTCATGAAGCTGCGCGAAAAGCCCCATGTCTTTCTGCTGGAAAGCGTGGAGGGCGGCGAAAAATGGGCGCGTTACAGCTTTGTCGGCGCCGATCCGCAGGTGATCTTTCAGGTGAGCGGGGACGAGGTCCTGATCCGGGACAACGGAAATGTTCAGCGCCTGCGTCACGAAGGCCGGCCGCTGATGTTTCTGCAAAACCTGCTCAGCCGTTACCGGCCTGTTCCCGTCGCGGGACTCCCGCGGTTTTACGGAGGCGCCGTGGGATTTCTGGGCTATGACATGGTCCGCTATTTCGAGCGTCTGCCCACCGAAAGAGCGGACGAGCTGAAAACCGCGGAAGCAGTCTTTCTGATCACGGACACGATGATCATCTTCGACAATGTCCGCCACACCCTCAAGATCGTGGCCTGCGCCATGACGGAAGGTCATACGGACATGGAATCCGCCTATCAGGAGGCGGTTGGAAAGATTGACCGGCTGATCGAAACGCTGCAGGTTCCCTTCGCGCTGCCGCAAGCCATAGCGGAAGGAGCCGGCGGTTGCGGGGTCGAGCTCCAGGCCAACATGACGCCCGAGGCGTTCAGGCGCATGGTCCGGCAGGCGAAGGACTACATCCTGGCCGGCGATATCATCCAGGTCGTTTTATCCCAGCGGTTTCAAGGGAAAAACGACATGGATCCCGTCAATCTGTACCGGGCGCTGCGCTATGTGAACCCTTCCCCTTACCTTTTTTTCCTGAAGCTGGACGAGTTGACGCTGATCGGCTCTTCCCCGGAAGTCATGGTCCGTCTCGAGGAGGGGATCGTCGAATTGAAGCCCATCGCCGGGACGAAACGCCGCGGCAGAAATGAACAGGAGGACCGGAAGCTTGCCGATGAACTGCTGAACGATCCCAAGGAGCGGGCGGAACATGTCATGCTCGTGGATCTGGGGCGCAACGACCTGGGCCGGATCGCCCGGACCGGCAGCGTGCAGGTGAACCAGTTGATGGCCGTGGAACGTTATTCCCATGTCATGCACCTTGTTTCCGACATCCAGGCGCAACTGGCGCCGGAGCGGGATGCCTTCGACGTCCTGAAGGCGACCTTCCCGGCGGGCACGCTGAGCGGTGCGCCGAAGGTCCGGGCGATGGAAATCATCGACGAACTGGAACCCTCCCGGCGTGGGCCTTACGGGGGCGCCGTGGGTTATTTCAGCTTCAGCGGGAACATGGATTTCTGCATCACGATCCGGACGATGATGATCAAGGACGGACAGGTCTTTGTCCAGGTCGGGGCGGGCATTGTGGCCGATTCCGATCCCGAGACGGAATATCAGGAAACGTTGAGCAAGGCCGCCGGCATGATGCAGGCCATCCGTCTGGCGGAATCAGGATTTGACGCACTCGTAAAGTCGGAAAACAGCTGAAATGAAAAACGGAGGCAATTGAAATGATTCTGATGATCGATAATTACGACTCTTTTACCTACAACCTGGTCCAGTATCTCCAGCAATTGGGCGCCGAGGTGCTGGTCCGGCGCAACGATGCGATCAGCGTCGAGGAGATCGAGGCGCTGGCGCCGGAGGCCATTTTTCTGTCGCCCGGTCCCTGTTCGCCGAAGGAGGCGGGCGTCACCGTGGCCGTGATCCGGCATTTCTATCAAACCATTCCGATGATGGGCGTTTGCCTGGGGCATCAGGCCATCGGCTACGCCTTCGGCGCCGAGGTGGTCCGGGCCGGCCGCGTCATGCACGGCAAGACGTCCCCCATTCTCAACGACGGGCAGACGATCTTTGAGGGACTGCCCAGTCCCCTGACAGCCGGCCGGTATCACTCCCTGATTGTGGACCGGGAGTCGCTGCCCCCCTGTCTGAAAATCACGGCCGAAACGGCGGAAGGGGAGATCATGGGCCTGCGGCACGAGACCTATCCCGTGGAGGGCATTCAGTTTCATCCGGAGTCGATCCTGACGCCCCAGGGAAAACGCATCATCCGGAACTTTTTGAATATGTTGCCGGGGAAGGAGAGCATGCAATGATCAAGGACGCCATCGCCAAAGCGGTAAATATGGAAAATTTGAGTGAATACGAGATGATGGAAGTCATGAACGAGATCATGGAGGGCAAGGCCACGCCCGCCCAGATCGCCGCGTTCATGACGGCATTGCGCATCAAGGGGGAAACGGTTGCCGAGGTGACCGGCGCCGCCCGGATCATGCGGCAGAAGGCCGTACGCATCGACGCCCGTTCGTCGGTGATCGTGGATACCTGCGGGACCGGCGGGGACGGCAGCAATACGTTCAACATCTCCACCACGGCGGCCTTTGTTGTGGCGGCGGCCGGCCTGACCGTGGCCAAACACGGCAACCGGGCCGTTTCAAGCGGCTGCGGCAGCGCGGACGTCCTCGAAGCGCTGGGGGTCAACATCGATGCCGTGCCGGAAGTCGTCGAAGAGTGCGTGCAACAGCTCGGCATCGGATTCCTCTTTGCGCCGCGGCTCCACGGGGCCATGAAATACGCCATCGGCCCCCGGCGCGAGATCGGCATCCGCACGATCTTCAATATGCTGGGGCCGCTGACGAATCCCGCGGGTGCCACCTGCCAGTTGATCGGCGTTTACGACCCCAGACTGACGGAAATGTTTGCCGGCGTGCTGAAAAATCTCGGAACGAAGCGGGCCTTCGTCGTGCATGGTTCCGACGGCCTCGACGAAGCCACCGTCACGGGCGAGACGCGGGTCTCCGAACTTAAAGACGGCCTGATCAGCACCTATAATATCAACCCGATTGATTTGATGGATGAAATCTATCCCGGCGAGGCGCTCCAAGGCGGCGACGCGTCCGTCAATGCCCGGATCACGACAGACGTTCTGACCGGAAAAGACGGGGCCTGCCGCCAGATCGTCCTGCTCAATGCGGCCTTTGCCATTGTGGCCGCAGATAAAGCAGGGGATCTCAGGGAGGGCATCCGAATAGCTGCAGAGGCCATCGACAACGGTGCGGCCTGGAAAAAACTTCAGGTGCTGATTGAACTTACCAATCGGTGACGACTGGGAAAAAAGGCAAACATTCCCTCCCCCTCGACGGGGGAGGGTGTGGGTGGGGGTGAAAAGTTGACTTTTTACGAAGCCATCGAATTTGGGAATGACAAACCATGACGATTCTGGAACAGATTATCGCCGTCAAGCATGCGGAAGTGGCCTGCCTGAAACGGCAAACGCCGCTTTCCGAATGGAAGAGCATGACCGCGTGTCTGCCGCCGGCGCGCAATTTCCGGTCAGCCATCGGCGGCCGGGATTGCCGGATCATCGCCGAAGTCAAAAGGCGCTCCCCCTCTAAAGGGGTGCTGAGCCGCGATTTTGACCCCGCGCGGATCGCCTGCGTCTATCAGGAAAACGGGGCCGCCGCCGTCTCGGTCCTGACGGACCGGGAATTCTTTGCCGGAGATAAAGAGTACCTGATTGATATCAGGGGAAAAGTCAAGCTGCCGCTGCTGCGGAAGGATTTTATCGTCGATCCCTGCCAGATCTACGAAACGAGGCTCCTGGGCGCGGACGCGATCCTGCTCATTGCCGGTGTCCTGGAGATGGGACAACTGGCCGACTATCTTGCCCTGACGCAGGATCTGGGACTCGCGGCACTCGTGGAGGTCCATGACCGGGAGGACCTGGACAAGGCGCTTGACGCCGGCGCCGAAATCATCGGCGTCAACAACCGGAATTTGAAGACCTTTGTGACGGATATGCAGACGAGCAGGGATCTGATTGCCGCGATTCCGGAAGACCGGATCGTGGTCAGCGAAAGCGGCATCCGGACGAGAGCGGACATCGAAACGCTGATGGCGGCGGGCATCCATACCTTCCTCATCGGTGAAACCCTCATGCAAGCGGCGGACAGGGGTGGGAAATTGCGGGAGTTGCTCGGAAAATGACACAGATCAAGATCTGCGGCATAACGAGCCGCACAGACGCGCTCACGGCGGCCGCGTGCGGGGCCGACGCCCTGGGTTTTATCTTTTATGAGGCCAGCCCGCGCCATGTGACGCCCGATTTGGCCCGGGCCATCTGCCGGGATCTTCCGGACGGCGTTGTCCGGGTCGGTGTGTTTGTGAATGAAGACGCCTTAAAGGTCATTGAAATCGTTGATTTTTGCGGCCTTGACCTGATCCAGCTTCACGGCGATGAACCGCCGGATTACTGCCGCCGGTTTCCCGCAGAGCGTCTCATCAAGGCCGTGTCTTTTCAGGGGGATGGCGATCCGACGGTCCTGGCGGATTATGCGGTTCGGGCGATCCTGCTGGACCGGCGCGAGGCCGGACGCTACGGGGGGACGGGCAAGCAATCCGACTGGAATTGGGCCGGGCGCATCAAAGCCCTTTATCCGCTGATCCTGGCGGGCGGCCTTCATGAAGGCAATATTGAAGAAGCCATCCGGACCGTCGCGCCCGATGCCGTGGATCTCAACAGCGGCGTGGAGCACTCCCCCGGAAACAAAGACCCGGAAAAAGTTAGGAGAATCATAGAGATAATAAGAAAAATAGATTCTTTACAACCATCATCGAACAGGAGCAGCTTGATCTTCCTTCCCTAAATCTCCCCTCCCCTGGCGGGAGGGGATGAAGGGGAGGGGGAAGAATTTTTCGGGTTAAGGAGAAAAAACCATGACAGAACGATTACCCGACCGGAACGGTCATTTCGGCGTCTTCGGAGGCCGCTACGCCGCCGAAACGCTGATGCCCGCCCTGATTGAACTCGAGGCAGCCTATCGCCGGGCGCACAAGGACAAAGCCTTTCGACGGGAACTCACCGATTATATGAGGCAATATGCGGGCCGTGAGACGCCGCTCTATCATGCCGCAAGGCTCACGGAAAAGCTGGGCGGTGCAAAAATATACCTCAAGCGCGAGGACCTGAACCATACCGGGTCCCACAAGATCAACAACACGCTCGGGCAGGCCCTGCTGGCGCGGCGCATGGGGAAGCAGCGCGTCATCGCTGAAACCGGGGCCGGCCAGCACGGCGTTGCCACGGCCACGGTGGCCGCCCTGTTCGGCATGGAATGCCGGATCTACATGGGCGAGGAGGACATCCGGCGCCAGGCTCCCAATGTTTTCCGCATGAAGATCCTCGGCGCCGAGGTCGTGCCGGTCTCCTCCGGAACGGCCACGCTCAAGGATGCCATGAACGAGGCCATGCGGCAGTGGGTCTCCCGGGTGCGGGACACCTTCTACGTCATCGGCACGACGGCCGGGCCCCATCCCTATCCCATGATGGTCCGGAACTTTCAGAGCGTCATCGGGATGGAGACGAAACGCCAGATCCTCAAGGCGGAAGGAAGGCTGCCGGATCTGCTGATCGCCTGCATCGGCGGAGGAAGCAACGCCATGGGTCTTTTTTATCCCTTCCGCAACGATCGGGCGGTGGCGCTGACCGGCGTGGAAGCGGCCGGAAAGGGAATCGAAACGGGGCTGCACGCCGCCAGCATTTCCGCGGGCCGCGTCGGCGTCCTGCACGGAAACAAGACCTACCTGCTGCAGGATGCCCACGGCCAGGTGCAAGACGCCTATTCGATCGCCGCCGGTCTCGACTATCCCGGCGTGGGGCCGGAGCACGGCTATTTTGCGAAAACGGGTCGGGCGGCCTATGTCAGCATCACGGACGCAGAGGCCGTGGATGCCTTCATGAGGCTTTCGCGGCTGGAAGGGATCATTCCGGCGATGGAAAGCGCCCACGCCGTGGCCTACGCCATGAAAGTCGCGCCGCACCTGGAGCGCAATCAAATCATCATCGTGAATCTCTCCGGCCGCGGCGACAAGGATGCGGAAACAGTGAGCAAGGAAATGGAGGAGGGCTGATCATGGGACGGATCGGGAAAAAATTTCAGGAATTAAAACAGAAGAACGAAAAAGCACTGGTGGTCTATCTGACAGCCGGCGATCCCGACCTGCCGACAACGGAGGCCCTGATTCCCGCCCTGACCGCTGCGGGCGTCGATATCCTCGAAATCGGCGTTCCCTTTTCCGACCCCACGGCGGACGGGCCGGTCATTCAGGCGGCCTCGCTGCGGGCGATAAAAAGCGGCGCGACGCTCGCCGTGATCCTCAATATGATCGCACGCATCCGGGAGGTCTCCGACATCCCCATTGTCCTTTTCGGCTATTACAATCCGATCTTTATCTTCGGCTGCGAGGCCTTTGCCCTGAGGGCGAAAGCGGCCGGCGTGGACGGCATCCTGGTTGTGGATCTGCCGCCCGAAGAAGCCGCCGAACTCCGGCGACATACGGATCGGGCCGGGATCGATTTCATTTCTCTCATCGCGCCGACCACCCCTGATGAGCGGATCAGGCGGATTACTCAAGAAGGCGAGGGTTTTCTATACTATATCTCCGTGACCGGTGTGACGGGAACGGCAAAGCCAAACGTTGAAGATATTCAGCGGGATGTGGCGAGAATCCGTAAGGCCTGCGACCTGCCCGTTGCGGTCGGCTTCGGCATCTCCACACCGGATCAGGCTGCGGAGATTGCGCCGCATGCCGACGGAATCGTCATCGGAAGCGCCATCGTGAAGATGATCGAAGAAAACGTTGGCCGGGCAGATCTGATCCTGCGCGTTTCATCCTTCGCCGGAGCGATCAAGAAGGCCATGTCGGGCGGTGTCAGGATCTGAGGGCGGCATTCCGGATTCCACTTTCGTGAGAGTACGCATCAACCGGACGAACCACTTTTGATTTAGAAATGGGATGATTACATTAGAACACGGCATCATTTTTGCGCTTTCACGATCACGTAAGGGCAGGTAGCCAGCTTTTCCGCTCTGATCTCTCTGAATCCGGCGTCCTGTGCGAAAGATACGATTTCCTGTTGTGAGAAACTGTGGTCGAAGATGATGTGACGCAACCCCCAGAAAAGGAGGGGGTCCCAGAAAAACCAGGCGGTGAAGCGCTGCATGAAACGCCTCAGATCCTCCTCCGAAGCCTCCCTGTCCGTTTCCGAGATGACCGCCCACTGACCCGGGGCGAGAACGCGGTGAATCTCCGTTATGCCCTGCTGCGGGTTCGGCCAGTGTTTGATGGACCCGACAGTCACGACCGCGTCGAACCGGTTGTCCGCGAAGGGAAGATGCATGGCATTTCCCAGTTCGAAGCGGCAATTTTCGATTCCTCTGCGCTTTCGCAGCCGTTCCGCTGCACGGACCTGCGTGGCGGAAAAATCGATACCCGTCAGGGAAGCCGTCGGGCGCCGGGCGGCTAAAAGCAGCGTGATGTATCCCCGGCCGGCCCCGACATCGAGGATCTGTGACGGTCCGTTCAGTTTGATCTCTTCGGCGATATGCTCGTAGAGTTCGAACAGGGCGTTGTAAATCTGTTGGTTGTAGATGGGGCCGAAAAGGTCCCACATCCAGCGCGCGTTGCGGGCCTTAATGAGGAGGTTCTTGAGCATGAATAGTAAATCTTTCCGTTTCGATGCCTGCGCCGGCGGCATGGTAGGAGCTGCGGACCAGGGGGCCCGCTTCAACGTGCCTGAAGCCCATCGCCGTCGCCGCCTCCTTGAGGGCTTCAAATTCATCGGGATGGTAGTATTTCCGGACCGGCCAGTGCGTCCGGGTCGGCTGCTGATATTGTCCGATGGTGAGCCTTTCGCAATGAACCCCGGCAAGATCTTCCATTAATTCCAGAATATCGGCATGCGATTCGCCGAAGCCCACCATAAAGCCTGATTTCGAAACGATCTTTTTTGAAGAATCATCGCTGATTCGCCTCAATAATTCAAGGGAAACGCTGTAATTCCCCTGGGGACGAAGGTCTCTGAAAAGGGCCGGCGCGACCTCCATGTTGTGATTGACGACCGTGGGACCGGAGGCCATCACCTGTTCGAGCGCCCTCCTGTTTCCCTGAAAATCCGGGATCAGGACTTCCACCCTGCAGCCCGGGACCTGTTCCCGGATTGCGGCGATGCAGGCGGCAAAGTGAGTTGCCCCGCCGTCGCCCAGATCGTCGCGCGTGACCGAGGTGATCACGACATATTGCAATCCAAGCGCCTGGACGGCCTCCACGAGACGGGACGGCTCATCGGGATCGGGGGGAACGGGAACACCGTGGGCAACGTTGCAGTAACGGCACGCGCGCGTGCAGGTATCGCCGAGGATCAGAAAGGTCGCCGTTCCATCCTGAAAACATTCGGCGATGTTGGGACAGCGCGCTTCCTGACAGACGGAATGGAGGCGGTGCTCCCGGAGCACACCCTGAATCTTTTTGTGCAGATGACTGCCGGGGAGCCGGACTTTCAGCCAGTCCGGTTTGCGCAACGGAGGTCTTAATTTCTGCATCAGAAATAGTACCAGATCGTGTCATAATCGGCGATGTTCTCGCCATCTTCGGACAGTCTCTTGAGACAGTCGTAAGATGAAAAAATCAATCCGCTATCCCTTCCAGCATACATCCGGCTCGCGGGCGGCCCTGACTTCGTCCAGGCGCTTTACGGGCGTTGTCAGCGGCGCGGATTTCACCATGTCCGGATCCTCGCGGGCCTCCCGGGCGATGGCGATCATGACGTCGCAGAAGGCGTCCAGCGTCTCCAGGCTTTCCGTTTCATTGGGTTCGATCATGATGGCTTCCGGGACAATCATCGGGAAGTAGATGGTGGGCGGATGATACCCGTAGTCGAGGAGCCGTTTGGCAATATCGGAGGTATGGACGCCGCTCTGGCGGACCTGCCTGCGGCCCGTAAAGACACATTCGTGCATGCAGGTCCGGTCATAGGCCAGATCGTAGTAGGGCTTGAGCTTTTCCTTGAGATAATTGGCATTCAACACAGCGACTTCACTCACTTTCCTGAGACCGTCCGGCCCCAGCGACCGGATGTAGGCGTAGGCCTTGACCATGACATTAAAGTTGCCGTAAAAGGCCCGCACCCGTCCGATCGTGTCGGGGAAGTCCTCGCTCCAGGCGTAGCCGTCGCCGTCTTTAACAATCCGCGGGACGGGAAGATAATCGACGAGCTTCCGGCTCACCCCGACGGGGCCGCTTCCGGGTCCGCCGCAGCCGTGGGGCGTGGAAAAGGTCTTGTGCAGATTGAGCTGGATCACATCGAAGCCCAGATCGCCGGCCCTCGTTTTCCCCATGAAGGCATTGGCGTTGGCGCCGTCGCAGTACAGGAGGCCGCCCCGGCCGTGAACGACGGCGGCGATGGCCTCGATATTGCGTTCAAAGAGGCCCAGCGTATTGGGATTGGTCAGCATCAGGCCGACCACATCCCCGGTCATAAGCTCCCGGAGATGGTCGATATCCACACCCCCTTCGGCGTTGGAGCGGACCGTGACGGTCTGAAAGCCGCAGAGCGCGCCGGATGCCGGATTTGTGCCGTGCGCGGCGTCTGGGATCAAAATCCGGCGACGGCGATCCCCCCGGGCCTCAAAGTATTTTTTCATGATCATGACGCCCGTCAGTTCGCCATGCGCCCCGGCCGCCGGCTGCAGCGTAAAATCCGCCATGCCGAAGATTTCACTCAGGAACGCCTGCAGTTCAACCATCATCCTCAGGCTTCCCTGCGCGAATTGGGCCGGCGCCATCGGGTGCAAGGCCGTAAAACCGGGCAGCCGGGCGACATCTTCGTTGATTTTGGGATTGTACTTCATCGTGCAGGACCCCAGCGGATAAAAACCCACATCCACGCCGAAATTCCGTCGCGAGAGCGTCGTGTAGTGGCGGATCAGATCCACCTCGGCCACTTCCGGCAGATCCACGTCTTCGCGAAGCAGCCTTTGATCGATGACCTGATCCGGTGCAATTTCCGGCACATCACAGGCCGGAATGCTGCCGGCCCTCCGGCCGGGCCGGCTCTTTTCAAAGATTAAATCCATCAGAGGCCTCTCTTTTTTTGGTTGATTACTTCTTCACGATGGAAACAATCCGGTCCATGTCTTCCCGGGACAGCATTTCCGTGGCGCATAACAGCAGGCTGTCTTTCAATTCGGGATAATCCTTTTCAAGCTCATAGCCGCCAATGATTCCTTCATTTTGCAATCTCCGGTTGACGGCCTCGGGCTCTGGGACAACGTATGGCGAATTCATTGTAAACAGGGCCGGAGAAAACCGGTTCCCAGCCCGGAAGCCCGGATAGCTGCGTTCTCAGATACTGGGTTTTCTGGACATTCAACTCGGCTAATTTCTTGAGGTTTTTCCCGAGGCAGACCAGATAGACCGCGGCGGCCAAGGCGCAGAGGGCTTCATTGGAGCAGATGTTGGAGGTCGCCTTTTCGCGCCGGATGTGCTGTTCGCGGGTCTGCAGCGTCAGGACAAAGCCGCGCTTGCCGTCCTTGTCGAGAGTCGCCCCGGCGAGCCGGCCGGGGATCTTGCGCAGGAATTGGTTTGTGCCCGCAAAAACGCCGAGATAGGGGCCGCCGTAATTCATCGGATTGCCGAAGGCCTGCCCCTCCCCGACGACGAAGTCCGCGCCCATCAAACCGGCGGGCTTGAGGATGCCCAGGGAGGTGGCCTCCGTAAAGCCGGAAACGAGCAGCGCCCCCTTTGCATGCACATCGGCTTCGATCGCAGAAATATCTTCAATGATACCGAAGAAATTCGGCGTCTGGACCAGGACAGCGGCGGTATTGTGATCCACGGCCTCCGCCAGGGCAGACCGATTCAGCCGTCCGTCGGGGCCGTAGGGAATGTCAAGCACCTCATAATTATTCGACCAGGCGTAGGTCTTCACGACCTGGCGGTATTGGGGATGCACGGACCGATTGATTACGATCTTTGTCCGGTTGAGCGTCTTGGCGGCCAGCACGGCGGCCTCGGCCATGGCGGAGGCCCCATCGTACATGGAGGCGTTGGCCACCTGCATCCCCGTCAATTTTGCGATCATGGTCTGATATTCATAAATGGCCTGGAGGATCCCCTGGCTGATTTCGGCCTGATAGGGCGTGTAGGCCGTGTAGAATTCCGAACGGGAAATGACATGTCCCACCACGGCGGGAATGAAATGATGATAGGCCCCGGCGCCCGTGAGCGTAACGGCGGGGATGACATTCTGCGATCCGATCCGCTGCATCAACCCCGAGACCTCCTGTTCGGACCGCGCAGGCGGCAAATCGAGCAACCGCTTGAGTCTGAACTTTTCAGGAATGTCGACAAAGAGATCGTCCAGAACGGCGATCCCAATGGTCTGCATCATCTTTTGCTGATCTTCCGGGGTGTGGGGGACATAATCCATCGGATACTCCTTGCTTACTAACCTTTTTTCATCGGTTATAGAAAACTCTCCCATTGAGACCTTTGAAAAATGGCTTCGCCGCGTCTCAAAAATCTTTTCCGCTAAGAGGACAACCAGGCGTAAACATGATTCATGACAAACCGTTAACGTAATCTCTGGAAATGCGGAAAACATTTGATTCGCCGCTCGCGAACCATTTTTCAGCGGTTATACAAAACTCTCTCATTGTGTCGAATCAGTGTTTTTCTTCCCGGATCATGGCCTCGTAGGCGGCGGCATCCATCAGGCTGTTGAGTTCCGCCGGGTTGTCCATTTTCAGTTTGACGATCCAGCCTTCGCCGAAGGCGTCCTGATTGATCAGTTCCGGCTTGTTTTCCAGGGGCAGATTCACCGCGAGGACTTCGCCGCCGACCGGGGCATAAACATCGGAGACCGATTTGACGGACTCGACAACGGCCAGGGGGGCAAATTGTTCAACCTTTTTCCCCACCGGCGGCAGTTCCACAAAGACGATGTCCGTGAGCATTTCCTGGGCGTAATCCGTAATGCCGACGGTCGCCGTCCCATCGCCGTGATCGAGCGCCCATTCATGTTCTTTTGAATATTTACGGTCTGTCGGATTGGGTTTGGCCATGTTTTTCTCCCTTCAGATGAATACGTTGTAAAAGATAGCCTTGTCTTTACGATTGTAAAAAGGAAGCTTGACAACTTTTGCCCGGACGGCGCGCTCCCGGATCCGGATGTCGATTTCGGTTCCCGGTTCGGCGTAGATAACGGGCACAAAGGCCAGCCCCACGGCCTTGTTGAGCGTCGGGGCCAGGGTGCCGGAGGTGACGTCGCCGATCTCGCGGCCGTATTTGAGGACCTTATAGCCCTCCCGGGCAATGCCCCGATCAACCATCTCAAATCCAACCAGTTTCCGGGATACGCCTGTCTTCTTCTGCCGGCTCAGCGCGTCGCGGCCGATGAAGTCTTTTTCGAGGTCGATGATCCAGCCGTAGGGGACCTCAAAGGGGGAGACGGACTCGCTCATCTCATGACCGTAAAGCATCATGCCGGCCTCGAGCCGCAGCGTGTCCCGGGCGCCGAGACCGATGGGCTTCAAGCCCGCCCCGGCGCCGGCGGCCAGCAGGCGGTCCCAGACGATGCCGATCTTCTCACCGGCGGCATAAATCTCAAAACCGTCCTCCCCGGTATAGCCGCTCCTGGAAACGAGAGCGGGAATCCCCGCCACGGTCGTGTTCAGGGCATAATAATATTTCAGGGCGGTCAGATCCGCTTCGGCCAGGGATTGGAGGATCGTCTGCGCCTGAGGTCCCTGGATGTCGAGTTTCCCCAGTTCTTCCGTCCGGTCGATAATCTCGACTCGGGAAAACCCCTCCATTTGCTTGCGGGTTTGCAGCCAGCGGAGATCCTTGTCCTTGCTGGCGGCGTTTGTCACGAGCATGTAGTGATCGTCTTCAAGCCGATACACCGTCAGATCATCAATGATGCCGCCCTGTTCATCGGTCAGAATGCAGAGCTTCATCTGGCCGGCCGCCTGCTTCTCCAGATTCCGGCTGACGACCCGTTGCAGCAGCGCAAAGGCCTGCGGCCCCTTGACTGCGATTTCTCCCATGTGGCAGATGTCGAAAAGGCCTGCCTGGGTCCGGGTGGCGTGGTGCTCTTCGATGACACTGGTGTACTGAACCGGCATGAGCCAGCCGCCGAAATCGATCATTTTTGCGCCCAGGGAAAGATGGCTTTCATAAAGGGGTGTTTTTTTCATGATGGTCTCCTGAAAAAATCCAGCCGGGCCGTTAACGGGAAACAATCGCTACCAGAATTTATAGATCAGGGACAAAAGAACAAGCAGGGCCACGACGACAATAAAGAGATATTTCTTATTGAAAAACCGGGATCCGATGATGACTTCGCCGCAATGCTTGCAGATGGTCACCTTTGCGTCGATAGGCTTGTCGCAGTGGGGACAGCGGATAATGCACTGTGCTTCATCGTCTCTTTTGACAACGTTCTTTTTCAGTTCCCTGTGAACGTCATAGGTCCAGTCACAGTCGATGGTGGGGCATTTTCCTTTGAGGGGCATTGTGTCTGTCCAGATGAATGTCTTCAGGCAATCGGGGCAGGTAATCTTTTGCATCGCTGGTCTCCATCTGCTTTATTGGCCAAGGGGTCATTCTTTTTCTGTCAGGGCGTGACCGCACAATGTCAGCGGGCGCCACAGAACTACTACAAGTGACGACAGATTTCAAGGTGTAAAAAACGGATTAATTCGTTGATTATTTTTTAAAAATGCTATATACGCCTGACCCTGAATTTTGAGCGCAGTCACCCTGCGTCCAAAGATTTCAGGAATGCGCAGTCCGGTATCAGGGGCAGGTTATGATTCAGTTTCACGGTGTCCATAAATGGTTTAAAGACCTGCATGTGCTCAATAATGTCAACCTTCGCGTCAAACAGGGCGAGGTGGTGGTCGTCTGCGGGCCCTCCGGTTCCGGCAAGTCGACGCTGATTCGTGCCATCAATAAGCTGGAGCCCATTGAAAAGGGAAAGTTGCTCGTCGACGGGAAGGACATTTCCGATCACAGGACGGATATTAACCGGCTTCGGGCCGAAATCGGGTTTGTTTTTCAGCAGTTCAATCTTTACCCTCACTTGAGCGTCCTTAAAAACATCACCCTCGCACCGATCAAAATCAGAAAAATCCCCAAAAAAGAGGCGGAGGAACAGGCGATGGCCCTGCTGGAACGTGTCGGCCTGACGGAAAAGCGGGATGCTTACCCGGCGCAGCTTTCCGGCGGACAGCAGCAACGGGTGGCCATTGCCCGGGGACTCGCGATGAAGCCCAAGATCATGCTCTTTGATGAACCGACGTCCGCGCTGGACCCGGAGATGATCGGGGAGGTGTTGCAGGTCATGCAGGGGCTGGCGCACACCGGGATGACCCTGATCGTGGTGACGCATGAAATGGGATTCGCCCGGGAGGTGGCCGACCGGGTTGCTTTTATCGATTTTGGCGTTATTCTGGAAGAGGCGCCGCCTGAAGAGTTCTTCAGGAGCCCCAAACATGAACGGACGCAGCTCTTCCTGAAGGAAATTCTATCACCGATGCAGTAAACTTTGATAAAAGGAGGCAAGAAGATGAAAAAATTCGGGATTTTTTTACTGGCACTGGTTTTTGCAGCAGGTCTGGGCGGGACGGCCCTGGCGGATACCCTTGCCGCTGTCAAGGCAAAGGGTGTGATGGTCTTCGGCGTCAGGGACTCCATCCATGGATTTGGGTTTATTGATGAAAAAACAAGGGGACTTATTGGTTATGATGTTGATTTCTGTAATGCCATCGCCAGAAAACTGGGCGTCAAGGCCGAATTTAAACCGTTAACCGGGGCGACACGTATTCCCCAGCTCCTCGCCGGTAACGTTGATCTCGTCGCGGCGACCATGACCAAGACCGCAGAGCGGGCCAAACAAGTAGACTTCAGTTACACCTACTTCCTCACGGGTCAGAAGTTCATCACCAGGAAGGGGACCGTCAGAAAGCTGGCCGACCTCGAAGGCAAGAAGATCGGCACGGCCAAGGGCACCACCTCGGAGCAGAATGCCAAGAAGGCCCTGCCGACAGCAACGATACAGGCCTTTGATGAGCACGCGCCGTCCTTCCTGGCGCTCCAGCAGGGGAAGGTTTTTGCCATCACCACGGATGAGTCGATTCTGGCCAATATTCTGTCAAAAGCCCCGGACAAGGACAAATATGAAATTCCCGATATCCGGATTTCCGATGAACCCTACGGGCTCGGTATGCGCAAGGGCGACACAAATCTCGTGAAATTTGTCAACGCGACGCTGCTGGAGATGGAAAAATCCGGCGAAGCCAGGAAGATCTTCGATAAATGGTTCGGTCCCAACGGGCAGGCCTTTCAGATGAATCGCGGCAATTTCAAGATCGTGGCGGACAAATAAGGCTTAGGAGGGTTCGCCGCCTGTGTTAAATTATCAATTTGACTGGGCAATCATCACTTCCGGACAGTACTTCGAATGGATCGTATCGGGTATTAAAGTCACACTGCAGCTGTCCGTGGTCTCGATTGCCCTTTCTTTTATTTTGGGATTGCTGATCGCCGTCATGCGGATGAGCAACGTTCGGCCCGTTCGCTGGTTCGCCCACGGTTACCTGGAGTTTTTTCGGAACACGCCGCTTCTGGTACAGATCTTCTTCTGGTACTTCGGCTCGTACAAGATCCTGCCGGCGGCGGTCAACGAGTGGATGAACACGCTGAATTTCGAATTTGCGGCAGCCGTCATCGCACTGACCGTTTATACCTCGGCCTTCATCGCCGAGGATATCCGCTCCGGGGTCCGCTCGATCCCCAAGGAGCAGATGGAGGCTTCCCGTAGCTCCGGTTTTTCCTACCTGGGATCCATGTACCACATCATTCTGCCCCAGGCGGTGCGGCTGACCATTCCCCCGCTCATCAATCAGTTTCTCAACCTGACGAAGAACTCCTCGCTGGCCATGACCATCGGAGTAGCGGAACTGACCTATCAGGCCCGGCAGGTGGAAAGCTACACCTTCAAGGGTTTCGAGGCCTTTACGGCCGCGACGCTGGTTTATCTGGGGCTTTCGCTGATTATTACCTGGATGGTGACGCTCTACAGCAAGCACGTCCTGAATCCGATCGGGGTGCGGTAATCATGGAAACCGGTTTCGATTTCAGCGTGATCTGGAACAATATGGCCCACTTCATGATCGGGCGCTATCCCAGCGGTCCGATCGGCGGCGTGGTCCTGACGCTCTATCTGGCTGTGATCGGGCTGGTCCTTTCCTTTTTCGGCGGACTGATCCTGGGCCTGATGTGCGTCGCCCACAGCCGCTTCATCCGTTATCCGACGCTGGTGGTCGTGAATGCCGTGCGCGGCATCCCGCTGCTTCTGGTCATCTTCTGGATGTATTTCCTGCTGCCCTTTCTGGCCGGGAATGTCGTGCCGGAAAACTGGACGGTCATCGCGGCGCTGGCTGTGTTCACCTCGGCTTACATGTCCCAGATTGTCCAGGCAGGCATCGAGGGCATCCCCCGGGGACAGACGGAAGCGGCCCTGTCCACAGGCCTGCACCCCTGGCATGTCATGGTTTTTGTGATTCTGCCGCAGGCGCTCCGAAACATGATCCCGTCTTTTGTGAACCAGTTCGTATCGATGATCAAGGACACGTCGCTGGCTTTCATCGTCGGCGTCTCAGAGTTGACCCATGTGGCCACCCAGGTCAACAACCGGACCATGATCTACCCGGCAGAAATCTTTCTCTTCATTTCTGTGATTTATTTCATCATCTGCTTTGCCTTCACCACGCTGTCGCGCTGGCTGGAGCATCGACTCGCCTGGCGCAAAGCCATCTGAGACAGTAACGTTATTTACGGACCAGCTCTTACGTTTTCTTGAACATACGGTCGAAAAAACCTTTGTTCTTTTCAGGCACGTAGGCGGCGCCTTCGTAATCCACGATGAGCTTCCCGTCAAGGTGATCCATTTCGTGCTGAACGATCCGGGCGAGAAAATCCGTGTAACGCCGGCTGATTTTCCGGCCCTCCCGGTCAAGGGCCCGGACCTTGATCTCGGGGAAACGATCGATCTCCACCTGGAGATCCGGGCAGGACAGGCAGCCCTCCAGGCCCTTGACCGGCTCTCCCCGGGCCTGGGTGATGCGCGGATTGATCAGAATATCGCAATCCGCAAGGCTGAATCGACCCTTGATCTCAAAGTTCTTGTTGCGGAAAACAATCACGCGTTTGCTGATGCCGATCTGCGGGGCGGCCAGCCCCAACGCGTCGTCCCTCTCCAGGAAAGATTCCAGCAACAACTGAGTATCCCGCCGGCTCTCCGGGCCAAAGGGCGCGGGGATTTCCGCGCAGGGCGTTCTCAGAATCCGGGCTTCCTCCTCATTCATTTTTTCGTCGCGCCACAGCGCCATAACTTTTGTCTTGCTCATGGGTGACATCACCTGCGTGGATGAATTTGCGAGGGCCTATAACACCATTGCATGACGAATTCAAGCCACAGCCGCCTTCTGGCGCCCTTCATCTGAAAAAGATTACTCATCATCCTCATCGGGCAATGATTTCTTATCCCTGATTGCCTGCCGGGCTCGAACATGACCGAGTTGCGCGGCCCTCTTCAAGTCGCTTGCGGATTCCTCTGTTTTACCGATCTTTTTATAGCCGAGTGAACGCTGATAATAGGCATCGGCATTATCCTTTTCCAATTCAATTGCTTTTGATAAATCCCGGATAGCCCCTTGAAGTCCTTTAACTCATAATAGACAACCCCGCGTCGATATAAGGCTACTACGAGATGTCCGGCTCCAGTTCCAGCGCTTTATTGAAATCGCGGATGGCCTCATCATATTTCTTCAACCGGTGGTATGTCCTGCCTCGATGCTGGTAGGAGCGAGGATCTTCAGGATCGATTTCAATGGCCCGCTGAAAATCCCCGAAAGCGGATTCGTACTTCTTCATGTTGCGCTGTGCGACGCCACGATGATAATATGCTGCAGCGAGATTGGGATTCAACTCAATAGCCCTGTTGCAATCTTCAAGGGCCTTCCGATTGTTTCCCAGATTCAGATAAACAAATGCCCTTATGTTGTATGCCCTCGCAAAATCGGGCTTCAGTTCGATGGCCCTGTTAATATCAGCCAGGGCTTTATCGTATTCTCTCATTGTTCCCAGTGCCAACGCCCGGTTTGCCAGGGCACCGGAATGCCCGGGTTTCAGATCGAGGGCACGATTCAAGTCTGTTAAGGACTGCTGATAATCTTTTATCCTGTAATACGCAAAGCCTCTTACACTGTATGCATTGGCATACCTGGGATCCGCATCGATCGCCTTGTTATAGAAGCTGATGGCCTCCCGATATTTCCTTGATTCAGCCAGGGCATAGCCTTCCTTGAACCAGTCGACGGCGCTGAGTTTCTGTACAGCCGCCTTATAGTCCTTCTTTTCTTGTGTCCCCTGCCCTTCCTTCGAGGACTTCAATTCCTCCCGGAGCTTCGCAAGTTCCCTGAGCAGTTCATCCGTCCGTTTCTTGGACTCCTCCAATTCGCCCAGGCTTTGCCTTTCCCTCCGGAGTTCATCGATGGTCCTGGCGACCTGTTTGGGATCAGCGGTAATCTTCGCGACAATGAAATAGGTCTGACCATCCCATTTTTCATTCAGGATCTCCGCTCTCACAATGCCGGCCGTAATGGCAATCACCTGATCCCGGGATACTTGATAATTTTTTACCTCTGTCTCGCTCTCCAGATAGGTCCCCAATTCTTCCAGCAAGAGCCTTTTCACCTGCTCAAGGGCAATGGTCCGGCAGGAGAGTTTGCTGTCCGCTTCAGAGGCCTGGTAGGCATAGTCTCGCTGGTACGTCAGGTTAGACGCTGCGGGGGCACGTGCGGTTCCGATAATGAGAATCATGGAAAGGACAAGGATGATCGAAGCTTTCTTCGAGGAAGATATGATTTCATGGTATGCCATGGGGCCCTCCATATTCCTGAAAATGTTTGTGGTTAGCGTGACGGGGGGGCTGCAGGGACCTGTGCCGGAGTCGCGGGTTCACGAATGCACCGGACAATCACGGTAACCGCAGTGCCGCGTTTGGCAATTTCGGTGTTCTCCAGTTTGGCGGAAGTGGACGAAGCGGTGAAATCAACTTTCTGAGCTTCGAGGAATGATCGCACGACGTCGCCGCGAATCGCGAAATTGATGTTCTGCGGCAAATCACCAGTGCTTTTAGCCAGCTTGAGGGCATCTAACTTGGAGACCACGATGCCGATGACATGGCCCGCCTCGTCTAAAACAGGCCCCCCGCTGCTTCCCCGCTGGATGGGGACATCGATCTGCATCTTCTCGGGATCGCCCTTGATCCCTACCGTCGAGTTGATATGGCCGAAACTGACATTGGGTTGCGCGCTGAGCACCTGGACCAGCGGATACCCGATGACCGCCACCGGCTCGCCCAGCCGGGGCGCCGTATCCTTTCGCACAGTCGCCGCCAGCGGAAAAGACTCTTCCACCACAAGCAGCGCGATATCTTTGGCCGCATCCGCAGCCCGCAGCGTGGCCTTCAGGGTGCGGGCGCCGAGAATGACCTGATAGGTATCACATTGCCGGACCACATGCTCATTGGTCAAAATGAGCCCGCTTCGGGTGATCGCGATTCCCGATCCGGTCGAAACGGTCCTCCGGGCCGGTTTTGCCGGATCTGCTTTCTTCAATGCCCCCGCCCCGGCGCTGCCGGACTGTGCCCGCTATCCGGTCGCAAGCCTGCGTCATGGCTGCAGCAACATCCGAGTCTTTTTTCGGCGCCTCAAACTTCGACGACCAGTCTCTTCGAAAATCGATGTGCGTCAGTTTCCCGCCTTCGCCGTAGTATTGAGCCATTCCCAACGCGACTTTGCCCTCATGGCAGAGCGCGTAATACTGGGCGCGCATGATGGAATAGGTCTTGCCCGATGTAAGCGTCTGCGGGCGGACATAAGCCCGGTTCAGCATGAAGACGCCGTATATTCCCACTGAGTCAAGATCGATCTGCGACTGGTAGTCCGCCGTCGACGGCAGGGGTCTCCAATCTGCGCCCCAGGCAGCAGGCGTCAGGACCATCAAGGCCACGAACAATAAGCTGCTTATATTCCGTCTTAATCTTTGCATGGTGGCAGTCTCCGTCCCTTCTCTACAGGCCATCGCCTCCCGATCCGGCGGCTTCCCGTTTGACGGGGGCCTTCCGGCGCGCCGGTACTTTTGTCCTGATCATGAGCGTCATCCACATGGATTTATAAGATTCTATAACACCATTGAATCGCAAATTCAAGTAACAGGAGTTTTCCGCATCCGTCAACTTATCCTCATGGAATCCTGTTTTTTTATCCGCTCGATATGGCCGGCGACCCATCTTTTGGTCAGGAAACGGTGGATTTGAGGCGAATTACATGGTAGGCATCTATGAAGATTCGGTTTGCCAGCAGGGGAGGTAAGAATGCGGCTCTTATCAAAACCGACTTGTTCCCGGTGCGGGAGCGATGATATTATTCTAAAATCCAGGGTACATGTAGGCGATACCCGAACCGATGATGTGATCAGAACAGAAATGATCGGCTGCGCCGTCATTTACAGGTACCTGACCTGCGAAGCGTGTGGAAAACATGTAACCAGGGCCGAATACGAAAGCTTTCAAGCAGACAGGCAGACATTCTGAATGACAAAACTGAATGAAAATAAATGGATGAAGCATCGTGGCCTATTGTTTCTGCTCGCCCTTTCCATCTGCCTTGTATCCTGTCTGAGCTGGATCATGGAGAAACCCTCCTTCGTTCTCCGTGAAATCATCCTCAGCCCCAGCTCCCTTACGGAGGTGAACCTTCTGCTCGGCCTCGACGTTCAAAATCCGAACCGTTTTGACCTTACGCTCAAGTCTTTCGAATACGTTGTTTTCCTTAACAATGAAGAAATCGGAACCGGCCGCCTGGAAAAGGAGATTTTCGTTCCTTCGTCATCAACAACGCAGGTACAGGTACCTGTCGTTGCAAAGTTCAAAGACCTGGGTGGCAGCCTGAGGGCAATTATCACCGGGAATGACCTGCCTTACAAGATAGAAGGAAAGGCCTCTGTTAAGACGGCCTTTGGCAGCCGCGACTTCCCTTTCTCTAAAGACGGCCTTATTAAACGGTAAGACAAGCAGGCGTATCCCCGCGCTGAAATGGCCGGCCGACCTGTGTTCCCGCACCCCGAAAAGGGGCGGGCAGATGGTGGTGTCACAGGAGAATGGCTCTTGAAAATTTACGGGATGTTTGTTAGCTATGCGAAAAATCTTTGTCTGCGGGGTTTTCCTTGATTAATCAGATCATCACGCGAAAGGTGCGGCAGGAATTTGCCCGGTCGATGCGCTTCGAAGAGGGCGTCGCGCCGCGGATTCCGGACGTAACGGAACAGAAACCGCGTCTTCTGTATCTGCACATCCCCTTCTGCGAGAAACTCTGCCCCTACTGTTCCTTCAACCGCATCATTTTCGATGAATCCCTCTGCCGGGATTATTTCCGGGCTCTGCGCCTGGAAATGCTGCTCTATAAAAAAAAGGGGTTTGCCTTTCAGGGCATCTATGTCGGCGGCGGCACCCCGACCGTTCTGATCGACGAACTCGAAGAACACGCTTGCCTTGGCCCGCGAAGCGTTCCAGATTCGCGAAATATCCGTTGAAACCAACCCGAACCATCTGACCGATGCGAACATCGCCGCCTTGAAACGCGTGAGCGTGAACCGGCTTTCCGTCGGGATTCAAAGCTTTGACAACGGTCTGCTCAAGGCGATGGACCGCTTCGACAAGTACGGCAGCGGCGAGGCCATCCGCGACCGGCTCAAACAGATCCTCGGACAGTTCGATACCTTGAACGCCGACATGATCTTTAATTTCCCCTCCCAGAGCATGGACATCCTGAACCGCGACCTGGACATTCTCATGGAGATCGGTGTGGACCAGATCACCTACTACCCGCTGATGGTTTCAGATTCCACGCGCGAGCTGGTGAGCAAGACCCTGGGACGGGTGGATTATCGCCAGGAAGAGCGGTTTTATCACCGGATCGTCGAACGGCTTGTCCCCGCCTACCGGTTCTCCTCGGCCTGGTGCTTCTCTAAAAAGACAGCTATGATCGACGAATATATCGTGGATTACGATGAGTATGCCGGGCTCGGCAGCGGCTCCATCGGCTATCTGAACGGAACCTGCTATGCCAATACCTTCAACATCAGGCAGTACATCGCCCAGGTCGAGCGCGGCGAGATGCCGCTCATGGCCTCCCGCGACTTCGGCCTCAAGGACCAGATCCGCTACGATTTTCTCATGAAGCTCTTCGGGATGAAGCTGGACATTCCGGCCCTGCAAAAAAAATACGAAGGCCAATTTTTGAAGCATATCTGGCTCGATCTGGTGGCCTTCCGGCTGGCGGGTGGCCTGCGGTATGACCCTCCCGATTATTATCTGACCCCCAGGGGGAGGTATTACTGGGTGATCATGATGCGGGAATTTTTTATTTCCGTGAACAACTTCCGCGATTTCTGCCGCGAACAGTTGTTGTGAGAAAGGTTATGAGCCGTATTTATGCCATCGGGGATATCCACGGCTGTGCAACGCAGATGGAAGCACTGATCGCCCGCCTGGATATCGATGCACGGCACGACCGCCTGATCTTCATCGGGGATTATATCGACCGGGGTCCCGATCCCAGAGAGGTTGTCGATAGGATCCTTGACCTCAGGGAGAAGCTTGATCATGTCATTTGTCTGCTCGGCAATCATGAACAGATGTTTCTCAATTTCTATCTGGAACATCGTGACCTGGAGCTGTTCCTGGGCAATGGCGGGTCCAGCACACTTTTATCCTATGGGTTTCAGAGATCGAGGCGGGATCCATCCTTCCAGGTGCCGGATCGGCATCTGCAATTCTATCAGTCGCTGTTGCCCTATTACGAGACGGCTGATCATATCTTCGTCCATGCCGGTCTCAGGCCGGGCGTTCCGCTGCCGGAGCAGGATATGGATGATCTGATCTGGAGCCGCTTTGAGTTCATCCTGTCGCCCCATGATTTTGGTAAAAGAGTGATTTTCGGACACACGCCCTTTTCTGTTCCGCTGGTGGAACCCAACAAGATCGGCATTGACACGGGCGCTGTCTATGGCGGGCCGTTGACCTGCCTCGAGCTGCCGGGTATGATTTTTCATCAGGTTTAAAAATGGAAATTAAGGTTTTGCTGGTCATCGGACTGGCGATTCTGGGCGGCCTGATCCTGTTTTTTTCGGGCCGCCTGCGGGAACGCTACGGATCGTTGCGGCCAAGCGAAAGCGTGACACGGGCCTATGAGCAGCATGAACTGAATCCGGATTCGACCTATTACAGCAGCGGTCCCGATGTTTACCCCCATGCCGTGATTGGGATTGACCGGAGCCTCATCCTCGATTCGGACCTCTGGAAACAGCGGAATTTTGATCCGGAGACCTTCCGCGAGACCATTCAGAACATGCAGAGCAGGGCCCTTTCAACGATGCAGATGCTTCATGGCTTCGAAATCGTGGATCAGCAGGGTCGCCGGGTCGGAACATGGTTTTCCGTTCTGGATGTCCGGACGACAATAAAAATGCTCAAAGACAACCGTATTCGCATCGACACGCCGCCGCTGCCGAGCGTAGCGGAAAGTCCCTGACTATCCGGAATCGGCGGCGATGTGCTTGCCGGCCGTGGAGCGGATGACCTCTTCGATCTGCCGATACGGCAAGAGGGCCTGCATCGTCATGAGGGTCGGATAGACCATCTCAAAGCGGTTTTCCCGGTAACGGCGCAGGGCTTCCTGCGGCGTGATCCAGAGGTGGTCGGTCAATTCGATGCCGTCGTGACGCGCCTCCTGCCCGGCCGGCGCCTCAACGACAAAGAACCGGACATCATAGCGGATGGGAAAAAACCCGGGCGTGATCCAGTGGGAAAAATAATGGAGCCGCTCCGCCGCGAGCGTGAGCGCCTCCTTTTGCAGGATTTCCCCGAAGGTCAGCTTTTCCTGATTGAGGAGGGATCGGTAACGCTCATAACGCGCCCTTTCGTCAGAGCCAAAGGATAACAGGCGGTCATCCGCCCCGTAGGCCAGCAGGAGGCCGACCTCTTCGAAGGTTTCCCGGATGCCCGCCACCCAGGTGCCCAGGGCCATCGCAGGCGTGGGAATGCCCTTCAGAGCGGCAAAGGCGCTGGACGGTTCGACGCCCCGGCAGAGGGCTTCCATTTCCGGCGAGCAGTCCTGATCATCGAGGGCGCCGCCGGGAAAGACATAGGAATTCGGAACGAACTTGCTCTCCTTGCTTCTGAGCACCATGAGGACTTCGAAACCTTCCGCCGGCTGTTCCTCCCGGCGACGCAGAAGAATGACGGTGGCGGCCTCTTTCGGTCTGGCAAACATGTTTTTTTGCTCCTGAGCAATAATTTACTTTATCACTGATGATAATGCAAGCGGCGCTGAGATACGATCAAGAGACCGGTGAAAAATGGTTCGCAAGCGGCGAATGAAAGATTTTTCGACTTTCCAGAAATTAGACTAATTTAATGATTTCAAGCATATTTAAGCATTATCGTATTCCAAGCGAATTCGAAGAATCAGCGGAGCTCAAAAGATTTTGAGCCGCGGCGAAGCCATTTTTCAAAGGTCTCAATATGATTTAACCCAACACCCTGGACATTCTTTATGGCGGATGCAATCATCATCGGAGCGGGTTACGCCGGAATGAGCGCCGCAGCCCTGCTGGCGAGCGCGGGCCGGAAAGTCATCGTCCTTGAAGCATCGGACACCATCGGCGGCAGGGCCAGCTCATACACGGACGAGGCAGGCTATGTCTGGGAATACGGCGCCCATTCGCACAGGCTTTCACACAAGGGCATCGCAAACGATGTCTTCAGAAGGCTCGGCGAAACAATCGATTTCCTGCCCGAAGCCAAGGACGCAAAGCTGATATTCAAGGGCAGGCTCTGGGAGAGACCCGAAGGCCCTGCAGGGTTCCTCAAAACGCCCATGCTCTCCGTCGGGGCAAGGCTGGCGCTGCTCGTTCTGCTGATCAGGATCAAAAAGGCCGATCCCTGCAAGTGGTATGATAAAACCCTGCGTGATTTTTATAAAGCATCGTTTCGGAATCCCGATCTCGAGGCATTCCTGCCGTTTCTCGGCATGACCATCATGTGCCCGTCGCCTGATAAAGTCAGTGCAGGCGAGGTCATTGAATTCCTGCAGCGGGTCTTTAAGGCCGGGGTCGGCGTCGGTGAGCCCAGAGGCGGTTCCGCCCAGTTATTCTCAAAGCTCAAAAAGCACATCGACCCAAACGGCGAAATCCATCTCAATGAAAAGGCCGAAGAGATCCAGACTGAAAACGCCTCTGTGACGGGCGTTAAAACAGACAAGGCAACGTACAGCGCCAAAAACGTCATCTTTGCCGCGAGGCTGCCCCTCTTGCCGGACCTGATTGACAATCGGCAACTGCCGAAGGCCACGCTCGATTATGCAAAGAATATCGAGCACAGCTCCGGCCTGACCATCGACTTCATTACAGACAGGCCCGTTACAAACATACGCTCCGGCATCCTCGGCGTTGATATCCCCATATGGGCGCGCTTCCAGTCGAATGCCGATGATTCCTTCACGCCTCCCGGCAAATATCTTTCGACCTGGGGCATCATGCTCCCCTGGCGCTTTGACGGCGATCAGAAGACCGTCGCGGAGACGGAAAAGAGGCTCAAAGCAACCATCTCGACCATTTTCCCGGATTTTATGCCCAGGGTCGTCAAGGAAAGAAAGGTCGTTGTGCCCGTCATGAACGGCAATGTCCTGACGCCGGCCCAGTCAAAGCCCCACAGACCTGATATCGAATGCCCCACCCTCAAAGGACTTTATTTGATCGGCGACACAGTCCGGGGCGACGGCTGCTCCGGCGACATCAGCTTTTCCTCAGCCATGAAAGCGGCAGACAAGATACTGGGGGCATAGAGAGGCGGAGCCATGTTTTACGAACCGCGCTTTTATCCCTTATCACCATAATATCCGAAACGATGTAAATATATATCATTTCGTAATCATGCAATATTTTCCTTTGAATAGAAAATAACCCGTGTTATGGTGATATCCAAATAATCGGAAAAAGCGAAGTTCGTATATTAATTGTTGCCGCCGCGCTGCGCGCGCCCGTACAGCGAGTTGCGCTTTCACACTCGCCGTTATGTGTAAACTTTGATGGAGATTAAATTATGCCTCAGCAGACAGTCCCAGCAATAGAATTTGATTTCTTCGCTCTTGGAGATATAGCTGACATGTTCGCTAATAAAATCTTCATTAATGAAAATTACCAAAGAGGTGACATTTGGAAGCTCTCTCAGAAAATTGAGCTAATTAAATCTATTAATCAGCGTTATTCTATTGGGGTTTTAGTACTTTTTGTAAATGACGAAGGTCAATATGAAATACTAGATGGGCAACAGCGCTTACTTACAATCAAAAATTATTTGGAAGGGACTCTACCCCTCTCCGATACAGACATTACTCCCTATGCTGAATTGAGCAGTCGAGAAAGAATATTACAAGATGCATACTGTGTTTTCTACCTCAAGCTAAAAAGCCATGACCCTGAATCAAAAGAAGAAGACATTGTTCAGACTTTCTTGCGCCTCCAAGAGGGGACCCCACTAAACAAAGCAGAAAAACTTAATGCATACAGAGGAGTCTTCAAAAACACTTTCAAAGAAACGCGAGAGAACCATCGTATTTTTACCTATCTCGGCACTGAAAAAAGATTCCGATTCAGACAACTGGCTGCTGAACTTTTATTGCTTGAATTGGATGGTGATTTTGATCATAAAGTGTTCCCCCCTCTTGACTTGGGAACGATGATAGAAGGCGTCAAGAAATACGAAAATAAAATAAGCAGACAGAAACTCACGCTTTACAAAGGAAATTTGGACTATATGGAGAAAAGTCTCAACATGCTTCTCGGGGCTTTTAAGTTTCGTGACATAATATCTTTTTACCTCCTAATCTCCTATTTGCGTAAGAAACGAGCGGGAAATCAAAATTTACAAAATGAATACGCTGTTTTTGCTCGAATCTTCATGCAGAAACTCAATATGTTTTCAATTTATAACATCAAGCCTCCCAAAGGAATGACCAAGGAGGAGTTCGACACTTATAAAAAATATAAGGAAGAATCAAAGGTCATGACTACCGCAGACTCATTTCGGAATAGGCTTGACATCATGTTAAGCGAGTTTGAAAGGCTTAATCCGATGATACTTGCAGACAGACAAAGGTTGCATGACGTAGAACAAAAAAGGGTATTGTTTTTCCGCCAGCAAGGGATATGTCCCGAATGTAGAAAGCCTTTAGAATTTAAAACAGCCTCCGCTCATCATGAAATAGCTCATGCAGCTGGAGGCAAAACAGATGACTTGGATCATGCGCAGCTTGTGCATGACGGATGCCATAAAAGTATTGAAAAGCGACTTAAGAAGGAAAATAAAATTAAAAATGCTTAGCAAAAAAACACATGACCACGCGCTGGAGTTGAACGAGTGCCACAGGCCACTTTTCCAGCATGTGGTTGGTTTGAGGACAGCGAAACAGTTTTTAGGTTAGCGGGAGTCATTCAGTGGCACTCGTCACTCAGCTTAGCGTTGGGTGTAATAATTAAAAAGGAGCATGTATGTACAAAGACGATATCCTTGATCTAATTGAACAATCGCCGCTGGAGATCGATACTGAAATACAAATGAGCGGCCGCCCGCCGACGATGGCAAGCTCTGAATTTCTAACAAATAAAGAGCAGGGCGATTGGGCAGAAAAAATTGTCTTTAAGGCAATCAATGAATATTCAGATGATTATTTTGCTGTTGAATATGGACGCTCTGAATCAATAGCCGCAGGCGATGATGGATTTGCTGATTTCTATATGGAATATCAGAGTGAACTCAATGCCATAGGGAAAAGGCCAGATATACTCATATTTAAGGTTAGCGATTTTCCCACACGAAGTATTGATATCGAAAATGATGAGCACATAAGGCGAGCGATTGCCGCACTTGAAGTTAGATCAAGTTCGTTTTTAGCTGATAAATATGCGGCATTCATGCGAGTTAGGCAACAGCAGGCCATTAATAAATGTATCGAAATCAGAAATGCAATTTTAAACACTGATCTTGGCAATCTATTAAGTCGTAAAAACGAGACAATCTATAATCTCATATCAAATGCTACGGATGATACATTTAGAGAATTGGACTTTCGGTGTCCCTCTTGGTCATTAACAAATGAGTTGAGAGATTTAACAACATTATTGAAAGACATAAAAGAAAACATAAAGATATTGCACAAGCGTGATTATTTAAGCATTACGCCAAAAATGGAAGATATTGCTCTCGTCAACAGGTGGATACAAAACTACAATGTCAAACATTTCTATCTACAGGTATTTTTTGACAAAGCATACATAATATCCTTCAAGGATATTCTGACATTGGTTTCAAACGATAACAATGACGGAAATAATTTCTCGATTGAGAGAGACGTAAAAAATCAAGAAAAAACGACGATAAAGATAAACGTACGAATTGGGAAAGAAGTCCTTGGAAAGATTGATATGCCTGAACATAAATCCGCCATGAAGGAATTAGACAGAGGCCGACTACTGTTTTATGTCACCTTTGAAGGCGGCAAAGGGTATCTCGATAACGAAATATTCATAAGGGATGTCATTAATGCTTGAATCAAAATACATATCAGAAACCCCGCTTAATCATAGAAAAGATTATGGCCAGTTTTTTACTCCTAACCCTGTTGCACATCTTATGGCAAAATGGGTTATGAAAGATGATCCAGAAACTGTATTAGACCCTGCATTTGGTTTGGGAGTTTTTTACGATGAAGCAATGAAAATTAATTCAAGAAATCAAGTGCTATTTACTGGATACGAAATTGATAGCCATATTACGGCTTATCTTAATCATAATAGAAACAGTCCAAATCTGCGAGTTATAAATAATGACTACCTCGAAGCCGAAGTTGGATATTTTGACGGTATAATTTGTAATCCTCCATATATGAGGTTTCAGAAATTTCTTAACCGCCATAATGTACTACCAAGTATCGAAGGGAAAATAGGGAAAAAACTTATTGGTTACTCGAACATCTCTTCTGTATTTCTTGTGAAATCCTTAAAAGAACTTAAAGTAAATGGTAATTTGGCATTTATTATGCCATTCGAGTTTTTTAATACTGGCTATGGGAAAGAAATTAAGAAAAGTTTGCTTGAGAATCATTTGTTAAAGCAAATAATAATCTTTTCAAATGAAAAAGAAATTTTTCCGGATGCAACGACAACCGTCTGTGTGCTTCTTTGTAAAAATGACGGAAAAGAAGAAGCCATAAAGATTGCACATATCAAATCCAATGAAGAAATTAACATAATATCTGATATTAGTGATTCCTATCAGCGGAAAATCAACCCATCAGATTTACCATACGACAAAAAATGGACGCCTATTATATTATCATTATTCTCGGAACAAAAACCTCCGGATGGTTTCTGTAAGTTATCTCTATATGGTGCATTTACGAGGGGTATAGCTACCGGAGCAAATGACTTTTTTGCATTAACAAAATCAAATATTGAAAAGTTGAAAATAGAGGACAATAATTTATGTAAGTGCATTACAAAAAGCCCGCAAGTACGAAAAACAGTATTTACCGAGGAAGATTTTAATAGACTTTATAATGCGGATAAACCGGTTTATTGTTTAGATGTAAAAGATCACGAAAAACAAGAAATTCATAATTACATAAAAGAAGGTGAAAAACTAGGATATCATGAGAGGTATCTTACAAAAATAAGGAATCCTTGGTATAAAATTGAACGCAGAAAACCTGCCCCAATTTTGTTTGGTGTGTTTAATAGAGGTCGTTTAAAAGTAATACGAAACTTAACGACAGCAATAAATTTTACATGTTTCCATTCTTTTTATCCAAATATGTTTGGCGAACAACTTATAAACAAGTTGTTTGTGTATTTACTTAGCGACTCAGGTCAAAAGATAATAAAAACCAATAAAAGAAGTTATGGAGATAAATTAGATAAGTTTGAACCCGGTGATCTAAACGATAGTTTGTGTCCAAGTCAAAGTCAATTTGAAATAATTGATAATGGAGAGGCAGAGAAAGTGATTGATACTGCTAAAACAGATGAAGAATCAGCAATCCGAATGAGCAATGAACTGATAGGAAAAATAATAGACGCCCAACAATGCGCTGCACCTGACCGCCATTCCGATGCGCTCCATAGCAGCAGTTAAGCTCAGCCGTTCGGCGAAAGACTATATCTATTTGAATGAATTCATGATAATCATTAATTATGATTAAAAAAGTTGTTCGTAAAAGCAGTCTTCATAGTCTCAACTCTGCGAAGGACGATCTTTTATACTGGTTGAGCCGTCCTGCGGAAGAACGCGTTGCAACCGTCGACTATCTGAGAAAACAATATTATGGAAGTACAGAAAGACTTCAAAAGGTTGCTCGAGTTATTCAACGGGCATAAAGTTGAATACATTATTGTTGGGGCTTATGCCCTCGCATTCCATGGAGCGCCAAGATTTACCGGTGATATTGATATCTTTGTGCATCTGTCGCCAGAGAACGCACAGAAAATCTTGTCAGCCTTGGCTGATTTTGGGTTTGGATCGTTAAACTTGACGATCAATGACTTTCAGAATCCTGATTCCGTGGTTCAGCTTGGTGTGCCCCCTGTCAGAATTGACATTATTACTTCAATAACTGGAGTCACATGGGAAGAAGCGAATAAAGGTAAAAGAAAAGGTTTATATGGAAATGTTCCTGTATGCTTCCTGGGCCGAGAACAATACATAATCAATAAACGGGCAACCGGCAGAAAAAAAGATCTTGCAGACCTTGAATCTCTTGGCGAAGAATAATCTGAAATAAAAGCCTGACGCCACGCATCAACCGGATGAACCAGAAATGGCAATAAGGACAACATCATGGATGACCATAGGAAAGAACTGCTGAAGAATCTGCCCAAGATCGACGACGTCCTGCTGATTCTGGAAAAACAGGGCCTTTTTGAAAGGACGGCAAAGGAGATCGTCAAGGAGGTCTGCCGCACCGTGGTGGGCGACCTGCGCGAACACATTCTGTCCGGTGCAGGAATGATCTGGATCGATGGCGCATGCCGCCGGGCGAACAGGTTGCGGACCGGGTCCGCGAGCGGGTCGAATTGCTGCATCAGCCTCGTCTGCGCCGCGTGGTCAATGCCACGGGCATCATCCTGCACACCAACCTCGGGCGGTCGCCGCTTTGCCCCCAGGCCGTCGCCGCGATCGTCGAGGTCAGCCGGGGATATTCCAACCTCGAATTTGATCTGCAGCAAGGCCGGCGCGGGCTGCGTTATGACCATGTGCAGGGCATTCTCTGCACGCTGACAGGGGCCGAGGACGCCCTCGTGGTCAACAACAATGCCGCCGCCGTGCTGCTCGTGCTCAATACGCTGGCGGCGGGGCGGGAAGCGATCGTCTCGCGCGGAGAACTGATTGAAATCGGGGGAGAATTCCGAATCCCCGAGGTCATGGAAAAAAGCGGCGCCCGGCTCCGGGAGATTGGGATCCACCAACCGGACGCACCTGAAGGATTATGAAAAGGCCATCTCAAAAGAGACAGGGCTGATCCTCAAGGTTCACACCAGCAATTATAAAATTGTCGGCTTTACGGAAGAAATCGCCCTGCCGGCGCTTGTCGCCCTCGGGAAGAAACACGGTGTCCCCGTGATGGATGATCTGGGCAGCGGCTGCCTGATTGACCTGGAACGTTATGGTCTGCTGCGGGAACCCACGGTTGTCGAAACGCTGCAGACGGGCGTGGATGTGGTCACGTTCAGCGGCGACAAGCTGCTGGGCGGCCCCCAGGCCGGGATCATCCTCGGAAAGCGGGAGATTCTCAGAAAAATCAAGAGCAATCCGCTCAATCGCGCCCTGCGCATCGACAAGCTGACGCTGGCGGCCCTCGAAGCGACGCTGATCCAGTACCTTAATCCCGAGACGGCAATGTCCGGGATCAGAACCCTGCGGGCCCTGACCGCGCCCGCGAGCGAAATGGCACGGATGGCCAGACGCCTGCTCAATGGCCTGAGGCGGCTGGACCTGGGCGGATTCACTTTCAGCCTGCAAAAGGGCGTTTCGCTGGCCGGGGGCGGCTCGCTGCCCACACAGGAAATCCCGACCATGCTCATCAGCGTTCGCTCGGCTGCGCTGCCGGCCAATAAAATCGAAGAGCGCCTGCGACAGCTCGATGTTCCGATTATTGCGAGGATTGTCGACGATGCATTGCTGCTTGATTTGCGGACCATTGCCGAAGAGGAATTCGCCCTGATAAAAAAGGGCTTTCAGACGTTCAAATCATCATGAACCAGGCGCAGCGGCGGACATATATCGTCGAAACGGAGGAACAGGGGCTGAGGCTCGATGTGTTTCTTTCGCGCCGCGACCCGTCCCTGTCCCGGTCCCGGGTTCAGCGGCTGATCGAGCAGGGCGCCGTCCGGGCCGGGGGCCGTCCGATCAGGGCAAGCAGCAAGGTCCGGGAAGGCGAGACGATTGATTGCGAAATCGCGCCGGCGGATGAATATGACGTTGTGCCGGAAGATATTCCGCTTTCCGTGATCTATGAAGACGCATCCCTGCTGGTCGTGGACAAGCCTGCCGGCATGGTCGTTCATCCGGCTGCGGGCCATCATCAGGGAACCCTCGTCCATGCGATGCTCTTCCATTGCCGGGACCTGTCGGGGATCGGCGGGGTGTTGCGTCCGGGGATCGTCCACCGGCTCGACAAGGACACCTCCGGACTGATCATGGCGGCAAAATCGGACCGCGCCCATCAGGCGCTGACGGAGCAGTTCAAGCGGCGCCAGGTAAAAAAAACGTACCTGGCCCTGGCCTATGGCGATGTAAAGGAGGATCAGGGCCTGATCAACCTGCCCGTGGGCCGGCATCCCCAGGACCGCAAAAAGATGTCCACGCAGAGCCGCAGCGGGCGGGAGGCCACCACGCGCTGGAAGGTGCAGGAGCGCTACGGCGCGGCGACCCTGCTTGAGGTGGATATCGAGACCGGCCGGACTCACCAGATCCGCGTGCATCTGAACGCCATCGGCCATCCCGTGGTGGGCGACGGCGTCTACGGCGGCGCCCGGCGGGTCAATGCCGTTGCCGAACCTTCCCTGAGAGCCGTTTTGAAAACGATGAAGCGGCAAGCCCTGCATGCCGCACATCTTAGCTTCAGCCATCCCCTGACCGGCGAACCGCTCGCTTTCTCATCATCGCCTCCGGCGGATATGGCGCAATTGTGCAACGCGCTGCGCCGGTTGACGGATCGGTAAAACACGGAAAGAACAGCCATGTTCCGCATCGCACAGAAAGCATCCGTCAAATATCTGGAATGCCCCGCCGAAAAGGATCTGGATTTCGTGATCCATGCCTTCTGTACGCGGCAGGGCGGTGTCAGCGGAGGTTCGTTTTCCAGTTTGAATGTGAGCGCCCGCGAGGGAGACGGCAACGATCACGTCCGTCAGAACATCGAAAGGATAGCGGCGGCCTTCGGGATATCCGTTTCGCAGTTTCTGCTTGTCTGTCAGGTACACCGGGATGGCGTATGGGTGATCGACGGCCCGACGCCGCTTTCCGCTCATGAACCGCCGCCGGAATTGGACGCCATCGTGACGGACCGTCCGGGATTGGCCCTCTGCATCAAAACCGCCGACTGCGTACCGGTTTTTCTGGCCGATCCCGTCCGCCGGGTCATCGGCGCCGTTCATGCCGGCTGGAAGGGAACCGCCCTGCAGATTGTCGAAAAGGCCGTCGGGGAAATGGTGCAGCGGTTCGGCGCACGTCCGTCCGATCTGTCTCGCCGTCATCGGGCCGGCCATTGGGCCCTGCTGTTATGAGGTCGACACCGGCGTGTATCAGGCCATGCACCGTCATCCGTCGCGGGATGCCTGTTTTTCCGCCGGCCGGCAGGCGGGCAGATGGATGCTCAATCTTTCCCTGGCGAACCGGCATCAGCTTCTGAGCTGCGGCCTTCTGCCGGAGCACATCCGGACTGCAGATCACTGCACCGCCTGCCATCCGGAGCTTTTCTTTTCACATCGGGCGCAAGGCGGAAACACCGGGCGGCAGTTGAATTTCATCATGATCCGGTGAATATGCGCAAGGCTGTTTTAAAAAATGCTTGACAGGCCGATTTGTTTATTATAATGGTCTCCCAACGTTCGAAAGGTGTAGAATAAGTCCTTCCTTAAAGGAAAGCCTCAAGAGACCAAGCGAACAACCCATAAAACCCACGTACTTACTTTAAATGCCGTGACTTACGATCTTTTCCGTTATTTCCTATGAGAACTTCTGGTCGCACAAAAGCAATCGTTCCGCCTGCAGACGACAGTCCGGAAGCGGCGTCGTCAGATAAAACTTTGCGTAAGGATATTTTTATGAATATTGAAGACATAAAAAGACAACCGATCAGTGAACTGACCAAGCTGGCCAAGGACCTGAATGTGGCCGGCGCCAGCGGTATGAGGCGGCAGGATCTGATTTTTTCCATTCTGCAGGCGCAGGCCGAAAAAAACGGCGTTATCTCCGGGGCCGGCGTCCTGGAAATTCTGCCCGACGGTTTCGGTTTCCTGCGGGCGGTTGATTATAATTACCTGCCCAGTCCGGATGATATCTATATCTCACCGTCGCAGATCCGGAGATTCAGCCTCCGAACCGGGGATACGGTGTCCGGAGAAGTCCGGCCGCCGAAAGAAGGGGAAAAATATTTTGCCCTGCTGAAGGTGGATACCGTCAATTTTGAATGTCCGGATGTCGCACGGGACAAGATCCTCTTTGACAACCTCACCCCGCTCTATCCGGAAGAAAAACTGAATCTGGAGTCCGATCCGGAAAACTTTTCCACGCGGATCATGGATCTGTTCACCCCGATCGGGAAAGGTCAGCGCGGCCTGATCGTGTCACCGCCGCGAGCCGGCAAAACCGTCCTGCTGCAGGATATCGCCCACAGCATCACAACCAATCATCCGGAAGTGATCCTGATGGTGCTTGCTCATTGACGAACGTCCCGAAGAAGTCACGGACATGCAGCGCAGTGTGCAGGGGGAGGTCATCTCCTCCACCTTTGACGAACCGGCCACCCGGCACGTGCAGGTGGCGGAAATGGTCATTGAAAAGGCCAAGCGGCTGGTGGAGCACAAAAGGATGTGGTTATCCTGCTGGACAGCATTACCCGTCTGGCCCGGGCCTACAATACGGTGGTCCCGCCGAGCGGCAAGGTGCTCTCCGGCGGGGTGGATTCCAATGCCCTGCATAAACCCAAACGCTTTTTCGGCGCCGCCCGCAACATTGAAAACGGCGGCAGTCTGACCATCATTTCCACGGCCCTGATCGATACGGGCAGCCGGATGGATGAAGTCATCTTTGAAGAATTCAAAGGAACCGGCAATATGGAACTGCATCTGGATCGCCAGCATTGCCGATCGCCGGGTGTTCCCCGCCTTTGATCTCGTCCGTTCCGGAACCCGGAAGGAAGAACTCCTGATTCCGAAGAATAACCTGAACCGGGTCTGGATTCTCAGACGGCTGCTGCAGGAGATGAATCCGGTGGACGCCATGGAGTTCATTATCGGCAAGATCCGGAAAACGGAAACGAACCAGGACTTTCTGGATTCCATGAATCAGTAGCGGAACTTTTACAAAGCCGTCGTCAATAAATAAAGTACTTGTATTTATTTTTTTTATGTCTATAATCCGCCCCTTGCCGTCAGGCCGCAATATTTAGCGGCAAAGGGGACTGTCATTGAGGAGGATAGAGAGTTGCCATGAAAGAAGGGATTCATCCGGAATATAACAGAAACAACCATCACCTGTGTCTGCGGCAATGTCATTGAAACCCGGTCAACCAAAAAGGATATCAAGGTGGAGATCTGTTCACAGTGCCATCCCTTTATGACGGGCAAACAGAAGATCATGGATACCGCCGGCCGGGTCGAACGGTTCATGAACAAGTACGCCGGCCAGGGGCAGAAAAAAACAGGTTAGCCAACCCAGCACTTCTCTTCAGGTTTTCCCATGGCGCCCGTCGAGCCTTACCGGGACCGTTTTCTCCTGGCGGCAGGCCGGCGCTTCAGTCCATTATTTATCCTGCCTGCCTTTTTTGTTTTGCGCTGAAATCATGATATGAAGGAACTATGTTTAAAAGACTCAAAGAAATTGACGCCAGGTACCGCGAGATCGAATCCTGCCTGAGCGATCCTGAAGTGGTGAGCAAGCAGCCGCTCTATCAGAAGTATGCCAAGGAACATGCGGATCTTTACGACCTCGTGGAGGCCTTTCGGGAATACGAGAAGGTCCAGGGACGGATCGAAGAAGGGCAGGCCCTGCTGCGGGAAAACGACGAGGAACTCAAGTCGATTGTCAAAGAGGAATTGCCCGAACTCCAAAAACGACTGAATCAGCTTGAAGAACAGATTAAAATCCTCCTGCTGCCGAAAGACCCGAACGACGACCGGAATGTTTTTCTGGAGATCCGGGCCGGAACGGGCGGCGATGAAGCGGGCCTCTTTGTGGGGAATCTTTTCCGCATGTACGCCCGGTACGCAGAAATGCGCCGCTGGAATGTGGAGATTATCAGTTCTACACCCGCAGGCGGAATGGGCGGATTCAAGGAAATCATCGCCTTGATTGCCGGCCAGGGCGCGTACAGCCAGATGAAATATGAAAGCGGCGTTCACCGGGTGCAGCGGGTGCCCCTGACCGAAGCCCAGGGACGGATTCACACCTCCGCCGTGACGGTGGCGATTCTGCCGGAAGCCGATGAAGTGGAGGTCAACATTGATCCCAATGAACTGCGGATCGACGTCTATCACTCCAGCGGACATGGTGGTCAGAGCGTCAATACGACGGATTCCGCCGTCCGGATTACCCATTTGCCCACGGGGCTCGTCGTAACCTGCCAGGATGAAAAATCCCAGCTGAAAAACAAGGCCAAGGCCATGAAAGTCTTGCGGGCGCGCCTGTTGGATGCCATGGTGGCCAAGCAGAATCAGGAAATTTCCGAAAACAGGCGGAGCCAGGTGGGGACCGGTGACCGGAGCGAACGAATCCGGACCTACAATTATCCCCAGTCGCGGGTGACGGATCACCGGATCAACATGACCCTCTACAATCTGGATAATTATCTGGACGGGAATATCCAGAACGTTATCGATGCCCTGACGACCCATTTTCAGGCGGCGTCCCTGCAGCGGTCAACGAAGTAGAGAGTTTTGCATAGCCGCTGAAAAATGGGTCGCAAGCGGCGAATCAAATGTTTTCCGCCTTTCCAGAGATTACGTTAACGGGTTGTCATGAATCATGATTAAGTCTGGCTGTTCTCTTAGCGGAAAAGATTTTTGAGACGCGGGCGTTGTCCATTTTTCAGCGGTCGCGGAGAGGAAAATGACGGCCTGCAAAGCCATTACGATTGGGGACTGCATCCATCGGGCCGCACGGGATTTCGATGAGCAGGGACTGGCGTCACCGCGACTGGATGCGGAGGTCCTGCTGGCGCACGCCCTGAAGGCGGATCGTTCGTATCTCTACCGGCATCCGGAAGAACCCATGAATCGGGAAGCGGCATCAGCCTTTCAGGCCCTGACTGCGCGGCGCCTCCGGGGCGAACCGGTGGCCTACCTGCTGGGACGGAAAGAATTCTGGTCGCTGGTCTTTGAGGTGAACGAGCAGGTCCTGATTCCGAGACCGGACACGGAATGTCTTGTAGAGGAAGTCCTGAAGGCAGGTTGTGTTGCCGTATCTGCCAATCTCCGCATTCTGGATCTGGGAACCGGAAGCGGGGCCATCGGTGTTGCACTGGCATGGGAACTGCCGCATGCCCATGTCGTTGCGACGGACCTATCGCCGGGGGCCGTGGACGTTGCCCGGCGCAATGCAAGACGCCACGGCGTTGAACAACGGATGACCTTTCCGGTGGGCCATTTATTTACCCCTTTATCGGGAAAATTTGATATAATCGTTTCGAATCCACCCTATATCTCCGCCACGGAATTTGAGACGCTTCCGGTGGGCGTGCGCGGGTATGAGCCGGCGTCGGCATTGCTGGCCGGTTCCGATGGGACCTTTTTTCATGAACAGATTATTACCGGGTGTGCCGAATACCTGAACGAGGGCGGATGGCTCTTCCTGGAAATCGGGTCAGAACAACGTCAACGGGTCGAAACATTGCTTGCGGCCTCGGATTTATTTGAAAAGATCCGGTTCCGCCGGGACGATGCCGGTCTGGACCGGGTGGCGGCGGCAAAGAGGAAATAAGCATCATGGACAAAATGATCATCCAGGGCGGCAGGCGGCTTAGCGGCGAGGTGCAGATCAGCGGTGCGAAAAATGCGGCCCTGCCGATCATGTGCTCCGCCCTGCTCACTGAAGGCTGGAACACCTACCACAATATTCCCGATCTCATGGACATCCGGACGATCAAAAAACTCCTGGGCAGCTTCGGCGTGGCAATCGAGGGAGAAGAAACGGTCCGGGTGAACGCAGCCAATCTCACGCGCTGTGAAGCGTCCTATGACCTGGTCAAGACCATGCGGGCGTCCATCCTGGTGCTCGGTCCCCTTGTTGCCCGGATGGGGGTAGCCCGGGTGTCGCTTCCCGGCGGCTGCGCCATTGGCGCCCGGCCCGTGAACCTTCATATCAAGGCCCTGCAGGATATGGGCGCAGACGTGGAACTCAAGGCGGGATATATTGAGGCCCGCGCGGAAAGACTCCGGGGCGCCAATATTTTTTTTGATCTGTCCACGGTTACCGGGACGGAAAACATCATGATGGCGGCCTGTCTGGCTGAAGGGACGACCGTGCTCGGGAATGCGGCCAAGGAGCCGGAAGTGGTTAATCTGGCCGAGGTCCTGAATCGTATGGGGGCGAAGATCGCCGGAGCGGGCACGGACGTCATCACGATCAGCGGGGTTGACCGCCTGCATCCTGTGGAAACCTCGATCATTCCGGACCGGATTGAAGCGGGCACCTTTCTGATTGCCGCCGGCATCACCGGGGGGGACGTCACTCTCAGGGGCTGCGACCCCCTGCACCTGGAAGCCCTGATCAACAAGCTCAAGGATGTGGGAATGGACATTACAACCGTTGCGGGGGGATCCGGGCCATAGGTTCCGGAAACATCCACAGCGTGGACGTGAAGACCCTGCCCTATCCCGGCTTTGCCACGGATCTCCAGGCCCAGATGATGGCCCTGATGGCCGTGGGAAACGGGCTGAGCGTGATTACGGAGACCGTCTTTGAGAACCGCTTTATGCATGTGAGCGAGTTGTTGCGCATGGGCGCCGATATTGTCGTGCAGGGGCACAGCGCCATTGTGAAAGGCATTCCGAAACTGCGCGGCGCCCCGGTTATGGCCACGGACCTGCGGGCCTCTGCATCTCTGATCCTGGCGGCGCTGGCGGCGGAAGGCAGGACGGAACTGTCCCGCGTCTACCATATTGACCGGGGTTACCAGGGGATTGAAAAGAAACTGTCGGCCCTGGGCGCCGACATCCGGAGGGTGCGAGCCTGAAATGAGAATCATTGCCAGCGGTGACAGCCTTTTTGAGGAAACATTCCGTCGGATTACCGGGCGCGGCCGGGTTTTCGATGCCCGGATCTGGCGGACCGTCAAGAAAATTGTGGACGATGTAGCCAGCCGGGGGGACGCCGCCCTCTTTGCCTATACGAAGCAGCTTGATCAGACCGATCTTGATGCCGCCTCCGTAGAAGTATCCGCCTCTGAATGGGAGGAGGCAAGCGCACGCGTAATACGGAATGACATGGCGGTCCTGCAGCTCGCCTGCCGGCGCATAAACGCGTTCCATCAGAGACAAACCATCCAGAGTTGGAGCTGCACCGACGAAGATGGTGTGGAAATGGGGCAAATGGTCTTACCGCTTGAAAAAATAGGGATTTATGCCCCAGGCGGTCTTGCCGCTTACCCCTCCACCGTGCTGATGGCGGCCATTCCCGCAACCATTGCCGGCGTTAAAGAAATTCTGCTGGTCACCCCGGTTAAGGGAGGCGCCCTGAATCCCCTGATCGCTGCGGCAGCGCGGTTAAGCGGCGTCACGCGCATCTTCAAGATCGGCGGTGCTCAGGCCATTGCCGCCCTGGCGTACGGAACCGAATCCGTTCCCCGTGTGGATAAAATTGTGGGACCCGGAAACGCCTATGTTTCAGCGGCCAAAAGAATGGTTTACGGGGTTGTGGCCATTGACATGATTGCCGGTCCCAGCGAGGTCCTGATCATCGCCGACGGAGCGGCCGACGCCTCATTCATCGCGGCAGACCTGCTCGCGCAGGCGGAGCATGACGAGATGGCCAGTGGGATTCTCCTGACCCCGGACGAGAACCTGGCGCGGCGGGTTGCTTCAGAAGTGGATGCCCGACTGGCCCAACTGCCGAAAAAGGCCGTCGCCGGCCGATCTCTGGAGGCTTATGGCGCCATCGTGCTGACGCAGGACCTCCATGAAGCGCTGGCGCTGGCGAACCGTTTCGCACCGGAGCATCTTGAGTTGATGGTGGAGAAGCCGCAGATACTCCTGGCGGGCGTCCGGCATGCCGGGGCGGTCTTTCTGGGCGGATTTACGCCGGAAGCCGTGGGGGATTATCTGGCCGGTCCCAACCACATCCTGCCTACCGGCGGCACGGCAAGATTTTCATCACCGCTGGGGGTTTATGATTTCATCAAGCGGACCAGTGTTCTGTCTTTTTCCGCTGCCGCCCTCGACCGGTATGGCGCTCAGGCCGAACACTTTGCCCGGATCGAAGGACTGGACGGACATGCCCGCTCCCTCGCCGTCCGTCGGAACATAAAAAAGCCTTGACAAACAGGCATCTTTGTTTAAGATGCCCTCGGCGTTTAAACCTTGTCATTGAACAACGCTGAGCGGGCGTAATTCAGCGGTAGAATGTCAGCTTCCCAAGCTGGACGTCGTGGGTTCGAGCCCCATCGCCCGCTCCAATTATCTCTTCCCGGTTTTTATTCAATCCCCCGAAAACATCATTTTTTTCTTGCAATGAACTTAAGTTTGTGTTAGGAAACGCCAAAATCATCGATCGGTTCTTTTGATGAGTGGGCGCGTGCCCACTTTTTTTTTCTGAAATATGAAGAAAAATGCAAAGGGACAAGGGTGTTTTGTGGAAGAAAATATTCAAAAATATCGAGAGAAGATCTGTGAATTGGCGGAAGCAATCCTCATCGCGGAAGGAATGGAGCTGGTTGAGGCCGAATGCCTGAGAATGCCGTCCCGGTGGCTGGTCCGGCTCTTCATTGACCGAGAAGGGGGCGTAACACTGCATGATTGTTCGGAAATCAGTCATCAGTTGGGGGATGTTATGAATGTGCATGATGTGCCCCCCGGTCCTTACACATTGGAAGTCTCTTCGCCCGGGTTGGACCGTCCTCTGGTCAAGGATAAGGATTTTCTGAAATATAAAGGGTCTACGGTCAATATCCGTCTGCGGGAAAAACTGGCGGGCGTCAAGCACTTTAAGGGTAACCTGGTTGATTTTATTGAAGATGATGGAGAGAAGTTCCTGATCGTGGATGTCTCCGGGACGTCATATCGCATTCCCCGACAGATGGTCATGAAGGCGCACCTGGTCTATAAAATAGAAGGCAAAAAGATGGAGGACAACTGAATGTTTCAGGAACTTAAACGTCTGATTGAGCAGATGGGTAAGGATAGAGGGATTGATAAACAAATCATCATCGAGGCCCTGGAAGCGGCCATGCTCAATGCGGCACGGAAAAAAATGGGCATGCGCGTCGATATAGAAGCCCGTTATAATGAAGAAGTCGGTGAAATCGAGGTCTTTCAGTTTAAAACCGTAGAGGAAAAGGTAACGGATGCGGAAACGCAGATATCTCTGACTGAAGCCAGGAAGGACCACGATGAGGAGGCGGAACCGGGCGACAGTCTCGGAATCAAGGTGGACACCAGCACCCTCGGGCGGATTGCCGTGCAGACGGCGAAGCAGATTATCATTCAACGGGTCAAGGATGCCGAACGGGATAATGTCTATGAGGAGTACAAGACTCGCGTCGGAGAGCTGGTCAACGGCTTTGTCCAGCGGTTTGACGGCGGCAGCATCATTGTGAACCTGGGGCGGGCCGAAGGGATCATCCCGATTGGTGAACAGATCCACCGTGAGACCTACAAGCGGGGCGAACGCATCCGCGGCTACATCTTTGAAGTGAAGAAAATCACCAAAGGTCCGCAGATTATTCTCTCCCGTACACATCCCGGCTTCCTCAAGGCCCTTTTTGAAATGGAAGTTCCGGAGATTTCCGAGGGTCTCATTGAAATTGTGAGCGTGGCCCGGGAGCCGGGCAAGCGGGCCAAGATTGCCGTAAGGACAAAGGACAGGGATATCGATCCGGTGGGAGCCTGCGTAGGAATGCGGGGCGCCCGGGTGCAGAGCGTCGTACAGGAACTGCGCGGTGAAAAGATCGACATCGTTCCCTTTTCAGACGACCAGGCCAAGTATGTCTGTTCCGCCCTTTCGCCCGCCAAGGTCAACAGGGTCTTCATGGATGACGAGAGCCGGGCCATGGAGGTCATTGTTCCGGACGATCAATTGTCCCTGGCCATCGGCAAGAAAGGACAGAACGTCAGGCTGGCCGTGAAGCTTACGGGATGGAAAATTGACGTGAAAAGCGAATCCATCGCGGCAAGCCAGGAGGAGGAAGGACACAAGGCCCTGATGAAGATCCCGGGCATTGATGAGACGACAGCAGAACAATTGTTCAATCAGGGGTGGAAGAATGTGGCCGCCCTGGCCGCTGCCGATATTGAATCTCTGACCGCCATCCCGGGGATTTCTCAAGAGCAGATTGCCGCCTGGGTTGAGGAGGCGGGGAAACTGATCGATCAGGCGCGTCCGGCCATGCCTCCTCAAAGGGAAAAGGCGGGCCGGACGGCGGGGAAAATGGATGCATAAGACTGGGGGTTAAGCATGTCGAAAAAGAGAGTATATGAACTGGCCAAAGAACTGGGCATCGAGAACAAGGAACTGATCGTCCGGCTGGAAAAGCTGGGTATTTCCGTGAAGTCCCACTCAAGCTCACTCGAAGACAGTGATGTGGAGCGTCTGAAGAGAGATGTCCATGCCGCCGAACCCCATGAAGTGGAAGAAAAAAGAATAAAGTCAACCGTGATCCGTAGAAGGGCCGTCCATCTCGTGACCGAGGAAGAGCAGCCGAAAATTCCGGAGGTTGAAGTTGTTGAGGCCGCTGTTGAGCCGGTAAAAGAAAAAAAACCCGAACCCGAGGGGCCCGCCCTGGTCCTTCCGGCAAAACCGGCAAAGGCGCCGGCTGTCGGCAAGGAAGAGCCGCCGCCGGCGACGCCTGTCCGGGAGCCTGTCGGCGAGGTGAAAAAAGAAGGGGTTCCAAAAAAATCGGCGGAGACGGCGCCCACGCCAAAAGACACCCCTGTCTCTCCCGTTCCTGAACCGCTTCGTCCGGAAGGAAAGAAGCCGCCGGCAGAAATAACAAAAGGACCCACGCCGCAGACCACTCGAACTGCCACGATCGTGGGACGAAAAGAACTTCCCAAACCGCCGGGAATCAGAATTATCAAGGACATCACGCCGGCCCCCCCCAAAGGAAGCGAGCCTCCGTCCGTCCGCCAGGAAATGGACAAACCCAGAAGAAAAGGGGCGAAGGCTCCGGTGGAAGTCGTCATCGGGGATAAGCCGGCTCTTCGGAAAAAAGCCCTGATCAAGAAGGTTTATGATAAAAAGGGTGGCCGTTTTGACGTGGTTGAACGGGATGACCGGCCCGGCAGGTGGAGAGAAGAAAAACGGCCGGCCGTCGTCAAAATGCGAAAAACGGAGATTACCGTTCCCAAGGCCGTCAAACGACGCATCAGGATCGGGGATGTCATCGCGGTCGGTGAACTGGCCAAGAAAATGGGGATCAAAGCCGGCGAAATCATTGCCAAACTGATGGGGCTGGGACTGATGGCCACCATTAACCAGGCCATTGACAGCGACACGGCGACGCTCATCGCCGGGGAGTTCGGATACCAGGTCGAGACGGTCGCCGCCGAATTTGAAGAACCCATTATGAAGACCGATGTTTCCTCTGAAAACCTCAAACCCCGAGCGCCGGTGGTGACGATTATGGGGCATGTGGACCACGGGAAGACCTCGCTTCTGGATGCCATCCGGCAGACGAATGTCATCGACGGCGAAGCGGGCGGCATCACGCAGGCCATTGGCGCCTATCATGTGCACATCAAGAACAGGGACATTGTTTTCCTTGATACACCCGGCCATGAGGCCTTCACCGCCATGCGGGCCAGGGGTGCGCAGGTGACGGACATCGTGATTTTGGTTGTGGCCGCCGATGACGGCGTCATGGATCAAACCGTTGAGGCCATCAACCATTCCCGGGTGGCCGGGGTTCCGATTATCGTGGCGATCAACAAGATTGACAAGCCGGGGGCGGATATAGAGAAAATCAAGCAGGGCCTGACGCAGTATCATCTGGTTCCGGAAGAATGGGGAGGGGATACCATCTTTGCAGAGGTCTCCGCTAAAAAGAAGCAGGGCATTGAAGAGTTGCTGGAGTTGATCCTCCTGCAGGCGGATATCATGGAACTCACGGCGGATCCGGACGTTCCGGCGCGCGGCGTCGTCATCGAGGCCAAGCTTGACCGGGGCCGGGGGCCGGTGGCAACCGTTCTGATTCAGCAAGGGACCTTAAAAGAAGGGGATGCCTTTGTCTGCAAAACGGAGTCCGGGCGTGTGCGGGCCATGATCAACGATCAGGGGCGGCGGATTTACCAGGCCGGTCCCGCCATGCCGGTAGAAGTCATCGGCTTTTCCAAGGTGCCGCCTGTAAGCGCGGAATTTGTCTGCGTGGAAGACGAGAAGAAAGCCAGAAATATCGCCGAGTACTGGATCCGGAAAGAGCGGGAACGGGAACTGTCGGCGACGTCCAAGATCACCCTGGAGCAGCTGTATGAAAAAATCAAGGAAGGCACCAAAGACCTCAATATCATTGTCAAAGGAGATGTACAGGGGTCTATCGAAGCCCTGACGGAAGCCCTGAACAAACTTAGCACGCCGGATATCAAACTGAAGATTATTCACTCCTCCACCGGGACCATCACCGAAACGGATGTCATGCTGGCATCGGCATCCAACGCCATCATCATCGGGTTCAATGTCCGGCCGGACAGCCGCGTCGCGGAAATTGCCGAACAGGAAGGCGTGGATATCAAGCTTTATGACATCATTTACAACGTGATTGCCGATGTAAAGGCGGCCATGGAAGGACTGCTTGAGCCGGTCTTCAAGGAGGTCGTGCAGGGCAGGGCGGAAGTTCGCGATCTCTTCAAGATCAGCAAGGTGGGGACCATTGCCGGTTGTTCTGTGCTTGACGGGAAGATCGCCCGGAATGCCGGTCTCAGGGTAGTTAGAGACGGCGTCGTGGCCTATGACGGGAAGATCGCATCCTTAAAAAGGGTGAAGGACGACGTGCGGGAAGTCGCCGCAGGCATGGAATGTGGTATCGGTATTGAGAATTTCAATGATCTTCATGTGGGCGACATCCTGGAAGCCTACATCGAGGAAAAAGTCGAGAGAAAGTTGTAGTTTGCCCCATGGTCATCGGGTCGGGCATGATTGAATTATGGATTGCGGAAAGCCATTCCCTGAAAGATAAAAGGGCGGTCCTCCGCAGGATACTGAAACGGGCGCAGAACGAGTTCAACGTCTCCATCGCGGAGGTGGGAGACAACGATCACTTGCGGCGGGCGAAAGTCGGCTTTGCCATGGTCGGGAATGATCAGCGCTTCATTAACGGAAAAATCGATCACCTCCTGAACTTTATCGAGCAGTTGCAGATTGCCGAGGTGATCAACAGCAGGATTGAAATCACGGGCTTTTCCGGGGTAATGGATTCTTCCGGATTTTCAATGGAAAAATATGACGACCTTTAAACGGGCAGAGCGCGTGGCGGATCTCGTCCAGCGTGAAATCTCCGATATTTTGCTGAAACAGGTCCGGGACCCGCGGATTCGCACGGTGACGATTACCGGCGTCAAGGTGACCGACGATCTGCGCCTGGCGAAGATTTATTTTGTGGAGCTGGCCCAGGAGGGCATCCATTCGGAGACGCTCATCGGACTCGAAAAGGCGACCGGTTTTCTGAAGCGGGAACTCGGGAAGCGCCTGCAATTGCGTTGTGTGCCAGATCTGATCTTCAGGGTAGACGCCTCGTTTGCCTACGGAAGCCGCATCGATCGGCTGATTGCGGAAATCAACCGGGAAGGGACGGGTGATGATACCCAGGATCATTGACATCATAAACAGGAACGCGACTTTTCTGATTACATCCCATGAACGGCCCGACGGCGACGCCCTGGGTTCCGAACTGGCATTCTACCACATGCTGAAAGCCTGCGGCAAGACGGCAACCGTTTACAATCAGGACGAGACGCCCGGTCATTACCGCTTTCTGCCAGGCGCTGCCGTGATCGTCAACGACCTGCCGCCGACGGAATCCTTCGACGCCGCTTTCATCCTGGACTGCAGCGAGCTGGATCGGGTGGGCCGGGAAGCCGGTCAAATCGGAAAAATCAGGAAGATCATCAACATTGATCACCATGTATCCAATAACGGTTTTTGCGACGCCACGCTGCTTGATGCCGAGGCCAGTTCCACCGGGGAGCTGATTTACAGGCTTGCGGAGGCGATGGCCCTGAAGCTGACGCCGGAGATGGCCACGAACCTGTATGCCGCCCTGATGACCGATACGGGGGGCTTCCGTTACGGAAACACCACGCGGGACTGTCTTGTGATCGCCGGCCGGCTCGTGGAGAACGGCGCCCGCCCGCAGTGGATCTCGGAAAATATCTATGAGAACGCCCCCCTGGTGAAAATCCGGCTTCTGGCCGGGGCCCTGGAAACCCTGGCAATCGATATGAACGGCAAGGTCGGATCCATGGTCGTGACGAGGGAAACGCTTGCCAGGGCCGGCGCTTTGCACGAGCATACAGAGGGTTTTGTGGACGTGCCGCGCACGATTCGGGGTGTTGAAGTCTCCATTCTCTTCAGTGAGCTGGAGGAGAATTATTTTAAACTGAGCCTCCGCTCCAAGGGGCGTCTCAACGTGGAGCGCGTGGCCGGAAAGCTGGGAGGCGGTGGACACGTCAATGCGGCCGGATGCCGAATCAGGGGGGATATCGCCACGGTCAAACGGCTGGTGCTGGCCCAGATCGAGGCCGTTGGCTGAATGAACGGGGTTGTGGTCATCGACAAACCCGCCGGGAGGACGTCTCATGATGTCGTGGCCGGAATCCGTCGCGTTCTGGGTATCAGAAAGATCGGTCATGCGGGGACCCTGGACCCTCTGGCGACCGGTGTGTTGCCCATTTGCATCAATGAAGCCACAAAGCTGATTCCGTTCTTTGACAGTCATCGCAAGGATTATCTGGCGACCCTGCGCCTGGGTGTCCGGACAGACACGCTGGACCGGGAGGGCCGGATCATCTCACAGCAGACGCCATCGGTAACGCCGGAAGAGGTTGCCGCGGTCCTTGGGACCTTTGTGGGGAAAATCACGCAGACCCCCCCGCGGTATTCCGCGGTAAAATTTCAGGGGCGGCCCCTATACGCATGGACGCGCAAAGGAATTGACATCGAACCGCTTCCCCGCACGGTGGAAATTTTCAGCTTGACAGTGGACCGGATCGCCCTGCCGGAGGCGACTTTCCGTGTTTCCTGCAGCAAGGGCACCTATGTCCGCTCGCTCTGCGCGGATGCAGGGGAAAAGCTGGGGTGCGGCGCCTGCCTGACCGAGCTGCGCCGGACAGCGAGCGGTCCCTTTTCAGAAAAATCAGCATTTCTGCTCGATGGATTGGCGCCCGAGCGCCAGCAGCAGATGCTCAGGGAGGGCCTGATTCGCCTGACGGATACCCTGCCGGGACTGCCGGCCATCAGGGCTGATGCGGCCCTGCTGGCCCGATTGAAAACGGGCTGCCAACCGACGGCGGATGCGATGCGGGGATATGATATCCCTTTCCTTGCCGAGGGAGATATGGTAAAGTTTATCACAGTCGGGCAGGATCTGGCGGCGGTTGCAAAAGCGCTTTACGGGTCGGATCAAGTGCCGGTCGTGGATGAAAAAACGCAGATGTTCCAGATATTGAGGGTATTTAACGAAATTTGATCAAACGAAAAACAGTGTGAGAAGGAGGGAAAAAGAGGTGTTAGATGTAGAAAAAAGAAAAGGGATTATCAGTAGTTTCCAGTTGCACGCGTCCGATACAGGGTCGCCGGAAGTTCAGGTCGCGCTCCTGAGTGCTCGCATCACTTACCTGACCGATCATTTCAAGGAGCATAAAAAGGACCACCATTCCCGCAGGGGTCTGTTGAAGCTCGTCGGCCAGCGGAGACGGCTTTTGGACTATATGAAGAAAAAGGATCCGGAACGTTACCGAGCGGTCATTCAGCGCCTGGGATTGAGAAAATAACTCTGGCAATACGGCTAACGGCAAATGGTTAAAGGCAAGGCGCAAAGACAAAGCAGCCCATTCCAGCTTTTTGTTAATGTCCAGCCTTGTCCCTAACCATGGGCCTTTAGCCTTTCGCCATGAACCAAATGAAAGGAAATTGAAACTCATGAAAACAGTATTCAGCGCGGAGTTTGCGGGGAGAACCATCTCCCTGAAAGCGAACTATGTTGCCGCTCAGGCGGACGGCGCCATTCTTGCCACTTACGGGGACACGGTTGCCCTCGTGACGGCGGTGTCGTTGAAATATGGCCGGGAGGGGATTGATTTCATGCCCCTGACGGTGGATTATCAGGAAATGACCTATGCGGCGGGCAAGTTTCCCGGCGGTTTCTTTAAACGGGAAGGACGTCTCAATGAACGCGAAATTCTGACGTCCCGCATGATCGACCGGTCGATCCGTCCGCTCTTTCCCAAAGGCTATACATTTGAAACGCAGATCATGGCAACGCTGCTGTCTGCGGACAACGAAAATGACGGCGGCGTGGCGGCCATGCTGGCGGCTTCCGCCGCTCTGGCGATATCCGATATTCCCTTCAAGGGGCCGATCGCCGGGGTGCGTGTCGGGCGTCTTGAGGGGCAGATGATCTGCAACCCCTCTCTGGAGGCCATGAAACAGAGTGAATTTAACCTTTTCCTCGTGGGACGGAAAGTTCCCTCTCCTGCCGGCGGCGGTTATGATGTCAACCTGGTGATGTTGGAAGGGGAAGCCTCGGAAGTGGATGAAGATGTCCTGGTGGACGCCATCAATTTTGGACTGGAGAGCCTCAGACCCGTTATCGACTTGCAGGACCGCATGCGCGAGGCTATCGGCAGGGGGAAAAGAGCTTTCACCCCGGCCGTTGTAGACGAGGGGCTGATACTCAGGGTTGCGGATGCGGCCCTGCCGGCCTTTGAGGAAGCCTATCGTATCGCGCGCAAGCAGGAACGATACAGCCGGCTTGACCAGATCCGGGAGCAGGTCATTGCGGCACAGACCGCTGATGCTTCCGCTTCGAAGGGGACGGTCGCAGCGATTTTAGAAAATCTCGAGCGGCGCGTGATCCGGACGATGATTCTCAAAGAAAAGACAAGGATCGACGGCAGGTCCTCTGCAGAGATCCGTCCGATCAGCTCGGAAGTGGGCATTCTGCCGCGCGCTCACGGTTCTGCGCTCTTCAACCGGGGCGAAACGCAGGCCCTCGCTGTTGTGACATTGGGGACGTCCTCGGACGAACAGCGCATGGACTTTGTGAGCGGCGAAGAGAGAAGAGCCTTTTTGTTGCACTATAATTTTCCGCCCTATTGTGTGGGTGAGGCTAAGCCCCTGCGCAGTCCCGGTCGGCGGGAGATCGGACACGGCAATCTGGCCCGCAAGGCCATTATTCCTGTTCTGCCCGCCCCGGAGGTATTTCCCTACACAATCCGGATCGTCTCCGAGATCCTCTCCTCCAATGGCTCATCATCCATGGCCACGGTGTGCGGCGGGAGTCTCTCCCTGATGGACGCCGGCGTTCCGGTGAAGGCCCCCGTAGCGGGTATCGCCATGGGGCTCCTGAAGGAGGGCGATGAGGTGGTTGTTCTGTCGGACATCCTGGGCGATGAGGATCATGCCGGGGATATGGATTTCAAGGTGTGCGGCACCCGGAAGGGCGTCACGGCCATGCAGATGGATATCAAGATCGACGGTTTGACGGAAAGCATTTTGAGAAAAGCCCTTGCCCAGGCCAGACAGGGAAGACTGTTTATTCTTGAAAAGTTGGACGAAACCCTCAGCGAACCGAGGGCGGACATTTCCATGTACGCGCCCCGGATCACCACAGTGAAAGTGAGACCGGAAAAGGTCAGAGACGTCATCGGCTCCGGCGGTAAAAATATTCGTCATATTGTCAGTGAAACCGGTGTCACCATCGATGTGGAGGACGACGGCACCGTGACCATTGCTTCCAGCGACGCCGATGCCGCCGCGCGCGCCGTGGCCATGGTGAAATGGCTGACGGAAGATGCGGAAATCGGCAAGATTTATGTGGGAACCGTGAAGAAGATCGTCGATTTTGGCGCCTTTGTGGAAATCCTGCCCGGTACGGAGGGTCTCGTGCATATCTCACAACTGGCCAAGGAGCGCGTCAACAAGGTGACCGATGTCCTTCAGGAGGGCGACGAAGTGATGGTCAAGGTCCTTGAGATTGACAAGCAGGGGAAAATCCGATTAAGCAGGAAGGAAGCGCTGGGCGCCAATGTACAGAAAGACGATTCTCGGTAACGGCGTTCGCGTCGTATCTGAAGAAATCGACCATGTCCGGTCTGTTTCCATCGGGATCTGGGTGCTGTGCGGTTCCCGTCATGAGGACCGCCATACGAACGGCATGGCTCATTTCGTCGAGCACATGCTGTTCAAAGGCACCCGGAACCGGACGGCCTTTGATATCGCCTCGGCCATTGACTCCGTGGGCGGGGTGATGAATGCCTTTACGGGCAAGGATCTGACCTCCTTCTACATCAAAATCCCCGATTATCACCTGGCCATGGCCATCGATCTGCTGGCGGATATCTTCAAGAACTCCCTCTTTGATCCTGAAGAAATCAGCAAGGAAAAGTCTGTGGTTATCCAGGAAATCAATATGCTGGATGACTCGCCGGATGACTATATTAATGATTACTTTGATGAAAAATTCTGGAAAGACCACCCGCTGGGTTACCCGGTTCTGGGGAACAAGGCACTGGTGGAGGGTTTCAACCGAGAGGATATCGTCGGTTTCGTCAATGACCGTTACCGGGGAGAGAATGTCGTCCTGACAGCGGCCGGAAACCTGAAGCATGATATTCTGGCGGAACTGGTCAACCATGCTTTCGGTTCCGTGGACAGGGATGTGAGACAGAACGGTTGCGTTTCCCCCGAAATTTCCGCCGGGGTTGACGTTATCCATAAGGATCTGGAGCAGGTTCATATGATCATGGGCTGTCCCGCCCCGTCTTCTATCAGTCCAGGCCGTTATCCCGCTTTCCTGCTGAATGCCGTTTTAGGCGGCAGCATGAGTTCACGACTGTTTCAGGAAATCCGGGAAAAGCGGGGCCTGGCCTATGCCATTCATTCCTACCTGTGTGCTTATCAGGACGCGGGGATGTTGGGGATTTATGTGGGGACCAGCGCGGACCGTGTCCGGGCAGTTACCGGCCTTATTTTGGATGAAATGCTGCGCATGACAGATGTTTCCCTTACTGAGCGGGAATTGCACTCGGCCAAGGAACTCGTCAAGGGTAATTTCCTGCTGAGCATGGAAAGCACGGATAACCGGATGACCCGTCTGGCCAGAAATGAGATCTCTTTCCGGGAGCATATTCCCGCGGAAGAGGTGGTCCGGCGAATTGATGCCGTTACTTGCGAAGATATCCAGACTTTGGCCGCTGAGATGTTCAATCCCGCCGTCATCGGTCTGGCAGCGATCGGGCCGATTACCGAAAAGGATCTGACGCTGGGTATTCTGATGTGTTGAGTGGCCGGGCGACCGTTGTGGTTTGGCGTGACTCGGCCGGCGCCTGACGCACCTTGCAAAGCAAAGATTTTCATAATGTTTTATTGAATTTTGACGGTATGGTAAGTGAAACGGTTGTTGTTGCCATTCAAAAATTGCCGGGGAATGAGGATCTGCCGCTTCCCCGGTACATGACGGAGCACGCGGCCGGCCTGGATTTGTTTGCGGCGGTCCGGCAGGACGTTGAGCTGTGTCCGGGACAGCGGGAGATGATCCCCACCGGGCTGGCGATTGCCCTGCCGGAAGGTTACGAGGCCCAGATCCGGCCCCGCAGCGGGATTGCCTGGAAGCATGGGACCACGTTGGTGAACGCCCCGGGTACCATCGACGCCGATTATCGGGGGGAGATCGGCATTCTGCTGATTAATCATGGCGACCACGCCTTTGTCATTCGGCGGGGGGACCGGATCGCGCAGATGATCGTACAACGGGTATGCCGCGTCCAATGGGATGTCCAGTCCGAGTTGAACCCGACAGCCCGCGGCAATGGGGGATTCGGACACACATAAAACGAAATAGAGGGCCATATCCCATGAAAAAATTTAAAGTCGGCAAAACCATCCGGGAAATCAACGACAGGATCAAACAGGGGAAGGCCGTCGTGGTAACGGCCGAGGAGATGATTGACATCGTGGAACGGCACGGAGATGTGGAGGCCGCACGCCGGGTAGATGTAGTCACCACGGGGACCTTTGCCCCCATGTGTTCCTCCGGCGCCTTTCTGAATGTGGGTCATACCGCGCCCCGGATCAAGGCCGGCAAGGTTTGGCTCAATGATGTCGCGGCTTATGGCGGTCTTGCCGCGGTCGATTGTTATATCGGAGCGACGGAGGTCGCCGAAGGCGATCCCATGAACAGCGTTTATCCGGGTGAATTTAATTACGGCGGCGGCCATGTTATTCAGGATCTAGTGGCCGGCAATGTCATCCGGTTGAGAATGGAAGGATACGGGACGGACTGCTATCCGGCGCGCAAGCACGAAAAGAATATCACCCTCCATGACCTGCGGGATGCCATCCTGTTTAATCCGCGCAATGCCTATCAGAACTACAGTTGCGCCGTGAACATGTCCGACAGAACGATCTACACCTATATGGGGATGTTGCGCCCCCGCATGGCCAATGCGAACTACGCCACCTCGGCGCAGTTGAGCCCCCTGTTCAATGATCCCTTTTACAAGACCATCGGTATGGGGACGAGGATTTTCCTGGGCGGCGCCCAGGGATTTGTATCCTGGCCCGGCACCCAGCATAATCCGGATGCCCCGAGGAACAGCAGAGGCGTTCCCCGGGAGGGGGCCGGAACGATTGCCACGATCGGAAATCTGAAAGAAATGAGCCCGGAATGGCTGGTGGGCGCCAGCATGTTGGGATACGGAGTGTCCCTCTATGTGGGTATCGGCATCCCCATTCCGATCCTCAGCGAAGAAATGGCGCGATACACCTCGGTTAAGGATGAAGATATCGTCACACAGATCTATGATTACAGCATGGACTATCCGAAGGGTGCCCCGAAGAGCCTGGGAGAGGTCAACTACAAGGAGCTCCGTACCGGTACGATCATGCTGAATGGGAAAAAGGTTGCCACGGCGCCCCTATCCAGCTATTACAAAGCCAGAGAAATAGCCAATATTCTGAAGGAGTGGATTGAGCGGGGAGATTTTCTGCTGGGTGAACCGCAACAGCTCCTGCCGTCCGTACGGACCTGAATGGCATAAAATAGGCTGAACTGATGTAAAGTTCCGTTATAATGGATAAATCAGCAACCGGAGGGGGACAACCCATCATTTGCAAAAACATTAATCATATTAATTAGTTATGTCTATCAAGGTCGACATCCTGTCGTAAATGTTGCGTTTTTTATAAAATAAATGGGGGAAACATCATTTTTTTGTTGTAATTAATTGATTTTTAAGGTATCAGGCAAAAAAACATGGAATCCTTACTTTAAGGGGCCGTTGTGAAAGAATGAGGATTGGCCGGTATCTTGCTGTTTTTGTCTTGGTCGTGGGTTTTCTGATTGCATTTGGAAACAGAGGACTGGTCGATAATTATATGATGCGGGAGCGGTTGGCGGCCCTCAAGAAAGCAAACCAGGATATCGCTCGAGAAAACAGAGGTCTTAAGAAAACGATTATCCTTTTGCGGAGCGAGTTGTCCTATGTCGAAATGGTGGCGCGTAACGAGCTCGGTATGGTCAAGAAGGGGGATCTTGTTTATCGATTTTCCCAATAGATTGAGGCCTTAACAAAAGCATTTCTCGATTAATGCGGTGGTTCAATGTTGAAGTTGAAGGATCTGTTTTCCCGCGGTAAGCAATCCGCAGAAGCTGGAAATGGGCCGGGCGGCCTTTCAAAAGCCAAGGATTCGCTTCCCGGTGGCACGCGGCCCCCAGCAGAACAGCCTTCCCGCGTCAAATTGCCGGGAAAGCTGAGTACCGTCCTGAGTTCCCTCCCCAGCATCAAGGGTGTTTTCGCAGCCAAGAAAGAGTTAGTCGGTCTGGATGTCGGCTCCAGTTCACTGAAACTGGCCGAAATCCTGGAGACCAAGACCGGCCATGTCCTTAATCATTTTTCGGAGATTTCCCTGGACAGGGGGACCATCGAGGACGGGATCCTGATCGATCCGGATGCCCTGACGGAAAAGGTCAAGGCCCTCTTCAGGGGAACCGGGCTTCAGAGAAAAGCAGTTGTTACGTCGCTTTCCGGGCATGCCACAATCGTCAAAAAAGTCACCCTCCCCACGATGGAAGAAGCAGGACTGCGCGATCTTATTCATGATGAAGCGAGCAAGTATCTGCCTTTCGATAACATGGATGACGTCAGTTATGATTTTCAGATCCTGGGGCAGAACGAATTCAATCCGAATCAAATGGAGGTTTTACTCGTCGCCGCCAAGAAGGACGTCATCGAGAGTTTCACGGAAGCCATCGAAAATGCAGGAGTGACCGTCATGATCATGGACGTGGATACCTTCTCGATGGAAACGGTGTATGAGGCCAATTACGATTTCGATCCAGCTGATATCGTGGTCATGGTCAATATCGGCGCCAGTATCACCAACATCAATGTCGTGAAAGGCAGTCTGTCCATTTTCACGCGGGACTTCACGCTGGCCGGCAACTCCATCACAGAGGCTATCCAGTCCAGTCACAGCCTGACGTTTGATGCTGCCGAAGCAATGAAAATCAATGGGCCGGAGGCAGACGAAATAACACGGGAGGCCTTCCGGGGATCTCTGCTGAGTTATGCTGACCCGATCTGTACGGAAATTGAAAGATCCATTGATTATTTCCGATCCACCTCGGGTGGCGATAACGTCAAGAAAGTTCTCCTGTCCGGAGGTATTGCCGCTATACCCGGGATCACAGCCGACCTGACGCAACGGCTCGGGATCGAAACAGAAATCCTGGATCCCTTCAGAAGCATTGAATATAATAAAAAAGTCCTGAACACCGAACGGATCGATGAAATCCGGCCTGTCGCCGCCATTGCCGTGGGCCTGGCCCTGCGTAAAGTTGGTGATAAATGATCAAGATCAATCTTCTCCATCGTTCTGTCGAGGAAAAGGAAAAGAAGGCGAATGTCGTCCGTCAGCTTGCCATCGTCTTCCTCTCACTGTTTATTTTTTTAGTGATACTGGCCTCTGTTCATCTTTACATCGCGCACAGCATCACCAATCTGGAGACGGACATCGCGACCAAGGAAGCCCGACTGCTTGTTCTGAAGAAGATCATCGGAGAAATCGACGACATCAGGGAGGAGAAAAGGGTTCTGGAGAAAAAGTTGGCCGTCATCAATCGTCTCGAAGAGGGCCGCCTCTATCCGGTCCGCATGCTGGATGAGTTCAATACTCTGGTTTCGCCCAGGGACATCCAGCTCACCAAAGTGTCGGAACAGGGTTCCCAGGTTAGCATCGAAGGTGTGGGTCGGGACAATATCGCCGTGGCGCTCTTCATGAAGAGCCTTGAACTCTCTAAATTTATTCAGTCGGTTGATCTGATTTCATCCAAGCAGGTGGATATGTCCGGTGTGAAGGTCAATCAGTTTTCCCTATCCTGTGTGAAGAAAAGGTCTTAACCCATGGCGATTACCGTCGACAGCTTAAAAAATATGTCCCCCAAGGTAAAAGTGTTGCTGCTGGTGATTGCCTTTGCCCTGCTTGCTTATTTCTATTACTTCTTTTTCTTGCAGTCCGCCATCGAGAAAAAAACGTCGTTACAGGTCAAACTCGGCGAACTGCAGGATCTGGTGGACAGACAGGAACGGATTGCCTCCCAGAAAGAAAAGTATGTCAAGGAGGTAGCCGCTTTGAAGGGCGCCTTCCAGGTGGCATTGGCCAAGCTGCCGGACAAACGGGAGATTCAGCCGCTCTTCCATTCCGTGGCCACAAGCGGCAAGTCCGCCGGACTGGACTTTCTGCTTTTTGAGCCGAAGCCGCCGCCTCCACCCGAGATCAAGCCGAGCTTCAAAGATAATCTGAAACCATCGGACCAGCGGGCAGAGCAGAAACCCGCCGTCGGGAAGGCGCCGCCGAAACCGGTGGAAGAAGTTAAATTTTATGAAGAAATTCCTGTAACAGTGACGATCAGCGGTCGGTTCCATGATACCCTGTCTTTTTTTGAAAAGGTGGCCAATCTGCCCCGCATTGTAAACATTGAGAACATTACCATGGGAGAGGGCGCCGATGTCAAAGGGCGGGGGTGGGTGATTAAAACAAACTGCACCATAAAGACCTATATGTTTGTTGACAAGATGAAATGAGAGAAACGATAGTGAACAGGAAATGGAGGATGGCGACCTTCTGGACGGCGCTGTTGTTCATGTTTACGGGACTGGGCTGGGTTGCTTTTGCGCAAGGAGCCGGTCCGGCGGCAAAGCCCGTGACGCCGCAAAGTCAACAACAGGAAGAAGTCTACCGCTATAATCCACAGGGGCGGATGGATCCCTTCAAGCCCTTTGTCGATCCGTCGGCGGCCGCAAAACAGAAAACCGGGAAGTCCAAAGCCCTGCCCCTGAGTCCGTTGCAGCGGCTGGGCGTCGAACAGTTCAGGCTGGTGGGCATCATCGAAGGCGACCGGGGCCGGCGCGCGATGGTTCAGGACGCTTCAGGGAAGTTTTATTCACTGGTCCAAGGGTCCTATATCGGTCTGAACAATGGCCGGGTAGCGGCAATTCTCAAAAACGAAGTCATCGTCAACGAGAGGGTCGCGACGGATGAAGGAAAAATTCAGTCACGCAAGCAGATAATGAAACTTCGCCAGGATGAGGTAAAACCATGAAAATAAACCGGTCGCTGATGGGAATACTGATCTTAGTCGGGCTATTCATATGGATCGGAAGCGTATCAGCCGTACAGGGCGCGTCGTCCGGTCCCGTCGCAGCAAAGACAGCGAAGGTCATGGAGGCCGAGGCCGGCTATCTCGAGAACATAACCTTTGAAAAATTAAAGGGCAAAGAGCGGGTGGTCCTGATGCTTTCCAGGCAGTCGGGGGCTGCGACAGAGGATCAGGGCGGGAGGTTGTTGCTGGTCAGTCTGGAAAATCTCTTTGTTCCCCAGGAGCTGCGGCGGGTGCAGGGAGAAGGTGTTCTGGACAACCTGATCCGCGTGGTTCCCGCCCAGCGAACCGTCAAGGGCATCCCCCAGGCTGTTGTTACCATGGAACTGAACAAACCGGTTCCCTACAGCGTCCGCCAGGACGGGCACAACATCGTCATCGATTTCAACGTGGCCACTTTGCCCGCCGCAACCATCGCGGGCGATAAACCGGCGCCCCGGCAACAAAAATCACCTGTTCAGCCGAACGCCGTCCCGCCCGCCTACAAATCCAGCGCAATTGCCGGTCGGCTGGTATCCCTGGATTTTCAGGAAGCCAGCATCAAGAGCGTTTTGCAACTGTTGGCTGAAGAAGGCGGCGTCAGCATCATTTCCGGCGACGACGTCAAGGGCAATGTCACGGTATCCATGAAAAAAGTCCCTTGGGGACAGGCACTGGACTCGATTCTGGGCATCCACGGTCTTGGCAAGAAGCAGCTGGGTGACGTCATCAGTGTCAGTACGCTGGAGAGAATGAAGAAGGAGGAGGCAGACCGGAAGACGGGTGAAGAAGACCGTTACAAGGCGGAGGTAATCGCCAAGAAATCGGAGCAGGAACGACTGGTGGAGGGTGGAAAGCTCCAGCAGATCTCCATCGAGGCCAAGATCGTCGAAGCATCCGATGAATTCGTCAGGAATCTTGGCGTTCAGTGGGGGGGCGCCTCATACGGAACCGCAGGCGCTGGCACCGGCTGGTCCCTGATAGGCGGATCAAATTCAGCGACTACTCGTCCAATAACCTGGGGGTATCCGAACGAAGTCCCATTCAGGACAACCGCTGGCGATGTCATCCAATCCATGGCGGTCAATTATCCCACAACCTTTGCAGGGCCGACCCTCGGTCTGATCATTGGAGGGGCCTCTGCCGTCCTGGAGGCCCAGATTCAGGCCTTGGAAACGAATAGTCAGGGGAAAGTCATTTCATCGCCCAAAGTGACCACGCTGGATGGAGTCAAGGCAAGGATTGAGCAGGGTGATGAAATACCCTATGTGACCAGGGATGCCCAAGGCACACCAACGGTTTCCTGGAAAAAAGCAACGCTGAGTCTGTCCGTAACACCCAAGATCACCTCCGAAGGGAAGATTTCCATGGATGTGACGGCCACCAATGACACACCTCAGTACGATAAAGCTGCGGCGCTGGCGGGGAATGTCCCCATTCGCAAAAGCGAGGTTACGTCCATTGTTATCGTCAAGGACGGGGAAACTCTGGTCATCGGCGGAATCCTTAAAACAGAAGAAAATAAAGGAGATATTGGCGTTCCCTGGGTTTCCAAAATCCCCATATTGGGCTGGCTGTTCAAAACGGAATCGACAATAAAGAACCGAAGACAGCTTATGATATTTGTGACCCCCAAGATCATGAAAACGGATATTGTGGGGGAAAAATCCGAGCTGCCCAAGGGATAATCCTTTCCTCCAAAGCGCATAGTGAACCATCTGGCCACCGGAGTTATTTCCCGACGGCTATCAGATTGCTGTAGTGCGATCTCCCCAACCATTCGGATGCATCATGAGAATAGCCTGGATTAAAAAACTCGCCATCATTTTGTCAGTAACCGTTGCCTTTGCGGCCTGTGCCGCCAGTCCATGGAACAAGGAACAGGCGGACAGTCACATTAATATGGGGATCGCTTATCTGGGGTCGCAGCGTTTCAATGACGCCCTGAAGGAGTTCATGCGGGCGGAAGAGTATGCGCCGCGGGAGCCCCAGGTGCATTATTATTTGGGAATTGCCTATTATGAGAAGGGGCTGACGGACAAGGCCATCAATGCGTTCGGCAGGGCGGTGTCCTTGAAGGAGGATTACTCGGAGGCCCACAACTTTATGGGGAACGTCTATCTCGGGATGGGGCAGTGGGACAAGGCCATCCATGCTTTCCAGCAGGCTCTTGCCAATGTTATATATGAAACCCCGGATAAGGCGTTGTTTAATATGGGAAGAGCCTATTACGGCAAGCGAGATTACCGGATGGCCCTGAAGTTTTACGCCGAGGCGAAGAATAGTAAACCCAATACGGTTCCTTTGCCTCTCCTTGATCATCACATGGGTATGGCCAGTTATGCCGGGGGCGATTATGATCAGGCGTCCCGGTATTTTCTCAAAGCCCTGGAGCAGGCCCCCGCATTTTTAGAGTCCCGTTACTGGCTGGGGCACTGCTACGTGAAACTGCAATACCGTGACCGGGCAAGGCAGGAATTCCAATCCATCATCAAAGCCGCCCCGGAGTCCGGACTGGCCGGCGAAGCCAGAAAAACCCTCCATTCAATCGGCGCTTCCCAATAAAAGCAACTTTATTAGTAAGCAATCACAGAGTACCCAGCATCAGCATTGGGAGACCCAGGATGAATGGGGCTCTCGTTCTTTGAAATAGCAGCGAACTGACGCCAAGTCGGTGAGGAGGGTCAGACCACATATTATTATATCATTACCGCCGTGAATGTCTCGGGCAATGAATCGGCGCAGTCACAACAAAGGTTTGTACGGCCACACCCTGATCCTGTCCAGAGGGGCATGATAAAAGAGGGGCGACCTGGTGTCGCCCTTCTTTTTGGGATTGGATACACTATCTCTGTGCTCTCTGCGAACGGAAAAACGATTTCACCCCATTACACTGAAAGACAGATACAGCCTGATTCGCATTGTTTCATTTGAACATCTCTCATTTTTTCAGGATTTCTTGCTTGACAGGCCTTGGGGGCTGTGTTAGCTTTTTTTCCGTTTCGGCGCCGTGGACGGAAAATCGTCTCATAATCGAATAAATCCAGATATTTATGAGCTCAATGGATCCCGATGGAAAAATGCGTTTCCTGTCAAGGGTGGAAGCCCTGCTGGAGCAGCGCATGTTTGATCTGGCGCAGGAGCTTGCAGCGGAGCGTCTCCAGCGGCTGCCTGACGACGTGGATGCCCGGATCGCGATGTGCCAGATCTGGACGAAAATGGGCAGGCTGGAGCGGGTTGAGGAGATCCTGCGGGACGTGGAAGACCGTATTACCGATTGGTCTCGTCTCTATGCCGCCATGGGTGATCTCTGCCGGGAGCCGGGATTGCAGAAGGAAGCCGTTCGATTTTACCGGCGCTTTCTGATCCTGAACCCACAAGGGGCGGCTCATCAGGGCGTCGTGGAAAAACTGGACCAACTTATGGATGCCGGCGCGGCGGCGCTCCTGACGGAAGAAGATGAAGACCATTATGAACAAATAACCGATATTGCTCCGGATTTCCACACCATGACGCTGGCGGAGCTCTACCTCCGACAGAATCAGATGGAAATGGCCCGTAACGTCCTGAAAGAAATCATCCGGCGCGAACCGGATCACCCGGAGGCGGGCGTCAGACTCCGGGAGATCGAGGACCGGATGACTGCACCGCGGAGCGATCCGGACCGGTCGACGCACGAGAAGGTCTTCCTGGAACTGTCGCGATGGCTCAAGAATATCGGCAGGATCGGAAGCTATGCAACCTGAGCAGTCTCCTTACGCAGGCCGCCTTCAGCAGGTTCGTGCGCAGCTGCCCTTATGGTCCGTTCAGGCGCTTCTTTTTCTGGACATGAAAAATATCCGCTATCTGACTGGATTTACCGGCAGTGACGGGGCCCTGTACATCGGGCCGGACTGTCTGGCCCTGCTGGTGGATGGCCGTTATATTACCCAGGCACGCGCTGAAACCGCCGGCTTTGAGATCTATCAGTATCAGAGCAAAATGGATGGTCTGGTTGACGTCATTTCGCAGCATGATCGCGGGATGATCGGCTTCGAAGCAGAGACCATGACCGTGGCGGTTTGGACCGCTTTGACAGAGCGCCTGCCCGGGCTGACGTTTCAACCGCTACGGCAGGAACTGGAAGTGCTGAGGGCCGTGAAGGACCGGGAAGAAATCTCAAAAATCCGGGAGGCTGCCCTTATTGCGTCGCGGGCGCTGGGCAAGGTCCTGGAGCGGATCAGGCCCGGGATGACGGAGCTTGAGATCGCCGCGGACCTGGATGACGCCATCCGGCGGGGCGGGGCTCAAGAGGTGTCTTTTCCGACCATCGTGGCATCCGGCGAAAATTCCGCGCGGCCCCATGCCCGGCCACAGAGCCGGACCATCCGTCCCGGGGATTTGATGACCATCGATTGCGGGGCCGTCTATGACGGTTATCGTTCCGATGAAACCGGCACCTTTATGCTGGGCCGGCCGGATGCCCGGCAGGAACGGGTTTATCAGGTCGTCAAGCAAGCCCACGACCGGGCGATTGAGACTATTCGCGCCGGTGTTTCCTGCCGGATGATTGACGGGGCGGCGAGAAGCTGGATTGACGCACAGGGGTTCGGGGCATCCTTCACGCATGGAACGGGTCATGGCGTGGGCCTTGATGTCCATGAATATCCGCGGCTTACCGCTCAGTCTGAGGCGATCCTGGAGGCCGGTATGGTGGTGACAGTGGAGCCCGGCGTGTATCTTCCCGGCCTCTGGGGGATCCGGATCGAGGATCTGGTGGTGGTTCAGAAGGACGGATGCGAGATATTGTCAAGAACACCGAAGGAATTCAGGATATTAGAAATTTGAACAACAGGACAGGGTGATATGAAAGTTTTTCCGGAAGATCTGCTTTACAGTCGTGAACACATTTGGGTCAGGGTCGACGGCGATCTGGCCACGATCGGGGTTACCGATTACGCTCAGGAAAAACTGGGAGAGGTGGTGTCCATCGAACTGCCGGAGATGGAATTCGATGCAGAGCAGGATGAGCCTTTCGGAACCATCGAATCATCGGCCAAAGGGGTTGTTGAACTGATCTCGCCCGTGAGCGGGGAGGTCATCAATATAAACGAAGATATCGGCGATGATATCGGCATCATCAACAGCGATCCTCACGATACGGGCTGGCTGATTGTTGTGGGGATGAGCGACCTGGATGAGTTGGACGATCTTCTGGATGCCAAGGGGTATCATGATTTTATCGCCCAAGAGGCGGAAAGCGAATAGTTTCCTGTGAAGCGCTGGAGGCTCCTCCCATTTGAGCATTTGCCGGCTTCCGAAAATATGGCCGCGGATGAAGCAATTTTTCTGCAAAGCCGGGACTGCACATCGTCGCCGACCATCCGGTTTTATACCTGGCTTGCCCCGGCGGTTTCTATCGGTTACTTCCAGCAGATCGACCGGGATATCGACCTTTCCGCCTGCCGTAAAAGATCCGTCGATATTGTGCGCCGCCCCACCGGCGGCAAAGCCGTTTTTCATGGAGATGATTTGACTTATGCGGTGGTGGGCCGTGAGCAGCGTGACGGGTTTCCTGCCGATATCCTCGGAACCTACCAGATGATCAGCCGCTGTCTGATCCGGGGCCTGTGTGAGCTGGGGATTGAGGCCCGGATGGCCGAAGACGGCCGGAAATTGCCGGAAATGTCGGCAGAAGCAGCCTGTTTTTCGGCGCCGTCGCGCTATGAGTTGCTCGTCAAGGGGAGGAAAATATGCGGGAGCGCCCAGCTGCGGTCTCGTGGAGCTTTTCTCCAGCATGGCTCGCTCCTGCTGGATTTTGATCCGCTGCGGGCCAGTGAGATATTGCTGCCGCATCAGGACGACCGGGATCGGCAAATCCTGCATCTTCGTAAGTCCGTAACCTCGCTCCGCCAGCAGGGGGTGACCTTTCCGGATATGGAGACGCTCTGCCGGATGATGAAAGCCGGCTTTGAGGCGGTATTGGGCGTCCGCCTGGAAGACGGGGCGCTGACTCCGGAAGAAGAGGCGCTCAAGGGACGTCTGCTTAAGGATAAGTACACGAACGACCAATGGAATCTAAAAGGCAGGATGGACGGATGAATATTGGAAAACTCATAAGTGATGCGGTGCTGGCGCAGAAAGCCTATCCTGCGGAAATTATGGAATGCCGGATCAAGCTAGATGCCAACGAAAGCCCCTATGAACTGTCGGCGCCCTTGAAGGAAAGGCTGTTTGCACGCATGAAGGACACCGCGCTGAACCGCTACCCGGATCCGGGTGCGCCGGCGTTGCGAAAACGTTATGGGACCTCCTGCGGCGTCGATGAAAACAGGGTCATGACGGGCAACGGTTCGGACGAACTCATCCAGATTCTCTGCGCGGCAATGGCCCGTCCCGGGGCAAGGATCCTCATCCCGACCCCCACCTTCGTCATGTACCGGATCATCGGGTTGAACTGTGGCCTCGGCGTAACGGAAGTCCGTCTCGATGACGCCTTTGATCTTGATGTGGCCGTCATGCTTGATAAAATGGCTGCGGAATCGCCGGCCCTGGTCTTTCTGAGCTATCCCAACAGCCCGACGGGCAATTGCTTCAGCGAGGACCGAATCCGGGCGATCCTGGAGGCATCAACCGGGGTGGTGGTCGTTGATGAAGCTTATTCCAACTTTTCCGGAAAAACCCTCTTGCCCCTGCTGCAACAGTATGAAAACCTGGTGATCCTGCGGACGCTTTCCAAGGTGGGCTATGCCGCCCTGCGTATTGGTTTCCTGCTCGGTGCCCCGGAACTCCTGCGGGAGTTGAACAAGGTGCGCCTTCCCTATAATATGAACGCCCTCTCACAGGCGGCGGCAGGGTTCTTCATGGATGAAGAACAGGCCGTTTCGGAACAGATTGACCGGATTATCGCAGAACGAAAAAACCTCTATGCCGCGTTGCAGGAAATAGACGGCATTCATCCCTACCCCAGCGCCGCAAATTTTATTTTTTTTAGTTGCACTTTGAATGTAAATCATGTATACGAGCAACTCATTCGCAAGGGGATTCTGATCAAGCCTTTCATTTTTCCCTGGAGCAGCCGGCAGTTTATCAGGGTCACCGTTGGCAGCCGCGAAGAGAATGAGGCGTTTATAGAGGAACTGAGAAGGGTTATCGCCAAGTAAGGAGCGTGGTCTAAAAATAGGCAACAGGCAGGGTAGATTACGGCACCGTTGTTGTGCGGCGCCGTACTGCCCTTTTTTTATGCCGGTTGAGCAAAAAATATTTGGAATTGGATAAGGATAAAATATACGAGAGAAGGGAGGGGGAGAAACTGGAAGTCAAAGTATTTGACAATGACGTCGAAAAGGCTTTGAAGATTCTCAAGAACAAACTGTCCAAAAGCGGCTTGTTCAAAGAGCTGAAGCTTCGCCGGGCCTACGAGAAGCCGTCTGTGAAGAAGAAAAGAAAAACCATTGAGGCGCGCCGCAGATTAGCCAAGGTGCAGAGGCGCAAAAGCATATAAACGGGTGGTCCCATGGAAGAGAGACAATACCTTGTTGATGCTCTGTCTATCGAGGAATCCTGGCGAATTTTCCGGATCATGGCAGAGTTTGTGGAGGCCATTGAGGCCCTCTCCAAACTGAAAAACGCCGTGAGCATTTTCGGATCTGCCCGCGTGACGCCGGATGATCCCTATTACCAGAAGACGGAGAAACTGGCCCGTCGACTGGCTGAGAAGGGATTCAGCGTCATTACCGGCGGCGGGCCCGGGATCATGGAGGCGGCTAACAAAGGCGCCGCCGAGGCTGGCGGCAAGTCGGTGGGCATGAATATCCGGCTCCCCTTTGAGCAGAAGCCCAATGCCTATGCCAATATTTCGATTGATTATAAGTATTTCTTTATCCGCAAGGTCATGTTTGTCAAGTACGCCATGGCCTATATCATCATGCCCGGCGGGTTCGGGACCATGGACGAGCTTTTTGAAGCTCTGACGCTGATTCAGACCCGGCGCATCAAGAGCTTTCCGGTGATCCTGATGGGCAGTGAATACTGGAAAGGCCTGGTGGACTGGCTCAAGAAAACCATGATTCGCGACGGCATGATTCTGCCGGAGGATCTGGACTTTATCGAAATCATCGACGACCCCGATGAGGCGGTCAGGCATATTCAGAAATTTGTAATCGTTTAGTGGTTAATGAGCGTCAAGGCGGCTGCATGGAACTGGAAAGAATCCTGGCTGACATCGGGAAAGGCCGGATTGCCCCCTGCTACCTGCTCTATGGCGAAGAAGAGTATCTGCTCCGGGATGCCCTGGATAAAATCATTGAAATCATCATTCCCGCTGCCGACCGCGACCTGAACCTCTTTGTCCTGGACGGCGACGCGGAGGATATGGATCAGCTCTGCGAATCCCTCCTGACGCGCCCCCTCATCCCGGGCAGGAAGGCGATCGTCGTCCGCAATACCCGGGTTTTTCATTCCCGCAAGACCCTGCCCGTCATCATTCAAAAAATACGCGATCAGGTGAAAGCAAATCCGGCCCGTGCGGTTGCCGATTTCATTCTCTTTCTGCGTATGACCGGCTGGACGCTGGATGACCTGAAGGATGGCGGCTGGCAGAAAATCAGCGATGAACAGTGGCAGCAGGCGGTTGAAGGCGACGAGGGGCAGGACCGGGAAGCCTGGTTGCCCGTGATGACTGCGTTTTGCGCGACGCACCGGCTGGAAGCGGCAACGTCCGGTGATGGCGCAGATCGTCTCGAATCTGTCCTGAAAAGCGGGCTTCCCGAAGGAACTCACCTGATTCTGACGGCCGACGCGGTGGATAAACGCAAGAAGCTCTTTAAAACCATCGATGAAATGGGGAAAATTCTGGAGTTTTCCAGGGTCAAGGGCGATACGAAACTCAAGGGGCTGCTCATGGAAAACGCCCGGGAGCTTCTCACTGCAAAAGGAAAGAAAATGGCGCCCGTCGCCTGGCTGGCGCTTGGGAAAAAAACAGGTTTCAATCTCAGGACCTCCATGTCTGCCCTGGAGAAACTCATCACGTTCACAGGGGAAAAACCCACCATCGATGAAGAGGATATCGAAGCGGCCATCGGTAAAACCAGGGAAGAGACCGTTTTTAATTTAACCGCCGCCCTGGTGGAAAAGAATCTGCCGGTCAGTTTGTCCATTCTAGGAGACCTGCTGGATCGGGGCGACCATCCGGTCATGATTCTGGCCATGCTTGCCCGGGAAATCCGGATCCTGCTTCAGGCCAGATTATTGCTGGAGGCCCGTTTACTGCCGCCCTACAAGGCCGGGATGGATTACGGCCGGTTCCAGAAAGCCCTCTTTCCGGAGATCAAACAACGGCTGGGGTCGGCGACGCCGCATCCCTATGTGATCTATCAAGCGCTCGGCCATGCGGGCCGCTTCTCCCGGGAATCGCTGATTCGTCACCTGGAGACGCTCGTGGATATGGACCTGGCGCTGAAAAGCACCGTGAAGGATGCACGGCTGATGTTGGAGCGGTTTCTGATCCAGGTCTGTGAGAAATAAAGCACCACATTCTGAACCGATGCCGGTAAAAAATGGCTTCGCCGCGGCTCAAAATCTTTTTCGCTAGAAATATGATTAATGCTTAAATATGTTTAAAATCAATAGATTAGTCTAATTTATGGAAAGTCGAAAAATCTTTGATTCGCCGCTTGCGAATCATTTTTCGCCGCCTATGCAAGCCTCTCGAAATGTGAAAAGAAGCATTTTACTCAGCATTCATAACTTTTTGAAGATCGACTGGGCCTTCTTTTGCTTTTTGGAGAGACGGCGGGAGGAGCCTTTCTTTTTTGTGCCTGAAGCGGAACCGTCATTCCGTTCCTCTTCGGCCGGCTCATCCTTTTCGAAGCGCCGATCCCCATTCCGCGCAGTTTCGGCCCGTTGCAGCCGGGATTCAAAAACCGGCGAGGCGATGGCGGCGACACCCCTCCGGGAGGCAAAATCGGCAATGTCGCGGTCCGAGGTGACCACGACAAATTCCTCTTTTCTGCCCTCGATCATGCGTTTGATGAGGTCGTCTGCTGTTTCCCCCTTGCGGGAGTACAGGCAATGGATCCCGCCGTGGCGATCGCGTTCTTCCGTGAGAAAACCGCCTTCCCGGGCGTCAAAAACAACTGTCACGCGGTGCCCCGTCTGCTTTTTATAGGCGGCAAGGCTGTGAATCAGGGCATTGCGTCCCGCTTCCAGGCTCAGCCGGTCGAGGCGCCGAAAGGCCGCAGACTGGCGAATCAAATTGTACCCATCGATTAGAATATGCATGAAAAGCGCCCCCCTCCCCATCATCCCCTCCCGCCAGGGGGAGGGGAAAGCAGATTTTTTCGTAGCCGTCCCCTTGCTTTCTTTGTACGATAATTTGTTCAAGGAATCAATTGTCATGACGTTATGGATGTGTTATAGGACACGTCAAAATTGACTCTGGAGTCAATGTCCATTTCAGATTTGCGAAACACTGGCTTTGCCTGATTGGCAAGGGCAGGAAAATAATAAAAAGGAGGGAGTGGAAACATCATGGAAATCAAGAAGATTTGTGTATTGGGCGCCGGGCTCATGGGCAACGGTATCGCGCAGGTCTGCGCACAGGCAGGCTATCAGGTGACCATGCGGGACATCGAACAGCGTTTCATCGACGGGGGCATGAAAACGATCACGAAGAATCTCGCACGGGATGTGGAAAAGGGGAAGCGGACGCAGGCGGACATGGACGCCGTTCTCGGCCGGATCAAGCCGACCGTGAATATGAAGGAAGCCGCAACGGGCGTCGATGTGGTGGTGGAAGTCGTCATCGAAGTCATGGACGTAAAAAAACAGGTTTACACGGAACTCGAGCAAATCGTCCCGGAACACTGCCTGTTTTTCACGAACACCTCCGGCCTGAGCATTACCGAAATGGCGGCCATCACGAAGCGGCCGGGCAAGTTTATCGGGACCCATTTCTTCAATCCGGTGCCGGTCATGCGTCTGCTCGAAATCATCCGCGGTTACGAGACCTCCGATGAGACCCTCGAGATTGCCAAGGCCTGGGGGAAGAAAATCGGCAAAGAGGTCATCGTCGTCAGAGAGGCGCCGGCTTTTGCGGTCAACCGGATTCTCTGCACCATGCTCAATGAGGCCTTTTTCGCGCTGGATGAGGGGATCGCCACGGCGGAGGACATCGACAAGGGAATGGTTCTGGGATGCAATCACCCCATCGGACCGCTGGCGCTATCGGATCTGGTCGGCAATGAGACGCTGCTGCGGATCATGGAAGGCCTGAACCGGGAATTGGGCGACAAATACCGTCCGGCGCCGCTGTTGAAGAAACTGGTCCGTGCCGGCCGTTATGGACGCAAGACCGGCAAGGGCGTTTACGATTACTCGAAGTAATGAGCTTTGCATGACCTTGGAAAAATGGCTTCGCCGCGGCTTAAAAATCTTTTCCGCTAAGAAGACAATCAGATGTAATCATGATATATTGCAGGGCGTTAACGTAATTACTGGAAAGGCGGGAAACATTTGGTTCGCCGTTTGCGAACCATTTTTCCAAGGTCTCAATAAATGACGGAGGAACAGAGGATATGGATTTTGATTTGACGGAAGAATTGAAGATGTTGAAGGACATGGCGTACAAGTTTGCCGTGGCCGAGTTTACGCCGCTTTCGAAGGAGTGCGACGAGCACGAAAAGTACACGCCGGAGATTCGCAGGAAGGCTGCCGAAAATGGCCTGGTGGGCGCCTGGATTCCCGAGGAGTACGGCGGCGCCGGGGCCGGCATCCTGGGCAACACCATCATCACCGAGGAACTGTCCAAGGTCGATATGGGAATCGGGCTGAATGTCGTGGCGGCCACCTTCGGGTGTGAGTCCATCTTCCAGTACGGGTCGGAAGAGCAGAAGAAGACCTATCTGCCCCCGGTGTGCCGAGGCGAATGGGTGAGCGCCGGATCCTTCACGGAGCCCAACGCGGGCACCGATGTGGCCGGATACAAGACCCGTGCGGTCAAGGACGGCAGCGACTATGTCATCAACGGCAACAAGATGTTCATCACCAACGGGACGGTCTGTGACTTCATGGTCACCCAGTGCATCACCAACCCGGAGGAGAAAAAACACAACAGTTTCAGCCTCATCATCATTCCCGCCGATGCCAAGGGCGTCACGCGCAACAAGATTCGCGGCAAGCTGGGCATCCGCTCCAGCGACACGGCGGAGATCGCCCTGGAGGATGTGCGTGTGCCCCAGAGCAATCTGGTGGGCAAGGAAGGCCGCGGTTTCATCCAGTTGATGCAGTTCTTCAACACGACGCGCGTCATGGTGGCCGGGCAGGGACTGGGCCTGTCGGAAGCCTGCCTGGAGACGAGCATCAAGTATGTCAAGGAGCGGACGGCCTTCGGAGCCCCGCTGGGCGCATATCAGCTCACTCAGAAAAAGCTCACGGAAATGGCCATCATGATCGAAGCCCTGCGTGGCCTGGTTTACAAGGCAGCCTGGCTGATCGACGTGGGGCGGCCCGATTATCACCTGGCCGCGATGGCGAAATTCTTCTGCGGACAGACGGCGGTCTTCTGCGCGAACAACGCCGTGGAGCTTCACGGCGGCTACGGGTATATCGACGAATACGCCGTCCAGAAGTGGTACCGCGACGCCAAGATCCTTGAGTTGTATGAAGGAACGAAGGAAGCGGAAATCCTGACCATCGGCCGGACATTGCAGGCCTGATCAAAAGGTTTTAAAGGCAGGCGGGTCTCTCCAAAGCCCGCCTGTCTTTTTTATGGGAAGGCAAAAATCCCCTCTCTTGCCCCTTTTTGAAAAGAGGGATAAACGAAGGAGTTCATAAGTGAAGACAAGAATTACCGAGCTGTTCGGCATCAAGTACCCCATCCTCCTGTCCGGCATGAGCTGGATCAGCGTTCCGAAAATGGTGGCCGCCGTTTCCAATGCCGGGGGACTGGGCATTCTGGCCACAGGTCCCCTGGACCCGCCCGGAACCCGCAAGGCGATCGCGGAAATCCGAAAACTGACGGACAAGCCATTCGGCTGCAACGCCACGCTGCTGATGCCGGGCGCAGCGGAAAACGCCAAAGTGCTGCTGGAGGAGCAGGTGCCGGTCATTAATTTTGCCCTGGGCAAGGGGGACTGGCTCGTCAAGGGCGCCCACAAGTACGGGGGAAAAGTTATTGCCACGGTGGTCAACGCCCGCCATGCCAAGCGCGCCCAGGATTACGGCTCCGACGGGGTCATTGCCACCGGCAATGAAGCGGCGGCCCACGGTGAAGCCCTGACCTCGATGGTGCTCATCCCGAGCCTCGTGGATGCGATCAGCATCCCCGTGATTGCCGCGGGCGGCATCGCCGACGGCAGGGGAATGGCGGCGGCGCTTGCGCTGGGCGCGGAAGGCATCGCTCTCGGGACAAGAATAATGACGACCAAAGAAAGTCCCCTGCATGAGAATTTCAAGAAGCTGTCCATGGAAAAAGACGTAACCGATACGCTTTATTCGAAGCGCATCGACGGGATCTACTGCCGGGTCATGAAGACCGCCGCCGCGGAAAAGGCCGTCAAGAATGGACTCGATCTGCCCGCTGCCTTCGTCAACTCCAAGGAGGTTGCCAGGCAGATGAAGATGCCCTATTTTAAGCTGTTTATCGGGATTCTGGCTTCCGGTCTGGGTAATGCCTACAAGATGGCGCTCATGGCCAATGGCTTCAAGGCCTTCCAACTGGCTACGGAAGACGGCGATGTGGAGAAAGGCATCCTGCCCGTGGGGCAGGTTATGGGTTTAATTCACGATGAGCCGACCGTAGCGGAACTCTTCGAACGGATCGTGGCGGAAGCGATGGAGGTCCAGCAGAAGCTGGCGGGGAAAATGACCGGGACAGCCTGACGGTCAATGTGGAGCCCGGAGAAATGATGAGCTCGTAAAAAGTCGAAAAAAGTTGCATTTGGGACGGCTTCGTAAAAGGTCCGCAGGCGAGGCGCGCAAATCATGAGGAATGAGGCGTATAATAGACATACGCCGCAATGACGAATGATGCTGCGTAACGAACCGGATTTTTTACGAAGCCGCCAGAAATTGCTATTCCGCCCGGCCCATGAGGGTTTTCATTTTGCCGATCGTGGCGGCGTAATCGCCGTTGCCGAAAACTGCGGCGCCGGCGACAAGCACATCCGCGCCGGCCTCGAGAATGGACGGCATGTTTGCCGGCGTGACGCCGCCGTCCACTTCGAGCAGGACGGACGGGGCCTTCTGATCGATGCGTTCGCGGGCCTGCCGGATTTTCGGAAGCATGGTCCGGATAAACTGCTGGCCGCCGAAACCGGGGTTGACGGTCATGATAAGCAGCAGATCGATGTCGGCAAGGATGGGCTCGATCAGCGCCAGCGGCGTGGAGGGATTCAGGGAGACACCCGCCTTCGGCCCCAGTTCCCGGATGCGGGTAATGGTGCGGTGCAGGTGATCCGCCGCCTCCACATGGACGGTAATCGTATCACTTCCCGCCTCCGCAAAGGCCTCCAGAAACTGATCAGGATGTCTGATCATCAGATGCACGTCGAAGGGAAGCCGGGTCAGCTTCCGCAGGGATTTGACGACGCCTGGGCCGATGGTGATGTTCGGGACGAAGTGGCCGTCCATGACATCGATGTGAATCCAGTCGGCGCCGGCCGCTTCGACCGCGGCAATTTCTTCGCCGAGCCTGCTGAAGTCCGCGGAAAGGATGGAGGGGGCGATTATTTTCATGGCCTTCCCATACATGATTGTCGTCGGGGTGTCAAATTGAAACGCACGTCACAGGTCTCGAATGATGTTCATCCTCTATAACATCCTGTTGACCCTTGCCGCCGCGCTGGCTATCCCCTACTACGGCGCGAAGATCCTGTTCACGGGCAAATACCGGCACAGCATGGGACCGAAGTTCGGCTTCAACCGGCCCGATCTCTACGAAGGCATGCAGGGAGTGCCCCGCATCTGGATGCATGCCGTCTCCGTAGGGGAGGTCACCGCCGCCGCGCCGATCATGGCCTCCCTGCGCGCGGATTTTCCCGACGCCTGCCTGGTTCTGTCCACGGGCACGGAGACCGGGCACGAAATGGCCCGCCGGATCGTTCCGGAAGCCACGGCCATCATCTATTATCCTCTTGATATTCCATATGTTATCCGCAAGCTGATCCGGATGATCCGTCCGGATATTTTTGTGTTGACGGAAACGGAACTTTGGCCCAACTTTTTGCGGATTTGCCGGAACCGGGGGATCAATGTGGTCATGGCCAATGGGCGCCTCTCTCCGCGTTCCTTCAAAAAATATTACCATACCCGTTTCTTCTGGAAAGAGATCCTAAAGGATATTGATGAGATGGGTGTCATCTCGGAAATCGATGCCGGGCGTGCGCGCGCGATCGGCATGGCCCCGGGGAAAATTCATGTCCTTGGAAATGCCAAATATGACGGTCTGGCGGCAACGGTATCACCCCTGCTGCGGGAGGAAACAGCCCGGCGCCTGAACATGGCCGTCGATGAACGGGTGCTCGTGGCCGGAAGCACCCATGAAGGCGAAGAGACCATTGTCCTGGAGGTCTTCAAAAAGTTGCTGGCGGTTTATCCTGATTTCAAACTGATCCTTGTGCCGCGTCACATTGAACGGGCCGGGGAAGTGATGCGCCTGGTCCGGCAATCCGGGTTCGACGGCCTCGCCCTGACGGAGGTCAGGGAGGGCAGGACGAGACAGGACGAAAAGGTTCTGGTCGTGGACAGGATCGGGGAACTTTTCAAGGTCTACAGCCTGGCCACGATCGTCTATTGCGGAGGATCGCTGGTCCCGAGGGGCGGACAGAACATTCTGGAGCCCGCCGCCTGGGGCAAGGTTGTCTTCTATGGTCCGTCCATGGAGGATTTTCGTGATGAAAAGATCATGCTGGAAGCGGTCGGGGCCGGCATTTCCGTGAAAGATGGTCCGGACCTTGCGGATAAAATGCTCACCCTCCTGCGGGCGCCGGAAACGCTGGCCCGCAAGGGGCAGGCCGCCGGTCAGATCGTGGCCGCCAACCGCGGCGCCTCCCAAAGGTATGCCGCCTTAATCAGAAACGTGCTCCTGAACCGTCACGTGCATTCGATAAACACTTCGACGGCAAAGGAAAAAGGTCCAGAGGCAAGGCGCGCAAGACCTGAGGAATGAGGCGTATCCCCTGATATACGCCGCAATGACAAAGGGCGTAGCGCAACACCGCATATGGTCTTTTTACAAAGCCGTCATCATGACTCTGCGCGCCTGACATACTCCTGCCATTTGGCATCCACCCAGGCCTGCAGTTGATTCAGCTGTTCGGGGTTTATCTTCGAAAACCGTCCCTGTTTCTCCAGGTAGTTGATAACGGGCATGCGGTTGCCCCGTTCGGCCAAGGCTTTGCTGCGGCCCGTGAATCGGAATTTCCCGTTTTCTATTTCAAACAGCACAACCACCCCGGTTTCTACTGCAAGCTTCCCCATCTTGATGGTATCCTTGGTCGCAAAGCCCCAACCGGGGGGGCAGGGGACATACATATGCATGTACCGGGTTCCCTTGATCTTCTTGGCTTTTACGAATTTTTCATAAAGATCAATTGGATAGGATGGTGACACCGTGGCCAGGTAGGGGAGATCGTGGGCCTCCATGATCTTGATGAAGTCCTTTTTGTGCTGCTGTTTGGTCAGGATCGGGGTCGTGGACGTGATCGCTCCCATGGGCGTGGCGCTGGACCGCTGGGTGCCCGTATTCATATAACCTTCGTTGTCATAACACAGGTAGATGAAGTCCGTACCGCGCTCCGCCGCCCCGCTCAAGGCCTGGATACCCATGTCAAACGTGCCGCCGTCGCCGGCGACGGCCATCACAGTGGTATCGGTCTTGTTGAGGGCCTGGAGTCCCGCGACGATGCCCGATGCAGACGCCGCCGTACTCGCAAAGGAGTTGTTCAGGCAGGGGATCATGACCGGTGTGCTCGGGTAAATCCCGTGCAGGACGCACAGACAGCTGGCAGGCAGCGTCACGATCGTGTTTTCGCGCAGCGCCTTCAAGGCATGACGATAGCCCAGGGACAGGCCGCAACCCTGACAGGCCCGGGTTCCGGGTAGAATATATTCCTTTGCATTGAGTTTGAAGAGATTTTCCGGCATATCATCACCCCGTCGTCGTATTGAGCCATGTTGTTTGTGGTTCCACCATTCCCTTATCAAAGCCGGCCAGGGAATCCTTGGCCGCTGCGACCAGTTCACGGGACTTGACGTCCCGGCCGCCCAATCCGGCGATATAATTATGGATGGGCGCCTTGATGGCCGTCCCGTAAAAGGCCGCCTTGAGGTCGGAGCACAGTCCGCCTTCATAGCCGTAGCTGATGCTTTTTTCGAAGATCACGATCCCCTTCGCGTTGCGGAAAGCGTTGCGGACGTCCGCTTTCGGGAAAGGCCGGAAAGAACGGATCCCGACGACACCCGCCTGGATCCCCTCCTCGCGCAGGCGGTCTGCGGCGTCCATGGCTTCACTGGCAAGCGATCCCATCCCGACAAGGATCAGGTCCGCATCCTGAGTCCGGTACTCCCAGAGCATTCCCCCATGATCCCGTCCAAAGGTTTCGGCAAAGGCGGTATTGACGGCGCGGATCGTTTCGGGGGACTTCTCCAGCGCTGCCTGCAGTTTATAACGCATGTCCATGTAGCCGTCCCGCAGAATGCCTTCGCAGTCCCGGCGCTGCCCGGGAAAAAGAACGGGGTTGAGATTTTTAGGATCGTCAGGCGACAGAATCGTATGCGGCCGGTACGGCGGCAGGAAGGCCTTGACGGCGGCGGCGTCGGGCACATCCACGGGCATCATCGTGTGGGACAGGACGAATCCGTCGTAGCAGACCATGACCGGGCAATAAACGGTCTCGGCGATCCGGTAAGCCTGAATGACCGTATCGATGATCTCCTGATTGTTGCGGCAGTAGAGCTGCATCCATCCCGTATCGCGCTGGGCCAGGGAGTCCTGCTGGTCATTGAAGATCGTCCAGGGGGCGCCGACGCCGCGGTTGACGCAACACATGACGATGGGCAGGCGTGACCCGGCCGCCCAGTGGAGCTGCTCATGCATATAGAGAAGCCCGTTGGCGCTGGTGGCGGTAAAGACGCGGGCGCCGACGGTGGACGCCGAGATGCAGACCGTCAGCGCGGAGTGTTCCCCTTCCACGCGGACATATTCGGCCTTCAGTTCCCCGCTTTCCACATAGCTTGACAGGATTTCGGACAGTTGCGACTGCGGCGTGATGGGGTAGGCGGCCACCACTTCCACGCTGCAGAGTTTCGCCGCCAGCGCGGCCGCCTGGTTGCCGGTCATGATCTGGACATTACTCATGGCTCTTGTCCTCCCTGATCATACTGATGGCCCGGGGCGGGCATTCTTCCGCGCAGATGCCGCACCCTTTGCAGTAGTCCAGATCGATCTCCACTTCGATGCCGGCCTTGACGACCCCTTCCGGGCAGTAAAGCCAGCAGAGAAAGCAGGCCGGTTTGTTTTTCACGGTCGGGATGCATTTCTTGCGGTCAATGACCGGGCGGAGGCTCCGCCAGTCTCCTGTTTTTCCGGCCTCGCCGATGGCGACGGTGCCCATTGCCGAGATGTTGTCGTCCTTCCGTTCTTCCATACAACGCTCCTTGTTCTTTAAGAAACTCTATTTCCCCCGGATGAGAGTCTCTTCATAGGCGGCTTTCACCGCCGCAAAATTTTTGGAGACCGCTTCGCGGGACAATTTGCCCAGGAGGGCCTTTTCCAGATTTTCCAGCGATACCATGCCGGCGGCCCGGGCGAAGGCGCCCAGCATGGGTGTGTTGACTATCGGCGCCCCCTCCTTGATCAGATGCTGCCGGAGGGCGACGCCGGCGGCGTTTACAGTCGCCAGGCCGAAGTCGCCGGCCACCTTGAAATTTTCCGGCGGCTGGGCCGTATTGATGATCACAAGCCCCCCCTTGCGGACCCTGCCCAGGATGTCCACGACGCCGAAGAGACTGTCATCGAGGACAACGGCGATATCGGCCATTTCCGTCTGTGAAAAGGTCCGAATCGGATTGTCGGCAATGCGCGTGGATGCCGTCAGCGGCGCACCCCGCCTTTCGGGGCCGAACGTGGGCGCCGACGTCACGCCCTTGAATCCTTCCAGATAGGCGGCCTCGGCCAGGATCTGCGCTGCAACGACCACCCCCTGTCCTCCCCTGCCATGCCAGATCACTTCATGCATATTGCGGTCTCCCCTTATTTACGTTGATGTCCGGACAAACAAAAAGGCCATGGATTTTCCACCCACGGCCTTTAGGATTCTGCTTATTTTTTTACGGTACTACATTTTCCTAAAAACGACGGGCGATGGGTTTAATCCCATCAATAGAAGAGAGAGGCACAATAACCCTGAGAGGCTTTCCAAGTTCAATGCTGTTCTCTTTTCAGTAGAAGTCATTTTCAGGTCGTCCAAAAAAAAGTACGCCGACACTAAAACAAAACAAACCGGATGTCAACCAGTAATTTAAAAATAATAACCACTCCTCCCGTTCGTCGATTCCCGAAAGCATGGTGGTGAAAGCCGGGTGCTACGGAGCTACCGGGACCGTTCCCGATCGCTTTTCTCCCGTGCGACACTCTTCGCGACCACATCCAGCCTCGTCTGGATCGCCCGGATTTCCTGGTCGGTCAGCTTCCCATCCTTCTGAGCCCGCTCGTAGTGGGCGCGGATTCCGTCGAGCCGCGACTGAAGGTTTTTTGTCTCCACCGGAGTCAGGGACCCTCTGTGGGAGCCGGCGTCAATCTGTTTCTGCAGTTCGCTGATCCGATGGTCGATCCGTCCGGCCGAGCGGGTATCTTCCCGGTCGTGCTTCTCCTTGTAAACCTCCTTGCTCAGGGTGTCGAGGCGCTGGTTGAAGTGCTTTGCTTCCCGGTCACTCAGGCCGTTTTTGACGGCGCTGTCGAAACCTCTGCGGATGCTGTTCAACTGGTTCTGAATGCCCTTGGCCTCCTGCCCGGTCAGCTTCCCGGACTTGACGCCCTCGTCGATTCGCTGCTGCAGATTGTCCATTTTGCCCCGGATCTGGTCGGGGGGGCCTGCCCAGGCCGCCGCCGCAAGCGCCAGGAAAAGAAACGCAATACCAATCGTCATCATCTTCTTCATCATGAACCCTCCTTTTCTGTGCTTATTTACAGGATCCATGGATGGTGGATCTCTGCATAAGATAGGATCTTTTTTAGAAATGTATGAAAAAGACAGTTGTGTGTCAAGGGAAAATGACCGGACAATTCTATTTGTTGCTGACATCCCTTGAAAACAGAGCGGCATTGGGGTATTTTGCTTAAGCCCTTTCCGGCGGGGAAGGGTCATGAACCCGAAAAAGAAAAAAACGCTATGGCCGAGATCAAGAGCACCCTCGATCTTGTCCTCCGGATCGGCCCGGATCAGGCCTATCGCGTGCTTAAAGACAGGAAAGGGGAATATGGCATGATTATTTGCACCATTGGTTTTGCGAAGAAAAACCTGAGAACATTCATCAAAAGACTGCAACTGGCCGGCGTCACCAAAGTCATTGACATCCGTCTGCACAATACGTCCCAACTGGCCGGCTATGCAAAAAAAGACGATCTGGAATACATCCTCAGCCTGGTCGGCATCGGCTATGAACATCATCCAGAGCTGGCGCCCACAGAAGAAATCCTTGACGGCTACAAGAAAAAGAAGCTTCCCTGGCAGGATTATGAAAAGAAATTCAAGGAAGTCCTCATCCAAAGGAATCCGATTCAAAGCATCAACTTTATGAATGAAAAGGGACCTATATGCCTGCTCTGCGCGGAAGATAAGCCCATCCAGTGTCACCGGCGTCTGGTCGCTGAATATTATTCCGCAAACATTGAGGGATTACAGATTAAGCACCTTTAAGTAAAAGAGACCGCTGACGGGAAAGATGGTACCATATGCTGGCAAGTTCGTGCTGCCGCTTAACTCCGCCCGTATATTTCAAATAAAAAGTGACAATTTTGGTTATCAATGTATCTTATTGAATACCGGATGAAATGTGGCATTAATGGGTGGATGATCGGGGGGCTCCACTCCTTCCTGAAGTCAGCAAAACGGTGCCCTTGAAGAAAAATGCTTGATTTCAACCCGTAACAAAGGATGCTGCTTTCTCAGCAAAACTAATTTGAGGCGTGGAGGAGAGGTCTGCCTGAATTGTGCTCATAAATGCCCCTTTGCCGGGTGACTCGACCAATAGGTGCGCTGATTTCTCAAAAAGAGCGGCCGCTGTCCGCCCCCCCCTTTCCCAACCACAACACCAACCCCGCTTTTCGATGCATGATATCCCTTTATCGTCGGCCTAGCTACCTATTCCTCCAGTAACATTTCATTTATGATGCAACGGAGGCGGGGGTAATATCTCCCCCTGTTTGGGGCAATCCGCCCCGCGATCAGCCCCCCCCGAGACAGGACAGATCAGAATATCAATCAATATCCACTTGTTAGTTCATTGGTATCGAAATTGCTTTGCCTATGATGATCATTGATTCCAATCCTGGGCATAAGGAGGTACCATCATGGGAGATCATTCCGGCAACATCTATGGGCTCCGGCCGGTCTCTATCATCCGCACGCTGCCACAGATCAAGGACCATCGCCTTTTTCAGTTGAAGCTCGAAGACGGTACGACCTGGGAAGGTTTCGGTCATCAGCCGGGGCAGTTTGTCGAGGTGTCCATTTTCGGGAAGGGTGAGGCGCCCATCAGTATCTCCTCGCCGCCGACGAGGCCGGATACCCTTGAATTGTGCGTGCGCCGTGCAGGCGCCGTGACCAACGCCCTTTTCGAGATGGGAAAAGGTTCGACCGTCCACATCCGGGGTCCCTACGGCCGCGGATTTCCGCTGGAGCAACTCAGGGGACGCAAGCTATCTGCTGATTGCCGGAGGTCTGGGACTTGCCCCGCTTGCGCTCCCTGCTTTTGTATGCCCTCGACAAAAGGGATGAATTTGATGAAATCATCCTGATGTACGGGACGAACAATCCCGACAACGTCCTGTTCAAATATGAGCTGGTCGGTTTTTTCGACCGGAATGATATCCAGTATTTTTACAGCGTGGACCGGGATGACGAGGGGATCTGGAAACAGTATGTCGGCGTGGTGACGGGTCTCTTTGATCGGACCTCGCTGACGCCAGAGGATACGGTTGCCGTCATGTGCGGCCCACCGATCATGTACCGCTTCGTTCTCCAGAAACTGCTGAGTCTGGGTTTGACCAAGGACCACATCTACATGTCCCTGGAGAGGATGATGAAGTGCGGCGTCGGGAAATGCGGCCACTGCACCCTCGGCGACAAGTACTGCTGCATCGACGGTCCCGTTTTCCCCTTCACGGAGATTGAAAATATAAAGGAGGCGATCTGACCATGACCAGGACACGGACGGTATGTCCCTTCTGCGGCTGCGGCTGCAGCTTCTATCTGGTATCCGAAGGCGACCGGGTCACCGGCGTCGAGCCCAGTCCCCAGAACCCCGTGAACAGAGGAATGCTGTGCGTGAAGGGGTGGAACGCCTATGAATTCATCCACTCGCCCGACCGGCTTACCGTTCCCCTCGTGCGGAAGCAGGGGGCCCTGGTCGAGAGCACCTGGGATGAGGCGTTGAAGATCGTTTCCACCCGGTTGAACGACATCCGGGCGAGATCCGGTTCCCGCGCGCTGGCCTTTCTGAGTTCCGCGAAGGTGACCAATGAGGAAAACTATCTGTTCATGAAGATGGCGCGGGCGGCGTTCGGCACCAACAATGTCGATCACTGCGCCCGGCTCTGACACAGCGCAACGGTGGTCGGTCTGGCCGCCGCATTCGGTTCGGGAGCGATGACCAATTCCATCGGGGAGTTCGAGGACGCGGATCTGTTCCTGGTCACCGGTTCCAACACCACGGCGCAGCATCCCCTCATCGGATCGCGGATGATCAATGCCGTGGAGAGGGGCGCGAAGCTGCTCCTCATCGATCCGCGGGAGATCCCGCTGGCCCGGTTTGCCGCGCTGCACCTGAGGCAGAATATCGGAACGGATGTCGCCGTCCTGAACGGGATGATGAACATCATCATCGAGGAGGGACTCTTTGACCGGGAGTACGTTGAAAACCGGACGGAGGGATTCGAGCAGCTCCAGGCCCTCGTCAGCCGTTACAGCCCCCGGATCGTGGAAAAGATTTCCGGGATCGACCGCCATGATCTGGAGAAGGCGGCCCGGATGTATGCCGCGGCCGACAAGGCGATGATCGTCTACGCGATGGGCATCACCCAGCACACGACGGGCACGGACAACGTCAAATCCTGCGCCAACCTGGCCATGCTGACCGGCCATGTCGGGAAGGCCTTCCACGGGGGTCAACCCGCTGCGGGGGCAGAACAACGTCCAGGGCGCCTGCGACATGGGCGCCCTTCCCAACGTCTTTTCCGGTTATCAGCCGGTGGCGGATGCGGCCGTGAGGAAGAAGTTCGAAGAGGCCTGGGGGGTTCAGGGGCTCGACGACAAGCCCGGTCTGACGATCGGGGAGATGATGACGGCGGCGCTCCGGGGGGAGGTCCAGGCCCTCTACGTCATGGGGGAAAACCCGATGATGAGCGATCCCGACACCTCGCATATCGAACAGGCGCTCTCCAGTCTCGACTTTCTGGTGGTCCAGGACATCTTCCTTTCCGAGACCGCGGCGAAGGCGGATGTCGTGCTGCCGGCGGCGTCGTTTGCCGAGCGGGACGGCACCTACACCAATACGGAGAGGCGGGTCCAGCTCTCGCGGAAGGCCGTATCTCCCCCCGGTCTGGCCCGGCCGGACTGGAAGATCATCTGCGAGGTGAGCCGCCTTTCCGGCTACCCCATGGATTACAGCTCCACGGCCGATATCATGAAGGAGATCAATCGGCTGACGCCTTCCTACGCGGGGATCACCTATCCCCGGCTCGAAACCTCCCACGGCCTGCAATGGCCCTGCCCCAACGAAGAGCATCCGGGCACGGCCTACCTGCACCGGGACCGGTTTTCCAAGGGCAGGGGGACGTTTCTCCCCTGCGACTTCCGGCCGGTCGCCGAGGCGCCCGATGAGGAGTATGACTTCCTGCTGACCACCGGGCGCATCTATTTCCATTACCACACCGGCACCATGACCCGGCGGATCAGCACGCTGGCGAGGGAGGCGCCGGAAGCCAGGATCGAGATCCATCCGGAGGATGCGAAGCGTCTGGGCATCCGGAACAACGACATGATCGAGATCGCGTCGCGGCGGGGTTCCGCAAAGGCCAGGGCGGAGGTCACGACATGTGTGCCGAAGAAGGTCGTCTTTTCCACGTTCCACTTCCACGAGTCCCCGATCAATGCCCTGACCAACCCGGCATTGGATCCGTCGGCAAAGATTCCCGAATACAAGGGGTGTGCCGTAAAAGTGAGGAGATGCGCATGAAAAAACTGGCCAAGAGCGAACTCAAGAACCTCCTGAAACACTGGGCCGGGGAATATCGCGTTCTGGCGCCGACCCTGGGAGCCCAGGGAGACTGCCTGCTCGATACCTTTGACGAGGATTCCTTCACCCTCGATTACAAAAAGACCCCGTTGCTTCCCGAAGTCCGCCTTTTTCCCGCAGAGCGAGGTGATCTTTGCGGTGGAAAACGGCGAATACCGTGAGGTCGTTTCGGCAAGGAAGACCCTGCTGTTCGGGATTCGCTCCTGCGACATGATGGGAATTCTCCAGTCCGCGAGTTTCATGACCCGGGACCGGAGGGACGTCTATTCCGAGGCGAAGCGCGACGCGGCCACGATTGTGGTCATGGCCTGTCCCGGTCCGCAGAACGAGACCTGTTTCTGCACCACGATGCAGAGCGGTCCCGTGGCCGGAAAAGGTTTCGATCTGCAGTTCTTTGACGCCGGGGAGTTTTTCATCATCCAGATCGGCAGCGGGAAAGGCGAAGCGGCCCTGTCGTTGTTTCCGCTGGCCGATCTGGATGACGACCTTGCCGGCGAGAAGGTCGAGGCCTTCCGGCAGAAATCCGCCGCGGCGATCGCCCGGGTGGATTCCGTCCCGGAGGCCATGAACCGGCTGAAGGACCGCACCGCCGACGAGGGGGTGTGGGAGCGTCTCGGACTCAAATGCATCCAGTGCGGCGGTTGTACGTTCGTCTGTCCCACCTGCACCTGTTTCAATGTCTGCGATCATCCGACCGGCCCGGGGCAGGGGCTTCGCGAAAGGTCCTGGGATGCATGCCTGTTCGGTGGATTCACCCGGGAGGCGTCCGGTCACAATCCGAGACCCACCCAGGCCCTGCGGCTGAAAAGGCGTCATGAACACAAGCTTCTGGACTACCATAAAACGGACATTCAGGAGGGCCTGTGCGGATGCACGGGTTGCGGACGCTGTTCCGACTTCTGTCCCGTTCATATCGGAACCCTGGAAGTGGCCGGGGCGATCGCCGCAGCGGATCCGCACGACAAGGGGTGATGGGACTTTTTAGGGTTTGCCGCTACCACGAGGGATGAAGCGCAACGCGGCAGCGGGACTTTTTCACGGTGCCGCAAACCATCGGAGGCTCGAAATGTCGAAGAAAAGGATACTGATTGTCGATGACGACAAAGACTATGGCGATGCGCTGAGGATCGTGCTGGAAAACAACGGCTATGAGGTGAATCATGTGCTGAACATCCGCGACGGACAAAAGGCCCTGGAGGGAGAAAAACCGGATCTGATCATCCTGGATGTCATGATGGATCGGCATACCGACGGGTTCGATCTGTGCTACAACCTCAAGCACGACGAGGCCTGCCGAACCATACCCGATCATGATGGTCACCGCCGTGACGGAGAAGACGGGTTTTAAATTCTCTCCGGAAACGGACGGGGAATATCTGGAGGCGGACGCCTATGTCGCCAAACCGATCCCCGTTACGGAACTGCTTTCCCGGGTGAACAAGATGATCGGCTGCAGCCGGTTCATGATGCCGGCATGACCGGGGCCTTATCCCGCAGGCTTCCTGATTGCGACAAAAATCTGTTGATCATTTTACCCCTCCGATGATATCATCCCTACCGGGCCGGCCGATGGCGCCTGTCCCGGAAATCCCCCGCCCGTCGGGCGGAGTGGTTCGCATGCGACGCAACTTTGCAGGACCTTTCCGATGAGAATCGACCCAGGACGGATCAATCCGCTGTCGAAGCTGGATCTGCAGACCCGCCTGATCGTGGGTTTCCTGATCGCAACCTGCCTGACCGGCTTTGTGGCCGCCCTGGTCGGGATATGGACGATCAACAAAAGCACGATCGACGAAGTCCAGAACCGGGTGCGCCAGGACATCAATACGGCAAAACTGATCTACAACCATACCCTGGAGAGAATGGTCTCTCTGATCCAGTTTTCTGCGGAAGGATCGGATCTGTATGAAGCCCTGGACGACGGAAAAAAGCAAGGACTGGAAAATCTCAATGGCCTGATCCGGCATGTCCAGGTGATACAGACGTCCGGGGAACACCCCGTTTCTCGATATGCTTTCCGTCGTCGATATGAACGGTAAAGTCCTCTATCGGGCCGCCAATCCGAAGATCAACGGGGATGACATGCTCTGGGACCCCGTGGTCCGGAAATGCATCGAAACCCGGGCGCCGCAGGCATCGACCGAACTCATCCCCATCGAAAAGATCGTCCATGAAAACCCGTCGCTTGCCGAGCGGGCGACCATCGAAATCGTCAAGACGCCGAAGTCCTTTGAAATGGAAGAGAAACAGCTCTCGGAAGGGATGGTCATGCGGGCCGCCTATCCGATCATGGACAAGAAACAAAAACTGCTCGGCGTCCTGATCGGGGGCATTCTCCTCAGCAGGGACCACTACCATCGTCGACAAGGTCAGGGAAACCATCTACCATGATGAGAAATACAAGGGTCGTGAAATCGGGGTTGCCACCATATTCCAGGGCGGGGTCCGCATCGCGACGAACGTGATGACCACGGAAAACAAACGGGCGATCGGCACCACGCTGTCGAAAGAGGTGTACGACCGGGTCATCAAGGAGGGCAAGGACTGGGTGGGCCGGGCCTTCGTGGTCGAACGACTGGTACATCACGACCTATACGCCGCTCTACAACAGCGACCGGAAGCTGATCGGAATCCTCTATACCGGCATTCTGGAGGCGAAATACCGGGACATCATGTGGAAGATGATCTGGATCATCCTGGGAATCACAACCCTGGGCATGATCATCGCCTTCGTCATTTCCCTGCGGATGGGGAATACGATCATCAAACGGATCCGCATCCTGAAGAAGGCGACCGAGGCGATTGCCTCCGGCAATCTGGACTACCGGCTCTCGCCGGATAAAATTTCGGGGTTCGACATCCTGGACGAGGCATTCAATGACATGTCGAAATCCCTGAAGGACCGCGATGAGCGATTGCAGAAGGCCCATGAGCAACTGACCCGGTCGGAAGAAACTGACCGCACTGGGACGAGATGGCTGCGGGCGTCGCCCATGAGATCAACAATCCCCTCGGGGGAATCCTCCTTTACGGCAACCTGGTGCTGGAGGATCTTCCGGAAAACGGCACCACCCGGGAAAACATGGAGAAGATCATCCACCAGACGAACCGGTGCAAGAATATCGTGCAGGGCCTGCTGGATTTTTCCCGAACGCCGACGGGCGACATGCTTCATCTGCAGATCAACGAACGTCGTCAACGGCCGCCCTGAACCTGGTCAAGGATCAGGCGATCTTCCACGGCATCGAGGTCGAAACCCGTTTTGCGGAGAACCTTCCCGAGGTGAACGGCGATCCTTCACGTCTGGAGGAGGTGTTCCTCAATCTGTTCATCAATGCCGCCGACGCCATGAAGGAGAAGGGCGGCAAGCTCCGGATCACGACCTCGTCCTACGGCGGACAGGGTCAAGGTGATCATCACGGATACCGGAAAAGGGATCGACCAGGCGCACCTTCCCCATATCTTTGAGCCCTTCTTTACGACGAAAGACCCGGGCCAGGGCACGGGCCTGGGCCTCTCCATCGCGTACGGGGTGATCAAGAAGCACAACGGCTTCATCGACGCGGAAAGCGCGCCCGGAAAGGGCACCACGTCTCATCGTATCCCTGCCTTCCTGTGCGGCCGGGGACAGCGGCAAAGGGACGAGCAGGGATTCTCCGGCGGCCTGACGGAAGGAATACCGCAACCATGACGAAGAAAAACAAGCGGATTCTCATCATCGACGACGACGAGGTCATCCGGGACGGATGCTGCCAGGTCCTCTCCCGGAAAGGCTATCCGGTGGAAAGCACGGGGGATGCCCTCCGGGGGCTGGAGATGGCCCTCCGGGATGTCTATGACGTCATTCTGCTGGATATCCGGATGCCCCGGATGGATGGGATGGAGATCCTCAAAAGACTGAAAGGCGAAAGAGGCCATATCGGCAAAGGTCATCATCATCACCGGTCACGGAAGCGTGCCGCTGGCGGTCGAGGCAATGCGGCAGGGCGCCTTTGATTTTCTCATGAAGCCCTATTCCGCCTCTGAACTGCAGAGCGCCGTCGAAAAGGCCCTGGAAAGGAAAGACGCGGATCTCCCGGAAAAAGAGATCCCGATGCTGGTCGGAAACAGCGACTACACGAAGGAGCTCAAGGAGTCGGTGAGGCGGATCGCGCCGACGGACAGCACCGTCCTCATCACGGGTGAGAGCGGAACCGGAAAGGAACTGGTCGCCCGCATCATCCACAACCTGAGCCGCAGGGCGGACAGACCTTTCGTCCCGGTGGATTGCTCGTCCCTGGTCGAAAACCTCATGGAGAGCGAACTCTTCGGCCATGTGAAGGGGGCGTTCAGCGGGGCGACCGAGTCCCGGGAGGGCCGGTTTCAGATGGCCGACCGGGGAACCCTCTTCCTCGACGAGATCTCCAACATCAGCCTCAACATCCAGGCGAAACTGCTGCGGGTGATCCAGGAACAGGAGGTCCCCCGGGTCGGTAAATCGGCGCCCGAGAAGGTGGATGTTCGCCTGATTGCGGCATCCAACCGGGATGTCCGGACGGAAATCGAGGCCGGCCGGTTCCGGGAGGATCTGTTCTACCGGATCTCCGTCGTTCCGATCCATATCAGACCCCTGCGGGAACACAAGGCGGATATCCTGCCCATCGCCCAGCATTACCTGGATGTGTATGTCGCCAAGCACGAAAGCCGGGTGCGCCGCCTCTCCGAGGAGGCGAAGAAATCCCTCGTCTCCTATCGATGGCCCGGAAACGTCCGCGAACTGAAGAATACCATCGAACGTCTCTGCGTGCTGTGCGATCGGGAGGTCGTCAACCCTTCGGAGATCTTCTATTACGGACAAAGCGACGGGGCCAAGGCCCCGGTCGTGGACGCCTCCTCGGGCAGAATGACCCTGATCGATGTGGAAAAGGAGCATATCATCAAGGCCCTGCGCCATTTTCAATTTCAGATCAATACGACGGCAAAATTTCTCGGCATCGACCGGAAGACGCTGAGGATCAAGATGCGCAATTACGGTATCAAGGTGGAGCCCCCGCAATGAGCCGTCTGCCTTTGCCCGGGGTTATCCTCCTCGTCGATGGGGAGTTTTACCCCGCGGAGGGTTGCCTGCCGCCGCGTTTGTGAGTTAATATCTTAGATAAATCAATAGATTGAAATCTGGCATCATCCTTGCTGCTGTTGATGTGCACCTTTCCGCATCCGGTTTCCCGTCACGGGACAGTCCGACGGGCAAAGCAGCGGCGACGGGGATTCGATTCCACGATTCGCTGTTCGGATCTTCTGCGGGGGTGCGGGGCATCCAAAAAACGATGGAGGTGATAAGCCATGACCGCAAAGAAAAAGATTCTGCTGATTGACGATGACAAGGATTTCCTTTTTGCGACGAAGCTGATTCTCGAGAAGGGGGGGTATGAGGTGTTCCTGGCGGAAGACGGAAAGACCGGCGTGGAGATGTGGAAATCCGTAGCCCCCGATCTGGCCATTATCGATATGATGATGGAGACCTGGGGGGAAGGGTTTTCCGTCCTCTCCAAGATCCGTGCCACGGATACGGGGAAGGATACCCCGCTGTTCATGCTGAGCGCCGTGGACCTTCAGGGGCCCTACAATTCATTTGAACCGCCGCCGGAATTTCCCAAGGTCAACGCGGTTCTGCAAAAGCCCGTGAAGGCGGAGGATCTGCTCCGGTACATCGCTCAGGAATTGGGTGGAAAGAAGATGTCATGATGAACTCGCCGACCCCTCTCGTTCTGATCATCGATGACGAGGCCGCCATCCGGGACGGGTGCCGGCAGGCGCTGGAAAAATCCGGCTATGCCGTGCTGGATGCGGGAGAGGGGGACGAGGGGATCAAGATCGCCCGGGAGGCCAAGCCGGACATCGCGCTGATCGATCTCAAGATGCCGGGAATCTCGGGGATGGAAATCATCGAGATCCTCTCCCGGGATATGCCGGATACGGTCCTGGTCATGATCACGGGTTACGCGACGATCGTCTCGGCGGTGGAGGCCATCCAGAAGGGGACCTACGATTATCTTCCGAAGCCCTTCAGCCCCGATCAACTGCGGGCGGTCGTCCGGCGGGCGGTCGAGCACCGCAACCTGAAGATCGAAACGAGGCGGTTGCGGGAAGAGAAGGAACGGATGGAAAAGAGTTTCATCACCTTCGTGAGCCACGAAATGCGCTCCCCCCTGGTCGTGATCCGTCAGTACATCGAAGCGCTCAAGGCCGTTGCCGGGGATCGACTCGACCGGGACATGACGGAGATCATCGAGAGGTGCGGCGCCCGCATACAGGGTCTCGAGACCCTGGTCGAACACTGGCTTGACATCAGCCGGATCGGGGAGGGGAGCTTCGTGTGGAAGAAGGAATCCTTGAACCTGCTTCAATTGATCGGGCGAAGCATGGAGGAAATGGCCCCCATCTGCAAGGAGAAGGGCATTCGTGCTCAAGACGGATCTGCCGGATCAACTTCCGGAAATCCTCGGAGATCAGGAAAGCCTGCTCCGGGTCTTCACCAATATCATCGGAAACGCCACAAAATACACCCCGGAAAACGGCGCAATCACCCTTACGGCAGAGAGCGACGATTACTATGTCACGGTCCGCATATCCGATACGGGAACGGGGATTCCTGCGGACAAGCTCCCCTTTATTTTCGAACCGTTTTACCGGGTGAAAGGAAAGGAAGAGCGCCAGAGGGGGTCGGGCCTCGGACTGACCTTCTGCAAAAGAATCATGGAATTGCATGGCGGTGAGATCGCGGTCGCGTCGACGGAGGGTCACGGATCGACGTTTCTGCTGAAGTTTCTTACACACATGCGGCCGGATCAAACGATGGATCATTCCGCAACTCCTATCAGGCCGTTTTGAGGGCACCGGGCGTGACCGGGAGCGCAGCCCGCAAGTCCCACTTTGCAGGCGGGGGCTTCACTTGTCGCCCGGTCCTTGGGAGAAGATTTCATGGGTTCCGGTTCGATGACTTTCCGTCTTTATCAATGATAGAAGCAGGCGTCATGCAGGGTGCCGAACCGGCGTCGATACAGATTGTTTTTTAATCAGAAGAGGGTTTCCCAAAAAAAGGACCATGCCGTTGCGGGCCATCATTCATGAGAGCAGCTGTGAAATACTACGATGAAAAGTGTTATCAATTTCACGAGAAGGATCTCTCCGACCGATGTTTCACATGCGGTCAGGGTGCGGCGAGGTTGCTGATCGTCCGGCAGATTGCCGGCATGATGCTCGTTCACCTATGTCCCAACTGCATGGTCGACCATATGGACGATTATCTTCTGGACAACACGCGGCCCTGGGTCGGTGAAAAGTAAGGTCATGCAAGCGGAAGGGCGAATGGCCAAGGGGTCTTTATGCCGCAAAATAGAACGGACCGGCGTTTCCGAGGGTGTGCCGTAGGGGTCCTCGAGAGATCCGGATACAAAGTCCTGACGGCAGTCGACGGGGAGGACGCCCTTCTCGTATACCAGGACCATGGGA
>CAVUOQ010000015.1:0-75800 GCA_963743175.1 uncultured delta proteobacterium | reverse complement strand
GAATGGAAACAATATTTGCCGGCCTGCTTTGCTCTCTTGAATTCTCTGTTCTAATCAACGGTCCTCCAATTTTCTGAACCATAAAGACAAGGAACCAGCAAAGGACCGTAGGACCAATATAAAAAACCATAGGTCCTCCAGGTTTTCTAAAGTTGAAGAGTGCTTCTAAACCAAACCACAAGCTCTGAAGGCCCAATTCTTTCCTTAAATGCACAATGCCTGGCGTAGCGGGATAATTCTCCATCCACTTGATGGCCTGGGCATGGTAGGCCAGCGTATCGGGATGGGTGATCGCATAACTGCTAATCACAAACACTGTGAATATACAGGACAGAAGGAATAAGTAACCGGGCAATGAAATATTTCTGAAACATGAATTGACCTGGCTTGCAACTTTTATGCGCTTATCTCGAAAATATAAGTAGAATAATCCTGGGAAAAGGAGGATGAGCTGTGCCTTCCAATCCAGGGGAATAAGAATCGACAATAAAAAGGAGATCAATCCCAGCACCGACAATCCGGCAAGGCATATGAATGAAAAAGGAAATGCTCTACTGGCGGTTTTTGTAGAAAAATACTTACCGCGAAATCCAGAAATATATTTCCCAAACCAGGCAAACAAAGCTGATGAATAAAGTAACAAAGAATAGAATGATCATGATATTGCTTACTCGTTTATTTTATATTCCCCCCCTTGCGGAGATGCATTTTTTTGGTTTGAAATCCTGAACCCTTCTGAAATGGTTTTACCCCTTGCTTCCAGCCTGGGGTCGGGACTATACAGACATGGTAATGAAATATCATAACATCGGGGATTCCAATGATCAAGTATCTTTTCCGGGATATGCAATTCAAGTCCGCTAACCATAATGTTTCGCACCGGGGGAATTGGCAGGGCTTTGGGAGCGATCCAATTTCTATAATTCTCATTCTGACTCATTTTCAAGACTGCGTAAAGTAAAACACCACTGGCCATGCAGATCATGGACAACTTAGTCACCAGGTGGTTGAGTTGAATCTTGGGAAGCTGCATAATATATTTTACGAGGAGAAAAATACTAAAGAGCAATGGGCCATAGACGAACCTTGGATCGGGGGCAATAAATATCCAGCAAACCAATTGGCACACCATTGTAAAGAAGAAAAATTTTGTTGCGGGGGCCGTCGGCGTTAAGATCTTTCTTCTTAAACTAAAAATAATGCCATACGAAATCAGAGATAAGCTGGTAATCAACTTATCCATTGGGAAGAGATATTTATACCATGAAAATATCCATGCAGGGAAGCTGATCTGTGCGGTTTTTGACAGGGGTTGAAACATTGGATTGACCCTGTTAAAGTATTTTATATAGCGAGCCATTTCTGCAATTTTTTCTTTATCGACTTTCCAGTCGAATGCAAAAAAGTCCACCTGATATACGGGAAAAAAGGCGTACCCGGACAAGATAATATTTCTAATGATAAATGGGGCAATCAGGAACAGGAGAAGGAGGGAGTAAGAAAATAAAAACTTTTTATGAGCCCTCCCTAAGTGACTAAAAAGATAATACAGGGTTAATAAGCCCAAAAGGGAAATTAATGATCCGGATTGAGAATAGATAGATGGGCCAGATCAGCCACTCAATTGGCGGTGGTTCGTCCTTTCTGAATTTGTTCTCCATAAATAACACAATGATGCAGCAGGTCGTTATAAAGTCGTAGTTCGCAGGAAGCTTGCATTGCCCCTGATCATGGGCCAGCCAAGGATGAAAACAACAAGGATAGCTGAAGCGGCAAATGAGGAACTTTTGTCGTTCGCACTGGCTGCTGATTGGGAAACAAAGATCTTTTCAAGCAAATAGTATGATACCCAAACGGAAAGTATTCCGTTCAGCATCAAATATTGGCTTATCCCTGCAATTTTTGGCGCCAATAAGGCAATGGAGATGAACCAGGAGGAATTAAGTCCAAATCGCAGGTGCAAATTAGCGATACCCGGAACAGAGCCATATTCCTGCGCCCATTTCACCATTTGGATATGATAACTATCCGTGTCGTCCATGATGGTTGGACCGGCATTAATGGTGAGGATCATCAACAATAAGGACGAAAAGCACAATAAAAAAACAGGTGCAGGACCCATCAGAGCTGGAAAAGACCAGTTTGTAATATGAAGTAAATTTTCGCCTGTTTAATACCGTTATGCCCGTAAGAATGGACAAAACTATAAGCAAAGTGTTGGATCAACAGCCAAAAAGCACCCAAACTTCCGCGATGACGGTGACCATCATCAGGCCGGAAAGCAAATAAACAATCATTGACTTATGTGCAGACCGCAGACTTTCGTTTTTGTCGTCTGTCAACAAACTATACATTAACAGCCCGGCCCAAAGACATAAACCAGTAATCAGGAAATATCCGATGATAAGGTATAGCATAGTGATTGATCTGCTAAAAAGAAATAAATATTGATGTAATTCTTCTCTTTATTAAATATATGTCTATTTTTTTCCTATTTTCTCTGCAAACGACAAACAGTCTGTCTAAAAAACGACAAGTGCCTGAGATTTCAGATAGAAATGAAAAGCGAGTCCCGGCGTTGGATGGGCTTCGGGGCCTTGCGATACTTTTGGTTGCGCTTGGTCATATTTTCTATTCGCTGTATCCTTTTAAGTTTGGCTGGATCGGGTTAAATCTTTTTTTTGTGCTGTCAGGATACCTGATTACGATGAGGCTGTTTCATCATCTGAAAATGGATGGGAGGAGATATTTCCAGAATTTTTACGCTCGTCGGGTGCTTAGAAAATATCCATTCTGTCTTGCCTGTCTGCTGGTCTTCTTTGCGCTTTTGCCATTGGTCTATAGCAGGTATTTCCTTTATTTTTCCAGCGTATATGAAATTCAGGGATGGTATTGGGGTTATGCCTCCAATTGGTATATATTTTTATTCGGTCTGCCTAAAAACCCTGTCTTTTTTCATTTCTGGTCACTGGCCGTAGAGGAACAATTCTATCTGATCTGGCCATTCCTTTTTAAGTACATTGTTCGATTCAAATACAGGCTGATCGTGATTTCACTGTTGCTGGTTTTGTCGGTGTGGTCAAGAAACGCATCTTCCCTTTTGATCGGGCATATTACAATACCTTGACGGCCTTCGAACCCTTGATGCTGGGTTGCACAATCGCCATACTGTACGAAAGCCAAATGCTAAAAAAAGGCTATAGTATCCTGCAATGGATGGCCTTGGCAGGAATCGCCGTTCTTGCTCTTATTCTTTGGCATGACTCCGACCTGCACATTACGAATGACTGGTTGTTGCGAGTAGGCTATTCTGTGATTGATTTGGTATGGGCCTGGCTGCTTGCATTTCTTGTTTTGGCTAATCAAAGACCAAAATTCATTGCTCATTTTTTTCAGTTAAAATGGATTGGCTGGCTCGGAAAATATTCATATGGAATCTACATTTTTCACTGGATCGTCTTACAATTGTTTATTTACAGGATGGAAATGATGTTCGGGGCGAAGGGATTGTCCTTAACCCTTACCTATTATTAGGTGGTTTGGTATTGTGTTAATATTATTTGCCAGTTATTGTAGCTACCAAATATTTGAATCGCGCTTCTTAAGACTTAAGAGACGGTTTCCCTGAAACTTGCAGACTACGCAGGATATATTTGCCGATCAGGTCAAATTCTGCATTTACCTCCATGCCGGAGTTGAGGTTTTTAATATTCGTATGACCAAAAGTATATGGGATAATCGCAACCTTGAATGTCTTTTTTCGAAGGTCAAAAACGGTGAGGCTAATGCCATTGATGGTGATTGACCCTTTTTCTATAATGTATTGGGTGAATTTTTTGGGCAATTCGAAAGTAAACTCCCAGGATCCGTTCAATTCTTTTCTGGCTTTGCAAGTCAGCGTGCAATCCACGTGACCCTGAACGATATGGCCGTCAAGCCGTCCATTGAATGAGAGACATCTTTCGAGATTAATCTGGTCTTTAAGTTTCCATGCTTTGATATTCGTTTTATCCAGCGTTTCTTTGATCGCAGTCACCCTGTGCAAAGATTCCCGGATCTCTTCCACTGTGAGGCAAACGCCATCATGGGCCAGGCTTTGATCAATTCGCAGATCCTGTGCAATGGGCGATGAAAGCCAGAAACTTCGATTAGAACCATTGGCTTCAATCTTTTGAATGGTGCCCAGGGTTTCAATGATTCCGGTAAACATGCGGTAAAAATCGGAATTTTATGGGTTCCATTTCCGAATTTCATTTTTTCATTTTATCTTTGCAGCCCGAACCATTAAAGGAGGTATTTCAATATGTTGATCATTGATTCAAAAGATTGCGAAAACATAGACAAGGCGCTCAAAAAGTATAAAAAGAAATTTGAGAAGGCTAAGGTATTGGTCCAGCTAAGGGCCCGTCAGTCATATACCAAACCTTCTATCAAGAGGAGAGGGGAAGTATTGAAGGCTGTTTACCGTCAGCAGCTGGCAGCCGGCAAGTTTGACGTTTAAAGACCCACGTAATAATATTTGAAGCCATCCCGATATTCGGGATGGCTTTTTTATTTTCTGGCATTCTTACTCAAGTGCCTATGATTCAATAACTTTGGGCAAAGTTCAAAACTTGAACCAGCAAATACAGCCCTTCATTGATTATCTGAAATTCGAAAAGCGATATTCGGAGCACACCGTGCGGTCCTATAATGATGACCTGGAGCAATTCATTGCCTACCTGGAAAAGACATTCGGCGAAATCAGCGTTCAGGAAATTTCATCTTCCTATGTCAGGAGCTGGCTGGCTTCACTCAAAGACAGGAAGGTATCTTCCCGTTCAATCATCCGGAAGATCTCCACCTTGCAATCTTACTTTAAATTCCTGCTGAAGACAGGCGGACTGACAAAATCGCCGATGACGAACATAACCACCCCGAAAACCACGAAGCGCCTGCCGGTATTCGTAGAGCAAAAAGATCTAAGTTCATGTATCTTTCGCACATTGAGTTTCCCGATAACTGGCATGGCACTACAGATCACCTAATGATTTCCATTTTTTACCAAACAGGAATGCGTCTTAATGAGCTTGATCCAATTGCGAGAAGACAAGCTGGATTTCGGAAATCGTGCACGTGCAAAGTGTTGGAAAAGGAAATAAAGAAAGAATTATTCCAGTAAGCCCGGCAGCTCATTGAATGCAATTAAAGAGTACCTCGAAAGAAGCAAAAAAGATCAAGCGACACAATGCCGATCCGGTATTTCTCCTGGTGAATGAAAAGGGGAAAAAGTTATATCCCAAATATGCGTACCTGGCGGTCAAAAAATATTTGGCCCTGATCACGACAATAGACAAAAAAAGTCCGCATGTGCTCAGACACAGCTTTGCCACTCTCCTGACAAACAGTGGTGCAGACCTCAATTCGGTAAAAGAACTATTGGGGCATTCAAGCCTGGCGGCAACGCAGGTTTATACGCATAATTCCATTGAGAAGTTAAAAGATGTCTACAAAAGGGCGCATCCTAAAGCCTGAGCCCTGAAATGACCTTCTCAATTTTAGTCACTTTTTTTGACAAAATTTATTTGGAAAAATACCCCCCGGAGCTTAATTTCATTGTACTACCATTCCCGCTCCTGGAAGGCGAGAAATAGTTCTTTCATTTATTGTTCACTGTTAAAAAAATACGATTCTATGAACGTTAACATTCAGACGGTTCACTTTAGTGCAGACAGCAGGCTAACCGAGTACGTACAGAAAAAACTATCCAAATTAAACACGTTTCATTGACCGGATTATTAAAGTAGATGTGTATTTGAAGCTGGAGCAACGTAAGTCATACCATCAAAGACAAAGTCGCAGAAATCAGGGTGCATATTCCGAAGCAACATTTTTTCGTAAATTGTTCTTCCAAATCTTTCGAAGACATCATTTGACAATGCTTTTGAATCGTTGGTCAGGCTGGATATAAGCGTTGCCACCGTCCTGTTCTCTTTCCTGAGATATTTTTGCGCGGCCTGCAGGATCTCGTCGGGCGATATTTTATGGATAATATCTTTTTGATATAGTTGTTTAGATAGTGATAATCTTCTAATAGGGTCTCGTAATAAGAGAGCATGCTCGCCAAGCCGTTGTTGGAATTGAGGCTCCGGATAAAATCGGCTTTCATCTGGTTTTTGATTTTTTGCAGTTCCTGCTCCGGAACCGGCTCCCGCTTGAGTCTTTCCAGTTCCCGCATCGATGGCCTGCTCCAGTTCACGGCATTCATGGGGGCGACGGGGGGTCGCAAAGATTGCAAAGAGGTTGGGGTAACGCGCCCCCGGTGTGCCGTTTGCCGTTGCCACGCTCTCGGCGACCTTCAGCTCTTCGACCATTTTGCGGTAAAACCTTGAGGTCCTTCCCTTGGACAGAATGGCTTCAATCACATCGAAAATATAATCATCCTGAGTGGGCGGGGGCGGCTTGTGATACCCGATCATGAGCTGCGGTTTGGCGTCAAAGCCCACTTCCACGCGTCTTTCAGCGGATGGGTGGGGCTCCCCGTTGATGAATGGGAGGTCCGTCTTCCGGGCCGAGATGTTCTCCGAAGTATTTCCGGATGACGGAAAGCGTTCTCTTCGCGGATTGATGTCGCCGACAACGGCAATGACCGTGTGGTGGGGCGCGCGGGCTTGATGGAAGAAGGTCGATACATCGTCCATGCTCAGAAAGCGCATATCCGACGGCCAGCCCAGGATCGGGCGGCCATAAGGGTGAGCCTGAAACGCTGCGGCAAAAAACTGTTCGGCCAGTTTTCCCCCGGGATTGGTCTCGATCCGCTGACGCCGTTCCTCCATGATGACATCCCGCTCCGTGTAGAACTCACGAAAAACGGGATTTTGCAGCCGGTCCGATTCGATTCGCGCCCACAGTTCAATTTTGTTTGACGGCAGGCTGACATGATAGGTCGTCAGGTCCTGGCCGGTGCTGGCGTTCATTTCTTCCGCGCCGTTTTCGGTATAGATCCGGTCCAGTTCATTCGGAATCATCCACGGTTTATGCTCTTTCTGGAGCGCTTTGAGTTTGTTCTGGAGCGCCGCGATGGCTTTGGCATCAACCCCGTCCGCTTTCCTGCGTTCAAAATCAAGCTGCCGTCCCGTTTCTCTGATTTTCTGCAGGACGTCACGCTCACTTTCATAATTGCGGGTACCGATGGTGGTGGTCCCCTTGAACATCATGTGTTCCAGCAGGTGCGCTGAACCGGTCTTACCGCTGATTTCATCGACAGCGCCCGTCCGCTGTCGAATGTAAAGGGAAACCGTCGGGCTCAGGCGCCGCTCAAGGAGCAGGACCCTTATCCCGTTTTTCAGTGTGAATTTCAGAACCCGGCTTTCAAGATCAGTCTCTGCCGCCGATAGGGGCTGCAACAGGAGAGTCAGGAGGATGGCCGGAATGAAGATGCGGAGTTTTCTAATCATATCGGATCATTGCTTTGGCTTCAGCAGGATATACACCTGGACAAGAGGGTAAAGGATACCGACGATACTCATGAGGATGATCAGACTGGCCGAGAAAAAGGCCATGATGAAGTTCAACGGATTTGCCAGGCGATAGGAGGCAACGAGCGTCTCCACGCCCAGGATGAGAAAGAAGATGGACAGAATCGCTATGACCGCCTGTTTGAACCACCAGGAATAAGTTTTCATCATAAACATAAAATGTTGCTGAGGGAAAGCGAGCCTCGTAGAGACATTATCACAAAATTTGTAATCTCCTGTCAAGACATTCTCGTCAGCCGTTTCAGATCCTGGTACATTTCAAAGGTCAGAAGACTACTCTGGCATGGAAGGAGGGAGTTGTTGTGAAACAGGGGTTCCTCGGCGATCGGATAAGGTGATGCTTCAACGGAAGCATCCCAGAGGGCCGTGCCGGGAATGGGCGAATATTCCGCGATGACGGGTCTCGCGCCGCAACGCTGCACATGCTTTATTGCTTCATGGACTTCAACCGCAGATTGTCCGGGCAGGCCGCAGAGCAGATAGATCCCGATATCCCGGGGTTCATACCCTGCTTCCCGCAGGTACGCCACGGCGCGTTCAAGGTGTTCGTTGGTGACTTTTCCCCCCGTGTCCAGCTGACGTTGCACATCTGCGGTTTCGAAACCGAATCGAATCGTGCGGAAACCTGCCCGGAACATCAGCCTGGCCAGCTCCGGGGTCACCTCCCGCAAATGCAGGCCATTGGGGCAGTGGAATTGACAGGTCAACCCCCGCTTTATGATTTCTTTCAACAGGGGGATGGCCATCCCTTCCGGATCAATCAGCAAGGCATCATCATAAAAGGAGAAATGGCATACCCCGTATATCCTGTGCCAGTATGCAATCTCATCCGCCACTTTGATAGGGTTTCGACGCCTGTAGCGGGGATTGATCCGGTGCGAGGCACAGTAGCTGCAACGGAAAGGACAGCCCCTCGAAGTCATAATGGAAATCTGTTCCTGATGTTCATACAGATCATAAGCAGGGTAGGGGTAGGAATCCAGATCATCGGGATCAACCTTAAAGGCGTTATCGTTCCCAAGATAATCTTTCAATATTTCAGGCAGTTGAATTTCACCCTCCCCGATGACAAGGCGATCCGCCCCTGACCCTTGCGCGTGTTCCGCGCACAGGGTAACATAATTTCCGCCCAGGATGACCGGAACGCCCGGGATTTCCTCCTTCAGTATCCTGATTGTATCGAAGACGGCAGGGTACCAGTAGGTCATCATCGATGTGACCAGAATCAGTTCAGGCTTCCTGATTGCCTGCAAACCCTTGCGGAGTTCCGTCTCCGTGATGCCGTACCGGTTGTATCGCTTTGGAACCGCATGAAGCGGAGCGGGCTTCGGAAAGGGTTCTTTGAAAAAATGGCCATGACCGGCAGGAAAGCGCCGGGGCGGTTTCTCTATCCGGGGAAGGGGAGAAGCCTGCACGGAACGTCTTAGACAATCAATCACCTGAACGCCATAACCGCTTTCTCTGAGAAAGGCTGCCAGTGACAACAGGCCGAGCGGCGCCAGCCAGAAGTCGTAGGCGGCAAAATCATATATCCAGGGATTGATCAGTAGAATATTTTTTTTCATCGCGACAGGGGATAACACACTTTGATGTTTGCCACAAGTGAATCTCTTTCAAACATTGTGGAAATAAATTCTTAATTGATTTATTTACTTATGCAGTTCAAATGATATATTTGACATAAGAAACAAAATACGTTAGACAGTGCAAACATATTTTCTGTACTGTATATTTTTTACTTGACAAGTCATTTTTTATACTGTATAAGGGTGCCGCAATAAGGCGTAAAAGGCGCTTTTTCTTAAATTTATAAATGGACTGTACAGGTGATCGCGATGGATGAGGGTAATCAGCAGGTACAAGTCAGATGGATAAGCAGCCTCGATATCATAGATAAAACAAAGATATCCCGGGCAACACTCAATAACTACATTAAAATGAATATTCTGCCCAGGCCGGATGTCAAAAAACCCGGGGAAGCCTCGGTTCGAGCCCGCATGCTCGGTTATTTTCCAGAGACTGTAATTGATATAATTGAACAGATCAAGAATTTAAAAAAACAGGGTTATTCCATGGATGCCATCATCGACAAGCTTAAGAAGGCCGACCAAACCGCAACACGAGGAGAGACGAAAGCGCAGGACGAATCAAGGACGGATAATGTACCCGCCGGAGAAAAATTCATTCAATCTGAACAGACCGTTTCCCGGATGATGCCGAAGGAAACCATAGAACCATTAAATTTGACAATAAACGATATCGCTTGTCCTGCTTATTTGTTGAATAACAGTTTTGAGATCGACTGGATTAATGCGGCTGCGGAGAACGCGATTTTTCAACAGAAAATACGTGCAATCAAGGAACCGTCGGCAAGGAATATCCTGCGCCTGCTGATGCGTAACGCATCTGAGCACCGACAGAAACAGCACGATTTCTTCGATTTTCATCTGGGTTTTGTGAAGGAAAAGGTAGCAAAGTCCGATCTGGACAAACTATATGAAGGTATTTCTCTGAACGAGGCGGAAAACCTCAAACAGAGATACGATAAAATTGAAATGCGTCCCAGGCAGACCGTCAACAAGGCTTTCCTGAAACTATGCGATCATGAGGGGACCCTGATCTCCAATGATGCCTATTACATGGCCTTCCGGGAAGGCACACTCTTCATTCATGCCCCGATGGAAAGTTCCGCTCAGGGTATTATGGATCTGTTTTCCTGCCGCTCCAGGGTCATCAATGATTTGCTCAGGCAGCGGATGCCGACCCTGGTTTCCTTTTGTGTGCTCGTCGCCGACCTGCAGAATTCGGTCCGGATCTGCGCCGAACTTCCCCCCGAGGAATATTTTGAACTGATCAATCAGATGTGGGCCTGCGTGGAAGGTTCCTTCAAGCAGTACTATGGTACCTACGGAAAGCATACGGGAGACGGGATGCTCTATTATTTTCTCAAGGAGCGGGATAATCAATATTTGATGAACGCCGTGTCCTGTGCGCTTGAAATACGTGAAAACATTAAGAAATTGAATATGGAATGGAAAATACGAAGGGGCTGGTTGAATGAACTCTATCTCAATGTCGGCATCAACGAGGGGCAGGAATATTTTGGCACGATCCCCTCAGCCCCCAGTGTTGAATTTACGGCCCTGGGCGACTCCGTCAATTATGCCGGTCGTTTGTCCGACTTTGCGCGCTATGGCGCCATCTGGACAACAAAAAATTTAATGAACAAACTGACCGTGGAGGAGAAAGCCGGTATCCGCTACGGAATCAGACGTACTGATCAGGACCGTGAAATTCTTGTTGAGAATTCTTACAGCCGCATTATCGACATGATCACTCCGGATAATGTAAAAACCAGTAAATTCATGGATATCGCAACGCTTGCCGTAACGGAAATCATGGGCAGGCGGTAAATCCCGACCCCTCAATCAATCAATCGCATCCATTCAAGAGAAAAGACTTGAAGCGGGCTCTCTTTATTGCTAACATGCGCCGCGTTTGAAGGAAAACGGCTTATGCGGTTGGTGATCCAGAGAGTTGATAGGGCTTCTGTTTCTGTGAGTAATCACATCATTTCGCATATCGGAGCGGGTCTGCTGGTATTCCTTGGAATAGAAAAAGGCGATACGACCGGGGATGCCGACATCCTGCTCGAAAAAACAATCCACCTCCGCATCTTCGCAGACAGAGAGGGAAAAATGAATCTCTCCCTGCTGGATGTCGCCGGTGGGATGCTGGTGGTTTCCCAGTTTACCCTGCTCGGCGATTGCCGAAAAGGGAGAAGACCCTCCTTTACCGGCGCGGAAGACCCCGGACCGGCAAAGGACCTTTATCAATATTTTATCAAAAAGGCTGCTGAAAGAGTTGCCTGCGTGGCCGGCGGCGAGTTTCAGGCGATGATGAAGGTGGAAATCGTCAATGATGGTCCGGTAACGATGTTGCTTGACAGTAAAAAAATATTTTAGGAGTTTTTCCCAATGGATATCCAGGGCGAGATCCCCTTTTGCAATATCCGGATCGACAAAGAGGGGGTATGGTATTACAAGGGCGCGGAAATGTTCAGAAAAGAAATAGTGAACCTCTTTTATGAGAATCTGAGGCAGGATGCCTCAGGCCATTATCTGATTGAACTGGAAAATGACCGGTGTTATCTGGATGTTGAAGATACGGCCTTTGTGGTCCGGTCGGTCCGGCAGGCGCTTTCCGAAAAAGACGGGAAGACGGTCTTTTATCTGCTGCTGTCCGATGATACGATTGATGCTCTGGATCCGGAAACACTGCGGATCGGAGGCGGGAATGTGCTTTACTGTTGTGTAAAGAATAGTCGATTTGCGGCGCGTTTCCTGCGATCGGCCTATTATCAGCTGGCCGGCTATATTGAATATGATGAAGATCAGGGCCACTACTTCATTCCACTGGACACGGAACGATATTATATAAGAGATGAGAATAATCGGCAAATCCACCAAAGGGAGGCATAGCATGCTCGAAGATCACGTAAAAGAAGCCCTGACATTTGACGATCTGCTGCTTGTACCCGCAGAATCGGCCATCCTGCCCAGGGATGTAGAGACCTCAACCCTGCTCACAAAAAACATTGCCCTGAACATTCCGATTGTCAGTGCGGCCATGGACACGGTGACCGAGTCCAGGACCGCCATCTGCATGTCCCAGGAGGGAGGAATCGGAATCATCCACAGGAACATGAGCATCGAGCGGCAGGCCCTGGAGGTGGACAAGGTCAAGAAATCGGAAAGCGGGATGATCGTCGATCCCATTACGATCGAACCCGAGCAGAAGGTCAGCGACGCCCTGGAACTGATGAACCATTACCGTATCTCCGGTGTTCCTGTCGTTAAAAATCGCAAACTCGTCGGGATCCTGACCAACCGCGACCTTCGTTTTGAGACCAATCTGGACCAGTCGGTATCAAAGGTCATGACCAAGAAGCGCCTCGTAACCGTCAAGTCGAATATTTCCCTCGAGGACTCCAAGAAACTGTTGCATAAGCATCGTATTGAAAAGCTGCTGGTGGTGGATGATGAATATAATCTCAAAGGCCTGATCACGATCAAAGATATTGAAAAGATCAAGAGATATCCCTATGCGTGCAAGGATTCCCTGGGCCGGTTGAGGGTCGGCGCGGCTGTCGGAATTCTTGACCGGGAAGCCCGGGTGGATGCCCTGCTGAACGCCGGGGCGGACGTGATTGTCATCGACACTTCGCACGGACATTCCAGCGGGGTTCTGGATGCCGTCCGGGACACGAAGAGGAATTTTCCCAAATGTGAACTGATCGCCGGCAACATCGCCACGGCGGAGGGGGCTAAGGCTCTCATCGAGGCGGGCGTGGATGCCGTCAAAATAGGCGTCGGGCCCGGCTCCATCTGCACCACGCGCATTATTGCCGGCGTCGGAATCCCCCAGATGAGCGCCATTCGCGACGCCTATAAAGCCTCGGCGCAGCACGGCATCCCCGTGATCGCGGACGGGGGCATCAAATTTTCCGGCGATATCGTCAAGGCCCTGGCAGCGGGTGCCCATGCCGTCATGATCGGCGGCCTCTTTGCCGGAACGGAGGAGAGCCCCGGCGAAACCATTCTTTTCCAGGGGAGAAGTTACAAGGTCTATCGGGGAATGGGCTCCCTGGAGGCCATGAAAATGGGGAGTCGTGACCGGTACTATCAGGATGACATCGAGGGCGATCTGAAGCTCGTTCCCGAAGGCATCGAAGGACGCGTCCCGTTTCGGGGGTCCCTGTCGGCCAGCATTCAGCAGCTTATCGGCGGCCTCAAGGCCGGCATGGGCTATGTGGGATGCAAGACGATCCGGGACATGCGGGAAAACGCGCGCTTTGTCCGCATCACCTCCGCGGGTCTCAGGGAAAGCCACGTGCATGATGTCATCATTACCAAAGAAGCGCCGAACTACTGGCTGGATTAAACGCTTTGAGAACTCTGCATAACCGGTGAAAAATGGTTCGCAAGCGGTGAATCAAAGATTTTTCGACTTTCCAGCAATTAGACTAATTTATTAATTTCAAACATATTTAAGCATTCTCATATTTTCAGCGAAAAAGATTTTGAGCCGCGGCGAAGCCATTTTTCAAAGATCTCGGTTTGACGAAAATTTAGAGCAGCCCCATGAAACATGCCGATTTTGTTCACCTGCACGTCCATACCCAGTACAGCCTTCTGGACGGCACCATCCGTATTGATGATCTGCTGAACAAGGCCAAGGAATACCAGATGCCGGCCATTGCGATGACCGATCATGGCAATATGTTCGGGGCGATCGGTTTTTATCAGCGGGCATATAAGCACGGAATCAAGCCCATTATCGGCTGTGAGCTTTACGTCGCGCCGAAGAGCCGTTTCGAGAAAAACAGCCATCATGCCGGTGAATCGGCCAGGCATCTGCTGGTGCTTGTGAAAAACATGCAGGGGTATAAAAACCTCATGAAGCTGACCACGGCAGGCTACCTCGAGGGATTTTATTATAAACCCCGGATCGATAAGGAGATCCTCAAAGACCACCATGAAGGCCTGATCGGCCTGAGCGCCTGCCTCCATGGAGAAATTGCCGACTTTTTGCTCCGGGGCAACAGGGATGGGGCCCGGCAGGCGGCCAGAGAATATCAGGCAATCTTTGGGCCGGAGAATTTTTTTCTGGAAATAATGGAAAATGGTCTGCCGGAACAAACCGTTGTCAATGAGGGACTGATTGAATTAAGCCGCGAACTTTCCATCCCCCTGGTGGCCACAAATGACTGCCATTATATCAACCGGGAGGATTCAGAGGCGCACGAGGTGCTGCTTTGCATCCAAACCGGCAAGACCATCGAAGATAAGGACCGGATGCGGTTCGGCACGGATCAGTTCTATCTTCGCTCACCGGAAGACATGAGACGTCTGTTTCAGAAATGTCCGGAAGCCATCGAAAATACGGTCAGGATTGCGGAAAGATGTAACCTGACACTGGAATTCGGTCATTTTTTCCTCCCGCATTTCGAAATATCTCCCGATGAAAACCTCGATGATGTTCTGAAAGACAAGGCCGAAACAGGCCTCCGCGGGCTGATGCCCCAGATTCTCAAAGGTAAGCAGAACGGATCGCCTTGGGAAAAATACGAAAAACGTCTGCGGGAAGAGCTGGATATGATCAAATCCATGGGGTTTGCCGGATACTTTCTCATTGTTTCCGACTTTGTTCATTACGCAAAACAAAGTCATATTCCTGTCGGCCCCGGACGGGGCTCCGCGGCCGGAAGTCTCGTGGCCTACGCCCTCGGCATTACCAGCATCGACCCGATCCGTTACGGACTGTTTTTTGAGCGTTTCCTGAATCCGGACCGGATCAGCATGCCGGACATCGATATCGATTTCTGCCAGGAAGGGCGCGATGAAATCATCCGCTATGTAACGGAAAAATACGGAAAAGACAGGGTTTCCCAGATCATCACCTTTGGCAAGATGCAGGCCAGGGCGGTCATCCGGGACGTAGGCCGGGCGCTCAACATGCCCTATGGAGAGGTGGACGCCATTGCCAAGATGGTGCCGAATGTCCTGAATATTACGCTGGATGACGCCCTGAAAATGGAACCCCGCCTGCAGGAAGAGGGGAAAAACAATCCAAAGGTCAGGAAGCTGCTTTCCCTATCCCGGGCGCTGGAAGGCTTGAACCGTCACGCCTCCACGCATGCCGCCGGCGTCGTTATTTCCGATATGCCCCTGGTCGAAAGGGTTCCCCTGTGCGCACCGAAGGACGACATTGTCACGCAATTCGCCATGAAAGATATTGAGACCATCGGCCTGACCAAATTTGATTTTCTGGGCCTGAAAACGCTGACGGTGATCAAGAATGCCCTTCGATTTATCAATGAAGGCAGGGGGGAAGAGATTGATATGGAATCGCTGCCCCTGGACGACGAAAAAACCTATCAACTGCTCATGCGCGGCGATACGGACGGTGTTTTTCAGCTGGAAAGCCCGGGCATGAAGGATATTCTGGTCAGCATGAGACCCGATTGCATTGAGGATGTGATCGCTCTGATCGCCCTTTACCGTCCGGGACCGATGAATATGGTTCCGGAGTTTATTTCGCGCAAGCAGGGCAAGACCAAAATCGTCTACGAACTGCCCGAACTGGAAGCCATTTTGAAGGAAACCTACGGGGTTATCGTTTATCAGGAGCAGGTCATGCAGATTGCCGGCGCCATCGGCAATTATACGATGGCCGAGGCCGATACGCTCCGGAAGGTCATGAGCAAGAAAAAAGCCGAGGAGATGGAAAAAGAGAAACCGAAGTTTCTCTCAGGGGCAAAAATAAGAAAAATAGCCGAGCAAAAAGCCAGAAAAATCTGGGACAGGATGGAGACGTTCGCACAGTACGGCTTTAACAAGTCGCACAGTACGGCCTATGCCATGATCTCCTACCAGACAGCCTACCTGAAGGCGCACTATCCGGCGGAATTCATGGCCGCCCTGCTGACCAGCGAAAAAGACAATCGAGATAAAATCATCAAGCATATTGCGGCCTGCAAGGACATGGGAATATTTGTCCTGCCACCCGATATTAACGAATCTCACAGAGATTTCAGCGTTTCCGGAGACCAGATCCGCTTTGGTCTTTCCGCGGTCAAAAATGTGGGGGTCGGGGCCATAGACACCATTATCGAGGCCCGGGACCGTCTTGGGAAATTTCGTTCTTTTAATCATTTCTGCGAGCAGGTGGACCTCCGGAAGGTGAACAAAAGGGTCATCGAAAGCCTCATCAAGTGCGGCGCTTTTGATGCCATGGGTTATAAGAGGCGGCCATTGATGTCCTCCTATGAAGAAATCATGGAACTGGCGCAACGCCGTCATCGGGAAAAGAGCAGCGGCCAGTCCAGCATTTTTGATCAGCTTGAAAAGAAAGAGAGCGCTGATCCGGATCACTTGGAAAATGCCATCCTGCACAATATTCCGGAGTGGGAATCCGGGGAGCTGCTTGCCCATGAAAAAGAAATGCTTGGTTTCTATATTACAGGCCATCCGCTTTCCAGGTTTACAGAGCGGCTGGCGATGGTCGCCAATACCGATACCGAGGCAATCCTTGAGAAAAAAGACAAGGAGGAGGTCCGGTTTGTCGGTGTGGTCAGCAATATCCGTGAGGTGACAACCAAGAAAAAAGATCTGATGGCCTATGTGACCTTTGAAGATCTGAAAGGGTCGATCACGGTGATTTTCTTTGCGGACGTTTATCGAAAGGCCTATGTTCTGCTGCACGGCGAGGAACCGGTCCTGATCAAAGGCGTTGTTGATGTGGGCGAAGACAGCATCAAGGTGATTGCGACAGAGGCCCTGCCGCTTTCCGAGGCCATGGATCATCCTTTTCAAACAGCCAGCTTCCGTTTTAATACGACGCGACTGGCGGATCATGACCTCGAGTCGCTCCGGAATGTATTGAAAAAGTATCCAGGCAAGGCGGAGGGGTATATTCACCTGCTCGATGATCAGTCTGAAACGGTGATTCATCTGGGAAAAAATGTCTTGTTTGCACCCTCCGACCAGCTCAAAGAGGAAGCTGACAGAATTCTTGGCGCCGGCGCGACCCAATTCAGATGACACCACGAGACCTTTGAAAAATGGCTTCGCCGCGACTCAAAAATTTTTTCCGCTAAGAGAACAACCAGACGTAATCATGATTCATGAGGAGCCGTTAATCTAATCTCTGGAAAGGCGGAAAACATTTGATTCGCCGCTTGCGAACCATTTTTCAGCGGTTATGCAAAGCTCTCACCAGGGGAATCTTTTCTTTATGCAATATCTGGAAAGAACCTATCGTCACCATATCTTAAAGAACAACCTGCAATCATACCAGGTAACTGTCCGTGAAACAGATCTATTCATCAGCTCCGACATCGAATTAAAACAGGCCGCACTTCAGTCCGTGCATCGCCATCGGGCCCATCTGGAAGCCTATATTGCCAGCCATCCGGATTTTTTAGGCGCACTGAATCCTCTTAAGAATAACGATCTGGCGCCGGATATTGTCCGGGACATGCTCAACGCTGCCCAGTTGGCCGGTGTCGGGCCGATGGCTGCCGTGGCCGGCGCCATGGCCCAGCATGTCGGCCAGGATCTCCTGAGGCTTACCCCTAATGTTATTGTTGAAAATGGAGGAGATATCTTCCTGAAATGTAATGAGGAAGTAAAAATCGGCATCTTTGCCGGAGAGTCTCCCTTTAGTCATAAACTGGCCATCAGGATCCGCCCGGAGGAGACTCCCAGTGGTGTCTGTACCTCATCGGCCACGGTTGGACCATCGCTGAGTTTTGGCAGGGCAGACGCCGTCTGCGTAAAGTCACGGTCCGTGGCTCTCGCCGACGCCGCGGCGACGGCCATTGGAAACCGGGTGAAAACGCTAAAGGATATCAAGAAAGCGCTGGCCTTCGGTTCTCAAATCAGGGATGTGCTCGGCATAGTGATTATTATCGGAAAAGAATTGGGCGCATGGGGAAATCTTGAACTCATCTGAAACAATCAGAAGCGAGACCTTTGTAAAATGGAAAACGCCCGCGTCTCAAAAATCTTTTCCGCTAAGAGGACAACTAGATTTTGGCGGTTATGCAAATATCTCTATGATTATATTAAATGTGGAGTTTTGCCTTTAAAAATACAAATAAGTTTACATAACATATCTTATGCGACAATTATGTTTGACGGCATGGCCCGTTACAGACCCTCCTCAGCCAGCTTTTTGATAAGCTGGGCCTGACGATCCGTGAGCTTCTTCGGAACGTTGACGGAAATTTTCACGTACTGATCGCCCTTGCCGCCGTCTTTCAAGTTCGGCACGCCATAACCTTTCATTCTGATCTTGGTGTAATTCTGCGTACCGGCGGGAATTTTTATTCTTTTGGTTGTACCTTCGATGGTGGGAACTTCGATCGTCGTTCCCAGTGCGGCCTGGGAATAATTCACGGATTTTTCCACGTAAATATCGATGCCGTCACGGGCAAAGATCGGATGTGGCAGGATGGTGATGTTCAGATAAAGATCGCCCGACAACCCCCGGTTATAGCCGGGTGATCCCTTCCCGGCCAGGCGCAGTTTTTTTCCGTTGCTGATCCCGGGGGGAACTTTGATGTTGATTTCTTCAATACGGTCTTCCTTTTGCAGCGACAGTTTCTTTTCAGCGCCGAAAACAGATTCTTCCAGTGTTATTGAGATGTTATATTCATAATCCTGCCCTTTTTGCGGCATCTGACGGGAGTAACCCTGACCGCCGCCGAAGAGATCGGCAAAGGGATCACCGCCGCTACCGCCGCTGCCACGGCCGAAGGTAAAGGTCCGGGTCCGACCACCGCCGCCAAAACCAAATTCCTTAAGAATATCATTTAAATCGAAGTCTTTGAAGATGTCTTCCTGGCTGTAGCGCTGCCGGAAGGCGTCGGAGCCGAAACTGTCGTATTGCTTACGCTTTTCCTGATCGCTCAAAACGGCGTAGGCCTCGCTGAGTTTTTTGAATTTCTCTTCGGCCTGCTTGTTCCCCGGATTCCGGTCCGGATGAAATTTCATGGCCAGCTTTCGGTAGGCCTTTTTGATATCGTCTTCCGAGGCGTTTTTATCAATCCCCAGGGTTTTGTAATAATCGTCAGCCATAACCCCCCTTCCCTATTCACCATTAAAAACAGGTTTCAAGACGATTTACCGAGGTTGAAGGCCTGCAGATTGGCCTTCAGCGCCTTTTCCGGGAAAGATTCCTGCAAGACCCGGTTCCAGACGTCGTCCGTAATCTTCAGATTGTTGGACAGGGCGCCCAGAAGCGCGGTATTGACCGTCCTGACGTTCCCTGCCCTGCGCGCGATCCTGAGGGCGTCGACGCAGTTGACGCTTCTGAAATATTTAGATATATGCTCAACAATATTATTCGGATACATGGATTCGCCGAGATTCACCGACGGCGGGTAGATTTCTTCTTCATTGATGATCACGACAGCATCCGCCTTCAGGTAATCAAGATAACGCAAGGTTTCCAGCTTTTCAAAAGAAAGGAGGATATCCACGTCCCCTTTTTTGGCGATGGGGGAGTAAACCCTCGACCCGTAGCGGACGTGGCTCGTCACGCAGCCGCCCCGCTGAGCCATTCCATGCACCTCGCTTTTCTTCACATCCAGACCCGTGGCCATGAATGCCAGGCAGAGAATGTCGCTCGCCCGCAGAATGCCCTGGCCGCCGACGCCGGCCAGTAAGATACTTTTCACGGGATTATTCATCAACTGGACCCTCCTCCCCGATGGCGCCCACTTTGCAGAGCTGCCGGCAGACCGTACAGCCGTTGCAGAGATTCTGATCAATAAAGGAATGGCCATCCTGTTTCTTGGCATTCCTGATGATCTGAGCTTCCGGCATATCGGCGAACTTCTTCCAGGAAATGGGCGGGCAACCCAACCCGAGGCACATTTTGCAGCCGATGCACTTTTTCGGATCGATCCTGAGCGGCTTCACCGGTTCGGTCTGAAAGCGCTTGAAAAGAACACAGGGCCGGTTGGAGATCACAACCGATGGTCCGGGCCTTGCCAGCTCCTCCTTCATGACGCTTCTCGTCATTTTCAGATCGTACGGATCGATAACGCGGACGTTTTCCACCCCCAGTGCGGCCGCCAGGACCGTAAAATCAAGTGCTTTGGTCTGTTCGCCCTGCAGTGTGAATCCCGTGGCCGGGTGCTCCTGCATCCCGGTCATGGCCGTCGTGCGGTTATCGGCAATCACAATCACCGCCTCGCCCTTATTGTAGACCAGGTTCAACAGCGGGGTGATCCCCGAATGGATGAAAGTGGAGTCCCCGATGACGCCGACGACCTTCCCTTTTCCTTTTTCCTTCAGGGCCTTGCTCATCCCGTGGGCCATGCCGATGCTGGCCCCCATGCAGATGCAGGAATGAAGGCCTTCGAGCGGTTTCATGTAGGACAGGGTGTAACAGCCGATATCCCCTGTGACAAAGGCCTTCAGCTTGCCAAGCACGTAAAAGAGACCACGGTGCGGGCATCCCGGGCAGAGATTGGGCGGCCGCGGGGGAATCGCAAGGACCGGGAGATCAACCGGCCTCTCGATACTGCCTTTTATGGCCCTTTCAACAACGCCGGGATCAAATTCCTGAGTATATGGGAAAATCTCCTTGCCCGTGACGTCGATCCCCATGGCCCGCACCTGTTCCTCAATAAAGGGGTCCAGCTCTTCGACGCAATAGATTTTCTTCACGCGTGCGGCGAACGCCCGGATCATCTTTGTCGGCAGCGGATGCACCATGCCAAGCTTCAGATAGGAATAATCCGGGAAAACATCTTTTGCGTAATGATAGGGAATGCCCGCCGTGATGATTCCGACATCCGGACTGTTGATCTCCATGTGGTTTTCAGGAAATGTTTCAGCAAATTCGCGCAATTGCTGCATTCGTTTTTCCACTTCCACGCGCCGGGCCCGGGCATTGATCGGCACCATGACGTATTTTGCCGCGTTGATGCGAATGTCCGTTTTATCTTCCGGCGCTTCCGGTTCGCTGAGGGTCACCACCGATTTTGAGTGGGCCACGCGTGTGTTCGGCCGGACGAAGACGGGGGTATCGAATTTTTCACTAATTTCGAAAGCCAGCTTGATGAAATCCTTTGCCTCCTGGGAGTCGGCCGGCTCCAGCATCGGAATTTTTGCGAATTTTGCGTAGTTGCGGTTGTCCTGCTCATTCTGGGAGCTGTGCAGGGAAGGATCGTCCGCCGAAATGATCACGAGTGCCCCGCTGGTTCCCGTATAACTGACTGTAAAGAGCGGATCCGCGGCGACGTTTACGCCCACATGCTTCATAGTCACCAGAACCTTCGCGCCGGCGACGGCCGCGCCGATGCCGACCTCCAGGGCCACCTTTTCATTAGGCGCCCACTCGGCGTAGACGCCAGGGTATTGAGCGAATTCCTCGAGAATTTCCGTACTGGGCGTTCCCGGATAGCCTGCCCCGAAACGCACGCCGCATTCATAAGCCCCCCGGGCAATTGCTTCATTTCCAGACATTAGAACCGACATACCCTCTCCTTACATCATCCCCTTCAACTCAGGGTTGCAATCTTTCTTTTAATCAGCAACTCCGAAAGCGGGTCCGCAATTTTCGTGAGCGCTTTCTGATAATATTCCAGGGCTTTGGCCCGATCATTCATCGCTTCATAAACCCGGGCGATATTCTGATCATTCAAGCCCGCAAAAACGTCGCCTGTTTTCGAAGACGCTGCTTTTTCAAAGGCGGCAAGGGCGTTTTTGAAGTCTTTCTTCGCTTCATAACAGTGGCCCAGCCCCATGTAGGCTATTGTTTTGAGATCGCTTTTATCCGATGTTTTCTGTAAAAAAGCCTCATAATGCCTGATGGCGGCGTCGAAATCCTTCTGATGATAATACAGGCCGGCCAAGCGGTAGTTGGTAAGGACTGCCACCCGGCTGCGCGGATATTTTTCGAGGACGTTCTTGTAAATTCCGGTAGCGCCCTCGTCTGTAGCGGCATAGTACGCGCGGGTATAGAGCTGCTGCGCGCTCTTCTCCAGGTCCAGATCATAAAGATACCAGGCGCCCGCGGATACCAGGATCGCAATAAAAACCGCACCGGCAATATAGAACTTCTTTCTGTTTTCCGTCAGGTAAAGCACCATCTCGGAAAGCATGACCTGAAATTTATCCGGTTCCTTCAACTCCTGTTTGCTTAATTTTTCCGCCATTAGAACTCCTGATAGAATTATTTATTAGACCGACGAATCAAATCCACGACATCCTCCGGGATCCGGACGATTTTCCCCTCGCTGTTTGTACAGGCATGGACGGTATACCCCTCCACAAGCCTGTTTTCCTGCTTTTCATCCCAGATCACACAGTTGAATTTCATGCTGGCCCGCTTGACATATTCTATTTCGGTTTCAATGACCAGCACTTGATCATAACGCGCGGGCAGAAGATAGTGGCAGTATGCCTTTGTCAGTGGAAGGTTAAATCCCCGCGACTCGAACACCGCGTAGTAAATCCCCATGTCCCTCAGCAGCTCGGTCCTGCCGATTTCAAACCACTTGATGTAATTCGTATGATAGACGATGCCCATGGCGTCGGTATCCGCGTATATTACCCTTATTTTACTGACGTTTTTCTTCAACAAACCTTCTCCAGTCCCGGATGAACAGATTCATGAGGCGATACCCGGGGGAGACCAGGATCCCGCCGGCACGTGCGTCTGTTTCACTGAAAGCCGCGCCGCGACCCAGGTTTTCCTCTTTGACACTGGAGAGAACGGCGAAGGCGCTGGGATCGGAGGCATGGGTCCTGATCGCGATCGGCGTCGGATGATCGCTCAGCACCAGAACGCGGTAATCATCAAAATCCGGCAAGCCCTTAAGAACGGTCCCCACCACTTTTTCATCAAAATCCTCAATGGCCTGGATTTTACCCTCCAGGTTTCCCGCATGTCCCATCTCATCGGGCGCTTCCACGTGGACAAACATGAAATCCATATCCTTAAGGGCTTCCAGGGCGGCTTGCGCCTTCCCGACATAGTTGGTATCGATATAGCCCGTGGCGCCGGGAACGCGGATCACTTCCAGGCCGGCATAAACCCCGATGCCGTTGAGAAGATCCACGGCTGAGATCACCCCGCCCCGAAGCTTGTACTGATCCGTAAGCCGGACCATCTTCGGCGCCCTTCCCTGCCCCCAGAGCCAGATGGATGTGGCCGGCCTCTTGCCTTCGGCCTGCCGCGCCTGGTTGACCGGGTGGTCCTTCAAAAAGACCTGCGAGAGCCGCATCAGCTCGGAGAGGCGGTCGGCGCCATCCCCCTTGATCCGATAGGCGGCCGTCGGCTTTCCCGTGATGTCATGGGGCGGCGTCGTCTCCACGGCGTCCTTGCCGTTGCGCCAGACCAGCAGATGACGATAGCTGATGCCCGGATAAAACCGGAATTCCGGCGTGCCGATGGCTTTGTCCATATCCAGGACGATCCGGGCCGCCTCCCCGGAGGAGATGTGGCCGGCGGAATAGTCCACCATGACCGGGTCGGCTTCCGGTCCCAGCGTCACGAGATTGCAGCGGAATGCCACATCATCGGGGCCGATCTGCACGCCCATATTGGCCGCTTCGAGCGGGCCTCGGCCGGAATAGCAGATCCCGGGATCATAGCCCAGTACGGAAAGGTTGGCCACGTCGCTGCCGGGTTTGAAGCCCGCCGGAATGGTGTCCACAAGCCCGATGGTTCCTTCTCCGGCGATGCGGTCCATATTCGGGATGCGGGCGACTGCAAGCGGTGTCTTGCCTCCCAGTTTTTCAATGGGATAATCCGCCATGCCGTCGCCGAGTAAAATAATATATTTCATAAAGTTAATGCACAACAATAAGTTTATAAACCATAAAATTATGGAACGGCTTTGTCAAAATGTATGGTCTTCGATCCGGATGAGCACCGTCTTTGCCTGCACGATGTCCAGCTGATCAATTTCGCCCAAAGCGCAGCGGACGTCCCGCTCCCTGGCCCGGTGCGTGGTCATGACCACGGGGACCGCGCCGCCGCCCTGCTTCCGGCCCTTCTGGATCACCGTGGCGATGCTGATGTTGTTCTTGCCCAGGATGCCCGAGATCTTCGACAGGACCCCCGGCTGATCTACGGCAGAGAAGCGGAAATAATAATTGGTTTCAATCTCATCGAAGGGCATGAGTTTGATGTCTTCAATAATAGCCTCCCGCAGCGACCGGGCAGGAACAAGGCCGGAAACGCCCTTGAGCATTTCTCTCGATATATCCACGATATCGCTCATCACCGCGCTGGCCGTGGGCATCATCCCCGCCCCCTGGCCGTAAAGAAACACGGAATCCGAGGCATCGCCCGTAATGTGAAAGGCATTGAAATTGCTGCCGACGCTGGCCAGCAGATGGTCGAAGGGGATCATCGTGGGATGCAGCCGGGCCTCCACGTTGTTCTCATGGCGGATGGCGATGGCCAGCAGCTTGATGCGGTATCCCAGTTCCCGTGCAAATTCAATATCCTGCTGGCTGATCCGGGAAATGCCTTCGCGGTAGAGATCGTCGAACTTCACGCGCTTTCCGTATGCCAGCGACAGCGTGATGGCCAGCTTATGGGCCGCATCCACCCCTTCGATGTCAAAGGTGGGATCGGCTTCCGCAAATCCGAGGGCCTGCGCCTCCTTCAGTACCTCGTCGAAGGGCTTGCCTTCGTCGGTCATCTTGGACAGGATATAATTGGAGGTGCCGTTCAGGATCCCGAAGATGGATTTGATGCGGTTGGCCACCAGCGATTCCTTCAGGGTCTTGATGACCGGAATGGTCCCGCCGACGCTGGCCTCAAACCCGATATTCACCCTTGCCTTCTCCGCGGCCCGGAAGATCTCATCCCCGTACGTCGCCAGCAGCGCCTTGTTGGCCGTCACGACATGCTTCCCGTTCTTCATGGCCTTGAGGATAAACGACCGCGCCGGTTCGTAGCCGCCCATCAACTCGATCACGATCCCGATATCCGGGTCGTTCAGGACGGCCTGGGCGTCCGTGGTCAGCAGGTTTTTTTTCACGGACACGACGCGCGGGGTCTTGATGTCCAGATCGGCGATCTTTTTCAGAACCAGCCTGGCCCCGAGGCGTTTTTCAATCAGCGCCCCGCTGTCCTGTAAAAGTTTCACCACGCCGCTGCCGATGGTGCCGAAACCGATTAGACCCAGGGAGATCGTTTTCATGGTCTGATTCTCCTCGATGAATGCTTGTTTGCTTTTACCCGGGCCGGACATCTTGCGCCGGACAAAAGAATGCCCGCTTCTATAACAGGTTTCGGGGGTTTGTCAAATAAATTGGATGGGAAAATAGCATACCGGCGGTAAGAATCGGAACAGAGAAAAAGTCATTCGAATTTCATGAACTCGTTAAAAGTCCCTTTTCCTCTCCCCTGGCGGGAGGGGATGAAGGGGAGGAGATGATCGCTTTGCGGCACAATTCAGGCAATAATAAACGGGCCAGGCAGAGACACAGCCAAAACCTTCGATTTCCATGCGACAGCAGTTTTTACACACGGGGATGCCACACCCCTGGCAGAAGGCGAAAAGACTGCCGGTGGTGCAGAGTTTACAACGCTTCATCAGATCATGCCTTCAGGGTTTTTGTCACTTCTTTTTTGATCTTCTTCAGCTCAGCATAGAACGTCTTCAGTCATTTCCGGTATTCCCTGTCGTCACTCATACGATATTGCCCTCCCTTTCATCCGGCCATCGCCCCCACTCCAACATATCCATCTTCAAAACAAAAACGCAAGTGTAATCAAAGCCCTTCACACTTTGAAGTGTTTATTATAGTCGAGTCTTGCGGGTGACTTGCTCACTCAGCGCCTTTCTTTTGGAAATGTGTGAGTGAAATCAATAAGAAGATAATCAAGTTCCTCGTATTTTTATCCGCAGATCATCCAGGAATTCCGATGCCGGATCGACGCTGGTTACCAGCAGGTGATCGCGGGCGCGGGTGCAGGCGACGTAAAGGAGGTGGCGTTCTGTGTTATAAACCTCTTCCAGGTCGGAGTCGTCGGCCGCCGTTTCGATCCTGCTCTGCAAGGGGATGACCTCGTCGTCGCAGGCCATGACGGCTACGGATCGGAACTCAAGGCCTTTGGCGAGGTGCATCGTGCTGAGAGAAACATGCCCGCCCGTCGTCTCAACCTTTTCGTCGAGAACCTTCACGGGCAGCCCGGCCTTCTCGACAGCCGCAAGGCCCCTTTCAATCTCATCCCGAGAGCGCACGAAGACGCCGATTTCGTGGGGCATGAAGCCCTCGCCGATTCGCTCCGCAAGCCATTTGCCCACTGCGACAACTTCATCTTCCCTCGTCTCGAAAGTCATGATGGCGGGTTTCGGTCCGTTGAATACCGAAACGATGCCCCGTCGATCTTCTGTATTGCCGTCCACATCGGAGTCGTTAAGATTTGTAAAACCCTGATTCTTTTAGCACAGAGGATCTTCTTATCTAGGCCTGCTATGTTTCGTCGAAATCCCCTTTGATTGTTCTATAGGGTATTTTTCCCGATTTAATTCAAGTTTCTTTCTGACGGCATCCTCAATGGAAATGTTGAGGTCGTGGCACATATAAATTAGCAGTATTGCCACATCGGCTATTTCGCTCTCAATTTCAGTTTGTTGCTGCTCAACAATGTTTGAAATTTCAAAATCACGAGCCCATCGAAAAAGGTCAAGCAACTCCGCAGATTCAACACACAAAGCCGAGCTAAGATTGCGAACAGTGTGAAACTGTTCCCAATCCCTCTCTCGTCGAAATGTGAGCAATGCCTTTAGAAGAGTGTTTGAAATCATGGTATTTCCTTGCTCATGCTTGAAATTTGTTGTGATAATGCCAATCTAATCGATCCGGATCAGGACGCATTGACGGATGTATCGGCACGACCGATAAAGGTTCGTTATCAAGCCGGTAGTAAACTTTGCCATTGAACCATTCTTCTTTGATCCGCCGACTGACCTTTACTCGAAGTTCCGGTGTAACACTAACCAGGCCGGCATCGAAAAGTCGATGGAAGTCCGCTCGAAGCAGGAGTCCGTTTCGCACTTCGTGTCCCCCCTCTCCCGAATACGGAACAATGTGCGCCGCCTCCAGTGCCATTAATGTGCTTTCCCCCGTAATGGCGCAACGTCGTTGATAGGCCTCAGTGACCAAAACCCGAAATGATGATTGTCCAAGTCTCGGCCGGACTTCAACCGGCGAGCCATATTTTTCACCCACCTCTGCGACTAGAGGAACCATATCCGTATTGGCCGCTTCCCGTGTCTTTAATGTCAAGCGCTGCCGGACGCTGCGCCATATTGCCTGGCCTGCGCCTATGGTCGAGTCGTACATCTTCCCACGCACGATGTTCGTCGACCAATCGGGGAGATCAGCGATCCATGCACCTTTATCAAAGAAAAAGGGATTGGCTAGAACATTACATCCGATTGGACCATCACTGCGTCTATTGGCTGTCAATGGCATGATGAGTGCGCGAAGTTCATCAAGTGAGGCGCAACCATTCTTTTGCCCAAACACCTCCCAGGCCAAGCTCAGCGGCAGCGAACTGTATGTTACAAAAAAACCACCGCCGGCAATGTGATTGTACGGGCGCCTGAGTTTAAACAGGAAAGGAAGTCCAATGGGCGCTCCCTTGAATGGCGGCATTCCGCCCGGCTGCCAAAAATTAACTTCATCTGGACGGAGCTGTGAGAGGAATTGATACCATTTGTTATCAGTGACTCCAACCCAAAACCTCATTTTATTACCTCCACAGGGGAAACAGCCTTGGAACCATTGAAAAGAATTAGATTAGGTGTAAAGTAGACTTTGACTATCTCAATTTGCCCATTGGTCTGGTACTACGTGCACCACCAGGTCCGACCAGTCCTGCTCGTCCTTGCCGCGCCAGATAAGTTGCGGGTCCAGATCGCGGTTGCGGCTGACTTTTTCTTTTTCCAGCCCGGCGACGCCGCGCGGCATGGCCACCCGGATCGGATGCTGCTCCTCCTTGCCCATGACGGACTGAAACTCGGCAGTGGGGATATTCTTGCGCCGGGCCTCCTCGTGGGTAATGGTTTCAACGGTTTTTTTGCTGTTCTTGTTGGCCATGCTTCATCCTTTATTCATTCAAGGTATGGTTCGGGAAAGCGGGCCTTGATCTTTTACGAAAGATGGATCAATGGTGACAAACCTGAAGAGTCAGGCGCTCCGCTTCACTGCACACCTTCAGCAGGCTGAGGAAATTCTTGAGGGTCGGATTTCCCTTCGGGCCGAGCATGCGGCGCAGGCTCTTCTCGTTGATCTCCAATTCCCGGGCAATTTCGGCGATGGATTCGGTGGCGTTCAAATAATCGCGCAGTAGCGCCTTGCCTGTTTCCATTTCATCCATCAAGAAGGCATTGGTCGCCTCGATGATCAATTCACTCCTGAAAGCCGGGTCCGCTTTGACCCGCGCCATGACTGTTTCCCTGAAATCCCTTGTCAGCGGCATTTATCCGGTCCCCCTTTACGGCTGCTTCTTTCTCTTCTTATAATCCGCCCAGCGCTCCCCAGCCATTGCAATGTCCTGCGCCTGGTGCTTTTTTGTCCCGCCTCCAACCAGCACGACCAACGTCTCTCCGTCCATTCCGAAATAGATGCGATATCCGGGACCGTAATCGATTTTCCTCTCGTAAACCCCGCCCCCGACACTCTCCACGTTCGATGTATTGCCAATTCCCATTCGGGTCAAGGCGGTTGTGACCTTGGCGGCCGCACGGCCGTCAAGCTTGTCGAACCAGTTTCTGAAAGGGCTTGCGCCGGTCACGGTAAGATACTCGACTATATTCATACGCCCTGCTTACAGACAACAAGTAACATAAAAGTTACCATATGTAAAGGTTATTTTTTGTTTCTCTTAATCATTCACGATTCTTTCAACCATCTTGTTGAACTCGGCTTCGACTTTTGCCTCGAAGTCGGATTCGATCCGGTAAATATCGGTGAACTCGGCGAAGGCCCAGCGGCCATACTTCCCGTGGTTGTTGACGCCGGGCACCCAGTAGGTCTCCATTGTTGATTTCTTCTCCTTGGCGTCTTCGCGTCGGTAGCCCTTGATTTCGACGATCAGATGCAGTTGAACCGGTGATGCCGCCAGTGCTGGAGCAGTCGAGCGGTTTCGGGCGTCACCTGCCAGTCCTTCGGGTTCGGTAGGCTTCGCCACTGATCTACATGACGGCGGAGTTCATTGATGACAGGTCTCTCAAAGAATCGATTATCCATGCTAACCTTTCCTTCCGATACAACAGCTTTGAATTTGGGCTTATGTGTCGATGGTCATTTGCTTTTTTGTGTTTGTTCTCCTGAAAATATACCATATATCGCGACAACATCGGATTGCAGCAATATAGGCGTCCTTTAGGGATCGATGGCGTTTATTACATCAATCCTGACCAAACAGCAAGTATCACATCAATATTCCTGCTAAATATTCTATAATCGGGAGAATCGGATTATGACCAAAACTCAACGAGATATGAAATCCGACAGAATATTTATCTCGCCCTTCAGTTGCTTGAAATCATCATCCCCTGTCACCAGTTCGGCTTTACGGAGCCTGGCAAAGACGGCTGCGATACAGTCGGCGCAGGACATTTTTCTTGTCGCATTGTAAACCGCTGCCTGCCTGATCAGATCGAGGTCAATATCAAACAACCGGACCGGCAAAGCTGAGATGAGATGTGCCACCTCATCCGCCCGCTCCCTTCCCGCTTCTCTATCGACCTATCCCGTCTTGGCCAGGTTCAGGCGTTCCTGCCAGCGGTGCAGCAGGACTTCCCGGAGCAGGGTGTGATCGGGTTTGTTGAGAAACGGGTCCTGTTCGATCAGGGCGAAGGCGTCTGTTTTGGCCTCGTTGAGGATCTGGCCGTCCCGGGCGATGTTGGCGACGCGGAAATCGGGCAGGCCTGATTGTCGGACCCCCATGAACTCGCCCGGCCCCCGGATCGCAAGGTCTTCTTCGGCAATCCGGAAGCCGTCGTTGGTTTCCTCCATGATGCGCAGCCGTCTTCTGGCCTCCTGAGATCCCTTGTGCTGGGCCAGAAGGATGCAATAGGCCGGAATGTCGCCCCGGCCGACGCGCCCCCGGAGCTGGTGCAACTGCGAAAGGCCGAAGCGTTCGGCATGTTCGATGACCATGACGGAGGCCTGCGGAATGTCGATGCCCACCTCGATGACGGTGGTCGATACGAGAATATCCGTCTGTTTGTCGAGGAATGCGGCCATGATCTCATCCTTTTCCTGAGCCTTTAAACGGCCGTGAATAAGGCCGACCCGGTAGTCCGGAAAGATGTCCTGCTGCAGGTGCTGCGCCATGCGCGTGGCGTCCTTGAGATCGAGGGCTTCCGATTCGGTCACGAGCGGATAGACGATGAATATCTGGTGTTTCTTGGCCAGTTCCCTGCGGATGGCCTCATAGACCTGCGTGCGCTGGGATTCATAGAAGACCTTCGTCTTGATGGGTTTTTTCTGCGGCGGAAGTTCGTCGATGACGGAAACGTCGAGATCCCCGTAAACCGTCATGGCCAGCGTCCTCGGAATCGGGGTGGCCGTCATGACCAGGACATCCGGCATAACTCCTTTTGTCCGCAGGGTTGCGCGCTGCAGAACGCCGAAACGGTGCTGTTCGTCGATGACCACCAGGCCGAGATTTCCGTAGCTGACGCGATCCTGGATCAGCGCGTGCGTCCCGATGATGATGTCCGCGCGGCCGCTGGCCATGTCCTCGCGAATCTCGTTGCGTTCAACCGTTTTGCTGCTTCCTGTCAGCAGGATGGCCTTGAGGTTCAGACGTTCCGCCCAGCCCGTGATGGTGGCGTAGTGCTGCTGGGCCAGCAGTTCCGTGGGGGCCATCAGCGCAGCCTGATAGCCGTTTTCACAGGCCGTTACCATCGCGGCCATCGCCACGACGGTCTTTCCGGAGCCCACGTCGCCCTGCAGCAGGCGATGCATGACGGTCTGCTTTGCCATATCCGCCTTCAATTTCATCGATCACACGGGACTGGGCGCCGGTCAGTGAAAACGGAAGCGCTGCATAGAACTCTTTCAGAAGCGGGCCGCCCGTTTTGAAAGGAATCCCCTGATCCAGCAGATGGCCTTTGCGCTTCAGCGCGAGGCCCAACTGGAAGAAGAAAAATTCATCATAGATGAGCCGGCGATGGGCCGTTGAGCGGAGGTCATTGTAAAGGGCCACGTCGGCGTCTGCCTCGGGAAAATGGACGTTGCGCAGGGCGTCGTGGATGTGGATCAGGCGGCGTTTTTCGCAAAATGCCTCGGGAATGGGACTCGTGACATAGCGCGTGTAATCGTTGAGCACCCGCATCGCAATTCGCCGCAGCGTTTTCTGATGCAGGCCTTCCGTTTCCGAATAAATGGGGACGATGCGCTTGAAATGGAGCAGATCCGTATCGTCTTCATCGAGGATTTCATAGTCCGGATGGATCATATCCTTGCCGGCCTTGAAGAGGCGGATCTCACCCGTCAGGATCACCCGCAGTCCCGGCTGGAAGGTGTTTTTCAAGTAGGTCAGGTTCCCCATGAACCATTTGGCCGTGAGGGACCCGCTGCCGTCATCGATGGCGACCTCAAAGGCCCTGCGCCTCTGATAGGGCCGGACCTGGGCCTGAACGACCGTGCCGACCACAGTTTCCTTGACCCCGACTCGCGCCTGGGCAATTTTCTGCACGATCCGCCGGTCTTCATAGCGTCGCGGGAGAAAATAAAAGATATCCTCGATGGTCTTGACGCCTTTTCTGGCAAGCAATTGTGCAATCCTGGGTCCCACGCCCTTGATGAACTGCACCTCCCCGGACAGTTTGACGATGGCCTGTCTGAGGTCCTGCATGCGATCCGCCACGGCCTGTTCATGGCTGTCCGGAGAGCGAATGGCGGCGGCAAGCCATTGCCGGAGTTCAGCGCCCAGCAGCCGCGATTTTTGAAGAATCTCTTTTTTTTCTTCAAGGGGCAGCGCATCATATCCCCTGAAGAGCTCCTGGAATTTCTGCGCGAGTCGCCCGACATCCATACCCGTTTGCGCATCGATTGCGGCTGACGGGAGAGCCTGAAGCAGCTTCGTCAGAAGATTCGAGATGGTTATCTCCAGATCTTTGACGAGGGGCAGGTGTTTATAGTCCTCGCGGGAGGAGAAAAGCAGCGGCTGTTCAATTTTCGTCAGGATGTCGATTAAACGGTCCAAGGCGTTCCGGTACCCCTGAGTATACTGATTTCAAATAAAATCCACGTCTTACACTAACAAATCGGGATCCGTTACGCAAGCAAAAAGTGACAGGTGTCATAAATCAGGATTTGACATTTGAAGGCGGTTGCGTTAAAAGCAGTGCCTGTTCATGGCGCTCTCAAACAGGCGCCGAATCGTTCCCATGACACGTCTATCTATTTATATTCACTGGAGTAATTATGAATGAACATGCTACCTATAAAGGCGCGGGGGTCGATATCGACAAGGCGAACCTGTTTGTCGAAAAAATCAAACCCATGATTAAAACGACGGCGCGCAAGGAGGTCATGAGCGGCATCGGCGGTTTTGGCGCGCTGTTCCGGCTCGATGTGGAAAAATTCAAAAACCCGATTCTGGTATCCTCCACCGACGGCGTCGGAACAAAGCTCAAAGTGGCCCAGAGCATGAATAAGCACGATACCGTCGGCATCGACCTCGTGGCCATGTCCGTCAATGATGTGATCGTGCAGGGCGCGGAGCCGCTGTTTTTTCTGGACTATATCGCCACCGGGAAAATCGGCCTCGAGCAGAGCGTGCAGATCATAGAAGGCATCGTGCGCGGATGCCAGGAGGCCGGCTGCGCCCTGATCGGCGGCGAAACAGCGGAAATGCCCGGATTCTATGCTGAAAACGAATACGATCTGGCCGGCTTCTGTGTCGGCGTCGTGGAGGCGGATAAACTCATTGACGGCGCCGCTATCAGCGTGGGCGACCGGATCATCGGCCTTGCCTCTAGCGGCCTGCACAGCAACGGCTTTTCGCTGGCCAGAAAGGTTCTTTTCGACGACGGGGGGCTCAATGTTCATGATTCGGTTCCCGGTCTGGACGAATCCATCGGGATGGAGCTGCTGCGCCCGACGAAAATTTACGTAAAATCTCTACTGAAGCTTCTGAAAGGTTTTAACATCAAGGGGCTGGTGCATATTACGGGCGGTGGTTTTCTCGATAATATCCCGCGCATCCTTCCCGCACCCTGCTGCGCGGTCATCCGGAAAGGTGCCTGGGAGATCCCGGCCATTTTCCATGTTATCCGTGAGATGGGCCGGATCGAGGATCAGGAAATGTTCCGCGTCTTCAACATGGGCATCGGCATGATTGTGATCGTTTCTGAAAAAGAGTCCGGGGACATCATGGAGCGCCTTGTAATGCTGGGTGAAAAGGCATATATCTTGGGTACGGTGGAAAAGAGAGGGGCCGATAAGCCCCAGGTGGTATTGATATGACGTCGGTTAATAAGCTCAGGCTTGGCGTCCTGGTATCGGGCAGCGGTTCCAACCTGCAATCCATCATTGACCGGATTCAGGCAGGCGCCCTCCGTGCCGAAATCAGCGTGACGATCAGCAACAAGTCCGACGCCTTCGCCCTGGAGCGGTGCGCGAAACACGGAATACCGGCGGTTGTGATCCGGCATCAGGACTTCCGAACACGCGAGGATTTCGATCGGCGCATGATCGACATCCTGCAGTCCCATGGGGTGGAACTGGTGGTCATGGCCGGTTTCATGAGGGTATTGACCCCCTTGTTTCTGAACGTCTTTCCCATGCGAATCATGAATATCCACCCGGCCCTGCTTCCCGCCTTCCCGGGTACCCATGTGCAGCAACAGGCGATTGACTATGGCGTGAAATTCTCTGGATGTACGGTTCATTTTGCCGATCAGGGGGTCGATACGGGACCCGTCATCATTCAGGCCGTTGTGCCCGTGCTCCCGCACGACACGGCCGACACGCTGGCGGCGAGAATCCTCCGTGAGGAACACCGGATTTATCCGCAGGCCATCCAGCTTTATGCCGAAGGAAGGCTTCTCATTTCGGGCCGGAAGGTCATCGTTCAGGACGGCCCGGTCATGCCGGAGTTTGCAGCGCACAATCCACCCTTAGCCGGCTTTTAAAAGGAGCAGATCAGATGGATCAGGATACCCCCTATGACTTCACGATTCAGAGTCTGGGTGAATGCACCATCGATTCACCGCTGAATGTCAGTTATTATACAACCGACCATCGGAGGGTCCTTTTTAATGTCGATCTTCATCATTACGCCGACTTAAAGGCGCCGGACGGCTTGCCGCTATCAATCGAAGTTGCCGGACCGCGCGCTAAGATCTTTTTTGATCCGGCCAAGACGAAAGCGGCGATTGTCACGTGCGGCGGGCTCTGTCCGGGAATCAACGACGTGATCCGCGCCGTGGTGATGGAGCTTTACTACCGCTACGGCGTGCAAAACATTATCGGCATCCGATACGGCTTTCAGGGGTTCATCCCGAAATACAGACACGAGGTCGTCGAACTCTTGCCGGAAGTGGTAAAAGACATCCATGCCATCGGCGGGAGCATTCTTTCCTCATCGCGGGGCAGGCAGGAGATCGGGGAAATCGTGAACGCCCTGAAGCGCATGAATATCGACATCCTGTTCTGCATCGGCGGTGACGGGACCATGCGGGCGGCTGAATATATCACCGACGAAATCACAAAAAGAAACCTCAACGTCAGCGTCATCGGCATCCCGAAGACCATCGACAATGATTTGAACCTGATCCAGAAAACCTTCGGTTATGATACGGCCATTTCCGAGGCGGTCAAAGCCATCGAGTGCGCGCATGTTGAGGCCAAAGGCGCGCCGATGGGCATAGGACTCGTGAAAATCATGGGTCGCCAGTCCGGCCATATCGCCACAGGCGCGGCCCTGGCCATGAGTGATGTAAACTATGTCCTGATTCCGGAAGTTCCCTTTGACCTGGAAGGGAAAAATGGTCTTCTTAAATTCCTGGAACGCCGGCTCCTGCTGCGCAATCATTGCTTGATCCTCATTGCCGAGGGCGCCGGCCAGGAATTGATGCACCGGGAAGACGGACCCGTCGTAACGGACGCATCGGGCAATCTCCGGCTGCAGGATATCGGACCCTTTCTGAAAACCCGGATCGAGGATTACTTCAAGCAGAAAGACATGGAAGTCAATCTGAAATACATCGACCCAAGCTATATCATCCGCAGCGTCCCTGCCAATGCCAGCGACAGCATCTACTGCGGCGCCTTGGGGCAGTACGCCGTACACGCGGGCATGACCGGAAAAACGGGCATGCTGGTGGGGCTCATGAAGGATGAATACGTACATTTGCCTTTGAAAATGGTCGGCTCCGGCGCAAAAGTCAACCCCGATGGGAATGTCTGGATGCGCGTGCTGGAGTCCACCGGACAGCCGCCCTCCATGAAAAATTAAGAAATTTATGACAAGGTCGTAAAAAAGACTTGCATATTTGGTCCTTATGGTTTAGAAGCCCACGATTCATTATCAAGGAGTTGTCTCATGTCCAGAATCTGTGAAGTATGCGGTAAGAAGCCCGTCGTGGGCAATAAAGTCAGCCACGCCAATAATAAAACCAAAAAAGTATGGTTTCCCAATCTGCAGAAAGTGCGCTGTGTGGATGAAAAATCGAAGGCTGTGAAACGCGTGAAGGTCTGCACCCGCTGCATCCGCTCCGGTTTTGTCAAGAAGGCCCTGTAGGGTAACTTTTTTTCAGCTCTTTTTCTGCAAGGCGGGCTCGATGATCATTTTTTTCAGGTCATTGAGCCGGATCTGGAAGGTACCGAACTTCGCCCATCCATAGGCCTTTTTATCCTTACCGATGACCGGCTCGATGCTGTTTCCATCCGTCATCTTTATCTGTCCATATAATCTTTCCGCATGCTGGCGAAAAACGACTTCGCGAATGTTTTCAAAGGACACGGTGTAAGTTCCCCCATATTGCCCTGCCGAGAGGTGCTGCCTCCGATGCTGACATCCGTGCAAATGAGCGGATCAAGTATTAATTAGGGCGATTTCAATTCTCTGCTTGACAGGGATTCCCATATTTGTAAGATAACGACATAACAATCCATTAACTGGAAAGCAGAAGATATTCATGAGTGCGACAACCCTGCCCTTGACTCAGTGGAGAACGGCGTTACCGAGTCAGGCTGTTCAAGATAACCTGATCAAAGAGCTCGGCATCCATCCCATCGTGTCCCGGATTCTGGCCGGCCGGGATATCCTGGACCCCGGTGACGCAAGGCGCTACCTGGCCCCCTCCCTACAGGATCTCCATAATCCGTTCCTGTTGAAGGATATGCACAAGGCCGCCGAAAGGGTCATCAAGGCCATCCATAACCGCGAAAAAATCACCGTCTATGGCGATTACGATGCCGACGGGATTACCTCTGTCGCCGTCATGACAAAATTCATTCAACAGGTCCATCCTTTGGTCGATTATTACATCCCCGACCGGATCCTCGAAGGATACGGGCTCAACAAGAACGCCGTGGACAAGATCAAAAAAGGGGGAAGCAGCCTGATTATCACCATTGACTGCGGTATTTCCGATTATGATGCCGTAAGCTATGCCCGGTCCATCGGACTGGACACCATTATCCTGGATCACCACGAAGTTCCCGGCACGATTCCCGATGCCGTGGCCGTTGTCAATCCCAACCAGTCCGACTGTTCTTTTCCCTTCAAGTACCTGGCCGCCGTGGGGATTGCCTTTAATTTCCTGATTGCGCTCAGGGGGCTGCTCCGCAAGGAGGGATTCTGGACACAGAGGCGCTATCCGAATCTCCGGGAATATCTGGATCTGGTCGCAATCGGCACCATCGGCGATATATCGCCCATGCTGGACGAAAACCGCATTTTTACGAAAGTCGGCCTGGAGCTGATCACGGAAAACAAGCGCACCGGCCTGGCGGCCCTGAAGGAAGTCTGCGGGATTGAAAATCAGGTCATCGACTCCGGCAAGGCATCCTTCTGCCTGGTTCCCCGGATCAACGCGGCGGGGCGCATCGGTTCGCCGCTCGATGCCGTCCGGCTGCTGCTGACGGACAACATCGAGGAAGCCCGGGACCTGGCCAGAAAACTGGATATCTGTAACCGCAAGCGGCAGGCCATGGAAAAGGTGATTTTTTCTGAAATCGAGGCGAGCATTGGAGAAAATACGGATATGGCAAAAAAGAGCGTGCTTGTCTTCGCTTCACCGAAGTGGCATCCCGGTGTCATCGGGATTGTAGCCTCCCGTCTGGTTGACCGATATTGCCGCCCGGCCATTCTGATCAGCCTGAAGGATGGGATTGGAAAAGGCTCCGGCAGGAGTGTATCCGCATTTAATATTTACGAAGGACTGAAACAATGTGATTCACGCCTGCTGACGTACGGAGGGCACCGCTTTGCCGCGGGAATCTCCATCAAAGAAGAAGAAATACAAGCCTTCACCGATCAGCTCGATGCCGTCATCAAGGAGGAGGCGATGCTGGTCGATTTTGTTTCCCATACCACAATCGACGCTTACTGTCAGCTCAGCGACGTGAATCATGCCCTGTTGGTGGAGCTGGATATGCTGGCGCCCTTCGGCAGTCAGAATCCCGAACCGGTGCTTTGCGCCCGCAACGTCAATGTCAGCGCGTCCTCCATCGTCGGCAACAATCATCTTCGCATGCGGGTCAACGGGGATGGGGTTTCCTGCAATTCCATCTGGTTCAGCAAGGGACATTTTCTTAACACCCTCTCCGGCCCCCATCTGGATATTGCCTTTACCCCCCAGATCAACAGCTACAACGGATCTTCCGATATTCAGCTCAAGATGAAGGATGTCACCGTCCAGAAGCTCATGGCGATATAAAATAGCGCCGGCCAAGGGGTCTTACCTCCCATCGTTTACCCGCTACAGCCATCGTTTCCGCCGACGGTAGGATTTAACATCCCGGTAAGATTTGGCGATGCCTGTGGCCGCCATCCCTAAATAAAATTCCTTGACGTCGGGGTTCTCGACCAGCTCTTCAGCTCTTCCTTCCATGACGATCTTGCCGTTTTCCATGACATAGGCGTAATGGGCGATCTGCAGGGCCATCCGTGCGTTCTGCTCGACTAAAATGATGGTGGTCGCCTGCTCTTCATTGATTTTTTTGATGATCTGAAAGATTTCACGGACCACCAGGGGTGCAAGGCCCAACGACGGTTCATCCAGCAGGAGAAGCTGCGGATGCGCCATGAGCGCCCTTCCCATAACGAGCATCTGCAGTTCCCCGCCGCTGCAATACCCCGCCAGAGCTTTCCGGCGCGCCAGAAGAGCCGGGAAGTAGTGATAAACCAGCTCCATGTCCTGCCGGTAGGGCTTCCCCCAGCGGGTTGCCGTTCCGACCCTCAGATTTTCCTCGATGGTCAGGTATTTGAAGGGCTGGCGGCCTTCCAGAACCTGGATGATGCCCATGCGCGTGATGGTTTCGGGCGAGTGATTGTGAATGGGCTGGTCATTAAACAGGATCGTGCCGTCGGTGACCTTTCCGTTCTCCGGCTTCAGGAGGCCGGAGATGGCCTTCAGGGTTGTTGTTTTGCCGGCGCCGTTACTGCCTAACAGGGACACGATATGCCCTTTTTCCACGTGCAGCGACACGCCTTTGAGCACCTGAATCACGTCGGAGTAAACAACGGATATATTATTGATTTTAATCATTGTTTCATTCATGGACGCTTACCTTCAATGAGAGCTTTGCATAACCTCTGAAAAATGGCTTCGCCGCGGCTCAAAAATCTTTTCCGCTAAGAAGATAACCAGGCGTTATCATGATATATTACAAACCGTTAACGTCATTACTGGAAAGGCGGAAAACATTTGATTCGCCGCTTGCGAACCATTTTTCAAAAGTCTCTCAATATGAAAACGGCCATAGCCGGAAACTCGAACGCACAATCCGCCAGACCTCCGCCAAACCCCTTGGTTCGAAAATAATGAACAGCACAATCGCCAGGCCGAAAGTAAATTCGCGCAGTGGCGCCATATTCAGGCCGGAACCGCTGACGACCCCCATGTTCATGAGCAGTTCCGTGAGCCAGCGCAGTATCTCATTGAGTCCGGTGATGAAAATGGCGCCGAAGATAGATCCGGTGATGTTGCCCATGCCGCCGATGATCACCATGGCGATATACTCCACGGAAAGGCTCAGGGTGAAGGGTTCCGTGGTGATGCTGACGCTGTAATAGGCATAGAGGGCGCCTGCAAAGCCGGCATAGAATGAACTGATGCCAAAGGCCAGAAGCTTGTATCGAAAGATCGGAATGCCCATGCCTTCGGCCGCCCGGTCATTGTCACGGATGGCGATGAAGGCCCTGCCGTATTTCGTACGGATCAGGTTCACCGCGATCCAGGCCATCAGGATAAGGCAGGCAAAGATCATAAAAAAGAAAACCCGGTCGCCGCTCAATTCCCACCCTAAAATAGAGGGCTTCGGCAGGATCATTCCCATGGTCCCCTTGGTCAGACTTTCCCAACGCAGCAGGATGTATTCAATGATGAACTGACCCGCCAGTGTGGCAATGGTCAGATAGAGTCCCTTGAGCCGCACCGAGGGCGTGCCGAAAACCATGCCGACCATGGCCGTGATGACGGCGGCGGCCGGAATGGATAGATAAAACGGGAAATCCAGGGTTGTTGCGAGAATAGCCGCTGCGTAGGCGCCCACACCGAAAAAGGCGCCGTGCCCGAGGGAAATCTGCCCGGTAAAGCCGATCAGGATGTTCAGCCCGATCACGGCAATCGCAGCAATCCCGATCGTATTGAACACATAGATCATGTAGGGGCTGAAGACCCAGGGAACGATCCCAAAGAGCGCCATAATCCCGATACCCAGCCAGAGCCGGCCAAAATCCGTCTCAAAGATACTCAATTCCTGTGCGTAGTGTTCGCGGTAATTGCCGCACGGGTGGAATTGCCACTTTTTGATCTTCATTTATTCACCCTTTGTCGCCCCTGTAAAAAGTCAAGAATTCCCTCCCCCTCCCCTTCGTCCCCTCCCGCCAGGAGAGGGGAAAAAGGACTTTTAACGAAGCCGTCGAATTCCGTCAGTTTGTTGATCAGACCCGTTCAATTTCCTTCAGGCCGAAGAGACCATAAGGCTTGACCAGCAGGATCACGACCAGTACGATATAAGGCACCACATCGCGCAGCCCGGGCGACAGATAGCCCCCCGTGAAGGTTTCGAGCAGGCCGATAATCAGACCGCCGATGATGGCGCCGCCAATGCTGTCCAGGCCGCCCAGGATGATCACGGGAAAAACCTTCAGGCCGATTGCGCTCAGGTCATGGACATTGATCCCGTTGATAATGCCCAGCACGATGCCGCTCATGCCGGCGACCAGAGCGGCAATCGCCCAGGACAGTGCAAAAACGCGTTTCACATGCACCCCGAGGGACAGGGCCGCCCGCTGGTTGTCGGCCACGGACCGCATATAGATCCCCTGCGAGGAATATTTGAAAAACAGACCAAAGAGCAACAGAAATATCATACCGATCAACAGGGTGGCCACATAAACGGGTGCAACATGGACGATTCCCCAGTCGATGCCCATCGCTTCCGGCAGAAACTCGGGAAAGGTATGGAGATTCCCCCCCCACACAAAAAGCAGCAGACCTTTGAACATGGCCGCCAGCCCCACGGTGAGCATGATCACGAAGATCAGCGGTTCCCCGATCAGGGGTCGCAGGAAAACGCGCTCGATAAGGAACCCCAGGGCGAAACAGCCGGCCAGAGTCGCCAGGAAAGCTACCGGCAGCGGCAGTTGTGCCCACGTGATGAGCGCCAGGAAGAGAAACGCCCCAAAGGCCAGCAGTTCCCCGTGAGCAAAATTCAGGACGCTGGAGGATTTGAAAATCATGACAAAACCCATCGCCGAGAGTCCGTACAATAAGCCGATACTGATCCCGTTGACGAGCAGCTGAACAAAAAAATCCATGACCGTTTTCTCCTTACAGCGATATGATTTTTACCCGGGTTTCCACCTTGCCGATCTGACCGTCCCGGTACTGAACCTTTGCTTTCACATCCACTTCCGGCTGATCCCGGTACATGGACTCAATCAGCTTGAGATAAAGTCCATAGACAAAACGCCGGCGCACCTTGCCGGTCCGGGTCAGTTCCTCATCGTCGGCGTCCAGGAGCTTGTAGAGCAGGAAGAATTTCCTGACCTTCATGACCTCCGGCAACTGCTCGTTGACCTTTCTGATTTCACCTGTAATCAGCTCCGCCACGGCCTGCTGCTGGGAAAGATCCATGTAGGTCGTATAGGGAATCATGCGCTCCTCCGCCCAGACCCCCACGTTGCCGAAATCAATGTTCACCATGAGCGTGATATAGGGCCGCCCTTCCCCGAAGACAACGGCCTCCTTGATATACGGACTGAATTTCAAACGGGTTTCAATAAAATCCGGTGAAAAGGCGTCCCCGCCCTTGTTGCGGATGATCTCCTCTTTGCGGCCGATGATGAGCAGGTGGCCGTCCTTGTCGATGTAGCCGGCGTCGCCGGTTCTCAGCCATCCCTCCTGAAAGGCGGCTTCCGTTGCCTGGAAGTCCTGATAATAACCGCTGAACACCGAGCCGCTGCGAACAAGGACCTCCTGATCTTCAGAAATACGAACCTGAACGCCCGGAACGGGTTTTCCGACCGTCTCCAGCTTGACCTGATCATCCGGCTGGATCTGAAAAATACCGCCCGCCTCCGTCAGGCCGTAGCATTGCTTGAGGTTCAGGCCGATCGTGCGAAAGAAGCCGATGACATCCGGACTGATGGGATGCCCGCCCGTAAAGGCGCTGCGCAGGTTTGCACAGCCGGTACGATCCAGGAGGGGGCGATAAACCGTCCAGGCGGCGAGACGGTGCAGGATGTTCAGAAACCACGGAATCCCGTTGTTTCGGGATGCGTGCCCAGTAACCATTTTCCCGATCTTTTTCGCCCATTCAAAGCATATTCGCTTGAGCAGGCCGGCATCGGACATTTTTACCAAAATCCTGGAAGCCAGGTCTTCCCAGAACCGCGAGGCGCTGATCAAAAGCGACGGGCCGATTTCGCGGAAATCCTCCAGGACGGTTTCCTGGGTTTCCGGAAAATTCATGGTCATCCCCCCGACGAGTGCGACGCCCACACCCCACATCTGGTCGACAATCCAGGCCGGCGGGGACATGGAAATCCAGTTTTCACCCGGCATGATCTTCATGGCCTCGACCCAGCTGGCTGCTATGGCCGTCAGGTTGCGGTGAGAGAGCATGGCGAGTTTCGGCATGCCGGTCGTCCCGGAGGTCAGGATCATGAGCGCGCAGTCATCCCGGCCGCCCCGGTGCAATTCGGCGGCAAAGCGATCCGGATATTCCCGGTCAAAGGCTTCTCCCATGCGGATCAGGTCCTGGAAACTCAGGAGCCAGGGATCGTTTGCATAGGTTCTCATGCAGGTGGGGTCGATATAAACGACGCGGCGGACATGGGGCAGTTTATGCCTGGACTCCAGCAATTTATCGACCTGCTCCTGATCCTGCACCACCACGCAGGCGGCCTGAACGCGGTTCAGGGCCAGGCAGAGCTCTTCACTGACCGAAGAGGTAAACAGATTCAGGCTCACTCCACCCACTGACTGGACACCGAGTTCGCCAAACAGCCATTCGGGGTGATTGTTGGCAATGATTCCGACACATTCACCGCGCTTGAGACCCAGCGCAAGCAATCCGGCGCCGACATGCCTCACGTATCGAAAATAGTCCGTCCAAGAGTAGGTTTGCCAGATGCCCAGGGCCTTTTCGCGGACGGCGATCGTGCCGGAACCGAGACGCTCGGCCTGAAGGGCCAGGACCTGGGGCAGTGTTTTTTCGGTTACAGATGCTGTCATATCCGTTTTCACTAAAGGTTTCCTGGATCGCCCAGATAGGCCTTGATGACCTCCGGGTGGTTACTGACATATTCCGGTAAACCCTCTGCGAGTTTTTCACCGAAATTCAGGACCATGATGCGCTTTGAAATGCTCATGACAATGGACATGTCGTGTTCCACGAGGATCATGGTCTGCCCCCAGGATTCGTTCAATTCGACAAGGAAACGAACCATGTCTTCCTTCTCTTCAAGGTTCATCCCGGCAAAAGGCTCGTCCAGCACCAGCAGTTTCGGTTCCAGCGCCAGGGCGCGGCCGAGTTCCACGCGCTTCATGAGACCATAGGGAAGAGATCCCACATTCTTTTTCCGGATGGCCTGCATTTCCAGAAAATCAATCACCTCCTCGAGAATCTCGCGATGGCGGATTTCCTCTTTGCGAACCGAAGACGAGAAGAGCGCCGCCGGTCCCAGATCATAACGGCAATGGATATGGCGCGCCAGCAGCATGTTGGACAAAACGGTCATGCCGGGGAACAGCTCAATATTCTGAAAGGTCCGTCCGATGCCAAGCCCGACCAGCGCATGCGGGGGCAGATGGGTGATATCCCTGCCGTTAAAGCGGATATGGCCCGTCTGCGGCCGGTAAAACCCGGTCAGGCAGTTCAGCAGGCTGGTCTTGCCGGCACCGTTCGGTCCGATGACCGCCACCAGTTCGCCGGTATTGACCGTCAGATCGACCTGATTGAGGGCCTTGACGCCGCCGAAATGCAAAGATAAATTCATCACCTCCAGATCGGCGACGCTATCCTCCCGACTGCGGTTATGAAAAATCCCTGGCTGGCCTCGTAATGATTTCATCTTCCTATTTTCTATGAAAATGCCCCCTCCCTGTATCCCTCCCCCGTCGAGGGGAAGGGAGGGGTGGGGGTAACTTTAAGGTTACTTGATGAGCTTGATTTTTTCCTTGCCGGGCGTATAGAAGTTCGTCAGGGGAACATACGTCCCGTCCTCCCGGACCCGCACCATCCTGGCCTTGAACGAGGCGCCATGATCTGTTTTCGTGTAAGTGATATCCGGAACAAGACCATCGAACTTTTCGTTGCGGAATGATTCCATCGCCTTGTTAATGGTGTCCCGGTTGATCTGCTTTGAGGCTTCATTGGCCCGGATGAACGCCCGTTCCATGATGACGCCGACCACGACGCCCTCCCAGTAGGCCGCGTCAAACCGGTCAACACTCCTGTAGCGCCTGGTGAGTTCATCCATGAGTTTCATGCCGGCTGTCCTGTCGGAGGGCAGCCCGCCGGGAAACTGCATTTTCAGGCGGTCGCGGATGAGCCCCTTTCCCATTTTGAAAAAGTCCGGATCCGTGGAGGTCCAGGTTCCGAGAAACTGGGGATTGTAGCTGATCCGGTCGGCGCTCTTGAAAGCCGTGATGATGGCTGACGGCAGCATCTGCATGAAGATGTACTCGGCCCCCTTCTGTTTGAGGCGCAGGAGTTCCGTCGACAGGTCCACCGTTTTGGGCGGAAATTCTTCGATGGCGACGATATCCACCTGCTTGCCGGCGGCGTACTCCCGCGTCGGCTGATGGATGGAGCGCCCATAGGCGTTGTTGTAGGTCAGAAGACCGATTTTCGGCCGCTCTTTTCCCCTGTGAATGGTGAGGATATAGTCAATAACCGCATAGCAGTCCATGCGGTAGCTGCCGAACGGCAGGTACATGTAGCCAATGGGCGCCTCAAGGATTTCCCAACTCGTCGAATAATTGATGGTCGGAATCTTGTACTCCTGGATGATGGGCTTCGCCGCAAGGCCCTCTCCGGCGCTCCAGGTGGCGATCATATCCACATTGTCGGAAACGGCGAATTTCCGCACTGCGGCAACCGCATCGGTAACCTTGTAGCCCGTGTCCACGAGGATCATCTCGATCCGCCGGCCGGCGACACCCCCCTTGACGTCATTGACATAGCGGAAATAATCCTGCTGTCCTTTGGCGTGATACTGTCCCCAGGTGGATGCCGGACCGGTCAGATTGATCGCCGCCCCGACTTTGATCGTTGCGGCATCCGCGCGTGTTGCCTGCCCCGGCAGGGCTAAACCCGCGACCACCGCCATAATAACCAGCCATTTGAGCATTCGTTTCATTTTCCCTTCCTCCTGATCAATAAAAAAGGCCATGGAATTTTTTCCACGGCCTCAAGATAAAAAAAACCGTGGGCAGTAAAGAGGTCTGCCCACGGCCAATGTCTCATGCACAATCATGAGCGTGGCAGGCAGACCCCGCTAAAAAAGCTAAAGAAAGCAAAAAACTGAACTGCCTTGCGACCCATGTTGCTTGAATTGTCCATACGTTGCACCTGCCCTTTGTGAGGCACTTATAGAGGCGGAAAGCAATAATGTCAAGAAATTATTTTTCCGGTTTGTCTTCCAACCCAAGTTTTTCAATCCGGTAACGCAACGAATCCGCTGTAACATGAAGGAGCTCTGCCGCTTTTGTCTTTGAGCCCATGGATTTGTCCAGAGCCTTTGCAATCCATTGTCTTTCATAGTTTGCCAAAACAGCATTGAGGTGAACGCCCTGCTCGGGGATGTCAAAATCCTGAAAAGTTTTCTGTTCTTTGGAGTCTTTTGAAAGGATGAGATTTTCGGGCAGAATGATGTTGGAGGATTCCAGCGCAACGCTGCGTTCAATGATGTTTTCCAGCTCCCGGATATTGCCCGGAAACTGATACCCCATCAGCAGCTCCAGTGCATACAGGGAAATCGTTCTAATTTCCTTATTGAATGCTCTGGAATATTTTTCGATGAAATGCTTGGTCAGAACGGGAATGTCGTCCTTCCGTTCCCGCAGCGGCGGAAGATGGATCGGAATGACATTCAGGCGATAGTAAAGATCTTCACGGAATGACCCGTCCTTGACTTTTTCATCCAGGTTCTGGTTGGTGGCTGAAATAATCCGGACATCGACCTTGATATCCTCCGAACCCCCGATCCGCCGGAATGACTTTTCCTGAACGACTCTTAAAAGTTTAACTTGAAGAACAGGCGGTAACTCACCGATTTCATCAAGAAATATTGTTCCGCCACTGGCCATTTCGAAGAGGCCCGGCTTATCCGCATGGGCGCCCGTGAAAGAGCCTCTCATATAACCGAATAATTCAGACTCAAGCAGGGTTTCCGGGATGCCGCCGCAGTTGATCGTAATGAATGGGGAATCTGCTCCGGGACTGTTTTCGTGGATGGCCCTGGCCGCCAATTCCTTGCCTGTGCCGCTTTCTCCCAGGATCAATATGTTGGTGGATGTTGCGGCCACCTTGTTGATCAGCGCATAGACCTTCAGTATTTCCTTGCTGCTGCCGATCATGCGGCCAAAACTAACGGCGCCTTCGACTTCCCTGATGAACTGGGCGCCTTCCTTCATGACGCCCTTTTTGGTTAATGCCTGCTGAATCAGGACCTTCAGATCGTCGATATCAAAATCCTTTTCAATATAATCATAGGCGCCCTCTTTCATGGCGGACACGGCGGTTTCCCCGGATGCGTAGGCGGTCATAAGGATCACCAGTGATTCCGGACAGATATCGCGACTGCGTTTCAGAAACTCGATGCCGTCGATTTTGGGCATTTTCAGATCCGTAAGAATCAAATCGAATTTCTGTTTTTTACAGAGGATCAGAGCCTTTTCCGCATCCGCCGCGCAGCTTACCTTGTAGCCCTCGCGATTGAGCATGATCTCAAGAAACTCCCTCATTCCCTTGTCGTCGTCGAGGACAAGAATGTTTGCCATTTTCACATCTCCTTAAGTGTTGCGGGGCAGCCTGATAGAGAATTTGGTGCCGCGTCCCGGTACGCTGTCGACCATGATTGTCCCGAGATAACCATCGACAATCCGGTTGACAATCGCCAGACCAAGCCCCGTTCCCTTTTCCTTGGTCGTAAAAAATGGTTCAAATATTTTACCGAGATTGCTTTCATTAATCCCAAGTCCGTCGTCAATGATTTCAAATTCCAGGGCCGGGATGGATCCTGTCAGCATCGCATCACGCGTGTTGATACTGAGCCTGCCGCCATCGGGCATAGCCTGGACCGCATTCATCACCAGGTTCCAGATCAGCTGCCTGATCTCAGTTTTACTGGCGAAGATTTCAAGCTGATTCGTCGAGGATCTCATGATTTCGATCTGGTCCCGCCAGTCCGGCACATACTTAATGGTATCGAGAACGTCATCGATGATCTCATCAATTTTAAATGCTTCATGAATCCCGGGTGTCGGCCTGGACAGGAGCAAGAAATCCTTCATGAAGCTTTCCAGCTGATCCTTTCCTCTCAGAATGATCTGCATCAGGCGCTCATCCGACAAACTCAGATCAAGGCCCTTGTGCAGCATCTGAATGGAACCGCCGATCGATGCCAGCGGATTTCTCATTTCATGGGCAAGGCCGGCGGCCATTTCGCCGACGAAGGCAAGTCGCCTGCTCGTTTCGAGATGGCGTTCCATTTCTTTGATCTCGGTCAAATCCTGAAAAACCAGAATATCGCCAATCCTTGCTCCCTGGCTGTCTTTCAGGAAGGAGATGGAACAACCCAGCACAAGAGACGCCCCGGATTTCCTTTGGAGCATTATCTCGACCCGGTTTTTCCGGGAGTCCGATTCGGCGCCCCGGTTCAATTTTTCACGCAGTTCTCCATATTCAGGAATAACATCAATAATATTAAGATTTTCAATATCTGGTGACGCATAGCCCGTGATTTCTTCGGCCGCACGGTTGAACGATTTGATGCGGCCCAGGAGATCGACGGTTACAATTCCCGTGTCGATGGATTCAATAATACTGCGATGCAGCAGATCGAGCTGGTCGAAAGCGGTGACCTTTTCTTCCAGCAGGGTTCTCGTTTTTCTTTCCTTTTCCACGACGAAACTCGCAAGAATCGCCACCAGGTAGAATGAAAAGATGTAGATAATGATTCTCGAAAAGACATAGCCCGCGCTGAAAGAGATGTCTTTTATCAGCGCATAAGAGGGAATCAGGATTTTATAATACTCCAGGTCAAGCAGCCCCCCGTAAAAGATGCCGCACGCCGAGGCGATGATCAATCCCCCCCGTCTGCCCAGGAATATAACCGAGTAGATGATGACAATGGTATAGAACACAGCGTAAATGCTCTGGATTCCCCCCGTGGCATATACGAGTCCCGTTATCATGAGCACGTCGCAGAGCGCCTGAAAATAGAGATTGATTTTCAGGTTTAACGTGAGATGCAAAATGATGTAATAAAAGGCTGAAAGAATGTAAGCGGCAATGACGATGACGTAAAATGAATAGAGCGATATCTCCGGCAAAAACTCTTCGCCCTTGAGTTCCACAAACGTGGCGATGCCCAGCAGAATGGTGATGACCGCCACTCTGGCCAGCATCAAATAGCGAACCCGGCTATCTATATTTTCAGCCTGGACCATCTGGAATCCCGAGATCATATTTTTTGTCAGGCATCTTCGCCTGCGCTGTGCTATATAATACTTTGATAATACTTTGCAAAAACATTTCATCAATTAAGACGATTTCAACGATGCAAAGACCACTACTGCCCCTCTTGATTGCCGTCATTGCAGGGATTTCCTCCGGGTATATCTTTGAAATGCCCGGTTTGTGGTTGTTGCCCGGCTTGATCCTGGGTCTGATCGCGATCCTTGTCAGCCTATGGAGGGGTCTTAAATGTCTGATCATGCCGGCCGCCATGATCGTCACGTTCGTGTTATCCGTCCTGAATATCAACCTCTATCTCTACGAAAAACCTGGCCCGGCGCATATCGTGCAGCATGCGGGACCGGACCAATTAACCGTGGAAGGACTGATATCGGCCCCCCCTCAGGTCTTCCCGGATAAAATCCAGCTGATCGTTTCCTCGCAGCGACTGCGAACCCATGACACCGTTATCCCCGTGAACGGCAAAATCCTGCTGAATTGCGCGACGGACGATATATTCAGGTATGGACAGATCATCCGGTTCAAGACGAAACTGAAGATTCCGCACAGTTTTCACAATCCCGGCGGATTTGATTACGAAAGAACCCTTCGTTTCAAGGGGATTCTGGTCCAGGGGTTCATTAGTAATCCGGCCAATCTCATTATTCTTCGGGAAAACCAGGGTCAGCCGCTGCGAATGCAGCTCGAAGCGTTCCGGCGTCACTTGAAAACAGCCATTCGGGCCAATGCCGGATCGCCGGCCGGCGAGATTATTCAGGCCATGATTCTCGGGGATCAGAGAGAAATCCCGAAGGAGATCCAGGACCAATTCAACCGGACCGGCGTTTCTCACATCCTCGCCATTTCCGGATTTAATGTCGGAATCATCGCGTTTTTCTCGATCCTGATCGTCCGCACGATCGTGAAAACATCGGAATATCTGCTGCTGAGATTCAACATCACGAAAGTCTCCCTGGCCCTTTCCTTCATTCCCATTGCCAGCTTCACCTTGATCGCAGGGATGGGGATTTCGGTCGTTCGGGCCGCCATTATGGCACTGGCGTTTCTCATCGCCATTCTTCTGGGAAAGGAGCGGGATCTTTATCATACCCTGGCATTGGCAGCCCTGGTGATTCTCGTGGTCTGGCCCCCTTCCCTCTTCGATATTTCTTTTCAGTTGTCCTTTTCCGCCGTGGCCGCCATCCTTTTCATGACGCCAAAACTGACCGCCTTGATTCCCAAACCGCCTGTAGCGGGAAAGCCCCGGATACAGCTATTCATCTACCGGCGTCTGTACGACATCGCGCTGTTCATGATTGTATCCGTCAGCGCCACGCTCGGCACGCTGCCGCTGGTCGTCTTTTATTTCAACAGAATGTCGTTGATCACGCTTCCGGCTAACCTTGTCGTTGTTCCGATCCTGGGGATCATGGCCCTGCCGGTCTCCATGACTATCATTGTGGCGGCGCCCTTTTCGGCGTGCCTGACGGCCTGGCTGATCAAAATTTCCGCGTTCCTGGTGGACATTTCCCTGTTTGTGGTCGAGTATTTTGCCTCCCTGTCCTGGGCCTCGTATTACGTTGCCACCCCGAATGCGCTTGAAATCATCGTCTATTGCCTGCTGCTGTTGATTCTCTTCGGTCTGATGGATCACTGGACCATAAAGCGGCATGATCCCCCCTCCAGCAGCGAAACATTCTTTCGGCGGGGCAGGATATTGAAGAGGGCGCTGGCCGGAGTGATAATTTTCTTTTTCGGCTATCTTCTCTACGGACATCTCATCAACACACAAAATCGGGATCTGCGGATTACGGCAATCGATGTGGGTCAGGGCAGCTCGACCCTCGTCCGGTTTCCCGGCGGCAAGAACATGCTCATTGACGGCGGTGGTTTTTTCAATGATGATTTTGATATCGGCAAATATGTGGTGGCGCCCTTTTTATGGCATGAAAAGATCCGCCGAATTGATATTGTCATTCTAACCCATGTCCATCCGGATCATCTCAATGGATTGAAATTTATCGTGGAGAATTTTAATGTCGGGGAAGTCTGGTCAAGCGGTCAGGAATCATATACGGAATCATTTCAGTCTTTTAAAAAAATAATAACGACAAGAAATATCCCCTGTCGCCTGGTCTCAGCGGCATCGCTTCCGGATCCTATCGACGGGGTCCATGTCCGGATCCTGAATCCCGTTGTTCCCGTCAGCAAATCTGATGACCCGGAAAATTTCGATGAGACCAATAATCTGTCTGTTGTCACGAAACTGACCTACGGCGCCGTCGGCATCCTGTTGCCGGCCGATATCTCCGAACCGACCGAAGCTCGCCTTATCCATCAGGGCGTTAAAATCAACAGTGATGTCCTGTTCGTTCCTCATCACGGCGGTCTGACATCCAGTACGGAATCATTCCTCGACAACGTTCGCCCCCGCATCGCAATTGTCAGTTGCGGGAAAGACAATATCTTTCGTTTACCCCATCCCGACGTTCTGGACCGATATCATACCCGGAAGATCAGAGTTCTGAGAACAGATCGGGACGGAGCGGTAACCGTCACGACAGACGGCCGTGATCTGCGCATTCAGTCTGCGAGGGAACGGCGATCCCGCCGTTATGGGACCGGCTTCTCCGGATGGCGGATAATAGACCAATATTTGGTTGCCTTTCAGGGCCTGATGTGCTATCCAGCACGCCGCTTCGCCGTTACGAAGACTCACTTTTAAAGCGCATTCAGGTTTTTTTATGCAATCCGTCACCGCAGTAAGAGGTTTCAAGGATATTCTACCGGAAGAAACGGGCAAGTGGCAGTTTATTGAAAGCCATGCCCATGAGGTCTTTACCGCCTTCGGTTTCAGGGAAATCAGGGTTCCGATTCTGGAAAAAACGGAACTCTTCAAGCGCGGAATCGGTGAAACCACCGATATCGTTGAGAAAGAAATGTACACGTTTCTCGACCGGGGTGAAGAAACCCTGACACTCCGGCCGGAAGCAACGGCCTCGGTGATCCGCGCCTATCTGGAACACAGCCTCCATGTCGCTGATCCCGTTGCCAGGCTTTATACGATCGGTCCCATGTTCCGGCGGGAACGGCCGCAGAAAGGTCGATTTCGGCAGTTTCACCAGATCAATGCGGAGCTGCTGGGACTTGACGACCCAAGGACAGATGCGGAAATCATGCTCATGCTGATTCATTTCCTGAAAACCGTCGGATTGCCGGAACCGGCCCTTGAAATCAACACACTGGGCTGCTTTTCCTGCCGTCCCGCCTTCAGGGAAGCCATCACGGGCTTTCTGAAAGGAAAGGAAGATCAGCTCTGCGATGACTGCCGGCGGCGCATCCATACCAACCCGCTGCGCGTTTTTGACTGTAAAAATGAGCGTTGCGCAGGGGTAATCCACGAGGCGCCCCGCCTCATCCAGTACATCTGCGATGACTGCCGTGATCATTTTGAGCAGGTCCAGTCCAATCTGAATTTGTTCAGCCTGTCATTCAGGATCAATCCGCTCATGGTTCGCGGGCTTGACTACTACACGAGAACGGCCTTTGAAGTGACGACGGAATCCCTGGGGGCGCAGAATGCCATCGCAGGCGGCGGGCGTTATGACGGGCTGGTCAGGGATCTCGGCGGACCGGATATCCCCGGCATTGGATTCGCGGTCGGCTTTGAGCGTCTGGTCGCCCTGCTCCCGGCGGATCCGGCATCGTTCCACCAGAACCCCGAGTTATTTATTGCCGCCCTGGGTCCGGATGCCCAGAAATACGCATTCGAGCTGTGCAACCGGCTCCGCATGAAAGGGATTTACACGGAAATGGACTATCTCGGCAAAAGCCTGAAAAGTCAGATGAAACGGGCCGACAAGCTGCGCTGCCGGCACGCGTTGATCGTGGGCGACCGCGAGTTGTCAACGGGCAGGCTGGAATTCAGAAATATGGAAACGAGCGCACAGGAAACAATCAACCTGGAGGGGATCGAAAAAATAATCGAAGCCCATATCAAAGCGAGGTAAACTTTAAAGTGTCAGAATTTATTACAGTAAAGAAAAGAACCCATTACTGTGGCGCACTTCGGGCCACCGATGCCGGAAAGACCGTCATCCTGATGGGCTGGGTGCAGCGGCGCAGAGACCATGGCGGCGTCATCTTTGTTGATTTCAGAGACCGGGAAGGTCTGGTCCAGGTCGTCTTCAACCCGGAGCTCAACCCGGCCGTTCATCAGGAAGCGCATCGAATCAGAAGTGAATATGTCCTGGCCGTTCAGGGGAAGGTACGGAAACGCCCGGAAGGCATGGCGAATCCGGACCTGAAAACCGGAGAGGTCGAGGTGATGATCGATGAGCTGGAAATTCTCAATGAGTCAAAAACGCCTCCATTTGTCCTCGATGCCGGGGAAGAGATTTCCGAGAATGTCCGTTTGAAATACCGGTATCTGGATCTCAGACGCCCGGAGATTCAGAAAAAGATCATACTGCGCAGCCAGGCTGCGACGGCCACGCGGGAATATTTTCATGGCCGGGGATTCATCGAAATCGAAACGCCCTTCCTGACAAAAAGTACACCTGAAGGGGCGCGGGATTATCTTGTCCCGAGCCGGGTCTATCAGGGCATGTTTTATGCGCTGCCGCAATCTCCCCAGCTTTTCAAACAGCTTTTGATGGTATCGGGATTTGACCGCTATTACCAGATCGTGAAATGCTTCCGTGACGAAGACCTGCGGGCGGACCGTCAGCCCGAATTTACCCAGGTCGACCTGGAAATGTCCTTTATCGATGAAAACGACATCATCGCCATCATGGAAGGATACATGGCGCACCTCTTCGGAACCTGCCTTGGGGTGACCCTGGAAACCCCCTTCCCCAGGATTGCCTACAAAGACGCCATGGAGCGCTACGGGAAGGACAACCCGGATACGCGCTTTGGCATGGAATTGAAGGACTTGACGGACATCGTGAAGGAATGTGACTTTACGCTGTTTCAGGAAGTTGCCGCCGGCGGCGGCGTGATCAAGGCAATCAGGATCGAAGACGGCAAAAAACTGTCCCGCAAGGATCTGGATGGTCTGAAGGATTATGTGGCCGCTTATGGCGCCAAGGGGCTGGCCTGGGCACGTGTCAATCCGGACGGATGGACGTCTCCGATTTTCAAATATCTCAAGCCGCTCGAAGTCCAGCAGATCAATGCCCGGATGGAGGTTCAGGAGGGGGATTTGATCGCCTTTGTAGCGGACAAGCAGGGGATTGTCCGGGATTCTCTGGGCAATCTGAGGATTCACCTGGCCAGACAACTCAAGCTCATTGATCCGGCGGCCTTCGCTTTCACATGGGTCACGGAATTTCCCCTGATGGAATACAGCGACACGGATAAACGATTCGTTTCCACGCACCACCCTTTTACTTCCCCCGTGATGACGGATCTTGGGTTTCTCGAAACAGACCCCGGCCGGGTCAGAGCGAGAGCCTACGATCTTGTTCTGAACGGCTCGGAAATCGGCGGCGGCAGTATCCGGATTCATTCACAAAACGTACAGGCCGCGATCTTCAAGGCCCTTGGTCTGGGGCTGGATGAGGCGCGAGCGAAATTCGGCTTCCTGCTGGATGCCCTGGAATATGGTACGCCTCCCCACGGCGGCATTGCCTTTGGTTTCGACCGGCTGATCATGTTGATGACCGGAGCGGAATCCATTCGGGACGTCATCGCCTTTCCGAAAACACAGAAGGCCGCCTGCCTGCTGACAGACGCCCCCTCAAAGGTCAGCATCGAACAATTGCTGGAGCTTTCCCTGAAAATTGTTCAATGAGAAACCTTTAAAAACGCGAAATCCACTTTTTTATTGACAAGGGGCGGCGATGGCTATATCAATAAAAACCTGTTTGCTGTCGCGTGCTTCAACATTTGACAATACGAGACGCTCTCAAAGGAGAAGAACCATGATGCAAAGAAAGTGGTCCCCGGTTTCAGTATGTGTCATTGTGATCATCGGTCTTTCTTTAATCTTTGCGGGATGCGCCAAGCAACCGGCACAGACGATCAGTGCGGACAAAGTTCAGGCAACCGAGCAGGGGATGCCTGAACAGAAACAGCCCGCGGCCGAAAAGGCGGACGTCAAGCCGGCCCTGGATAAACCGTCGCCGCGCGATCAGGAAGCAGCAGATAACAAAATCAAACCGGCGGCCCGTACCGCAGATACGCGTGCGCTCCCGGCCACCTATGAGGTCAGGCACGGAGATTCGCTGTGGTGGATCGCCCAATACAAGGACGTTTATAACGATCCGTACCTGTGGCCCGTTCTTTATGACGCCAATAAGAACGTGATCAAGGACCCGGACAAGATCACTCCGGGAATGAAACTGCAGATCCCGCGTGCGGGATACAAGCCGGCCGATATCCGGAATGCCAGAAAAACGGCCGGGGCGTGCAAGCCTTACAACCCCCCGGCGCGGGCCGTGCCCCCCGCGGAATGAAAGCGACTGAACATTCGTCATGAAGGAGGGCACAAGAAGTTTGAAGTGCCCTCTTTTGTTTATGATTATTAAAAAATGGAGCAGAAAAAATGGCCAAGTGGAACAAGGACAAAAAAGTACTGGATCATGAGCATTCCCGCTTCTGGCGCTATGACCTGAAAGATATCGATCAGCCGAATCTCCAGAAGGATGTTTTCCCCTTTGATGAGGTCAGCCGGATCGACTTTGATCATAAACTCATTCCCATCAATCCGCCCGACGACATCTTCATCACGGATACCACCTTCCGAGATGGTCAGCAGGCGCGGCCCCCGTATACGGTGAAACAGATCGTTGATCTGTACACGTTCATGAGCCGGTTAGGCGGCGAAAACGGCGTGATCCGCCAGACGGAATTCTTTCTCTACAGCCAGAAGGACAAGGAGGCCGTCGCCAAATGTCTGAGCCTGGGCTTGAGGTATCCGGAAGTGACCGGCTGGATCCGGGCTCACGGGGAGGATGTAAAACTCGTGAAGGAGGCCGGCCTGAAGGAAACGGGCATTCTGACTTCCGTATCGGATTATCACATCTTCCTGAAGCTCAATCAAACCAGACGCCAAGTCATGGAAGACTATCTCGACACGGTCCGGTCCATCCTTGACGCCGGGATCATTCCCCGCTGTCATTTTGAAGACATCACCAGGGCCGATATTTACGGTTTCTGCATTCCCTTCGCCATTGAACTCATGAAGCTGCGTGCTCAAAGCGGCATCAATATCAAGATCAGGCTCTGCGATACGATGGGATATGGCGTGACCTACCCGGGGGCGTCCCTGCCGCGCAGCGTCGATAAAATGATCCGGGCGTTCATTGAGGAGGCGGGCGTCCCGGGTGATCTGCTGGAATGGCATGGTCACAACGACTTTCACAAGGCCCTGATCAACGCCACCAGCGCCTGGCTTTACGGATGCAGCGCCGCCAACGGCACCCTGCTCGGTCTCGGGGAACGGACCGGAAATCCGGCGGTGGAAGCCCTCATCATAGATTACATCGGACTCAGGGGTTCAACGAACGGCGTGGATACGACCATCATCACGGATATCGCCCGGTATTTTGAAAAAGAGATCGGTTACAAGATTCCCGCAAACTATCCTTTTGTGGGTGCGGATTTCAATGTGACGCGTGCAGGCATCCATGCCGACGGCCTGATCAAATGTGAAGAGATCTACAATATATTCGACACCACCAAGATCCTGAAAAGACCCATTGTACCGATGGTCACGGACAAATCCGGAAAATCGGGAATTGCCTACTGGATCAACGGCCACCTGGGTCTTGCGGGCGATAATACGGTCGACAAGCGGCATCCCGGCATCTCAAGGATCCACAAATGGATTACCGAAGAATATGATGCCGGCCGGGTGACGAGTATCTCCAATGAAGAAATGGAAAAGCGCGTCCGGAAATATCTACCGGAACTGTTCATGTCCAATCTGGAAAAGATCAAGCACATGGCCGCACAGGCCGCCATGGCCGTGGTGAAACAGGTTATCGAGCACCCCGTCATGCGCAGCATGCAGCCCGATCTCCAGGAACCCATCATGCTGCAGTGCATCGAGGAAAATCCCTCGATCCAGTTTTCCTATGTTGTTGATATGAATGGAAAAAAAACAACGAGGAACATCACCAATATCGCCGACCGGGTGAAGTATGAAAATTACGGCATCGGCACCGATCAGTCGGATCGCGAGTGGTTTATCAAACCCCTGCAGACCGGCAAGATCCATGTCACCAATTTCTATATTTCCAAAATGACAGGCGCCCTGTGTATCACCGTCTCGGCCCCCATCATGGATGACAAGGATGAGATGGTGGGCATTTTCGGCGTGGACATCAAGTTTGAGGACTGGGTGAAACGCGTCGAGGATATTGCGGAAGCGACCCAGATCGCCCTCCGGGAAGAATATGAAAATTATGGAAGTAAGGAAAAGCGGGATCGCTGGCAGTAGTAGGGGTGAGATGACCGCACACTGAAAGCCCAAAATCGCGCCGGAACCCATCTTAAATCGCAATTATTTTAGCCCCTTGGACGATTATATGCCATATTTTACTTGACGAACCCGTTTTTATGGGTTAAATAACACACGCTAAATGCTTCATAGGATGGTTAAAGTATCGAATTAATGAAATCGGTGAAGGACTGAACGAGGGGTCCGGCAAGCGTTGCCCTTGTTTGATCAGCGCCGCATTCAACCCGGCTGGTTGCGATTTGTTGTGATCATACGGCCCGGGGCATTATGTAGAGAATTTACCCTGACGTTTTCTGGAGGATAAAGAAACACCGCTTCAAAAAATTTGATCGTTGCGTTGCATTAGCTGGCTTTTTCTTTTCACCCTGTGATTTTCTCCATTTCGCGCGTCTTCTTTCTTGCCCGACCCGTTTTTCTTTTTTCCCGGTAAGAATTCTCATCAAGAAAATTCCGGGTCAGACTATTCAACGCAGATAATGACGAATTGGAAGGATTATTAAATATTTATCTAACTTTACAGGCCAGGATACATGAGTTTTGCGATGAATCTTTGGCCATGGGAGGCAAGAAGAATGTCATTTATTTTGAAATGGGAACAGGACACATCAAAGAGAAAACAATCGGCCGTCCTGCTGTTAACCTTCTTTATCGCTTTCCTGATTATCGGCTCTCCAATACTCGTTTCCGCCAAGCATCGACTGCAGGATTTGGTGTCGGCATCGGAATTTCTGAAAGAACATGGAAACTATTGGCAGAAGAAGCGTATCATGAAGGTCCTCAGTCAAACGGATCTCAAACGGGGGGATGCCATGACGATCGCCACGACCGTTATCAAGGAATCGAAAAGACACGACATCCCGGTTTCCCTGTTTCTGGCGATCATGAAAAAGGAAAGTAATTTCAATGTCAACGCGCGCTCACCGGTCAACGCCATGGGAATCATGCAGATTCACCCCTTGACATGGGATGCCTACACAAAAATACTCAACCTTGACGTCACCAGAATGCACGCCTTTGAACCTGCCTTGAACATCATGGTTTCCGCTGCCCTTCTGAGCGACCTCAGGGATCAGTACACGAAACGGGGATACGAGGAAACGATCCTCTGGGATCACATCCTGGCCGCCTATTATGCGGGCGGTGAATCGCTCAAGGGAGGACTCAAGAAGAACCACCGGTACTATGTGAAGAAAGTCAGGGAATATGACGACCAGATCAGCAGCACCATTTAATGCTCGACTTCCAGACCGAGACCTTTGAAAAATGGCTTCGCCGCGGCTCAAAATCTTTTTCGCTAAAGAGATGATAAAGCTTAAATATGATTGAAATCAATAAATTAATCTAATTTCTGGAAAGTCGAAAAATCTTTAATTCACCGCTTGCGAACCATTTTTCACCGGTTATGCAAAGCTCCCAGACCATGATTCATCAGCAATCATGCTTAAGCCGCATCACGCCTTTTTTCTTTTTTATTTTCCTGAAATACGTTATTAGTCCCGCAATAGAATAGGCCTAAGTTGTCTTTCCCGCGAAAGCGGGTTTCCAGTACGGGGCTGGATGCCGGATCAAGCCCGGTATGACATTTTATCTGCTTGATGGCAGGAGCAATAACATTCTTTCGAAGACAAGGGAGGGGTTATTCATGACGAATATTTTGCTGTTTGTGATCCTCGCCCTGCTTGTAGCCGTGGCGGTTCTGCTTGTCGTCGTCTTACGGAATTCATTTCAAGCCGATGCCGCTCTGCCTGCTTCCCGTCTGGATGCTTTTGAAAAAACACAGGAACGTATCGCGCATGCACTCAGAGAAGAATTGGCCTTAAGCCGGGACGAAACGGGCAAGACGGCAAGAGAACAGCGGCAGGAACTTGCCACGGGCGCCAAACAACTGCGCGAAGAAGTCGTGACGACTCTCAAGAGCATCTCCGAAACGATGGCCAGGACAATGGGCGAGTTGGCAAACCTTCAGAAAACCCAGCTTGAAGCCCTGTCAAACGCAATCGGGAAGCTTTCGGACTCAAACGAGAAGAAACTGGAGGCTCTCAGGGCCACGGTGGAAGATAAACTCCAGAGCATGCAACTCGACAACGCCAGGCAGCTTGAACAGATGCGTCAGACCGTGGACGAGAAACTTCAGGGAACACTGGAAAAGCGCCTGGGCGAATCCTTCAGGCAAGTCAGCGAACGTCTGGAACTTGTGCACAGGGGGCTTGGGGAGATGCAAACGCTTGCCACGGGTGTCGGCGATCTTAAAAAGGTACTCACGAATGTCAAGACGCGCGGGACGTGGGGTGAGGTGCAGCTCGGGGCGCTGCTGGAACAGGTGCTCCATCCCGATCAGTTCGCCGCCAATGTGGCCACGAAGGATGGCGGCGAGCGCGTTGAGTTTGCGATCAAATTGCCGGGACAGGGCGCTGACGAGGATGAGGCTGTCTGGCTCCCGATCGACGCCAAGTTCCCCGTCGAAGACTATCAACGCCTGATCGATGCCCAGGAAAGGGCCGACAGCGAAGGCGTTGACGCGGCGGGAAAACAGCTGGAGAACCGTGTCAAGGCCTGTGCCGGGGACATCTGCGGCAAATACCTGAACCCGCCGAAGACGACGGACTTCGGCATTCTGTTCCTGCCGATAGAGGGTCTCTTTGCGGAAGTGATCCGCAGGACCGGTTTGACCGATGCCATCCAGCGGGAGTGCCGTGTGGTGATTGCCGGCCCGACCACGCTGTGGTCGCTTCTGAACAGCCTCCAGATGGGTTTTCGGACCCTTGCCATCCAGCAGCGTTCCAGCGAGGTATGGAACCTCCTTGCCGCAGTAAAAGCCGAGTGGACGAAGTATGGTGATTTTCTGGACGCCGTCCAGAAGAAACTGCATCAGGCGTCAGACACCATCGAGAAGGCCAAGGTGAGGTCAAGGGCCGTCGGAAGGAAACTCAAGGACGTGCAGGAGCTTCCCTCCGGTGAGGCTGCGGTCTTGCTGTCCCTTGTTGACGCGCCGGAAGGTGATGGGGTAGCCGGTAAGGACGATGGCGCCTGATACTGACGCACTCGTAAAAAGTCGAGAAATAAGATCCTCTCAAATGGTAATCCTATAGTAAGAAACATCTGATGGCCCTGCAAAACTTGATTTATATTTGAATTATGCCTATAATCATGAACCAATAGTAAGATTCTTATAGAATCTCTGGAAGGAGGTGATCGTCGCAGGTCGCGGATAGAGAAGTTAGTTGGGAGGTATGCAAGAATAACCATTCCAAAATAAGCAGCATATCAAGATCAATAAAAAGGGGGGAATATGATGAGGAAAGTTTTTGTAGGGATATTCATTCTTTTTCTGGTTGCAAGTTCAGCATATGCTCAGGATATGGGTACCGCAGCAGAGGCGAAATCCCTGCTTAGTAAAGCCGTTGCCTATTACAAAGCAAACGGCCAGGCGAAAGCCTTTGCCGCCTTCAATGATCCCAAAGGAAATTTTGTTAGCAAGGATCTTTACATTTTCGCCTTGGATATGAGCGGAAAAATTATTGCTCACGGTGCAAATGCCGCATTGATCGGGAAAGATATGATGGGAACGAAAGATGCTGACGGGAAACTGTTTATGAAAGAAATGGTAGATATCGGTAAGACAAAAGGTAAGGGATCTGTCGACTACAAATGGATGAGCCCAAAAACCAAAAAGGTTGAGCAGAAATCCTCATACCTTGAAAAAGTCGGCAGCGTGGTTCTGGGCTGCGGATTCTATAAATAAATCCTCAAAGATTAAAATAGGTAGAGGGGGCCGTACCGCTTTTGACAGCGATTGCCCCCTTTTCTATTTTCTGACTGACACTGACAATCCAGCGATTGAAGATTTCTGACACATACCAGCGCTGCCACTGGTATGTAAAAAGCGACCGGAGGTTCCCTGCTTTGGAATGGCGTGTCACCATGTGCTCTCATATACCGAACGAGGAATGAGGCGTACTGGCACGTACGCCGCAATGACGAAAGATGCGGCGCAACACAGCATCCGGACTTTTTACGAAGTCGTCAATACTCGTCGATCATCCATTGCTCGTAGGGGCGGTCTTTCGCTCTGAGGGCAGCCGGGCTGAGTTCCCGGATGAAGCGCGACGGGCTCAGGGGCAGGTTACCCATGCCCCGGCTGTAATCAGAGACGGGATAGCACAGGTAGAGCTGGTCTTTCGCCCGCGTGGCGGCTACGTAAAACAGACGCCTTTCCTCCGCTTCTCCATCGAACTCCTTCAGGGCGCGCTGAAGCGGCAGCATCCCTTCGGCACACCAGATGATAAAGACAGCGGACCATTCCAAGCCCTTGGCCTGATGAATTGTGCTGAGCACCACCCGATTGTCCGTCCCGGAATCCGTATCCGCATCGCCTTCCTCGGCCATGTTGGTCAGCAGGGCCAGTTGATTGATAAATTCTTCCAGCGAACCGAACTTATCGGCAAACAGGATGAATTGATCGAGGTCCTCCAACCGGGAAACGCTGTCTGTAAAGCGCTGTCGCAGCAACTCCCGGTAGCCGCTTTGCAGAATTTTGTCAATCATTTCAGCAGGATTGTTTCTGGCAGAGGCATCCTCCAGAATTTGCCGAAAAGTGTCTTGACAACTCTGAAGGCCGGGCTGTGCCGATTTAGGAGCCGCTTTGGGAAATGACTCCGTCAGGACCGCCGCGAGCGGCTCATCCTGCCTGCTGATGAACATCCACACCTTTTCTGCCGTGACCTTTCCCACTTTTGGATAAAGCCCGAGGATTCGCCTCCAGGCCAGTTCATCAAAAGGGTTCAGGACGATGCGCATGAAGGAGGTTACATCCTTGATATGGGCCTGTTCAAAGAAACGGATGCCGGAGCGGATCTCGAAAGGAATCCCGCGTCGCGTCATTTCCATCTGGAGTTCCATGGAATGATAGTGCGCCCGGTAAAGCACCGCCATGTCGTGCAGGTCAACGCCGTCCCGCATCAGTTCGAGAATTCGCTGGCAGACAAAATCGGCTTGCTGCAGAACATTGCGCGCCGGCGCCAGGACAGGACGCACCCCCCGGCCTCGCACCGCTTTCAGCTCTTTGTGATACTGCTGTTCGTTGTTGACGATGCTCAGATTGGCCAGGTGCAGGATTTCCGGTGTGCTGCGATAATTGGTCTCCAGCTTGAAAATCCTGCAGTCGGGATATTTATCCGGAAATTTTATGATATTGGCAAAATGGGCGCCCCGGAAGGAATAGATGCTTTGCGAATCGTCCCCCACCACCATCAGGTTTCGATGCACCGATGCCAGCATGTCCACCATGTCCGCCTGGATGAGGTTCGTATCCTGATATTCATCGACAAGGATCTGCTCAAAGCGCCCGGCGTAAGCCTGTAAAACCGCCGGGTGTTCCACCAGCAGCCTCTGGCAGTTGAGCAGGAGGTCGTCAAAATCCATGACATTCAGTGCCTTCTTTCGCCGGTGATATGCCGAGATCACGGAATGGATCCCCTCCATCTGATGAAAGAAAAAGGGATAGCGGCCGAAAACGATCTGTTCCAAGGAAGATTCGGTATTCGCCGTCAGGCTCGCAATATCACGCAATATCTCCCCTCTGGGGAATTTGTCTCCCGCGGGATCGATCGATGCTTCGGAGATGCAGGTATTCATGAGCTGCCGGGCGTCTTCCGAGTCCATGATGGTAAAATTGCGCTCGTAACCCAGAAGGTGGCTATTTGCCCGGAGAATCCGATGGGCGATATGATGAAACGTCCCCCCCCAGAGGCGGTCGATGTCCTGCGCAATCAGATGGTTGACGCGTACTTGCATCGACCGGGCAGCCTTGTTGGTAAAGGTCGCAAGCAGGATTTTCTCCGGCCTGACGCCGGATTCGATCAGGCGGGCCACCCGGAAGGTCAGCGTCCGGGTCTTGCCGCTGCCGGCGCCGGCGATCACGAGCAGCGGTCCCCCCGCCTCCATGACCACCCGGTGCTGTTGCTCGTTGAGTTCCTTGTCGTAATCAATCATGACCTGAGACCTTTGAAAAATGGCTTCGCCGCAGTTCAAAAATCTTTTCCGCTAAGAAAACATCCAGTCGTCGTCATGATTCAGGACATGCCGTTAACGTCATCTCTGGAAAGGCGGAAAACATTTGATTCGCCGCTTGCGAACCATTTTTCGGCGGTTGTGCAAAAGTGCTCGAACTTATCGGGACAGAGCCTTGCCAATCTGTGCAACTGTATCCTTGCTGCTCAGAGAGAGGAAATTTTTCAAAAGACCCTGCGGCTCGTAAAAGCCGATGAGCGGTGCTGTCTTTTTGTTGTAAGTATCAAGGCGGTTCATAATCGCGCTTTCCGTTTCGTCGTCGCGCTGCACAACCGGCGTTCCGCATTTCCTGCATTTTCCGTCGGCGGTGGGCGGGTTGCTCTTGATATTGTAAATCTCCTGGCATTCGGGATTGGCGCAGGTCCGGCGCGTGGTCAGGCGATCCAGGATGACATCGGTCGGCACTTCGAGGTTGACGACAAAATCAAGCTTTATCTTCAGTGTTTCCAGCAGTTTGTTCAGGGCTTGGGCCTGGGGAATGGTGCGTGGAAACCCGTCCAGAATGAATCCTTTCCGGCAATCCGGCTGCTGCAGGCGGACTTCCATGATTTTCATGATCAGTTCATCCGGAACAAGATCGCCGCGATCCATATAACCCTTCGCTTCCCTGCCCAGCGCAGACCCTTCCTTGACCGCGGCGCGCAGAATGTCGCCCGTGGAAATCTGGACCGATCCATCCATCTCGGTGAGCAGTTTGGCAACAGTGCCCTTCCCTGCCCCGGGTGCTCCCAACAAAATGATTTTCATCTGATATTGCCTCCATTTCATATTTTAGACCTTTGAAAAATGGCAAAAAACCCTTGATTCGCCGCATGCGAACCATTTTTCAGCGGTGATGCAATATTCTTATTTTACATTTCAAGATACCTTGTTTCAGGGTGCGGCAATATAGGTGAATTCGGTCGGGCGGTCAAGGAAATACGACGGCTTCTTAGCTCTTGACATGGGTGCTTTAGATTCCCTATATTGACCGCGCCGTTTCAGATCAGGAGATTGATCCATGGAAGAAAGACATTTTGGCGCCGCCTGGTTCATCCCCGGCGAGAATAACGGGAAATATCCCTTTTGTCATTCCGTTTATATCGACGGCGCAGGCATTCTCATCGATCCGGCTTCCGACCGGAAACGGCTTGAGGAAATCCGCGACCGGCACGGCGTCAAAGCGATCTGGCTCAGCCACTGGCATGAAGATCACTTCATGTATCTGGATCTCTTCGGGGATGTCCCGCTCTGGATTTCCCGGGCCGACGCCCCTCCCCTGTCCGATCTGGAGATCCTGCTGGACTGGTACGGCATTGCGGATGACGAGCACCGTCAATACTGGCGCCAGTTCATGCTCGAACAGTTCAACTTCCGGCCGCGCCGGCCTCATGGCTTTCTAAATGGTGGCGAACAGATCCGCCTGGGGGATCTGACCGTGGATGTGATTGCCACACCCGGACATACCCCCGGCCATCTTGCCTTCTTTTTCCGGGAGCCCGCCGTGCTTTTTCTGGGAGACTATGACCTGACGCGCTTCGGCCCCTGGTATGGCGACGCCCATTCCAGCATCGAAGAAACGATCACCTCGATCGAGCGTCTCAAGCAGATTCCGGCCCACGTCCTGCTAACCAGTCATGAAAAGGGCGTTTTTGAAGAGCCCTCGCCCGAAATCTGGGCGCAGTATGCACAGGTGATTGATGAGCGGGAAAGCAGGCTCCAGCAAGCGCTGGATCGCCCGAAAAGCCTTGATGAGATTGTCAACCTGTATCTGATCTACGGGCGGCCGCGGGAACCCCGCGCCTTCTATGACTTCTGCGAACGAGCGCTCATTACGAAGCATATCGAGCGCCTGGAGCAGCGTGGCATGGTCCTGCGTGAGCATCGCTGCTGTGTGGACCCTTTTGACGATCTCTCTTACTATCTGCTGGCGCACTCGTGCAGCGGCGGCAAAAATAATTTCTAAACAAATCCGATTTCCCGGCTGTAACTGAATTGCCGGCGCCAACCCGCCTGGGGATGGGTGCTGTCGAAGCGCGCCTCGCCCACCCTTCTGACCGACTCCTCGTCAACCGTCACGGGATTGTAACCGCCGATGAAACCGCTATCCGCAGCAATCATGGGATGATGGCCGGGCAGGCAGTCGCACTCGGAGGCAATGTTCAGCAGGGCATTGATCAGGATCGTCCTGCCTTTGATCTTGCGCCACACCGCAGCCGCCGTTTCCACCAGCTTCTCCTGAAAAACCCCGTCGTCCGAATTCCAGCAGATTTCCAGGGCCAGCTCCGGACACAGGCCGATACACTGGGCGCATCCGATGCAGATTTCCATGTCATAAACCGGATAATCGTCATCCGCGAAACGGGCCGCCCCGGTGGGGCAGACCTCGACACACAGACCGCACTGTGTGCATTTTTTCTTTTTGAGTTTCGGGCGGGCGTCGGCATGCATGCGCTGCTTCTGCGCCCGTGACGCAAAACCCATGGAAAGATTCTTGATCGCCCCGCCGAAACCCGAAGCCATGTGTCCCTTGAAGTGCGAAAAAATGACGAATCCCTCCGCCCGGTCAAACACCGGCGCCACCTGGACGGTTTTGAAATGCCGATAACCGGCAGGAATATCGATGGTGTCGCGGCCGTCCAGCCCGTCGGCAATAAGGACCGGGCAACCGAGCGCGCTTGCGCTGTAACCATGTCCGGCGGCGGTTTTCAGGCTGTCTTCACCGGTGCGGCGACTCCCGGAATAAAGCACCGTTGTGTCAAAAACAAAGGGGCGGGCGCCGAGCCCTGAAAGCCATCGGACGATTTCTTTCGCAAAAACCGGGGGCAGAAAGCTGTGATTCCCCTTTTCACCCCAGTGGAGCTTGACGCCGATCCGATCCCCCTTCTTGAAAGGATGCGTCCATTGCGCCAGCAGCGTCCGCAGGGCCTGAAGGGATGCATCCCCCAGGCCGGCAGCGGGTTGATAGATGACATCCTGCATCGGTAACCTCCGTGATGGTTGACGACTTCATAAAAAGTCAATTTTCCCCTCCCCTTGTGGGAGGGGATGAAGGGGAGGGGAAGACATGATTGAATCCAGACGTTTACCACCCCCACCCGAACCCTCCCCCGTCGAGGGGGAGGGAATTTTTGACTTATGACAAGAGCATCATGCTTGGATTGTATCCATTCCGCTGGCAAACGCCTTCAGATTCATATCCAACTTGTCTCCTGAAAGGGTCTGGTGCATGACCGTCTTGAAATCGTCGAGGGTTACGGCAAGTTCACCCCGGGACGCGAGGGCTCCGAGCATCACGATATTCGCCAAGATGGGATTCCCCAGCCGGATGGCCTGGTCGGTCGCGTCGATCATCCAGAGTTGCGCCGAAAGTTCCCCGAGCGATGCTCTGATTTCTTCATCCGAGGGATAATTCAACTCCCCCGTAATGACGGCCACGGGATAAACAGGCCTGGTATTGGCCAGAACAACGACGCCGGGATGACCATAGGTCGCCAGGACGCGGATGGCTTCCGCCGGCTCAAGGGCGATCACGACATCGGCCTTTCCCTTCGGGATCTGCGGGCTCCAGGTCCCTCTTGACGAAACCCGGATGTGGCTCATCACGGCCCCGCCCCGCTGGGAGGCGCCGAAGGTCTCGCCGATGGTGGTCATGAACCCTCTGTTTGCAAGCATCGTGGACAACACGCGGGAGGCCATGACATTTCCCTGGCCGCCGACGCCGGTAATAACAATATTATAAGGGTCCTTTGGGAGCCGCAACGTTTCCATCATCATGCCACCTCCTTCAGGATGGCCCCACGGGGGCAGATATCGGTGCAGACGCCGCATCCGGCACACAGGACATCGTCCACAAATGCCTTGCGCTTTTGCTTATCCCACACGAGTGCGGGACAACGCAAGATGCGCGTGCAGAGGCGGTTGCACCCGCAATCCTCGCCGATGCAGAGGGTTTCATCCACACGGACGTCATATTTTTTAACGGCCTTCTTTTCCGGCGAAAGACCGCATTTCTGACGCAGGATCAGGACATTGACCCCGTCCTGATTCTCCATCAGCCCGTTGAGCGTTTTCTGTGTCTGCGCGAGGTCGAAAGGATCGCACACCTCTACTCTGGCCCCCATCGCCCGGCAGATTGCTGCAATGTCCAAATCGGGCGACTCCTGCCCCATCGCGTTGATCCGGAGGCCGGGATGGGATTGAAATCCCGTCATCGCCGTGCCGCTGTTATCAAGAATCACCATCGTGATGTTTGCGCGGTGATGAATGGCATTGACCAGGGCGGGCATGGCGGAGTGAAAGAACGTCGAATCGCCGCAGACAGCCAGCACGGGCTTATCAAAGCCGAAGGGCGCCAGCTTTCCGAACCCGCTGGCAACGCCCGTTCCGGAACCCATGGAATGAAGGGTTTTGAGCGTATTGGCGCCGCCCGGAAAAATATCCAGCGTATAACAGCCGATATCCCCGCAGACAAAGCCCTGGCGATCATCGAGCTTCAGGGCATTCCGGATGCTCCAGTAGGACGCCCGGTGGGGACAGCCGGGACAGAAGGCCAGTCCACGCTGTGGCGCGTTGCGCATCGCGGCCGCCAATGCCATCTTTTCATACGCCGGGTTCACGGCTGCATAAGGAATGTCCAGAATCCGGCTCAACGCGGCGGCTACCAGATCCGGCGAGAGTTCGCCCATCATGGGAACGGTCCCGTCGTTTTTTCCGTAAAAGGTCTTGATCCCGACTTCTTTTGCCGTCTCGGCGGCGATGACCTTGACACCCTCCTCCAGAAAAGGCAGGACCTCCTCCACGATCAGGATTCTGTCCGTACTAGAAAGATGCCTTTTGATTAGATTCGGCGGCAGGGGCCAGGTCGTCCCGAGTTTCAGAAGTCCGACCCGCCCACCGAGATTCAGCATGTGGATGGCTTCCCGGCTGTAGAGCGAGCAGGCGCTGCTTGTGATGATCAGGACCTCCGGTTTTTCCGGGCCTTCATAGGTGTTGAAGGGGCTCAGCTCAAAAAGATCGCGGGCCTTCCTGATTCTGCCCTGCTGGAGGCCGTGTTTGTATGCAACGGGGAGGCTGATCATGGGGCCTTCGTCGGGATCCAGAATGAAGCCCGTCGTGACGGAATTCGGCGCGCCGGGGACTCCCGACGGGAAGCTTTCCGGAGCAAACATTGCCGCTGGCATGGGACAGGCGCGTGACGCTGCGCAGCATGACTATCGTCCGGAGTTCCTCGGACAGGTCGAATGCCCACGTGGTCATATCCTTGGCCTCCTGAAAATCACCGGGCTCCAGCAGCGGAATTTCGATCATCCGGGCGAAGTGCCGCGCCTCTCCCTCATTGACGCTGGACAAGGCGCCCGGATCGTCGCAGGTGACCAGGACCATTCCGCCCCGCGTGCCCGAGCCGGCCAGATGGAGCAGAAAATCGGAGGCCACATTCACCCCGTTCTGCTTCATGACGCAAAGCGACCTCAGCCCGGCAAAGGAAGCGGCTGCCGCGACTTCCATGGCCACCTTTTCATTGGTGGACCATTCGACGTAGAGGCCTCGCGCCTGGCGCGACCTGCGCCAGGTTCTCCAGTATCTCCGACGAAGGCGTTCCCGGATAGCCGGCCGCCACATTGATCCCGGCCTCGAGGGCGCCGCGGGCGATGGCTTCGTTTCCCATCAGCAAATAGCCATTACCCTCGCGCATCTCCAGCAATTTCGACATGTTCACCTCCCTATCGCAAAGCGGCGATGATGCGATCCTGCGTATTCAGATAGAGCAGGTCATCGGCGCTGCCGCTTTTTTCCACCAGGTTCTTCACGGCTGCTTTCTTTTTTTTCACAGCGGCCTTCTTCAACGTTTCCAGGCTCCCTGCGGGGACATCGCGAAATTCCAGCACGCCGCTTTCTCTGGCCCGTTCCATCAGCTCCAAACCCGTCCGGGTCCTGACGACCACTTGGTTCCAAGAGCGTGTCTCTTCCCACTTTTCAGAAAAACGCGCCGAACCGACGGAAAGATCGGCATACTCGGCCGTCGTATCGATGCAGTAGCGGCAGGCTTCGCGCATCAGGGGCTCCACCTCTTCCATGGGAAACCTGAGCACACCGGAGGCGGTATAAACCTCGAGGACGCCCTCCCCCGGCGGAACCTCCATGCCTGTGATCTCATCAAGGCCTGTCCTGCTCTGAAGCAGGTCGATCAGTTTCGCCCAGGAAAGCGTAAATCCACAGAACAGCCCGATGAGCAGCTTCAGCTTGTCGATCGGGTTGTCGCCGGAGGTCAGCTCCGGCTTTAACCGCATTTTGGCCAGGGCAAAGGTCTGGCAGGGCGTGGCCACGACGCCGATCCTCTGTGCCTGGCTCCTTGCCGTCCGGTTGAATTCGGCGATCGTCGGGGAAACGATGAATTTGCTCTTTCCCCGTTTTCGGAGTTCGTCCGGCTGATGGACCGTCGCCCCCCCGTGCATAAAACGCTCCCGGCCTTCTGCAACAACGGCGGCGTCAATCAACCCCTCCTGAAGGGCCAGGGACATCAAGGCTGAAACCGTTCCGCCGTGCTGGGATTTCCGGCGGAGCTGGACATCGGCGTCTCGGGTGATGTAAAAGGCCTTGACCGGTCCGATTTCCGGGGTGAATTCGGATGCCTCGAAGAAACGTTCACGCAGCGCTTCGAGATCAACCGGCGTCCGGGGGCAGAAGGCATGGCAGCGCCCCGCTGCGATGTCACAGGCATTCAGAACAATCGTTCGATCATGATAAAACACCTGGTAAGGACAAAGATTCACGCAGGCCCCGCATCCCGTACACAACCCGGCATCCCGGACCTGTTCCGTGAGTTCTTTCTGCCCCATGATTGGGTATGCCATCAATGCCATCCTCCTCGCATTTCTAATGTTCTATTTGCTTCCCCGAGCGTGCCTCCTTATCACACTCGCTGTAAAAGGGGAACCCCTTATCCTCACTCGTCCTTGATTTACTTATTCTTATATGCTATTTGATGCACGGGAAATTGTTGGAGATCGGGAATAATTCAATCTATGAAGGAGGGCGTGTCCGTATGACCAATCAGCATGACGAGCGGATTCTAAAGAATGAAGAACAGATCGAAAAACTCAAAGCGACCATACCCGACTGGATCAAGGATCTCAAGCGACCGGAGACGCCGATGCTCATCCCGAAATTCGGGCCTCTTCAGGGAATCCGCGTGATCAGTTCGGGCATCGTGATTGCGCAGCCCTTTGCGGCGACTAAACTTGCGATGTTCGGCGCGGAGGTCATCCACATCGAGCGGCCCGGCGGAGACATCCACAGGCGCACCGGGCCTCACCTGACAAGGGGCGTGAGGCCCCACGGTTGCGACTGGGCTAATGAAGCCATCAATCGTCTATCCTTCGGATTGAACCTCAAAAACCTCAGGGGCGTTGAACTCGGGATGGCCCTCTGGAAAATCTCCGATGTCTGGATGGAATCGTCTGCGCCCGGGACCATCGAGCGATCCGGCATCACCCCGGAACTGGCTCTTGCCGTGAACCCCAGGCTGGTCATCCTGCGTGTCAGCACCTATGGCCAGTACGGGGCCGGCGAAATGCTCGGAAGGCCCGGGTACGATGCGCTCGGGCAGGCTTACGGCGGCATGATCGCCGTCACCGGCGATCCAAACGGCCCTCCCCAGCGGGCCAAAGTCTATACGGCCGACTACATGACGGCCATGCATGGCTGGGCTGCCGTCCTGATGGCGCTCATGGAAGTCCAGCGGTCAGGCAGGGGGCAGGTCATAGACCTTTCCCAGTTTGAAGCGGTCCACGCCACGATGGGATTCCAGATGCCCTGGATAACCGGGGAGGGCAAGGTGTCGGCACACTCCGGGAACAAGGCCCCCACCTTTCAGCCTTACGACACGTTCATGTGCAAGGATGGTTATGTCTTCATCGGCGCCCTTGGGCCCGTCATTTATGAACGGGTGCCGAAATTCCTGGGGCTGAACCCCGAAGAATACAGCTACGACGCATGCTCCAAGGACGCGGCGGCAGTGAGTTCCGAAAAGGGACTGGCCCTCGACCGAAAGCTCCGCGAATACTGCGCGAGCCGGACCCGCCTGGAGGTCGAGAAGGAAGTCAACGCGGCGCAGATCGGATGCTGCCGTGTCATGAATGCCATGGACATGCTCCAGGAGGAACATTACAATTTACGGGAATCTCACGTGCCTGTTCTTGACCGGCAGTCCGGCGTTCCCATCCGGGTGGGCGGCGTTATTCCAAAAATGTCCCTGACACCGGGTCAGGTCTGGAGAGGCGCACCGGCTATCGGTGAAGACACAACAGACATCATGGAGAAACTGCTCGGTTTTTCCCATCATGCGATTCAGGAATACTATTCGGGAGGGATTATTCACCGGACGGAACCGTGCACACAGCCTGCCTGTGATCCTTTACAGGCTTAAAAACCACATCCCGGTTAAATAATCTCTCCGTCCAGGAGATTATGATCGGGTGGTTTCCTGTAAGAAAAGGAATTTTTTACTTTTTTCTGGCGATCCGGATACCAGTGATGGTATAAGGAGCCATTCCGGTCGTTTGCATTTGCTGAACTGAACTTTTTGTGGGGGGAATGATATGAACACCAAACATTGGTATTTGACCTGCTTTGTTGTTTGTCTCGTATTAAGTTCTTACGGCCTTTGCATGGCTCAAGATCAAACGGCGGCACTGACCGTCAAAGAAATTGTTTTCAGGGCGGACAAGGGCGGCAAGGAGAAGGTTGCAGTCCTGTGCAACCAGGCCTGTATTCCAATATTATCGGGACTGGAAGGAAAGAAACCAAGGATTATCATGGACTTTGCGGGTGTTTCCTTTATGGAATCGAGATATCGTAATGTCCCCGTATCCGGAAAACATGTAAAGAAAATAAGGAGCTATTTAAATAAAGACTCAAAAAAGTTGAGGGTCGTGCTGGATATGACGCCATCGAAGTATTTTATCGTTCGTGCGACGCAAGACCAGACCACGGAGGGTTTTTCTCTTTCAATAGCCGAAAAGCGGCGTGCAAAAGGCAAATATGCCAAGACAAAGGGGAGTCGCATATCTTTTGTTGATCGCGCACCGAGAACGATTGAAAAAGCTTCCCTGCCGGAAAAAGCGGCTGAAAAACAGGAACCTGTCAGTAGCGTCCGGGTTCCAGCCAAGGAAAAATCAAAGCTTGCAGTGGACAAAAACTCGGCAGACAGGGGTCGATCCCAGATGAACGCCGGTGATTATACCGGCGCCATAAAGACGTTCACTGAAATCATTGCTGAAAATCCGCGGGACAGCTTACCCTACCGCTTGCGTGGTAATGCTTACCAGAATATTGGAGATCGCCAGAAGGCCGTTGGAGACTGGATAACAGCCGCAAGATTGGGTGATCAGCTCGTACAGTCCTATCTGGACTACATGCAAATCAACTGGAAAGAAACGCCCAAACCGTAAGAGGTCTGTCATCCGCCACGAATGCCCGCACGTTATCCTCCCGTTTATCAGGTGAAGGATACGGCCGTCTTGACGGCCCGGTTCGCTGATTTGCGCATATTGATCTCGATCATGTCCTGATACCGCGTGAGCGGAAACGTGTGCGTGACCATCTCGTGGAGGTGCACCCGGCCCGCGGCGGCAAACCGGAGGGCCGTCTCGAAGACATGTTCGCGCCGGCCGTCGACGAGATTGACGCCGTGCGCATAGACCCCCTTGATCGTCTGAAGCTTCAGCCACAGCGGCGTCAGGTCCAGTTTGACCTCGTCCCCGATGCCCACGACACTCAGCGTTCCGCCTCCGGCCATGGCCCGCATCGCCGCCCGCAGCGTGTCCGTATGTCCGACGCAGTCGAAGATCTTCGTAAAACCACCCATGAGGATGCTTTTCCCCAGGATCGGTTTGTAGGATTCGGCGCCGGTGATCTGCCGGGCGGCGCCGGGGATGTCGCCGTCCGTCACGACATGGTCGGCGCCGGCCTTGGCCGCCAGCTCCGCATGAAACCGCGAGGGCTCGGCCACCGTGATGGAACAGGGGATATCGAACGCCCGGATCGACTGAACGATCAGGTTGCCGATGACCCCCCCGCCGATGACGAGCACCTTGTCATCGGCCACCGGCCGGTTATCCATGACGGCCTGAAGCGTCACGCCCAGGGGCTCCATCATGGACCCTGTTTCGATAGACATCCCTTCCGGCAGCTTGTAGATCTGGCTTGCGTGCGCCACGAGATACGGGGCAAACCCGCCGCCCACGTCCTTGCAGATCCCCGTAAACATCCCTGGGGCGAGGCGACCCTTGGCCGTGTTTTCACAACTGCCGGGCCGACCGGCCCGACAGCTCGGACAGGCCGGATCGATCCCCCGGGCCGTGCACGCCAGGCCGGGCGACATCGTGACACAATCCCCGACCCTGCGATCCGTCACCGCCTTGCCGACCTCGACGATCTCCCCGCACAACTCATGACCGAGCACACAGGGAAAGGAGGTAAAGGGCGAGGCGGTGGGGGAATCCTTGAGGAAAATCAGACTCTGATCGGAGCCGCAGAACCCGCACATCAGCGTCCGGAGTTTCACCCAGTCCGGCCCCGGCAGGGCGGGTTCCGGGATATCGACAAACTTGACCGTCGCCAGCGGCCCTTTGTAGAACAGGGACGGGAACAGCGCGCCCAGGGGTTTGAGAACAAGGAACTTCGCCGCAGATGCGGAAAATTGCAGTGCTTTCATGGAACCTCCAGAATTTACTCCATTTTGAGCGCCTGGTAGAAGATCACCGACGCCGGGCTCATCACGGCCGGATCGGTCATCACGTTGACGCAGGCCGGCTTTCCGGATTCCAGCGCCCGTTTTATTGCAGGGATGATCTCCTCGTCCTTCGTAACGAACTCGCCATGGCCCCCGAGCCCCTCCACCATTTTATCGTAACGCCGAAGATCCAGCTCCGTGCACTGGAACCTGTCCTTGCCGATCGACAGCTCCTGCCCATGCTTGACCATGCCCCATGCGCAGTCGTTGTTGATGATGCAGACGATGGGGATGTTGTGGCGGAGCATGGTGTCGAACTCCATTGCGTTGAACCCGAAGGAGCCGTCGCCGTTGAACAGGATCACCTTCTTGTCGGGGTGGGCGAGCTTCGCGGCCATGGCGAAGGGAATGCCGGTGCCCAGGCACCCGAGCAGGCCTGACGCGGTTCCCACCACGCCGGCCCTCAATTTCGATGTGAAATGCACGAGTCCGAAGTAAACCGTATCGCCGCCGTCAGTCACATAGTACGCGTCATCGCCCACGACCTTCTGGATCTGGGCTGCCAGTCGTATGGGATGGATGGGATCGGACGGCGTCTCCCGCGCCTTCATCTCGGAATCTATGAACGCGGCCGACGCGGCGCGCAGCATTTTAAGCCAGGCGCTGTGATCGTTTTTCTCCACATGGGGAAGGAGCTGGTTCAGCACCGAGTTTATGTCCCCCACGAGCCCTGCATCGGCCTGCCGGTTGCGGTCTATCTCGTGCGGGTCGATGTCGATCCTCACGACCTTTGCTGAGGGCGGAATTGCGGCCCCTGACTGCAGCAGCCAGTTGAGGCGCAGGCCCGCGATGACGATCAGGTCGGCCTGCGCCAGTGTCACCATCATCCCGATGTTGCCGACATCCCAGATGGACTGCGGGTGGTTGTCGGGAAGCTCCCCCCTTCCATAATTCATCAGGATGAAGGGGATTCCCGTCTTCTCAACGAACTGTTTCAGCGCGTCGCCGCAGCAGCTGAATCCCACGCCGCTTCCTCCGAGGAACAGCGGCTGTTTGGCGCTGTTGATGAGATCTGCCGCCTGTTTCAGGTCGGCATCGTCAGGGTGTACCGTGTATTTCCGCGTGGGATGTTTCGGCAGCGGCGCCTCCTCCTCGGGGATGCTGATGTTCAGAATATCGGGCGGGAGCTCGAGGAACACGGGCCCCGGCCTGCCCATGGTGGCGTATCTGAACGCCAGGGAAAGATATTCGGGTATGCGCTTCGTCTCGTAACAGGTGGCGGCCCATTTCGTGATGGGCTTTACCATGTCGATCTGGTTCATCTCCTGGAGGGCGCCCCTGAGGTCCTCTTTGAGTGGGTGCTTTCCGCACAGCACCACCAGCGGGGCGTTGTCGAGATACGCGTTGGCAATTCCGGTGAGCGCATTGGTGAAGCCGGGACCGGCGGTTACAAGGCACACGCCCGTCTGTCCCGCATAGACCGACCACGCGTGGGCCGCCATCGCCGCCACCTGCTCGTGACGCACGTCGATGGCGCGGATGCGGTACTGCGTGAACCCGTCCAGTATCGCCTCAATGTGCCCGCCGGAGAGGGCGAACACCGTTTCAATACCTTCGACCTCCTTCAGATACCGTGCGACAAGATGACCGCCTTTAATAGCCATGAGTGACCTCCTTTGAGAGATTATGCTTTTGTATATAACTTACACAGCCCCGATTCAGGGGCAATCATCCCATCACCAGCTTCACGCCGTCGGTAAACCATTGAAGATAGGGGACCATGCCTTCAACGCGCACTTTTCCTTCAGCGGCCGCCCTGAAGGTGTCGGCATCGCCGGTTTTTGACGTCATCACCCTGAACGCCGTCCCCGCGTCGGCCCAGACGAGCGCGACGTCGCATTGATGATCCGTACCGCTCACTGAAGAGAAACTGCCCTTGTCGAAGATAAAGAGACGGCCCTTTTTGCCGTCGGCCGTTTTAATAAGGACACCGATCTGCATGATGCCCAGATGCTTTCTGTAGGCCGTGTTCTTTTTCGCGGCAGCTTTCAGTTTTTGTGCAAGAACAAAAAGAAGCAGTGTAAACTTCATCG
>CAVUOQ010000014.1:0-8253 GCA_963743175.1 uncultured delta proteobacterium | reverse complement strand
TATACAAAAAAACCGTTAACACGGCCCCGGGGATTGTCCGAGTTCAGCCGACGGGTCTTCAGGATTTTTGTAGATCTGATTCTTGACGATATAGTGACGGACGCTGTCGGGCACAAGATAGGTGATGGATTTACCCTGACGGACCCGCTGCCTGATGTTGCTGGACGAGATGTCCAGAAAGGTCACCTCCCGGAAGAAGATGATATGACCCGTGGGGCCTTTGAACCCTTCCAATCCTTGTCGTAGGCAAACTGGGCGGCGAAGTCGGGCGGAACGATACCCGTCAGTCCCTTGTTTTCGTAGCCCGGCCTCGTCATGACGATGAAATTGCACATGAGCAGGAGGTTCTCCCAGTCCTTCCACGTCTGGATGGCATGAAAGGCGTCCTGTCCCAAAATGAAGTACAGTTCCAGATCCTGCACATATTTCTTCTTGAAAAAATCGATTGTCTGACGGCATAGGATTTCCCCTGCCGCCGGTTTTCCACGTCAGAAAAGGAAAAGGAGGGGTTCCCCTCTATGGCGAGTTTTACCATCTGTTCCCGGTGAGAGAAGGGCGTAATGTTGGCTTCCAGCTTATGTGGGGGCCGCGACGCGGGAATGAAGACGATCCTGTTTAAGGAAAACATCTCCAGGATCTCTTCCGCGCATCGCAAGTGGCCGATGTGTATCGGGTCAAAGGTACCGCCCAGCAATCCCCATTTCATGTCCGTACCTGTCCGTTTCCGTAAATGATGAATTTGGTCGTTGTGAGTTCTTCGAGTCCCATGGGTCCGAAGGCGTGCAGTTTCGTCGTGCTGATGCCGATCTCCGCTCCCAGGCCGAGTTCAAAGCCGTCGCTGAAGCGCGTCGAGGCATTGACCAGGACGGTGGAGGAATTCACCTCATTCAAGAAGCGCTGGGAATTCGCATAATCGTGGTGATGATGGATTCCGTGTGCAGGGAACCGTATTGTTCGATATGGGCGATGGCCTCGTCCATATCGCACCACGCTCACCGCGAGGATGAGGTCGAGGTATTCCCGATACCAGTCTTCCTCGGTCGCTTCCTCGATATCCGGCAACATGGCCCGTTTTGCTGCAGCCTCTCAGGACGCCGGCCTGCCGGAACTTTTCCGCCATGCCCGGCAAGAATTCCGGCTGATATCCCCATGCACGAGGAGGGTCTCCATGGCATTGCATACCCCCGGCCGCTGTACTTTGGCGTTCAGGCAGATGTCCGCTGCCATCTCGAGATCGGCGCCGGCGTCGACGAAAATGTGGCAGACTCCCTTGTAATGCTTGATGACGGGGATCTTCGACTCGTTCACCACCGCCCTGATCAGCTCTTCGCCGCCCCGGGGGATAATCACGTCGATGTATTCGTCGAGCTGGAGCATCTCGCGAACGGCACCCCGGTCCGTGCGGAATTACCTGGATGGCCGCCTCCGGGATCGCCGTTTTTTTCAGAACGCCTGAAGAATCTGGGCCATGGCGATGTTGGAGTGGATGGCTTCCGAGCCGCCCCGCAGGATGACGGCATTACCGGATTTGAGGCAGAGTGCCGCGGCATCGACCGTTACGTTGGGGCGGGATTCGTAGATGATGCCGATGACGCCCAGGGGGATCCGCATCCTGCCCACGAGCAGGCCGTTCGGCCTTCGCCACATGGACGTCACCTTTCCCACGGGATCAGGCAGCGCGGCCACTTCCCTGAGCCCCCCCGCCATTTCCTGAATGGTTTGATCTTTTAAGGTCAGACGATCCATCATCGCTGCGGGAAGACCCGTCCGGACGGCATGATCGAGATCTTTGGCGTTTTCTGCGATCAGGAAGCCGCTGTGCTTGACCAGTGCCTCGGCCATCCGCAGCAGGACGTTGTTCTTTTCCTCTGAGTTGACCCTTCCTAAGGCTGCCGAGGCCTTTTTCGCTTTTCCGGCAATCTCGATGACTTGCGTTTTTATATCCATCAGGCTTCCTGTCTCTCTGCTGAAGGTGGGTCGCGGAGAATTTTCATATCCGTCTCCACTTGAATAGGCATTGACAAACCCGCTGTCGTTTGTATAAGAACCGCTGGTCTCTTTTTTGGAACATCCGTCACCGAGGTTACCTTACAAAACGTGTCGGTCTCGTGTCAAGGTGATTTGAAGACGAAAAAGGGGAACCGGCGCACCCCGGCGATGGTCCTTCTTAACCGGAGATAGGGCTTCAACAGGCACAATGTTTAAAGACCTTTGAAAAATGGCTTCGCCGCGGCTCAAAATCTTTTTCGCTAAAATATGATAATGCTTGAATATCTTTGAAATCAATAAATTAGTCTAATTTCTGGAAAGTCGAAAAATCTTTGATTCGCCGCTTGCGAACCATTTTTCAGAGGTTATGAAAAACTCTCGTTTATGAATCGATTGTCCCCCGGAAATTAAAAGTATGGACTCCATAAGGATTAAGGCAGGCCGAAAAGCCTACCGGCTGATCAAGGATGGCGGTTTCCATTTTGATCAGGTCGCCGGTTATTTCGGGCCGGCGGCCGGTCCCCGCTGGCTGGCAGCGAGCGGTTTTGATCTGGCCCTGATAAAGCATGGCGTGCTGGGACGGTCCCGTCCGGTGTCGCTCATCGGCGCCTCCGCCGGCGCCTGGCGGTTTGCCGCCTGGGTCCAGCCGGAACCGGAAAAGAGTTACCGGACGCTGATGGAAAAATATATCACGACCATCTACACGCAAGCGGATACAGCCGCTACGGTCCTGAAATCCTTGCACACCATTATCGATTCCTACCTTGAAGACGATGCGCTGCCCTTCGCGATGGCCAACAAGCAGTACCGGCTGGCAGTGCTCACGGTGCGGTCAAAGCACCTGCTTGCTTCGGAGTTGAAAATCATCCAGGCCCTCGGACTCGGCCTGTTCTTTCTTTTCAATGCGCTAAACCGTCAGGCCATGCACCGTTTTTTTGAGCGCGTCGTCTTTTACCAGGGCGCAAAACCCCCGCCTTTTTGCTTGGCAAAGACATTCCACGGGAAATTCGTGCCGCTGACGGAAGTCAATTTCAAGTACGCCGTCATGGCATCCGGGGCGATCCCTCTCGTGGTCGACGGCGTCAAAAATATTTTCGGCGCGCCGACGGGCATCTACCGCGACGGCGGGATGATCGATTATCACATCAACCAATCCTATGCAGCCAAAGATGACGAGATCATATTGTTTTTTCTTCATCAAGAACGGATCGTCCCGGGATGGATGGACAAAAAACTCAAACGCCGGCGGCCGCCGGATGATTTTCTGGACAATGTGCTGATGGTGCATCCGTCAGACGAATTTGTTCAGAAACTACCATACGGAAAAGTGCCGGACCGCAGCGATTTCAAGACCTTTATCGACGATCCGGAGGCCCGCATCCAATACTGGCGGCAAGCCGTCGAACAGGCAGCCCCTCTGGGAGAGCAATTTCTGGAACTGGTCGCTTGCGGCAGGATCAGAGATGTTGTGGAGCCGCTGGGGAACGACCATGACGGGAATCGTTGATCATGGATTTTCCGGGGTTTGGAAAGATACTGCTGATGGTGCATTAGGTGATACACTGCTGCAACGCCAGGCAAAGGGAGCAGTCAGGATTAATGATGGTCGCACCGACATGCACTTCATCTTCATACTCGAATACCCGTTGAGTCCGGCATTCCAAGCGTATCGGCACATTAAAGTTGGGTAAGGTGAAGATGACGACGAACGTTTCGCCGCCGCTGTTATTGATTTCTAAACCCGCCCCTCGGGGGATGGAAAATCTTATTCCCCCATGGGAGATGTCCAAGACGGTGCCCATTATTAAATCGTGAGCTTGCATCCGGGAGTTGCCGATCAAGGAAGGGAAATCGAAATTCTTCCGTTCAAATTTACGTCGTTTTTCATTGGTCTCATTAAAAGCCTTACTGTCCCTTAAATAACTGCGGATGATCGATGCGATGACGGAAGAGACGTTCAGACCATCCTCATCGGCAATCAGTTCCACGGCAATTTTAATTTCTGAATCTGTCAGGGTGGAGACTGTCGTTTCTTTTTTTCTATCCGTTTCTTTTAATAATTTTCTTATGTCCTTTTTAGGCATATGATTCCTCTCCTCTGCGTATTTATTGATAAGAACTTCCTTTCCCACGGCGGGAGTATACGAAGAAGGATTTTGTGTGTCAAGGAGAGTTTGACCACAAAATATGGGGTGCGGTGCCAATCATTGTGCGAGTGATGTATCGAGGCGGCTCACTTTTTTTGATTTACGTGCCACGCAGGGCCATTTTTAGGAGAGTTCAATGGATGTTCTGCACGGGAATTAATGCATCAAACCGACCTTTGGAGAACCATTTTTTGATTGAAAAAAAGAGCCGTCCCGCCGGAGAATGAGACGGCTCAACGAGCATGTCCGGAGATGGCGAGTTGTCGGTCTATTTTACTGCGTCTTTCAGGCCCTTCCCAGCTTTAAATACGGGAACCTTCTTGGCGGCTATTTTAATGACCGCGCCCGTCTGGGGATTCCTGCCTGTGCGGGCTTTTCTCTTGCTGACACCAAATGTGCCAAATCCCACAAGTGTAACAGCATCACCTTTTTTGAGTGCTTTCTGAATTGCCGCCAGTGTTGCGCCTACTGCCAGCTCCGCTTCTTTCTTGCTGCACGTAACCTTTGCCACTTCATCGATCAATTGCGCTTTGTTCATTAATCACCTCCTGTTTTTTATTTTTAGCCATATCGATGGCTCATCTATACATTGTCGTTTGCCACAAATCAATCGAAATCACGCCGATTAAACGCAGATTGCCATTTAAAGTCTTGAACTTTTAGTCACGAAGGGAATTTGTGGGTAACAAGGAAGGAACAGGTTATCAATGTAACCTGCAAGTCTTTACAAAAATTTTCGATGAAAAGTGAAGATTATAAGATAGATAGATTCTTTTTTCATTTAAGCGCAGTTCTGAACATAAAATATTGATGCATTGCATAAAATATTTATCCATATGGATTCTATCAAGGGGCTATAACGGATTAACATTCACATAAATAATTGTCATTACTATACATTATTCTTCAGATGCTCTATCAACAAAAAGTTAAGGCAATGATGCAATGCAACATTTTTCTTGACAAATCACAGTCTCATTATTATATTACTGAAAATACAAGAAAGGATATATTAAAAATGGATTACACAAAGATGGCACGGCAGATGACCGGTTTTTACAAAAGCACCATTGACAACAGCATCAATGCGATGACTGTGATTCAGGAAAAGACGGAGAGGATGGTCAGTCTTTCCCTGGAGCAATCACCCTGGTTTCCCGAAGAGGGCAAGAAGTTTGTCTACGCCTGGATGAAGGCTTACAAGAAGGGGTATGACGATCTTAAGGTAGCCGCAGACGAGCAGTACGAGAAATTAGAAGCATTCGTCAATCTGCAAGAAAAGGAGCTGATTCGGCCGAAACGACACAGGTGAACGCTGAAGGGGCTTTCCGCAGGGAAGCCCCTTTCTTATTTATCCCATTTTTCAAACCCCTTATACGGGGATAAGTGCGCAATTCTTTATACGTCCGAATAATATGAAGGAGGGTATTTGTTAATGTATAATGTGGCGGCTAAATTTATGGCGATTGCCATGGACCAATGTACAAAAGCAGCTTTGCTGCCCTGGGAAATCATGGCGAATAAAATGGAAGACAGCCTAAGGTTTACAAACGACGTTTTGAGAACAGATCAAGCCAAGGAATTAGTGCGTACGGGGATTGAAAGTGCATTATCGCCTTCGTTAAAATACGGATTTTCTGATTATGCCAATCCTGCTCTCATTCCGCTGAATCTGCTGACCGGCGGGATTAAGAATTTTAACAAAGGAATGGATGTATTGATTTATATAAAGGATACAGCAGTATCGGCGCCGGCAAAGCTTCTTGATAAGATACAAGCGGAACGAGACAGGCCGGTAAGATATGCCGAAGTTGTATGCAGGGATGTTCCGGAGCCGGCATGGGTCTCCGATAATCAGGTACATTGACATCCCTGAATTGAAAGGAGTTATCTTAAGATACTTTCCCGCGCCGGGGGCAACAAAAATGGATTCCATGCCTACACTTCTGGGGCCGCCTATGGCTGGCCATGGCTCGCAGATCGTTGATTTTAAAAGAGGCCAAAGTCTGGTAGAAACAGCGCATTCAGCGGGCGTTAATTCCGTCTTCGTGCTTGACTGGCAGACCACAACAAAAGAAAGAAGCCATGAAACAATTGATGACTACATTACCAAAAACAAGATTTGCGTTGATGTTATCAGAGACAAATTTTATCAGGGAAGGAAGGTGCCTCTTAATTTTTATGGTTTTTGCCAAAATGGCTGGCAGATGACCATGTATGCGGCAAAATTTCCAGAGGATGTTCATGCCCTTGTCACCGCAGGCGCACCCATAGATCCGCAGGCCGGGAACAGTGATATCAAGATGTATTGCACCATGTTTCCGCCTGCATTTTTTCGCTCCCTGATCAATCAAGACGGCGTTTTGGATGGAAGATATCTTGTCTATGGTTTCATCATGCTCGATCCTGTAGGGCGGGTAAAAGATTTTGTCGACTTGTCGCACTTTGTCTACGATGATAAAAAGGTCGAAAGGTTTAAGCATTTTTCGAATTGGTATCATCACAATGTCATCATGATTCCGGGCGCATTTTATAGTCAGACGGTTGAAGAGCACTTCATCGGAAGCAAGCTTGTGCGCGGCGAGATGTACATTTTAGGAGAAAACTTAAACCTGAGGAATATTGGCCCGCACAAAGGCCATTTGGTTGTTACAATTGGCGGTACAGCGGATAACATTACCGATGCCATTGATAACCATTGCCTGGCCGATTATGTGTCGGGAAATGGTGGAACGGGAATTAAGTCGGGCCGGGATGGCAGGTATCTGGCTCATAATGAAGATGAGATTCATGCGATCTTAAATGAAATTGACAAAAAGGTCCCGCAATTCAATGCCGATGAAGGCCATTTGGGACTCTTTATCTCCAGCAAGACGCTGAAGTCCATATATGAACCTTTATTCAGAAAGATTAAAGCCATAAGCGATCAGCGGAACCCCTGTTTCCATTCTTGATGGCCCGCAAAAAATTGTCATTCCGTTACAGACCCTAAGTCCGCCGCCGGTTTAGGGGATAAAGAGATCCCGCGTGGAGAAATTGGGTTCGCTGGTCAGGTTCACGCCGAGGCGCCGCAGGCCCGCTTCGTCGCCGGGAGTGGGCATGTGGGTGATATGCACTTCGCAGCCGCGGAGTTCCTTGAGCTTTTCAAGGGCAAGTTGTGCCGCCGGATTCGTCGTGGCGCTGATACTGAGCGCGATGAGGGTCTCCTCGAGATCGAGACTGACGGATTTCTCGTTCAAGATATCCGTCTTCAGCTCCGGATCGAATCCGTGATGTAGGCCGGGACAATTTGATCTTGTCCGGAACATCGGCCAGATGCTTGATGGCGTGCAGGATCAGGCTTGATGCCGCATGCATGAGCGGCGAATTGTTGCCGGTGATGATGATGCCGTCCTTGAGTTCGATCGCCGCACCACAGAAGATGCCCTCGTTTCCTTTATTGAGTTTTTCAGCTTCCCTGCCGGCCTGCCAAGCCGGTTCACCACGCGCCGGTCTTCCGGCCTGAGCTGGAAATCGCTCATGAAGAGCTCCACCCGCTGGACCGTTTCCCGGTCCGTAAAACCCATGGCATACTCACAGCGGTAGCGGAAGTAGCGCCGCAGAATTTCCTGCTTCGCGGCTTCCCGCGTGATATTATCGTCGATGATGGCAAAGCCGGCCCGATTGACGCCCATATCTGTGGGGGAGCGGTAAAAGGATTCCCCGCCGGTGATTTTTCCGAGGATCCTCTTCACGACCGGAAAAACCTCCACATCGCGATTGTAATTGACCGCCGCTTCACCATAAGCTTCGAGGTGAAAGGGATCGATGAGATTGAAGTCCCGGATATCGGCCGTGGCCGCTTCATAGGCCACATTGACCGGATGCTTGAGCGGCAGGTTCCAGATGGGAAAGGTTTCAAACTTGGCATAACCGGCTTTGATCCCCCGCTGGTGTTCGTGGTAGAGCTGCGATAGGCAGGTGGCCAGTTTGCCGCTGCCAGGTCCCGGGCCGGTGACGATCACGAGCGGTTTTTCGGTTTCGATGTAGTGTTGGCCCCATATCCTTCGTCGCTTACGATCACCTCCACATCTGTCGGATACCCTTTGGTAAAGCGGTGCGTGAAAACATTGATATT
>CAVUOQ010000013.1:0-242102 GCA_963743175.1 uncultured delta proteobacterium | reverse complement strand
CCCTTCCATACACTCAATCAAGTTTTTGCCTGTTCTTGACAGGCCCATCAACCTGTCTCTTGCGATGGGTGGCGCGGTGGCCATACGGAGCATAGGAAGAACGCCGGGATTTTGCAGCAGACATTCAGGGTTAATGGATCGAAGATTATCCGTAAGCTCAAAGGCTTCCTGAACTTCCTTTGTCCTGACCTTTCTCTGAGCCCTGTATGTTGTCGGGGCAAACCTCAGAAACCAGTCATTATAGAAGTCTATCGATCTCTCAACATCTGCCTTCCAGAGGTGTGGTTTATCGGCATTAAGTTTCATCTATAGCATGATCTCTTTCCACTGTCTTAATATGCATTATTAAGGGTTTTCGGGTCAACCGACGCATGAATACGATTCATCTCTGAAATTATCTCACCCTGAAGCCTCTCATCCAGCATAAATCTTTCCTGATATATACCAAGGCCTCTTCTCTGGAGTTCGTCTAATCCAGGGATACTAGGCAATGCCTTCCATTGATTTCCAACAGGATAGGCCATATCGATATATTCGTCTATAAAACTCGGAATAAAGAAAGACAGAGGCCGGCCGGTCCTTTTACTCATCGTGAGAGCTATCTTATAGCCTTCAGGATCCAGATCACCGAAATGGATCCACTTAACATCAGCCGGGAGCTTGTTTAGTAAAAGAGTTGTGGCCACAAAATTCTTCCCAGGAGAAAACACAATCATCGCATCTGGAATATCCGGGAGATCTATATAGGCCCCGAGGTTCTCGCAGGTAATGACCATTTTAGGCAGAGAACCTTTAAACCCTTCAAGCTTTATCCATGCACGCTCAGGGAAAACACATTCAGTCAACTGTAAGGCTGCTTCATATAAATCGACCTCTTTCCCTTCAATTACCGCAATAAGGCCGGATGTGGGCCTTAGCCTTAGAACCCAATCATTTGTCAGTACACCAGGAAAAACACGCCGCTGCTGGTGTTTTGGGCCAGCTCCTGTGATAGCTTTCCAGTTTCGGCGGTTTAAATAATTCCTATGCGGAGGGATTCGGCGCAAAGCAGACAACGCATTCAGATCGGCAGGACTGAAAAGATCTCTTTCCGTTCTGTCTCGAGTAGCTCGAAATCTGTCTCCCATGAGGGCAGGAGAACAGTTAGTCGATCAATAACATTTTGTTTTGAAGATTCCTTGAGTTTCCATTGGTGACGTCTTGTTCCTTTGATAATCCAGCCAGCCGTCTGGTATCGCTGAATAAGGTTTTCAATCCTCTTTGATTCAACACAGGTGCCTTTTCGCAGGAGTCGAGCAAGTAGTGCGATTTCAACAGACTCGATCATGCTACCTCTTTCTTGGGCTTCATATGTCCGGCCCTCAATACCAGAGTTTCTTTGTCGTCCTTGAAGTCACGATTAAGAAAATAAAGCTTGCATGGGTATTCAGGTTTAAGTTCAACAGCTGTAACCAATACCTGAAACCCTTCTCTCTGACCGAAATCGATTATTGTTTTTTGGCCAAAAGCATCAAGCCGATGGACCTCATCCACAACAAAGATCGGGTTGATTTGTTCTGGTTTTATATCTCCCCGGGCCGCAAGTGAACGGACAAGCATCAATCCGATTGCCAGGCCACAGCCGATCGACTCACCGCCAGAAAGAGAAGATGCCCTCTCCCAATCCCTATTCTTGCGTTTGACCTCAAGATCTAAACTCATGTATGTACGATAATCCAGAAGGTCCTCCCCTTCTATTTTCTGGTCCATTTCCTTTCTGAAAAACTCGGAGAGCGCTTCCTCGATGGGGCGAGAATTTTCCGAGAACATAAGGAGCTGGTCAGTACAGGACTGTACTAACGATAGTAAATCGTCATTGATTTGCACATTGATGCGGACCCCCATAACATTTCCGAATTGGACGTTTTCCCCAAGTTTGCTAAGCCTTTTTATTTGTCTTTGTTTACTATTTATTTCGCTCTTTAAGGTCAAGTAGATGTTGTGAGCCTCAATTTTTACCTCATCCTCCTGACGCTTTAACTGGAGATCAAGATTTTCACGTTTTTCCTGCATCCCTTTTATTATGTCTTCACCCAGATTATCCAGGATATCGGCGGGAACTCTGTCCCGCAGGATGTCTTTTATTACAGGCCATAAACGGACACAACTGACTTCATCAGTGGGATTTACTTCCTGAAAGACAACGAGCCGGGTAGGGGGTTCATCCTCCAGGCCTCTCGATATAGCAATTATCCGTTTTGTTTGTTCCACTGTATACTGCGTATCAGTAATAACACTGAAGTGTTTTCGGCATCAGAGAGTAAAAGGTCAAAGTTTGATTGCAAAATGTCTTTGGCCTCTAAGAGTTTCTGTGTGTACTCTTTTACAACTTCTTTTGCTTCGTCTATTTGTGGCTGTAATTCGATGATAGATTTTCGCAGGCTTTTCAATTTAGTTTCGGCCTCAATTTTCTGTTCCTTAAGTGCTGCGATATTGCTCAGGTATGGTTTGCTCAGTTCGGAGATTTGTCTCTGGAGCTTATTTCTTTCTGCCCGGACGTTTTTTTCTCTCTCTTTCGATTTTCTCTTTTTTATTTTTTGCCGAAATCCAGTCCTGCGTAAAACGATCCAGGGAATTCCTGTTGTCTAAGAAGAGGCGAATCATCGTCATCATTTTTAAGTAACGAATCATGGGAGTTTTTTAGACTCTCAAATGACTTATTTATTCCTCCGATTATGCTGGTCAATTCAACAATTTCCTGGGCTATTTCGCCTTTTCTTCTATTTCTCGCCTGAGCCCCGAGAACTGGTTTCCTTTTGTGACTGAATACCGTATAACCCCCATCCTGCCGAGCACTGAGATACCAGTCCCCTGATCTAATAATAGGAGAGGCTGAAGGCTTTTCCTTGCCGATCCAAAAGACTTCTGGCAGTGTGTCATTTGCGGCAACATCAGCCAGATCTTCAGGGGTACAATTAACAACTCCAGCCGTTAGTCCCCCCATACTTAACTCAATCGCAATAGCTTCGTCTTCAGTGAGATTATTAAAGGATTCGTCGAGTGTACGGCCTCCGACCATCTCGGCTAACAATTGGGTCTTTATTGTCACCTCTGGACGTTCTCTTAGCGGAAAAGATTTTTGAGACGCGGCGAAGCCATTTTTCAAAGGTCTCGAAGAAGCCATGCTGCATGAAAATGACGAATTCAGGAGAAGTGAATCGTCCCTCCGTCACCCCCGCTTGGGGGTGCAGATGAAAATTCGTTGTTAAAAATCTCATTTTGTGCAATCTACTCCACGATTAATCGAGGGGAAAATATAGCAGAGCGGATGCGGTCTGTATCTCTGCTGTGAGATGGAGTAACAGGGCAATCATAAGACGGAGGAAGGGGCGGTGCCGTTTTTTATTACTGAAGATCATGTGAAGATCTATTACGAGGACGGGGAAAGGGGAAACCCGTCATTCTTATTCACGGGCTTACAGCCAGTCGCCGCCATTATAAGAAACAGATTCCCGCGCTGAGCCGGGAATACCGGGTGATCGCCTGCGATCTGCGGGGTCACGGCGATTCGGACCGGCCGAAAGACGGGCTCACGATCCCGCGACTGGCGAAAGACATCAGCGAACTGATCGCGTATCTGGACCTGCAGGACGTCACACTCGTCGGCTGGTCCCTGGGGGGCCATGTCGTCTTCGAGTACGTCAAGCAGTTCCAATGCCGGAATCTCCATAAAATCGCCATCATCGAAACGACGCCCAAGCTCATGAAAGCGGACAACTGGGCTTACGGCATGCGGGGCATCAGCGGAAAGTTCGGCGATTTCACGCACCAGGATAATCTGCTGCTGATGTCCATCATGAGCGGGAACTGGGAGCAGTACAGCGCCATGCTGATTCCCCGGCTGTTCAACCGGTGCCACGTCGAGCCGGGGGTGAACATTTTTACGGCCCCCGATTTTGCCTGGAAGGACGACCTGGTCTGGCTTTACGAGGAGGCAAAGCGGAACGCCCCGCATGTGATCCTTTTCCTTTGGATTTCCCTGATGATGCAGGACTACCGTCCCCAACTGGCCGAGATCACCGTTCCGTGCCTGCTGGCCTGGGGGAGGGAGAGCAATTATTACGGGGAGGATACTTACGCTTACATGAAGGCCGCCCTGGTCCGCTCGCCGGAGGTGTCCGTGGTTCCCTTTGACGGCTGCGGCCATGCCCTTCATATTCAGGACCCGGAGCGATCGATCGGATCCTCATGAGCTTTATCGGATGACGATGAGAAAAGAAAATATCAGAAATATTGCGATTATCTCCCATGTCGATCACGGCAAAACCACCTCCTGGTTGACGCCATGCTCAAACAGACCGGCACGTTCCGGGCGCATCAGGTCGTGGAGGACCGCGTGATGGATTCCATGGACCTGGAAAAAGAGCGGGGCATCACCATTATGGCGAAGAATACGGCCATCTGGTACCGGGATGTGAAGATCAATATTGTCGACACGCCCGGTCATGCCGATTTCGGCGGCGAAGTGGAACGGAGCCTCAACATGGTGGACGGGGCGATCCTGCTGGTGGATGCCAGCGAGGGCCCGCTCCCCCAGACGCGTTTTGTCCTGAAGAAGGCCCTGGCCAACAAGCTTCCCATCATTCTGGTCATCAACAAGATTGACCGGAGCGACGCCCGCATGGACGAGGTCATCAATGAAGTTTACGACCTGTTTATCGATCTCGACGCCGGCGATGACCAGATCGATTTCCCCGTCCTGTTCACCAACGCCAAGGCAGGTGTGGCCCATGAAAAGCCCGGCGACGATTCCCTCGACTTGCGGCCGCTGTTTGAGACGATTCTGGCCAGGATACCCGGACCGGAGTGCGACGATGGGGCTGCCCCGCAGTTCCTGGTGACCAATCTTGATTATGACCCCTATGTGGGGCAGCTTGCCGTCGGCCGGCTCATGAACGGCATTCTCGAGATGAACCGGGGCTACACCCTCTGCGGCGACGGGAAAGACACCCCGGGGATCCGCTTTTCCGCTTTATACACTTTCCACGGACTTCGACGGATGCCGGTGGAACGCGCCGAAGCCGGAGACATTGTGGCCTTTGCCGGCGTGGATGGGGTGTGCATCGGCGACACCGTCTCGGCCCTGGAGGCGCCTCTTGCCCTCCCGCGGATTCACGTGGACGAGCCGACCGTTTCGATGATCTTTTATGTGAACAACGGACCCTTTGCCGGCAAGGAGGGCAAATATCTGACCTCCCGCCACTTGCGGGACCGCCTGGAGAAGGAGACATTAAAGAATGTAGCCCTGCGGTTCAGGCCCCTGGAACGCAAGGATGCCTTTGAAATCTGCGGTCGCGGGGAGTTGCAGATGGCGGTGCTCATCGAAACCATGCGCCGGGAAGGGTATGAGTGCATGGTCTCTCGTCCCCAGGCGATCACCCGGAAAGAACGGCCGGGTGATGGAGCCCATGGAGCGCCTGTTTATTGATGTTCCCGAGACGTTTGTCGGTATCCTGACGGAGAAGTTAGCCGCCCGGAAGGGACGCATGACCCATCTTATCAACCGGGGCAGCGGCCGGGTCAACCTGGAATTTATCATCCCTTCCCGCGGCCTGATCGGTTTCCGCAGTCATTTTATGACGGATACCAAGGGCGCCGGAGTCATGAACACCCTCTTCGAGGGCTATGAGCCCTGGGCGGGCCTCATCCCCCAGCGGGGCAGCGGCGCCCTGGTGGCGGACCGCGTCGGCCGGGTCACCACCTATGCCAGTCTGGCCATGGTGGATCGCGGAATTTTATTCATTGACGTTGGAACCGAGGTCTATGGCGGGATGGTCATCGGGGAGCGGAACCGTACCGGCGACCTCAATGTCAATATTGTCAAGGAAAAGGCGCTGACGAATATCCGGAGTTCAACCGCCGAGGCGACGGTCTCTCTGCGACCGCCGCGGCTGCTGTCCCTGGATCAGTCGATAGAATTTATTGCGGAAGAGGAACTCGTGGAGATCACGCCGCAAAGCATCCGCCTGCGCAAGCGCGATCTGGCGGCCCACACGCGCACGGAAAGGCGCTAAGAACGACGACTGCGTAAAAAGTCCGGATGCTCAAGTTGCGCTTCATCCTTCGTCGTTGCGGCGTACGCAAAAGTACGCCTCACCTGGTGGGGACACGACTGCCTCATGTCCCCTGCGCCTTGCCTGCGGAGCTTTTTACGCAGCCGTCGCGGCTCATTTTTTGCTTTTTGCGAAGGCGTTAAGGATGGATCAACTGTGAAGAAAGAAGCCGTGAATCATTCGGATCACATTAAATCTCTGGGAATATGCATCGGGGCGTCGACGTTGTCCATGGTGACCTTGCAAAAGGACCATCAGGGAGATGTCTCTATCATGGATGCGTTCATAAAGGTGCATCATGGCAACCCCCAGCAGCTCTTTGAAAGCACGATTGCAACCCTCTCTCTGAAAGAATATGCCAAGGTCGCCGTGACGGGTCGAAAGTTCAGGCATCTCGTCAATCTGACCTCCATCCCCGAGCCGGAAGCCGTTGAAGAGGCTTTTCTGCATGTCAACGGCAAGGGACATCAGGTTCAGGCCATCGTGAGCGCCGGCAGCGAGACATTCATGCTTTACCATCTGGGCCGGGACGGCCGGATATCAACAGTCCATGCGGGGAATAAATGCGCCTCCGGCACCGGCGAGTTCTTTCTCCAGCAGATCAATCGGATCGGAATCGGGCTCGAGGATGCCGTCCGTCTGGCTCGGTCGGAAGAACCCTACGAGGTATCGGGACGTTGCAGCGTCTTCTGCAAGAGCGACTGCACGCATGCCACGAACAAAGGCGTTCCCAAGGAACGCGTGACGGCCGGACTCTGCCTGATGATGGCCGGAAAGATCCTGGAACTCGTCAAGAAGGTCTCAAGCGACCATATCATGGTCATCGGGGGTTGCGCCTTGAACACCGTGATGATCGATCACCTGAAGAAGGAAATCTCCCAGGTCACGATCCCCGATGAGGCGCCGTATTTCGAGGCCCTGGGATGCGCCCTGTGGGCTTTGAAAAACGACACCGCGCCGGTTCCCGATATCCGGTCGCTGTTCAAACTGGAGCGCGATACCTTCTTCCACATGCCGCCGCTCAAGGATGCGGAGGCCATGGTGGATTTCAAGACCGCCCCCAGGGGAAAGGCGAAGGACGGGGATCGCTGCATCTTGGGCCTCGATGTCGGTTCGACAACCACCAAGGCGGTGCTGGTCAGGTTTGACGACGATCAGATCCTTGCATCCGATTATCTGCGGACGAACGGCGATCCCGTGCGGGCGTCAAGATCCTGCTACGGCAGCCTCCTGTCGCAACTGGGGGACCTCGCCGGCCGGATATCCATCGTCGGGCTCGGCGTCACGGGCTCCGGACGCCAGATCGCCGGCTTCCACGCCATGACGGACGGGATCATCAATGAAATCATCGCCCATGCCACCGGCGCCGTCTATTTCGACCGGGACGTGGACACGATTTTCGAAATCGGCGGGCAGGACGCCAAGTACACGCACATTACGAACGGCGTGCCGTCCGACTATGCCATGAACGAGGCCTGCAGTGCCGGAACGGGCTCCTTCCTCGAGGAAGCGGCCAGGGAAACCCTGAACATCGGCATGGAAGAGATCGCGCCCATCGCCCTGAAGGGGAGCAATCCCCCCAATTTCAACGATCAATGCGCCGCCTTCATCAGCAGCGACATCAAGAACGCCTTCCATGAAGGGATCTCCATGGAAGACATCGTGGCGGGGCTCGTTTATTCCATCTGCATGAACTACAGCAACCGCGTCAAGGGCAACCGGACGGTCGGGAAGAAGGTGTTCATGCAGGGCGGGGTCTGCTACAACCGGGCCGTGCCGCTGGCCATGGCGACCCTGACCGGGAAAAAAATCATCGTCCCTCCCGATCCCGGGCTCATCGGCGCTTTCGGCGTCGCGCTGGAGGTCAAAAGCAGGCAGAGTTTGGGTTTGCTGAAACAGGGGGGTTTTTCCCTCAAGGATTTGATGCAACGGGAAATCGAATATGGTGCGCCTTTCATCTGCGACGGCGGAAAGGAAAAATGCGACCGGCGTTGCGAGATAGCCCGGCTCCGGATCAACGGCAAGACCTATCCTTTCGGCGGGGCCTGCAACCGCTGGTACAATCTGCGCGCCCAGATCAAGATCGATGCGGAAGCCTTGAACCATGTTGCCCAGTACGAAAGGATGATTTTCCCGCCGCCTTCCTCCCCCGACAGGCCACAAGCCGTCGAAGGCCCGAAAATCGGGATCAACAAATCATTTTTTACCAATACCTACTTTCCGCTCTATCGGACGTTCTTTGAAAAGCTCGGCTTCCAGGTCGTCCTGCCGGATATTCCGGAACGGGAGGGAATCGATCTGAAGAGCGCCGAGTTCTGCTATCCCGCGGAGCTCGCCCACGGGTATCTGTCCAATCTACTGAAGAAGAAACCGGACTACCTCTTCCTTCCCCAGATCAAGGGGGATTATGTGGAACACAGCGGCCCCGTGGGTGTAGCCTGTCCCCTTTCCCAGGGCGAGCCCTACTATCTGGCGGCCGCCTACAAGAACGATGAAGTGTTCAAGCATCTCAAAGTGGGGGACCGTATCCTGAATCCGGTCATCGATTTTTCCGGCGGTTACGCCGAGGCCGGAAAAAGCTTGATCGACATGGCACACAAACTTGGCGTTAAAAAACGCAATGCCGTCCTGGCATACGAAAAAGCCCTCCAGGCGCAGGGTAAGATATTCGAAGAATTAGGGGATGTTGGAATGCAGGCGTTAATAGAGGTCGAATACGATCCGGAGGCCTTTGCCGTCGTAATCTTTGGCCGTTCCTACAACGCCCTTGTTTCCGAGGCCCACAAGGGCATTCCGAACAAGTTGGCCTCCCGGGGCATCCGCGTGATTCCCCTCAACGCCCTGCCGCCGGCGCAAAAGATCACCAAGGATAATATGTACTGGTCCGCCGGCCAGCGAATCCTGAGCGCCGCAGAACAGGTCCGGAAGCATCCGCAGCTCTTCGGTTGTTATATCACGAATTTCTCCTGCGGGCCCGACTCCTTTCTCATCGGCTATTTCCGGGAGATGATGGGCAAGAAGCCGTCTTTGACCCTGGAGCTCGACAACCACGTGGCCGATGCGGGCCTGGAGACGCGGATCGAGGCCTTCATCGATATCATCAAGCGTTACCGGGAGCTGGAAAAGGGAAAAAAGATCGACCATTCCCCGAAACCGTTCACACCCGCCCGGATCCGGGTCACGAAGGGTCATGGCGTCTATATCGATTCATCAGGCAGCGAGCTGCCCCTGTCAGACCCGAACATTCACGTTGTCATTCCGTCCATGGGCCGGTTCCTGTCGGCGGCGGCGGCGGCCTGCCTCCGCAGCCTGGGAATCCGTTCATCCGCCCTTCCACCGGCCGAAGACGAGGTTTTGAAGCTGGGGCGGGGCCACTCCTCGTGCAAGGAATGCCTGCCCCTGATCATCACCACCGGCAGTTTCCTGAAATATGTTCACCAGCAACGCGACCGGAACGAAAAGCTCATTTACTTCATGCCCACCGCATCCGGTCCCTGCCGCTACGGGCAGTATTCCATTTTCCTCAACGATCTCATCATCCGGCTGCAAATCCCGGACGCCGCCCTCTTGTCTCTCACGGCCGAAGACAGCTACAGCGGCTTCGGAGGTCAGCGCCTGTCTTTGACCCTGTGGAACGGCGCGATTGTCGCGTCGATTTTTGAAGAGATCTATTCCACTCTCCTCACCAATGCCGTCTCGCCCGCGGAGGCCATGACGGCGTTTGGGAAGGAATGGCAGGCGGCCTTGAACGTTCTGGAAACAATGTCCGGATTGAAGGAGATGGCGACGGCGCTCGAAGAAATCGCAAATCGGCTGGGCGCCATTGCTGTAAAACGGGATCTCGCCGATACGCCGGTTGTTCTTTTGGCGGGAGAGATTTTCGTGCGCCATGACGGGATCTCAAGGCAATACCTTATGGAAGAACTCGCCCGGCGCGGGTTTGCCTCCAAGGTCTCCACGGTGCTGGAATGGATCTACTATACGGACTGGTGTGTCAAGGAAGGTGTGGCAAAGGGCCATGTCACCGCCATGGACCGGGTTTCTCTCTTTTTACGAAACCGTATCATGAGACGGCGTGAAAAGCTCTTTCGCGAGGCCCTGTCGAAATCGAAACTATGCAGTGACAGGCTGGAAGAAGTCGATTACATCATGAAGCACACGCGCCACCTCATCAATCCGGAGCTGACCGGTGAGGCGATCCTGACCGTCGGGGCCGTTTTGCATGAAGTCGTCGATCATTGCTGCGGCGCGATCGCCATCGGTCCTTTCGGCTGCATGCCCAACCGCCTGGCCGAGTCCATTCTGGCCCGGGAGATGAACGTGGAAGGCAAGATGAACGCGGGGAAGAAAAGCCGAAAACTGTTGAAACTCGCCGATAAAATACACGACCTGCCTTTCCTGGCCATTGAAAGCGATGGAAACCGCTTTCCCCAGATCATCACGGCCAAGCTGGAGGCCTTCCTGCTGCAGGCGGGACGGTTGCATGACGCATTGAGGTGAAACGATGCAGGAAAAAAACTGGTTGCAAAGGCTGAAAAAGTCTCAGGATGATAAGTGGATCGGCGGGGTTTGCGGCGGTCTCGGCGAGCACAGCCCGATCCCAGCCTGGTTCTGGCGGTTTTTATTTGCCTTTCTGTTTCTATTCTACGGCGTCGGGCTTTTTCTGTACATTCTCTTATGGATATTCGTCCCCAGAGGCGCGGATACTCGGAAAGACATCGATCGGGGCGCTGGGTGATGAGTTCGGATCGTTGAGGAACAGGCGAAGACCTCAGAAAAATGGATTCGCCGCGGCTCAAAAATCTTTTCCGCTAAGAAGACGTCCGGAGGTGATCATGATTGATGACAAGCCGTTAACGTCCTCTCTGGAAAGGCGGAAAACATTTGATTCGCCGCTTGCGAACCATTTTCCATCGGTTCACAGGTAACGTGCTTGAAGGGAGGAATTGATTTTGGCGAAAGTCAGCTTCGGCAGCAAGTGGGGACGGGTTTCCGCCAATGTCAGCAAAAGCGGCGGAGCAACAGGGAAAACCACCGAAGAGATCGTCAGAGGACTCAAGAAAGCCGCGCAAAAGCCACCCGGTGAGGATTACCGGGAGCGGTCGCTGGCCATTCACGGCCTCGTATGTGCGAGATGCAGCAGGGAATTTGATGCATTGAACCGTCAACTGCTGACGGTTCATCACAAGGACGGCAATCATCAGAATAATCCGCCCGATGGCAGCAACTGGGAAAATCTCTGTGTTTATTGTCATGACGACATCCACAGCCGCGGTGTCCTGGGAGATTATTTGGAGGGGACGGCACCGGCCAGGGAGACAACCCTTGTATTCCGGGATGATTCGAATAAGGAAGGGCCGGACTCCGGGCTGGGTGCTCTGGGAGAAAAATTAAGACGGGCCATGACGGAAAAGCAAAGCAAATGAAGGCGTCGCAAAAAGTCAATAATTCCCTCCCCCTCCCCTTTGTCCCCTCCCGCCAGGGGAGGGGGAAAGAGACTTTTATCGCGCCGCACGTTTACACCTCAACCCATCCATTTATTTTTTCCGAAAACAGTTGACTCGCCATGTTTCCTGTGTTATCAGGGCTCGATTTTTACAAGAGCACCGGATGACTTTTCCGGGCTACCCGCTTACCCGGTAAAGCAGCATCAACAACAACGGTTTTCGGACCGTGACCGTTAAGATTTTTATAATACTAAGAGAAGGAGGTAGAGTTCAGTGGACGTTTTAGATCAGGGAATTGGCAAGATTTTTACAGATCCGGATGCGGATAAGGCCAGAGCGTATTTCCGGCAGAAAAATCGCAAGCTGGAGAGCAAGGTCATGACCGTCAAAGAAGCGGTCGAAAAATTTGTCAAAGACGGCGACTATCTGACCCTGGGCGGATTCGGCGCCAACAGGATCCCCGCCGCCGTCGCTCATGAAATTGTGAGACAGGGCAGAAAAAAAATGGGGTTTGCCGGTCACACCTCAACCCATGATTTTCAGATTCTGTGCGCCGGGGAAGTCTTTGATAAGCTGGATGTCGCGTATATTGTCGGTCTCGAAGCGCGCGGTCTTTCGGCCAACGCCAGAAAGTACATGGAAAGCGGTAAGGTGGATGTCAGCGAGTGGACTAATTATTCGCTGTCGGTGCGTTTCAAGGCCGCCGCCGCGGGCGTTTCTTTCTATCCTTCCAGAAACATCATGGGGACGGATACGTTCCGGTTCAGCGGCGCAAAAATCATCCAGTGCCCCTTCACGGGGACCAAATACGCGGCCATGCCGGCGATTTTTCCGGATGTTTCCGCCATCCATGTTCACGAAGCCGACATTTACGGGAACTGCCGTGTCCGGGGCATCACCGTCTCCGATTTCGATGTGGCAAGGGCCTCCAAGCGGCTGATCATCACCTGCGAACGGTTGATCCCCAATGATGAAATCCGGAGAGACCCGAGCTACACCGTGATTCCTTACTGGCTTGTCGATGCGGTCTGTGAAGTGCCCTATGGAAGCTATCCCGGGAACATGCTGGGCGAGTACTTCTCGGACGAAGAGCACCTGCGCGAGTGGATGAAGGTCGAACAGGATCCCGATGAATTCAAGAAATTCCTGGATAAGAACATTTACGGCTGCAAGGATCATTTTGAATACATCGAGAAGAACGGCGGCTTACGCAAACTGCAGATGCTCAGACAGAAGGAATGGATGTTTATCGGCGCGAGGTCTTAGAAAGGAGGAGACACATACAATGGCTGACTATAATACAATGGAATTGATGATTTGCACCGCTGCGAGAGAGCTGGAAGACGGCGCCTCCGTGGGGGTTGGGACCGGGGCGCCCTGCGCCGCGGCGATGCTTGCACAAAAAACGGGTTCCCCCAATCTGGTGATTTTGTTCGAGGCCGGCGGCGCTGCGCCTCTGATTCCGGAGATGCCGATTTCCGTGGGCGATTCCCGGACAACCTGGAAGGCCGTCATGGCCAGCGGTATGTGCGAGATCATGGAAACCGCCTGCAGAGGGATGATCGATTATACCTTCCTCGGCGGCGCCCAGATCGACATGTACGGCAATTTGAATTCGACGCGGATCGGCGCGGACCATCAGAAACCGAAGGTCCGTTTCCCCGGAAGCGGCGGTGCCAATGACTTCGCCTCGTTCTGCTGGCGCATGATGGTCATGACGCCTCAGGATCCCAAGCGCTTCGCCGAGAAGATCAACTACATCACGACGCCGGGCTGGCTCACAGGCGGCGACTCCCGTGCCAAATCCGGTCTACCGCTCGGTGCGGGCCCTTACAAGATCATCACCAACATGGCGGTGATGGATTTCGAGGAAGGATCCAAACGCATGAGAATCATCGCCGTCAATCCCGGCTATTCTGTGAAGGATATCCAGGACAATTGCGGTTTTGAGCTGTTGAAGGCCGACAAGATCGTGGAAAACAAGCCGCCGACGGCTGAAGAACTCCACATCCTGCGCGACGTGATCGATCCCTATCGCTATGTCATCGGCAGATAGGTAAGATTAATAAAAGCTGATTAAAAAGGCCGGGGCATTTGCCCCGGCCTTTTTTTGCGGTTCCCATCATCACGAGGGAGACCTTTGAAAAATGGCTTCGCCGCGGCTCAAAATCTTTTTCGCTTGAAATATGATAAAGTTTTTAGATATGTTTAAAATTCGATAGATTAATCTAATTTTTGGAAAGTCGAAAAATCTTTGATTCGCCGCTTGCGAACCATTTTTCACCGGTTATGAAAAGCTCTCGATATTTATCGAATGATCAGGGGCTGGTTGTCACGGTTGGACACCATCTTGTCGCCCACGGAGGTTCCGCAATACGCGCAGGAATAATCGTATTTTTCCCCGTTGGTCAAAACAAGCAGCAGTCGCTTGCGTACCGGAACCGCCTGCCGGCAGGTAGGACAGAAGAGCTGGGTCGCATCGAAATCCTCGTATTGCTGCCGTTTCATGTGATTGTTCTCCATTCGAGAGCATAACCGCTGAAAAATGGTTCGCAAGCGGCGAATCAAATGTTTTCCGCATTTCCAGAGATTACGTTAGCGGCTTGTCATGAATCGTGATGACGTCCGGTCGTTCTCTTAGCGGAAAAGATTTTTGAGCCGCTACGAAGCCATTTTTCAAAGGTTCCCATCGGGGATCAGGCGGGCGTTTTCCAGCCAGACCACGGCCTCGCTGTCACTGGGGGCCCGGTAATCGCCCCGCGGTGAGAGAGAGCCCCCGGAGCCTACCTTCGGGCCGTTGGGGACGCAGGATCGTTTGAACTGGCTGGTCTTGAAAAAACGATAGAGATAAACATTGAGCCAGTGTTTGATTTGGCCGATGCCGTATTCATTTCGCTTGTGCTCCGGAACATCAGGCCAGAAGCCGAGCGTTTTATCCCGCCAGCAACAGTAGGCCAGAAAGGCGATTTTCGTGGGCAGATAACCGAAGCGGGTAATGTAAAAATTATTAAAATCCTGCAGTTCATAGGGTCCGACGACGGATTCCGTCTTTTGCCGGGGCTGATGGCCTTCCTGGCCCGGGATCAGCTCCGGGCTGATTTCCGTCTCCAGGATGTCGAGCAGCACCGCCGATATGTTCCCTGAGAACATGACGGATTGCGCGACCCAGCGGATCACGTGCTGGATCAGGGTCTTGGGGACGCTGGCGTTGACATTGTAATGGGACATGTGGTCCCCCACGCCATAGGTGCACCACCCGAGCGCCAGCTCGCTGAGATCGCCGGTGCCGACGACCAGCGCATTTCTCATATTGGCCAGACGGAACAGATGCGAGGTCCGCTCGCCAGCCTGGATATTTTCAAAAGTAATATCATAGACTTCTTTGCCGTTGGCGTAAGGATGGCCGGTGTCTTTGAGCATTTGCAGGCAGCTCGGCCGGATATCGATTTCGTTGGTTTCCACCCCGAGCGCCCGCATGAGCCGCAAGGCGTTCCGATAGGTCTTGTCGGTGGTGGCGAACCCGGGCATGGTATAGGCCAGCACCTGAGACCTCGGACGATTCAGCAGATCCATCGTCCGCGCCGCGACCATCAGGGCATGTGTGGAATCGAGCCCTCCCGAGATGCCGATCACCACGTTGTCGGTGCCGGACGCCTTAAGTCGTTTGGCCAGTCCCTGGACCTGGATGTTATAGACCTCGTAACACCGTTGATCCCGTTTGGCCGGATCTGCGGGGATGTAGGGAAAACGCGGATATTCACGGTTAAGCAGGAGGCGCTTTTCAATCGGTTCCACCGGGAAAGAAACGCGGCGGAAATCCATGAGCCTTTTTCTGTGTGTGCGGGCATTCTGACCGAAACTCGTCATGCGCATGCGATCCTGGGTGAGGCGATCCAGGTCCACGTCAGCGTAAATCACCTGCGGCGTCTGGGCGAACCGCGCCGATTCGGCGAGGAGATTGCCGTTTTCGCAGATCATGGCGTGGCCGTCCCAGGCCAGATCAGTGGTGGACTCGCCGGGGCCTGCCGCGGCATAAAGATAAGCCGCAATACAGCGGGCAGACTGATTTTCGGCCAGGCTGCGGCGGTATTCGGACTTGCCGATCGTGACGTTGGAGGCCGAGAGGTTGCCGATCACGGTTGCCCCGGCCATGGCGGCAAAGCTCGAAGGCGGGACGGGAACCCAGGCATCTTCGCAGATTTCAATGAAAAACCGGAAATTCGGAATGTTCGACACCTCGAAAAAGAGGTCCGCGCCGATGGGGATATGCTCCTGTCCGCAGAGCGTAATCGTTTCCGAAAGGAGCTTCTTCGGCGGGTCTGAACTGGCGGCCTTCATAGTATTCCCGGTAATTCGGAAGATAGGATTTGACGGCAATGCCGAGAATCCGGCCCTGATACATAACAACGCCGCCATTGAAAAGCGATGCGTCAACCTGCAGGGGCGCGCCGACAATCAGGATCATGTTCAGATCGCGGGTTTCAGCGAGAATCCGCTGCAGCGCGTCCCGGACGCTGTTCAACAGCGCATCCTGATGAAAGAGATCCTCATTGGAATAGGCGGAGACGCCCAGCTCCGGGAAGAGGGCGAAAATGGCGTCGCCCGCCGCGGCTTGACGGGCCAGTTTGATCGTCTCCACGGCGTTGAACGAGACATCCGCCACGCGTACGTCGGGGATGCAGAGCGCCACACGGATGAAACCTTGATTGTAGAGGTTAAAAAATTGTGTTTGGTTCATTCTTTCTCCACATAGGCATAGGCGCTGTGATTGTGGATGCTTTCAAAGTTCTCGGCCTCCACGCTGTACCAGGTGAAATTGTCGTGAAGATTCAACTGCTGAGCCACATTGCGCACCACGTCTTCGACGAACATCGGGTTTTCGTATCCTTTTTCGGTGACGTATTTCTCGTCCGGCCGCTTGAGCAGCGAATAAACCTCGCCGCTGGCTGAACTTTCGATGATCCGGATGATGTCTTCAATCCAGAAGAATTTCCGGAAGCGGACCTTTACCGAAACCATGCTGCGCTGATTGTGCGCTCCCATTCTGCTGATTTCCCGTGAACACGGGCAGACCGTGGTGACGGGAACGACCACCCCGACCAGGAAATCGCTTTTCTTGCCGTTATTGTGCCCGCAGAAGGAACAGCGGTATTCCATGAGGCTTTTCGCCTTGGAGACAGGGGCCGCCTTTTCAATAAAGTAGGGAAATTCAATTTCCATGTGGGCCGATTCGGCGCGGAGCTTTTCCCGGACTTTCTCGAGGATGGTATGAAAGGTCTTGATGTTGATCTGTCCCCGGAATTCGTTGAGGATCTCCACAAACCGGCTCATGTGCGTCCCCTTGAAATGATGGGGCAGGCTGACATACATGTTGATGGCGGCATTGACCGGCTGGGTACCCTGGGCGCGGTCCAGGACGATAATGGGGTACTTGATGCCCTTTACACCCACTTTCGTGATATTGATATTTCTATGATCTTTCTGATTCTGGATGTCATTCATGGTAATAAACGACGCGGGCATTTTCCGATTCCCAGACCGTTACACGCGCAATATTCAGGTCCATGGTTTCCACCTTGTCCGCAAGCCGGTCATGGATGTATCGGGCGATCCGTTCCGATGACGGGTTCATCCCCTTGAAGACGTCGGTTTCATTCAAATATTTATGATCAAGCGCCTCCAGGATCTCATTGGTCCATCTTTTCAGATCCCGGAAGTCGATCAGAAGATCTTCAGCGTTCAAGGATTCCCCTCGGACGGTCACCTCCACGATAAAATTATGCCCGTGGAGGTCTTCGCATTTCCCGCCGATGTCCTTCAGGATATGCGCGGCGGAAAAGGATTTTCGAATGGTTGCTTCGTACATGGGTTCCCCTGATGATGTTCCTCAAGACGCTCATCTTCAAATCGATGCAATCTCATGAGGATAGTTTATTATTTTATCCCTGGATGTGTCAAGACAAGAAATGCTTTTTTAAGACACCATCATCTGATGCGGCACAGATAGTATGAGCGATCCGTTTTTACCAATTCGAGGTGCTCATGCGTAAAGGCTTGAAAGAGGGCCTGTTCGGAGGGCGTGAACGTGCTCGGAGGCCCGTAAATGTAATGGATATCAAAGAGAATATGCGTGAAGCCTTTTCCCGTCAGTGCCGAAAAAATCTCCGCCGGGGTTGAAGCCTGCGAAAGCAATTTCTGGATGGTATAAGACTCGAACATCGAATCAGAGTAACATTCTTTTTCGCAGAGAAATGTCCAGTTTTTCATGTAGATGAGAAATATTTTTGCGTCCGGCGGCAGATGACGGTTCATGGTGTCGAACATGCTGTAGGACGGCAGCATGCGATCCAGAAATTCCGTTCTGCCTTCTTTTCCAATGACGACGCTGACTGGATTTATCCTCCTGAAATCTTTAATCATATTGTATCCGTTGAATACGAGGCTCCCCGCAATCAGGAACACCAGCAGATAAAAAACAATTTTTTTCTTCTGATAGTCAGTCAGGATAGAACCGGTGATGATGGCAAGAAAAGGGAAAATGGGGATCAGGTAGCGAATCTGCTGAGCGGCGGAGGCCCAGAACAAAAACATGAAGACGCAATAGATCCCCATGATTTTCATAGCTATGGATGGTTTGCGGGTCATGAAGGCGAAGGGCAGGGTGAGGAAAAAGATCGGACCGACAATGCCGTCAAAGCGGGGACTATCCATTTTCGCGAGAAAACTCAGGTTCCAGGGCAGCAGGATATAATCGAGGAAAGTCCTGCCCATGCCCAGGCTCTGGACAAAATAATCATAGAATTGCGCCTGTTGCGGTTCCCACCCTCTGCCTCCGAAGATGCCGTAGAGAAACGGATAGAAAGGATTGCCCGTCAGGATCAAGTTTTTGATATAGAAAGGGCTCCCGACAATGGCCACAATGAAGCCGTACAGGAGCAGAAGGCGGAATGCCCCTGCAGCGCGGAAACGGTGATGGCGGGCCGCCCAAAGAATGCCGAGACATCCGAGAAGGGGGAGGAAGAGCGCTGTGTATTTGCCGGCTATTGCCAACCCCGAAAAGACGCCGCTCAGGATCAGCCATCCCTTTTCAGGACGATCGAACCAGTTGATAAAAGCGAAGACCGCGGCCATCGAATAGAATGTCACAAAGAGATCATTGTAGGCCAGGTGTGATACCAGGAAGACAGATGGAATCGCGCAGAAAATCAGGAGACTCAGGGACGGATAATCATGACCTTTCATGCGGTATCGGATAAACTGGTCCATTCCCAGGAGGGTGAAAAGAAGCAGGAGAAAATGCATTCCCTTGGCCAGGGTATCACCCTGCAGAAACAATCCGACCAGAAACAGCATTTCACTGTGCAGGGGATAATTCGAAAAGATATTTCCCGGGATGAAGGTGAACCCGTGATGCTTGAGGAACAGCTTGGGCACGGCAAGGTGATAGATGAGGGCATCCTTGCCGATTTCCGGCGTCAGGGTCAGAAGAAGGCCGGCCAGAAGGCAAAAAAGCAGCAAAAAAAAGGCAAACCTGTCCCAGGGGGAACGGAGTTTTTTGAGATCGGGCTTCATGGGCGGTTTTTTTACCCGCAACCAGCCTGCAAGTGACAGGATCATCAGGAGAATCAGAAGCATGCTGATGGATATCCGGTGAAAACCCTGAAACAATTCCCAGAAAAAAAACGCAATAACCCGTGATTCCGAATCCGAGCCCTGCGGAATAAAAGATCATCTCACCAAAAGAGACGTAGGGGGTGTTGATTCTGGACAAGACAAGCCGTCCAAGTCCGACAACCATGAAAACAAGGATGGCTGAGATGAGAAGGGTTAATCCCTGCTGGAGGAGCGCGTCAGGCATGGCCGTCCGGATCAAGTTTAATGGGGTGTGTCGCGGTTGCTGGAGTTGTTTATCATGATCATTCATCGCCTGTAAAGTTGAAACCTGACATCTATCGGAAAGCCCGGCCTGGTGGCGCGATAGATACACGAAAGGAGACCTTTGAAAAATGGCTTCACCGCGGCTCAAAAATCTTTTCCGCTAAGAAGACAGTAAGTCATAATCATGATATATTTTAAGCCGTTAACGCTATTTCTGGAAAGGCGGAAAACATTTGATTCGCCGCTTGCGAACCATTTTTCAGCGGTTATGCGAAACTCTCGACGTACAGCGGACGGTACGCCAGATGAGGTGAAATTTACGGATGGGTCGTGAAAATCACGGACCATGAGAAGGGGGAGGAGGCACACCGTGATGTTCCTATCAACAAGGCCAAGTATTTAATAATAAAAGGCAAAGAGATAGAATTTGGTCTGAAGCCCACCATGGATTCGTGCCTGGTATATTACTTGCTGTATTGTGCTCGCGAAAGGGAAGTTGTGTGTCACCGGTAAAATGGTTTGAATAGCATTATCATTTTCGATGACTCGACAAAGGAGGTGATTGGCGTCACAATGTTTTGTTCGAGGTAAACTGAAATGAAGATTAAAAACAAATCAAAATAAAAAGGAGATCAACATCATGATTCGTGCATTCAACAAAAAAAGAGGACAGAAGGGTTTCACATTGATCGAGCTGATGATCGTCATCGCCATCATCGGCATCCTGGCGGCCATCGCCATCCCGCAGTTCACCGCCTACAGGCAGAGAGGTTACAACACCGCGGGAAAAGCCGATGCGAAGAACGCCTACACTGCGGCACAGGCCTATTTCAGCGACAACCCGACCGGTACGGTTACTTTGGCTAATATTCAAGCCTATGGGTACAAGCAGACGGCCAGCGTCACAACGGTCGTAAGCGCCGGGACCATGGGTACACTGGGGATCACGGCCACGCACACGGCCAGCAGTCCTGCGGTTGTCTACAGCATCGATTCGTCGGGTACCGTTACACCGTAGCGGTTTAGGTACTTACACACATAGGTTAGGGAGAAGGGCGGGGATTCCCCTTACCCTTCCCCTTCTCACCGTTAACCTGATAAGGGGGATAGGCATCATGATTCGTACATTCCACAAAAAAAGAGGACAGAAGGGTTTCACATTGATCGAGCTGATGATCGTTATCGCCATCATCGGCATTCTGGCGGCCATTGCCATCCCGCAGTTCACCGCCTACAGGCAGAGAGGTTACAATACCGCGGGAAAAGCCGACGTGAAGAACGCCTACACTGCGGCACAGGCCTATTTCAGCGACAACCCGACCGGTACGGCTGTTTTGGCTAATCTTACCGCCTACGGGTACAAGCAGACAGCCAGCGTCACAACGGTTGTAACCGCCGGGACCATAGGTGCACTGGGGATTACGTCCACGCACACGGCCAGCAGTCCTGCAGTTGTCTACAGTGTAGATTCAGCGGGCACCATAACGCCCTAAAAAATACGCATTTTATGAAAGGAGCTGGCGAGCACTATGATTCGTGCATTCGACAAAAAAAGAGGACGGAAGGGTTTCACATTGATCGAGCTGATGATCGTCATCGCCATCATCGGCATCCTGGCGGCCATTGCCATCCCGCAGTTCACCGCCTACAGGCAGAGAGGTTACAATACAGCGGGAAAAGCCGATGCGAAGAACGCCTACACTGCGGCACAGGCCTATTTCAGCGGCAACCCGACCGGTACGGTTACTTTGGCTAATATTCAAGCCTACGGGTACAAGCAGACGACTAATGTCACGACGGTCGTAACCGCAGGGACCATAGGTGCACTGGGGATCACGGCCACGCACACGGCCAGCAGTCCTGCAGTAGTCTACAGCATTAATTCAGCGGGCACCATCACGCCGTAACAAATATGGCATTTGTCTGAAAGGGGCAGGGAAATTCCTTGCCCCTTTTTTTTGAAACGGCTACAGTGCCCGCAGGAATGATGATAAACGTCCGGGGTAAAGACATGATGACAGCCAGACCAGGTCGATGGTCTGTTACGGGCAGACAGCTTCATCTGTTGATGTGTCTCTCTTTGGCGGCCGTGACCCTTGCCGTCTTCTGGAACGTGCAGTTCCACGACTTTATTCTCTATGACGACCTTCCCTATATCGTATTAAACCGACATATCCAGTCCGGCCTGAGCGGCGGGAGCATATTCTGGGCCGTGACGACGATGGAAATGAGCAACTGGCATCCCCTCACATGGCTTTCCCTGATGCTGGATTACGATCTTTTCCGTCTGAATCCCGCGGGCTATCACTGGACAAACCTCTTGATCCATATCGCCGGTACGGTCCTGCTTTTCAGCGTTTTAAGACGGATGACGGAAGATATCTGGAAAAGCGCCCTTGTCGCCGTTCTGTTTGCCATCCACCCCCTCCACGTGGAGTCCGTCGCCTGGGTATCGGAGAGGAAGGATGTGCTGAGCGCCTTCTTCTGGTTTTTAACGATGGGGGCCTATGTCCGCTATACGGAGCGCCCGAGGGCGGGAAACTATCTCCTGGTTATCGCCGCTTTTTCCCTGGGATTGTCGGCCAAGCCCATGCTGGTTACGCTGCCCTTTGTTCTGATCCTCCTCGATATCTGGCCGTTGAGACGCCTTCCTGTTCCATTTACCCGTTCCAATAAAACGCTGCCTGACGACGCGGGAGGCAGGGGGGTCACCTGGTTCCATGCGCTCCGGGAGAAGCTGCCGTTTTTCTTTCTGGCGGCCCTTTCCAGTGTCGTGACCTATCTTGCCCAGATGAACTGGAAAGCCATGCCCTCGCTGGAAGCGCTTCCTCTGGAAACAAGGATGGCCAATGCCCTGATTGCCTATGTGCAATACATCGTGAAGATGTTCTGGCCTGCTGATCTGGCCTTTTTCTATCCCTATGCGGCAGGGTGGTCTCTCTGGATGGTAGCCGGGGCGGTTCTGCTGCTGGCCGGCGTGACGATCCTGACCATGAGGTTTGCGGAACGCCATCCCTATCTGGCCGTCGGCTGGCTCTGGTATCTGGGCACACTCGTCCCCGTTATCGGGATTGTGCAGATCGGATCTCAGTCCATGGCGGATCGCTACACGTATATTCCCTTGATCGGCCTTTTTATCATGATCGCCTGGGGAGTCCCCGCACTGTTGGCTAAATGGCGTTTCAGAAAACTGTTCCTTTCCGGTTTATCGGTGACCCTCCTCTCGGTCCTGGCGGTGTGTTCCTGGCAGCAGGTGCAGCACTGGAAGAACAGCGTGACGCTCTTCGAACGCGCTTTGACCGTCACAGCCAGGAATTATCTCGCACACAACAATCTGGGAGTGGCGCTGTTTTTCGAAGGACGAATGGAAGAAGCGATTAGTCAGTATGCTGCGTCCCTGCGGATCAAACCAAACCTTGCGGATGCCCGCAACAACATCGGAGTGGCCCTGGCGGCTCAGGGAAAATATGATGAGGCCATCCGTCATTATCGCGAAGTACTGCGCATCAGACCCGACGACGCGGGCACTCACAACAACATCGGGGTGGCCCTGGCGGCTCAGGGAAAGATTGATGCGGCTATCGGTCATTATACTCAAGCCCTGCGGATCCGTCCTGATCATGAAAAGGCCCGCGCGAACCTTGCGGCTGTTTTGGCCGGCAGAGAGGAACAGCGAAAGACAGTCGATCTTGTGAATGATGCGCAGGGTGGGGCTTTACGCGGACCGGCCGATGGAGCGAGGCAGGATTGACATGGCGATGGGGGAAAGAGCGCCTTTTTTAAATAAACTCCCTGTTTTTTTTCTGAGCGCGGGGTTGTATCTCCTGTTTGTCGCCCTGTTTTCAAACGTGGTTTCTGATAATGACCTTTGGGGTTACCTGTCTTTCGGCAGGGTTTTCTGGGAAGATGGATACTTCCCTTATGGCGATGTCTTTTCCTATACGCCCACGAAATCCGTCTGGATCTACCATGAATGGCTGACGGGCCTGTCCTTTTATTGCATCTATAAATATGCCGGGGCGGCCGGTTTGCAGTTGCTTCGATATGTCTTCGCCCTCGCGACGATTTACCTCATCTATCTGACGGCCCTTAAGAGGGGTGGGACCCCCTTGTTTGCGTGTATTGCCCTGGTCCCTGCGATCCTGCTTATCTCTTTCGGTTACGTGCCTGTCCGTGCCCAGGTCTTCACCTATTTCTTTTTCATCCTGACGGCCTATCTCTTGGAGAGCGCCAGGAAGGGGGGCCGATGGGCCCTTCTGGCGTGGCTCTTGCCGGTTCAGATTCTATGGTGCAATTTGCACGGCGGATTTGTAGCCGGCCTGGGCTTGATCGGCCTTTATGCTCTGGGAGAACGTCTTTCAGGGAGGAAGTATATTCCCATCGTAATCGCAGGCGTTCTCGCCACATTGGCTACGATGATCAATCCATATGGGTTTCAATACTGGGCTTATACAATCCATGCCCTGTCCATGCCCCGGCCGGAAATCGATGAATGGGTCTCTGTTCTGTCGGCAATCAAGCGAGACATATACGGGGTCCCGATTTATGTCTTTGCCGTCATGTCTTTTTTAAGCCTGCTGGGCTGCCTTTGCCGTCGGCGGAGGGATTATACGGATATCCTGGTGACCGCCGTTATCATTTATATCGGGGTCCGTCATGTCAGGCACGGTGTCTTCCTGGGCCTGATCTTCGGGGCCTGCCTGCCGGTTGTCTTATCCGAGTATTGGAATATATTGCGGGCAAGGAGCGCATTTTTTCAGCGTCGGTCCTGGTTTCCCGGGGCCGCCTTCGTCGTTCTGTTATTACTGGTCTATATCTGTATCAACCCTTTTCGGGTCTTGATGCTTGCTCCCAGTTTCAAGATTGTCACACCGCCATCCAATTTTCCCGTCGGCGCCGTCAAATGGATCATGCAAAATAATGTAAAAGGGAATATCCTGCCCCATTTCGACTGGGGCGAATTCCTGATCTGGCACTTGTACCCGCCCTGTCGTGTCGCCATGGACGGGCGTTATGAAACGGTCTATGAGGATCACGTCCACAGGGAATATTTCGATTTCTTAAGCGGTCGACCAGGCTGGAAAGTATTTTTACAGAAATATCGCCATGATATAGTCCTGATCAAAGCCAATACACGAACCCATTCCCTTATGCAGAATGATCCGGTGTGGCGGGTTGCTTATATGGATCATGAAAGCGTTCTTTTCACAAGGAAACCGGAAGATCGTCGGACAGGCGTTGACTGAATGGACCGATCATGGCGAACGGGTTTTCAAATTCCCGATGTGCTCTTTGGCCTTTGCGTTATTTGCGTTCAGTGAAAGGGCTTTATCGAAATAGGGCAGGGCTTTGGGTGATTCGCCCTTCAGTTCAAGCAGGAGACCCATGTTCAGATAGCCTTCGTCTGCCGTTGGCGCAAGGTCAATAACCCGCTGGAAACAGTTTTGAGCTTTGTCGAATTCACCAAGGATAGCATAAGATTTTCCCAAATAATTATAAGCCGGCGTAAAATTCGGATCCACAGAAATGACCTTTTCAAATTCGGGAATGGCTTCCTGATACTGTCCTTTTGCAAACAACGTCTTTCCGCCCAGGCTGTAGTGAATGCGCGAAGCCTGTTGCCATCGATCGAACTGTTTAATTTCTCTATGAAATGGAAGGTAGGTCCAGGCCAGTAGCATTGGAATGAACATCAGCCAGCAGAAGGTTTTTGTAATGTCCTTCTGCCGGTGGAAATAGAATAGCTGAATCAGAAATTGAGATGCAAACAGACACAGAAAGGGAGCCGCGGGAATACGGTAGCGCGATGCGGCAAAAAAGACGAGGACACAGAAGAGATAAATGAAAATCATCCAGTAAAGGAGAAAGGCATGACGGAATCGCTTCAGGGCAATCCCCATGCCGAGGATGCCTAAAGCGGAAATGATGCCAAAGGGGATCAGCGGCCATTTCCGGATGCGGGAATAATTTTTATAAGTTGAGTCAAGGTCGTGCACCTCGTAATTATTCCAGAAAAGGCAGAACTTCTTCCATTCGAGAAAAAGCGCAGAAAGGGGCTCGGCTTGAATATGACTCATGGTATGGGTCAACCAGAAATCGGCACACTCCGATGGCTTGAGGGGGGCTTTGCTCACCACCCGTGCGGTTTTACGAAAAAGCGCGTGGGCATAATCCGGTTCCGACTGTCCCTCTTCGATAAACCCCTGATCGGGCAAATCAGCCCGTTCCATCCCCGTTGCACCCGGCCCATTGCCGTGGAAAAAGACCTTGCCTCCGTCTGCGGTAATGAGAACAAAATCGTTGAATTGGATATAGTTTCGGATCGTAACCGGAGCAACCAGGAGAAAGATCCCCAGAAGAACGGATGCCATGGCCCTGTATCTGTTTCCCCATGTCTTAACCATAAACCCGATCCAGATAAAGGCGCCCGGTATGATAAGCAAAGCATTGGGTTTGGTGATAACGGACAGGCCGATGAGCGTCCCTGCCAGAAACCATTTCCAGGACCGGTATGTCGGCGTACGATTATTACCGGCCTCTATCAGGGCAAGAAGAGCCAGGGAGTTGAAAACCAGGACGAAGGTTTCAGGTTCGAGGGTCAGTTCGACCAGAGTCATGTTGCCATAGAGCATCAGCATGGCGGCGGCCAGGAGTCCGGCGGCCGCGCCAAAGATTCTCAAACCGATGAAATAGATGATAAGACAGTTCAGGCTGCCCAGCAGGATCTGCAGCAGCGCGAGGGCCTCCCAGTTTTGACCAAAAAAATTAAAGAAGAGCACCGTGATGTAAAGGTAAGCGGGGCTGAGATCAAGGATTCTTTCACCGATCGCCACCCCCTTGCTGATCTGTTCGGCGAAATAGGGATATTTATTAAAGATGACAGGATCCGTCGCAAAATAAAAGACAGTGGCCTTCACGGTCAGGGAAAGGATAAAAATGCCTAACAGGATGAAGTTTCTTTTCTTTTCCGCAAGAGTAAGATAATTTATGACCATATGTTTTTCTATCCGAACAGATGACACCCGATTATGCTTGAGTGATTAGCCGTTCTTCACGGTCCTGAATCGTCTGACGCGATAAGCAACGACTTTAGGATAGAGAAAAAGTTCCTCATAAGCAAGGTGATAAACTCGTTTTTTATGAAAGTCGATAATGTGCATCAAAAACAAGATGTCGCCCGCTATTATCCCGCAGGGGTCTGTATCTTTTTGACAGCCGTTGTACTCGCGCTGTACTGGCAGGTCCAATATTATGACTTTGTTGACTATGACGACAATATTTACATTCTCGAAAACGCGCATGTCCAATTGGGTCTTTCCCGCCAGAGTTTTATATGGGCATTCACAACGACGCATACCGCCGCCGCCAACTGGCATCCCCTGACCTGGCTATCCTTTCTGTTCGATTATGAACTCTACGGGTTCAATCCTGCGGGCTATCACTGGACGAACATCATTTTCCATGCGGCAAACACCCTCCTGCTGTTTTTCATTTTTCTCAGAACGACCGGAGAAATCTGGAAGAGCGCTTTTGTTTCCGTTCTTTTTGCGATTCATCCCATCAATGTTGAGTCCGTCGCCTGGATCGCGGAGCGGAAGAATGTCGTAAGCACATTTTTCGGACTGCTGACCATCCTGGCCTATGTTTTTTATGTCGAGGTTCCGGGAATCAAGCGTTATGCCCTTGTTTTCCTGTTATTCGCCATGAGCCTCATGGCGAAGCCGATGCTTGTGACATTGCCCTTCATCCTGCTTCTTCTGGATTACTGGCCCCTTAGAAGAATTCCGGTGGTGATGAGGGATAAAAGGAACGGCATTCTCTGGTCGGAGTTTTTCCCTTTGATGCGGGAGAAGCTGCCCCTGTTGTTTCTCTCAGGTGTCTCAGCTATCGTAACAGTTTATGCTGCGCAGCGTGGCGGCGCCATAAAAGACCTGGACGCATTCCCCTTCACCGCACGCCTTACCAATGCCCTTGTATCCTATATGGCGTATCTTGAGAAAATGATCTGGCCGCAGAACCTCGCTGCCTTCTATCCACACGAGGGGATCGTTTCTTTCTGGAAAATTGTTGCAGCGTGCATCGTGATAGGGGGCGTTACAGCCCTGCTTCTTTATAGGTTCCCGAGATATCGCTATCTTTTTGTGGGATGGTTCTGGTACGTAGGGACGCTGTTTCCGGTCATTGGCTTGATCCAGGTGGGGTATCATTCTATGGCTGATCGTTACGCTTACATACCTCTCATAGGCATTTTCATTATTATTTCATGGGGTTTTCCTGATATACTTTCCAGGTTGCCCATAAAAAAAACACACCTGATATTGTCGGCAGGCATGATCGTATCTTTTTTTGCCCTCCTCGCATGGCAACAGATGCAACATTGGCAAAACAGTGAGACTCTTTTTCAACGCGCCCTCGCGGTGACAAAAAATAATTACCAGGCGCATCAAGGCATGGGCAATGTCATGCTCCGTCGGGGCAATATGGCCGATGCAGCGGAACACTACAAGGAAGCGCTCCGGATAAAGCCTGACCATCCAGATGTCCGAAACAATCTCGGAATGGTATTCATGTATCAGGGGAAACTCGAAGATGCCATGCAACAATATCGGAAAGTCTTGCAAATAAAGCCGAATCAGGCAAGGACCTATAACAATATGGGTGTTCTTTTTGCCATGCAGGGAAAGACGGAAAATGCGATTGCGCAATTTCGTGAAGCGCTGCGTATTGACCCCGAATACTTGAGCGCAAAAAAGAATCTGCAATTGGCCCTGCTGGTGCAGCAGAATTCTGAAAAGCAATAATCTCGTTCGGGGCGCCACGAGGTGATTCCAGAACATGATTTTCGCTGTGAAGGTGTCAAATAAACCTGCAAAGGATACGCGTTCAACATGTATAAAGACAAGAAGGTCATCGTCGTCATGCCCGCCTACAATGCGGCGCAGACGCTGAAAATGACCTATGACGAGGTCATGGCGCAGGGGATCGTCGATCTGGTGATCCTCGTGGATGACGCGAGCCGTGACGAAACATCGGCAATCGCCAGGTCTCTCCCCCATACCAGGGTCCATATCCATGAAAAGAACCGCGGCTATGGGGCCAACCAGAAGACATGCTACCGGATGGCGCTCAAGGAGGGAGGAGACATCATCATCATGGTCCATCCCGATTATCAGTACACGCCGAAACTGATTCCCGCCATGGCCTCCATGATTGGAAGCGGTCTTTATCACTGCGTTCTGGGGTCGAGAATCCTCGGTGGACATGCCGTCCGTGGCGGGATGCCCCTGTGGAAATATATCGCCAACCGTTGGCTCACCTTCGTTGAGAATGTGTTTTTGGGTGCGAAGCTCTCCGAATATCACACGGGATACCGGGCCTTTTCAAGACAGCTTCTCGAAAGATTACCCATAGAGGTCAATTCCGACGATTTCGTTTTCGACAATCAGATGCTGGCCCAGATCATCTGGTTTGATTATACCATCGCCGAGATCAGTTGTCCGACAAAATACTTTGCCGAGGCGTCATCGATCAACTTTCGGCGCAGCATGAAATACGGTATGGGCTGTCTCATGACGGCAATGACCTTCCGTTTCTCCCGGATGAACATCATCCGTTCCAGGCTTTTTCAGAGGCTGACATGACGCTGACGAGCGACAACCGCTTCCAGGATTTCTTCGAAGATGAGAAATACGTTGCCCTGAAGAATTACCTCTACAATTACCTTCTCAGGAAGCGCGCCGTTGAAAAGGCGATGCTGAATGAAAATAAAAATGTCGTCCTCGAGATAGGCAGCGGCATTTCTCCCGTTCTGACCTCCTGGAATCGGGTTGTCTATTCCGATTTGTCCTTTTCGGCGCTCCGTCAGTTAAGGCGTCTCCAGGGAAAAGGGCATTACGTCGTTGCGGACGGCATGAACCTGCCCTTCAAGGCGGATGCCTTTTCCCATGCGATCTCTTCCGAGGTCCTGGAACATCTCAAGGACGACCGGAAGGCCCTGCGAGAGATGGCCGGGGTGATAAAGCAGGGGGGCGCCCTTGTCGTCACGTTTCCCCATCGCCATTTTTATTTTTCCGGTGATGACCGCTTCGTCAGTCACTACCGCCGCTATGAGCTCCCCGAGATGGCGTCCCGGTTGAAGGAGGCCGGGTTTCATCCCGTCTTTGTGCGGAAGGTTCTCGGGCCTTTAGAGAAAATTACGATGCTCATGGTTACGGCATGTATTTCCATGCTTCAGGGGGTAGGTGGGAAGGAGCGAACGAGCGAGCAGCCGTCAAAACCGGCAGGCATCCTGATCGGTTTTTTTAAATGGGCCAACAGATTGCATGCCGGTCTCGCAGGGATCGATGCGTTCATCATGCCGCGCGCATTATCGGCGGTGCTGTTGATCAAGGCTGTAAGGAAATGAACGGGCTGTTTCACCCGGCTTCCAACATCAGGGCAGGCGAATGTGGCTGGAGGCGCCGTCGGCCTGTTTCGTGCTTTTGAGATGAAAATGGATCATCCAGAAAATACAAGGTCGGGACGGAATCGGTATCGAAGGGCATACTTGATCGGCATGGCCCTCTTTGTTCTCGTGACAGGCGTATTCATGGTCTTGAAAGCTCTTACAGACCGTGATATCGCGTTCTTATTCTCTGAGCAGGGCGCGGAATGGATTCGCTTTCGTGAACCTACAATACTGAAGGCTCGGGGGGATCAATCCCTCGTTACTTTTTTTCGCATCAATTTTGAGTCAATCGGGCCTCTTAATGACGCGGTTTTGCATTTCCGCGCCATGAAAGTCGCGGAAATCCGGATCGACGGACAGATTATATACAGAGCGGATCAATCCATTACGCATGAATGGAAAAAGAGGCGACAAATTGATCTTCCATCTGTACTGATGCCGGGCGTTCACGAGTTGTATTTCGAAGTTCGGAACCATAACGGACATCCCGCCCTTCTTGCCTACTGCGAGCCACTGAATCTGTACACGGGAGAACAGTGGGAATCGAGTACCGACGGTAAATCATGGCAGAAGGCCTTGCCTGTCAATGACACGCCGCCACTGCCGCTTTCCCGCAGCTTTCAACGTGCGGATAAGGCCGTCATCTCGAATCTGCATCTATACGTGCCCATATTTATGTTGGCATTCCTTTGCACCCTGCTTTTTTCAAATCCCGGGTCCCCTGCCTGGATGGCGAAATACAGGCCGACAGCCTCGATGGTGCGCTGGGTGCTCCTCTCTTCATGGGTGATCATGGCCGTCAACAATATCGGAAAAATTCCCCCGGATATCGGCATGGATATTAAATGGCATGTGCAATATGTTACATACGTGTTTGAGAAGATGCGAATTCCCCTGGCCACGGAAGGGTGGCAGATGTTTCAGCCGCCGTTGTTTTATGTCCTGTCCGCCGTCGTTTACAAAGTCTTTATGACTGTTTTTTCCTCTGAATATTCAGAATATGCCTTGAGAATCATACCGCTTTTCTGCGGGATCGCCCAGGTGGAGCTCTGTTACAGAACCCTGCGGTATGCTTATCCGACTCGGAACGATCTTCAGATCGTCGGAACCGCCGTCGGGGGGCTCTTACCCATGAACCTTTATATGTCGCAGTTTGCAGGCAATGAGCCTCTGGCCGCGTTCTTTACGGCAGTGGTGATCCTGTTTGTTTTCAGAATGCTTTCTTCCCCATCGGCGCCGTCCGGACGCGACCTGTTCCTGACGGGTTTATTCCTGGGACTTGCCGCTCTCACAAAAATGAGCGCGATGCTTCTCGCCCTGCCCGTTGCCGTCTTCCTGCTCTGTAAAAGCGCCCCCACGAGCGGGACAAGAAAATGCTTATCAGAGCTTCATCTCAAGTGATCATCTTTGTTTTCGGAGTGGCTTTTCTCGTTTCCGGCTGGTACTACATCCGGAACTGGATCGAAATGGGACAATTATTTATCACCGGCTGGGATTCATCGCGAAATATCGTATGGTGGCAGGACCCCGGATACAGGACGCCCAGACAGTTGTTTACGTTTGGTGAATCGTTGTTTTATCCCGTATATTCCGCCGCCGTCGGCTTCTGGGACGGTCTTTATTCCACGTTCTGGATGGACGGATATTTGAGCGCCTATAATCGCCCCCCCTGGAATTACCGTTTTATGCTTTCGAGCGCCTGGTTGTCCCTTCTGCCTTCCGCCGCCATTCTGACAGGCATGGCTGTGTCGCCGGCTCGGATTAACGGAAACGTTCATAAAGGGCTTTTTTTTGCGTCCTTTTCCGTCTGCGTCTATATATCCGCCATTTTCTTTATTTATCTATCGCTCCCCGTTATAAGCTCTGCGAAGGCATCTTACGCCCTTGGCTTGACACCCTGCATTGCCATCCTCTTTGTCCGTGGGTTTGACGCGTTGACGAGCCGTTCCACTTTTATCAAGGCGGCATTGTATGGTCTCATTGCCTGCTGGGCCGTCGCCGCTTATGCCGCGTATTTCGTCATTTAATGTCTCCGTCGTGGATGGTTGAAATCCCTCGCCTTCGGGCGAACAAAAGTTTGGCGAAGTCCCGGAGGGACAAGCCACGACAATTGTTCGATCAGACGGTGGCACAGTGGTCGAATTCCTTCGACGCGACCGCAGTATCCGTCAGTTTATAGCCGATGATTGTTAAGCACTCCTCACCGAAGAGACCGTATGCTCTCTTCGGTTTTTTTATCCCCGAAAAAGATGAACAGAGTGTTGCCGAGAATCGCTTGTGGAACGAGGGAGCGGTACGAGGCGTAGTAGTTGAAATCAATAAAGCGCACGGCGCCGTCCGCGAGCAGGTAGTAGGGTCTGCCCACGAGGAAATTGACGCTGATGGCGTGTATCCCCTCCCCGATCTCACGACCCGCCAGCGTGTAGTCGATGCCGTAGATTCGTGGATCGACCCTCCCAAAATAGCCGAGCTTTACGGTCGCGACGCCGTTGTTCTCCATATACCGTTTGAGCGCCGGAAGATCCTGACCCCAGTCCAGATTTGAATCGATAAGCCAGCGGTATCCCTTTTGTGGCCCACCCGACGCGCTGTTGAAATATGAAAGGTAATCGGGGAATATCGCGATGGCAGGAAGACAGTAGGAGCACAGCATCGCCGCGACGAGGACTTTCCCCCACACGGTTTTTGTCATGGAGAGTCGAACAATCCCACCGAGCGCAACAAAGAGCAACGGAAAGATAGGGAGGAGAAAGCGTATGCCGATGGGGGTGTTGGTGACGAACGAGAAATAGGCGAGAAAGACGCACGGGATTCCCCAAAGACAGAGCCACGACCGGAGGGGCGGCCTGGGGCTGACCGTAATCCATGCAAAAAGCGAGAGGACGAAAAATACCCAGATGACTTCAGGGTTTTTGACGAGGAGTCCGACGAGGTAGTAGTACCACCACCCCGTCATGGAATGTTCGCCCATGAGGTATCCAATGTAGAAGGGATTGTTCCCCTGTGCAATATCCATCTGGACATCGAATCCCCTGACATACTCGATAGGCAGGGGAATGGGGAGGTGGCGAAGGGGCGTGGCGGCGAGCCCCTTGATGAGATCGCTTGAAAAGACTTGGTCAGCCAGCGTAAAGAACGTCCCTGAAAACAGGTATCCGACGTTAATCGTGACGACACCGTACTGCCAGGACAAGGCAGAAAAGGCAGAGTGACGCGGTGAAGGTCGGACGGTGTTTCCCCGGTTCAGCGGAGGGAAGTTTCACGCGTTGCGCCGCCGTCGTAAGCGCTATCGCCAGCATGATCGGAATGAGTATCAGGGCGGTGAACTTGGAGAGTACCGCCGCTCCGAGAGCGAGACCAGCGATGAGGGCGCTTGCAATGGTCATGCGTTCGAGGAATTTCCAGAATAAAAAAACCGCCGCAAGAAAGAAGACGGCGGCGCCCGCGTCGATCGTGACGAGCCGCGCGTGGGCGATGATGTTCGGGTTTGCCGCATATAGAACAAGCGAGACGATGCCGCCCCAGCGACCGAAGAGCTGCGAGGCGAAGACGTACACGAGCCATCCCCCAATGCTCGCGAGAAGAATGATGACCATGCGTCCCCACGTAAAGATGTCGATATATCGAGCGAAATTGTCATACATGAAGCGATATCCGTAAGTCCACGTATTCGGGGGTTCGTCCGAGGGGAGTGTTGGAACAATCGGGGCGGTGAAAAGGGCGGTCACACCGGGGAGGCACTTGACCAGAGGTGGTGACTCGCTGTCCATGCGCCAGTCACGCATCGTTAGCGTGAAGATTCCGGCGGGGAAATGGGCAAACTCATCGACCGTGACGGACTTGTCTCGCTGCGAGAGAACACATACGGTGAAGAATAGGATTAGAATGGCGAAGGGGATGATGCGAATGTCCGTGAACGCACGGCGTAGCGACGAGAGGATAATTCCGGATGATTTTTCGTGATTCATGGCGGCCCTTAGAAGAGACGTTGCAGGAATCGATGACCGTCTCAGCTCTCATCCTTCCGGGGCTGCAAGCAATTACTCACTGCGTCATAAACCTGCTCCACCGAAATGGACTGCATGCAGATGTTGTTCCGGCAGGGGGAAAAGCGGTGGTTGAGGACATTGACGCAGGGGCTGCAGGCGAGGCGGGCGTAGAGGATATGGGAGCGGCCGCCGATGGCGCCGAAGAGTCTTGGCGTTTCCGGGCCATACAGGACGATGCTGTGGATGCCGGTCATGGAGGCGAAATGCCCCGGTCCGCTGTCATTGGTAACCAGGACATCGGCCAGCGTATAGAGCACCAGCAGTTCCCTCAGGGTTGTCTTTCCGGCCAGACAGATGGCCCGGTCCGAACCGATTTCCCGGCAGACCATTTCCGCGGATTCCCGTTCGGAGGGGGCGCCGGTGATGATCACGACGGACTTTGGAATTTCTTGCAGGATACGCTGGCCCAGCCGGATAAAATTCCGCGTGTCCCATTTCCGCAAGGGGAGCATATCGCTGGCGTTGGGATTCAGCAGGACAATCGGTCCGTCGACCGGCTGCGGAAAGGCCTGTGCCAGAATTCCCCGCACTCTGGCGGTTTCTTCCTCGCCGGGAACAAACGTCGGCGCCGTTTCTTTGAACCCTTCCACCGGCACCTTCACGAGCGGCAGATCTTCCGGCGATGCATCGAGTGCTGCCACGAGCAGGTGATAGGCCTTCGCGGTATGCAGATAGGGATTGTAATGAACGCGGTGCGTCATGAGATCGCCGCGGTAGGGCGCCTCGCTCGTGAAGCGGTGCAGCCCGACGCGACGGGCTGCACCGGTCAGATAGGACAGGATGGCGGACGCCCGGGCGAAAAATTCCATGTCCACCGTGGCGTCGATGCCGATCCGCCGGATCCGGTAAAGGCTCCTCAGAATATCGAGGAGAAAAATGGAAAACTGCCGGTTGCGGATGACGAACACATTTTCACGGGGAAGAACATCGATGATGTCCAGAATTTCCCGGTTTTCTTCAAAAACGCAAAAATAAACATTCTGCCGGCCCACCCTGTCGATCGCCTGCAGAATGGCGCTGTAGGCCAGAACCGTGGCGCCCTGCTCGATGAGCTTGATAAAGAGAATTTTTCCGACGGGGCCCGGTGTGAGGCCTGCCGGACGGATTTTGTCCCTGATCAGGCGAAAACAGGTCAGGACGCAGCAGGCGATTTTGCCGACGCCGATGTCGATCTTGCGGATGGTTTCAGGCTTCAATCACAATTTCCTCCGGGACTTCAGTGCACTTGTGATTCCCGGCTTTTCTTCCCGAAAAGTTCGTAAATTTTCATTTCACCCATAATTTTCACGGCGTCATCCGTGTCGATCTCGTGGAGATCGAGAATGGAATGGGTCGCTGATTGACGGGTCATCTCTGTGATCAGGATGCAGTTCGGCCAGGATCTGGCCATGTCCTGCAATCTGAAGACTACATTGACCGAATCGCCGATGACGGTGTAGTCCATTTTCTTTTCAAAACCTATATTTCCAACCACTGCTTCGCCCGTGTGAATGCTGATGCCCATAGCCAGCGTCACATCTATTTCCCCGGAAAAATAGTTGTTTATTTGATCAACGGTCTCTTTCATTTCCAAGGCTGCAGCGATGGCGTTATCGGCATCGCGCGGACTCGATACAGGGGCGCCGAACAGGGCCAGAAAGCCATCTCCGAGATATTTATCCACAATGCCGTGGTGTTTGAAGACGGTTTCGCCCATGACACTGAAAAAATGATTCAGGATGGAGACGGTCCGTTTCGGACCGATGTCCCTGGATAGAATTGAAAAACCGCGGATATCGATATTCAGGAAGGTCAGCGTCTTCAGTTCTTCCAGGGCGAACCTTTCCGCGGCGTCAACGGTAATTTTATCAATGACCTCCTTCGGGACATACTTCTGAAACATGTTGCGGATGCCCCGTTCATGTTCCGCCATGGAAATGGTTTCCTGATAGAGCCTGGCGTTTTCCAGGGCGATGCTGACGGAGGTGGCGATAGACTGCAGCAATTGCAGATCATTATCGTTAAAATCCCCATCCTTTTTGTTCAGAACCTCAATAACGCCGAGGACCTTTCCCTGCGAGATCAGGGGGACGCAGAGGGCGGAGAGGGTTTTAAATTTTGTGTGACTGTCAAAATTCCGGCTGAAGTGTGGAGATTCCGCGGCATTTCTGACAATCAGGGATTCACCGCGGGCGGCGCAATATCCGGCGATCCCCTGACCCATTTTGATGGCAAGACCCTGCAGAACATCCACGCCCACAATCGTATTGAAGGCGACCTTGAAGCGCAGTTCGCCTTGCTCCAGAAGCAGGAGAGATCCTGCTTCCACATTCATGAGCGCCTGGATCATGTCCATCGTATGCTGGAGAACCTGCTCCATTTCAAAGGTGGAGGATGCCAGGAGGCTTCCAATCTGTTTGATCGATTTCATTTCCAGGTCCCGCTTTGTCACGGAAGCGCTGAGCCTGTTCTTTTCGATGGCCAGAGGAAGAATGTGTGACAACAGGGCGACTTGTTCCTGATAGTCATGAAAGTGATGGTCCTTGAGGCTTCCCAGAAACAGCATGCCGATGAGCCGTCCTTCCATCTTCAGAGGCGACAGGATTCCGGAACGCAGCTTTTCAGGCATGAAGAGTTCCTGTTCAAGCGGATGCGCGAATGTGCTGATGTCCGTCATCAGAATCGCACTTTCCTGCTTGATCAACCGGTCGACGATCGAGTCGGTATAATGGTATGATTTATTTTTAACCAGGCTGACCGGGATCGAGGCCAGAAAATCGAGAATGGTGACGGTATCCAGCGTGTGGTCTTCCCGAACCAGGATGGTCGCAACGTCAAAGGGAACAAGGGCATTCAGCTCGGCAAGAATCGTCTGAAAAAGCTCGCTGTTGCGCAAACTGGAATTCACGATTTTGAATATATTTTCCATGACCTTGATGTATTGCGTCTTGTTTTTGTTGCTGGTCATCAAGGCAAGATTATCATAGGTGAAGGCCGCACTGCTTAAAAGCGGCGCCAGGACATCGATATCCTCCTGGCTGAAATGCTGATCGGTGCTGCGGTGGGAGAGCGTCAAAACACCCAGAACGTCGTTGATTCCCCGAATGGGCACGCAGAGGAAGGATTTTGTGCCGTATTGTGAGCGACCGATCCTTCCAAAGCGGCTGTCCTTTTCGATATCGTCAACCAGAATCGGCGACTTATTGATAACGGCAAATTTGGCAATGCTGTCCCCAAAATCGACGCGATCCCCTTTCTGCAGGATCCCCCCCAGGCCGATATTGGCCTGAACAACAAAGGCTTCCCGCTGAGGCCCGTCGAGGAGCAGAATGGACCCGACATCCGCATTTGCCAGCTTCAGGGCCCTCTCCAGAGTGATGTGGAACAGGTCTTCCGAGTCAAAGGTCACATAACAGAGATCAGATAACTCTTTGAGCGTGGCGATTTGCGCCACGCGTTTGTCAAGATTTCCAATACTGGCGCGCAATTCATTTTCAAGCGTCTCAAAAGACTGGATAAGTCCCTTTAATTCATTGGTTTCAACGGAGGGCGAGAGTTTGATCCTGTCTGCGGGCAGGCTCTCCGAGATGCGCCGGGAGGCGGATGTGATGTCATCGAATATATGTCGGATCAGCGTATAACCGAAAAAAGATGAGATGAGCAGGGTGATAAAAAAGATGGGAATGGACTCATCTCCCAGAATCTCGTATTTGATGGCAAAGAATCCGAATCCAAAGACAGGTACGAGGAAAAAAAGGCCGAAAATGAGCGAGAGCTTATAGTAAAGGCTCTTGCTTTCGATGGAGAGACCGGACAGTAACCTTTTTAGATTCATCATTTTAGAATATCTCCGTGAACATGATCAAGGGAGATGATTTAATGGACATAATCCTTCATGATTTTCTCCAGGACCCCTTCGATCATCTGCCTGATCGCCTGGAGGCGTTCTTGTGTCGTCGCTTCGAAGCGCAGGACCAGCACGGGCTGGGTGTTGGATGAACGGATCAGGCCCCAGCCGTCCGCAAACGGAATCCGGACCCCGTCAATGTCAATGATCTTGAAATCCTTTCGGAAGTGCGCCTTGACAGCCTCTACCACTTGAAATTTGACGTGATCGGGACAGGCCACACGGATTTCCGGAGTGCTATACGTTATGGGGACGTCTGCCATAAGATCGCTGATCTTTTGAGTGGATGAAGACAGAATTTCCAGCAAACGGATGGAGGCATAAATGGCGTCGTCATAGCCGAAATAGCGATCGGCAAAGAACAGATGACCGCTCATTTCGCCCGCCAGCAGGGCCTTCTCCTCCTTCATTTTTCCCTTGATCAGAGAATGCCCCGCCTTCCACATGATCGGCCGGCCGCCGTGGGCGGCAATGTCATCATAGAGCTTCTGCGAGCACTTGACTTCGCCGATGATGGCGGCGCCGGGGTTTTTCTCAAGGACGAATCTGGAAAATAACAACAGGAGCTCATCTCCCCAGAGGATTTTCCCTTCATCGGTGACCACCCCTATCCGGTCCGCATCGCCGTCGTAGGCGATGCCGACATCCGCCCGTGTTTTCCTGACCAGGCCGATCAGATCCTTGAGATTTTCAGGGACGGTGGGATCCGGAAAGTGATGGGGAAAACGGCCATCCGGATCACAGTAGATATCCGTGATTTCACACCCCAGACGTTTTAAAATGGGCAGGGCAAACAGGCCGCCCACACCGTTCCCGGCGTCGACCACAACCTTCAAGCCCGGCCGGACCTTCACGTTTTTGACCAGACAATCCTGGTAGGAGCGGGTGATGTCCTGGCGGCTTATTTTTCCATTTCCCGATGGATATTGAGCCTTCTCCATGATTTTCCGGAGTTCCTGGATTTGATCGCCGTAGATTGTGTCGGGACCGATACAGATCTTGAAACCGTTGAATTCCGGGGGATTGTGGCTTCCGGTGACCATGACGCCCCCGTCGGTGTTGAGATGACGGATGGAATAGTAGAGCATGCCCGTTGCGCAAAGACCGATGTCATTGACATCGATGCCCGTTGCGCGAATCCCCTCCATAATGGCGTTGAGATAGGCTTCCGAACTCAGGCGGCAGTCCCTGCCGACGGTCATGGTTTTGACCTGATGCCGCAGCGCATAGGCGCCGACCGCTTTTCCCAATGTCCGGACAAAATCCGCATCCAGATCCCGATCAACAACGCCTCTGACGTCATATTCGCGAAAAACTTCCGGGTTCATCAAGCCCTCCTGACGGTCCTCACGTTAAACAATAACCCCTCTCCCTGTCAAGAAAAAGAAGTCCGGTTTATGAGCGAGATCTTTGAAAAATGGACAACGCCCGCGTCTCAAAAGTCTTTTCCGCTAAGAGAACGATCAGACGTCATCATGATTCATGACAAGCCGAAAACGTCATCTCCGGAAAGGCGGAAAACATTTGATTAGCCGCTAGCGAACCATTTTTCAGCGGTTATGCAAAGCTCTCGAACGTTCATCGCGCTTCAGAAATGGTTTTTCATATTTTTTTTCCAGGAAAGGGCCATCGTTGAACAGTTGCCGGAGGCTGGCCGAGATGCTCTGTTCATTGATGTCAAGCAATGCGAAGGTCAGTGGACACCCCCGGTGTTCGTCGCAGCTCATATGTCCGGGGTTGATCATGATGACGCCTTTCCGCCGTTTGATTTCCGCCAGGTGTGTGTGGCCGTATAGAAAGATATCCGCTTCACCGCTGTGCATGACCATCTCCGGCTTGAGATCATCGACCAGATCATTATAATGGGAGTCGGGCGTATGGGTCAGGAATATCTTCCAGCCGGCCACTTCGATGAATTTGCGGTTGGGGACCGCCCGGTCGTAATAATGGGGATCCCAGGTTCCCGGGACCTTGATCAGCGGATAGCCTTCTTTTTCCAGCATATCCGGGTCGTTATAATAATCACCCAGATGAATGACCATGTCGACCCGTGTGTCCTTCAGGTACTCCAGTACCATTCTCATGGTCGCCATGTCTTCATGGGTATCGGAAATGACCATGATTCGTTTCATACTATTTGTTTCCTGTAATATATGTATGCTGAAGCGTCCTTGAGATCACGGGATTCGAGCTGATATCCGGCAGTGCGAAATCAAAAAGAATCTCCAGGAAGTGAAGGATGATATGAAAGGTGGCCCCCCACAGGATATCCTGCCCGTTCTTTCCCTCACGCTGGATAAAACAGGGAAACTCCCATGATGTCTGGTCACCGCGTCTGATGGAATCCACGGCCTTAATCTGATATCGGGCATAATTTTCTTTCTGAAAAAAAGCCTTTACGGGGATTTCCACGATCCGTTCGACCTCATGGTTGGGCCGATAGGAGGGCGTGTTTTTGACCAGGACAACCAGCGGGAAAATCGTTCTTCTGAAGAGGATCAGGGAATGACAGGGCAGAGGACCGAGGAATTGCGTATTAAACGGACTCAGTCGAATCTCTTCCCATGATTCCCGGACGGCGCTGGTCAGAAGAAGCATCAAGGCATCAACTGAATCGGGTGGCCTCTGCCGGACATATTTTTTTGCAGTCCCGCCCACAATCGGAATCAGTCCACGGGCAATCAACGGCATAAGGAAAGCATCCAGCCGGGGCGCGAGCATTCCACCGGGGCAGCTTAAATCGCCGGGTTGGGAGACGCGAGCGGAACGTTTGATCAGCTGGAAATAATATTCCCCCTGTCCGGACATGGAAGGAACGGCATTCTCGCGGAAATGAAGGAGTAACAACACGCCGGCCGCCGAATTTCGTTCTGAGGTGTGCCGGGTGGAATGAATAAAATCCAGTTTTTCGGCAAAATCGATGGGAAGAGGCCCCAGTTTTTCGATGACCGCCTGCCGAAAGGGTTCTTTTTGTTTCAGGATCGTCGGGTCCATAAACTCATGATAAAAAAAGCCTGACGTGAGGCCAGGCTTGATCTTCTGGTGGCGGTGCAGGGAATCGAACCCCGGACACTACGGATATGAGCCGTATGCTCTAACCGGCTGAGCTACACCGCCGTTTTGGTCGCGCGTTCATATGACAGGATAATGGTTTTGTCAACTATTGTTTCATTGTTGTTCGGTGGGCTCGTTTGTTTGCTGAGCCTGCATTTTATAGGCTACCACCACGCTTCTGCCCGTCAGCGACGGACCCGTGGAAAGGACCAGGGCCAGCACAACTTCATTCTCACCATCGTTGTCAATGTCCTTGAATTGATAGTCGGCGACATAACCGTTAATTCTCCGGGTGCGCCAGTTTTCCAGGAGGCCAAGGCCGTCCCAACTGAGGTTATAGACCTCGGCGACATTGAAGAGTTTGACGTTCTGGAAAAGCCTTGCCGCAGACGAGATATTCTTCACGATAACGACCTCTCTTTTCCCGTCTTTATTCGTGTCGTAGGTTAAAATTCTCAAATTGATGAACGTTTTTTTGTCAGAGTCTTCATAGGCCTGACTATTTTCCACATAAAGGTTGCTTCCACCGAAGTTCTCATCGCTTTTCCAGAGCAGGCTGTCGCTGCCCCCGAAGGTCTGGAGTTGCCATAGTGGCTTTTCCGTCGGCTCATAAATACAGAGATAATCGTCCTGATTGAGGGCAATGACCCTGTCCTTGCCCCCCTCCGACAGGGTGTCAATGGTCAGGCCATAGACTGAAAGGCCCCGCGGGATTTTCTGTTTTTTGCCTTGAATGTAACGGCCGCCGGACCAGACGATTTCATAGATATCTGTATCAAAGGGTTTTTCCATTCCGTTCGCTTGTCCCAACAACATAGGGGTTCCCGCGGATGTGTTAATAACCCTTAAAAACCAGCGGATTCCGGTGGCGATCTTGACATATTTGCCATTCCGGTATTCGAGGACAAAACTGTCAACCGTTTCGGTGCGGAGATTTGTTACAAAAATTTGTTTAATTCCGCTCTGATTAATGTCCGCGACATCAAGGGCCATGTAATTATCGGAAGCGCTTCCCTTGATGGTCTGAAGCAGCGTAAAAGCGTTCCCCTTTTTCTGATAAATATAGATCGTCTTGGCGTCAATCAGCACCGTCTCATTCAGGCCGTCCCCGTTCACATCCCCGATGTCCATACCCCGGAACTCCGTGGGCCGCCTGTCGCTCATCCAGAAATTCTTTTTGTCCAGTGGGCCGGTGCCCGTGATGAAATCAGGATTGATCAGGGCGGTATAGGTCCCCTTGCGGCCGGCCTTCATCCCTGAAATGATCTGTGATTCCTTAGTGGATTGTGCGGTGGGGGGAGACGGGGGCGCAGCCGCCGGCGCTGTTGCCTGGCTTAACACCGGTGGAACAGTTCCCAGAATGTGGGCGTTAATCCGCTGGGCAAAATCGGTGATTTTCGGGATGAGATCATCCATGCCCTGAGATTGCGTAAAAACCCCGACGGAAGACTTGCGGGCGGCAATGTCGACGAGTTTTCCATCGACACTGAAACTGTTGCCGATTTTTGTGATACTGCCCCAGACCACATAATCCATGTTCAGCAGCTTGCCCAACTCATAAACATCGGCCAGTGCCAGTTCTTTTCCTTCCTGCTTTTTCAGGGCTTCCAGGACGGTTTCTTTGCTTGTCACCTCGATCTTGTCACTGACGGAAATCCGCGAGGCAAGCATATCCCAGATCCCCTGCCGGACGTAATCGATGTTTTCCGCGCTGTGTACCGCAAAGGGAAGGACGGCAACGGTTGTCTTGTCCTTGGCCGTCAGTCCTGACGGTGTCAGCATCAAAACGGACAGGCATAGGAAGATTCCCAAAAACTTTTTCATTCATCTCTCCTCTGGCGTGTGAAATTCGTTATTTTGTCGATATGGGCTCTACTCTCTAACATTTCAAGGTATGGAATTCAAGTTTTATATCCACCCTATGAATCTTGACCAGATGATGCCTAAATATTCATGGACGGCCATTTGCGTCTTCTGCAGGTCCCCGGGGGAGGGGAAGAAATCTCCGGGGGCGCGATCGGATCGCTCTTTCACGAGGTGCGCCGCCGGCGCCGGGATCGGATCCATCCCCCGTTTTTTGAACAACGCCATCGCTCTGCGCATGTGATATGCCGAAGTCACCAGAATCAAAGGATCCTTGCCGACCATCTTCTCAATAAGGCGCGCCTCCTCTTCCGTATCCCTGGCCTGCTCCGACAGCACGAGATCCTGTGCAGGGACATCCATGATTATGGCCGTTTTGAAATAAATCCGGGCGTTGGAGACGGGATCGAAGACGGCGCCGCCCGACAAGATGATTTTTGTCCCCGGCAAGCTGCGATAGAGGCGCACGGCTTCCGTCAGCCGGGCGAGCGACTCGAATGAAATCTGGCTGGTCACGGGGAGCCCGGGATCAGAGATATGTCCGCCGCCGAGGACAACGATCCATTTCACACTCTGAGCAAAGGGGACAGGCCCGGAGGTTTTTTCCATCAGAAGTGGTGGAAAGGTCCTTTCCAGCGGCCCCAGCAGGGAATCGGAGATCGCCCCATAGCTGAGCAGAGCCATGAAGATCACGCCCATGGACACCAGAATCTTGCCGCTTTTTTGCCGTTTCGTGAACCAAAGGAGAAAGAGTCCGAAGATCATCAGGATCAGGCACAGCGGCAATGGATAGAATAACGGGGAAATGATTTTTTTAAGAAGGAACATCTCCTGCGACCTTATCCTTTTTTGACAGCATAATGTCATTTCAGGATAATTGTCAATGATTTAAGATCCCGGCAACGTTATAATCTGATGAAAATCAGCGATGATAAAGTGTCATTCATATTGTATTGGGAATAAAAAATGTGTTAAGGGTGCTTGGAATGCACTAAAAAATCAACAGGGGGAGGAGATAGGACAATGAAAAGATATGGCGCGTATGTCGGCATTTTCATTTTTGTGTTCGCTTTTCTCGGCATGGCTGCCTGCAGCAAGCCGGTTCAGCCAACCATCTACTCAGGACTGAAATCAGAAATCAGCCAAGAGGCAATAGCTTACAACGCCGGCGGCCTCGCTTTCGCTCAGAAAGGCCAGTATCAGCAAGCCATCGAGGCGTATAAAAAGGCCATCATGAAGGAGCCTGCCTATGCGGATGCCTATGTCAATTGCGGCAAGGCCTATTACGCAATCGGCAATTACGACATGGCCCGGTACTACAACCTGAAGAGCAAGGAAATTCACGAGTCGAAGGCAGCGGTGATCCGCGAAACTGAAGTTGAACAGGACGAAAAATAGTAAATTCACGCAAGGGGGCGCCATGAAGGCAAAATCATTTTTACCTTTTTTGATACCGGTGCTTTTGCTGGCAGGTCCGGGCGCGACGATGGCGCAGGATCTGAAACCCATTCCCCTAATGCAGTTTCAATCAGATACGGGCCGGCCTTTAATGCATGTCCTGAAAGAAAGGAAATCGTCCCGTGCCTTCAGTCCAAGAAAGCTGCCCAAACGCGTTCTTTCAAATCTCCTCTGGGCGGCCAACGGGATTAACCGGCCCGCCACAGGAGGCCGTACGGCGCCTTCCGCCATGAATCAGCAGGAAATCGATATTTATGTGGCCACAGCGGATGGCGTGTATCTGTTTGACGCCAAGGGACGGCAATTGCGGCCCGTCCTGAAGCAGGATATCCGGGCTATGACCGGCCAGCAGGCTTATATTCAGGATGCGCCGGTGAATCTCATTTTTGTCGCTGACTTTACGAGGATGGCCCGGACACCCGCGGAGGACCGTGACCTGTACGCCGGTGCTGACACGGGTTTCATCAGCCAGAACATTTATCTTTACTGCGCATCGGAGGGCCTGGCGACGGTTGTGCGGGGAGACATCGACAGGGCGGCGCTGGCCAATATCATGAAACTCAGGCCGGAGCAGAGGATCATCCTTGCGCAATCGGTGGGTTATCCGAAGAAATAGCCGGGGGCGTCCTTATCTGATTTGAGATAAAAAATTAAACGATATATTTTCGGGAGTGAACAGTGATTCCAAGATATTCGAGAGAACGGATGAGTGCGGTCTGGAGTCCGGAGAACCGCTACCGGAAGTGGCTGGATATCGAACTTCTGGCCTGTGAGGCCATGGCCAGGCTGGGGACCATTCCGACAAAATCATTGCAGAATATCAAGAAAAAAGCCGCTTTCGACATCAACCGGATTGATGAGATAGAAAAAACGACCAAGCATGATGTCATCGCCTTTCTGACGTCAGTGACCGAGAAAGTCGGCCAGGACGGACGGTTCATCCACATGGGCCTGACGTCGTCGGATATTTTAGACACGTCTCTTGCCGTCCTTCTCAAAGAAGCGGCGGATATCCTCATGGAAGATATCGATCAGCTTCTGGCCGCGCTGAAAGCAAAAGCCTTTGCTTACAAAGATACCGTGATGATCGGGCGGTCGCACGGCATTCACGCCGAGCCCGTTACTTTCGGACTGAAAATGGCTTTGTGGCATCAGGAAATGGTGCGGAACCGGGGACGCCTCATCCGGGCACGCGAAGCCATCGCGTACGGGAAAATTGCAGGAACGGTCGGAACGTTCTCATTCATTGACCCGGCCGTGGAGGAGTATGTCTGCAGGAAGCTGAGACTGAAACCGGCGCCCGTTTCTTCCCAGATCGTCCAGCGGGACCGTCATGCCGAATATTTTTGCACCATGGCCATTATCGCCTCATCCCTTGACAAATTTTCCCAGGAAATCAGATTGCTCCAGCGGACGGAAGTCCGTGAGGTGGAAGAATATTTCTCGCCCGGGCAGAAGGGCTCCTCGGCCATGCCGCATAAACGCAATCCCGTCCTGTCCGAAAATATTTCCGGCCTCGCGCGCCTGATACGGTCCTACGCCCTTGCAGCCCTGGAGGACGTGGCTCTCTGGCATGAGCGGGATATCAGCCATTCTTCCGTGGAACGGGTCATCGGGCCGGATGCGACGATCCTCCTGGATTTTATGTTGAGCCGCTTTACCGGGCTGGTAGCGAAACTGGTGGTTTATCCCAACCGGATGCTGGCCAACCTCGACATGACCCGCGGTGTAATTTTTTCACAAATGGTTCTGTTGAAACTGATTGAAAAGGGGATGTCCAGGGAAGGCGCCTATGCCATCGTCCAGAAACATGCGATGCAGTCCTGGGAGAAGGGAAAGGAATTCAAACAATTGCTCATGAAAGACAGGGGTGTGATGGCGTGCATGAATCGGCGGGAGCTTGACGCCGTTTTCAGAGTGGATAATTTCCTGGGACAGATCGATTTTATTTTTAAAAGGGTTTTCGGTGATCTCGAATAAACGGCATCCCGGGCATTGTTTTATCCATCCAGAAAGCCCCTTAAGCTTGTCATGACCGGCGTACCGGCCCGGGTGGAGCTGGAATGGTAGCAACTTTTCATCGGTTTCGCATCGCTTATCAGAATTCACCTCTTTTCCATTTCTAAATCAAAGATGATATCGAGGCGACGACAACGCCAACAAAGATAGCGCTTTGATTTAGGAATGGAATTACAGGCTGACGGACGACAACCAGTGCCGCGCCGCCTTATCTTTTAAAATTACGGTATCTCTGAGCCCCGCCGCATCGTCTTTCTCAGGGTAATCAAGATTATAATGCAGCCCCCGGCTTTCCTTCCGCATTCGGGCGCAGTGGATGATCAGCGCCGCCACCGTCGCAATATTACGCAGTTCCAGAAGATCCCGCGTGACGATAAAGTTCCGGTAATATTCGTCAATTTCACGATGAATCATGTCGATGCGCCGGGCCGCCCGTTCCAGCCTCTTGTCGGACCGGACAATGCCCACGTAATTCCACATACACATGCGGATTTCATCCCAGTTATGGGAGACCACAATCGACTCATCGCTTTCGGTCGCGCCGCGCGGATCCCATGGAGGGACAGGCGTCGCGTCCTCACTGATCCGGGGGAACTCATCCGCGATCCTGATGAAGGATCGGTTGGCAAAGACCACCGCCTCCAGCAGTGAATTGCTGGCCAGGCGGTTGGCGCCGTGCAGCCCGGTGCACGAGACCTCGCCGCAGGCAAAAAGCCGCTCAATGTTGGTTTCTCCATAGGCGTTTACCGAGACGCCACCGCAGAGATAATGAGCGGCGGGAACGACGGGAATGGGGTCCCTGACCATATCAATCCCGTATTTCAGGCATTGCTGGTAGATATGGGGAAAGCGATTTCTGATGAAATCTCCGTCCCGGTGGGTCATATCCAGCAGGACGTAATCATCCCCGGACACCTTCAGTTCCCGATCGATGGCCTTGGCGACGACATCCCGGGGTGCAAGGCTTTTCATGGGATGATATTTTTCCATAAAAGACGTTCCATTTTTCAGTCTCAGGATCCCGCCCTCTCCCCGGACCGCCTCACTGATGAGGAATGATTTGGCGTCCGGGTGGTAAAGACAGGTGGGATGAAACTGCATGAACTCCATGTTTGCGACTTGCGCCCCCGCCCGGTAGGCCATGGCAATGCCGTCGCCGGTGGCAATATCGGGATTCGTCGTAATGAGATAGACCTTCCCGGCGCCGCCAGTGGACAGAATCACGAACTTCGCCCGGAAGGTGTGTACTTCCTTGCGCTGGATGTCAAAGACGTATGCTCCCAGGCATTGATCCCGGGTTGTCCCCTTGCGCCCCGTCAAGGTTGACTTCATGATGAGGTCAATGGCGATATGGTTTTCATAGATCCTGATGTTTTTCCGATCGCCGGTCTTATCGATCAGGGCTCTTTCTATTTCCCGGCCCGTCAGGTCCCTGGCATGGAGGACCCGCCGCCTGGAATGACCCCCCTCCCGCCCCAAATCGTAAACCGACGTGTCGCCGCCGCTGGCGCGTGTGAATTCGACCCCCCACTGAACCAGTTCCGCAATCCGGTCTGGTCCCTCTGCGACGACAAAACGGACCACATCGTCATGGCAGAGACCATCGCCACAGGCAAGGGTGTCTCTGATGTGTTCTTCAAAGGAGTCCGTCCGGTCGTGAACCGCAGCGATCCCTCCTTGTGCGTAGTTGGTATTGGACTCAAATTTTTCCTTTTTCGTTACAATGGCGACGGCGCCCAGCTCGGCGGCCTTGATGGCAAAACTCAGGCCTGCGATGCCGCTGCCGAGAATCAGAAAATCAGTTTTTATTTCCACAGAATATATCCTTCATAGCAAAAATAAAATTCATGAACCATATGGACATGAAGGTTTCCACCAGGCACCCAAGAAAAGGTGGTTTACAATTACCGGCTGCTTCTATATATAGAATCCGTTATTTTGTAAAAGAAAATCACAATTGAGGGTCATCCATGCTGGTTTTGGGCATAGAGTCGTCCTGTGATGAGACTGCGGCGGCAGTGGTGAAAGATGGCGAGCGGCTCCTGTCGAATGTCATTGCCTCTCAGATTCGTGAGCACAGCAAATATGGCGGTGTTGTTCCCGAAATCGCCTCCCGGAAGCATATGGAAGCCATTGTTCCGGTTATCCTTCAGGCCCTCGATGATGCCGCAGTAAAGCTGGATGATATCGATGGGATTGCTGTAACCAGGGGGCCCGGACTCGTAGGGTCTCTGCTGGTGGGGTTGTCTATGGCCAAAGCGCTTGCCTTTGCGCGGAGAATCCCCTTTGTCGGCGTGAATCACCTGGAAGGGCATGTGGCCGCCGTTTTTCTTACGGAACGGCCGCCGGTATTTCCCTTTGTTGCCCTGGTGGTTTCCGGAGGGCATACGAATGTTTATCTGGTCAGGGACTTTCAGGATTTTACCATTCTGGGACAGACGCGGGATGACGCGGCCGGCGAAGCCTTCGACAAGGCAGCGAAGCTCCTGAATATCGGCTATCCCGGTGGTGTTGTGATCGACCGGATGGCGAAAAAGGGGGACAGGAGCCGGATGGCCTTTCCGAGGGCCATGAAGGACAGCCCCGATTTCAGTTTCAGCGGAGTTAAAACATCCCTCCTGACGGTTCTGAAAAAGCAGGGCCGTCCATTTACGGAAGCCGAACTGCCGCATGTTGTGGCCAGCTATCAGGAGGCCATTGTGGATGTCCTTGTGGAAAAGACCCTCGCTGCCGCACAGAAGGTGGACGTATTCCAAGTTGTCATTTGTGGGGGTGTGGCGGCCAACAGCCGGCTGAGGGAAAAATTTTTGGAAGAAGGCGGCAGGCGGGGCCTGGACGTATTTATCCCCCCCATGGTTTTGTGTACGGATAATGCGGCCATGATTGCCGTGGCTGGAGAACATCTCCTGAGGAAAGGGCAGAGGGGCGCTCTGGATATGAATGCCGTTTCCCGGTGGCCTTTAGATTCCGCGCCTGTCAGAGATGATCATTAAGCAGCGACTTAAGGCTTTTTATGACAATTTTCTGAGTCTCAAGGGAGAACCCCGTGCAATCGCCATGGGCGTGGCAACCGGCGTTTTCATCGGGGTTACCCCCACGATTCCGTTTCATACAGCCCTGATCATTCTATTCGGTTTACTCTTCAAGCATAACCTGACGGCGGCCTATCTGGGGTCCTGGCTGGTTTCCAACCCCCTGACCATTCTCATTCTTTATTTCAGCCAGTATGAGCTGGGCCGATACCTTTTGGGGATGACGCATGCACCCTTGGTCCTGACGGACTATTCGCTGAAGAGTATCCTATCCATGGGATGGCAGATCATCCTGCCGCTGATGACGGGAGGCTTTGTCATGGCGCCGTTTTTTGCCATACCGGCATATTTTATGACCTACCGGATGATCCTGTCCCTGCGCAAGGGAAGTGAATGATGACCACGCCGATAAGAATTCTGAGGACACGCGGTATCCGGCCGCGCAAACGTTTGGGGCAGTCCTTTCTTCAGGACCTCAATATTGTAAACAAGATCGTTGATTTTGCCGATATCAAGCCCGATGAAACCGTCGTCGAAATCGGCGCCGGACTCGGGATCATGACAGGCCTGATGGCCACAAAAGCGCGCCGGGTCATTGCCCTCGAAGTTGATCCATCCATGGTTGAGATCCTCAAGGAGCGTCTTCAAGGTTTCCACAATGTGGACGTGGTTGAAACGGATGTCTTGAGGTATGATTTTTTCTCGACCTTGCCGCCCCATTCGTCGGAAAAGCTCAAAATTGTAGGCAATGTTCCCTATCATATCTCTTCGCCGATTCTGTTTCATCTGATGGATTTCAGAAAGAGGATTTCCTTGATGGTCATGATGCTGCAAAAGGAAGTCGTGGACAGGATCGTTGCGCGGCCGGGGACGAAAAATTACGGGATTCCCTCCGTCATCACGACCATGTTCTACAGGACGGAACGTCTGCTGAATGTCCCCGCCGGTTGTTTTTATCCGGAACCGAAAGTGGTTTCGTCCATTCTGAAAATGGGAGTCCGCGAAAAGCCCCTGATAAACGTGAGGGACGAAGAGTTATTTCGTAAAATCGTGAGGTTGGCTTTTGCAAAACGGCGGAAGACGCTTGTGAATAATCTTCGTCATGCCCGCCTGCCGGGTTATTCCACGGAATCGATGCTATCGGCTTTACAAGGTTCGGGGATTGACGGGATGCGCAGGGCGGAAACCCTGAGTGCGGAAGAATTCGGGTTATTGACCAACTGCTTTATGGCGAAAGAAGAAGCGAAAGAAAAAGCTTGACAGGCCCATCTCCTTCTGTTACGGGGATCGCGACCGCTTGGATCCGGTTCCGGACTGAGACGGAAGGCAAAACGATGCTGCAGGATGAATGATACAAAGCCTCCCGTTCCAGGACGTGGAGGTTTTTTTTTAACCATTGCGTGACGGCCCATGAAGATCATCAAATCCGCAAAAGAGATGCAGGCCTTATCGGAATCCCTGAGAAATCAGGGAAAAATCGTAACGTTTGTGCCTACCATGGGATACTTTCACGAAGGTCACCTCAATCTCATGCGGGAAGGCCGCAAGCGGGGCGACTGCGTCGTCATCAGCATCTATGTAAACCCCACCCAGTTCGGTCCCAATGAGGATTTCGAGCAGTATCCGCGGGACTTTGAACGAGACCGGGCCATGGCCGAGCGTGTGGGCGTCGATGTGATCTATCATCCCTCCAATCAGGAGATGTACCCGCCAAACTATCAGACCTATATCACCGTCGAAGGGGTGACCGATAACCTCTGCGGGCTGTCGCGACCGGGTCACTTCCGGGGCGTGGCGACCGTCTGCGCCAAGCTTTTCAATGCCGTCAAACCCCATGTCGCCGTCTTCGGGAAAAAGGACTTCCAGCAGTTGGTCACAATCAGGCGCATGGTACAGGACCTGAATCTGGATTTAGAAATCGTCGGCATGGCTACCACAAGGGAACCGGACGGCCTGGCCATGAGCTCTCGGAACATTTATCTGACGGCGGAAGAGAGGACATCGGGCCTGAGCCTCAGCCGCTCCCTGAAGATAGCCGGGGAACTGTATGAGCGGGGAGAGCGGGACGCTGCAAAAATCATCGAAAAGGTCAAAAACAATATCGAATCCCATCCCTATACGAAAATCGATTACGTCCAGATCTGTGACACCACGACCATGAAAGATGTGGTGCGCCTGGACGGGGAATGCGTCCTCGCGCTGGCGGTGCGGGTCGGGAAGACCCGGCTTATCGACAATTATGTGTTCGGTGAAAAGCTGGAGATTTGAAAAAAAGAGGCATAGAGGTAAAAGCGGAAAAGACACAAAGCAGGGAGCGAAAGGTTTTCAGACGGGCGCGTGCCGCAAAATGAGTAACAGCAAGAGGATACCATTATGCAGAGATTCATGCTGAAGTCAAAAATTCATCGGGCAACAGTAACGGATGCCGATCTTCATTACGAGGGAAGTATTACCATTGACGGGAATCTCATGAAGGCCGCAAATATAGTCCCTTATGAAAAAGTGGCGATTTATAATGTCAGCAACGGCGAAAGATTCACCACCTATGCCATCAAAGGCAAGCGCAACTCCGGGGTGATCTGCCTGAACGGCGCGGCAGCCAGGAAGGCCTCAAGGGACGACATTATCATCATCGCCACGTATGTCATGGCGGACGATGCCGAGGCGAAAAACTGGGCCCCGACGTGCGTCCTGGTAGATGAAAAAAACAAGATCAAAAAGGTCAGTGCATAGGACGGGCGTTTCTTTTTAGTCAATCATGAATCACGGGGGTAGGCGCTGCGGCGCTTTCCCCCTTTTTATTTAGAGAGTTTTGCATAACCGTTGAAAAATGGTTCGCAAGCGGCGAATCAAATGTTTTCCGCTTTTCCAGAGATGATGTTAACGGCTTGTTGTGAATCATGATTACGTTTGGACGTCCTCTTAGCGGAAAAGATTTTTGAGGCGCGGCGAAGCCATTTTTCAACGGTTTCTTATTGAATTCAAAAACAATTGAATTATGGCGGGCCTTCTGTTATCCATAGCCTGCTTTTTTTAGAAGGGCAGGATATTCCATTTTGCAGTTCAATCTGAAAAATATCTTTCTGACCGGTCTTGCCGTGATCGTGCCCGTTGGCCTGACCATCTATATCCTCGTTTTTCTCATCGGTATGATGGATGGGTTGCTCACGATTATTCCCCGGAAGTTCCATCCGGACACACTGATCGGATTTCATATCCCGGGATTCGGCATTATTGTAACAATCATGCTGATTTTTATCTGCGGCCTTATGACCAAAAGCATCGTCGGCAACAGGATCGTCCTCTATGGCGAAGGATTGCTGGACAGGATCCCCATTGTCCGCAGCATCCATATGGCCATCAAAAAAATCGTGGACAGCATGGTCCTGTACCGGAGCCGCAGTTTCAAAAAAGTCGTGCTGGTCGAATTTCCGCGTAAAGGCGCCTATACGGTGGCTTTTGTGACCGGTGAGCCGGCTTATGAGATTCATGCGAAGATCGGTCAGCGATGTGTCAGCGTCTATGTTCCCACGACCCCCAATCCGACTTCCGGTTACTTTATCATGTTTCCCGAACATGAGGTGGTCCAACTGGATATGTCCGTGGAAGATGCCTTTACCTTGATTATTTCCGGCGGGATCGTTAATCCGCCGGAGCAATTACAGAAAGACCAAATCTTAACATAGTGGAGGAGCAAATCATGTCATACCTTGAGGTTGACAAAACACTGAAATACAAGGTGGCCGATCTTTCCCTGGCCGACTGGGGGCGCAAGGAGGTGCGGCTCTCGGAAAACGAGATGCCCGGTCTGATGGCCGTCCGGAAAAAATATGGCCGGAAGAAACCCCTGAAAGGCCTGAGAATCATGGGCAGTCTGCATATGACGATTCAGACGGCCATGCTCATCGAAACGCTCAGGGAGCTGGGTGCAGATCTTCGGTGGGCTTCCTGTAATATATTTTCAACACAGGACCATGCAGCCGCTGCCATTGCGAAAGCGGGCTCGGCGGCGGTTTTTGCCTGGAAGGGGGAGAGCCTTGAGGAATACTGGTGGTGCACCGAGCAGGCCCTCACCTGGCCGGATGGGTCCGGACCGGACCTGATTGTCGATGACGGCGGCGACGCCACCCTGTTCATCCACCAGGGCGTCAAGGTGGAAAAAAATCCCGCATTGCTTAAAAAAACCACCGACAACAAAGAAATGCAAATTATCATGGAACGGTTGAAATGCAGCCTGAAGCAGGACCCGAAACGCTGGCAACGCATGGCGCGGAAGATTCGCGGTGTTTCGGAAGAAACGACGACCGGCGTGCACCGGCTCTACCAGATGGCGCAAGGCGGGGAACTGCTTTTCCCTGCCATCAACGTCAACGACTCCGTCACCAAATCCAAGTTTGATAATCTCTACGGATGCCGTGAATCCCTGGCGGACGGTATTAAACGGGCCACCGATACCATGATTGCCGGAAAATTGGTCGTTGTCTGCGGATATGGCGACGTGGGTAAGGGAAGCGCCCAGTCCATGCGCGGTTTCGGCGCGCGGGTGGTGGTTACCGAGATCGATCCCATCTGCGCCCTGCAGGCGGCGATGGAAGGATACGAGGTCAAGAGTCTGGATGATGTGGTGTCGGAGGCGGATATTTTCATCACCGCCACGGGCTGCTGCGATGTGATCACCGGCAGGCATATGGAAAAAATGAAGAATGAAGCCATCGTCTGCAATATTGGCCATTTCGACAGCGAGATTGATATGCGTTATCTTGAGACCACAAAAGGATGCCGGAAGGTGAGCATAAAGCCACAGGTGGATCAGTGGACCTTGAAGTCGGGCCGTTCCATCATTGTTCTGGCCGAGGGCCGGCTCGTGAATCTGGGCTGTGCCACAGGCCATCCCGGCTTTGTCATGAGCAACAGTTTTACCAACCAGTGCCTCGCCCAGATGGAACTGGCTGCCGGTAAACTGAAGCCCGGCGTTTATACCTTGCCGAAAAAACTCGATGAAGAAGTGGCCCGGCTGCATCTGGACCGCCTGGGGGCAAGGTTATCGAAATTGAGCAAGAAACAATCGGAGTATCTGTGCGTTTCCGTGGACGGCCCTTACAAACCGGACCATTACCGGTACTGACGGCGAGGCCTTTGAAAAATGGCTTCGCCGCGGCTAAAAAATCTTTTCCGCTAAGAGGACGACCAGGCGTCATCATGATTCATGACAAGCCGTCAACTGATTCGCCGCTCACGAACCATTTTTCAGCGGTTATGCAATAATTCTCTCACGGCTTCGTAAAAAGTATTGTATCAGGTCCTTACCCGCAGGAACATGAAGATGGAAGCGGCGCCGAAGAGGATGTTGGCCAGCCAGGCTGCCAGGAAGGGCGGCAGCGTTCCCGAGCGGCCCAGAGACATGGCGAAGGCAAAGACGAGCCAGTAAGAGAAACCAATCACAATCCCTGCTCCGATGCTCTGAGTCACGCCGCCGCTTCTTTCCGAGCGTAAAGAAAAAGATACCCCGATAATCACCAGAATGATACTGACCAGGGAAAAGGCGATTTTACCGTGCATATCCGCCCGGTAGCGGGTCGTGTCATAACCGTCGGATTGCAGTTTTTTGATATATTTATTTAATTCCAGATAGCCCATCTTATCCGCATCTCTTTGTGCGATCATAAAATCGGCAGGCTTTTCCGGCAGATCAATCAGGGCTTGGGGAAGCCTCTCGACAATCGGAAAATCGCCCTCCTGAAAGCGCGTAATCATGACATTGCTGAAGGCCCACAGCCCATTCCTCCACTCTGCGCTCTGTGCATCGATACGCATGGTTATCTGAAACTGCTGGTTCAGATAATTGATTGTAACCCCTTGGAGCAGCTGCTTTTCCGGATAAAAGATTTTGAAGTTATAGATTCCTTTTTTGCCGCGGTACCAGATCTGATTCTGCTTAAAACTGCCCAGCTCCCGCTGTTTCTGTACGTCCACCTTGAGGATATGATCCGCTTTCTGATTCGTGAAGGGTGTGATGAGCTCACTGAACAGGAAGGCGATCATGCAGATGATGCCGGCCATGATGATCAGTGGCAATGATGTCCGGTAAAGGCTGATTCCGTTGGCTTTCATGGCCACGATCTCGCTGTTTTTTGACAGGACGCCGAAGGTGACCAGCGCGGAAATCAGAACGGCGGCGGGAAGGGTGAGTGAAATGATCATGGGAATATTGAACAGAAAAAAGGAGGCCATCTGCGACAGGGTGGCGCGGTTGCTCAGAAACATTTTAATTTTTTCAAAGAAGTCGATAATCAGATACAGGCCCACGAAGCACAGCACCACGAAAATGAATAACTTCACGAATTCTCTCAAGATATAACGATCCAGAATCATCATGACTCATCCGCCTCGTTCTTTTTTACCGGCAGGTGGAAAAGGTTATGGAAAGAGGGAAATGTCCAGGATATTTCTTTTGCGGTCGCAATAAAAAGAACGACACCGGCCACGCCGAATACCAGATTCGGCGTCCAGGCGCCTGCCGCGGGGCTGACCTTACCGGTCTGCACGAGTGCTTCTCCGCCCAATTGCAGCATATAATAAACGGCCACGATGATCGCGCCGATCGAAATGCCCCGCGACTTGACGGACCGGTGAGCCCGGATGCCCAGGGGGAGGCCCAGAATGCCAAAAATGAGGCAGGACATGGGGATGGATAGTTTCTTATTCAGTTCAATGGCCACTTCCCGCAGGTATTGCTTTTCGATTCCCGTTTCCCGAAGCTTTTCGCGTAGTTCCAGAACCGTCATCTCGCCGCTCGACTTTTCCTTGAGCTTTTTCTCATCAAATAGGGCTGATTTGATATCCAGGTTAACGTCATAGGTGCTGAAATCCATTTTTCGATAGCTACTCAGGCCGGTGTCAACGGTATGGGTGCTGCCGTTTTCCAGGCGCATCGTAACCGTGAGCATTTTCGGATCCGAGATCAGGTAGGCCTTTCTCGCGATGATCGTGCTGGGTTCTTCTGTCAGGCGGGTATCGGAGATCAGCACGCCTTCCATAAAGGCGCCGTCCACGGGAATGGTTTCCGCATAAATCAAGAGTCCGGCGAAATCGTCAATGAAGACCTTCTCGCGGATGCCGATACTGGCCTGTTTTTTCGATACATTGTACAGATGTTGCTTGGTGGCGTAATTGCCCTGGGGGACCAGAAAAAGGGTGATCACGGCGGTCATGACGAATGCCACGACGGATGCCGCCGCGATGGGGCGGGAAAGCTGGTACATGCTGATCCCGGAAGCCTTCATGACGGTGATTTCATTATCCCCGGAGAGCCTTCCCATTCCGATTATGATGGCAACCAGCAGGGAAATGGGGATGGTGAACATCAGAAAAGACGGCATGAGCAGAATAATAAATTTTGCGATGTCGATGAAACCGATGCCCTTGTTGACCATCAGGTCCATCAGTTGAAGAATTCGGCCCATGAGCAGGACGAAGGTCAACACAAACAGGATCATGATAAAGGGGATGGCGATTTCCCGGAGAATGTAGAGATTGATGGTTTTTCGCATCTCAGCTCAGCTTCATGTGTTTGTCAAATCGAAAAACATACGAGAGAGTCAGCCCGGTCAGGTATGTCAGGCCCCAGGCCCAGAGGACATCCGTAACGAAATGCCCCCCCTGTACCATCCGGCCCATGCCCATGAAGGTTCCGTATGAAAGACCCAGCAGCAGGAAGAACCAGGCCCATTTTGGAGACTGCTTTCTCAGAAAGAAAAAGGGTGCAAAAAGAAAATATCCCACGGCGGCATGGCCGGAGGGAAAGGATTTGCCCTTCCCCGGTGTTCCCCTTTCCCACACGGGCAGGTATTTCTCCGTCCCGCCGAAGTTTTTGACTTCCACCGGCCGGGGACGCCCCCAGTGGTCCTTGAAAACGGTGTTAATCACCAGTCCCGGTCCGAGAATCAGATAAATCACCAGAAACAGACCGATTTTCCGAGAAGATGCAATCCTGCGGACAAAAAAACTCAAGATGAACAGGATCAGCCCGCAGAGGGCCAGGATCAGGGGCGGGATATTGCCATAATTGTAGAGGTCGACCCACGGATGGGCATTTTTCCAGGGCCAGCCTTCAACGGCAGAAAAAAACCGCCCGGCCAGCAGGAGATCGGCGTCCATGATCGATAAAATGAACGTCGACATCAGCAGGATGGCAACCGGAAACGCAACATCCATGAATACGTCTTTTATTTTTGGTACGGCCATACCTCAGCTCGCTTTTACTTTGGTTAAATCGGGCTGCCAGTTGCCCTGGTAGTCCTTACCCAGGACCAGATAGACGCTGTACTCCCCGATGGCCTCACCGCGGAAACGGGCGGTCTGCTTTCCGAGCACCTGGAGTTCCCGGAAATAGGGCCTGTAGAATTGCAGGTCCGACTCGTTCACGTGGTGCAGAAGAAGAATGGCATTTTTCCCTTTCAGATCCTCAAGCCTCCGTAGAAATGTATAGCGCTCAGGACGGGAAAAATCAATCCCGATATAAGGATTTCCTTCCGCATAAAAAAGGAAACCCAGTCATGCTGTCGGCTCCAGATGATAATCGGTGAAAACAAGGCCAGTCCGATCAGTCCGGTAAATAATGCCATGATATAGGCAATCATCGGTGGATGATCGTAGTAACTCCAATCCAGATGTTTGGCCCAGTACCAGTAGTAGGATTCGTCGGGAGCCAGTTCCGGCCAGGAAATAAGGAAAAGGCGGATAAGATAGAACAAAACCAGAAGCCCTGTGATCAATCGGGGTTTAGGCATGATCTTTTTCCTTGTTCCTGTCCAGCCGGCAATGGTTCCAGTTGCTATGGCGGCAAAAAAGAACGAGAGCGAAAACCGTCATGACGCCCACAGTGGCTCCCGCCATCACATCACTGAGGTAATGTGCGCCGACGATGATCCGGCTCAAACCGACGACGACGGCGAAGCTGAAAAGCGGCAGCCGCCAGCGCGGGAAAAAGAACGACAGTGCTGCCGCCAGGGCGAAAACCGTGGTGGCATGGCCGGATGGGAATGAATTGTATTCATAGCCGATCCGGAAAGGATCGAAGCCGTAGAGATCGGCTTCAAACAGCAACTTGGGCCGGAGGCGTCCCACCAGGGGTTTGATCAAATCCGTGGTCAGACCCGACAGGGCAACGGCCGCAAAAAGAAAAAGCGCGCGGTTGGCTGCAATCGGCCGGCGAAGGGAATACTTAAAAAAGACGAACAGCACAAAAAAAACAACAAGGTACCCCGTTGATTTTCCGAGTTTCGTGATCCATTGAAAGACTTGAACGACTTCAGGATTCAGATCCTGACAGAAAAGGATCAACGGCCGGTCAATCAGGGCATAGCTGATCGCCATCAGAACCATCAGCAGGGTGGAACCGATTGCGATATGGCGATTGCGGCGGATCATTTTCTGTCCCCCCCGAAGTTTCTGCACCAGATAAAATCGACGCTGTTCACTTTCCCGCCATTAAGTAAGATATCAATGCTTTTAACATTTTGGACAGTATCACACCGGTATTTGTCGACGATGTTCTCGCGGTCAAAGTGCGTGTTGACAAACAACAGATCATAGCCCAGCGGTGAATGTTTCTGCCAGAAGTCAAACTGATCCACGCGCTTATCAATTACAAAAACCTCCATTCCATAGGGAAGGGCGTAATAGGTCATCCGGCTGCCGAGAGTCCAGTTGGTTACGGCCAGGGCCTGCTTCGTGCCTTGATTTTCCTTGAGAATTTTATTCGCCTCTGCAGCCATGGCGTCGTATCCGTAAATATCCCGGAAAGGGGATTGGTAATCGGGAAAACAAAAGAATTTTCCTCCCAGTTCGGCGTATAAAAAGAGCGTGATAATCAGGCTGAAGCCGATGGAAAAATTAAGGAAAATCTTTTTTTTATTTCGGACGGGTCCGCTCAGATAATACACGCCGATCGGAATAAACAACAGGTAAAATGGGCTGTTCCAGTGGGGCAGGGCGGTCTCGCGCAGAGAGGTGTACAGAAAGAAAATCAGGATGGCGCCTCCGAAAAGAAGCCCAAGCCGGATCCAGTCGTTTTTATCCCTGAAGCTTTTAAAGAAACCGTAGAAAGCGATCAGAAACAGAAACGGGCTGTAGCTGCCGAACTGAGCAGCCAGCGTTGTAAAAAAAGCCTTCATGTCGATGGAGGAGGAACCCAGGACATGACCCGTCTGGTAGCGGAAGCTGACAAAATCGTTTTGCAGGTTCCAGTACAACGCCGGCGAAACCATCAGCAGGGCGATGATCGCCACCAGGAGCATTTGTTTTGAAAAAAGCAGATCGTAGCGTCGTTTGATGATGAAATAGGTCACAAGCGGCGGTACGAAGAGAATGGCGGTATATTTGGCCAGTCCGGATAACCCCAACAGCAAGCCGAGACAGATGAAATATTTTGTTTCAGCGGACTCTTCCGCTTTTTTGATCGTAAATATCAACAGCAGCATGAGCGGATAGAGGAAGGAATCCGGCAGCAGCATGAAACTCAGGGCATTGAACAGAAAGGAACTGTTCACGGCCAGGGCGGCCAGAAGGGCAATATGCCTCGATCCGGACAGGACCGCCGTGAATTGATAAAGCAAGTAAGTGGTCAGAGCGAAAAGAATTATGGCCGGGAGGCGGACCAGGAATTCGCTGGTCCCGAAAAGATAGTAGATCGGTGCATGGAACCAGCCGACCAGCGGCGGGTGGTCGACGTAACTGATGTCCAGGTATTTGGCGTAGAGGAAATAATGGGCCTCATCGACGCCCAGACCGAAAGAGGGGGATACCGCCAGCCGGACAAGGGTGAAAAAGGCGATTAAGAGCAGAATGTCCCTGTTTGCTTTGAGCATCAATTTCCTGGCAGAGAAGACAAAGATACCGGTGAATTCACCATGCCTTCAGGAAAATTAGGGACAGCGCCCCTATTTCACGGGGGCGAAAATTGGGGCGCTGTCCCTAATTTTCCTATTTACATCATCAGTTTCAGCGGTTCGATGTACTCGGGGTCTTCCTTGTCCATGACTTCGATGATGTGCTTGTGGTAGCGCCGTTTCATTTCGCCGAAGATGGCTCTCTTTTTTGTGAAGAGCCGGGCGTAGGCAAGGGTCTCGCGCATGAGCGTGTCATCATCTTCGCAGGCTTTCACGATCACATGGTGTTCCTCCAGCTCCCGGGCGCCGTAGCGTTTGCCCATATAAACAGCCTCTTCCACCTTATAGTACGGGAAGGCCTTCTTCACGAGACAGATCATGCCCGGCAGGAACGGAATGTTGATATCAATTTCGGGAAAGCAGAAATAACCTTTAGAAGACTTCATGAAACGGAAATCGCAGGCGCAGGCCATGATGGCGCCGTCCCCGAAGGCGTGGCCGTTAATGGCGGCGATTACCGGCATGGGATACAGCAGGATCCGCTTGAAGATTTTATTGAGTCCATACATGAAGTCTTTGATGGACTGGTAATCCTTGTTATTAAAAACTGTCAGCAGCCATTGCAGGTCAATTCCCTGAGACCAGTTTTTCGAATCATTGGATGCGATGATCACCGATGAAATGGTTTCATCTTTTTCAATGTCATCAAAGGCAGTGAGAATCGCTGCCGTATAATCGGGATTGTGCCGGTTTTCCCCGTTTGTCATCGTGATGATGGCCACTGTTCCGTCTTTTTTCCACTCCAGAATGGACATGGTTTCCTCCTGATCAGATGAATTTATGCAAAGAGAAGCCCAGGGCCTCTCTTTGCGATTTTATGGGCGATGAAATCAGCGGGAAAATCGCACACAATTCGGGGAGTGTCAATCATTTTGTCATTCTATCTTATCCTATTGACCGCCGGTCATAAATCTGTTAGAGCATGCACCGGTAGGGTTGATTTTTAAATCAATAAGGAGACTCATCTGTGATTGATCTGCATACCCACTGCCTTTTCAGCGACGGTGAACTGATTCCGTCGGAGCTGGTCCGGCGCGCCAAGCATGCCGGTTATCGAGCCGTTGCCATTACCGATCATGGCGATGCGTCAAACCTTGATTTTATCATCCCCCGTGTGGCCGGGATTTGTGAAAAATTGTCAGCAGCTTATGGGATTCAGGTCATTCCGGGAATCGAGCTCACGCATGTGCCGCCGGCGTTTATCAACGAACTGGCCGTGGAGGCCAGAAAACTGGGGGCGAAGCTGGTGCTCGTGCACGGTGAAACGATTGTGGAGCCGGTGGAAGCCGGGACCAATGCCGCCGCCCTTGCTGCGCCTGTCGACATCCTGGCACACCCCGGTCTGATCACCGAACAGGAAGTCAGGCTTGCTGTGGAGCGGGGTATCAGTCTGGAGATAACGGCCCGCAAGGGACACAGCCTTACAAACGGACATGTGGCCATGCTGGCCAGGCAGTACGGCGCTTCCCTGGTCCTCAATACGGACGCCCACGGGCCTCAGGACTTCATTTCTTTGGAGACGGCCCGGAAAATCGCCCAAGGCGCCGGGCTCGCTTTGCCGGAAATCGACAGGATGTTCGGCAATTCGGAGGCGTTGGTCAAGAAGATATTGACGGCTTCGTGAAAAGTCCATTTTCCCCTCCCCTGGCGGGACGGGATGAAGGGGATTGGGAGAAAACATGATTGAATCCAGTCATTTACCGCCACCACCCGAACCCTCCCCCGTCGAGGGGGATGGAATAGAGATAAAGCGACAGATAAAATGGTTGTCAAAAGCACCGGCAAAATAAAATCGTCTCAGGGCTCATTGAAGATATGCCTGCTGACTTATCGCGGAAATCCGACGTCCGGCGGGCAGGGCGTCTATATCAATTATCTGAGCCGGGCGCTAAGCGACCTGGGGCATCAGGTGGATGTCGTCTCCGGGCCGCCTTACCCGGAGCTGGCCGGGGAGATCGGGCTTCATCGGCTTCCGGGCCTGGATCTGTATAACCCGGGGCACCTCTTCAGACCAGCCCGTTACCGGGACCTTGTTTTACCCGTGAATCAACTGGAATTTCTCAGCATGTGCCTGGGCGGTTTTCCGGAACCGTTGACATTCGGGATGAGGGTCCACCAATACTTTCGTAGGGCAAAACCGGCCTATGACGTCGTTCATGATAACCAATGTCTGGCCTATGGCATTCTGAACCTTTCCCGGATCGGTTATCCCACGATGGCCACGATTCACCATCCCATCACCGTGGATCGGGATGCTGAACTGGACGCGGCGCCCTCCTTCATCAAAAAGCTGAAAGTGAGGCGCTGGTATTCTTTCCTGGGCATGCAGAAGCGCGTGTCGCGCCGTCTGGCGCGCATCATCACCGTATCGGAATGTTCCAAGAGGGACATCAGCAAGGGTTTCGGCGTCTCTGAAGATCGTTTCCGCGTGGTTCCCAACGGGATCAATACGGATTTCTTTTATCCCCTGCCCGGCGTCAAAAGGGCGGACAATCAGCTGCTGGTCACCAACAGCGCCGACACCCCCCTGAAAGGATTGCGGTATCTCCTGGAGGCGGTCGCGTCCATCCGCAAGCAACGGGATGTCCGGCTGACCGTCATCGGCGCTCCCAAAAAAAACGGCGTCATTGAGCGTCTCGCCCGGGACCTGGGCTTCAACGGCGCCCTGCGGTTTACCGGACGCATTGAATACAGGGATTTTGCCCGTTATTACGCGGAGGCCACTCTGGCTGTGATACCGTCGCTTTACGAGGGATTCGGCATGCCGGCCGGTGAGGCCATGGCCTGCGGAACGCCCGTGATCAGCACCTCGGGCGGCGCCCTGCCGGAAGTGGTCGGCGACGCCGGCATCATCGTCCCGCCGGGCGATAAGGGCGCCCTGGAATCGGCGATCCTTTACCTGCTGGATCATCCGGAAAAAAGACACGAACTCGGACAGGCCGGTTTGAGCCGGGTGGAAAGCGCTTTTACCTGGCGGCACGCCGCCCAGAAAACGGTGGACGTTTACCGGGAAGCCATCGATGCTCACCGTTGATTTTCAGAAGTTGCGGCTGAAACCGGGGGATCGCGTGCTCGACGCCGGTTGCGGCGGGGGGCGGCATGTCTGCGAGGCCTTCCGGATCAAGGGCGTGGATGTCGTCGGCATCGACCTGAACTGGGAAGACCTCTGCAAGACGGCGACGACCCTTTACCTGATGCACGGTCAGGACGGCGGTGATTGGAGACGGTGCCTGATTTCCCGGGCGGATGTCACCCGGCTGCCATTTAAGGACGGCGCCTTCGATGCGGTCATCTGTTCGGAGGTGCTCGAACATATTCCGGATAGCCGCAAAGCGGTCCGGGAACTGGTCCGCGTTCTGAGGCCGGGCGGCGAACTTGTGATCAGCGTCCCGAGATATCTGCCGGAGCGGATCTGCTGGGCACTTTCAGAGGCCTATCACAACGAGCCGGGCGGTCATATCCGGATTTATAAAAGAAGGGAATTACAGGCGCTGCTGGAGGCGGCCGGTGTGTCCTGCCGGGAAATCGGCTATAAGCACGGACTCCACGCGCCTTACTGGTGGCTGAAATGCCTTGTCGGCCATAAGAATGATCACTCGCGGCCGGTGAATCTTTATAAAAAATTTCTGGAGTGGGATATCATCAAACGTCCGTCGTTGACCCGGATACTGGACCGGGCACTGAATCCCTTCATCGCAAAAAGCATCGTATTCTATCTCAAGAAGGAAATGGATTGAAATGAAACTGGAAGCATCGACGGCAGCTTTAGAAATCCGCATGGATGTGGAACAGATGGCGGATTTTATTGTTTCCGTCCAGAAGGCGGACGGGGAAATCCCCTGGTCCATCGGGGGGAAGACCGATCCCTGGGATCATGTGGAATCCGCCATGGGGTTGTCCGTGGCCGGTTATTGGAAGGAGGCGGAACGGGCTTACGAATGGATGCGCAATACCCAGCTTGCCAACGGAAGCTGGTACGCCGCTTACCGCAGCGGCCTGCCGGAAGACAAAACGATGGATACCAACATGTCTTCCTACATCGCCGTTGGCGTCTTCCATCATTACCTGATCAGCGACGACCTCGCGTTTCTGAAGCGCATGTGGCCCATCGTTCGCGCCGGCGTGGACTATGCGGTCCGCATGCAGGCGCCGACCGGAGAGATTCACTGGGCCCGCAACGCGGAGGGGGTTGTGGATCCCATGGCCCTTTTGACCGGCTCCAGTTCGGTTTACATGAGTATCAAATGCGCTCTGGCCATTGCCGCGCGACTCGGACGCAACCGACGCGACTGGGAGGTGGCGCTGGATAAGCTCAGGCAGGCCATCCGGTATCGTCCGAATCAGTTCAACATGATCAAGTCGCGTTTTTCCATGGACTGGTATTACCCGATCCTCTGCGGCGCCGTCGTCGGGGATGAGGCCCGCCGGCGGATTGACAAATACTGGGAAAAATTCGTGGCGCCGGGCTGGGGGGTTCGCTGCGTCTCCGACCGTCCCTGGGCGACAATGGCGGAAACCGCCGAGCTTGTCCTGACGCTGGCCGCGATCGGGGAGCTGGAAAATGCCCGCATCGTCTTCAGCTGGCTGGCCGATAAGAAATATGACGACGGTTCGTACTGGATGGGCGTCACCTTTCCCGATACGGTGATCTGGCCGGAGGAGAAGACCACCTGGACAACGGCGGCAATCCTGCTGGCCTACGATGCCCTGAACGATCTGACGCCGGCATGCGGCCTGTTCCATCATGATTCCTGGGACGCCTGCGAATTTCCGCTCATTGCCGCCGCCAGACCGGTCTTTTCAGGTCGGGTCGTCAATGACTCGCTCCGGTTACACCCTGTGATTCCGGTAAAGTAGCCTTCCATGAGAAAAGATCACCGCCCCTATATCCTCAAGCGCCTCGATCTGGGATTTCAAAGATGGTACGCAAACCATTTTTTGCGCCCGCAGTTGGAATCCCTCGGGGAGGGATGCCACTTCATGAAACCCTGGTTCGTGGAGATCTTCGGGGGGCCCATTGCGGTCGGCGCGTACACGCATATCATTGCGACCCCGGACAAGCGGGTCCGGCTCACCGTCTGGTCCACGCTGGAAAGCGGGGGGCGCATCGAAATCGGAAATTATTGTCTCGTCTGTCCCGGGGTCCGGCTCAGCGCCGGCAGTGAGATCGTCATCGGCGACAACGTCATGCTGGCCCAGGGCGCCTTTGTCACGGATTCGGATTGGCACGGCGTCTATGACCGTAGCCTTTCCGTGGGACAATCGGCGCCTGTCCGCATCGGCCGGAATGCCTGGATCGGCGACAGCGCCATCGTCGCCAAGGGCGTGACCATCGGCGAAAACAGCATTATCGGCGCCGGGGCCGTCGTGATCCGGGATATTCCACCCAATTGCGTCGCCGTCGGAAATCCCGCGACGGTGATCAAGGAGCTCGATCCGGGGCGGCCCATCAAAACGCGCGGCGACTGGATGGCCGACCCGCAGGCGCTGGCCGCGCAGTTTGCCGAGATTGACCGGGACGCAATGAAAAACAATACCTGGATGGGCTGGCTGCGGTCCATGATCCGTCCGGTTAGAGGAGATTGAAGAAAATCATGCGAGTGGCTGTGATTGCACCCCCTTATCCGCTGGAAGAAGCGCCGGCCCCGCCGCTGGGCGTTACCTACGTGGCGGCGGCCTTCGCGGCAGCCGGCGCCGAAGTGAAAATCCTGGATTACATTGTCAGCCGTTACACGCCGGAAAAATTGAAGGCGGAACTGGACGCGTTTAAGCCCGACGCCGTCGGCGCCACGTCGGTGACGTTGAACTTTTACGGCGCGGCGGACATCGTCCGGACGGCCAAGCGCCACAATCCGGACATCGTTACCATGATGGGCGGTCCGCATGTCTCTTTTGACGCCGAAAACACCCTGACGGCCTACCCCGAAATCGACCTCATCGTCAGGGGGGAGGGCGAACAAACGATTGCCGAGCTCACGCCGTGTTTGAAAGACCGGGACGCATGGGCCGGGATCAAAGGAATAACCTTCCGTCAGAACGGCCGATTGGTCGAGACCCCGCAGCGGGCATTCATCGACGACATCGACACGCTGCCCCTGCCGGCCCGTCATCTTCTGCCCTTGTCGCGCTATCAGGCGCTCGGTTATCCCGTCAGCATCATTACGAGCCGGGGCTGCCCCTATTCCTGCATTTTCTGCCAGGGCAGGCGCATGGTGGGCAAGAAGGTCCGCAAACGCAGCGCCGCACGGATTGTCGATGAGATCGAGCAGATCCTGTCTTACGGCATCAACCGGATCAACGTCGCCGACGACCTGTTTGCCTCCGACAAGGCCAAGGTCATGGAGGTCTGCGGCGAGATTCAGAAAAGGGGCCTTTCCTTTACCTGGAGCGCCTTTGCGCGGGTCAATACGGTGGATCGGGAAACCCTTCAAATCATGAAAGATACGGGTTGCGACAGCGTGAGCTTCGGCGTCGAATCGGGCAATCCGGAAATGCTCAAGCGCATCCGGAAGAACATCACGCTGGATCAAGCTCGGCAGGCCGTCCGGCTCTGCAACGAGGTGGGCATGCTCGCCCATACCTCCTTCGTCGTCGGTCTGCCCGGTGAATCCATGGAAACCCTCGAAGAAACCAAACGGTTTGCCGCCAGCCTGGGCTCCCTTTACGGCTATCATTTTCTGGCGCCTTTCCCCGGCACGACCGTCCGCGAAGAAGTGGACCGCTATGACCTCGAAATCCTGACGCATGACTGGTCCCGCTATGACGCCAACAGCGCCATCGTCAGAACCTCGGCGCTTTCTCCGGAGCAGATCAATGCCTTTGTGGGCGAATTCGAAAGCGTCATCAACGAGTGCTGGCAAAAGCAGGTCCGCGGTTACTATGAAAAGACGAACACGCCCGGCGAGGACCTGCAGGTCGAGGGGTATTTCAAGATGCGCTTTGTCTATCGTCTGCTGTCGGAAGACCTGATCGAGTCGCTCGGATGCATTCCGCTCTCCGATCCTGCATTTGAAGACCGGGGGAAGATCCTCGAAGAGGCGGCGGAACAACTCTGCCTGCGCCTGGAAGCGGCCACCGATACGGATGCGGCCCTGATCCGCAAGACCATCCGGCTGTTCATCGACAAAGGCTACATCAAATTGCGGCAGGACGGCAAAACCCTGATCTGGCACTGGACGCACAATAACAGGGTGGATTGACAACCGGAATTCATCTTAAAGATATAAATCCAGCCTCCGCGCTCAGCACTTTATAGATGCCTTCCTGAAACAAAGCATCCAGCAATTTGGTAGGGCATACTTACTTTCAAACGCTAATCTATGATAAAAACAGAGGCAATTTCCCCCTTGACTTTCCATTTGCATAAGAGCATCCATTAACCGTAGTTCCTAATATTAGTAAACATATCCATTTAAACCTCAACCTTCTAGAGTCTGCAATGAAACGGTAAATTGGGCAAAACAGGTTTTCTAAGCACAGAATAGACAAAATCATCTACAAGTCAAACCGAAGGAGGCACCAATGAGCAAGACAGCGAGCGAGATGGTATCTGAGGCCAAGGCAAGGGTGGAGAACCTGGACCCTATGGCGGTGGCGGAAGAGATACGCCAGGAGGTCGTGCTCGTCGACCTTCGGGAGCAGCACGAAATTAACGACAAGGGGCGTATCGCAGGGTCGGTACACATCCCCCGCGGAATGCTGGAGTTCCTTGCCGACCCCACCAACCCCCACCATCAAAAGGTGCTCGACCCTCGAAAACGGGTCATTCTCTATTGCGCAACCGGCAACCGGTCGCCACTGGCAGCCGCAACCCTCCAGGATATGGGCTACACCCACGTCGCCCACCTCGCGGGTGGTATCGCCGCCTGGGCCGAGCAAGGTCTCCCTGTCGACAAGAGTTGACAAGAATTGTGCATGATTAGCTGTTAGTAAAAGGTGGATAGAGCGGTACGGTAGTGAGAGTACCCGGTCTCATGGCATAATCAGTTATTTGCTTCTTCCTGAAAGCAGTAAAATCACCTTTCTGAAAAAATCACTTGGTTACAATCTGTAATACGTGTCTTGTAGTGAAAATCTTATTGACATTCAAAGGGTTCTGTCTTACTTCTCGGAAAGACAAATCGCAGGAGGTTTTTGTGAACATGCATCTGCCTGCAGATTGTCAAATATATTAACAAGTAATATCATGGGATTACGGATGCAGGTGAGGAAGGCCCCCATGGATAGAAATCATAATAATCTTACTGCCAGAATTTGTCCCCCCTTAGTATTTTTTCTTTTCGCCCTTCTGTTAATTATGCCTTCAACATCCATTGGCCTTGATTGCAATAATCCACCCAGGGGCTTCGGCGGGAGTTGGGCACGGGCATATAAGAATTGGTGCGAATCATGCGGCGGCACATATTCTTCACGAGGGCCTTCCTGTAATCCTGGACCAAATTGGGGTGGCGGAAGCAGAGGTGGTTCCTCATATCAGCAACCTTCCTACGATTACGAAGCAGAGCGTCAACGGCAGGAAGAGGAGCGCCTCCGTCAGGAAGAAGCTGAGAGACAGAGACAACGGGAGCTTGAAGAACAACGCAAGAGAGAGGAAGAGGAGACAAGACGTAAACAGGAGGAGTTTGAACGTAGCAAGCAGGAAGCCTTGAAGAGCATGAAAGGTGTGGGTGATGGCGAGCTTGGCCTGAAGGGATTTGATACCGGTGAACTGGGACTAAAAGGCATTGGAGACACGGGAACAAGTGGTCTTGGGCTCAAGGGGATGGAAGATACTCCTTCTCAGAAACCCTCAGAATCACAAAAAGTTATTTCAGAACCACCTCCAGACAAAAGGCAGAAAGATATAGAAGCGCCACAAAAACATATTCCAGAGCGCAAAAAAGATAAGGCGGTCACTAAAAAATCCAAAAATGAAACTAATAAAGTACAGAAGGTCTGGCAGAAAGCGCTTGGTTGCGCCATGGAGGAAATCTATATCCGCGTTGAATCACTTGGGCCGGCTGGAAAGCAGTTCTCTCAAGACCTTCGGAAGGAAATGAAGCGAGTCTTTAAAGAGGCGGGCAAACCTGTCAAAGACAGTAATGACGTGAATGTCGTCACTTTCGGACTGGACCGACAGGTATCGGCAGGCATCGGCTCTTCAGAGGGGCAGTTTATTGTAAAGGGTATTGTGAACAGCAAGGGTAATGGGAAAATATATGTGGATGTGCAGAGTTATTTTTCCAAATCAGCAGATAAAAAAGACAAGCAGGAATATATGCAGAGTGTGTTTGAGATTGATAACGCCGGTAAGATAATACAGAGCGAAAAATCAGCGGCAGTTGATGCTTGTCTTGCTCGCTGAGCAATAAAAGGTTTTTTAGGATGCATACAGGCTTAAAAGGGAGATGGATTATGAGAAAAATATTCTTTTCAGTTTTAATGCTGATGCTTTTAATAACGATTATTTCTAATGTTCATGCACAAACACCACAAGAAACCCTCAACCAATACGTCGCCGCCTTGCAGAAGAATCCTAACGACTTCACCCTGCGCGAGAAGATCATTAAACATGTGCAGACGATGAAGCCGGTGCCGGCAGTGCCGGAGGAGGTGGACGAACTGTTAGGTCAGGTGTCGTACATCATGAAGACCGCCAAGGCTGCTGCCGACTATAACGATGCCGCCACAGCCTACCGGAAGGTGCTGTTGTTGGCGCCCTGGGTGGCGCCGTACTACTTCGACCTGGGAACGGTCCTGGAAAAAGCCGGCAAGTACGACGAAGCCATCGCCAATTTTCGACTGTACCTGGTGGCGGCGCCGGAGGCACAGGATGCCAAGGCGGTGCGCGGCAAGATCGGTGCGCTTAAGTATGCGGCGGAGAAGGGGAGCCGGGAGTCACAGACAGCTAAACCGGTCGAGGTTAAACTGGACCCTTTTGAAGCGTTGCTGAAGAAGATTGACGGCAGGAGGTACGCTTTTCGGCAGTCCGATGTCTTGGTTATTTTGGATGTGAAGGGACGAATTCTCGAGTGGGGATATATAGAGAAGGGGGTGTATTACGAACTCGGAGGTTCTAACCACCATATAGAGATTAAGGGACGGGAAACTACTGTGCCAGTATATGATTCATTGCCTATCACAATCAAGACTGTGTCGAACACCTTCACCATCAGCGATGACGGTTCCTGGATAAAGTGTAGAGTACGGTACAGCGACGGCGATTTCCGTGAGTTCATCTATCTGTGGCAGAGATGAAGGATTGATTATGGCGAAATTCTACTTTGCGATTATCGGGGTCATAATTATGGCGGTTGGTGTGATGCTTGTCAGAAAGTTTCGCGCACCGGCTAACCGGAGCGGCATAGGCTCCTTTACCCTTCTTCCGCTGGCCGGATTCGCTTATCTGATCGGTATTCTATGCATCATTTCCGGGTCCGTATTCATACTACTTGGACTTTTTATGCTGTGATGCCAAAGAAATGAGGAAGAAAAGCATGATTAAAAGAATAAACACAATTTGGATCTTTTTATTTTTTGTTGCAGTTTTCTTCATCCCCTTATCTATCTTTGCCGGAGATAATCCTCAGTCGCTATTAAAACAATACATCTCTGATCTGCAGAAAAATCCCAGTGATTATGCTCTGCGCGAGAAGATCATCAGGCACGTGCAGACGATGAGGCCAAAACCTGCGGTACCGGATGAAGCGCTGAAGTATATGGATCGAGGCTTGGCGGCCATCGAGGGCGGCAAAGGAGAAGAGGATTTCAGGGCGGCAAGCGTTGAGTTCACGAAAGCGGCCAGCCTCGCTCCGTGGCTGGGAGACGCATACCGGAACCTTGCCATCGCTCAAGACAAATCCGGACAGTTCGATGCGGCGTTGAAAAATCTCCGTCTCTATCTGCTGACATCTCCGTCACACGCTGATGAAGCATGGGCAAAGTCACTCATCAATAAGGTCGAGTATCGGAAAGAAAAGGCGGCAGGTGCATCAAAACAACAGGCGACAGCGGAAAAGAAACAACTGACCGACGAAGAATTAATCAGGAAAATCAATGGCGCTCGATACACACACTCCTTCCGTGATGAAAAATTTGGCTCAGGCGGAGAGTCGACCATCGATGTTCAAGGAAATGTGGCCATATACGGCCTAATTATAACGTGGACCCGAGATGGAAAGCCGATACAAGGTTTTCCGTTTGGTGTATGGGGAAAAACTGGCCGTGACGGCTTCGTGCGAGGTAGGCAAATCATTATTCCGGAGCAGTCCTGGTCCTATAGAAACGGCTCGTGGTTTCCGCACGAGCCCATGATTTGCGCTATCGGCGAAAATGGAAGCACTTTGTCTTGTAATCAGACCATTCAATCCGGTAGCCAGTTAACCACAACATATCGGCAGCAGAGATAATGATCGCGAAGCGGAATAGGAAAGGATAAGAGGAGAAAAACGATGAAACGTAAAGTATTGATGCTTTCCTGTGCCATCTTATTTCTGCTGTCCTGTGTTTCGATCTCAATAGCTCAGGCCCAGTCTCCCCAGCAGATTCTCAATCAATACATCGCCGATCTTCAAAAGAACCCCAACGATTACGCCCTGCGGGAGAAGATCATAAAACATGTGCAGACGATAAAACAAGAACCTGCCATGCCGGAGGAAGCTAAGAAGTATATGGTACGGGGGAAAGCAGCGTTCAAAGGTGCGAAAGAAGCAAATGACTTTAATGATGCCGCTCGCGAATTCCAAAAGGCACTGCTTGCAGCACCATGGCTTGCCGAAGGATATTACAATCTTGGAGTTGTACAGGATAAGGCGGGGCAATATGCCGTAGCGATGGAAAGTCTCAAATTATATGTCATTGCTGCGCCAAACGCGACGGATGTGGAAAAAGTCAAAGAATTGATTTACGAAATTGAATATCGCAAAGAGAAGGCAGCCAAAGAGTCTAGTCCCGCAGCCATTGCTGTGCAAGAACAGAAGCAGTTCGCTGAGTTGCTGAAAAAGATGGACGGCAGGCGATACAAAGCTTCACCTGTGCCTCCATACAGGAATGTGGTGGATGTACAAGGTAAGATGCTCGTTCTGGGAAGACTTTTTAAGGATGACCCTAATCCATATCGTTTCCCAGGAGAGTCCTGTATCTATATCGAGATCCAAGGCCGTGTATTCACGTGCTCTTACCGTCACAACGAATTAGGGTTAGTGGAAAATACCTATGCAATCAGCGAAAATGGCAACAGAATAACAGGGCATATCCGCTACCAGGGTAAAGAAAGCGAAACAGTATATCTTTGGCCATGATGGGAGAATTGACATGAAATATGATCCAATTAAGATTACTATAATTATGATTCTTGTATTGCTGGTTTTGCCGATCTTTGCCGTCCGAGCAGAAAATCCACAAGCAATCCTTAACCAATATATCGCCGACTTGCAGAAGAATCCTAACGACTTCACCCTGCGGGAGAAGATCATCAAACATGTGCAGACGATGAAGCCGGTGCCCACCATTCCGAGAGAAGCGGAACGCTTTATGAACAGAGGGGCCGCGGCGGCGAAAAGCGCGAAAGACGTCAATGATTTCAAGGATGCAGTCGCGGAATTTGAGAAGGCAACCCTGTCCGCGCCCTGGATGGCAAATGCCTATTACAATCTCGGTGTAGCGCAGGACAAGGCCGGGATGTACTCAAACGCCATTAGAAGCTTGAAGTTGTATCTCATGGCCGCACCAAATACGCCTGATACGAAGATTGTTGAAAAGCTTATTGACGAGATCGAATACCGCCAGGAGAAGCAAGCCAAGGAGCCCTCTCGTCAAGCCGCAACTGTTCCTCAGCAGACCTCGTTCGAAGACCTGCTGAGGAAAATCAACGGAAGAAGGTACTTTTACCCCATACCGGGCCAGAGCGGGTATGCTAAGACATTGGATATCAGCAATCAGTATCTGCTTTTGGGGCTCATCGTTCCTCCCGGCCACGCACAACACAATAACCCCGGCGGCCACATATCATATGCAAATCGCGCGGATGGCCGTTACGAAATTCGGGGGCGTGAAACAACCGTTAAAATACCGTATAGTCATCAACCTCCGATGAAAGAATGGACCGTGGAAACAACGTACATCATTAGTGAAAACGGGGACAAAATCACGGAGCGCAATCTGTTCAACACGGGCAGCGTGGGCAACGACATGATCCATCACTGGCGCCAGAGCCTGTCCCATTAATGGTGACAAACACGGAGAAACTGCGCCTTCGTGGGCGGTAGGGCAACGGCAAGACCGGCGGAAGCGTCTTCACGGTGGAAGAGACCAATTCGCTGTTATCGATAGGCTGGCAGTTGGAGTAGTGAAACCATGAAAAAGTTTTTATCAACGGCATTATTGGCATGGATTCTTCTGTTCGCGATTCTGCCTGTCGCGCAGGCACAGTTACCCCAGCAGACCCTGAATCAATACATCGCCGACCTGCAAAAAAACCCCAATGATAATGCACTGCGAGAGAAGATCATCAGGCATGTGCAGACTATGAAGCCAGCGCCTACGATACCCCTTGAGGCAGAGAAGTTCGAGGGACGGGCAGAGTATGCCATCAGGAACGCAAAAACCGAAGCGGACTTTCTCGATGCCGCTAAAGAATATGAAAAGGCACTGCTAATCGCTCCATGGGTCCCGGCTTTTTATTTCAACCAGGGAGTCGCCTTCGAGAAGGCCGGAAAACTGATGGAGGCAAAGCGGGGCTTCGAGGTTTACCTGCTTGCGGTGCCGAATGCCCAGGACGCAAGGGACGTCCGCAAGCGCATTGCCGGGCTTGAATATGCAATGGAGAAGGCGACTAAGGAATCGAGCCCACAGGAGGTAGCCACGAAGCAACAGAAGGAATACGAAGACTGGCTCAGGAAGATTGACGGGAGAAGGTATCGGTTGACCCAAAGCTCGCCTACTGTCTTAGAAGTGCGGGGCAAGCATCTTGTTGCGTTGATAGGGCCGGAAATTACCGGAGGGCCATGGGAAATCAAAGGGCGAAGAGCGTCCACGCCCATGGTCTTGCGGTCTCCCCCTCTTCCCGTTCAGGTCACGTATCTCATCAGTGAGGACGGGGACAGAATAATCGAGCACCGTGATTTCAGCGATGGCGATTCGCGGGAATTTGTCTGGGTATGGCAAAGATGAGCATAATATCCTTACAACAGGTTGAAAACATGAAATATACGAGGAAAATTCTATCTGTGACATTTCTAATGCTCTTCTGCATGTCTGTTACAATAACCTATGCTCAGACCCCTCAACAAACTCTCAATCAATATGTCGCCGACTTACAGAAGAACCCCAATGATAATGACTTGCGAGAGAAGATCATCAAGCACGTGCAGACGATGAAGCCGGCACCTGCGATTCCTGAGGAGGCGCGAAGATACTTTATCGAGGGGAATGCCCTGATCAAGGCGGCCAAAGGTGCTGCCGGTTACGGGCTGGCCCTGGATTCCTACCGGCAGTGCCTGCTGATCGCTCCTTGGTGGGCCGAGGCAAATTACAATCACGCGGTTGCCCTCGACCTAGCCGAGATGTATGAAGAGGCGATAACTGCTCTCAAGCTTTACATAGCTGCCAACCCCGGGGGTGAGGAGGCCAGAGAGGCGAAAGACAGGATTTACGAACTGGGGGCAAAAAAGAAACTGGCCCAGCAGAAAGATGTCTCAGCCCGGGTCGCGGCAACACAAAAAGCAGTAAATCCATTTGAGACCCTGCTCAAGCGTATGGATGGTCGAAGATATTCATATACATTAAATTGGCAAGGGCAGAATGTTACCAACATTATCGATGTGCGTGGAAACAGGTATGTATTCGGATATATCGACAATATCAATTACCCTGGTCAATATCGTGATAATAATTTCAGTGTTGATATTACGGGCGTCAAAACCACAACCCCATGGGGAAACGTCGGGCCATGGACTACGATGAAAGTCAGAACGACTTGGGAAATCATAAATAACGGCGATGAAATTTTGGCAAAGCGCGAATATAGTGATGGAACCACACAAACAGATCTATTCCGCTAGAAAACGATAAAGACGAAGATCTTTCCCGCGATGGAATGGCTGGCGGCCATGTGCTCCCACATCCCCAACAAGGGAGAGCAAATGGTCAAATACTACGACTTTTACAGCAATGTCTCACGGGGAAAAAGGCAGAAGGCGGGAAACGACGATGCCATCCCCTGCATCCTCGAACCGCAGGGGGATGAAAAACCTTCTGGCGGAACCGGGCGCGCCTGATCTGAGAGATATACTCACTTTCAATCCATATTACTCAGCTTTTAAAGATGTTTCCTACTGTTGACTCGTAGGTGTAACACTCATCCATCAATTTCAATGACCCCCAGCCATTTTAAGAATGCATTTTGGCTTGAAGGTATTCGTCAAAATACCTACACATAAGAAGTGAATTACCCCGCCCACAGGCCGGGGTATTCTGCGGGAGGATTTCATAAACGAAAAGAAGTTTAAGATAATCCATTGACAAGAAATTCCCTTTATCTTAATGTTGCCGCGCCTTTGAAAAGGACAAAGCATTGCAAGACAACGATCGACGGCGCCTGACCCTCGCTGTAGGCGAAGTAACCAAAAGAAGGGAATCTCTATGGAGCCATATGTTACACAGGAAACCATTTCCGCTAAAGGAAAAAAATGGCTGGAACACATTACTCCGTTCAATACACACAATATGCACCTCAACAGGGATAAAGCCGCACTTCTTGTAATTGATATGCAGCGTTTTTTTCTGGACCCTGCTTCCCCCACATTTACTTGTGGTGGCCTCGCTATTCTGTCAAACTTAAGAAAATCAATTCATGCATTCCGACAGGCAGGTCGTCCTGTGATTTTCACGAGGCATGTGCATCATCCTGATCGTCTCGACGCCGGAATCATGGGTTGGTGGTGGCAAGGCATGTGCCTTGAGGGAAGCCCGGAAAGTGAAATCCACCAGGATATATCTCCGAAAAGCAATGAGAAGGTCATATTCAAACACCGTTACTCGGCTTTTTACAATACTGACCTGGAAACGGTATTACGCTGTCTCAAAGTAGAAGATATTGTTATTGCGGGGATAATGACCAACATGTGTTGCGAATCAACTGCTCGCGATGCCTACTATCGAGATTACCGGGTATTTTTTCTCGCTGATGGAACAGGTAGCATCACCGAGGAGATGCATCTTGCGAGCCTGCTCAATCTTGCCTTTGGTTTCTCATGGGTCACGGACGTTGACACAGTTGTGGCTCAATTGCGTGAAGAAACTTCGCCTGATAATTTGCTCCAGGTGTCGCGCTGAAGCGCGCCTCTGATCTCAAACGTGTGTGCTAAAAATGAATATTCTGATTATACTCGGCCACCCTGATCCAAAGAGTTTCAACCATGCCCTTGCATTGGGCGCATACGACGCCCTGCACAATGATGGACATCACGTGATACTCCACGATCTCTGTGCAGAGGATTTTGATCCGCTGTTGCCCGCTGAAGAGATCCCGGAGTCGGGCTCTATTCCACCATTGATTCACAAGCATTGCGAAGAGTTGGAATCGGCGGATGGGATCATCATCGTCCATCCCAATTGGTGGGGGCAGCCTCCGGCCATATTGAAGGGCTGGATCGACAGAGTCTTTCGCCCCGGGGTTGCATATCGATTCGAAGAAGGTGACGGTGGTGAAGGGATTCCGACCGGTTTACTCAAGGCAAGGGCCGCAATCGTATTGAACACATCGAATACACCCGAAGCCCGAGAAAAAGAGGCATTCGGTGATCCATTAGACGCCATCTGGAAACGTTGTATATTTGATCTTTGCGGTGTACGGGACGTTCACCGCAGGATGTTCAATGTGGTTGTCACCAGCACGCGAGAGCAGCGACTGGCATGGATCGAGGAAGCCAAAGATCTGTGCAGGAGGGTGTTCAAAATCCCGATTGAGCACGAAATCAGGAAGTATGAATAAAGCATACGTTCACGGTTACGACCTCCGAGAAAACATACGGTTGCAGGATCAGGCTTCAACGCTTGTCGAATTGTTGCATTCCGATACATGTTATCCGGCAGGGAGCCGGGTCCTTGAGGCTGGATGCGGTGTAGGCGCACAGACCGTGACTTTGGCCCGCAATAGTCCTCATGCGCAGATCACCTCCATTGATATATCCGGGGATTCGGTTGCAGAAGCCAGGAAAAAAATTGAGGGTGCGGGATTCACAAATGTAACCTTCCAGCAGGGCGACATCTTTAAACTGCCCATTAAGCCGGAATCATTCGACCATGTTTTTGTTTGTTTTGTTCTTGAACATTTGGCTCGGCCGGTTGAGGCGCTGGATTGCCTGAAAAAACTTCTTAAGGTCGGCGGTACAATCACTGTTATCGAAGGAGACCATGGATCGACTTGTTTCTATCCTGACAGTGAAGCGGCACACAAAGCGATTCAATGCCAGGTCGAACTGCAAAAAAGAGCAGGCGGCAACGCCAATATCGGCAGAGAGTTATATCCCCTCTTAAACGCAGCAGGTTTCAGCTCTATCCATGTATCTCCGCGAATGGTTTATGTTGATGCAAGCAAACCCCGGCTTGTCGAAGGGTTCACAAAGAACACTTTCACGGCAATGATTGAAGGTGTGCGTGAATCCTCTATTGAAGCTGGTTTAATTGACGAAAAAACCTTTGATGATGGAATTAAGGGGTTGTACAGAACAACAGAAACAGATGGGGTTTTTTGCTATACGTTTTTCAAAGCAGTTGCAACAAAACAATAAATCGCCGAACAAAATGCCCTACAGGACCTCAAGAACCTTGAATTCGTGGTCCTTCCACTCACCCTTGTGAATTTTGCCGTCCCAGAATATCAGTGAGCCCCGGCCGGAAAGTCTGTTTTCCTCCCATTCCCCTTCATATCTGGAACCATCCGTAAAGAAAAGAACCCCTTTGCCGTGCATCATGCCATCCTTCCATTCTCCACGATACCTTTTGCCGTCGGCAAAGATCATTTCCCCATCCCCATCCTTCAGGCCGTTATTCCATTGGCCCTTATACCGTCCGCCGTCGGGCAGCGTTTCCGAACCTTTCCCTTCCGCAACACCGTTTTGCCATTCACCCTCATATCTATATCCATCGTGCAGAAGCATCGTGCCCAGCGGATGGGGCTGATCGTTTTCCCATTGGCCTTCATATCGACTTCCATCCGGCCATGTGAATGTCCCGATGCCGTGGAAACAGCCTGCCTTAAAGGAACCGCTGTAGCCTGATCCATCCTGATAGGTACATGTCCTCTCACCGTCCAGCAGAATTTCCTCCCAATGGAATTCAACAAACATGTTTCCGTTTGAATCCTGGGAAGACTTGTGCATGAGAGAAATTTTGTTAATCATAGGGTCTTCTCTTTATCAGCCGATAAATTTACCGTTCTTAAACTCGCCTGCGTATCTTTTGCCATTGGCTAATATCATGATCCCCTGGCCATGAGGCAGGCCATTTTCCAGTTGGCCACTATATTTTCTGCCATCAGCCATGATCAATGTTCCCTGGCCATGGTACTTGTTGTTCTTAAATTTGCCTTCGTAGCGGTCGCCGTTGGGGAATTCCATGACGCCATGTCCGTTGGATATACCTTTAATGAACTGCCCCGTGTACTTTCTTTCGTCGGGCAGGATTAAGGTTCCCTGGCCTTCATAGAGGTCGTTCTTCCAGTCACCGACATATTTCCCGCCGGTTTCCATGGTCATCGTTCCGCTTCCGTCTCTCTTGTCTTCTTTCCATTGGCCTATATATTTTGAACCATCAGGAGATGAAAAAATGCCGTGACCATCACGCATCCCCACTCTCCATTCTCCGACGTATTTTCTTCCATCAGGGTAGTTCATAATCCCTTGCCCGTGAGGCAAGCCGCTCCGTAATTCACCCAAATATCCGCTTCCATCAGGTAAAGCACTTGGCGCATGTTCCAGTATCATTTCCTGGAAGAGTGGTTGCACCTTTTCTTCCGTTTGCGCTTTTGATTCTTCTTTCGACCTGGCATCTTCGGCTTTCTTTCTCAGTTCCTCCTGATCTTTGATTCGGTTTTCTTCCTCGGCCTTTATTCTGGCTTCCTCTTCAGCTCTGATTCGGGCTTCTTCCTCAGCCTTCTTTATGGCTTCCTCTTCAGCCCTGATCCGTGCCTCTTCCTCGGTCTTCCTTCTGGCCTCCTCTTCAGCCCTGAGCCTTGCTTCTTCCTCGGCCTTTATTCTGGCCTCCTCTTCAGCCCTGATCCTTGCCTCTTGCTCGGCTTTCTTTCTGGCTTCTTCTTCAGCCCTGAGCTTTGCCTCTTCCTCAGATTTCTTTCTGGCTTCCTCTTCAGCCCTGAGTCTTGCCTCTTGCTCGGCCTTCTTTCTGGCTTCTTCTTGAGCCCTGATTCGGGCTTCTTCCTCAACTTTCTTTTTGGCCTCCTCTTCACCCCTGAGCCTTGCCTCTTCCTCGGCCTTTATTCTGGCTTCCTCTTCAGCTCTGATTCGGGCTTCTTGCTCAGCCTTCTTTCTGGCTTCCTCTTCAGCCCTGAGCCTTGCTTCTTCCTCGGCCTTTATTCTGGCCTCCTCTTCAGCCCTGAGCCTTGCCTCTTCCTCGGCCTTCTTTCTGGCCTCTTCTTCGGCTCTGATCCGGGCTTCTTCCTCGGCTTTCTTTCTGGCTTCTTCTTCAGCCTTGATGCGGGCTTCTTCCTCGGCCTTCTTTCTGGCCTCTTCTTCAGCCTTGATTCGGGCTTCTTGCTCAGCCTTCTTTATGGCTTCCTCTTCAGCCCTGAGCCTTGCCTCTTCCTCAGTCTTCCTTCTGGCCTCCTCTTCAGCCCTGAGCCTTGCCTCTTCCTCGGCCTTCTTTCTGGCCTCCTCTTCAGCTCTGAGCCTTGCCTCTTCCTCGGCCTTTATCCTGGTTTCCTCTTTTTCCTTCGACTTTCCTTTTTCCCATTCTCCTTCGTATTGACGTCCATCTGGCCAGGTAAATATTCCCCGTCCATGCGGCATATTGTTATGCCACTCTCCCTCATAACTGCTCTTATCCGGCCACGTGAAGGTACCACGGCCCTGTAAGTGCCCATTAAAAAAATCGCCGTCGTAACGGCTGCCATCCGGCCAGATGAATGTCCCATAACCCTGATAGTCATTTACCACCCAGGTTATTCGATATCTATTTTTTTCTGTGGATCCCTTTATCAGCATAGAATATGAGAAGACCGATCACTTAATTATTTTATTTGCCATAGGGAATATTTGATCAAACTATTGAATGAATTGAACTGATAAAAATTTATTTTACCGGTAAAGTATAAGGTGAAAGTTTCTTATATGTCAAGGCAATTTGTCCACAAGTTATGGCGGGTAATACCGTTCGATTTCCGCAGATAGAACTGCAATCGTTTCGTGAGAGTTGATGAAATCATTGTAACAGCCGGCTGAATATGCTATCAAATCTTGCCTTTGTGCCCTTCCTTTGTTTAATGGTTTTGAAAACTAACTTCGACAAGAGCGATAATGTTATAAACGCAGAATCACGATTTGGGAATGAGGATGGTCCGCAATGAAAAACCCTCTGATGCAAGCATACAGATCTTTTCTCAAGGATACGATCCGCAAGCAGATTGACTTCTCGAATACCGATCAAAACAGGGGCATCGATCCACCGGCGATTGAAAAGCCGTTTCCCGCCGATGCGGTGAAAATAGACCTCTCAAAAGTCTATTCCTGGAAGGGTATCCCCGATGTCACCCTTTCAGATGCGATTAAAAACCGTAAAAGTCATAGAGCTTTCTTGAAGCGGTCCATGACTTTGGACGAGCTTTCTTTTCTTCTGTGGGCGACTCAAGGCATCCGCCACAAAGTCGATCAGGCACATGCCTACAGAACGGTTCCCTCTGCCGGATGCCGCCATGCGCTGGAGACCTATCTCTGCATCCTGAATGTTGAGGGTTTGGAACCGGGCATGTATCGCTATCTGCCACTTACGCACCAGATCCTTTTTGAATTTGCGGAAGATCGGCTCAAGGAAAAATTGGTTGAGGCTGTTTTCGGTCAGCCCTATCCCGGGAAAGCCGCTGTGACGTTCGTTTGGACGGCCATACCCTACAGGATGGAGTGGCGATATGATCTTGCGGCGCATAAAGTGATCGCCATTGACGCCGGACATGTCTGTCAAAATCTTTACCTGGCCTGTGAGCCTGTCGGCGCCGGGACATGTGCCATTGCCGCCTATGATCAGGAAGCCATGGACCGTTTGCTGAGAATCGACGGCATAGATGAATTCACCATTTACATTGCACCCGTGGGGAAAATAGTGAAATAAAGCCTTTCCTTTTCTGAAATAGATGAAAAAGTGCATGGGTACTGAAAGCTGGTATAAACATCAATGATCATGAAAAGATTCGTCGTGATCACATGCATGCCGACCGTTTTTTCCCTGTCCGCACCTGTTTCCGCGAGTTCCGCCAAAAAGATATAATCCATTGACAAGAATTTTCCATTATCCTATGTTACCGCGCTTTTGAAAAGACCATAGCGCGCTGACGGGAAGGGAAAGAGATATGAAGTTCGTAAAATCACCACTTAAACATGGTTATGCTAATCAAATCATCACGATAGATCTAAGTAGCGGCGCCATTGGGACGCCTGAGCTCAATGCGCAGATGCGGGATTATTTTATCGGGGGAAGGTCCCTGGGACTCTATTTTCTCCATAATAGAATAACCTCCAAAACGACTCCCTATGATCCGGAAAATCCCCTCATCTTTTCACCCGGACCGCTGGGAGGCATTCCGCAGTTTCCGGGGACGAGCAAATGCATGGCCGTTTCGCTGTCCCCCCTGACAGGCATTCCGGGGGTTTCGAATTTCGGCGGACATTTCGGCGCCTACCTCAAGTATGCCGGTTTTGATGCCCTGGAAATCACCGGAAAATCTGCTACGGGCGTCATGATCGTCATCGACGGCTTCCTCCAGGAGATCACCGTGACGGAAACGGCTGTCATGGATCAGGTCTTTGATACGGAAAAAAGCATTGCCGACCGGTTTATCCAGGCGGGTTATGACCGGAAAGACATCGTGTTTCTGACGACGGGCATCGGCGCCGCGAATACGACCTATGGGTGCATCAACAGCCATTACTTCGACCCCACCAAACCGACGGACGGGGGAAAAGGACTTTTCCGGACCAAGCAGGCCGGCAGGACAGGACTGGGCACCGTCATGATGGATAAAGGAATCAGGGCCATCGTCGTTCTGGCCGATTATCCGCGGGGCGATAATCCCTTCGGCGCGGCCGACTGGGACAGGGCGAAAAAAGCAGGGGCAAAACTCGGCAAGGTCGTCAGGGATGTTGATCCGCAATCGCTGAAGATGTACCGCAAGGGCAGCGCCGGCCTGATCGCCTTTATGAATAAGCATGAATACCAGTCCCTGCCCGTAAACAATTATCAGTTAGGCTCCGACCCGAGAGCTGACAAGATCACCGGAAAATTCTATGCGGAACATCTTTTTGAGCATCGCGGGATGGATGGGTGCTTTCCCGGGTGTAATCTGCGTTGTACAAAGGGCGGCTGGGTCACCCTGACTTCCGGTGAGTTCAAAGGCCGCAAGGTATGGGTGGATGGACCGGAGTATGAGACCGCTGCGGGTTTCGGCTCCAATCTGGGCATGTGGAATGCGGAATTTATTATGGAGGCCAACTGGCATTGTGATAACTATGGGATCGATACCATCACCACGGCCGTCGTCATGGCTTTTTTGATGGAATGCTTTCAACGGGGATACCTGACAAAGCAGGACACGGACGGGCTGGAGCTGACCTGGGGGGGCCAAGAGTCGGCTTTGCGCTTCATCCGGCAGATTGCTTACGGCGAGACGGAACTGGCGTCGGCGGCGGGCAAAGGCATGTTGCCCCTGGTCGATTGGGTCGTTGAAAAATACATCGCAAGAACCGGCCAGGCTGATCCCCGGGCAGAACTTTTGAAGTTCGCCATGCAAACGAAGGGGCTGCCGTTTTCTCTCTACAGAACACATCGCTCTCTGTCCATGCAGGCCTCCTATGCCGCCGCCAGCGATATCGGGGCGCATCACGCCGCCGCCTGGCTGATCAAGGTGGACCTGCTGGGCGCCTTCCCCACGCTTGCGGCTAAAGCGAAGGCCCTGATTACCTATCCGCGCGTCCGCCTGGGAAATGACAACCTGGGTCTGTGCAAGCTGCCCTGGGTCGATGTTTTCAATCCCGAATCGGAGAACACGAAGAACTCGGATAAGTATATCAATCCCGCCTCTCAGGAAATCTACGCAGATTTTTACAACGGCATCCTGGGAACGGACCTGACCTGGGAGCAGATTTTCGCGCAGACGGATCGGGACATCAATCTGCAGCGGGTCATGAACGTCCTGTTCTATGATAACAACGCGGGCAAGCACGACTGGATTCCGGACCGCGCCATCGGACCGATTGACGATGGGCTCTACGACGCTGAAAAGGATTATCATGATCGGGCGCTCGGTCAGATTCTGGGAAAAACCCCGACCGAGATCGACAAGATAAAAACGGTGGAAAAACGGGAGCACCTGATGCAATGCCGCAAAGAACAGTTGCGCCGGTTGATTCAGGCTTACTATCGCGAGCGGGGCTGGACCGCTGCAGGAATTCCGACCAGCAATACGCTCAAGCAACTCGGATTATGGTCCTTCCTGAATGAGGAGGCCAAGGTAAAAATCAACGCACTGGCAGGCTGATTCGACTGATGCCCGCTCAAGGGATCCTGCCCTCCTGCCGGAATTTTGTAAGTACGGCCTGAATGGCAGGCATCGCCGCCAACGCGGCCTTTTCGCCTTCGAGGATGGCCGCATGCTTCTTCGCGAATTCACTGGAGCCAACTAGACCCACGTTCGGTTTTATCACCACGTTTGCCTTGGGAATCTGCAATTGGGATATTTTTGCATACATGATATCCACGGACTGAAGAATCGTATCAATCGTCCCTTGGGGCACGGTCATCTCCCGACTGGCGGAGATATCGACCGCTATGACCACATCGGCGCCGTAGCGCCGGGCGACATCCACGGCGACAGGACTGACCAGGCCGCCGTCCACATACGTTTTTTCCGAGATGCTGACCGGCTTGAAGACGCCGGGAATGGCACAGCTCGCCCGTACCGCCATGCCCGCGTTTCCCGTACCGAAAACCATTTCTTCCCCTGTTTGAATGTTGGTGGCCACGGCGTGAAAAGGGATCCGGAATTTTTCTATGGGTGTGCCGCTCACCATCCTGTTTACATAATTTTCAAGCCTTTCCCCTTTGACAAAACCGTTATCCGGTAGGGTCAGATCAACGAGATCATCCCTTTCCACGGCCAGGGCCAATGCCTGCAGCTTGTAAGCGTCATAGCCAAAAGCATAGAGGCTTCCCACAAGACTGCCCACGCTGGTGCCGACGACCATGTGGATCGGTACGTTATGGGATTCCAGCACCTTCAGAACGCCCACATGGGCGAATCCCCTGGCTGCACCGGCACCCAGCACGACGGCCACTTTTGCAGGTCGCGGAGGTATGGGAATGGCCTTGGGGGCGCAGGCCGTCAGAACGGACAGGAGCGTCACCGCCAGGAGTAGGAAGGCTTTAGCGATATATGGTTTTGTCGTCATGAGATCGTGCCCTTGTTTTGAAATTGTCGCCTTCTCTATACCATGATTAAGAACGATGTCAACTTTTGACGGCTGCGTAAGAAGTCGAAAAAAAGCCGTTAACTTTTTAAAACCGCACGTTTTGCTTCAAGGCGTGATCGATTGGCTGCTTTCCACCGGAACACAATGCGGGTGGCAGGTACTGAGGCCACGGCGGCAGGAAGCTAACGAACCGTCAGGCAGTATGATTTGATCCGCTGGACGGGGTGGTAGGATTTTTTGGATTGAGCCAGTTCGGCGATGTTCATGTCGCTTTCCTTGTTGATGAATTCATATTCGGAAAAGAGCTTTTTGGCGCATTCATTGTCCAGAAATTGATAAAGTCCGCGTATAGTTGAAAAAGCTTTTTCGAAATGAAGGACGCCCATCTTTGCATTGAGGACGGACATGATTGCGACGGCGCTGACCGTGCCGTCGATCCGCACGATGATGCCGGCGCTTTCAAGTCTCTCCATATGGGTTAGGGTCTGGATGAGGGCGCGCTTTTCGCAGGCAAGGCCTTCATCCATGTCGCATTGGCGCTGCGTGCACCACTCTTCAAGGAATGCCAGGCATTCTTCGGCATCGATGGGCCGCATATCCTCCACTGTGACACGGCCCTGATGATCATACGCCCGCATAAACTGATGAATCAGGTTTCTTTTCTTTGCATAGCGATTTCCTTTGAGTTGAATCAGGTCTTCAGTCCGGTACACATAGTCCTCAAAACCCGCTTGTTCGTTGATTTTAAACCAGTGCTCCGCTTTCTTCCCCTCCATCATGGCCAGATAATCACCGGGAACAAAGCGGTAATGACGATAGCCGTGGTCAACCGCCAGGTCATGAAGCTCTTCGGGCGTTAAGAGCCCCCTGCCGGAAAGGGGCAGGATGAGGTACCGGTCTTCGGGATTTATCGAGGATTCACTGCTGATGACGAGGCGGTCCCCGTCGAAGTTGTAATAGCTCCTGATAGGGCCGGTGTTCCAGACGATAAGGGATAAAAGCGAGTAAATGCTGAGATTGTAAGGCTGTCTTCTAAAACAGGGCTTGAGGACAGAGTAGTCTGATGGTTCCAACAGCTTCCAATTCATAATGACCATCCATGCTGTGTCGCAAGATTGTGTAGGAGTTCGCCCGGAGACCTTTGAAAAATGGTTTCGCCGCGTCTCAAAAATCTTTTCCGCTAAGAGAACGCCCAGACGTAATCATGATTCATGACAAGCCGTTAACGTCATCTCTGGAAAGGCGGAAAACATTTGATTCGCCGCTTGCGAACCATTTTTCAGCGGTTACGCAAAACACACGCACAATATACCTTTTTTCACAAAGATCAACAAGGGGGTTATGGCGATTCCCATGTTCCGAAAAAAATCTTGACAGGATTATTCAAAATGATATACGCATGTTTAAAACGAGCGTTTGATATTTATGAAATCCGGACTGGAAGTCAAAAAAAGAATCCTTGAAGTGGCAGGTGAAATATTCGCGGACCGTGGATTCAGGGAAACCACAGTCCGTGAAATCTGCCGACGCGCCGGTGTAAATCTGGCCGCTGTCAATTATCACTTCGGCGACAAGGAACGGCTCTATATGGCCGTTATAAAGCATTACAAAGAGATCGCCGTTCAGAAATATTCGCAATACGACTTCGTGCGCGATCATGATCCGTATGATGTTCAACTAACTGCATTTATCAAATCTTTTATGTATCATCTTCTTGGAGAGGGGCATGAATCCTGTTTCGGCAGGCTGATGTCAAGGGAGTTATTTGAGCCGACAAGCGCCCTGGATGTCATCATCGAAGAGGAGTTCAGACCATTTTTCAACAGGCTCAATGCGATTGTCCGCCACCTGCGGGGGAATGAAATCGGCGAAGAAAAAGTCATCCTCTGCTCCATGAGCGTTCTGGGGCAGTGTCTCTACTTCAGGAATTCGAAACCTGTAATCAGCCGGCTCCTGCGCAAAGACCATTATTCGGTCGAGGAAATCAAAGAAATTGCCGATCACATTGCCTGTTTTTCACTGGAGGCCCTTGCGGGATTATCAAAATAATCACTCAGCTTTCGCAGGCGCTAAAATCGTTAAATATTTTTTTGTGCCCGCGATCAAAACGTTATCAATACGGGCATGATTAAGTATGGTTCGCCAAATTTCATATAACAGAGGTGTCGCATGCAGATCTATGACAGGGCCAAACGAATCGCCGCCGGGGGTGTCCTTACCGCGATCCTGATCCTGGGCGGTTGCGGACAGCAGCCCAACAAAGGCGGACCGCCGCCGGGCGGCCCCCCCGAAGTCGCCGTTGTGACGATACAACCGAAGCAGCTGGTCATCACGACGGAATTGGCCGGCCGGACATCGGCCAATCTGACCGCCGAACTGCGTCCCCAGGTAAGCGGCATCATCCGGAAGCGCCTGTTCGAGGAAGGCTCCAGTGTCAAGATCGGCCAAGCGCTCTATCAGATCGATCCCGCCCCGTATCAGGCGGCCCTCGACAATGCAAAGGCCGCCCTCGGCAGGGCGGAGGCCAATCTGCCCGCGGTCCGGTTGAAGGCCGATCGTCTGCGGGAGTTGCTGGTGGAAAAAGCGGTCAGTCAGCAGGACTACGACGATGTGGCTGCCGCGCTGAAACAGACGGAAGCGGATGTCCAATACTGGAAGGCCATGGTCGAGACGGCCCGCATCAACCTGGGATACACCTCGATCACAGCGCCCATATCGGGCCGTATCGGAAGATCCACAGTCACGGAGGGCGCCTTGGTGACGGGGCATCAGCCCACAGCCCTGGCGACTATTCAACAAATGGATCCTATGTACGTGGATGTGCCCCAATCCACGACTGAACTGTTGCGATTGCGGCGCCGCCTGGAGGAAGGCGGGCTTACCAATAACAGGCAGATCCGGAACAAAGTCCGTCTCCTGCTGGAAGACGACACAAAATATCCCTCGGAAGGGGCGCTGCAATTCCGCGACGTCACAGTCGATCCGACGACCGGATCGGTCATTCTGAGGATTGTCTTTCCCAATCCGAAGGGCTATCTGCTGCCGGGCATGTTCGTCCGGGCGGTGCTGGAAGAAGGCGTCAATCCCAAGGCCCTCTTGGTTCCCCAACAGGCCGTTTCACGCAACCCGAAGGGGGATCCCTTTGTATTGTTCGTGGATGCCGAGGGCAAGGTCCAGCAGCGCATGCTCATGCTCGATCGCGCCATCGGCGATGCATGGCTTGTTTCATCGGGTCTTGCACCCGGCGACCGGGTCATCGTCGAGGGGAAGCAAAGAGCACGGCCGGGCGCTTCCGTGAAGGTTGTTCCCTTTGAAGCCGGCGGCGGGACAAAAAACGGGGAAAGTAAGAATACAACCCCTCCGCCTGCAAAATCGAACTGACGGAGGCGTGTGATGCTGTCGAAATTCTTCCTGGACCGTCCTGTTTTTGCCTGGGTCATCGCAATCATCATCATGGTGGCGGGCGGGCTGGCGATCTACAACCTGCCCATATCGCAGTACCCCCCCATCGCCCCGCCGTCTATTTACATTACGGCATCTTATCCCGGCGCTTCCGCAGAGACTGTTGAAAACAGCGTGACGCAGATCATCGAGCAGAAGATGACCGGCCTGGACAAGATGATCTATCTGTCCGCCACCAGCGATTCCGCCGGAACCAGCCGCCTCGATCTGACCTTTGCCCCGGGGACCGATCCGGACATCGCCTGGGCCAAAGTGCAGAATAAGCTCCAACTCGCCTTGGCAAATCTGCCCGCGGTGGTTCAGAATCAGGGCGTCAAAGTCGGCAAGGCCACAAGGAATTACCTGCTCATGGTTGGCCTGGTCTCCGAAGACGGCAGCATGAACGGCGACGACCTGAGGGACTACGCCCAATCCAGCCTCGAAAAGGTCCTGGCGCGGGTCCCGGGCGTGGGCGAGGTGGAAAACTTCGGCTCCCAGTACGCCATGCGCATCTGGTTCAATCCCGACAAGCTGACGGATTACCGCCTGACGATAGAGGATGTCGTCACGGCGCTGCGAACGTACAATGCGGAGGTTTCAGCCGGGCAGTTCGGCGGCGCACCGGCTGTGGCAGGGCAGCGCCTGAATGCGTCCATCATTGTCCAGAACCTGCTAAAGACGCCCGAAGAGTTTGCCGCCATCCCCATCCGCATCAATCCGGACGGCTCCATCGTGCGGGTCAGGGATGTGGGATGGACGGAACTGGGAACCGAGGTCTATGACATCAATGCCTTTCACAACGGCAGACCGTCTGCCATCCTGGCCATCCGGCAGGCCTCCGGCGCCAATGCCCTGGAAACGGCCGATGCGGTCAAGGCTAAAATGAAAGAGATGAGCCGGTACTTCCCCACGGGCATGAAAGTCGTCTATCCCTATGACACCACCCCCTTTGTCAGGGTGGCCATCGAAGAGGTGGTCAAGACTCTGTTTGAGGCGATTTTGCTGGTTTTTCTGGTCATGTATCTGTTTTTGGGGAACATCCGGGCCACGCTGATTCCGACCATCGCGGTGCCCGTCGTGATCCTGGGAACCTTCGGGGTGCTGGGGCTTTTCGGGTTTTCCATCAACATGTTGACGATGTTCGCCATGGTGCTGTCCATCGGTCTGCTGGTGGACGACGCCATCGTTGTGGTGGAGAACGTCGAGCGCATCATGAGCGAGGAGGGGCTTTCACCCCGGGAAGCCACGGCCAAGTCGATGGGCCAGATCACGAGCGCCCTGATCGGGATCGGGCTCGTGCTCGCGGCGGTATTCGGCCCCATGGCGTTTTTTGGCGGTTCTACGGGCGTCATCTACCGCCAGTTTTCCGTAACCATCATAGCCTCCATGCTGTTGTCGGTGGCCGTGGCCCTGATCCTGACGCCGGTGCTCTGCGCCTCGCTCCTCAAGCCGGTGGCTGCGGGGCACGAACCGGCCGAAAGCGCGATCTTTTTTCTGCGTCCTTTCCTTTTATGGTTCGAGCGCTCTTTTCTGCGATCCAGAGATCTGTTTTTGAAACTCGTCGGCATCACCCTTTCCCGGAAAAAACGGTCTCTGATTGTTTTCGTTTTGATAGTTGCGGTGATGGGGTTTTTGTTTTTGCGGATGCCAACCTCCTATTTGCCCGATGAAGACCAGGGGATCCTGCTTGCCCAGGTGATCATGCCCACGGGCGCCACACTGGAGCAGACCCAGAAGGTTGTAGATGACGTCCGCCATTATTTCGACGAAAAAGAAAAAGAAACGGTGGAATCCTGCATGACCATTTCCGGTGTCGGCTACGCCGGAAGGGCGCAGAACAGCGGTATGGTGTTTGTCAAGCTCAAGGACTGGAACCTCCGCAAACGGTCGGACATGCGAGCGAAGGCCATTGCCGGCAGGGCCATGAAGGCCTTCTCGCAATACCGCGCTGCGCTGGTGTTCGCTTTTCCGCCCCCTCCCGTCGTCGAATTGGGTACCGCCAAGGGATTCGATTTTCAGTTGCTGGACCGGGGCGGTCTGGGCCACGGCGCCTTGATGGCGGCCCGCAACCAACTGCTTGGAATGGCCGCAAAGGATCCGAGATTATCTTCCGTCCGGCCCAACGGCATGGAAGACGTCCCCCAATACCACATCGACGTAGACTGGGAAAAGGCGGGCGCCCTGGGGATCCCCATCACGTCCATCAACAACACGATCGCGGCGGCCTTCGGCGGCTCCTACGTCAATGATTTCATTCAGGCCGGCCGGGTAAAAAGGGTGTTCGCCCAGGCGGACGCCCCCTACCGCATGTTGCCCAAGGATCTGGAAAAACTCTATGTGCGCAATACGGCGGGCAGGATGGTCCCCTTTTCTTCCTTTGCATCCGGACACTGGACATCCGGTTCCCCCCGCCTGGAACGCTTCAACGGTTTCCCGTCGAGAAATATCTGGGGCGAGCCCGCGCCGGGAAAAAGTTCCGGCGAAGCCATGCGGGCAATGGAGGAAATCGTTGCCAAACTGCCTCAGGGCATCGGGTTTGAATGGAACGCGCTTTCCTATCAGGAGCGTATGACAGGCTCGCAGGCGCCCCTGCTGTATGCGTTTTCCATCCTGGTGATTTTCCTGTGTCTGGCAGCCCTCTACGAGAGTTGGCCCATTCCCATCTCGATTCTGCTGGCCCTTCCGCTTGGGGCGATCGGCGGCGTCGTCGCCTCGACCCTGATGGGATTTCACAACGATGTCTATTTTCAGATCGGGCTTTTGACCACACTGGGATTGACCACCAAAAACGCCATCCTGATCGTCCAGTTCGCCAAGGCCAGAATGGAAGACGGCATGGGGCTCATTGAGGCGACGCTGGAAGGGACAAAATTGCGATTTCGTCCCATTGTCATGACCTCGCTTGCTTTCGGCTTCGGCGTTCTGCCGCTGGCCCTGACCACGGGCGCCGGCGCCGGAGCTCAGAATGCCATCGGTACCGGCGTTCTGGGCGGCATGGTGACGGCCACCGTTCTGGTGATTATTTTTTCACCCCTTTTCTTTGTATTGATCGAAACAGTCTTCGGCAAAAATAAAAAGCGTAACGCTGCCGAAACAGCCGTCGTGAATCCACCAGGAGATCAATGATATGCATCGATACCTGCTTCTTCTACTGATCGGCATCGCTTTCGGACTGGGCGGTTGCACCCTGGCCCCGAAATACACAAGACCCGTGGCGCCTGTCCCGGCGGATTGGCCGAAGGGCGCCGCCTATCAGGAAACCGGGACGGCGACCGTCGCTCCGGCACCATCGGAGCTCAACTGGCAGGAATTCTTCCCGGATGAAAACCTTCAGAAAGTCATTACGACGGCTCTGAAAAACAACCGTGACCTGCGGCTAGCCGCCCTGAATGTCGAAAGAGCGCGGGCTCTGTACGGCATCCAGCGCGCCGAGCTTCTGCCTGCCGTCAACGCCGTCGGCAGCATGAGCAGACAACGGGTGCCGGCCGACCTTTCAAGCACGGGCAAAGCGATGACGCTGGAACAATACGGCGTCAATCTCGGCATCAGTGCCTGGGAGATCGACTTCTTCGGCCGCATCCGCAGCCTGAAAGACCGGGCGCTCGAAGAATACCTTGCCACGGATCAGGCGCGACGTGGCGCGCAGATCTTGCTGGTTTCCACTGTGGCCAACGCTTACCTGACCCTCGCGGCGGATCGGGAAACCCTCAAACTGGCGTTGTCCACCCTGGCATCGCAGGAGGCCGCATACCGGTTGATCCGGAAACGTCAGGACGTCGGACTCGCATCCGAACTGGATCTGCGTCGCGCGCAAAGCCAGGTGGATGCCGCCCGGGGGGATGTCGCCCGATACACGCAACTGGTGGCCCAGGATGAGAACGCCTTGAATCTTCTGATTGGATCTCCCCTGCCGGGTGAACTCCTGCCGACCGGGCTGGGCAGTGTCATTCCTCCGAAGGAGATTTCTCCCGGCGTGTCGTCAGAGCTGCTTTTGCAGCGACCGGATGTCCTGACGGCGGAACATCGGCTCAGGGCGGCCAACGCCAATATCGGCGCCGCCCGTGCGGCTTTCTTTCCCCGCATCTGCCCTGACCACCGCCATCGGAACGGCCAGTGCCGAACTGTCCGGACTCTTCAAATCCGGTTCGGATGTGTGGAGTTTTGCCCCGCAGATCGTACTGCCGATTTTTGACGCCCGCACGTGGTCGGCCTATGACGCCACGAAGATAGACCGGGAAATCGCCGTGGCCCAATACGAGAAAGCGATCCAGACCGCGTTCCGGGAAGTGGCCGATGCCCTTGCCGTGCAGGGTACCGTGAACCAGCAGATCACGGCGCAACAATCACTGGTCGACGCTTTTGCAGAAACCTACCGTCTTTCCAATGTGCGTTATACAAAGGGAATTGACAGCTACCTGAGCGTTCTGGACGCGCAACGCTCGGTCTATGCGGCACAACGGGGGCTGATCGTGCTTCACCTGTCCCGGCTTATCAATCAGGTGACATTCTATAAGGTTCTGGGCGGGGTTCAGGAGGAAATGCCCGGCAGCGAACCGCTGAATTGAGGAGGCCGAATCATGGATCTTGTTTTCATCGGAAACGATTTCTGATACAATCCCATGTCTGGCGTCACCTCGTGCTTGATGGGCTTTATTGGGGAACAAAACACACATATCACACCTTGTGACGATATAATACTAATAATTTAAATATGTTACATATTATTTCGCTCCTGCGAAAGTTGAGATAATCATATTCAAATACTGTAAACCGGGAATAGAAAAACAATGAAAAGAAACGCACCCATGTTGATCAATTGTCTTCTCGTTCTGCTGTTATGGGCGAGCCCCTCGGGGATTTTGGCGCAGGAATACAGCCTTGACGATCTCTACCGGACAGCGCTGCAGACGGCGGAAAAAATCAAGATTTCCGAAGAAAATATCCTGATCGCGGAGGCAGGGAAAAGCAAGGCGCTGTCCTATCTGTTGCCCAGGTTGACCACCTTTGCGAGCTTTACGGACTTCACGGAGGCAAAATACAGCGCTCCCGGCATCGATTCCGATGCCCGGCGGCAGTATTTCCCTTCCCGGCTCTTTGATCCAACCGCATGCGGCAGGGGCCTGGGGGATCCGGCTGGACGAGAGCCTCTCCCTGGGCGGCCGGGAATTCACCTCACTCAAGATATCCGAGGATAATCTTGCAAAAAATCGTTTAGATACACATTCCGTGAAGGAGGACTATCTCCTAACGGTCGCCGTTCGCCTATTATAACGTCTTGAAGGCCGGAAAGAATCTGGACATCGCCGACGCCAATGTGGAAAGACTGTCAACGTACAGGATGGCGGCCGATAAGCGATTGCGGGTCGGCGAAGTGACCCGGACCGTGCTTCTGCGCGCCGAGGCGGAGTTGTCCGGGGCGCTGTCCGATCGCATGATGGCCCAAAATAGCCTTGAACTCGCTATGGTGCAGTTAAAGCGGATCGTGGGGCTCAGGGACAATGTTCAGTTAAAGAAAGAGCCGCCCGCCAGTCGGGATGTCGCGCCTGTCGACACATTTTTAACGATGGCCCTGACGGAACGGTCTGATCTGAAAGGACTGGAAATCCAGAAAAAGCTGGCGGAGCGACAGGTCCGGTACGCCAGTGGGGCGCACTGGCCCAATCTTTCAGTCTCGGGCGTATATTCGGGCGTGGATCAATCACCGGCTGCGGGAACGATCAACCGTGAAAGCATCTACGCCGGTGTTGCCCTGAATTTCCCCATTTTTGAAGGCGGATTGCGCATGGCCGAGGTGAAAGAAGCCCGGTCAAAGGAAAAGCAGAGCGGTTTTCTTTATGATGACCTGAAAAAAACAATCGAGATTGAAGTGCAGGCGGCCTACCTGGAGCTCATGACCCAAAAGGCAACGCTGAAGTTTCTCGATGACCAGCTTGTGTTTGCGAAGGATAATTACCAGGCCGTCACCCGGCAGTTTGAATTTGGCCTGGCGCAAAGTGTAGATGTAATGGATGCCAACACGCTTCTGGTGACAGCGGAGAGGAAAATCTCTGACGCCGGTTATAATTACCAGATGGCCGTCATGAGAATGAAAAAGGCAACAGGCGTGTTGCTCAAAGAGATATTGGCAAAAAACTGACTGGATTGATTTAAGGGGAGGAATCATTTTCATGCGACAACAGCCGTTTTCAATTCTATATCGTTGCCTATCCAGGCAGCATTCTAACACAGCGTTGATCCTGACTTCGTTTGCCATGGTGTTTGTGATCCTGACCTTCACGGGATGTTTCAAAAAGGAAGAAAAGGCCGTAAAGGAGAAGGTGGTCAATGTGCGGGCGGCTCTGGTGGAGAAGCGATCCCTGAAACCCTTCATCGAATCGGTGGGAACCCTGAAACCCGATGAGGAGGTGGTGGTCAGCTCCGAGATCGACGGGATTCTCCGGGAACTCAAGGTTCAGGAAGGATCGGTTGTTTCGAAGGGGATGCTGCTGGCCCAGATCAACGACACGGATTACCGCCTGGAGCTGAGCCGGGCCGAAGCGGCCCTGCGCCAGGTGAATGCAAGCCTGGCCAATGCTAAAGTCGAATTTGAGCGCAAGGAAGCCCTTTACAAGGAGGCGCTGGTCACCCGTCAGCAGTATGACGACATGGTCGCCCGGCGTTTGCTGGCCGAAGGCGAAGTGGACCGTGCCGGGGGGACCCTCGATCTGGCCCGGGAGAAACTGGCCAAAACAAAAATTCATGCACCCATCGCCGGGATCATCAGAGAAAAGAAGGTCACACCCGGCGACTATATCCGGAACGGGACGCCGCTGCTTTATCTGACCCGGAACAATCCCATCAAGTTGAGCTTTACCGTTAGCGAGAAGGATGTTGCCCGCCTGAAGACGGGCCAGGAATGCCTTTTCAAGGTGGACGCCTTTACCGAACGCGAGTTCAAAGGCAAGTTGAGCGTCATTTACCCCAACCTTGAGGAAAGAACCAGGTCTCTGCAGGTGGAGGCCCTTGTGCCGAATCCCCAGTTGCTGCTGAAGCCCGGCCTGTTTGCCCGCGTGACGCTCTACACCGGCGGTGCCGTGGACAAGGCCATTGTGCCCGTCACGGCGCTCCTCTATGAGAATAACAAGATCAAGGTCTTTGTGGTTGAAGGCGACCAGGCGAAGGAACGGATTGTTCAGGTCGGCGGCAAATACGGCGAATACATGGAGATCGTCGAGGGATTGAAGGGCGGCGAGCAGTTGGTCGTGGTGGGCCAGAACAACCTGGCGGAAGGGGTGAAAGTCAATGTGGCTCGCTGAGACCTCGATTAAACGCCCCGTTTTTGCGACGATGTTTATCGCCGCCCTGGTGGTACTGGGGATTGTCAGCTATCCCGGGATCGGCGTGGACCTCTATCCCAAGATTGACTTCCCCATTGTCAACATCAATACACAGCTCAAGGGTGCGAGCCCTGAGATCATGGACATCGATGTCACCGACAAGATCGAGGAGGCCATCAGCACGATCAACGGGGTCAAGACGATTACGTCATCAAGTCTCGAGGGCGTTTCCATTGTAACCGTGGAATTCGAACTGGAGCGGAATATTGACCTTGCCGCCCAGGATATACGGGAGAAGGTCTCATCGATCCGGTCCAAGCTGCCCACAGACATTCTGGAGCCGGTGATCCAGAAGGTCGATCCCGACGCCACGCCTGTCTTGTGGATTGCCGTGACCGGCCCCCAGTCGGTTCGAGACCTGTCCACCTATACCAACGAAATCTTGAAAGAACAACTGCAGCGGATCGAAGGCGTAGGCGCCCTGCGCATCGCCGGGTTGCGGCTGCGACAGGGCCGGATCTGGCTTGACGCAGACAAGCTCCGGGCCTATCAGATCGCCCCCGGCGACGTCGCCCAGGCCCTGCAACTTGAAAATGTCGAAATTCCCGGCGGCCGGATCGAGAGCGATACCAAGGAATATTCCATCAAAATCAAGGGGGAGTTCCCGCGGATTCAGGAATTCAATGACCTGATCGTTGCCTATTACCGGGGCGCCCCGGTGCGCATTCGGGATATCGGCCGTGCGGAAGACGGCATGGAGGAAAAAAGGAATCTTGCACGTTTCAATGGCAAGCCCTGTGTCAGCATCGGGATTCAGAAGCAGTCCGGAAGCAATACCGTCGCCATCATCGACCGGATCAAGCGGGAACTGGTCAATATTCACAAAACCCTCCCGCCGGGCATGGAACTCAACATTGCCTTCGATCAATCCACTTTTATCAACCGGTCCATCAATGAAGTCAAGGGACACCTGATCATCGGCGGGTTTTTTGCGGTCTTGGCCGTTTTTCTTTTTTTGAGAAACTGGCGGACGACCCTGATCAGCGCTCTGGCCCTGCCCGTGTCCATCATCGCCACGTTTACCATCATGAAGGCCTTTGACTTTACCTTCAACAACATGAGCATGCTGGCGCTTTCGCTCTCTGTGGGAATTCTCATAGACGATGCGATCATTGTCATTGAGAATATCTACCGGCATATCGAAGAGGGCATGGAGCCGAGGGAAGCGGCCGCTTTTGCAACCTCGGAAATCGGGACGGCCGTCATGGCGACGACCCTGGCCATTGTCGCCATCTTTCTGCCGGTGGCCTTCATGAAAGGCATCATCGGCCGGTTTTTCTGGCAATTTGCCATGACCGTCGTGTTTTCGGTCATGGTTTCCCTGATCGTTTCGTTTACCCTGACGCCGATGATGGCGTCAATTCTCTTGAAGCGTAAAAAAAGCGAAACGGCGGCCATTGTTCCATCCCGATTTCCCTTCCTGTCAAGGATCGGAAACGGCATTGAGAAGGTTTATAAGAAAACGGAAACAGCCTACCGCCATATACTCGGATTTTCATTGGGCTATCGAAAAACGGTGCTCGTTCTGGCGCTTTTCATCTTCGCTTTCAGCCTTTATATCACGAAGTTCATAGGCAAGGAGTTTGTTCCGGCAGAAGACCAGGGCCAGTTCCTTGTACGCATGGAGGCGCCGATCGACTACTCGATCGATAAAGCCGATGCGCTCTTCATGCAGGGCGAGACGATTGTCAAATCCTTTCCGGAAGCGAACCGTTTTTTCTATCTTCAGGGATTTGGCGCCGGCGGGGCCGGACAGATCAACAAGGCCATCATCTTTACCGGACTCAAGAAGAAGGCGGACAGGAAAAAGAGTCAGGAGCAGCTCAAAGCCGAAATCCGGCAGAAACTCAACCAGATTCCCGGTCTGAAGGCGACAGCGGAAGATATCTCGATGATCGGCGGAGGGATCCGAAATGTGCCGATCCAGTATGCCATCCGGGGGCTCGATCTCGACGTCCTGCAGAACTATACCCGTCAGATCACGACGGAACTTGCAAAACTGCCCGGGATTGTGGATGTAGACACGTCGCTGGAGGCAGGCAAACCGGAATTAAAAGTCTTCATTGACCGGAACAAGGCGGCCGATATGGGTATCAGCGTGGGCGCTATTGCCGATGCCGTCAACATCCTGATCAGCGGCGAGGTGGACATTACAAAGTACAAGGATGAAGCAAAAGGCCGGCGATACGATGTCAGAGTCCGCCTTAATCCGGAAGATCGTGTCAATCCCGCTGATCTGGGCAAAATCTACGTTCGTGCTAAAGACGGCCGACTCGTTGAGCTGGCCAGTGTGATCCGGATACAGGAAGGCGGCGGTCCCAGTGTCATTTATCGCGTAGACCGCCAGCGGGCGACGATTGTTTACGCGAGTCTGGAAAAGAAACCCCTGGCACAGGCCATGGAGGAACTGGACGGCATTTCCGGAAAGGTTCTAACGCCTGGATACACCGCAAGATACAAGGGGGCGGCTGACACCATGAAGGAATCGTTCAAGTATTTGCTATTTGCACTCTTTCTTGGGATCTTGATGGCCTATATGGTGCTGGCTGCGCAGTTTGAAAGTTTCATTCATCCTTTTTACGTACTGCTTGCCATGCCCCTGTCATTTATCGGGGCCTTCGGAGCACTCCTGCTGGCCGGCAAAACGATCAGCATCTTCAGCCTCATCGGCCTGATTCTGCTCATGGGGCTTGTGAAGAAGAACGCCATTCTGCTTGTGGATTATACGAATGTCCTGCGTGAAAGAGGTTTCACAAGGCGGGAAGCCATCCTCCAGGCCGGTCCGGTTCGTCTGAGGCCGATCCTCATGACCACACTGGCGATGGTTTTCGGGATGCTGCCGGTGGCCCTTGGACTGGGCGAAGGAGCGGAAACCCGCTCGCCGATGGGTATTGCCGTCATCGGCGGTTTACTGACGTCCCTCTTTTTAACCCTGGTGGTCGTGCCGTCTGCATACGACCTGTTTGACGACTGGATCGAAAAATTCAAACGGTTCCGGAAAGGAGGACAGACCCCATGAAAATGGTTATGATTGTTTATTCGCAGGCAGCCGATTATGATGTCATCGCCCGGTTCAAAAAGGCGGGGATCAAATGCTATACCAAGATGGAGCAGGTGCATGGGGAGGGCGACGACACGGAGCCGAAGTTGGGGACGCATACATGGCCCGGTAAAAACAACGTCTTGTTTATGGCCATTCCGAGCGACCAGAGCGAGGCGGTCCTGGGTGTCGTCAAAGACCTAAAAGAGGACCACCCCCGCGCCGGCGTTAGGGCCTTCATGTTGCCGATGGAAGAAAACGTGTGAGAGATGTGATGTGATGCCGGATGATTTATTTTCCGCCGACCATATCCGCCAGATCAGGGAACACGGCCTGACTGAAGCGCAGGTGCTGGAGCAGATTCAAAGGTTCAGAAGTGGCGCTGCACCGGTCAGGCTGAACCGGCCATGCACCGTGGGGGATGGCATTATATCCATTCCGGCAGGGGATATAGAAGGCCTCGTCAAATACCACGACCGGGAAGCGGCCCAGGGAAGGTTCATGAAGTTTGTTCCGGCCTCAGGAGCCGCCAGCCGCATGTTCAAGGAGTGGTTCCACTGTCTCGATGAAGGCTGTTTTGATACAGAGGCCGCCACACGTGCGTTTGCCGGGGATATCCGGAAATTTGCCTTTTACGAGGATCTGGACCGTCAGATCTCCCGGCGGGGTCAAAGCCTTGACGCGTGGCTTGAGCAGGGGTACTACCGTAATATTCTGGCGGAAATTCTTACGGATGAAGGCCTTAATTACGGTTATCTTCCCAAGGCCCTGCTGAAATTTCATGCATACCCGGAAGGCAGCCGCACAGCCATTGAAGAGCATCTCGTGGAAGCGGTTCTTTACGTGAAAGATCGCAAGCGGATCTGCAGGATCCACTTTACTGTTTCTGAGGAGCACCGTCGTGACGTCGAACAGTATCTGTCCAGAATCAAGAAACATTATGAACAGCAGTACGACGTCCGCTTTGACATCGATGTTTCCGTCCAAAGCGCCGATACCGATACCATCGCCGTCGATATGGAAAACCGTCCCTTTCTTGACGAGGCGGGGAAGCTGGTTCTAAGACCGGGCGGGCACGGAGCGCTGCTTTCCAACCTGAATCGACTTCCTGCGGGGGATATCATATTTCTCAAAAATATCGACAATGTCGTTCCCGATCACCTCAAGACCCCGACCGTCCTGCACAAGAAGATCCTGGGCGGTTATCTGATCACGCTTCAGGAGCGGATATTCCGCTATCTGAAACGGTTTGCATCCGGTTTTGTGGACAAAAGCGACCTGGATCAGGTCATTTCATTCTGCAAAGAAAGGCTTCATATTGTTTTTCCACCGCAGTTTGCGGATTTGTCTCCTGCAGAGAAACAGGCCATAATTTTTTCGAAACTGAATCGGCCGGTTCGTGTCTGCGGCATGGTTAAAAATGAGGGAGAGCCCGGTGGAGGGCCGTTCTGGGTGGATGAAAAGGATGGGACACAATCACTTCAAATAATTGAGGAATTCCAGGTAGATACACAGCTCACAGGCACAGCATGGCTGCATGGTCTCTGGCTACCCACTTCAATCCCGTTGATCTGGTCTGCGGAATCAGGGATTACCGGAACCGGAAGTATGATCTGCAGCAGTTTGTAAATCAGGAGGCCTTTTCCGTCGTGCGGAAATCAGAGAAGGGCAGGGACCTGCAGGCGCTGGAACTGCCGGGATTCTGGAATGGTTCCATGGCTCACTGGATCACAATATTTGTCGAAGTTCCCCTGGAAACATTCAATCCGGTGAAAACCGTTTATGATTTGCTCAGACCCGCTCACAGAGTGGATGGTGCGGTTTTCTTCGGCCGAACTGAAAAAGCCCTTTCATAAGAGCATGCGCTGTGCCTCTTGCCGCGAGATGGCCATGGCGGTAAAAGACAAATCCCCATGACCAAGTCTGCATAAAGTCTGGTGGATCTGTTGAGGTGGTTCGCCACTGTAAAGGACGCACAACGCCGCTGCGATCGTCAGGGTTTGCGGATCGCCGCCTCCGGGGACAAGTGTTGTCGGTCCTGGAACGTCAGCCATATGAATCACCGCGTCATCTTCCGCAATCAAATGTTGAATCGCCTCATTATCAGCCTGATTTCGGCCAACGATCGCCTTGCATCTTTCCTGAATGCGGAAATGCCTGCCGAATTTCAAAAGTTCGATATCCCGAAGCCCGCAATCCGGCTGATGATCGAAAAGATCCCGCAATCGCCTGGAATAATTAGGGTCTGTCAGCAGGCACCCCCCGGCAGGGGGCGGATAGTCGGTAATCCCGTAATGCCGGGCCAGGTCCATCTGTATTTTACGGCCGCGTCCCTGAATGGCGAGCAACCTGCTGCGATCGACTTTTGCTTCCCGCTCCGGTTTCGTTTCCGGCAGTAGCTGTGCACTCAACGGTCTCAGGATGACGTCTCCGTAGCCGGAATTCTTTGCCACCAAGTGGAGGGATTGTTTTGTCTGTGACATGGGACGCTGTCCCAGCACCTCCCCGGTAATAACAAAATCTGCGCCGGTTGCTTCCATTCTTGCGCCGGCCGTTTTCAGCATCAGGGTATGGCAATCAATGCAGGGATTCATGTTTTTGCCGTATCCGTAGCGGGGCGCATTGAGCATGGGCAGATAGGCGTCTGTAATGTTGATCACCGTGAGGGGCAGTCCGATTATTTTAGCCGCCGTTGTGGCCTTTGGGGCGCCGAAAAAAGGGGTTTCGAAGGTAACGCACTCGACTTCGATGCCCAGCTCAATCATCATCTTTGCCGCCAGGATGCTATCCAGACCACCTGAAAGAAGTGCGATTGATTTGACTTTCAATATTTTATCAGATCGACGAAAAACCGTCTTTTCCATAAAAAATGCCATGGCCGTACAGGCCATGGCATTTTGTCCGTTTACCAAATAGACGTCAAGACCGGTATCGCGGCGGATTAACGGCCGCTCTTGAAATCGTCTCTCATGAGCTCTCTGGCGATGATCATCCTGCGGATTTCAGATGTGCCGGCGCCGATTTCCCACAGCTTCTGATCCAGGAAGTGACGGGTTACCCCGTATTCGGTGCAGTATCCGTAACCGCCGTGAATCTGAATGGCGTCCAGGCCGATCTTGGTGCCCATCTCACCGCAGTACAGCAGCGCGGCTGCAGCCATCCGGTCAAGGTCTGTTCCCTTACCGCCGGATTTGCTGGTCTGGGCGTCGCAGAACGCGGCGGCGCTGTAGGCCATCCACTTGGAGGCCAGATAGCCGGTGTACATATTCGCAATCTTTTCCTGAATGGTCTGGAAGGAGATGATCGGTTTGCCGAACTGGACCCTTTCCTTGGCGTACTTGAGGCTCATTTCCAGGCAGCTTCTCTGTGAACCGAGCGTGCAGCCGGACAGCGTGATTCTCTCAGTGCACAGACCGCTCGTCAGCACGGCGACGCCCTTGTTGAGGCCACCGATCAGATTCTGTTCGGGCAGTTCCATGTCTTCAAAGGTGACCAATCCCGTGGGGGAGGTTCGCATGCCCCATTTCTTGATCTTCTCGCAGGACCAGCCCTTGCCTTTCACCTTGTCGATCTCGCAGTAGAGGGTGGAAATGCCGTGGGGACCCTTGTCGGGAGCTGTCTTTGCATAGAACAGCATGAACTGTGCGACCGGGGCATTGGTGATGAAAATCTTGCTGCCGTTGACGATCCACTTGTCGCCTTTTTTGACGGCGGTGGTCTTCATACTCATGGCGTCGGAACCGGCGTTCGGTTCAGTGATGCCGAGGCAGCCGATCCATTCACCGGTGCAGGACTTGGGCAGGACGGCCATTTTCTGCTCTTCTGTTGCATTTCTGCGGAAGTTGTCAAAGCACAGGGTCTGGCTGGCGCCGACGGTCATGGACAGGGCATTGCTCACGCGGGCAATGGTCTCATAGGCCAGCAGCGTTTCCACATAGCCCATTTCGGTTCCGCCATACTTCTCTTCAAAGACAATCCCGTTAATTCCCAGGTTGGCCGTTTCCTTGAAGATCGTCGGGGGCATTTCGTCCACTTCGTACATGTGTTCCATCTGGGGTTCCAGCCAGGCAACGGCCCATTTGTATACACTGTCTTCAAGCATTTTTTGTTCATCTGTCAAATTGAAATCTAACGCCATAACTTGTTTACCTCCCTTTATTAAAATAAATTTTCACAATTTGCCGATGGCAAATGATCAACGATAACTCACGGTCTATTCTGGTGAATTCTAGTGTCCCGGATTGACTCCTGTGGCGGGGACTCCATCTGCGTGCGGTTTAAAGTGTCTGATGTTGTCATCATGATCCAGAATTATTTGCAAGAGCGGCACACCGGGTAAGGTTTGCTGGTCAACCGCGCGGCATATATTATAATGTCGGAGGGCTGTCAAGTTATTTATGGAAAATGCAAAAAGAGAAGTTGTTTTTGTGAAATAGCGATTAATCCTGTATTCGTACACATTCATGGTTGCAAGTTTCAGGATAACTGATATAATTAAATAGATAAGTTATGCTTCCGTTTGATCGATATTTTAGGGGGGATGACGCATGGTCGAAATGAAAGATCAGGCCGCTTTCATGAAAGAAGTTCAGGCGCGTTTTGAGCGGAAACTCAAGGAGAATGAGATAGATATGCTTGAGCAATGGAAGGGGCAGTTGGATAAATTGGCGGTGATGAAGCCCGAAGGCATTGCTGCCCTGCAGGTTCATATCAGGAAAGTTGCCGAGATGATGGGCAATCGGATCAAGATGTTGAAGAGAGATGAGCATGAAGGACATCATTAATTTTTTATTTGAAGCAGGCATGTTGAAAAAAACGCCTCGTTCCGGGTTACAATTTTTAGGTTCCGGAGGCGAATCCGTGGCGGAGCATATTCTCGGGACCCTTTTTGTGGCTTTTGCCCTTTGTAAAATGATCCCCGAAGCAGACGAAAATAAAGTTTTGAAATTGTGTCTTTTTCACGACTTCCCCGAGGCGAGAACCGGTGACATGAACTACGTGAACAAAAAATATGTGGACGTTAATGAGGAAAAGGCAGTACAGGAACTGACAGAACCCCTTTTTTTCGGAGAAGAAATCAAGTCTGCCATTGATGAATTTAATGCCCAGCAGACGCCTGAAGCGATCATCGCCCGTGACGCCGACCAGTTGGCATTAATCCTTCTTCTGAAAGAGTATGGTGATCTGGGAAATAAATACAGCACGGAATGGATCGACTATGCACGAAAACGGCTTGGTTCCGAAAACGCAAAAAAAATGGCTGAGTGCATTATTCAAACGGATTCTTCAGAATGGTGGTTCAAGGACAAGGGAGAATGGTGGATCAATGGCAATGGTCAGAAATAAAAACTTGTCAGGACGAGCCATCAGGGCATCGATCGCCATTCTGCCGACTTCCCTTTTTCTCACGAGTTGCCTGAAAACACGCTAGCGCAATTCCATGCCTTGGCCAAAGCAGCGCCCGAATCCGAATTCGGTCTCAAGGCACAAAAAAGGCTGAACGATCTGATACAGAAGAAATAGGAAAAACAGGAGTTTACATTGGGATCAAAAAAGCAGACGCGATCAGTTGACATTAAAAACAAAAAAAAGAAAAAAGGCTCCAGGATTCTCATTTTATCGCTGATCATCTCCTGTGTTCTGGGTTTTCTCGTTTTTTTCTTTCTGACCCTTTTTGATTCTGTCTATCCGCCCGTTACCGGCAAGGGAGGCAAGGAAAAGAGCAGGGAAAGGCAGCAGGTCACCCTCTATTTTTCAGATACAAATGAACGCTTTCTGTTTCCGGAAAAGCGTTATGTTCCTAAAGATAAAACCCGGGAGGGGCAAGCGACGGAACTGATTAAGGCCCTGGTGGACGGATCCAAGACAGGCCTGGTAAACACCTTTCCCCCCAAGACGGATATTATCAGCGTCAAAATCGAATCCGATCAGACCGCCCGGATCAACTTCGGTCAAAACCTTGTCGCAAATCATCCGGGTGGCAGCGCCAGTGAAATGGCGACCATTTACTCTCTGACCAATACGCTCATTACGAATATTCCGGAGATTAAAAAAGTCAAGATTCTCATTGAAGGAAAGGAACAGGAATCGCTCAAAGGTCATGTTGATATCCGGAATCCTTTTTCTTTCAACAAAGAACTTATTGCACCGGTTTCCACAGAGCGATGAGTGAAGGCAGGGCAGCAAATGGCTTCAAAATCAAAACTTTCAAGAACAAGAAATATCGGGATCATTGCGCACATCGATGCCGGGAAAACCACGGTAAGCGAGAGAATCCTTTTTTATACGGGCCGCTCCTACAAGATGGGCGAGGTTCATGATGGAGAAGCCGTCATGGACTGGATGCCGCAGGAACAGGAACGCGGCATCACCATTACCTCGGCTGTGACGACATGCTCATGGAAAAATCACGAGATCCATATTATCGATACACCCGGTCACGTCGATTTTACCATTGAGGTCGAACGCTCTCTGAGGGTTTTGGATGGCGCCGTCGTCGTCTTCTGTGCCGTGGGAGGCGTGGAACCGCAGTCGGAAACGGTTTGGCACCAGGCAGACAGATATGGCGTACCCAAGATTGCCTTTATCAACAAAATGGACAGGGTCGGCGCCGATTATTTTGCGACCATCCGCATGATGGAAAAGCGATTCAACTCCAAACCTCTCCCGATCCAGATTCCGTGGGGGCAGGAAGAAACCTTCAGGGGTGTCGTGGATCTGATCCGTCGGCAGCTGGTAACCTGGGATAATGCAACGCTCGGATTGTCCTTCATTTATTCCGATATCCCCGTCGATATGCTTCCCGAGGTCGAGCGTTCCCGGGAGCAGATGATCGAAGCGCTTGCGGAGATCGATGATAAATTTGCTGATCAATATCTGGAGGGGAAGGACATCTCTGCCGAAGAGATCGTGAACGCCATCCGGAAAGCAACGCTGTCTTTGAAAGTGGTTCCCGTCATGTGCGGTTCGGCCCTGAGAAACAAAGGGATTCAGCCGATCATGGACGCCGTTGTCGCCTACCTTCCCTCTCCGGAGGATGTTCCTCCGATCAGGGGAATCAATCCCATCACGAACAGGGAAGAAAAACGCCTCAGCAGCCAAAAGGAGCCCCTGACGGCGCTGGCTTTCAAAGTCATGCAGGACGAGGGCCGCAAGCTCACCTATCTGCGGATCTATGCCGGAGAAATACAGGCGGGCCAGGAGATATACAACGCGAGCAAGCAGAAAAAGGAGAAGATTGCACGGCTTCTGAAAATGCACGCCAACAAGCGGGAGCGGATCGAAAAGGCCGGCGCCGGTGAACTGATTGCGGTGATGGGTCTGAAAGACACCACGACCGGCGATACGATTTGTGATGAAGGCCATCCCATCCTGTTGGAACCGATTGATATTTACGAGCCGGTGATCAGCCAGGCCATTGAAGCCAAAACCCCGGCGGACCAGGAAAAAATGTCCCTGGCCCTGTCGAAATTTATGGAAGAGGACCCGACCCTCCGTGTCAAATATGACGATGAAACGGCACAGACCGTGATATCGGGGATGGGCGAACTTCATCTCGAGATTATTATTGACCGGCTGATCCGCGAATTCAATACGCGGGTCAATGTCGGTCAACCCCGCGTCGTCTATCGTGAAACCATTCAGGAAAAAGCTGAGATTGAGGGACGTTTTGAGAAGGAACTGGGAGAAAGGAAGCACTTCGGCCATGTTCGCCTGGCGCTGGAGCCTCTGAACAGGGGCAGCGGTCTGGAATTTATTTGCCAGGTCGACGGGACAGCCATTCCTGAAGAATATTACGGCGCGATTGAAGAGGGGATTCGAGAAGCAGCACTCAGCGGTTGTCTGGAGGGTCACCCTGTTGTCGATGTGCGTATCAGCCTTGTGGGGGGGGGCTTCCGGGAAGGGGAGGCATCGGCTCTTGGTTATAAAGTTGCCGCCAGTTCCGCCTTTAAAGACGGCTGCGCCCATGCTGCTCCGATGCTGCTGGAGCCGATCATGAACGTGGATATCATAACTCCCAGCGAATTCATGGGCGATGTGATCGGCGATATCCATGCCAGGCGGGGAGAAATACAAGCCGTCAGCCCCAAAGGAAACATCAGTGAAATCCGGGCCAGAGTCCCGCTGAAAGCATTATTTGGATACTCCACCGATCTGCGCTCCACGACCCAGGGCCGGGCTGTCTTTTCCATGCAATTTTTCCGGTTTGACAAGATTTGAACGTATGGCTTTGATGCGTGTCATAAAAAGAATGAGTGGATTTTACCGGAAGCGATCCACGCAATTAGCCGCGATCACCCTGGCATTGATCTTTTTGAGCTCGGCCGGCGTTTATTACTTCGAAGATACCGCAGCAGACTCAAATATCAGGTCCGTCTGGGACGGTGTCTGGTGGTCGGTGGTGACGATGGGGACGGTCGGCTACGGCGATAAATATCCCGTGTCGCTGGGCGGGCGAATTGTCGGCATGATGCTCATCTTTTCCGGTGTCGGCTTAATGTCGCTATTTACGGCAACCATTGCATCGATTTTTGTGGAACAACGGATCAAGGAGGGGAGGGGGTTGGAAAAAATTAAGGATAAAGATCATGTGGTGATCTGCGGCTGGAATCGCTACACGGAAAACGTTCTGCTCGGGCTGACCCAATACGGATCCATGGAGGACACACCGATCATTTTCATTAATGAACTATCCGTGGATGAGATAGACGCCCTTAAACTCAAGTATCATAAATACAATCTGAAATTCCTGAGGGGAAATTATATCCATGAAGATGTGCTCCTGCGCGCCAATATCAAGAAAGCCAGGTTTGCCATCATCATGGCTGATCTTTCCGGCGGTCAAGCCATGGAACGAATTGACGAGAAGACGACGCTGGCGGCCTTGACGATCAAATCCACGGCGCCCCAGGTCAAAACCATTGCTGAAATCCTCGATGCGGAAAACCGACCCCATCTGAAAAGGGCAAATGTGGATGAAATTATCGTCCGGGGTGAACACGTAGGGTCCATGCTGGCCAGTGCGGTCAAGTCACCCGGTTTACCGAAACTGCTGTCGAATATTCTCTCTCTGACCGACAGCAATGAATTCAGACGGGTCGATATTCCCCTTGAGTACGTGGGCAGGACGTTTAAGGATCTGGCCGCCTTTTTCCGGGAAAAGAATCATGCAATTCTGATTGGCCTTATAAAAGAGAAAAAGACGATGAAACTGGAAGACCTGCTGACGGACAATAACTCCATCATCGATACATTCATCCGCGAAAAAATCCGGGAATCGAAAAAAGAATTCTTTTACGACAGAGACGAAGCGCGATTTGTCATCAATCCGGCTGATGATCACATCACGGCCGCGGATGATTTTGCCGTAATCCTGTCAAGAACCAGCCAGAAGAAGGCATCATAAGATATCCGGGAGACGGTCCATGGAACAAAGCATATCCCTGTTGCAGGAAACAGACCTTTTCAGGAACCTGACACCGACGGAAATTGGTAAAGTCCTTATGATTGCCCGCGAGGTGAAATTTGCGGAGGACGACATTGTCATGAAAGAAGGGGATTTTGGCGACAAGCTCTATATCATCCGGAAGGGGACGGTAGAGGTGGCCAAATGCCTGACCATGGAAGGGATGGGCGAAGGGGACATCACCATGGGGAAAAACAAAGTATTTACCAGACTGGATGCATCTCAACATGCCGTCTTTGGCGAGGTCGCTCTGTTGGAGGAAACAAAACGCACAGCCACAATCCGGGCCGTCACGGACTGCATTTTTTATGAAATCAGAAAGGATGAATTTCTGCAATTGGCTGAGGAGGACCATCAGCTTGGATATCGGATCCTCTTGAATCTGGCCAGAATCGTCAGCGCCAGGCTGAGAAAAGCCGATGAAGATACGATCAAGCTGACCACCGCGCTGAGCATTATCCTTAAAGAGTGATCGGTTCATTTATGAATTGACGACCGCGAGGGCTGTGAACCGTGAAGAACCATAGTCGAAAAGAGGATGCCTTGATGACCGTCGAGTTTCAAAACTTCAAACCTGTCGAGCTTGCCTCGTCTCGCCCGCTCCTTGACAAGGACAAGTTGCTGGAGAGCATTTTCCGGATCAGCGTCTTCATGAGCAGGCATGCGAGCGTCGATGAGTATTTGAAAAGTATTCTCGACGAGGTGGTGGACACGATCGGATTTCACCGGGGCATCATCCGCCTCATCGATGAAAGCAAGCGATACCTGGTCGCAAAGGTGGTTAAAAATTACACGCCGGAAGAAGCCCGAAGGGCCTTTGCGGTGCCTTTGGACCTGAATCTGCATGACGGCCTGGCCGTCAAGGTCGTAAAATCCGGTCAGCCGATCACGATCGAGGACGCGGCTACAGATCCGCGCATCACCGACACCGACCGTATGCTGACGAATATTTACAATCAGGGATCCATCTTCGTTGCACCGCTTAAAACAGGCGAGGATGTCATCGGAATCCTGGGCGCCTGGTGGCAGAATGAAACCAAATTCTATCCGGAGCAGATCAGCCTTTTTCAGGCCTTTGCCGGGCAGATCAGCATTATGATTCATAATGCCAGGCTTTTGGAGGCCAATGCCGAGAAGATCCGCATGCTGCTGATTCTGCAGCATGCCGTTTCCGAAATGAACTCAAGCTATGTACTCGATAATCGCATCCTGGAGATCCTCTCACGAAGCGCCCTGGAAATCTCCGCCGCGGACAGGGTGATTGTCTATTTTCTGGACATGACCAGGAACCGTTGTTTTATTTATGACGGAGAAAAGGTCCTTATCGGCGATAAGACAGCGGGGGATCAGCACGTCCGCCAGAGCATTATCGCCCGGGCTATCGATGAAAACACCCACGTCATCAGAAATGCCTCATCGGATCCGTCTTCACTGGCGCCGGTATTTGCGGGCTTTCCCCTGGAAATCGCCATTCCGCTGCTTATCAAAGACAAGTTCAGAGGCGCCTTGTACCTGGCGAAGAAGGCTGGCGATTATCTTTCCGATCAGATCAATATTCTTGATATTCTCGTAAAAAATGCCGTGACGGCCTATGATAATGCGATTATGCATTCACTGCTTTCCCTGGAGGCGAAAAATCTCAAAACAGAAGTGGAAGCGCTCAAAAAGCGTGAAGACATGCTGCTGGGATTCCACGATATTCGGGGGCAATCCGATAAAATGATGGATATCTTCCGTATGATCGAAGATGTCGCCGGGCATAACACAAATGTACTGATTCAAGGCGAGAGTGGAACGGGGAAGGAACTCATTGCGCGGGCGATTCATCGCCATAGCGACCGCCGCGCTAAAAACTTTGTCGATGTGAATTGTGCGGCCATTCCCGGGACCCTGCTGGAGAGCGAGTTATTCGGATATGAAGCAGGCGCCTTTACCGATGCAAGAAAAAGAAAAATCGGACTCCTGGAATATGCCAGCGGGGGAACGCTGCTGCTGGATGAAATCGGGGATATGAACATTCACCTGCAGGCCAAGTTTTTAAGAATGCTTGAAGACGGTTATATCCGCAGATTGGGTGGTACGGAAAATATTCCCGTCGATGTGCGGTTTATTTTTTCCAGCAATCAGGATCTTACCCGAATGGTCACCGAAGGGACATTCCGGGAAGATCTTTTTTACCGCGTCAGCGTGGTTCCCATCGTGATTCCGCCATTGAGGGAGAGGGTGGATGACATCATGCTGCTGGCCCAGTATTATGTAGATGAATTCAATAATAAATTCAAAAAAAATATCCGGGGGTTCAGCCGGGATGCGGAGTTGATATTAAAGAACTACCTCTGGCCGGGCAATGTCAGGGAATTGAAGAATATCATCGAGCGGGTCATGATTCTCAAGCATTCCGGCAACAGGATTACAGCGGAAAACCTCCCGGTGGAAATGAAAGCAACCATTGAGCCGGAGGAAACGAAGATACCCGTGATGCAATGGATGCCTGCCATGACGTCTGAAGGTATGGATTATGAGCGCGTGACCGGCGGAATGACCCGGGAGATAAACAAAACCATTCTGGAAAATGCGCTCAACATAGCCGGCCAGAATAAGTCCAAAGCAGCAAAAATGCTCAATATTTCCCGTTATAAACTTATGCGTGAGCTGAGCAAGACAAGCGGTCCGGTGGGGTGAATAAACATGTGCGTATATCGCACGCCATGAGCGATATACGCACATAACTGCTTGTAATTAATATCATGAGGCATTTTCTACTCTTTTCAGCTTCTATATGTGCGAATAGTGAACAGTTATGCCGTCGCAGTCGGGCGCAAATCATTCCCCTCCATTTTTTTTACTCAGAAGAACAAATAAAATCATAAATAATATCATATAAATAAAGTACTAACAGGGTATTCATGCGATGCATCCTGATAGATGGCATGCAATGTGCGATACAAGGCGCAAGCGCAAAAGAACAATGGGGGGGTAGAGTCAATCGTCTGATGACAACATCAGCAAAGAAAAAAACAGCGCAAACGTCTCGAGGGAAGAAAGAGGCACGAGTTACAGATCAGATTGACGAGTACAATTTTTTCGTATCCGACGATGGTAACGGCACTGAGGAAGCATTGAGAAAGGATAACAAGAACACGCAATCATTGGAAAACGGCATCATAAAAACAAAAAAAAGCATTGATTTTTTTCTTCCCGAATAGGTTTGCGCTTTTTTTAAAGTCGGCGGGTGGTTTCCAATCCCTCCTTATCCGCCCGCCGACCCCCCCTTCCAGGCATATAGTCGCTTAAGCATTACCCCGACATGTTCGTAATTGTTTAAATCTTATCGATATTTTTATATTTAAGCAGCTTTTTTACCGACCCCTGAAAATATGAAGAGAGGAGGAGGAATACTTGAAAAAAAGGAGGTTAAATAAGAAATTCAGGGGAAAGGGTTGGACATTATCATCAAAAATAGGAGGTTTACATAATGGCACAACAAAAAAGTAGTGCAACGGAAGCCAATGATCGCATTTATAAAAAAGAGCTTTTAGTTGTCTCTTTCAGTACGGTGTTCTGCATGTGTTCCGCCATGGGCGTATTGTTCATGCTTCCCTTCCCGGGCCTGTTGGACGTCTACGTCTGGGGGTTCCCGTTTCCATTCTTTTATCAGAACTTCGTCGCCTATATGGGTGTCATCGCTTTCATATACGTCGTTGTCCGCGTCTTGACCAAAATCGATGACGATAAGGCCAACGCACAGAAGGAGGTGTGACCATGGAATTCTTCCAAAGAGAAGGGTTGTACATACCGGGCCTCATCAGCGTTCTGGGGTCCATTGTCTTGTTTATCATTGTGGGCGTCATGGCGCAGCGCGCCACGAAGAGCAGCGGCGACTATTACATGGCCGGCGCGTCCGTCGGACCGATCGTCAACGCCTTTGCCATCGTTTCGGCCTACCTGAGCCTGGCCACGTTCATCGGATTTACGGCCTTTATCTGGGGCATCCAGTCATTGCTTGCCATCATGTCCCAGGCCTGGATGATCGGCTTCGGCATCATGATCTTCCTTTTTTCCGGCCCCATCCGCCGCCTCGGGACCTACACGGCGGCCGGATACGTTTTCACGCGTTTCCAGAGTAACGCGGGCCGTCTGGTGGCGGTCGTCTTCATGATCTTCATCATGATCATGTATTCCGTCAGCCAGATGAAGGGCATTGCCCACATCTTTGAGCTGCTCTTCGGCATTTCCTACGTACCCGCCCTGTTTCTCGGCGGGATCATCGTCGTCCTCTATGTGACGTTCGGCGGCATGTACGGCGTGACCTGGAACCAGGCCTTCCAGGGGTTCATGTGCGTGGCCTTCCTTTTGTTCCCCGTCATGGCCATCGCCAAGGCCCTGGGCGCCAGTGTCTGGTGGCTGCCGGCCTGGGGATACGGCAATATGACGCCAGAAATGCTCAAGGCTTTCCCCAAGTTCTTTTCAATCCTGTATGACGCGAGCCCCAAATGGTACATCGGTGTGCTGTTCTCCATGACGTTCGGCACCATGTCGGTGCCCCATTACCTGTCCCGCATTTCTTCGGCGAAAAACACTCGCGAAGGCCGTATGGGATTTCTGCTGGGCATACTCATGATCGGTCTGGTCAATGTGCTGACCTTCACGGCCGGTTTTGCGGGCGTCATTTACACGCAGACCAAGGGGCTCGCGATCAAGGCCGTGCAGGCGGACAAGCTGCTCTTCATCTTGTCTGATGCCTTCGTCGGCAACTGGGCCCTGGCCCTGATCCTGGCCGGCGCCATCGCCGCGGGCATGTCCACGATCGCCGGGGCGCTCATGGTCATCGGTACGGGCATCGCCCACGACATCATCGGCGGCTTCAGGGAACTGACGGAAAGACAGAAGAAGATCCTGGGCCCCGTCACGATCTTCATCTCGGGCGTGGCCATCATGTTCATGACCATCAACCCGCCCACCTTTGCCCTGGCCAGCGTCATCTGGGCCATCATTCTTTCCGCTTCGGTCTTTACGGCCCCGCTGATCATGGGGATATGGTGGAAGGGAGGGAACAAGTACGGCGTGATCGCCGGCATGCTGGTCGGAGGATTCTTCGCGCTGTTCTTCAATGCGAAATTCGCCCACCCGTCCTTCACCTGGAGTCCGGTTCTAAGCGCTGCACCCTACGGGCCGACGCCGTTCCCGGGCGTCTTTTCGGTGCCCATATCCTTCGTCGTGATGATCTTCGTTTCCATGATCACGAACCGGATTCCCGCTCTGGCCGCCAAGATTCCGCGCGAGAAGACGGATAAAATGGTGGAGTTCATGCACGGCTGGCCTGACCACGCGATCAGAAAGGACAGCACGCGTTATGCCAGCGATGTGGGCCCTGCCATCATCGGCCTGATTATGCTTGCTTTCTGCATCTTCGCTGTGCTATAAAATAGGTAAATATCTAAATTTCGGGCTATAGACCAATCCAATCAGGGGAACCGCTGCGGCGGTTCCCCTGATTGCAAATAAGTATTGAGAACAAGGGAAGGGGATACCATGTTATTGAACTGGCTGTGGGACATCGCTGCCGTCGATGGGAAAGTCGCCGCCAGCATCCGTGAAAAAAGGAGCCTGCTGCTTTCCCCGCTGATTGTCTTTACGGCCGCACAGATTCACGGACTGACGATGTTCTATTACAGGAGTGTCGTCGGCGCCGATCAGATTAATACCGCAGAAGCCGCTTTTTATGTTGTTTTTGGCTATATGGCCGTGATCGCCTCGCAGATTGGCATTACGCTGCTGCTGTGGGGCATCGGCAAAGTGCTCGGAGGAGCCCCCTCCCGCTTCATCGATGTTTTTATTGCCGTGGGCTATGCATTTCTTCCATACGGGGTGCTGCTGGCGGCCAACACGCATTTAACCTTTTTACGGCAGGCGGGAGGGTCGATTTCAGGCAGCCCGCTCACAGTCCTGATCATGCTTTCCGCCTTCGTCTATTTTCTGTATCTGATGACCAAGGTGCTCCACCTGCTCACCGGTTTTCCCATGAAAAGGGCCGTAGCCTGTGTCGCGGTCTCCTTCGTCTTTATTTTAAGTTTTATCTATCTCGTCGGTTACTGATCATTTCCAGAAGTCAAAGACCATCTTCTCCTGATACTTTTCAATCCGCTTGAAGATTTCCTTGAGCATCGCCTGCTCCAGGCGTGAGAGTTTGTTCGGATTGATATAATTATCGGGCTTCGCGTTTTCCCTGATCACGGCGGTCAGCTGCCGGGCCAGCCTCAACTGCATGAGAAAACTGTAGGCCTGCTCGAAGTCATGATAGTCCTCCCAGGAGAGGCGTTTCTTGAGGAAGAGCTGATACATCCTTTCCTGGGTATTCGTTTCCTCAATGCCGTTCTTGAGGGCATAGAGCCGGGTATAGTTGACAATCGTGATCATGGGATGTTTCACATCCAGCGTGTCGCGGTGTTCTCCCTTTGATTCGACGACAAAGGTCCGGAAAAAGCCCAGCGGCGGTTTGCGTTCCAGTGTGGTTTCCGCCAGGTAACGGAAAAAATTGGGATGTTCGCCAAGGGAATGAAAAAGATGTTTGCGCAGTTCGTCGATGATGGCCAGGTCGCCATAGCTGCCGCGGAAATCGAAGAAGATGCTCGACTGCATCAGGGCCTCCGGTTCCGCGGTTCCGATCCAGGTGGAAAAATATTTTTTCCAGACGGACAGGGGCTGGCACCATTTGGGGTTTTTCGCCATGACGCCCCCATTGCAGAAGGTATATCCCACCCGGTCCAGCCAGGTGCAGACTTTTTCCCCGAACGCCAGAAAATAGCCTCTGACGGTCTCTTCTGTTTCCCCCGGTGGATCTTCATAAACAATTGCATTGTCCTGATCTGTTTTAAGCGTTTGCTCTCTTCTTCCTTCGCTGCCCACGATCATGAATGCAAACCGGACCGGCGGCGGGCCCAACTCAGCGATTGCAAAGCCGATGAGTCTGTTCAGGATGGCATCGGAAATGACGGATACCATGCGGGCCACATTCATGGCCTTGGCGCCGCTGCTGATCAGGCTCTGAATCAATTTTGGCAGCCGGCTCTGCTTGTCCGTTATCTCCTCGAGGCTCACCGCTGCATGAATCTCCCGCAGAAGAAAAAAAGGCGACTGTCCATGGGCCTCGAGGATGTCCTTGTTGGTGACAATTCCAATTACCTTTTCATCGGCGTCCGTGACTGCAAGGTGTTTGATGTTTTTCATCATCATGATCATGAGCGCATCCGAGACCGGTGCCACGGCCGGGACGGTGCTCAAGGGGGAAGACATGATTTGGGAAACCGTTCCGGTCATGTCGCATGCCGCCTTGATGATCACTTTATTTCTCAAATCCCGATCGGTCATGATGCCCGTAAAATCGCCATGGGGGTCCTTGACAAGGATGGAACTGCATCGGTTGTTGCCCATCATGGCTGCGGCTTCCCGAATGGACGTATCGGCAGCGCAGAAAACCAATTTATTTGTAAAAATATTTTCAACGGCCTGGTTGAAGATTTGCGGGGATTCTTCTGCAGGCTGCATGGCCTTTGCAAGGACCGTTGCATCGGATTTAACGAGCATCATCTTGCCCAGCATGTCCGTAAAATAATCGGAAAACGCCTCATAGCGCGTACAGACATCGAGAAATATCTGTTTTGGCAGGAGATAAAACGTCGAATCTTTGGTTGTTCGGAATGTGGTTACGGCGATGCCGTCATACAAAAGCATGGAGATGCCGCCAAAAACATCTCCTTCGCCCAGCGATTCACGCAGCAGTTCCTTGTCTCTTTCTTTATAATACCTCTCCACCGCACCGCTCCTGATGATATGCAGGTGCTCAATCCTTGACCGGCCCTGCATGTAAAGAAATGTATCCTTGGGGTGATTCGCTTCGACGACTTCCGTGGATATCTTTTCAAGTTCCGTTTCAGGAAGAAAAGAAAAGGGCGGAAGATTCGACAAAAATGCATGAACCTGGCTTTTCATTCTGGATCTCCTTGCTTTTTTTTCGACTGCATCAATACTTGAAACGGGCATAGTGGGTCTTTTGAGAAGCCAGTCGGGCCGCTCCAAGTGTGTGTATGCCCATTTGTGCCAACAGCGGAATCAGCTTCAGGAATATCTCTCCGGTTGCCAGCGCATCTCCCAGGGCGGTATGTCTGCCCACGATACTGACGCCAAGGCGCTCGGCAATCGCCTCCAGCGTGTGATATTTTTGGGCCGGATGGACGACCGCTGAAAGCAGCAGGGTGTCCAGTACGGGATTGATGAATTTCACGCCGGAGACGGCCTCTTTCATCTGGAGCAGGTTCATATCGAAGGCCGCATTATGGGCGACGAGAATACTATCCTCGACAAATCGATAAAACAGGGGAAGCACCTTGTCGATGGTAGGCTGATCTTCAAGCATTTCGGGCTGAATGCCATGGATGGGTATGGATTGTTGCCAGTAACCACGTCGCGGATTGACCAGTTGATCGAATTGCTCTTCGCGCAGCAAGCGGCCGTTGACGATGCGCACGGCGCCGATGGAGATGATTTCATCTCCCACTTGTGGAAATAATCCGGTAGCTTCCGTATCGAAGACGGTGCAAGTCAGCTCCGTTAACGGGCGGTTGTCCAGTTCAGGCGTCTGGCCGGCTTGGCTGAAAAGGTCAAAATCATAGAACGCCGGCCGGCTTTCCGGTACGACCATGATCTTTCGGAGCGTATCCGGTTCGGGCATTTCAACATCCGGGAAAAACAAACGAAGTCCGGACTTATCCTGCGACATCTCATAAGAGCGGGGCCATATTCCCGGACTGTTATCACCGGCGGTTTGCCTCAGAATCGCCGGCCACATCTTTGCGCCGTGATGCGCAATAACCTCTCTGAGGGTTGACGGGATACCCTCTTTTCCGACCATGACAGCCTCTGTCTCCCATTCACGCAGGGTCTGGATTTTCAATGGTTTCCCCTGCCAGATCAGATCAAGGTTTGCGAATTTCCCCTCTCTTTCCAGTTTACAGGTAAATTCATCGGCCCTGGTCTCGCGCCGCAGCCGGTTCAGTACAAAGAGAATGGCCAGGACGATGGAATAAGCATCAACTTTAATCCAGTTGGGGTCGGCAGAGTAGACAATTTTCACAGCAATGCCGAAACTGTCTTCAGCCCTTCTTTTTATCGTTTCAAGCAGATCCTTGCCGAGCATCCGCACAAGAGGCCGCCCGACGCCGGTATGGCCGGAATAATCAAAAGCCGTTTCATCCAGGATGGCGCCTGATTTTAAGGATTCTTTGTGTATGATATTTTTGAAGCCATCCAATTGCGAAGGGTCCATATCCGGGCGTTCGAGGACGGCTTCAATGGCTGTCCTGATGTTTGCCAGGGAAGGACGGACGCCCTTTGCCAGAGATTGCAGCAGAAAACTCCAATGGCTGCCAGTTTCGATCTGTTTTATAATATCCTGAAATATCAGGACAAATCCTGTGAGATGCCCGATATGGTTCAGGATCGGGACCGCTTCCGTACGCAGCAGACTGGTTTGGGCCCCCGGCGTGATAAAATGAGCCGTTGCCTGTGCTTCCCTGCGTTCCAGTTTGCCCGCTATCTCGTCAAGGGCAGGGACAATGAGGTTCTTGTCAATCACACCAAACACGGACCGTCCCAGGCCGATGAAGGGATTCCCGGCGCCGGTTGCAGAGCGGCTTGAATCAGGGTCGGGAAAAATTCTTTTCTCGTCGCCTTCAAGATAGCGCCTGGCTTGTTTGTTGTATAAAAGGATCTGGCCTTCCGCGTTACAGATCAATATCCCTTCCGGTAGTTCCGACACGATGGCCGCAAGGATATTCTTTTCCTCCTCGGACTGCGCCGTGGCAAGCTCAATCTTGCGCCATACATCTTTTTGCAGTTCCTCGAAGCGGTCCGCTTTTTCATTAATGATTTGAGCGAGACGCAGGACTTCCTTTCCGCCTTTAATGTCAATGCGGTGTGACGGATTGACCGATGTGATCAGGTTGGTTTCCTCGGCAATTTTCCTCAGAGGGCGGATGTAGCGATGGATCATGACGTGCATGGCCAAACCCAGAGCGGCCAGCAAACCGACTGCGATGCCCAGAATGCCGACCACAAAAGCCCTTTGATCCAATGGAAATTGATCCCGGGACGAAAAAGCGGTTATGATGATGATCATGAAGAAGGATGCCACGGCGGCGATGATCAACCACCGGGAGTTGTTGCTGGAATTCATTGGCGACCGCTCATATCTGTCAGAAATTCGTTCTACGACCCCTTTTACACATTGAAACGAAACAGAACAATATCCCCGTCACGGATCTCATAATCCTTGCCCTCGATGTGCAGTAATCCCTTTTCCCTGGCCTGGGGCAGCCCCCCTGCTTTTATAAAATCATTATAATGAAGGATTTCCGCCCGGATGAATCCTTTTTCCATGTCGCTGTGGATCTTTCCGGCGGCGACCGGGGCCTTTGTTCCGGAGGGGATCGTCCAGGCGCGCAGTTCCGGACCAACCGTCGTATAAAAAGTAATCAGACCCAGCAGTTCGTAACCGGTCCGGATCAGTTGATGGAGGCCTGATTCGTGCAATCCCAGGTCTTCAAGAAAAGCCTGACGTTCCTCTTTTGCAAGCGTTGTCATTTCAGCTTCCATGTCTCCGCAGATCACGATGACTTTTGCTCCCTGACGCTTGGCTGTTTCTTCAACCCGCTGTACATAATCCGATCTCCCCTTCAGGACGGCCTCGCTGACGTTGGCCACGTACAGGGTATTTTTGGATGTCAATAAACCCAGTTCATCGAGAATGCTTTTGCCATCGGCAAGCGGGACATTTCCGACCGCAAGGCCCCGCCCCAGCGCATCCCGGCATTGCGCATAGACATCCAAGGACTTGCGGAGGGACTTGTCGCCCGTTCTCAGTAGTTTTTCCGTTCTGTCAATCCTTTTTTCAATGGTTTCCAGATCCGCCAGGATCAGTTCGGTGTTGATGACGTCGATGTCCCGGACCGGATCGATCGAGCCGTCCACATGAACAATATTGGGATCATCAAAGCAGCGGACAATGTGCAGCAGGGCATCCACTTCACGGATATGAGCGAGAAAGCGGTTCCCGAGGCCTTCACCCCGGCTGGCGCCTTTCACAAGCCCGGCAATATCGAGGAATTCGATCATGGTATGCGTGATTTTCGGAGGTTTGACGATCTCTGCAATTTTTTCGAGTCGCTCGTCCGGAACAGGGACAATGCCGATATTGGGATCGATGGTGCAGAAGGGATAATTGGCCACCTCGGCGCCGGCAGCCGTCAGGGCGTTAAAAATCGTCGACTTTCCCACATTGGGAAGTCCGATAATGCCGCAACAAAAACCCATAAAAAAACCATTTCTCCGGATGGATTCGGTTCAGCATGCCTGGATTATATTTCTCAATCAATCTTGCTGAAAAGCCAGCGGCCGCAATTCTAAATCCACAGGCGTTGAAGTAAAGATTTTTTGCGGATATGTCAAGATCATAAAAAAAGCGCCTCCCGTTAAGGAGGCGCTTTTTTTATGGATATTTCCTGATTAATTCAGGGTAAATTTTATTTTATCGTCTCGGTGGAAATTCTCATCCCGTAGAATGACCGATAGACGAAGATCAAGGCAATCACAAAGAACACACCGGCCAGGCCCATTTTCAAGCCCGTGCTTGTCATCGTCACGGCGATTTCCGTAGCGAGCAGACCAAACAGAGTCGTGAATTTGATGATCGGGTTCATGGAAACCGAAGAGGTGTCCTTGTAGGGGTCGCCGACGGTGTCGCCGACAACAGCGGCCTCGTGGAGAGGCGTGTTCTTCATCTTCAGATCGACTTCGACGATCTTCTTGGCATTATCCCAGCAACCGCCGGCATTGGCCATGAAAATGGCCTGGAAGAGACCGAAAAACGCGATTCCGATCAGGTAGCCGATGAAGAAGTAGGGATTGAAGAAGGCCAGCGCCAGGGCCATGAAGAAGATGACGATGAAAATGTTGATCATCCCCTTCTGAGCGTAAACGGTACAGATCTTGACAACTTCCTTGCTGTCCTCGATCGATGCTTCCTTTTTGTCAGGTTGATATTTTCCTTGATAAACACGACGGCCCGGTAGGAACCGGTCACAACGGCCTGAATCGAGGCGCCGGTGAACCAGTAGATGACGCAGCCGCCCATGATGAGGCCGAGAATGACTTCCGGCTGGACGAGACTGAGTTTTGCGACCACATTACCGAACATCTTCTCCAGGAGGATGATGATCCCGAAGACCATGGTCGTGGCGCCGACAACGGCGGTGCCGATGAGCACCGGCTTGGCCGTGGCTTTAAAGGTATTGCCGGCGCCGTCGGCTGATTCAAGAAAGTGCTTGGACTGCTCGAAATCAGGGTCGATGCCGAAGTCTTTCTTGACAACCTCTTTGGCATCCGGACGGGATTCGATCATGGACAGTTCATAAATGGACTGGGCATTGTCCGATACGGGACCGAAACTGTCGACGGCGATGGTCACAGGTCCCATGCCGAGAAAACCGAAAGCGACGAGACCGAAGGCGAAAACCGGGGCGGCAAACTTGAAAGCCGTCGGCATGATCGCCATGACGGAGGGGGCCGTCGACACGAGATAGGCGACAAACATGAGGAGCATAATGACCAGGCCTTCCCAGAAGGCGGAGAAGTTACCGGCGACCAATCCGGAGAGAATATTCAGCGACGCGCCGCCCTGGCGGGAGGCGTTGACGACCTCGTCACAGTGGCGGGAACTGGTGCTCGTAAAGATCTTCGTGAACTCCGGAATCAGGGCGCCGGCGATGGTTCCGCAGCTGATGATGATGGACAGGGCCAGCCACAGGGCCATACCACCAACATGGGGAAGATCGGCCAGAAGGACATAGCTGGCAAAAAAGGTGATGACGATGGAAACAATGGACGTGATCCAGACCAGGTTGGTCAGGGGATGTTCAAAGTTAAATTCCTTCTTGCCGGCGAACAGAGACTTGCTGATAGCGTCATTGACGAAATAGGAAATCAGGGAGGTAAGGATCATGAGGATACGCATGGCGAAGATCCAGACGATCAGCTTGCCGCCCATGACGGGGTTGTCGGCCAGTGCCAGGGCCAGAAAGGCGATCAGGGCAACGCCCGTTACGCCGTAGGTCTCGAAACCGTCTGCCGTGGGTCCCACGCTGTCACCGGCGTTGTCACCCGTACAGTCGGCGATAACACCGGGGTTCTTGGGATCGTCTTCGGGAAGATGGAAGACGATCTTCATGAGGTCGGAGCCGATATCGGCAATCTTCGTGAAGATACCACCGCAGATACGCAGGGCGCTGGCGCCGAGCGACTCACCAATGGCGAAACCGATAAAACAGGGGCCGGAAAGTTCCTTGGGAATGTAGGCCAGAATGATAATCATGAAGAAGAGCTCGATGCTGACAAGGAGCAGGCCCACACTCATACCCGAACGCAGACAGATGTTGACGATGTTCAGGGGCTGGCCGCTGAGAGACGCAAAAGCCGCGCGGGAATTGGCGACCGTGTTGATCCGGATACCGAACCAGGCCACCGCGTATGAACCCAGAATTCCCACGATGGAGCAAACGAGAATGATCATCACTTCGCTCGTGTGCATATGAGACAGAACGCCGAAATAGTACACCATACAAATGGCGATCAGGATCCACAGGCCTGCCAGGAACTTTCCCTGCTGAAGAACATAGGTCTTGCAGGTTTCCCAAATCGTCTGGGAAACGTCCAGCATGGCCTGATGGGCCGGCAGGTTTTTCGTCTGGGAATATTGCATCCAACCGAAAATCATGCCAATGAAGCATACCGCGAGACCCAGGTTCAGGATCATCATCCCGCTCAGAGCCCCGCCCATAAATGAAACTTGCGACAGGTCGGGCAGCTTGATGTCCGCCTCACCGGCAAAAGCCACAGGAACCATCAGAAACAGCATGATGGCCATAGCTGTTAAAAAAGAAAATACAGTTTGTTTACCCTTACCCATAATTAAACCTCCTCTTTAAAATTATTTATGGTTTTCCCATGATACTGACACATAGCCGCCTGAATCCCCGATGAGAGCATCTCGGTCAGGATCTCTGCCGCGGCCGTGATCACCTGCGGCAGCCCATTCATTTCTTCTGAAGAAAAAGGTGAAAGGACATAGCTTTCAACCATTTCCTTGCGATCCGGTTTTCCAATGCCCAGCCTGACCCGGTTGAAACCCGCAACGTCCAGGTGATCGATGATCGAGACCAACCCTTTATGTCCTCCGGGACCGCCGCCCGCCTTCATCCGAATGGTTCCGAACGGCAGGTCCAAGTCGTCATGGACGACTATGACATCTTCCCCTGCGATCTTAAAATAATCAAAGAACTTTTTAACGGCGCTCCCGCTCAGGTTCATGTAACCCTGCGGTTTGACGAGCAGGACAGGATGACTGGAAATGATGCCCTTCCCGAAAAATGCGCCGAACCCCTGCTGAGCGATGGTAATCCGATGCTGGTCAGCCAGCCGATCCAGAACCAGGAAACCGATGTTGTGACGGCTGAACTGATATCTGCTTCCCGGATTTCCGAGACCGGCGATCAGTTTCACAAGAGTGATCCTCTCGCTTGTTCCTCCCGTTTATTTAACTCTTTATGAGGTTTCGCTTTTTGCGCCTTTTCGTCCGACAACGGCCGGTTCTGCCGGTTCTTCAGGTTCTTCCGTTTCGGTCTTGACGATGACCGCCTTGGGCGCCGAAATGGAAGCAATGAGGAATTCGCCGGCATCAAGCAGTGTGAGCCCCTCTATTGCCCTGACATCGCTCACCCTCAAGTGATCGCCGATATTGAGGCCGCTGATGTCCACCTCAATGAAATCCGGAAGTTTTGTCGGGAGGCAGGATACCTTGAGCTCACGCCTCGCATGCTGTAGATCACCGCCGTTTTCAACCCCCGCCGGCAGGCCTTTGAAATGAATGGGGACATTAAACGTGAACGGGCGGTCCATGCTGATTTCATAAAAATCCGCGTGATAGAAGCGCCTGGTAACGGGCTCCATCTGCACGTCCTTGACCATGGAAAATTTTTCCAGCTTCTTGCTGCCGTCGTCGATGATCAAGCGGATGAACACATTTTCTTCGCGCTTCCTCAACAATTTAAGTAAATCCGAGGCGTTGACGGATAACAGAATCGCTTCCGCGGATGGGCCATAAAAAACGGCAGGCACACCTCCCGCCATTCTCAGTCTTCGGGCCGGACCTTTACCGGTTTCCTTGCGCATGAGGGCATTTAAAGCAATCGCCTCCATTGTATCCTCCTATATGAATAACGAACTTATGGAATCATTATAATAAATTCTTCTGACCGCCTCGCTTAGCAGTGAAGCGACAGACAGCACCTTGATGCATTTGCAGGCCTGGGCCTTGGGATGCAGCGGGATCGTGTCGGTCACGACGACCTCTTTAATATCTGATTTTTCAAGTCTTTCAATCGCCGGGCCGGAAAGCACGGGATGGGTGGCGCACACAAACACCTCAACGGCGCCGGCCTCTTTCAGGGCGGTGGCGGCCTGAACGACCGTTCCTGCCGTGTCAACCATGTCATCCAGAATAACAGCCTTTTTATCCCGGACGTGCCCGATGATATTCATGACCTGCGCTTCGTTCGGTCCTTCCCGGCGCTTGTCGATGATGGCGAGATTTACCCCCAGGCGTGATCCGAAGGCCCGCGCCCGCTCCACACCGCCTGTATCGGGCGAAACGATAACGATGTCATCCTGAAAGTTCTTCTTCATGTAGTCTAAAAGGACGGGCGTGGCGAAAAGATTATCGACGGGAATGTTAAAGAAGCCCTGAATCTGGCCGGCGTGAAGGTCCATGGAAAGTACCCGCTGGGCGCCCGCGGTCGTGATCAGGTCGGCAATCAGTTTCGCGGTAATGGGAGCCCGCGGCGTCACTTTTCGATCCTGGCGGGCATAGCCGTAATAAGGAATCACAGCTGTGATACGGTCGGCCGATGCCCGTTTCATGGCATCGATCATGATCAGCAGTTCCATGAGTGTGACATTGACGGGCGGACAACTGGACTGGATAATAAAAACATCCATACCCCTGACGTTTTCGTTAATTTCCACCCGGGTCTCGCCGTCGCTGAAGGTGGTTACGCTGGCTTTTCCCAGGGGGACGCCCAGATTGCCGCAAATCTTTTCGGCAAGGGCCACGTTTGAATTTCCCGAAAAGACTCGTATTCTTTCAAGCATTGAATTCCTTTCATGGCTGCCGCCATGTATCTATTGGCTGGGGCGGGAGGATTCGAACCCCCGAATGCAAGGACCAAAACCTTGTGTCTTACCGCTTGACGACGCCCCAAATGCCTTCTGATCTGCAATACCCTCAGACCGGATCTTCGCAAGGGATGGCCGGAAAATTCAGATGGACGCCGCTCTGAATACAACCCAGCCGTTCATGCCGGCCAACGCCTTTTCCGCGATGATGGCCTGTTGTTCCTTTTCAAAAAGACCGAAGACGGTGGGACCGCTGCCGGACATGAGGGCGCCCAGGGCGCCGTACGTCATCAGGCATTTTTTAATATCCGCCAGCGCGGGGTGCATCCCGATGGAAACCTTCTCCAGATCGTTAAAGAGCCCTTTAGCCAAGTCATGGACCGTCAAAAATCGCGGGATGCTATAATGAATTGTCCCGTTTGTCAATCTTAAATTGAGATTTTGATAAATCATTTTTGTAGATAGCGCAAAACCCGGATTAACGAGGAGCAACGGGAAGGGAGGGATGTCTTCGGCAACCTGGAGGCGCTCGCCGATACCGAAGGCCCATGCCGTTCTCTCAAAAATAAAAAAGGGGACGTCCGCCCCCAGAGTGACCCCGATCTTCATGAGATCTTCCTTCGTGTAAGGACACCCGAAGAGCTCGTTCAGCGTCACAAGTGTCGTCGCCGCATTGGAACTGCCGCCGCCCAGGCCGGCGGCTACGGGAATTTTCTTGTTGATGGCAATGTCAATGCCGCCGGCAATATGCGAAGCTCGTCTGAAAAAAGCCTCCGCCGCCCGAAAAACAATATTTTCCTCATTCTCGGGAAGAGCACTGCCGGGGCAACGGACCCGGATCCCGTTTTCTAACGGAATGAAAGTCATCTCATCGCAGAGGCTGATCCGCTGCATCAGGCTGGCAATGTCGTGATAACCGTCCTGGCGTTTGCGCAGGACGCGCAGATAAAGATTGACCTTGGCCGGCGACAGTTTCCGGATCATGGACGATCCTTCTCCTTGACATAGCGCATTCTCAACTCAAACAGAAGTCCGTCCATGAGGGATTTTTCATTGTCATCCAGATTTCCTTCCGTTTTGGATCTGAGCATGCCCAGGATATCGACCGTCTGCTTGGCTGCGGCCAGATTTCTTTGAGCCTTTTGGGATACCGGATCAGGAAAATCGCCGAAGTGATACATGGCCGTAGTACTCAAGGACAGGATAAAATTGACAAAATTCACTTCCGGAAAGGCTTCTTCCTGCGAAAATTCCGGTGACTCTTTTTCAGTCTCTTGACATTCCGGTTCCGACTGAGTTTCGAGCGGTTTTGCTTGGGTCGGGGATTCCTCGTTCCGGCGCACATCCCCTGTCTCAGCAAAAATCCGTTTGTCGCGGATAACGTAGGATTTATCCTTCTTTTCTTCCATTTTTCCCTCCTGTATTCGAATCGTATATTTCTTAAACCGGTAATCCTCTCCTCAATCGGCACAGGGGTGGAGAGCTTTGCATAACCGCTGAAAAATGGTTCGCAAGCGGCGAGTCCAATATTTTCCGCCTTTCCAGAGATGACTTCAATGGTATGTCATGAATCATGATTACATCTGGTCGTCCTCTCAGCGGAAAAGATTTTTGAGACGCAGCGAAGCCTTTTTTCAAAGGTCTTGTGTGTTGAAAGTATTCTCAGAAATTCAACTACTTATTGATTTTCTGAAAGTTTAACTCGCTGTTCTTGGATAGATCGACCCGGATGTTGTCCCCGTCAATGAATTTCCCCTCCAGGAGCAGCATGGACAGGTCATCCAGAATCATCTTTTGCAATGCCCGTTTTAAGGGTCTTGCCCCATACACCGGGCTATAGGCGATTTTGGCTATATATTTTTTTGCCTTGTCTGTCAATGTCAGCGTTATCTTCCGATCCAACAACCGTTTCTGAATTAATCCCAACTGGATGTCCACGATATGATCCAGGTCGTCAACACTCAGGGCTCTGAAAGTGATGATATCATCGATCCGGTTGAGGAATTCCGGCTTAAAACTTGCCCGCAAAATCTCTAGGGTGCGTGTTCTTCTTTCTTCCTCATTCAATGTCTGATCCTGCATGAATTGACTGCCGATATTGGAGGTCATGATTGCAATGGTATGCTTGAAATCCACTGTTCGTCCGTGACCATCGGTAAGCCGGCCGTCGTCGAGGATCTGTAGGAGAATGTTGAATACATCGGGGTGAGCTTTTTCGATCTCGTCGAACAGAATGACGGCGTAAGGTTTTCGCCGGATCGCTTCGGTCAGATATCCACCCTCATCATAACCGACATATCCCGGAGGCGCCCCGATCAGCCGGGCCACCGAGTGTTTTTCCATGAATTCCGACATGTCAATCCGGATCATCGCCTGTTCGCTGTCAAACATAAACTCGGCCAGCGCCCGCGCCAGTTCAGTCTTTCCGACGCCTGTGGGACCCAGAAAAATGAATGATCCGATGGGACGGTTGGGGTCCTGTAATCCGGACCGGCTCCTGCGCAACGCACTGGAAACAGCGGCAATCCCCTCATTCTGGCCGATTACACGCTGCTTGAGCCTTTCCTCCATATGAATCAGTTTCTGGACATCGCTCTCCAGCATGCGGGCCATCGGGATACCGGTCCAGTTGGCGACCACGTCAGCCACATCTTCTGAGTCCACCTCTTCCTTGAGCATTTTTTCATCTTTTTGTGTCTCCATCAGTTTGATCTGGTCTGCTTCCAGTTCTTTATTCAATTCAACCAGTTTACCATAGCGCAGCTCTGCCGCCCGGGCCAAATTCCCTTCCCGTTGCGCATTCATTTCTTCTATCCTATTAGCTTCAATCCGGCCCTTGATCGCCTGAATCTTTTTGATCGCCTCCTTTTCAGAAGTCCAGTGGCGCTTCATCCGGTTCATCGATTCCCTGAGTTCCGCAAGTTCGTGATCAAGTTTGTCACGTCTCTCCAGGGAAGTCTTGTCCGTTTCCTTGAGGAGCGACTGCTTTTCTATTTCCATTTGAATGATTTTCCGGTCAATGGCGTCGATTTCCGCCGGCATGCTGTCCAGTTCGATCCGCATGCGAGAGGCGGCTTCATCGATCAGATCGACGGCTTTATCGGGCAGGAAACGGTCGGCAATATAGCGGCTCGAGAGGGTGGCCGCGGCAATGATGGCGGAATCCTTAATCCTGACCCCGTGATGAACCTCGTACCGTTCCTTGAGGCCGCGCAGAATGGCAATTGTATCCTCCACAGTGGGTTCCCGGACCAGGATGGGCTGAAAACGCCGCTCCAGTGCCGGATCCTTTTCAATATACTTCCGGTATTCATTGAGGGTCGTCGCGCCGACACAGCGCAGTTCACCCCGTGCAAGGGCAGGTTTCAGCATGTTGGAGGCGTCTACCGACCCTTCGGCGGCGCCGGCCCCGACCACCGTGTGAATCTCATCGATAAAGAGGATGATTTCCCCCTGGGCATCTGTCACCTCCTTAAGGACGGCCTTCAACCGGTCTTCAAATTCTCCCCGGTACTTGGCGCCTGCCACCAAGGCGGCGATATCGAGACCCACGACCCTTTTGTTTTTCAGACTTTCCGGGACGTCGCCGTTTACGATTCGCTGGGCAAGACCTTCCACAATGGCCGTTTTGCCCACGCCGGGCTCGCCGATCAGGGCCGGATTATTCTTTGTCCTGCGTGAAAGGACCTGCATGACCCGCCGGATTTCCTCATCCCGGCCGATAACCGGATCAAATGTTCCTTTCCGGGCCAGTTCATTAAAATCTCTGGCATAACGCTTCAATGCCTGATATTTATCCTCGGGATTGGGATCCGTAATCCGCTGATTTCCCCGAATATCGACCAGAACTCTGAAGATGCCGTCCTGGGTCACGCCGGCTGCGCGCAGAATTCCAGCGGCTGCACCATCCTTCTCGCCTGAGATCACGATCAGGATATGCTCGGCACTGACATATTCATCCCGCAGACGAGCCGCTTCGGTCAGGGCACGATCCAGAACAAGGTTCAGGCCCGGTGTCATGCCCGGTTGCCCAAGGCCGGCGCCTTCGACACGGGGCCGCTTGCCCAACGCCTTCTTGAGTTCCGAGGCAATCTGTCCGGGATCAGCGCCCAGTTTTTTCAGGATGGCCCCCACGATCCCCTCCGGTTGCTCAAGAAATGCCGCCAGAAGATGCTCCGGCTCAATACCCTGGTGCCCCTGCTGCGACGCCAGATTCATGGCGGTTTGCAGGGCTTCCTGAACCCTCAGGGTGAATTTATCGAATCTCATAATGTCTCCTGTTAATCGATCGGTTTTTCGATGCTGACGAGGCTTTTACCATCTTTAAAAACACTGACGTTTCCCGTCGATTCGGATAAAACGATGGCAATGGCATTGGTGATGCTCGTGATCCCGGCGGCGGCGATATGCCGGCTGCCAAGTCCCTGAGGGAAATCCCTGCTGTCCATTGCGGCACTCAGATGTCTGCCGGCGGTAACAATCGTGCCGTTGTCTTTGACGATGAATGCACCGTCAATGGCGGAAAACTCCTTGATGGTCTCTTTGAGTTCCGGATTGAGGATGTTTCGTTGCTCGTCTGTGTATCCCATAAAAGGATTGATAATCATCTGTCTGGACAGCTGCATGACCTTTTCATGGTCTCCCAGAACAAAAATCGTTCCCACCTTCCGGCCTTCCCGGCCCTGTGCAGCCAGCTCGATGGCCAGATTCATGACCGCGCCAAAAACTTCCGGATAAACCCCCTGGGCCAGGTCGCTGAAGTTGCCGGAAACCAGAATTTCAAATTCTTTGCCCACATCAATGACGAAAATACTATCCACATAACCAAACCGCGGGACGCCGCTCACGCATACCAGCTTGTCTCCCTGTGTGAAAAGACCCAACGCAATGCCCTTGGTAATTGCGATTTTAATCTGTCCGACACGGGTGAGGTTGACATTGGGGACCTGAATCAGGACACCGCAATCCTTGAATTTCGAGGGGATTTCTTCATCTCCCTTGGTGATGAGAATGATGTTCATACACAAGCCGGGGTCGTTGATGACAGGAAGATCGTCCGCTACGGCGGCATACATAAGCACGGCCTTTGCACCGATCTCACCGGCAATGCGGCAGGCATGTTCAAGGATAACTTTACTGACAGTAGCCATTTTACCCCCTTTTAGGACCGTTGTTATCTTTATAGATTAATAACCTGTGGGGTTGATGTCAAGCGGGGTTATTAATTTGTATCATCAGGCGATAAAATGACCGGTTGCAGAGGGATCATAAAAAGCTTGACCGTTAAAATCGAATCATTGTATCAGCATCAATCACAAAATTATTGAATATCTGGAGAGGTTATCCTTGGAATTACCGGCCGTAACCGGCACCCTTGACATCTATATTGCGGAAATAAACCGTTTTTCCATCCTGACAGCGGAAGAAGAATTCAAGCTGGCGGTCCGGCTGAAAAAGTACAACGACATGGCGGCTGCGGAGAAACTCGTTGTTTCCAACCTTCGGTTTGTCGTAAAAATTGCCCATGAGTACCGTAACTACGGATTAAAACTCAGTGATTTGGTTCAGGAGGGCAACATCGGACTCATGCATGCCGTTAAAAAATTCGATCCATACAAAGGATATCGTTTGATTTCCTATGCGGTTTGGTGGATCAGGGCCTATATGCAGAATTATATTATCAAATCCTGGAGTCTGGTTAAAATCGGAACCACCCAGGCCCAGCGGAAATTATTCTTCAAGCTCTCCCAGGCGAAAAAAAGACTCGGGACTCTTTCGCAGAAGAATCCAGAATTTATTGAGATTGCCGAGTCTCTTGGGGTTAAGGTCGTGGAAATCGAGGAAATGGATCTTCGTTTGAGTCACAGGGACCTCTCACTGGAAGCCTATATCAGTGAGGATGGGGAAATGACCCATATGGACTACCTGACATACGAGGGTGAGGATCAGGAAACCTCGTTGATCAAAAAGGAAGAGCTGTCCTTGGTGAAAAGGAATATTGCCGGGGCTTTGGCGATGCTCAATGAAAAGGAAAAGTACATCATCAAGCACCGGGTCATGGCGGACAATCCATTCACCCTCCAGGAGATTGGCGACCGTTACCGGATCACCCGGGAACGGGCCAGACAGATTGAAAAACAGGCCTTAAAAAAAATGCGTCTGGCCATTCCATATTTTGGAAAAAAGCAAGAGCTTCCGGAAGGTTAATCAATGCACATCTTCGGAACGGGCCAGATTTTCAAAACAGGTGTATTTTTCGAGGAAGGCCAGTTTGACCATGCCCGTGGGGCCGTTTCGCTGCTTGCCGATGATAATTTCAGCCAACCCCTTTTCCGGGTTGTCTTCTGACTTGTTGTAGACTTCATCCCGGTAAATAAAGGCAATTACATCCGCGTCCTGTTCTATGGCCCCGGATTCCCGCAAATCGGCCATATGCGGCCGCCGGTTTGTCCGGTCTTCCACTTTCCGGTTCAGCTGCGACAGGGCGATCACCGGGACGCTTAATTCCTTTGCCAAGGCCTTGAGGGAGCGGCTGATCTCGGAGATTTCCTGTTCCCGCGAGTCCTTATAGGTTCCGCCCCGCATCAGCTGGAGGTAATCCAGAATGATCAGGCCAAGACCGGATTCCGCTTTCAGCCGCCTCGCCTTGGCTTTCATTTCCAGCGCGGTGATGGCCGGTGTGTCATCGATAAAAATAAGGGCTTCGGAGAGCCGGCCGGCGGCCGTGGTCAGTTTCGGCCAGTCCGTTTCCCCCAGAAATCCTTTCCTGAGGCGCTGGGAATCCACTTTGGCGGCCGTGGATAGCATGCGGAGGGCCAGTTGCTCCTTGGACATTTCCAGTGAAAAGATGGCCACGGAGATCCCGCCTTCCGTTGCGGCATGCTGGGCGATATTAAGTGCAAAAGCTGTCTTTCCCATGCTGGGCCGGCCGGCGACGATGATTAGATCAGAATTCTGCAGGCCGGACGTCAGATCGTCAATTTTTTCAAACCCCGTGGGCACACCGGTGATCAATTCCTTCCGTTCATAGAGCTTTTCTATCGTTTTGAAGCTGTCCTTGATAATGTTTTTGAGAGGAAAAAAGGCTGGACGGATTTTATTTTCAGAAATTTCAAAAATGGCGTGTTCCGCTTCATCCAGGACCTCGTCAATATCAGCACCGGTATTATAACTTTTTGTCAGGATTTCCGTGGCCGTTCCGATCAGGCGCCTGAGTATGGCCTTTTCTTTGACGATTTTTGCGTAATAGACCACATTGGCGGCAGAGGGGACATTGTCCACCAGCGAGGCCAGGTAGGCCATGCCTCCCACCTGATCCAGCTGCTTCTTATCCTTAAGAATGTTGCTTAGGGTGATCAGATCACAGGGTTCATTCCGCTCGAAAAGATCCAGAATGGCTGCATAGATTTTCCGATGCGATTCGCTGTAGAAATCCCTATGCTCCAGAATCTCCAGAGCACTGTTCAACGACTGATTGTCCAGAAGAATCCCGCCGAGGATGGACTGTTCCGCATCCAGATTCTGGGGAGGCAGGCGGTGCAGGGATGTATCAATATCCTTCATGGTCTTCTTTTTGCCACAGAAAAATCACACACAAGACAGAGGGTCAGGACTCAGAGATCACGACCACTTTAATTTCTGCGGTGACGCCGGCTGATAACCGGATCGTCACCGGAAACTCGCCCAGCTCCCTGATCGGTTCGTCCAGTACGATGCTTTTCCGGTCCATTTTCAGCGATTGAGACAGTAAAACTTCCTGGATGTCTTTGGTATTGACGGAACCAAATAGTTTGTCTTGCTCGCCGACGCGGCGCTTGATCGTGCAGGTCACGTTTTTGAACTTTTCCGCCATCGCTTCCGCGGTCTTTTTTTCTTTCTCCGCCTTCAGCAGGATCATTTTCTTTTCATGGTCCAGCACGCTGAGATTCTTAAAATTGGCTTCCATGGCGAGCCCTTTGGGGATCAGAAAATTTCGTGCGTAACCATCGGATACTTTGACCGCATCTCCCGCTTTACCGAGGGATTGCACATTTTGCGCTAATATGACCTGCATGACATGCCTCCTAAATTGTAAGTGAAGATCAATACTGAGCACCGGCCTACATATTCGGATCTCGTGCCGGTTTGATCAATTTTCTGAAGTCAGCCCAGAGATCAAACAATCCCAGGACCATCACAAAGAGCAACAGATATTGTTGAATCAGGACCAGAACATAAAACAGAACCTTTAAAAAAAGGGAAGTCCTTTTGATTTTAAAAAAATAGCCGATAATCGACAGTCCTGCGCAAAGATAAACAAACAGGCAGATGATCAGCAGATTCATGCCGGCATATTTCACCGCTGCCAACGGAATCAAAAGCATTCCCCCAGTGCCGATCAATAGCCAGACGATTTTGTCGGGGGCTTTCCAGCAGGTCAGGTCGCCAAAATCAGGATAATACAGGCCATGCCTCCGGAAAAGAAACCGTGCCGCTAAAATATTCAGCCAGATAATAAGGCTGGTACTGACTAAAAAGATCGCGGGAAAGATACGCGTCAGCAGAGCGGCGATCTGCCCGGCATGATCTTTAATAAGCGCGATTTGCTCGGAAGAAATATCCAGTTGTTCATAAAGTTTTATGTTTTCCCGGATACTGCTCGATGTGAAGTTCTCAATGAGCTGCCACGGCGGCTGTCCCGTTTGAGTAGCCTCTATCAACAGAAGGCATCCGCTGCAGGTCAGAAGGGCCGCCGAAGGGACCATCAGCGTTTTTTCAATCGACAACGACCTTCTGAGCATCTCCGCAAGCATCATTCCCGTGGCTCCGACAAAAATAAAGAAGAGCAGGGGAAAGATGACATTCGGATTGATAAACCTGACAATCAGCAGAGCCAGCGCAAGCGAGGCTCCAAAAACGACACCCCCTCCGAACCTGCCAAATTTTGCAAAATAAAAGAGAACCGGCAGCGGTGTCAGGACAATCACCATGGCGCCAAGCAGGGGAAGCAGCACGACCGATAATAAAGAAAGGGTGGATATGACGATACCCAGAACGAAATCACGATTAAGCAAGCCACCCCATTCTTCCTTCAAAGGCCAATCCTGTCGTCAATCGGCGTTTCCTCGCTCGTGATGATCAGCATGGAGCATGCTTATGCGATCAACAAACGACTCTTGCAAACCCCCATATTATTTAATTGAGATCAGCCTTCGGAAACGACAAAGGGCAGAAGCGCGATCGTTCTGGCTCTCTTAATGGCCAATGTCAGCTCCCGTTGGTGGATGGCGCAATTCCCCGTGATTCTCCGCGGCATGATTTTGCCCCGCTCCGTGACAAAATCCCTGAGGGTCATGGGATTTTTATAATCACTTTTTATCGTGGAATCCGTGCAGAATCGACAGAATTTCCGGCGGTGAAAAAATTTTTTCTGGGGCCTCGGCGGTCTCTGACCTTGAAATCTTGATGGTTCTGCCATTTCTAATTGCCTCCTTCCCGGGCTTCTTCGGTCTCTGCCTCGTCGGGCTTACTGGTCTCGGCCGGATTGCCCCCTGCAATTTCTATGATTTTAACCTCTGTTTCTGCAGCAGTGGCAGCGGGTGAGGCAGCGGCAATCTCTTTCTCAAGATCCTCCAAAAGGACATGATCGTCCTTTTTGACGGTCATGAACTTCAAGATCTTGTCATCGATCTTGAGATTTCTTTCCAGCTCGGCAACGACGGCGCCTTGACCTGCAAAATCAATCAGCAGATAAAATCCCCGGTTGTGCTTTCTGATTTCGTAAGTCAGCTTTCTCTTTCCCCACTTCTCGATCTTCATCACCAACCCTTTATGGTTTGTGATGATAGCTTGGTAGCGGTCAGCCAAACCGATGATTTCATCATCCGGAAGATCAGCAGGGACAATGATAACAGTCTCGTATCTCCTCAATTTTTTCTCCTCTCGGCTCTAAAGTCAGGACAGATGTCCGGACAAGGAGTCCTTTTATTTTAAAACGGAAGCGGTTCTTATATCATAATTTTACAGAAATCAAGAAATTTATCTCCACCGCCTGAAGACGCTCAAGGTCGGTGCGTCCCGGTAACATCCCTAAAGGACTTGGTCATTCAATCATTAAACGAAAGATCACTTGCTGGTTTTCAGGATATCAGTTGCTCCCACAGCGGCCCGCAACGACCGCGGGCATGCAAACGAGAGACAATACTTGCCGTTTTCTCGTTTCCGGAACCCAAAACCCAGGATGAACACTCTGACGCACGCGCTCTCAGCATGTTCATTATCCGATCCAGATTCAGCGCGGGCGATCGGTAAAAGACGGGTTCCAGGAGATTCTGGTCACGCGTAATCTGTTCCTCCCTGACGGCAATCTGATGGATGGCGGTATGAGGATAGATTCGAATACCGCAAAAAAGGATCAGCAGCGTTTTCTCCAGATTGCCTGCCTTCGTTAATGTCTCTTCTATGGTTTTCTCATCCTCCCCCGGTCCCCCGAAAAGAAGATAATGGGCAATGTGAAGACCTGCATCGGAAGCGGATTTATGGGCACAAAAAATGTCATCCGCATAAAAAGGTTTCCCGTAAGCCGACAGGACACGGTCGCACAAAGATTCTGTCCCGAATTCGACATGGGTCAGACCCGCATCGACCATGATTTTATAGTAATCAGGTATGGGCCTGAAAGGAGCAAAAAATGCTCCCCAGGGGATCGAAAGGCGGGCCTTGATGAATGCTTTGGCCACACTTAAACTGTGATCGGTGCTGCAATTAAAGGTTGAATCCGTAATGAACAAATACCTTGCACCTGCTTCCTGAAGCATCAGAGCGGTCTGTGCCACTTCATCAGGGTCGACCAATCGTAAGTTGCTACCGTCAATATGGGGATAGGTACAGTAAATGCAACGGAAAGGACATCCCCTCTTGGTCTGGAGATTCAGGATCCCTCCTTGTTTCAGATAATAACGGACATGGGGACTGTCCACGTCAAAGTACCTCTGAAACGCCATGTCCCGACTGTCGGGAAAACCGGCAAAGGGTTTGTTTTTAAAAATAACGCCCGGAATACGCGACGCGTCGGACCGCGTTTCAATGGCATCGAGAAGCAGGATCAATCGCTCCCCATCACCGACAATCCCGTAATCGGCGTCCAATGTCTCCATCAGTTCGGAGGGAAAAATCGTAAAACCGCTTCCGCCCAGGACAATTTTCGCTGAAGTCATTGATCGAATTGAGAAAATAAGCCGTTTATATCTGTCAATATAACTTTTAGTCTCGAAAGCATCCTGATTATCAATGTTACGTAGAGATAAACCGATCAAGTGGGGGGCAAAATCCTCGATGAGACCTGTTAGCCTCTCCATGCCGTGCTTTTCATTCAGATCAAGGATCTTCACATCGTGACGAGGAGAGGCGATGCCTGCCACATAATCAAGCCCGACAGGATAAACCGGTGAAGGGGCGGTCTCTGTATTTGTGGATACGAGCAATATTTTCATAGCGGGGGGACCTCAACCCAGGCATGCCGCAGGCCCGGCTGCCTCAGAACTGTTTCTGCGCTGATGATTCTGTTTCATGATCAGGTCTGAAAAATGTCAGAATAAACGATGGACTGAACCATGCATTCAATATCGCTGTCCATGGGACGGTCTTCCCGCGTCGGTGCGGCGATTTTTCTGATGTGTTTCAAGAGGGTTTTAAGCTGGGGCCGGTACCGGATGTTGCCCCGGAGTTCGCACGCCTGCGCCGCGGCGATCAGGTGGATAGCCATGACCCGTTCGGTGAGCGTACAGACGCGCGCAGCATCTCGGGCGGCAATGGTTCCCATGCTGACCTTATCCTGGTTGTGAGACTCCGTCGATCGTGAAAAGGACCCTGCGGGCATGGTGTTTTTCAGGGCCTCTGCGGCGAGGGCTGAGGCCGTGATGGACATAGCCTTGAAACCGTGATGAAAAACGGCATCTTCCCCTCTGACGCCGACAAGATCGGCTGGGAGTCCCCGGTTATGCTGGGGGGTCACGAGGAGCGTGATCTGGCGGTCGGACATATCGGCAAGAGATGCCACAGCCGACTTGAGGGCGTCCATTGCGAAGGCCATGTGGCCACCATAAAAATTTCCGCTCATGAGCGGCATCCCCGTTTCGGGATCGAAGATCGGATTGTCGTTGGAACTGTTTGCCTCCGTGGTAACCCAGGCTGAAATCCACTGCAGGGCGTCGTCTAAAACACCGGCAATCTGAGGTGTGCAGCGAATGGAATAGGGATCCTGGAGGCTTTCCGGAGAATTTTCTTCGAGTTTTGAAAGGTCGGCTTTCGTTTGCAGGAGCCGGATCAGCTTTTGAGCGATCCGGATCTGACCCGGAAAGGGCTTGGCCTCGCCGATAATCGGATGAAAATGATGCGCCTTTCCTTTCAGGGCATGGAGGGTCAGGGCCGTGGCGCAAACGGCGGCCTCGAGGATCCGGACGGTTCTTTCAACTGCGATTGCGGCGATTCCCGTCATAATCGACGTCCCGTTCATCATGGAAAGGTGCTCTTTCATTTGAAAGGCATAAGGGGTGAGTTTTGCCCTGCGGATGGCCTCTGCGGCAGGCATCCGTCGTCCCCGGTAGAAAACCTCCCGATCACCCGCAAGCGTAGCGGCAATGTAGGACATGGGCGTCAAATCGCCGGAGGCGCCAACGGAACCTTCGGACGGGACGACGGGCGTAATTCCGCTGTTTAGAAAAGCCGCGACCTTTTCCAGAAGCAGGAGCGAAACACCGGAATATCCACGGGCAAGGCAAAGCAGGCGACAAACCATGGCGGCGCGCGTCTCCTCAATGCCGAGGGGTTCCCCCGTGCCGCACCCATGAAAATGCAGGGGGCTGGCGCCATTCTTCCTGATCACCTTGTCTTTGGGCAGGCGTTTGCCACAGGATTTACCGTATCCGGTCGTCACACCATACACGGGGATATCCCTGTTTACGGCGTCTGCAAGCATGGATCTGGACCGCTCAATTTTGTCGATGAAAGCGCTGTCCGTACTGATCCGGATCCGCTTCTTGTTTCTGGCCACCGAGACGATCTCTTCGAGAGTGACGCTTTGACCACTAATCGTTAAATATGACATATTGTGCATCCTTTGATTATCTGTTTTACGCCCGTTTCACCGTAAGACGATAACTGAAAGCCCGTTTCCTGTCGATAGGACAAAATTTGCCGATTGGGGCAGAATTCAATCTTCGCAGCAATGGGAGTGCCGCGTGCTTAAAAAATAAGGAGCTAAGCAGCTTGCCTAACCCCATGATATCTTTGGCGGGCGATGTGAGACTCGAACTCACGGCATCTGGCTTCGGAGGCCAGCACTCTATCCAACTGAGCTAATCGCCCTTATTGCGAGCTTCTACTATATCCCGTCATAATCTTCAATGAATAAATTATTAATTTCCGGACTAACTACCGCCCTGTCTTTTTGAGGTATGGTCTTTACCCAGATAGAAATTGATCCAGGATGACGTTTGATGAAGATCCCAGTTGCAAGGCGGGATAATATCTTTATCCAGTTGCATTTCTTCCCCGTATTTCTTCAACCGGGCATAAGCCTTAACATAGACGCACTGCTTCTTTCCGGGATAGACTTCGCACCACCCCTCGAAGCTCCCGCCGCATGCTCCGTTGCGCTGGTGTTTCGGACACTGCGACATCGGACAGAGGTAGGCCACATCAATGAGGGCGCAGTCACCGCAATCCTTGCAGTCAAAAATCAAGACTTTGGTTAAGTGTTCAAGTTTGTGAAAAAAGCGCTCAAGCCTTGTTCCTGCAACTGCGCTGCTGAGTCCCTTCATGATGCCGTAAAGTTTTTTTCCTGGTTCAAACAGAAGTTTATGGGACATTCGTGAAAACCCATAGGAAATTTCGACTCTGGCATCGAGCGGCCGAAACTGACGTTTAGTCGGCGTTTCCTGATTCAGGCCTGTGTTTGGATCGTACTCAAAATAATAAAAGCCGTCGGCAATGGGATAATCGAAGTAGCGGATAAGGTCGGTCCATTGGGATGCGAGTTCCTCACCCTGACGGATAATTTCTTCCACTTGTTCATATTTAATATTGTGCCCGCCGATATGTACCCCGCTAAAGCCCATTCCTTTCATAATAGCGTACATCCGAGCTGCGCGCAGTATTCTGGCCCCTTCTCCGCGATCGGGATCGTTTCGCTCTCGATCCAGCTGGGCCAGGAGTTTATCCGTGACGACGGAGCCGGGCAGTTCATTGCGGTTCATCATTTTGGCCGCACCGTACGGAAGGATATAAATATTTCCCATAAGCGGAAGGTTGAAACCGCTGAGCTTCATAAAAAGTAACACTTCATGAAATTTTCGGGCATCGTATCCCAGTTGCGTAACGATAAATTGGGCGCCGGCATCGATCTTCTTTTTGAGTTTGTAATACTGAACCATCTGCTCTGCTTCTGTCGCCTTGAAGGGAGAAACGACAGCTCCGGGGAAAAAATCGCTGGGCTGATGGCGGATGTTACCTTTGACTCCCGGATACGTGAGCCCCCGGTTCATGTCCGATATCAGTTGCAGGGTATGGATGGGATCCAGGTCAAAAACCGGGGCAGGTCTCCCAAGGTAGCCGGATACAGGGTAATCGCCGCTCATAACCAGAAGGTTTCGGATACCTGTCCGATCCAGGGCATAAAGTTGGCTTTCGATTTGACTGCGGTTCTTGTCTTTGCAAGTAAAATGGACGAGTGGCTCAATGCCCAGTTTCACAATTTCGCTGCCTATGAAATCGGCAGACATGGCGGGGCTTCCTCCGGGATTGTCTGTAACGGTCAAGGCATGGATCTTTACTCCGTGAGCGGCCTGTTTGGCCAGGGACATGGCCTTTTCCTGGGCCGCTTCTCTTGCACCCCTTCCCGGCACCAGTTCCCAAGTGACCGGGAACACGGTGGGATTCAATAAAGACTCTTTAAAACAATTTTCCTGCATAGATATCCTCAGTTAACTTTTTCTGCAGAGAAAATGGCATTATCGAAAGTACTTGTTCATTCAGGCGCTAACAGATTATCTGAAAGCGAGGCCATCCGTCAGTTCCAAGAGGGTTTTTCTGGTGGAGAAAGGTCCTGCCACGGGGCACCCCATCTCCATTCGTGGCATTCAAAAGCGTATGGAATATTACGCCCGTAAATCAAATTTCCGGCTTGATGAATTTTTCCGTACCGGTTTCTGATGAACATGAAAAATATCGCCCAATTATTTTGCCGGAAAATGTCATTAAGCACAGCGTTTGTCAATCATTTATTCCTTGCGAAGCTTGAAATAGCTTTGCAGGTCTGATACAATATATCTAATTATATTTGGAAATCAACGATTATGACAAAGTTAAAACGCATCATTCCCATGCTGGTATTGCTTCTTGTGGGGTCTTGGGCCGCAGAGGCAAACGCCATGAATAACATCCTGAATGTCCGGCACTGGGTTGCTCCGGACCACACGAGGATCGTCATTGATACCAGTGAAGTTCCTGATTATACGGTCGAAAAAAACAAGGAATATGTCCGGATCGACTTTAAAAACACCGTTTATCCGAAAGACCTTCCGGATAAATCCGTTCTCAACAAGCCCGGAGTGACGGTTATTTCCATGACACGCCTTTCCGAGGAAAGCGTCAGGATTGAAATATCGTTGGCCAATCATGTGGATACCAATGTATTCAAGCTCTCAAAAATAGAAGAAAAACCGGATCGGGTGGTGATCGATATTGAACTTCCCGAGATTGAAAAGAAAGAAACAACAAAACGGGAGCAGGTCAAAATAGAAAGGAAGGAATGGATTATTGTCATCGATCCCGGTCATGGCGGTGAAGATCCGGGCGCTGTCGGCCGCGGGGGTACCCAGGAAAAAGATGTCGTTCTGAGAGTCAGCAGGATGTTAAAGGACAATCTCGATAAACGGGGAGGCTATCGCGCCTTTCTGACCCGCAACGGCGACTACTATGTGCCTTTCAACAAGCGGTTGAAAATCGCCCGGGAGTATGGTGCGGATCTTTTTCTAAGTATCCATGCTGATGCAGCCCGCAACCGCGATGCGCAGGGCGCATCCGTTTACTGTCTCTCCCCCAGCGGCGCCAGTACGGAAGCAGCAAGACTGCTGGCCATGAAAGAAAATCTTGCCGATATCATGGGCGGCTCTCCCAACGGGGAAAATAGTGACGCTTCGGATCCCATTGTGCTGAATATGTTTCAAACCAACACCATCAACACGTCGAGGATTTATGGAGGCAGCATGCTCAGCAAATTGAGTCGCGTGTCTCCATTGAAGTTTGACACTGTTCAGGGCGCTCCCTTTCGCGTGCTCAAACTGCCTCAAATCCCGTCTCTGCTGGTGGAGACCGGCTATATCTCCAATAAAAATGAAGAAAAGCTCCTCCGCAGCAGTCGACATCAGGCCAGAATTGCCAATGTCCTGGCGAACGCGGTTGAGGAGATGCTGCCTGCGGAACCGGCAGTCAGGCCGGCGCAGGGCGTTGTTGTGACGAAAAAAGAGCCCGAATCCATACAAAAGGGAGTGACGGGTGATCGACCGGAGACGAGAATAAAGAAGGCAATGGTGGTTAAAGAAGCGGAGGTCGGAGAGGTAAAATATCAATACTACACGGTCAAACGCGGCGATACGCTTGAAAAGATTGCAAAGAAACATAATACAACGCTGGCGGCCCTGTTGAAATTAAATCAAATGAAACTCAAGGATCCGCTTTTTGTTGACCGGAAGATAAAGATGGCCGCTCTGGGCAAAACGGCAGCGGTGCCGCCCATCGTGACTGACGTGCCCGAGGTTTCATCAGAAGCAAAAAAAACCGGTCAGTCCGATGCCTTAAAGCCGGAAACCGATATTTATCTGTACAAGGTTCAAAGAGGAGACACGCTCGCAAAGATTGCACAAAAACATGCGACCCCCCTCAATGAACTCTTGAAGATCAACAGGATGAAGCTCAAGGATCCGCTTCTTGCCGGACGCATGATTAAAATCAAGGAGAAGCCCGCAGGAAAAGAAACGAGAGCGGTCGTGAAAAAGGGTGCGCCTGCACAAGCGGGAAAGGAAAAATTTACCTACTACAGGGTGAAAAAAGGCGAGACACTCGAAATCATTGCCCGGCGAAACGGTACGACCATCAGCCAACTGCGGCTGCTGAACAGGATGAAACCCTCGGATCCCTTGCTGGCTGACCAGAAATTGAAATTGCCATTAGAGTCGTCCCTGTAATTGAAGAAATATTTGTCATGAGTTACCCAGGTACCCGTCTTCAAGCGGGGTTAAACAGCCGTCATCTCCGTCTTGGATTATGCCGGACCATCCTGAAAGCCTGCCCGATGATGATCTTCATAGGCCTTCTCATTCAGATATTTTCACCAGATGTCTCAGCCGAATGGAAAATCGTGCAATGGCAGCCGTTTCAGATCAGGAAGGCGCTTATGCTGAAGCCGAGCAAGAGTGAGTTTGCCAAGCGCGAAAAATCTGTCGCCGACCATCCCGTGAGGCTCAGAGATCCTTTTGATGTCATGACTCGTCATGTACAAAGATTTGAGCGGATCTGGCCTGATGGTCAAAGCAGCTATTTATCCGAGTTATCTGCACAGTTTGGGGGCGGTTATCTATGGCGCACTGGGACTTTTTTGGCGCTCCCGCAAAGCATCATGCAGGGCGAGACGCTATTCCAGTCCGATATCTTCAGAGATGCCATAAGCCGGGACAATCATCTGCCCCACCTTTCGGAACGGTCGCCCGCTGAAATTAAGGGAAATGGGAGTGCGCGTTACTTCCGGATATCTTTTTTTAACCGTGATATGCAGTATCTCGGCAGAAACATTTCGGCGAGCGACACAGGCCGAAACAGCTCTTGGGAAAAGCTCCTGTTTCAGTCGACCGATATGCGTAATCAACCGGTACTGGAAACGATCGGCAAAATATTTGAGCCAAGAGTCGATCTCGGGATAGAATTCTGATGGTCCCTGAAACCGTTCTTATGCCACGTTTTGCTTTATCCTTCATTTTCGATTTCCGTATGTGATAAATACATTCCGGCATCGGCGTCCGGATTCTCGCCAAACATCAGGGCTCTAATCGCTGCTGTTGTTCCCGTCGCCGTTGCTCGGAAAGCAGGCATCCCTGCAGGCAGTTGCCTTCACAGTCCCCGTCGCAGGGCTCGATATGGATGATAACGCTCGTTGACGGAAACTGTCTTTCGATGTCCAAAGACAGGTCTTCCGTAATGGCGTGCGAGATCTGGACCGACATTTCGGGGTCTACCTTCAGATGAAACTCCACAAAGCGGAAATGACCGGACTTGCGGGTCCGCAACTGGTGGAACCCGTGAATAATGGGTTGGTGGTGCAAAATCCGCTGGCGGATCCAGGCTTCTTCCTCCGGGGGGAGTGTGGCGTCCAGAAGGTCTTTTGATGACCGCATGGTCAGATCGTAGGAGACTTTGATGATCAGCGCCGCGACGGCGATAGCGGCGACCGGGTCAAGCCAGGACAGATCCAGCTCCGGGAAAAAAGCCTGTCCCGACCAGATCAGTGCAAGGCTGACCATGACGCCCGCAGAGGTATAGACGTCCGTACGGAGATGCAACGCATCGGCCTCAAGGGCAATGGAGTCCGTTTCTTTCGCGACCTTGAAGAGCTTTTTTGATACAAAATAATTTAAAATTACTGAGAGCGTCATGACGCTTACGCCCCATCCCAATGTACCGAGGGGCTCTGGGTTCATGAGTTTCTGAACGGCTTCAAAGATAATCCAGCCGGCAGCCACAAAAATGAGCAGCGCCTCAATGGTGCCGGAGATATTTTCGATTTTTCCGTGACCGAAAGGGTGTTGCTTGTCGGGCGGGATGCTTGAGGTCTTAACCGAAAAAAGGGCAATGATGGCCGCAATCAGATCAACGCCGGAGTGAATCGCTTCAGAAATGATCGAAATCGACCCGATCAGCAGACCCACGACAAGCTTCATGACCACGAGGGATGTGTTCGAGATCACGGATAGCGTTGCGACACGGACCTTGCGGGTTTGTGCGTCCATCATGTCCCCCAATGTAAACTCGGATAGCTCTATTTCACGAGAGATTTTCAGTCAAGAGAAATTCGTGACGGGAAAATTTATCAACGGGGCACCGTTTATCGACTTTTCCATGGCAAGTCCCTGGCTTATTTGAACCATCAGGATCGATTGACTTCTTAATCGTAATTGTGTATTCATCATCCCGGAGGTGGTTTATGAAAATTTCAAGCTTGGATAAAGTTGATAAAGCAAAGATGATGATGGAAGGGGCAAAGGACGTCTGGAAGCAGATACCCATCTCTAAATCCGACGGCTCACCGGCGTTCTCTTTCCGCGTTTTCACGATTATGCCGGGCGGTCATACGCCTTACCATACACATCCCTTTGAGCACCTGAACTATGTCATCGAAGGCGAAGGGGTCGTAGTTATGGAAACCGGCGAAGAACTTCCTGTGAGAAAGGGGGATTTTGCGCTCGTGCTGCCCAGCGAAAAGCATCAGTATAAGAACAGGTCGTCCGAGAATCAGATGATCGTCATCTGCGCCGTACCGAAGGAGTACGAGTAATCGTTCGAGGGAATGCCGCCGTCGGGATTCAGGGGGCGTCGGCATTGTGGAATCCAAAAAAACGGCCATATTTTCAACCCGTGCAGCCTTGGGGGCGGGCTGATGGAGCGAGCGACCTTACGATTTCAGGTGCAGCGCGAGGTCATATTCCTTCCAATCCCGCCGGCCCTGGTAAATAAACGGGTGGAGGTTCAAGTCCCTGATGCCCTTACCGTCCTTTTTAAAGGTCATAAAGGTTGTGACGGACTCTCCGGGAGCAATCTGAATTCCTTCAGTTCCTGCCTCACGCATATTGATCCTTTTCGATCCCTTCAAGAAGCTGACCGTATTGACGCCGTATTTTTTTCCGCTGCCGTCAGTCATCATCGACTTTGTCCAGCCATAGCTGTCGTCATACAGGGCGACACTCTTGACGATGCCGGATTTGTTGTGGGTTTTGATGGTAACGGTGGTTCCGCTTCCTGATGACTCCAATCCGGTTACCGTAAAAAGGATATCACGGGCTTCGGCTGAAACGGCCCTGAAGGTCCCGCTTGAAGGTCGGGCCTTTGTTTCCGATGCACTTTCACCGTTCGTGGTTTTCGTGACGGATACGGATTGCGTTTCGGCTTTGGAGGTTTTGGCTGATGATGTTGCGGCGGATTTACTCTGTGCAGCGGTCTTTGCGCCGTCCACCGGCGCTTTGCCCTTCGGAATGATGATGACGAGAGCAAGGATCACAATGATCGCGGCAGCCACGGCCCCCCCGATGATCAGCATTTTTTTGTTTTTGTCGGGCTTTGCCTGCAATGCCGCCGTTTCCGGCCCCGCGCCGGCAGACGCTTTCGTCGCCGGCTTTTCAGGAGCAACGGCTGCATCTTCCCTGAGCAATGTTCCCGGTTTTTTGCCCGGTTTTTCTTTCACAGGCATGGGATTTGCTCCCATGTGCTCAACGGCATAGATGTCGTGCTCTCGAATATGCTTATCAGACCGCGTGCCCTGATGTTGAAAAAGCTGGGAATATTCCTGCGACAGGCAGGACACGATGTCGTAATAGGATCGTGACACCAGCAGCTGCCCGGGTTCGGCAAAGCTCATAATGCGCTGGGACACGTTAATGCCGTCGCCGATCAGGTTCATCTGGTTGTTGATGTCCTTCAGAAGTTTGACGGGGCCGAGATTGACTCCCATTCGGACCTGGAGGTCGGGTGTTGCTTCGCTCCGGGCGTCCTTGAGGGAATCACGGAGGCTCATGGCCACAAAGAGTGCATCTTCCGGATCGCCGAGGAATCCGATGGCCGCTCCGTCACCTGTGTCGAGGATGATCCGATCATTGATGGAGATGTCCCTGATGGCTTCGGTAAGGAGGGCGTTGAAGTGTTCCTTGAGCCGGATCTGTTCATTGACCGATTTCTTCGTATATTCAACAATGTCGATAAAAACAACACTGCAGATGAAGGTTCGATTTGGTCGCAGTTTCAGATTTTGGGACCCGTCTGGGGTTGCTGTCATGGGCATTCCTTATGGTTAAGGCTTACTATCCGTTTTTTTATAAACCGTTTTTGTATAATATTGCAAGAATTAATTAAGAGAATGACTTGATTTACGATATTGTGTACTTTGCAACGTAAATAAACCATTTTGACCGTCAAAATAATATGGTGTGCCGGCCACTTTTATGATAGAAAGCCCCTGTTTTCGATTTGATGCGGACAGATCGTTGAGCCAACGCCGTTAAAAAGCAGCCATGACCTGCGCGAATAAATGATAGGGAGGTTTTATGAGCAACGAAAATCTGGAATCAAAACGGTGGTTGATTGCCGGTGCGGCAATCATTATGCAGCTGTGCTTGGGGACGGTTTACGCGTGGTCGGTTTTTAAGAAGCCGCTCATGGTGACGCATGGCTGGGGCGAAACGCAGACGCAGCTCACTTTCATGCTCCTGATGGGCATCATCGGTTGCGCCGCCGCCTTCGGCGGGACGCTTGTAGATAAGAAAGGGCCGAAATTTGTGGCAACGATCGGCGGTATCCTGTTCGGTGTCGGTACACTCATCGCGGGATATGCCGACCAGATCGGAAACATCTATCTTCTCTATTTTGGTTTCGGAGTCGTAGCCGCTCTGGGGAACGGTTTTGGCTACGTGACCCCCATCGCCACGTTGATTCGCTGGTTTCCGGACAAACGGGGCCTGGTTACGGGGCTTGCGGTCATGGGGTTCGGCGCCGGCGCCTTTTTCATGGGGCAGATCGCCCCCGGCATGATTGCAGGCTTCAAAGTGGTGGAAGCCGCAACAGGGAAAATCATGTCTTCCGGGGTGGCCAACACGTTCTATATCTGGGGCATCATATTCCTGGTTCTGGTGACCGGTGCCGCCCAGTTTTACAAAAACCCGCCGAAGGGATGGGTTCCTGCGGGATTCACGCCCACCGCCACCAGCGTATCAGCCGCCAACTCCTTCATGTTCGGTGAAGCGGTCAGAACGCCGCAATGGTGGATGCTCTGGGCCATGCTGGCCCTGAATGTATCGGCAGGGCTGGGACTTATCTCGCAGCTCTCCCCCCTTTCGCAGGAACTCTATAAACCGCTCCTTGATCCGACCTTGACGGGGGATAAGATCGTCATGGCGCTTGCTGCCGCGGGCGGAACCGTTGTCGCCGTATCGGCCATCTTCAATGGTCTGGGGCGTCTCTTCTGGGCGAAGATTTCCGACAACATCGGGCGCAAGGCGGTCTTCGCCACCATGTTCATCACGCAGGCCGTGCTGTATCTTTTAGTCGCCATGGGGCTCGTCAGCAGCTACTATTTATTCCTGGTTGTGGCCTGTTACCTGCTTGCCTGCTATGGCGGCGGCTTCGCCACGATGCCCGCCTTTGCGGCGGATTCGTTCGGGCCCGGCTATATCGGAAAAGTCTACGGCTTCATGCTGACCGCCTGGAGCGTCGCAGGGATCGTCGGCCCCCTCGTGTTCGCCCAGATTCCGAAGCAGGCGCTCTTCGTTGCCGCGGGCCTGCTCATTGCCGGATTCGTCATCACGATTCTTTACAAGCCGCCTGCACCAAAATCGGCCCGGTAAGACAGGGCATACATAAATGAAAAAAAGGCGGACAGGAAGTCCGCCTTTTTTATCGTTATCGGGACGCCGTCACCGGCCCGTTTTTTTCAGGCCGCTTCGACCTTTACCGCGCAAACCTTGTATTCCGGAATTTTAGCGATCGGGTCAAGCGCAGGGTTTGTAAGCAAGTTAACGGCTGCCTCCTTGAAATGGAAATTCATGAAGATGGTCCCTTCGGATACACGCGTCGTTACCTCGGATTTTGCCTGAACGACGCCACGGCGGGAAGAAACCTTCACGAACTGACCAGCACAGACGCCCAGCTTCTCCGCGTCATTCGGATTGATTTCCACAAGGCTTTCGGGACATCTTTCCATGATCCCCTTGGAGAGCCGTGACATGGTCGCCGTATGGTACTGATACAGCACGCGCCCGGTGGTCATCACAAAGGGATATTCCGCGTCGGGAGCTTCCGCGGGCGGTATGTATTCAATGGCGCTGAGAAGACCCAGACCACGGGAGAAACGGTCCTGATGAAGGAACTTTGTTCCCGGGTGGGTTGAATTGGGGCATGGCCACTGAATGCCGACTTTTTCGAGCCTGTTGTAGGTAATGCCAGCGTAACTCGGCGTCAATGCATTAATTTCTTTCATGATATCTTCCGGAGTGGCATAGCTCATGGGATACCCCATCTTCGTGGACAACTCCGCGATAATTTCCCAGTCGGCCTTGGCCTGGCCGGGGGCCTCAACGGCTTTCCTGACCATTTGCACCCTTCGTTCCGTATTGGAGAAGGTGCCGTCCTTTTCGGCGAAACAGGCGGCGGGCAGCACGACGTGAGCAATCTCCGCCGTTTCGCTCAGGAGGATATCCTGCACAATCAGAAGATCCAGATGCTTCAAGGCCTCTTTGGCGTGATTCAAATCAGGGTCGGACAGCATGGGGTTTTCACCCATGACATACAGGGCCTTGACCTTTCCCTCGTGGGCAGCATTCAGGGTTTCCACGATGGTGATGCCGGGTTTCGGCGGCAATGTTACCCCCCAGGCCTTTTCGAACTTTGCCCGGGCTTCGTCATTGACCACCGGCTGATAGCCGGTGAAAACATTCGGCAGTGCGCCCATATCGCAAGCACCCTGGACGTTGTTCTGGCCTCTCAGAGGATTAACGCCTCCCCCTTCGATGCCCACATTTCCGCAGATCATGGCCAGATTGGCACAGGATTTGACGTTGTCAACCCCTGTCGTGTGCTGGGTGATCCCCATGGTGTAGAGAATCGAGGCCGCTTCGGCTTCCGCGTATAGTCTCGCTGCCGTTACGATATCCTCCGCCGGCACACCGGTTATCTTTGAAGCAACCTCGGGGGTGTACTTTTCCACGACCTTTTTCATGGCCTCGAAGCCCTCTGTGCGGGTTTCCACGTATTGCTTGTCGTAAAGGCCTTCAGAGATGATGACGTTCATCATGCCGTTTAAGAGGGCAACGTCGGTGCCGGATTTCTGGCGAAGCCAGATCGTGGCATATTTCACCAGATCGATTTCCCTCGGATCGGCGACGATGAGCTTCGCGCCTCTCTGACGGACGGCCCTTTTAACTTTCGCGCCGATGACGGGATGGTTCTCCGTCGTGTTGGTTCCGATGGCAAAAATGGCATCGGTAAATTCAATTTCATCGATGGAATTGGTCATTGCACCACTTCCAAACGTAGCGGCCAGACCGGCCACTGTGGAAGAGTGTCAGAGACGGGCGCAGTGATCGACATTGTTTGTTCCGATCACCGCCCGCATGAACTTTCTGGAAGAGATAATTTTCCTCGTTGGTCGCCCGGGCAGAGGAAAAACCAACGATGCTGTCAGGCCCGTTTGCTTTCTTGATCGCCGACAGTTTTTCCGCAATGTAGGTATATGCCTCGTCCCAGGAGGCTTCTTTCAATTCGCCGTTTTTTCGGATCAGAGGGGTCTTCAGGCGATTGTGGCTATGAACGAAGTCCATACCGAACCTTCCCTTGACACAGAGACTCCCCTCGTTGGGTTGGCCGTATTCACGATTACCGGTAACCTTGACGATCTTTCCGTTATGAATATTGAGATCCATCTGACAGCCCACGCCGCAGTAAGTGCAGGTGGTGCGGACTTTCCGGATTTCCCAGGGGCGTCCGGCGAAACGGGCCTGCCGGAACGTGATGGCGCCGACGGGGCAGACATCGGCGCATTCTCCGCAGAAATAGCATTCCGAGTGGATATAATCCAAGTCAAAGGCGGGACCGACTTTGGCCCTGGAGCCGCGCATGGAAAAATCAAGGATCTCATTGACCTGGATTTCATTGCAGGCGCGGATGCAGCGGCCGCAGAGCACGCATTTGTTAAGGTCCCGGGATATCATGGCATTGGTCTTCTCGAGGGCGTAACCCGGAGATTTAATATCAAATCGGGGCTTTTCGATCTTCAGCCAGTAGATCAGATCCTGCAGTTCGCAGCTTCCGTTCTGCTCGCAAGTCAGGCAGTTATGATCGCCTGATGCCCAGAGGAGTTCCACAATCAACCGCTGGGCGTCCCTGACGGTTTTTGTATCTGTTTTTACCTCCATGCCCGGGCTGATTGGCATGCAACAGGAGGCGACCAGGGACCGGGCGCCTTTGACCTCGACCACACAAACCCGGCAGGCCCCGACATTTGTTGTTTTTGCGTAATGGCAGAGAGTTGGAATAAATATCCCGTTTTCACGAGCGACTGCCAGAATCGTCTGCCCGGGATAGGCCTCTAACTCGCGTCCGTCAATCGTCAATGTTATCTTTTTATCCATCATCATCTCCTTTCCTTAAACTTCAGCGTCACAGCGCAGGCAGCGGACAGCTTCTTCGATGGCGTCTTCCCGCGTGAATCCCAGCTCCACTTCCGCGAAACCCAGGGTTCGTGATTTGCCGTCCAGTTCCGGCATCCGGGTCTGCGGGGCTTCTTCCGATTCTTCATCGATGATCAATGGGATATCGATCTTCTCTTCGGGGGGCGCTTCATAGGCCGCTTCGCCGTTTTTCTGACGGATGGCCGCATCGATGTCGATGGCCGCCTGATGGCCGGCGGCAATTGCGCCGATCACGGTATCGGGTCCGGTGACGGCGTCTCCACCGGCGTAGAATCTGGCATGAGTGGTCCGGGATTTGCTGCCTGAAGCCAGATCGAAACAATCCCACTTATTGACGCTGACACCGCTCTGACCAGGTACAAAAGACAAATCGGGAACCTGACCGATGGCGGCAATGACTGCATCGACGCTCAGGATGAATTCGGATCCTTTGATGGGAACGGGCCGCTTCCTGCCGCTCTTGTCAAAATCGCCCAGCTTCATACGTTCACACATGATTCCGGTGACTCTTCCATTGGACCCCAGTACCTTTGTGGGTGCAACGAGATATTCGATCTTGATGCCCTCGTGTTCGGCCGCCTCGATTTCTTCGATGGCCGCCGGCATATCCTGACGCAGTCGCCGGTACAGAATCGTGACATCGGCGCCCAGACGAGCGGCGCAGCGGGCGGCGTCGATGGCCGAGTTCCCGCCGCCGATGACGGCGACCCTGGCGCCCAGCTTTTTCTCGCCTTTCATCCAGGCTGCTTCGTTATCGTTAAAATCTCTCAGGAATTCCACGCCGCCATAGACGCCCGGCAGGTCCTCGCCCTCGACGCCCATTTTCTGGCTCTTGTGGGCGCCCGGCGCGAGATAGACATAATCGAATTCCTCGCCGACCTTTTCAAAGGAGATGTCTTTGCCGACGCGCGTGTTGCACCTTATTTCCACACCCAGGGCGCGCACATCGTCGATTTCGCCGTCCAGGATATGCCGGGGGAGGCGGTAGGCCGGAATGGCCCAGCGGAGCATGCCGCCGGGTGAGGAGAGTTCCTCAAAGACCGTGACTTTGTAGCCGCGCTGAGCCAGATCGCGGGCTGCTGTGAGTCCGGCCGGGCCGGCGCCGACCACGGCGATTTTCTCCTTCCGCGTTACCGGTACAGGCTCGATCTTCGGACGTGGCGCATTATCGGTGATGAACCGTTTGAGAAATTTGATGGCAATGGGTTCGTCCATCTTGCCGCGGCGGCATTTGGACTGGCATTTATGGTCGCAGACCCGGCCGCAAACCGACGGGAAGGGGTTGGTTTTCAACAGGACTTTGTAAGCGTCCTCGAAACGTTCCGCCCGGATCAGCGCGATATAGGCAGGAATATCCATTTCGATGGGGCAGGTGTGCTGGCAGGGCGATTTGAACAGGGCCGTGCAGACTGCCGCCCGGCATTTGCCTTCCCTGATATGTTGTTCATATTCGTCCCGGAAATAACGCAACGTGCTGAGTACGGGATTCGGGGCCGTCTGTCCCAGGCCGCACAGCGACGCATCCTTGATGATCGCCGCCATTTGTTCGAGCAGTCCCAGATCGCCTTCCTTGCCTCGACCTTGGGTGATGTTGGTCAGGATTTCGAGCATGCGTTTGGTGCCTTCTCGGCAGGGGGTGCACTTGCCGCAGGATTCATCCTGGCAGAAATCCATGAAGAAGCGGGCCATATCCACCGCGCAGTTGTCCTCGTTCATGACGATCAGGCCGCCGGAGCCCATGATGGCGCCAAGCTCCGCGACTTTTTCATAATCGACGGATGCATTGAGGTGCTGGATGGGAATGCAGCCGCCCGACGGGCCGCCGAGCTGGGCGGCCTTGAATTTCTTGCCTTTGGGAATGCCGCCGCCGATATCAAAAACAATGGTGCCGAGCGTCGTGCCCATGGGAACTTCCACAAGGCCGACGTTATTGACATCGCCGGTCAGAGCAAACACCTTGGTTCCTTTGCTCTTTTCCGTGCCGATGCCGGCATACCAGGCGGCGCCCTTCAGGATAATCTGTCCGATGTTGGCCAAGGTTTCCACGTTGTTCAGGATGCTCGGTTTCTGCCAGAGCCCGGCAATGGCGGGGAAAGGCGGACGGGGACGCGGCATGCCGCGTTTTCCTTCGATGGAGGTCATGAGGGCCGTTTCCTCGCCGCAGACAAAGGCGCCGGCGCCTTTGTAGATTTCGAGGTCAAAATCGAAACCGGTTCCCAGAATATCTTTTCCAAGCAATCCGGCCTCCCTGGCCTGAGCGATGGCGATATTCAAACGGTGAATGGCCAGCGGATATTCGGCGCGGCAGTAGATATAGCCATGCCGTGCGCCGATCGCCTTGGCGGCGATGACCATGCCTTCGAGGACGGCGTGCGGATCGGCTTCGAGGACGCTGCGGTCCATGAAGGCGCCCGGATCGCCTTCATCGGCGTTGCAAAGCACGTATTTGACGTCGCCGGGAGAGGATGCGGCAAATTTCCATTTCAGGCCCGTGGGGAATCCCGCGCCGCCTCGGCCGCGCAACCCCGAGTCGAGGATTTCCTTGACAATTTCGTCCGGGGTCATCTCGGTCAGGGCTTTGGCCATGCCGGCGTATCCGTCACGGGCGATGTACTCCTCGATGATTTCGGGATCGATCAGCCCCCGGTTTCTCAAAACGCGCAATTCCTGCAGGGCGAAGAAGGGGATCTCCTGCATGGTGGGAATGACGGCTTCCGTCGTCGGTTCACGGTAGAGCAGTCGCTGCAGGACCCTTCCCTTGACGAGATGCTCTTCCACCAGATCGGCGATATCATCCGTTTTGATGGACATATAGATGACGCCTTCGGGATAGACCACCATGATGGGACCCATGGCGCAGAAGCCGTTACAGCCGGTTTCGACGAGCTTGATTTCTTCGGAAAGGCCTCTTTTCATCAACTCTGCGACCAGGGCTTTCTTGACATTCAGGCTGCCTGAAGCATGACAGCCCGTTCCGCCACAGAGTAAAAGGTGCGAACGAAACATTTTCATTGGGATTCAATCCTCCTTAACAGGTATTGTCAGCCGCCGACTAAAGCCCGCGACGCATTTTACGGCCCGTTATTTTGTGATTTCGGCACCCCGGGCAAGAACGAAGGGGATCTGGATCTCGCCTTCCAGTACATGTCTTTTGAAGATCTGACGCATTTTATTGGCATCCACATATTCGTACTTGATCGGTTCCTTGCCGATGATTTCGACCGTCACAAGCGGTTCCCGGCTGCAGAGTCCCATGCATCCGGAGGTCGTCACGGCCACATCCGACACATTGACCTCCTCGATGGCGCGAAGCAGGCTGTCCATGACGTCGCGCGCCCCGGAGGCGATCCCGCAGGTGCCCATGTGCACCGTGATTTTTGCCCGGCGGCCGCCTTCGCGCAAGGCGGTTTCCGCGTGAACCTTCTCCTTGATTTTTTTCAAATCTTCGATTTTCAGCTTTGCCATGATCCCTTCCTCACTGATTTCAGTTATATTGACTGAGTATTTCTTTGACTTTACCCGGCTTGATCCGACCGTGTACATCCTCATCAATGACGACAACAGGACCCAGGCCGCAGGCCCCCAGACATCGGACCGTTTCATAGGTAAACATGCGGTCGGGCGTCGTTTCACCCTCTTTGACGCCGAATTCCTTTTCCAGTTTCTCGGCAATGGCTTTGCCGCCCCGAACATAACAGGCCGTTCCCAGGCAGACACGCACGGTGTGCTTGCCCCGGGGAGTCATGGTGAAAAATGAGTAGAACGTCACGACACCATAAACCCGGCTCAGCGGCAGATTGAGCCCCTTGGCGATTCTCTTTTGGATCCCGATAGGCAAATACTCGAGCGCAACCTGGACCTCCTCAAGGACAGGAATCAACCCACCCGGTTTTCCTTTATGTCTGCCGATAATTTCATCGAGCTGTGCAATTTGTTCAGGGGTAAAATCTTTCAACAGGTCACCATCTTCCAATTTCATCGACGCCTCCTTCGCAGCATTTGTGTTGTTCACGCCTGAGCGTTTATTTCCTTCAAGCCTTCTGCGATGTCCTGTCTGATAAATTTCAAAACCTCAACATGATTGATCGGGACATCTTCGATTTCTCCTTTGATTTCTTCGGTATCAAGGATATAAGTGTCTCGTCCCCGCTGGTGGCGGTAGATAAAATGAATATTGGGGTTCCCCATAATCAGCGTTACCAGTGTCCCCTGCAAATCCCCCAGGGGCTGTCGATCGATATGACTGAGCTGGAAGGCAACCCTCACAGCGGTTCCTTCTGACGGTTTCGATTCAATTTCAAACCATCCCCCGGCATTTTGAGCGGCCTGCGCGAGCATGGGAAGCCCGAGTCCCACCCGGCGCACCTTCTTCGTCGTATAAAAGGGGTCCAGCACCCGCCTGAGTTCGTCTTCGTTCATACCTTTTCCATCGTCCAGGATTTCCAGTGTCAGACGATCTGTTTGAAGTTCTTCCGTCACGTTGATGCATACGGTTCGGGCCTGCGCACGCACCGCGTTTTCAGCGATATCCAGAATATGCAGGGACAGCTCGAGCATCAATAGTTCTCTTCGATATAGCGTCCATCCCGCTTTTCGAAGGCCAGTTTCAGCTCGTGGATGCTTGCCGCCTGCAAGATCATGGTGCTGAATCCCCGGCCGATGTCTCTGATAAAATGGGCATCCGAGGATTGAATAAAGGCGTAGGCGGAAAGTTCTGGATATTGCCGTCGTGCCTGTTTCATTCCAGTTGCGGCAGATATTTCCAAGGCGTCAAAGGGGGTTTCCGGATCAATAAAACCCAATTGACTGAGGATACTGTAACTGGGCCGGTCGATATGAGATGCAATGGCAAGACCCCCCAAGGCATGGATCTCATTGATGAGATCACGAAGCGGCACGTCTGTGGCGCCAATGAGCAACCGCTTGTTCATGCCTTCCACCTCGTCCCGCTCGTTAACGATCACCTGAGGTCCGAAAATATCCTCCCGATTTTTGCCGGGCAGGTGTTCGTAAACGATGGTCTGAAGCTTGATCAGGTCACGCAGGTCATCAAACAGGGCCAGTGCGTGGACTTCTTCAAGGCTTGAAACTTCCATTCCCGGCAGGACGGTAATCGGCCTTCCCTTTGCCAGGGTAAGAACATACTCCACATTTTCCGACGCATTGTGATCGCAAACGGCAATGACATCGAGTTTTTCGGCTATCGATTTTTCAATGAGCGTTCTGGGATACATATCCAGGTCAGCGCAGGGCGAAAGGCAAGTATGGATGTGAAGATCACAGCGAAACGCCCTGAGCATGACAATTTTCCTGAAAATTTAAAAAAAAGACCATGATTCCCATGGTCTTTCAGGGGACAGGGGCGGTAGCGTCCTTTTTCTCCTTGAGAATGTTGTATATTCTCCCGGCCGCCTCGAACCCGGAGAGGTCCGTACCCATCACGGGGATATTTTCTCTCAGGGCTTTTTCCAGTGTGTCTTTCGCAGGTTCAGCCCCCTGCACGAGAATGATGCCGGCATGATCTTTCAGGCTGGCGACTGCAATGATATTTTGATGGACCTGTCGGGTCATCCAGACGTCGCCTTCCTTGCTGTTGGCCATCACATCACTGAGCAGGTCTCCCGTATATCCGTCCAGCACTTCAGTTTTCAGTCTGTCAAAACCGGAAAAAACCTTTAAATTAAGGCATTTTATAACTATCTCCAGCTCCACTTTCGACAGTTGTCCTTTCCACCCCCGAGGGGCTAAACACCATCCTTGATATGGATGATCATTTTCAGGTGTGTCCCCTTGCCGAGCTCTGAGGTGATCTGAAACTGATCTGAAAATTTTTTGATGTTACATAGGCCCATGCCGGCGCCGAATCCCATTTCCCTTATTTTTGCGCTGGCGGTCGAATATCCTTCCTGCATAGCCAGATCGATGTCCGGGATACCCTGACCTTCATCAATGGTTTCAATCTTTACCCGGTGAGGGGTTACGGCAACATTGATCGTTCCTTTTCGGGCGTAGGAAACGATATTAATTTCTGACTCATAAGCAACCAGAGCCGCTTTCCTGACAACATCCGCCTGAAACCCCAGTTTCTTCAAAATGACCTTGATCTGACTGGCGACCTTTCCCGCTTCGTCGAAATTACCACCCTGGACGGTGTAGCTGCTTTCAAAAATCGGTTTCTCATGGACGTGCAAAATTATTATCAACCCTTTCTATACAACCCCGGATGCCTTTTTCATATAAACGGCCGGCCGTTTCAAAGAGGATTAATTTTGTGGAGAGAATGGGAATGTTAAGATCCTCTGCCAGTCGGATGGTTTCCGGGGCCGGCTTCTTCCCCCGAACCATGATGATGGCGGCAATGTCAAGGATGTCGGCTGTTCGGATGACCTGGGTATTGGTCAGACCGGTCAGTAAAAGGCTGCCTGATTTGGCGAACGCCAGGACATCACTCATCAAATCAGCGCCGAAGGCGGTTTTTACTTCCATTCCCAGCTGATCCTGCCCGACCAGAATATCGGCGTTCAGTATTTCTACTATTTCGTTCAGGGTCACGTTGATCTCCTCTTGGAAAGTTGTTTTAACGACTTATTGCAGATCCACCCTTCTCAAAACCGCCTCCGAAGTTCGCTTCTATCCGGCGAAAATAATTTGAAAAAAGCTGATTATTTAGCTGTGATTGATGAAGGATCTGTTATCACAAACAGGGAGCCATGTCAAACACTTTATCCGCCTGACAGGAATGTTGCAGCCATGAAAAGCCAGCCACTCATGATTGATACAAAGGGCGCCTATGTCCTATAAAGCCAAATAGTTTTAAGACATCGTCAGAAAAAAACTTTGCGTCCCGGCGATATTTACGTTAAAAACAGACCGGGACCTTTGCAAAATGGACAACGCCCGCGTCTCAAAAATCTTTTCCGCTGAGAGGATGACCAGAAGTCATCATGATTCATGACAAGCCGAAAACGTCCCCTCCGGAAAGTCGGAAAACATTTGATTCGCCGCTTCAAGAACCATTTTTCAGCGGTTATGTAAAGCTCACAGGTCGAGGCGTTGCCCGGGATTGTCCATGCATGATTTAATTGACGAATATATGAATTATCTCCTGATTGAAAAGGGATGTTCGCCCCATACCATTGAAGCCTATAGCCGTGATCTGGGTAGTTTCATCGCTCATATCCGCGCAGGAGGTTGTTCCCGAATCCGGGATGTTACAGCTGAAAACGTCCTTTCTTATCTTGCCGAACAGAGGGAAAGGGGACTCTGCTCTAAATCGGTCAACAGAAAGCTTGCGGCTCTCAGGGGCTTCTATAAGTTTTTGATCCGGGAGGGACGAGTGGAGCGGAATCCGCTGGCAAATATCGAAATGGCAAAGGGTTGGATGAATCTGCCTGACACCCTGTCCCGCGAGGAGATGAACCGGCTGCTGGCGCAACCGGATTTGATCGGTGCGGCAGCGCTCAGAGACAGGGCCATGCTGGAACTGCTGTATGCTTCCGGCATTCGTGTTTCCGAGCTGATTGGCCTGACCATGAACGCAATCAACTGGCAGGTCGGATATCTGCTGGTCATGGGGAAGGGGGGAAAAGAAAGAATTGTTCCCCTCGGCCGTTGTGCCTATGACTGCCTGTACCGGTACGTCGAAAGCGTGAGGGCAGGTTATTTGAAGCAAAAACAGAACGACATCGTTTTTCTTAATAAATCCGGTGATGGATTTACCCGCCAGGGATTCTGGAAAGTGGTAAAGAAGTATGCTGAGCGGGCAGGGTTGAAGAAGAGGGTTCATCCCCATACTTTTCGTCATTCTTTTGCCACGCACCTCATTGAAGGAGGTGCGGATCTCCGGTCCGTACAGATCATGCTCGGTCATGCGGATATTTCCACCACGCAGACCTATACGCATATCACACGGGAACGCTTGAAGGATGTCCACCGGAAATATCATCCCCGCGGCTGAAGGAGATTTTGTGGTGCCGTTAGGGTAAAATCGTTTAAAATCAGTTGGTTTGACAGCATTTTAAAGAGTGTATAATTTATGGAATACGAATCCGGCAGGAAAAACAATAAAAAGAGAATGAGTGCCGTGGAAAAAACCAGGTGGCTACGACGGATCATCCTGCTCCTGATTATCGCCATATCCGTCGGCGGGGCCATCGTTTTTTTGCCCTGGGGAAAGATGGGGATAGGGGATCTGGTGCGATTAAAAAACACGGTCGCTCACCTCGTACTCCGTCAGACGCCGCATTTTTATTACCTTGACGTGGAAAAAAACGGCAAGGATGAACGATTGACCACTCGCGACGCCTTGACGGTGTCGTACCGGGATGAGTTTGTGATTAAAGGCATCATTTCCGATGATCTCTTCGGAAAGTCGATGACCGTGGATGTGGAAGGATTGGGAGACAAAAATGATTATCGCCGGATACTCAAGGGCGTTGAACTGGTCGATCAATGGATCATGAGCGCCAAGGCGCCGGACCAGGCCCATGGGGTTAATGATTTCGGCATCAACATTCTCTACCGTGACGCTGTTATCGCCAGAGTTCCCATCCAGATTTCCATTACACCGCAGGACTGGTTGAGGCACGCGAAAAATTCTGAAAATCAGGGCCAACAGGTTGAGTATCTGCGGAAAGCCCTGACGGCGAATCCACAAGATCCCAATGTTCGCAGGATGTTAGCGGCGGTTTACTTCCAGCAGGGCCGGTTTGACGAGGCGGTTACCCAGTATCGGCAGATTCTCGAGGCCAAACCCGGCGATGCCGGCGTGATGTCCGAACTGATCAAATGTTATCTTGCAAAAAAGGACTATCCCCAGGTGATCAGAATGGGGCAGCAACTGGTCAAGATCAATCCGCAGGATGCGGGCGCCTTTGCCAATATCGCCTTTGCCTATGGCCAATTGAATCAATGGGATCGTGCCGTCTTGAGTTACCGGGAATCCCTGAGGTTGAACCCTGCAAGCGGGGTGCTCTATTACCGGCTGGGAGAGGCCTACGAAAAAAACCGGAAGATCAGCGATGCAATCCGTCAGTATCAGGCTTTCCTGGCCAAAGTTCCCCATGCGGTCTATGGCATGATTGCATTGGCGGATGCTTTGTTGAAGGCCGGACAGCATGATGATGCGATCAAATGGTATCGGGAAGTTCTGAAACGGGAACCCCGTAACGCCGCGGTTTATGCGAACCTGGGTCTTGCCCTGGGGAACAAAGGTTTGCTGAATGAGGAAATCGAAAATTACAAAAAAGCCGTTGCCCTGGGTTTGAAAGATCCGGCCGTTTATTTTAACCTGGCGGCGGCCTATGAAAAGGGAAAACGCGACCCTGAGGCGGCACAAACCTACCGTAAAATTCTTCTCTTGAAACCCGATGATCCGGAGGTTGTAGAAAAAGCGGCAAACTATGAATACAGGGCAAAACAATATGCCCAGGCCGCCAAGCTGTACGAACGGATCGTCCAGAAATCAAAAAATAAATCAGTGGTATACGCCAACATGGGCTTTGCCTACGGGGAGTTGAAGAAATACGCCGCTGCTGCAGCAAGCTATGAGAAGGCGATCAGGCACGGGAACCGTGATCCACAGGTCGTTTATAACCTGGCCTATACCTATGAAAAACTAGGCAAAACGCGCGAAGCCATAAGGTTTTATGAACAATATGCAGTCCGGCATCCGAGTCAGGATGTTCTCAATATCCTTTCTGAATATTACCTGCAGGAAAAGCTCTATGACAAGGCCATATCGGCCTACCGGCGGCTGCTTTCGCTGGATCCGAAAAAGGCATCTGTTTATGCAAATCTTGGCTATGTTTATAGCCTGAAGGGGGATGTGAACAAAGCGATCGAATTCTATAAGCTGTCCTTAAAGTATGATGCCGAGGATGATGTCGTCCATGTCAATCTGGGCATGGCCTATGAGAAAAAAGGGATGCTCGCAGAGGCGCTCAATGCATATAAAACGGCCTATGAATTAAATCCTGATGCAAAGAAGGCGGCGGCGAAGTACCGGGAAATAAGGATCAGAATGCTTAAGCAGCAGAACCAGGGATGAACAGGAGGCATGCACGATGAAACAAATTCAACTGGATCACGTAATCATCGGCGGCGGGGCGCCCTTTGTCCTGATTGCCGGCCCCTGTGTGATCGAGGAAGAACAGAAAACGATGAAGATTGCTGTTTTTTTAAAAAAATTGACGGACCGGCTGCAGATTCCCCTGATCTTCAAAGCCTCTTATGACAAGGCGAACCGATCTTCCGTATACAGTTATCGCGGTCCGGGTCTTAATGAGGGATTGCGGATCCTGAAAAAGATCAGGAAGAAATTAGCTGTTCCAATATTAACGGATGTCCATCGTTTCGAGGAAATCAAACCGGCCTCTGAAGTGGCTGATATTCTGCAGGTGCCGGCATTTTTATGCCGGCAGACCGATTTTGTGATAGAGGTGGCGCGCTTTGCCCGCGTAATCAATATCAAAAAAGGACAGTTTCTGGCGCCAGAGGATGTCCGGAATATCATCGAGAAGGTCCGGTCCGTGAAAAATGAGAACATTATGATGACCGAAAGAGGAACGTGTTTCGGTTACAATAATCTGGTGGCCGATTATCGATCCATCCCCGCCATGCGGGAGATGGGCTATCCGGTCATCTTCGATGCGACCCATAGCGTGCAACTTCCCGGTGGCCAGGGAACGGCCTCCGGGGGGCAGCGGGAAATGGTGGCTTATCTGGCCAGAGCGGCCGTCGCCGTCGGGATTGACGGCTTGTTCATGGAAGTCCATCCCGATCCTGATGCCGCACTCTGCGACGGTCCCAATTCCCTTGATCTGAATAATCTGAACGATATGCTGCAGGTTTTGATGGAGATCGACGCCCTCGTAAAAAAAATCTGAAAGAATGAAGAGGTTGAGACCTTTGAAAAATGGTTTCGCCGCGCATGCAGGAAGGACGCTTTATGGATTTATGGCAAGACGAAACGCTTTTGGGTAAGATCAGGGACGTCAGATTACTGATACTGGATGTAGACGGCGTTCTGACGGACGGGAGAATTATCATGGATGACCAGGGCTTTGAAAGCAAACACTTTGATGTGAGAGACGGACACGGTTTAAAAGTGCTGATGCGTTATGGGATTAACGTAGCCCTGGTGACCGGTCGCCGGTCATCCGTCGTTGACCACCGGGCAAAGGATCTTGGTATTCAGGAGGTCTATCAGGGCATCTGGAACAAAGCAGAGATACTTGAGGAGATACTCCGGAAGATGAACCTGCATCCGGGACAGGCCGCCTATGTGGGCGATGATATCGTTGATATTCCCATTATGCAACGGGTCGGATTTGCCGTGGCTGTCCGGGATGCTGCTGCAGACACAAAGAAAATCGCCCACTACGTTACGAAAAAGAAGGGGGGGCGCGGGGCCGTCCGGGAAGTCTGCGAAATTATCCTCAAGGCGCAGGACCACTGGCAGGATGTGGCCAGGACATACCAGATGGACGGATCGATGCCCGCCGGAGATTGATGCGTTTCGTCTTTACATCCGGAGTTCCGGATGATATAAAATCATACAGGGCCGATATTCAATCAACACAAAGGGACCGCCGGACCACGGCGTATGAATAATTCATGGATGAAGCTTAACAGGAAAAACGGGATTATTCTCGGACTTGCGCTCCTGGTGATCCTGGCTGCGATTGCCCTTCTGGCCATAAACTTTTATAAGGCATCCCCGGAGACCTTGCTGAAAGTCATGGCGGATAACGTGGATTTACAGGTCAGAAATGTGATCTATACCGATGTCGGCCACTCCGGAGAGAAGTGGGAAATCAGGGCCGATACGGTCAGGTATGCCAAAAAAGAAAACATGGCTTTTTTTGACACGGTACGGGTCAAGCTGGTGACCAGCGAGGGGAAAACATTTCTGATGACGGGTGAGCGGGCAAAGCTTCAGACCGACACGAAGAATATTGAAATATCCGGAAATGTAGAGATTCTCTCGGATCGCGGGCACCGTTTCCGCACAGACAGGTTGCGTTACACCAACGCGGACAGCACTGTCCAGACGGATGGAGCCGTGACCATGTGGGGTGACCAGATGCAGATCAGGGGGACCGGGATGATCTTGAATCTGAAGCAGGGTCATTTATCTTTACAGTCCCAGGTGAAAGGTGAAATTCAGGGAAAATGAGAACAGACAGGATTTCTCAAAAAGTTTATCATAGCCACGGGTTCGGGACGCGCCTGTTTATGCTGATGATCGTTTCCCTGCTGTTTTTTCCTGTCTCCGTTTCTGCCCAGGCTCAGAAAAAAAACTTGAAAATGGATAAAAGCCAGCCGATTCATGTTCAGTCGGACCGGCTCGATGCTTATCAGGAAAAGAAGGAGGTCATTTTCTCGGGAAATGCCGTCGCCACGCAGGGGGACAGGACGATCAAAGCTGATCGACTGCTCATTTACTACAAGAATCGTCCCGGCGGTACGGAGAAAAAAGACATCCAGGGTATGGGGGCTGCCGGCGACATCGAAAGACTGGAGGCCCAGGGACATGTGACCATTACCGAGACCAATCGAATTGTTACCGGCGATCATGCCGTCTTTTATTACGATTTGCAGAAAATTGTGATGACAGGCAATGCGGTTATGCGCGAAGGAAAAAACGTCATCAGGGGCGGTAAAATCATCGTTTTTCTTGATGAAGACCGGGGCATTGTCGAAGGAAGCGAGACCAAAAGGGTGACGGCCACCATTTATCCGGAAGAAAAAAAAGAGGAAAACAAAAAATGAACCCATTTGGGGGCAGGCAAGGCCCGATAACACCCATTGTATTGTTCCGGGCAGCGGCAAAAGATTTTTTATCATGGAAGGTCTCCGTCGCAGGGTTCATCGGAACGACAATATGCGTGAACATTAAAGCGCTCAAGGCAAGATTGAAATAGGAGGAGGCGTCTGGTCTATCCGTGGGGATGGATATACGGAAAGAATGGCAAAACTGGCGGCAACAGGATTAATAAAAATCTATGGTGGACGGAAAGTTGTCAATGAGATTGACCTGGAAATCAATCCCGGAGAAGTTGTCGGTCTTCTGGGACCGAACGGTGCGGGTAAAACGACCACCTTTTACATGATTACCGGACTCATCAAGCCTGATAGTGGTCACATCTTTGTGGACGGGGAGGATGTCAGCCGCTGCCCGATGTATATCCGGGCCAGAAAAGGGATTAATTACCTGCCCCAGGAGCCCTCCATCTTCCGGAAACTGACGGTTGAAGAAAATATCATGGCCATCCTGGAGACCCTTGAGATAGGCCGAGAGGAACGACAGGCCAGGCTGGCGGAACTGTTGAGCGAACTGGACCTGTCGGCGCTTGCGAAAAATCACGCTTACTCTCTGTCTGGCGGAGAGCGTCGGCGGGTAGAGATTACCCGGGCGCTGGTCACCTCTCCCAAGTATATCCTTCTGGATGAACCCTTTGCCGGGATAGATCCGCTGGCTGTAGCCGATATTCAGAAAATCATCTTTAAGTTGAGCTCCAAGGGAATAGGTGTCATCATTTCCGATCATAACGTCAGAGAAACGCTTTCCGCATGCAGTCGGGCCTACATCATCAACGAGGGAAGGGTGCTGGTGGAGGGGGATCCGGAAACCATCGCGAATTGTGAGGCGGCAAGAAAAATTTATTTCGGGGAGGATTTCTCTTTCTAATGGCTTTTGAGCTCAAGCAGAGTCTGAAACTGACCCAGCAGCTGATTATGACGCCACAGCTGCAGCAGGCGATTAAGCTCCTCCAGCTGTCCCGTCTGGAATTGGTGGATACCATTAATCAGGAGATGGAGGAAAATCCCCTCTTGGAAGAGGCGGCGCCTGACGATGATCAGGAGATCAGCATCAACCAGGACACGGAGGAGATGACCATCACCGACCGTGAAGAGATCAGGGGCAACGAGCGAACCGAAGAGCTGACCGGGGAGGGTGATGGAAGAGAGGAGTTTGATTGGAGCGGCTATCTCGAAGATTACGGTCCCATGGGCGTAACTTATGACCGGCCGGATGGAGATGCCACGTCCTGGGACAACATGCTGGCCGCTCTTCCTTCGCTGACGGACCACCTGATGTGGCAGCTGAAACTTTCGCGGTTCACGGAACGGGAGATGCTTCTTGGTGAGCAGATTATCGGTAATCTTGATCAAAATGGATACCTTGTGGCCACCGTTGCAGAGATTGCCGAACAGAATCAGGCGGAGACAACCGAAGTCGAAGCGACTCTAAAAAAAATTCAGGAATTTGATCCTCCCGGGATCGCCGCCAGGGACCTGAAGGAGTGCCTGCTGATTCAGGCGCACCTCCTTGGCGTTTCCACCCCTCTGATGGAGGCGATCATCCGGGATCACATGAAGGATCTGGAACTGAAAAATTACAATCAAATTGCCAGGAAGCTGAGAGTTCCTCTGCCGGATATTTTACATGCAGTCCAGCTAATCGGCCAGATGGATCCGAAGCCGGGCCGGATTTACAGCGAAGAAAAAACCCAGCCCATTGTTCCCGATGTCTACGTTTTCAAATCCGGGGATGATTATAAAATTGTTCTCAATGATGACGGACTGCCCAGATTAAGAATCAGTAATTTTTATCGGGAGATCATGGGTGGAAACAGTGAGAAGACAAATTATGAAACAGGGAAAAAATATATCCGGGAAAAGGTCCAGTCGGCCACCTGGCTGATTAAAAGTATTCAGCAACGGCAAAAGACGATTTATAAGGTTGCCGAAAGCATCGTGAGGCAGCAGAAGGATTTTTTTAACGGGGGGATGAATTATTTGAAGCCGCTGGTACTCAGGAACATCGCTGATGATGTGGAAATGCACGAGTCAACCATCAGCCGCGTTGTAACCAACAAGTATATGCAGACACCCCGGGGTATTTATGAACTGAAGTATTTTTTCAGCAGCGGGATTCATAAAACCGGCGGGGATACCATTGCATCAAAGAGTGTCAAAGAAGATATCCGCAGAATCATCAGTGAAGAAAACGCCAAAAAACCCTTGAGTGATAGTGAAATCGTTGATCTTCTTGATAAGCAGAAGATTACCATTGCCCGGAGGACGGTGGCAAAGTACCGGGAAATGATGGGCATTCTGCCCTCGTCGCGACGGAAGAAATTCTTCTGACAAGGGCCAAACAAAACCGTTGACTTTTTCAAGCAAGACCACTATGAAGCGCGCTTTACGTGTCGGACAGGGTTGACCGTATCATCGAATATACTGCGGATAAGGGCAAAACAGGGAACTATAACAGGAGGGCTGACAGATGAAAATTTCTCTAACATTCAGGAATACAGAAGGAGAAAATTGGCAAAAGGAATATGTGGATGAACGATTGAATAAAATAAAGAAATACATTGATCGTCCCGTGGAGGTACATGTCATTCTCTCCGTAGAAAAATTCAGGAATGTTGCAGAGGTCAATATGATTGCCGATGGGCTGAATATCAATGCGAGAGAAGAAGCAAAGGACATGCACCTGGCCATTGATGATGCCGTTGAGAAAATCGAAAAGCAATTAAAAAAACATAAAGAGAAAATCAGGGGTCATAAAGCCAATCTGACCCGTGCGGAGGGGATAACGGCCATTAGCGGCGGGTTGGAAGAAGCCGAGGAAGAACAAGAAACAAAGCTTGTTGAAACCCGGAAAGTTGTGCTGAAACCCATGTCACTGGATGATGCCGTCATGGAGATGGACGTGTCCAGACAGAGGTTTATTATTTATCGGGATTCATCATCTGAAAACGTGAGTCTGATCTATCGACGTGATGACGGACATTATGCGCTCATAGAAACCAATCCTTGACGCACGGAAGGGTGTTGCATGAAAATCATAGATTTCCTCAAGACTGAATATATCCTTGAAGCATTGAAGTCGGATAAAAAGCGGGATGTCCTGTTGGAATTAATGGCGCCCTTTTTGAAACACTACCCGAAGCTGGATCCCGAGATCGCTCTGTCCGTGTTGATGGAACGGGAAAAGCTGGGCAGTACCGGGATCGGGGAGGGAATCGCCATCCCCCACGGGAAGTTGGCCGGTTTGGATGACCTGGTCGTCTGCTTTGGCAAAAGCGCGGCCGGAATAGATTTTAATGCCATGGATGGCAAACCTGTTTACCTGTTTTTTCTTCTCCTTGCGCCGGAGAATTCTGTGGGGCAGCACCTGAAAACCCTGGCGAAAATATCCAGGATGCTAAAGGACAGCCCTTTCCGGACAGAACTGATCGAGGCAAAATCCCGGGATGAAATATTCGGGATGATCGCGCAACAGGACGACAGCGTACAACCGTAATCGTCACCAGGATGATTCGATTCCATGAGGGCTCAGGGCACGTCTCTTCAGCATCTGCTCGCCGGATCGGAGGCCAGATTAGGTCTCCGGCAGGTGATCGGCACGAAGGGGCATGCGAATGGTCTGCGCCACGTTCAGGTTCAACATTACGCTGATGGGCGTGTCGGCGGTTCATCGGGTCATGACATCATTCTGGTCATGGATCCGTTAAAGGACCGTCCTCTGATCCGGAAGGATGAGGAAGCCCGCCTGACTTTTCTCGAAGAAATCCGCGCCGCAAAAATTTTCTGCATATTTATTTCCACCTCCGATAGGGTTCCAGATCACCTGCATCATTTTACCGAACAGACCGGAATTCCCCTGCTGACATCCGCTTATGAAGCCTTTATGCTGGAAAGCCGCCTGAAAGGACTTCTAAGAGAAAAAATAAATCATCACATCCGGATGCATGGTGTTCTGCTGAAGATGTTCGGGTTGGGGGTGCTGATCCTGGGAGACAGCGGCGCCGGCAAGACCACGGCCGGCATGATGCTGGTGCAGAGAGGACATATATGGATTGCCGACGACGCCGTTGAAATTAAAAAAAGGCATGGCAAACGACTTTATGCCCGGGGGTGCCGATCCACCCGCGATCTGATCGACCTGAAGGAATCCGGCATCCGAAATGCTCAGAGCCTTTTTCCCGGCCGCCGGCAGGCGGATGGAACAGACCTGCGTCTTACCCTGGAAATGGTGCACAGGGGCGAGGTCACAGGCAGACGGAGTTCAAGAGGCCACCGGGGTTTCCGGGAAATCATGGGACTGCAAATCCCCTGTATTCAGATTCCTTTTTTCCGGGATGGTGATTTCGATGCGTTGAAGATTGAAGAAAAGGTCAAGGCGTTCATCAGAGACGGAGGGACCGCATGAAAAATCTGAGGGTCGTGATCATTACGGGAATGTCCGGGTCCGGCAAGACAACATCCTTGCGGGCGCTTGAAGATGTCGGATTTTTTTGTGTGGACAATCTGCCGGTCGTGCTGCTGCCGGAATTTCTTGAGATTCAGTCCATTGCTGCCATGGATGTTTCCAAGGTGGCCATGGTCATGGATTTGAGGGAAAAAAGCTTTCTCGACACCTATCCTGAGATATTCAAGCATCTCAACGAAAAAGGCTACAAAATCGAAGTCCTGTTCCTGGATGCCGCTGACGACGCCCTGTTGCACCGCTTCAGTGAGACCCGGCGGGCCCACCCTCTCTCCCAGCGGGGTTCGATCATGGATGGCATCCATAATGAGAGGGAAAAGTTATCTCCGCTCAAGCAGATGGCCGATAAAATCATCGACACCACCTCCCTCAATGTTCATCAGTTGAAAGACTCCGTACAACGGTTTTTTATGGATTCCAACACCAGGAGGATGCTTATCCATGTTATTTCATTTGGTTATCGTTACGGCCTGCCGGCGGATGCCGATATGATCCTGGATGTCCGCTTCCTGCCGAATCCCCATTTTGTGGAAACGCTGAAGCATTACAACGGGCATCATGAGCAGGTACGGGATTACATTCTCAAAGGCGAGGAAAGCCGGAGCTTTATCAAAAAACTGTTTGAACTGATGGCCCTGCTGATTCCGCTTTACGAGAAAGAAGGCAAGGTCAGATTCAATATCGCCCTGGGTTGCACCGGCGGAAAACACCGGTCTGTGGTTATGTCCAACGAACTGGTGAAATATTTTTCTGAAAAGGATTACATCGTCAGCATCAGCCACCGGGACATCAACAAGAGCTGAGAAAGGTCTCCCTGCGCCGAAAACGAAAACGTCTAATTTGAGACCTTTAAAAAATGGCTTTGCCGCGGCTCAAAATCTTTTTCGCTTGAAATATGATAATATTTAAATATTTTTGAAATCAATAAATTAGTTTAATATCTGGAAAGTCGAAAAATCTTTCATTCGCCGCTTGCAAACCATTTTTCACCGGTTATGCAAAGCTCTCAATTTGCCATGGCGATTTTGCTGGTTACATTATCGGCGATCCAATGAGGATCCCACCATTCCACAGGATTGACGAACTGCCCCCCTACCAGGATGGAAAAGTGAATGTGATCGCCGCCGGCAAGCCCCGTCATGCCTGATTTTCCAATGATCTCCTCCTTCCTGACAACCTGCCCCGCTTTCATATTGATCATGGACAGATGACCGTAGAGCGTGAAGAGGCCGAACCCGTGATCGATGATGACGGTGTTTCCATAGATCCCCAACGGTCCGGCGAAAACGACGATGCCGTGGTTGGCCGCTTCAACGGGGGCGTGTTCAAGGGACGCCAGATCGACGCCTTCATGGAGGCTTTCACCGATTGCTTTTCCATCGTACAGCCATATTCGTCTTTCGCCGAAGAGGGCCATGGGTGCGGCATTTTTCATCCGCAGAAAGGTATCCGTCCAGAGCGGTCGGGCTTCGCTCTTTCGGGTCAGGGACTGAATGGTTTTTAAGTTGTCTTGCCGCATGACGCTATTGACATGAATGAATGTCTCCACAGGCGTTTTACCGCGCAGGTTTACATCGGCCATCTGGAACTCCGGCATCTTCTGTTGGAGAAACTGGTTGGAGAGGGTTATCTTGTCAGTGCGGTATTTCCCGCTTTTGATCAGATGGGGCAGGGCAACAGCCGATTCATTGCCGGCCTGGTCCCGGGCAACCACCTTAATGCGGGTCGTTCCCTGGCTGGCTTCGATGGGGAGACTGAAATAAGCAATATAAAAAGTTTTCCCGGATAGGGTGGTCAGATAGGCGGGGAAATGCAGGTCATCGACCTGAATCCCGCTCATGACGACGGGCTTCGAGGTGCGATAAACAGTGACACAGGTTCCGCCCGGATTGATGATATTCTGCGGATTGAGCAGATAGATCTGTGGCGGGAGCAGATCGATTGTCAGGGGCTTGCTCAGCAGCGTCTGATTTTTAAAAAGTGAATAATCCACGGCTTTGATATTCAAAGTCGCGGGACCGTCCTGCATTTGCAGGACTAAAGGATCGACCGTGACGGAGACCGTCTTGTCGCGCGTGTCTTTTTCAGGGTAATGAGCTGAGTAAAGCGTATAGGTCTTGTCACCCTGGCTGATCGTTATCCAGGTATCGCGAAGACTGCTTCCCTGATCGGAAAACGTCACCTCAATCACGCGTTGCCGACCGATCATGCCGACATCCTGATGGATATTGATCTGAGGTTTCCCGATATCGATCGCGCTTCTGAAAAACCAGAAGCCGCCGATCAGTACGAAAATAACCGCCAACAGGCCGATGTATTTGACATTCCGATAAAACATAAACATCCCCCTCAAAAGGTAAAAAATCGTGAGACGTATAGTCGTTTATTCTCCTCTTTGCAAGGGGAAACGATGACCGCAATGATTAACGCCTTGATCTTGACCTGTAAAATTGCTATATATCTAAAAAAATGGAATTGTATCCGTGAAATAACCTTGGGAGAAGAGTTAGAGATGTTAAGGGAAAAGCATATCCTGCTGGGCGTGACAGGTGGTATTGCCGCCTACAAGTCTGCGGAACTGATCAGGCTATTTGTCAAAGCGGGGTGTCACGTCAAGGTGATCATGACGAAGCATGCCATGGAATTCATTACCCCCCTGACCCTGCAGACCCTGTCCGGCAATCCTGTTTTTCTGGATATGTTTTCGCTGGTCAAGGATAATGACATCGCCCACATTGCCCTCGCGGAGGAAGCCGATGTCTTGGTCGTTGCTCCGGCGACCGCCAATATCATCGGCAAAATGGCGACCGGCCTGGCGGATGATCTGTTAACGACCGTGGCACTGGCCACAAAGGCGCCCATCCTGATCTGTCCGGCCATGAACACGAATATGTATGGGCATCCCATCGTCCTGGAGAATATGAGGAAACTCACCGCACTGGGATACCACGTCATGGCTGCGGGGACGGGTGAGTTGGCCTGCAAAACGGAAGGCGCGGGAAGGCTCCCCAATGTGGAGGATATCATTGATGAAGTTCAATCCATTCTGACGCCGAAGGACCTCGACGGTGAGCGGATTCTGGTGACCGCCGGCCCCACGCGGGAAGCTTTTGATCCCGTCCGCTTTATCACGAATTATTCCTCGGGGAAAATGGGGTATGCCCTGGCCACCGCGGCCAGAATGCGGGGCGCCTCCGTCGCACTGGTCAGCGGGCCATCCGCTCTGCCCGTGCCCCGGGGAGTCGATTTTATCCCGGTTTCCAGCGCTGTGGAAATGAGGGAAGCGGTTATGGAATGTTTCGAAACAGCCACCCTTGTCATTAAGGCCGCAGCCGTCGCCGACTTTCGGCCTTCAACTCGGGCCGATGAGAAAATCAAAAAGAAGGGCGGTCCACTGATCCTGACCCTTGAGAGGAATCCGGATATTCTTGCTGAACTCGGAAAAATCAAGAAGGGACGCATCCTGATTGGTTTTGCCATGGAGTCAGAAAATCTGGAGGCAAACGCCACGGCCAAACTGAAGAAGAAAAATCTGGATCTGATCATTGCCAATGACGTGAAGCAGTCAGGGGCAGGATTCCAGACCGACACCAATATTGTCAAGATCTTCGATCGGGAAGGTGGGATTGAGGCGTTGCCGCTGATGGACAAAATGGAAGTGGCCAACCGGATTCTCGACCGGGCGAAGCTTTTGCTTAAATAAAGCGGCAAGAACCATTCAGGGGCTGGCAAGGGCTCCGATGCGCGGTGTTGCAAACAGAATCAATCATGAAAAAATGTGAGGTAACCTTGGATGGAAAATGCCTTGACCCAGGCGGACACACCCCGGGAAGAATTACACAAAATGATCGCTTCTCTCAGGACGCGGCTGCAGTTGGACATGGAATTGAACCGGACCATTCCCGCATCCTTTCTTAAAAAAGGGGACCCCGTGAAGAAGGCTCACGTGCCGGCGTCAGATTGGCTTCCGGTGAAACCTGACGATCGATCGGGACAAACCCTTCCGGACGTACGGGAGGCGCTCGGTGATTGCCGACGCTGTCCTCTGTGTGAAACGAGAGTCAACCTTGTCTTTGGCGAAGGCAATGTCGGTGCCGGACTTGTTTTTGTCGGCGAGGCGCCGGGGGCGGATGAAGACAGACAGGGGAGGCCTTTTGTAGGGAAAGCCGGGCAACTGCTGACGCGGATCATTGTCGCCATGGGATTGCAGCGTCAGGACGTGTATATCTGCAATATCCTGAAATGCAGGCCGCCGGAAAACCGGAACCCCAGGCCCGAAGAGATCGCCGCCTGTGAACCCTTCCTGATCCGGCAGCTTCAGGTCATCCGTCCGAAAATCATCTGCGCCCTGGGAACCTTTTCCGCTCACACTCTCCTCAAGACAGATGTTCCGATCAGCGTTCTGCGGGGCCGGTTTCACAGCTATCAGGGGATTCCACTGATGCCGACCTATCATCCGGCCTACCTCCTCAGAAATCCCGCTGCAAAAAAGCAGGTCTGGGAAGATGTTCAAAAAATCATGAAAGCGTTGTGACTCCGATGAGGCATAAAAGAAAAATTACAGCGATCCTGTTTATAGGTTTGATGATCTTGCTGGGCGCTTCCGGGGTGTCGCCAGTTGTTGCTGAAGAAAAAAAGCCGGTTTACGATGTCATCACGGTCGGTGCCGCCATTACACCGCCCATTGCCACCCATATCATTCAAAGTATTGAGGAGTCTGCAAAATCAGGGGCCGATGGCCTGATTATCCGTCTGGATACGCCGGGCGGTTTGGATCTTGCCATGCGGGATATCGCCAAAGGCATCCTCAATTCATCGTTGCCGGTCATGGTTTACGTTTCTCCCGCCGGCGCCCGCGCCGCCTCTGCCGGGGTAATCATTACCGTGGCCGCCCACATCGCCGCCATGGCGCCGGGAACGAATATCGGAGCCGCCCATCCCGTTGCGATCGGTATTGGCGGAGGCGAAATGGACAAAACCATGATGGCCAAGGTTGAGAACGATGCCGTGGCCTATGTCATCGGCATTGCCAAAAAGCGGAACCGGAATGAGGAATGGGTGGAAAAAGCCGTCCGCGAGAGCCTTTCCATTCCCGCCGAGGAGGCGTTGCGGTTCAAGGTCATCGACTTTGTGGCAGACGACCTGAATCACCTCCTGATGCAGGCCGACGGGAAAAACATTGTTCTGCCTACGGGTGAAAAGATATTAAGAACAAAAGGGGCGGTCCTTAACGAGAAAAAGATGGGAACCCGTCTGGGAATACTGGCCGCCTTGAGCGATCCCAACATTGCCTATGTTCTCTTTTTGCTGGGGCTGGCGGGGCTCTATTTTGAATTTGCCAATCCCGGCGTCATTTTGCCGGGGATTGTGGGCGGCATTTCCCTGATTCTGGCCTTTTTTGCCATGCAGACATTGCCGGTGAATTATGCCGGGGTTCTCTTGATTCTCTTTGCCGTCGCGCTTTTTATCGCCGAAATAAAAGTCGTCAGTCACGGTATCCTTACCATTGGCGGAATCGTCTCCTTGGTCATGGGGTCACTGCTGCTGTTCGATTCGCCGGATCCGGCGTTGCGCGTGTCTCTGAAGGTCATGATTCCGGCGCTCATTGTGATCTCTCTTTTCTTTGCCGGCGTCGTGAGACTGGTTCTGAAAGCGCAGATGAGAAAACGCCGGTCGGGCAGGGAAGGGATGATCGGCGCTGAAGGCGAGGCCGTCACCGATGTTCATGAGATGGGGAAAGTTTTTGTACATGGTGAATACTGGAATGCCTGGAGCGACCGGGCGGTGGAGAAGGGAAAAAAGGTCCGGGTCGTCGAGGTGGCGGCGATGAAGTTGAAAATTGAAGAGTTTTGATTATAAAAAGGAGGAAATGTTATGTATCCCATCATAGTGCTGGTCGTTCTGGTTGTCATGTTTCTGGCGTCGGCGATTCGGATTTTAAATGAATACGAGCGGGCGGTGATCTTCCGCCTGGGGCGCATTATTGATCAGAAGGGGCCCGGTCTGATCATCCTGATTCCCGTCGTCGACAAGATGGTCAAGGTGGACATGCGGACCATCACCATGGACATACCGCCGCAGGATGTCATTACCCGGGATAACGTTTCCATCAAGGTGAATGCCGTGGTCTATTTCCGTGTTATTGACGCCAATGCGGCGGTCACAGACGTGGAAAATTATCTCTACGCCACATCGCAACTGGCACAGACCACCTTGAGGAGTGTCTGCGGCCAGGTTGAACTGGACGAGATTTTATCGAAGAGGGAAAAGATCAACCTGCATCTGCAGGAAATCCTAGATCGCAGCACCGATCCCTGGGGCATCAAGGTCTCGCTCGTGGAAGTCAAGCAGATCGACTTGCCGGAAGAGATGAAACGGGCCATTGCCAAGCAGGCGGAAGCGGAAAGGGAACGGCGTGCCAAGGTCATTAACGCCGAAGGTGAATTCCAGGCGGCTCAAAAGCTGATTGAAGCGGCCGCCCTGATGGAGACGCAGCCCATGTCCCTGCAGCTCCGGTATCTCCAGACGCTGAATCAGATCGCGTCTGAAAACAATTCCACGACGCTTTTCCCCATCCCCATCGATTTGTTCAAGCCGTTTCTGAAACTGGCGGAGAAGTTGGATGCCCGGTAAAGGAGAAGACAAGCCGTGGAGAAGCGGGAGAAAAGGCATATTCTAACCGGCGGATTGATCCTGATCGCCCTGGGTGTCCTGATCATGCTGCACAAGACCGCCGTTTTCGGATTCGATAAAAGTTGGCCCGTCCTTCTGATTGTCATCGGTATCGGCGCGATTGCCCAGCGCGGCAAAGACCTCGGGGGCTGGTTCATCGCGGCGGCCGGTGTCTTTTTGCTGTTGATGCAAAACTGGCAGATGGATATTCAGATGGTATCCACCTATATTCTGCCGCTGCTGCTGATTCTGGTCGGCGCCAATATCGTCCGGAAGTATTTCAGGAAAAAGGAATAATGCCGGTTGAAAAGACCCAAACCCTGATTCTCTGCGACTTTGACGGAACGGCCAGTCCGATGGATGTAGGGAACCGCCTCCTGGACCGGTTCACCGGGGACGGTTGGGAGGAAATAGACCGCGATTATTGCACCGGCAAGATCGGTTCCCGGGCGGCTTACACAAAAATCGCGCCCCTGTTCAGAGGGACCAGGACAGAAATGCTTGAATATGTCCTGGCCAGGGCAACGCTGGACAGAGATTTCGCGGCTTTTTACCGCCTCTGCCGGCAAAACGGGATTGATGTAATAATCGTTTCTGACGGTCTGGATTTCTACATAGAAGCACTCCTGATAAAGTACGGCCTGGAACAGATGGAATACTTTGCGAACCGTGCCGTTTTTGGGCGGGACGAGAGGGTATCCTTTGAATTTCCAGGCGTCAGCGAGGATTGCGGTCGCTGCGGCAACTGCAAGCGGGCCATCCTGAACAGATGCCGCCCGGCCTACGATAGGATCATCTATATCGGCGACAGTTATTCCGATGTCTGTCCGGCAAAAGATGCCGATCTCGTGTTTGCGAAGACCATCCTTTATAAAAAGTATTCAAATAACGGAAATCATTGTATCCATTTTGAAAAATTCGGCGATATCATAAAGTCCCTGCACCAACGGGGCGTCATGACCTGAAAACGGTTGTGCCTTTTGCCGCATCATACTATCGAGATCTTTGAAAAATGGCTTCGCCGCGGCTCAAAATCTTTTTCGCTAAAGAAATGATAAGGCTTAAATATGATTGAAATCAATAAATTAATCTAATTCATGGAAAGTCGAAAAATCTTTAATTCGCCGCTTGCGAACCATTTTTCACCGGTTATGCAAGGCTTTCCATCACGAAAGCGTCAAAGCATCAGCGCCAGGCGGTCAGCGACAGCCAGCCCCCTGAGCGTCGGCTTTAAAAAACCATCCCGGACGACAATCAATCCCTGTTGCACGAGAAGATCCAGGACTTTCTCTCTTTCACAGGGGGACATATTCTCGTGTTGTTCCGAAAAATGCTGGAGGGGGATGCCTTCCCCCGTGCGTAAGCCGAGGAAAGAGGTTTCCAGTCTCTGCTGGGACAGGGTTAACGTCTCGGAGGCTTCGAGCGGTCGCCTGTCTTCTCGGAGGTCAAGGAGATATTGCTTTACCGACCGGTGGTTCCACCAGCGCCTCTGTCCGGAAAAGGAATGGGCAGCGGGTCCGATGCCCAGATAGGGAACATGTCGCCAGTATTTTTGATTGTGTCGGGACTTGAATCCGTCATCCCGGGCAAAGTTGGAAACTTCATAATGCAGATAGCCGGCGCCTGTCAGTATATCCGAGGTCAGCATAAAAAGTTCAGCCTGTTCGTCCTCACAGGGAAGTGCAAATTCATTGTTCTGATGTCTGCGTCCAAGCGGCGTGTCGTCTTCCAGGCTCAACTGATAGCAAGATAGATGTTCCGGATGAAAGGAAAGTGCCTGCGAGAGCGTGCCCTTCCAGGATAAAAGGGACTGATCCGGAATCCCGTACATGAAATCGAGGCCGATATTGTCAAAACCGGCTGCTCTGGCCTGCTCGATACTGTGAATTGCCTGTTTGCGTGTATGGCGGCGGTCCAGGAAACGCAGGATGTCTTCGTCAAATGACTGGATGCCGATATTGAGACGGTTAACGCCCATCTGCCGGAGGGATACCAAAAAATGCAAATCAGCATCCCCCGGGTTTATCTCCGCCGTTATTTCGGCGTCAGCGGCAATCGTGAAGGTGCTATGGACATGTATCAGAATATCTGACAAAGCAGCGGCGGAGAGCAGGGAAGGGGTGCCTCCGCCGAAGTAGATCGTATCAAAAAATGAGAAATATCGATTATATAGCGATAATTCTTTAAGTACAGCATTAACATACTCTGGTATGTCATTGAGGGATGTAACAGAATAGAAATTACAATAAGCGCATTTTTTTTCACAGAAAGGGACGTGGATATACAAACCGGGCCGGGTCATCTGGATTACTCCGTCTCAGACCTTAAAACAGAGAGGAAGGCGCTCTGAGGAATGCTCACAGAGCCGATCATTTTCATGCGTTTTTTCCCTTTCTTCTGCTTTTCAAGAAGCTTTCGCTTCCGGGTGATGTCGCCGCCATAACATTTTGCCGTAACGTCCTTTCGGAATGCGGAAATGGTTGTCCGTGAGATGATTTCTCCACCGATCACTCCCTGGATGGCAATCTTGAACATCTGCCGCGGGATTTCCTCCTTCAGTCGTTCGCAGGCCAGGAGACCTCTTGCGCGGGCCCGCTCCCGGTGTACGATCTGGGAAAGGGCGTCCACCTTTTCACCGTTGACGAGAATATCCAGTAAAACCAGTTGGCTCTCCCGGTAGTCGATGATGTCATAATCGAAGGAGCCATAACCCTGCGTGACGGATTTGAACCGGTCATAAAAATCATAAATCACCTCGGCCAGCGGCATCTCATAGAGAAGCTCCACGCGGCCCGGTCCAGTATAACTCAGCGTGGAGTTGGCGCCCCGCTTGTCCATGCAGAGCTTCATGACAGAACCCAGATAGCGTTCCGGCATCATCATCGTAGCCCGGATGTAAGGCTCCTCTGCTTTGGCAATAGAGGCCGGATCCGGATGATGGGATGGATTGTCCACCTCCAGCACGGTGCCGCTTTTCAGGGTAAACCGGTAGCGGACGCTCGGAACAGACAGGATGATGGACAGATCATATTCCCGCTCCAGTCGTTCCTGGACAATGTCTAAATGCAGCAATCCCAGGAATCCGCAGCGAAAACCCTGTCCCAGAGCAACGGAGGAGTCTTTCTGATAGATGAAGGAGGCGTCATTGAGCTTGAACTTTTCCAGAGAGTCCGCCAGATCTTCATAATCATCGGAGGCAATGGGATAAATAGACGCAAAGACAACGGGTTTGACTTCCTTGAAGCCCGGCAGCGCTTTTGCACAAGGCCGGTTGTCCAGCGTGATGGTGTCCCCCGTATGGACATCGGAAACCGTCTTCACGCCGGCGATGATATAGCCGACTTCGCCCGCGGAAATACGATCACGTTTTTCCCGGGTCAAGAGGAAGTGACCGACTTCTTCGACTCTGTACAAGGCCTGAGAGAACATCAAACGAATGATATCCCCGGGCTTCACCTGCCCTGCAAATATCCGGCAATGGATCACGGTGCCCCGAAACGGATCATAATTTGCGTCGAAGATCAGCGCCGCCAGTGGTGCATCCGGATCCCCTTCCGGCGGCGGAATCCGTTCGACAACGGCTTCCAGGATCTCTTCAATGCCGATTCCCTCTTTGGCGGAGCATTGCAGATGGCTGTCTGCATCCAGTCCGAGTTCCGCATCGATCTGTCCGATCACCCGTTCCACGTCTGCAGAGGGCAGATCGATCTTGTTGATGACCGGTATGATTTCCAGGTCGTGTTCCATCGCCAGGTAAAGATTGGCCAGGGTCTGGGCTTGAACGCCCTGGGCGGCGTCAATTAAAAGCAGAACACCCTCGCAGGAGGCAAGCGACCGGGAGACCTCATAGGAAAAATCCACATGGCCCGGGGTGTCGATGAGATTGAGCATATAGGTCTTTCCATCCCGGGCTTTGTAGGGAAGGCAGATTGCCTGGCTTTTGATGGTAATCCCGCGTTCCCGTTCGATATCCATGTTATCGAGGATCTGATCCTTGAAATTCCGCTCGCTGACCACGCCGGTATACTGGATCAGTCGATCCGCCAGCGTGGACTTGCCGTGGTCGATATGGGCGATAATGCTGAAATTACGAATATTTTCCATAGTATTAAGTTAAAAAGCCCTCCCATGTTCCGGAGGGCTTTTTATGATCCTTCTGCCGTCTTCGATCTACGCCAGCTTTTTCTGAAGATCCTCAGCCACTTCCTTGACGCCGGGCAGGCCATCCACGCCGATGACCTTAACCCTTTCCTTAAAGTAGTTGACGCCGGCCAGCGTGCCGGTTTTTGTGTCGTAATAAATATTGTGCCGCTTGTCAATGGCGCCTTCGTCCTGATCGTCGGCGCGGGCGGTCAGGGTTTCGCAACCGCAAACCCGGCAGACCATCTTGCCGTCTTTTTCAGCCGGCTTGATGGCATCGATGAAAATATTGTTTGGATGGTTGTTATCCGTGGCGCATAGCCGCCGTCCCATAATGCGGTTTTTGGAAGTTTGACGATCAAGGAGGATTTCAATCACGTAGTCCAGTTTGATGTTTTCTTGCACGAGGGCTTTCCAGAGGGCTTCCGCCTGTGCGAGATTCCGTGGAAATCCGTCCAGGAGCCAGCCGTTTTTGCAGTCGGCTTCCTTCAGACGATTCAGGATCATCGGGATCGTGATTCCGTCGGGAACCAGTTCCCCCCGGTCAATGTAATCTTTCGCCTGCTTTCCCAGGTCCGTTCCCTTTTTGATGTTTTCCCTGAAGATCACGCCGGTTTCGATGTGGGGCACACCGAATTTCTTCTGCACAACAGCGCCCTGGGTGCCCTTGCCGCTGCCGTTGGGTCCAAAAATCAGAATGTTCATGTGTTACTCCTTTCAAAAGATCCTTGATTGAGCCGATAAGGCCGTTGCCTTTCGTCTATTCTATATTATCAAACAATAGCCTTGATTGAGCCTGCTCCTTATAATGGATTGACTTCTTTTTCGCAATGAAAATGTGGTACGAAGGCAGATAGAGCAGCCTAAGGGAAAAGACCACGGATTTGCCTGCGGCGACCTGCCGCAGCGATCAGTGCCCTCAGCCTGTACTGCAGCTGGTGGTCGCACAGGAATTGCATCCTGACTTCCCGCCGGCAAAGGCGGACATCATCTTCCGTGCTTTTCCGGATTTGCAGGCCGGACAGACGATCTTTAATTTCTCATCGCCCGACCGGAACAGCACTTCAAATTCATTTTTGCATTTTTGGCATTGGAATTCATAAATCGGCATGGACTGTTTCTCCTAAACCAACTTTTCCATCAGTTTATGAAATCATCCTGCAAATGTCAAGCATTCCGGATTGACCGTAGGCGACGGCTGTGTTAAAAGTGACGGCATCGTAAAAAGTCCGGATGCTGTGTTGCGCGGCATCCTTCGTCATTGCGGCGTACATAAAGGTACGCCTCATTCCTCAGGATTTGCGCGCCTTGCCTGCGGAGCTTTTTACGAAGCCGTTGGTTTCAGCTCATTTTTCAACTTTTTACGAGTTCATCATCAAGAAGGAGCACGGCATGGCCATTTCAAAGAAGATAAAGGGGTTTATCAGCCAGTCTTCCTGGATCAGAAAGATGTTTGAAGAGGGCGTCAACCTCAAAAAACAGTATGGGGCGGATCAGGTCTTTGATTTCAGTCTGGGCAATCCGAACATAGACCCGCCCGCTTCCTTCAAGGAGCATCTGAGCCGAATCGTCGGGATCGACACGCCCGGCAGACATGCCTACATGCCCAATGCCGGGTATCCGGAAACCCGCGCCGCAGTGGCCGCCTATCTCAGCCGGAATCACGAGGTCACCCTGCTGGCCGATCATATCATGATGACCTGCGGCGCCGGGGGCGCGTTGAATGTCATTCTGAAAACACTCTTAGATGCCGGAGACGAGGTCCTGACGCCGGCGCCTTTTTTTGTGGAATATCGTTTTTATGTCGACAATGCCGGCGGCGTCCTGAAAACGGTTAACACAAAAGAGGATTTTTCTCTCGATCTGGAGGCCATGTCAGACGCCATCAGCGACAGGACCAAGGTTGTCCTGATCAACTCGCCCAATAATCCCACCGGAAAGGTTTATGACGAAGCATCCATCCGAAAACTGGCCGATCTGCTTCGGGAAAAGAGCCGGGTCCTGGGAAGGGTCATCTATCTCGTTTCCGACGAGCCCTACAGTGAGATCGTCTATGACGGAATCCAGGTCCCCAGTATTCTGAAAGCTTACGCCAGCAGCATCATTGCCACATCCTATTCCAAGAGTCTTTCCCTGCCGGGCGAGCGGATCGGATTCATCGCCGTCAATCCGGACATCTTTGAAGTGGACGAGATCATCAGCGGCATGGTCCTGTGCAACCGGATTCTCGGTTTCGTCAATGCGCCCGCCCTGATGCAGCGCGTGATCGCAGGCATCCAGGGAATGCGCGTGGATGTGGTGGAATACAAGCGCAAACGCGACCTGCTCTGCGAGGGGTTGGCCGCCTGCGGCTATGAGTTCCATAAACCCGAAGGGGCGTTTTATCTTTTTCCGAAATCACCGACTCCGGACGATGTGGAATTTGTCAGGGCCCTGCAGAAAAGGAGAATTCTGACCGTTCCCGGAAGCGGTTTCGGAGGACCGGGGCACTTCCGCATCGCTTACTGCGTGGACGATAAAACGATTGTCGGGGCCATGTCGGGTTTTGCCGAAACCATGAAAGAATTCAGTACCTGATTTTGAAGTCCTCGTATTGAGCGGAAAAGGGCTCTTCCTGAACGTCCACATGGGTCACACGGGCCGATGCAGGGCCTTTCCAGCACCAGGCCAGCATGGTATCCACCGCGGCGTCATCCCCCGCGAAGACCGCTTCGACGCGGCCGTCGGCCAGATTCCGCACCCAGCCCCAGAGGTTCAGGGATAGAGCTGTTTTTACGGTATAATGCCGGAAGGCCACGCCCTGGACCCTGCCCGAGATGAACACATGCACGCGTTTCATGTCATGCTTTCTCAATCAATTGCAGAAAACCCTCTTCATCAAGGATCGCGATTCCGGCCCCCCGGGCTTTCTGGAGTTTTGATCCAGCCCCCTCGCCGGCAACTATAAAATCGGTCTTTTTCGTTACCGATTCTGACCAGACGCCGCCGAGGGATTCCACCCGTTCCCGGGCCTGACTTCGTGTCATTTGTAACAATGTTCCCGTGAAGACAAAGGATTTTTCTGAGATTGCGCTTTCCAGCCGGGGAGCGTCCTTGGTTTCGAGCGGTTTCACGCCGGCAAGCTGCAATTTTTTCATGACGTTCAGATTGGCCGGTTCACGGAAAAAACTCATGATGCTGGCAGCGACTTCCGGGCCGATATCACGAATGTTTAAGAGATCATTCATGGCGGTTGTCGTCAGCTTTTCCAATGATTTAAACTCTTTTACCAGAATGTGAGCTATGCGTTCGCCCACATGACGGATTCCGAGGGCGAAAATGAGTTTTTCCAGGGGCGGATTTTTTGACCGTTCAATGGCCGCCATCAGATTGGCAGCCGATTTTTCCGCCATGCGCTCCAGGCCGGTTAAGCGGTCAGCGGTCAAATCGTAAATGTCGGCAGGATCTTGAATTAGCGCCGTTTCCACGAGCTGCGCCACGAGTTTTTCACCCAGCCCTTCAATATTCATGGCGCCACGGGATGCAAAATGCCGGATGCGTTCCCGGATCTGGGCGGGACAGGCCAGACCGATGCACCGATGTGCCGCTTCACCATCCAACCGCACCACCTCGGAACCGCAGTCGGGACAGGCTTCCGGCATGAGAAAGGGCTTTTCCGTTCCGGTTCTCTTGGATTCGATGATCTTGACGACTTCGGGAATCACATCACCCGCCCGCTGTACAATGACCGCATCGCCAATGCGAATATCCTTTTTGTTGATTTCGTCCTGATTGTGCAGCGTCGCCCGGCCGACAAGAACGCCCCCCACACGAACGGGCTTCAGGATGGCGACCGGCGTGAGGACGCCGGTACGTCCTACCTGAACAATGATATCCTCGATAACTGTCGTGGCCTGTACGGGAGAAAATTTACACGCAATCGCCCAGCGGGGGCTTCGGGACACCGCGCCAAGCTCTTCCTGGAGGTCCATTTCATCGACCTTGATGACGATGCCGTCGATCTCGTAGGGAAGGGTAGAGCGAAGCGCATCCAGCTGATGATAATAGGCGATGCAGTCGTCAATACTCAGGGCCTCGCGGATATGGGGATTCACCTGGAAGCCCCAGCGCTTCAGGCTATCGAGAACTTCCTGCTGGCTCTGGAAGCGACGCCCCAGAACCTGGCCGACGGCGTAGCAGAAGATATTGAGAGGTCTCCTGGCTGTGATCCGGGAATCGAGCTGACGCAACGAACCGGCAGCGGCATTCCGGGGATTGGCAAAGGGCGGTTCGCCGCTCTCAAGCCGGCGGCGGTTGAGCCCTTTGAACGCTTCCCGCTCAATATAGACTTCAGCGCGAACTTCCATGCGATCGGGAACATTCGTCGGAATTCGTTCTTCGACGGTAACGGTCAGGGGAAGCGCCTGAATCGTTTTAAGATTCTGAGTGACATCCTCCCCAACGGTCCCATCTCCCCTGGTGGCGCCTGCCGTGAAGACGCCCCGCTCATAAACGAGATTAACCGCCACGCCGTCCAATTTTGGTTCCACGACAAACCGGATCGCCTGCGTTTGTCCCAGCAGGCGTTTTATCCGACCTTCGAAATCACGGATATCAGTCTCGGAAAAGGCATTGGCCAGACTCAGCATGGGTGTATCATGCTGAAAAGAAGTGAATTTTTCCAGCGGGGCCGCGCCCACGCGCTGGGTTGGAGAATCCGGGGTAACAAGATCGGGATAAGCCCGCTCCAGCTCGGTCAGTTCCTGCATCAACTGATCGTACTGAAGATCAGAGATCTCCGGATCGTCCAACTGGTAATAACGGCGGTTGTGGTATCGGAGCAGGGACCGGAGGCTTTCGATTTTCTTTATACCGGTTTCGTTGTCCATATTGTGAAACCTGAATTCCCCTTATTTAACCCGCCTCAAGTCCGGTTTTCCACGAGGACGTCTTGGCGCCTGCCCGGGTTCGGGTTGTGGATGATTGCGCTTCTGGATTTGTTCATTGAACATTTGATTCTTGGCCCGGACCGCATTGATGATAAAGAAGATGATGACAGCCTTGTCCCATTCTCTCGAAATTTCAAAATTTTCCGTTCGCGCTTTGTATTTTTCCCAGAGCGACGCGAGGGACGCCTCATCCAGACCGAGAATGTGCTCGGCCAGCTTATGCAGGGTTGTTTCGATCATCGTTGAAATTCCTTTTCGTCCTTGATATGTGCCTCGTGCGGCATCTGCACAAACAAGATCCCTTTACCGGTTCATTTCAAACATAATAACCGATTGGCGTCAACAAGATTGAGCAATCCATTAAATACATACAAACCCCATTGTCGCGGGATTTCATGGCGTCGCTTGAAAATAATCTTGTTTTTTAAGGGCGCCTCGTGATACGTGGTACGCGGTTTGAGGCCGGAACGCTGGGGTCCGGTCATCGTCCGAGCGGAGGGAATGATGCAATCCATTTATGCGCCCTGGCGCATGACTTACATAACAGGCTGTAAACCCGACGGATGTGTTTTCTGCAGGGATTCCATCCGTCAGGACGATTTTATCCTGTATGAGGGGAAAACGGTGTTCGTGATGATGAACCTCTATCCCTATATCAGCGGTCATCTCATGATTATTCCCTATCGCCACCTGAGCGAGATTGAAGATCTACAAGCGGCTGAAAAGATAGAGATGTTTGATCTGATTGAGCTTTCCGTCAGGTCGTTGAAGGAAGCGATGCAGCCTCACGGTTTCAACATCGGCATGAATCTGGGAAAGGCGGCCGGTGCGGGCATTGACGATCATCTGCATGCCCATGTGATTCCCCGATGGGGCGGAGATACCAACTTCATGAGCACGGTGGGAAAAATACGCGTGATCCCGGAGGACCTCTTCGCAACCCGGGACCGTCTCCTGCCCTGTTTCCGGAAATCCCAGCGGGAGGATTGAGATGAATATTGTCTATACGATTATCGTGATGCTCATCATGCTTTTTATCATTACTTTTTCCCTGGAGAATACCGCCGATGTCACGCTGCAGTACCTGAACTATCACATTACCATGCAAACGTTCATGCTGCTGTTTGTCACCTTTCTCGCAGGCATCATCTTTGCCGGCTTTATGGGGATTGTCGAGCGTTTCCGGCTCTCACGGACGATCAATAAATTGAATAAAACCATCCGGGAATTAAGGCGGGATTTGAGAGCGAATGAGACGCCTTACATCATCGAAGATCCCCAGTCTCGAAATCCGGCGGAAACCGATTCATCGAATCCCTGAACAGGGTTATCCGTATTGTGATCCGTTCCGAAGATGCCCGGACTGCGGTAAAAGTTACCGGTCCGGCGCCCATCGGAAAATGGCCATCCCGTTTCTCAGACAGCACACTCCTTTGGATCTCCCTTGATTTTTTCGATCGCATGAGACAATGCCGGCAGGATGACAGCAAGGTTTTCACGCACGCTGCGGGGGCTGCCCGGCAGATTCACGATCAGCGTCCGGCCTCTGATTCCGACGACGGCCCTGGAGATCAGGGCATGGGGGGTGATTTTATGGCTCTCCCGGCGCATGGCCTCCGCCATCCCGGGGACTTCTTTGTCGATGACGCCGAGGGTCGCATCCGGCGTCAGATCCCGCGGCGCAAGGCCGGTGCCCCCCGTGGTAACGATCAAGTCGATCTTCTGATGATCGGCGAAATCAATGAGGGCGTCCCGGATCTGATGGATTTCATCAGGGATGACGACTCGTCGGGTCACTTCAATCCCGACGGTTTTTAGCATCCTTTCAACTTCCGGACCGCTCTGATCTTCCCGCTGGCCCGCTGAACCCTTATCACTGACAGTAATAACGCCGGCCTGGATAATCATTCTGTGCTTCTCTCTCGGAATGGGGCGGTTGCGTCAATCCTCTTCCTTTTTGGCCTTATACGCCGCAATAATTTTCTCGGCAATAAACGGCGGCACTTCCTCGTAATGGGAGTGGGTATAGGTGAACGTTCCCCGGCCGCTTGTCATGGATCGCAGGTCCGGCGCATATTTCAGAATTTCGGCCAACGGCACCTGGCCTTTGACGATCTGATGGGTTCCTTTGGTATCCATCCCCTGGACTCGTCCCCGCCGGCTGTTCAGATCGCCCATGACATCGCCCATGTATTCATCGGGGATTTCGATATCAATAATTACAATGGGCTCCAACAAGGTCGGCTGACAGGCCAGCACGCCCTTTTTATATCCCATGGAGCCTGCAATCTTGAAGGCCATTTCCGATGAATCGACCGTATGGTAAGAACCATCCACCAGCGAGACTTTCAGATCCACCATCGGATAACCCGCCAGAACGCCTTCTTCCATGGCTTCGACGATTCCCTTTTCCACGGCGGGGCGGTATTGCCCGGGAATGACGCCGCCGACGATCTTGTCCACAAATTCAAAGCCGCTGCCCCGGGGCAGGGGTTCAATATCAAGCCAGCAGTCGCCAAACTGTCCCCGACCGCCCGATTGCTTCTTGTAACGTCCCTGCACATTGGTTTTTGCCTTGATGGTTTCTTTATAAGGCACCTTGGGAATGTTCAGATTGACCTCCACCCCGAATTTGCGTTTCATTTTTTCGACGGCGACTTCAATATGAATCTGTCCCATGCCGGAGAGGATCATTTCCTTGGTCTGATCGTTTCTGTGGAAGGTCAGCGTCGGATCTTCCTCAGTCAGCCGGTGAATGGAGGAGACGATTTTTTCCTCGTCGCCGCGGGATTTGGGTTCGATGGCAAAGGACATGATCGTCGGGAGGGGGGCCAATTTTTCGAAGACGATCGGTGTTTTTTCGTTACAGATCGTGTCTCCCGTCGCTGTTTCCTTGAGCTTGGCCACTGCGGCGATATCGCCCGGAACCAAGGATTCGGCCGGTTTCTGGTTCTTTCCCTCCAGGAAAAAAGCGGTGTTGAACCGCTCATGAATTTTCCGGGAGGAATTATAGATGGCGCCTTCGGTGCTGAGCGTTCCGGAATAGACCCGGAAAAGGGTCAGCCGGCCGGCATAGGGATCGGCAATGGTTTTGAAAACCATGGCGGCGAAGGGCGCGGTTTCTTCCGGCGGACGCTCTTCCACATTGTCCGTTCCCGGTTTCTTGCCTCTTGCGGGACCGCGGTCCGCGGGCGAAGGCATAACCTGCACGATCATATCCATCAGGGGGGCCAACCCGATATATTTCGTTGCGGACCCGCAGATCACCGGCAGCAGGGCGCCGGAAATCACCCCCTTGCGGAGGCCGGCCTTGATCTCTTCCAGAGAGAGTTCGCCGCTCTCCAGATATTTATCCATGAGTGCTTCGTCGCATTCCGCAATGTCTTCCACCATCGTTTCCCGGTAAGATTTTGCCTGATCAGTCATATCATCAGGAATATCAATGATCTTGTAACCCCCCTTGGGGTCGTCGAAGGTGTAGGCTTTCATGGACAGCAGGTCCACAATGCCTTTGAATTGATCTTCTTTGCCGAGAGGAAGGAACAGGGGCGTTGCCTTTTCCCCTAGTTTTTCCTTGATGCTGTCCATGGTTTTGAAAAAATCAGCCCGCTCCCGGTCCATCCGGTTGATATAGATTATCCGCGGGAGATTGAATTCATCGGCGTACTCCCAGACCTTCTGGGTCTGAAATTCAACTCCGCCCACCGCGTCAATCACGACAATGGCGCTATCGGTAATTCGAAGGCAGCTTTGGGTATCATAGGCAAAGTTGGAATCGCCCGGTGTGTCAATGATGTTGATTTTGTGCTTGTCCCATTCAAAAAAATTTGTCGCGGCGCTGATGGAGATGTGCCGTTTCTGTTCTTCCGGCTCATAATCCATGCTGGAGGTTCCATCATCCACGCGGCCCGGTCTATCCGATTTCCCGGCAATATAAAGAAATGATTCACAAAGCGACGTCTTCCCGGTTCCGCCATGTCCGATTATCGTCACATTCCTTAAAGATTTCGAGTCATATTTTGCCATGAATACTCCTTTCTATGCAAAGAACGCACGTCCCATGTGGTCGTGCTGTTTAGCCTAAGCGTTCTTTCAAAGTCAAGACAATTCTAAATGACAAAATCACACAATTGGGTTGACATAATCGTTTGTTATCAGTATAAGGGCGCCGTATTGCCGGGGATCAATTCGTCAACGGTCACAATGCCGCAGTCAGTCGTGCAATCCAAATAACTCGATCAAGCGGACAGGAGTACACAGGAAGGGCGAGCATGGGAGCAAAAGTAAGAAAAATTAAGAAGGTCTTGATAGCAAACCGGGGTGAAATTGCACTACGGGTCATGAGAACGGTTCAGGAACTGGGGCTCGATGCGGTTGTTATTTACGAGAAGCCGGATCGGGAAGCCTACTACGTCCGGATGGCCAATGATGCGATTATGATTGGCGACGGCCCGCGCAGGGATTATCTGGATATCGATAAAATCATCTGGGCAGCCGGAAAAGCGGGCGCCGATGCGATTCATCCAGGGTATGGATTTCTCGCCGAAAACGCGGATTTTTCCGAAGCCTGCCAGAAAGCAGACATCACCTTTATCGGTCCCCCCCCGCAGGCCATCCGGGACATGGGCAACAAGGTTGTGGCGCGAAAGATCGTGGAGAGGGCCGGCATTCCCTCTATTCCCGGTACGGGCGACCTTGTCCGGGGAAGCGCCGGGATCAATGAAGCCTTTGCCTTTGCAAATAAATACGGTTATCCCGTCATGCTTAAAGCTTCTTCCGGAGGGGGCGGCCGCGGCATTCGCAAGGTCATCGACGAGGCGGACCTGATCGTTCAGTTGCCCCTGGCCAGATCGGAAGCCCTGTCGGCATTCAACGACGAAAATATCTATATGGAGAAATTCATTGAATCACCCCGTCACGTGGAAATCCAGATTCTCGCGGATCATCACGGAAACACCATTCACCTGGGTTCCCGGGATTGTTCGATTCAGCGGCGGCATCAGAAGCTCCTCGAAATTGCGCCCGCTGACCTGCCGGAGGATGTGTTAACAGCCATGTACGACTGTGCGATCAAGGCAGCGCGGGAAGCGGGATACATCAATGCCGGCACCGTTGAATTCCTGGTCGACTCGAAGACCCATGCGTTCTGGTTCATGGAAATGAACACGCGCCTGCAGGTGGAGCATACGGTTACGGAGGAACTCACCGGGATTGATATTGTCCGGCAGCAGATCTGGATTGCCGAGGGACAGGCCCTCAACATCCCTGAAAATCGTGTGACCCTGCTGGGCAAAGCCGTTCAGGTCAGGATCAATGCCGAAGACCCCAAAAACAACTTCATGCCCGAAGGCGGGAAACGGGTGGAAGTCTATCAATCGCCCGGGGGGCCGGGGGTCAGGCTCGACGGGGCGGTGTATCAGGGCTACAAGATTCCCATGGATTATGATTCACTGCTCGTCAAGATGACGGTCCGCGGCTTTGACTGGGAACAGACCCTGCAGCGCTTAAAACGGGCTTTGAACGGATTTGTCATTGTCGGCCCCAAAACGACCATCCCCTTTTATCTTTCAATCTGTGAAGAGCCCGACTTTCAGGCGGGCCGATTTGACACGGGATACCTCGAAACGCACCCGGGGATTTTCGATTATCCGGAGCCGGAGCGCGAAGTGGCAAAACTGGCGAAGCTCATTGCGGAAATTCATACAAAGAAAACCAATCCCTATGCCTCTTGACGGAAGCGGATCAGGCCTCATCGTGCAATAGATGGTGCTATGGAAAAAATAATTAAAGCAGATTAACGAAGACAGGATCGAAACATTATGAACGTGTCGTCACACCTTTTAGACGAAAGAATTACTCCCAGAGAATTACAGGAAAAGGGGGTGCATTACGTCCTCGACAGGATCCGGACGCAGAAAGGGTACTTCTTGACCAACACGGAAAGGGACCTCTCGCAGTCGGACTTCAAGAACCGGATTATGCCCCACACGCAGATCCTCGCGGCCAAGCCACGCGATGACGCGGGCTATTTCTCCATTGAAATCACCGGTGGGGCCAGCGTGCATGTAGACATGCTGCGCAAGCAGATCAATCCGCTGGAAAAACTGGAAGTGCTCAGTCAAAGCATGCCCGATACGCTGTTTCAGACGCTCTGCCGGGGGATTAATTTGTTCGGATACCGGCCGTATCCGGAAAATGTCATTCGGGCGACGGTCCAGAGCTTCGCGCGCTATGTTCACGTATGGCGGGTCTTTGATTTTCTGAACTACATCCCCAACATGATTCCGGTATTTGAGGAAGTAAAAAAAGCCGGCAGGATCCTGGAACCGTCCATTTGTTTTTCCACGGGCAAGGAACACACGAATGAATTCTATGTTGGCAAAGTCGGCCAGATTCTGGAGGTCACCGGTGAAGACATCCTTTTATGCATTAAAAATCATGCCGGATTGGGAACACCCAGGCGAATCGGCGAACTCGTCGAAGCGATTCTGCAAAAATATCCCGATCTGATCATCCATTATCACGGACACAACACAGATGGCGCTGATATTGGACGCGTTGTCGAAGCCATCCGCAAAGGGGCAAAGATCGCCGATGCCAGCGACCATGCCTTTACAGGCTTTTACGGTCCGCCACCGATCCTGACCGTTCTGGATCTGCTCAATGACTGCGGCTATCATGCCGCCGGAATTGACCGCCAGGCCGTCATCGAAACCTCCAATGTCCTGAGGCCAGAAAGAGAGTATTACAAGGATTTTGAATCCCAGTTTCTGGGCTTTGATCCATCGGTGCAAATCCACAAGTTGCCGGGCGGTGCGACCGGTTCCAGCTTTGAGCAGGCCGTCAAGGGGGATTTTCTGCAGCGCATGCCGGAAATCCTTCAGAGAGAACTGCCCCGGGTGCAGCTGGACTTGGGGAACTGGTGGAGCGTCACACCGGGTTCCCAGATTCTCTGGACCACGGCCGTCAACAACGTTTTGAAAGGGGCCCGTTATAAAGATGTCAGTGACGATCTGAAAAACCTGCTGCTCGGCCGCTATGGCGAGTTTCCTTTCTACCGTCCGGCCGACGACATCTATGCCGCCGTTTTCGGCCCCGAATGGAAGGAAATCGTTGAATGCGACACATGCTATCAGAAGATTGAAGATATTGATCTTGATGTGGAAAAGAAGGTCCTGGAGCATCGCCTGGGACGCGCTGCTTCCGAGGATGAACTCGTGCTCTATCTGCAGCACCCCAACGATGCCGTGGATTTTTTCAAGTTTGAAGCGAAATACGGCAAGACATGGGTGCTCTCACCGAAGATCTGGTTCCGGAAGGGCGGTTTCAGCCTGGGAGAAAAATTTGAAGTGCCGGATGTTTTCGGCCGTCTGCATTCGATTGAAATTGGCCCCCAGCGACGGACAAAAACCGGCGATGCGACCACCTATCTGATCATCGATCATCATCCGGAGCCGATCATTACCGAAATGGACCAGGAGGACGGTCCTGTCAGGAAAAAAGCCGCCTTGAGCCTCAAAGAAATCGAGGCGGCGGCCAAGGCGGGAGAGGTGCGCTCCCAGATCACGGGCACGGTCAACGAAATGTGTGTCACGGAAGGCGAGCAGGTGGCGGTCGGTCAAATCCTGCTCGTTCTGGAGGCCATGAAAATGCTTAACAACATCACTTCGGAGGTGGCCGGCAAAGTGACGGATGTGCACGTTTCCGCGGGGGACAAGGTGGCGGTCGGAGATCCCCTCATGAATATCAGCAAGGAGTAGAATAAGGCGCCGTCGTAATTGACGGCTTGACGTTCGACCATTCTTATTGTAGGTACTCACCACAGACGACCGGCTATCATGGCGTCTGTGGTGTTTTTGTTGACGCCGGTCAAAGCTGCCGGCTTTTTTTTGAAGGATTGAAAATGTTCGGAGCCATCATCAGAAAATTTATAGGCAGCAAGAACGAACGTGAAATGAAACGACTATCGTTGGTTCTGGACGAAGTCAATGATCTGGAGGCGTCCATTTCAAAAATAACGGATGCCCAGTTGGCAGCCAAGACGCCCCATTTCCGGGAAAAACTCACGCAGGGTGCTTCACTCGAAGATATTATGGCGGAAGCCTTTGCCGTCGTCCGGGAAGCCGCCCGGCGTAGCGTGAACATGAGACCCTTTGATGTTCAAATCCTCGGTGGGTTGGTCCTGCATGAAGGCAAGATTGTGGAAATGAAGACCGGAGAAGGAAAGACCCTGGCGGCCACCATGCCGCTGTATCTGAATGCCCTGGAAGGCAAGGGCGCCCATCTGATCACCGTCAATGATTACCTGGCCCGGCGGGATGCCGAATGGATGGGGCCCATCTACGGCCTGCTGGGCATGAGCGTCGGTGTGGTCGTTCATGGTCTTGATGACGATGACCGGCGCAAGGCCTATCATTCCGATATTACTTACGGAACAAATAATGAATTCGGCTTTGATTACCTGCGCGATAACATGAAATTCACGCTGGAGGATTATGTCCAGCGTGATTTCCATTATGCCATCGTGGACGAAGTGGACAGCATTCTGATCGATGAGGCCCGGACGCCGCTGATCATTTCCGGCGCTTCCGAAGAATCAACCGACAAGTACTACCGGATCAATCAGGTCATCCCGCGCCTGCGCAAGGATAAAGATTATACCGTTGAAGAAAAGAGCCGCACCGTTGTGCTGACGGAAGAAGGCGTGGCCCGCGTCGAGACCTATCTCAAGGTGCAAAACCTCTTTGACCCCAGGAACATTGAACTGCTTCACCATACCAACCAGGCCCTGAGGGCCCATACCCTGTTCAGGCGGGATGTGGATTATGTCGTCAAGGACGGGGAAGTCATCATTGTCGATGAATTTACGGGACGGGTCATGCCGGGCCGGCGTTACAGCGATGGCTTGCATCAGGCGCTTGAAGCAAAGGAAAAGGTCAAGATTGAACGAGAGAACCAGACCCTGGCTTCCATCACCTTCCAGAATTTTTTCAGAATGTACAAAAAACTGGCCGGCATGACCGGAACCGCCGATACGGAGGCGGCGGAGTTCGATAAAATCTACAAACTGGAAGTGCTCGTGGCGCCCACAAACATGCCTATGATCCGGACAGACCATACCGATGTGATCTACAAAACGGAACAGGAGAAGTTCAACGCCGTCATCGAGGAAATCAAGGAGATGCATGAGGCGGGACGGCCCGTTCTTGTCGGAACCATTTCCATTGAAAAATCGGAACTGCTCAGTAAGTACCTGACCCGCACAGGGATCAAACATCATGTTCTCAACGCCAAGCACCATGAACGAGAAGCCGAAATCATCGCGGAGGCCGGCCGGCAGGGGCAGGTGACCATCTCCACCAACATGGCGGGCCGGGGTACGGATATCAAGCTGGGGGAAGGCGTGGCCAGCCTGGGCGGCCTTCATATCCTCGGAACGGAACGGCATGAAAGCCGCCGGATCGACAACCAGCTCCGGGGGCGTTCGGGAAGGCAGGGGGACAACGGGTCATCAAGGTTCTATCTGTCCCTGGAGGATGACCTCCTGAGGATCTTCGGTGCTGAGAGAATTTCCGGGATTATGGACAAGATCGGTATTGAGGAAGGCCAACCCATCGAACACAAGATGATCTCGAAGGCCATTGAAAATGCCCAGAAGCGCGTGGAGGGACAGAACTTCGACATGCGCAAACATCTGCTCGAATACGATGACGTCATGAACCGCCAGCGGCAGGTCATCTATGAACAGCGCAAGAAAGTGCTCCGGGGCGAGCAGTTGTGGGAAGATATCGAGGAAATGCTTGACGAGGTTGTGGAAGAATTGATCCCTGACTTTATCGATGAAAAGCAGCACCCGGAAGAGTGGAACCTCAAAGGACTCGATGATACGATTTACAAACAGTTTTTCCTGAAGCTCAATCTCAGTGATCCGGAAAAAGGTCTCAATAGCCAAGAAATCGGGGAAACCATTGTTGCCGCCGTCAAAGGCCATCTGAAGAAGAAGGAGGAGGACTTCGGCGAGGCTTTGATGCAGCATCTCATGAAAATGATCATGCTGCAATCCATCGACACCCAGTGGAAAGATCATCTGCTGGCCATGGACCATCTGAAGGAGGGGATCGGCCTGAGGGGCTACGGCCAGAAGGACCCTGTCCGGGAGTATCAGAAGGAAGGCTATGCCATGTTTATGGAAATGATCTACCGCATCAAGGCCGATACGCTGCTAAAACTGTGCGGTGTTCAGATCCAGCGCGATGAAGAGATTGAGGAAATGCGGGAAAAGCAGCGGCAGGATTACATCATGAGCAGGGGTGAAGACACACCGGAACCGAAAACCGTCAAGCGGGAGCATGACAAGATCGGCCGAAACGATCCCTGTGCATGCGGCAGCGGTAAAAAGTATAAGAAGTGCTGCGGAAAATGAGAGGATCGTTTATTGAGCGAATTCGGCGCGAGCTGCAAAATATTGAATAAGAGGAAATATGATCATTGATCGAAAAACATATTTTGTTCCCGGATTCCTGGCCAACGGCATCCATGCCGGCATCAAGGAAGACCGCAAAAAGGATCTTTCCCTGATTTATTCGACTGTGCCGGCAAGGGCTGCAGCCGTTTTTACCACCAATGCCTTCAAGGCGGCGCCGGTTCTGCTGGACATGGAACGGATCAAATCGGGGCTTGCCCAGGCTATTTTGACCAATAGCGGAAATGCCAATGCCGCCACCGGTCCGGAAGGTTATGAGGACGCGCGGGCAACGTCGTCGGCCCTTTCCAAAAAACTTAAAATTAAGGATGACCTTGTTCTGGTCGCATCCACCGGTGTGATCGGTCACCGGCTACCCTTTAAAAAAGATTGCATCCGGCTTGGACAAGTTGATCAAGGGCTTAAGACCGGACGGTATACCGGATGCGGAAGATGCCATCATGACCACGGACCGCTTTCCGAAAATCGCCATCAGAAAAGGCCGGATCGGCGCCAAGGAAATCACGCTCTGCGGTATGGCCAAGGGCGCGGGGATGATCGAGCCGCAAATGGCCACCATGCTGGCTTATGTGATGACTGATGCCGACATCGATGGCGTTGCCCTGGATCGGATTTTCCGGAAAGCCGTCGATCAAAGCTTCAATGCCATTTCGGTTGATGGGTGCATGAGCACCAACGATACGGCCATCATTCTGGCCAACGGCGTAGCGGGAAATCCCCTGATCGTCAGCCGCTCGAAGTCTCTGCCCGTATTCCAGGATATGCTGGTCGGTGTCCTGTCAGAGTTGTCGCAGGCCATGGTAAGAGACGGCGAAGGGGCTACCAAATTGATCCGGATCGAGGTTCAGGGTGCCCGAACGCGCAACGATGCAAAAAAGATTGCCTATGCCATCGCCAATTCCAATCTTTTCAAAACGGCCTGTTTCGGTCAGGACCCGAACTGGGGCAGGATCATCGCCGCGGCCGGGTCGACGGGGATTCCCTTGACGGTTGACGCCGTTGATGTTTATTTTGACGATACGGCCGTTTTTAAGGGGGGGCGCGGCATCCCCGGGAATATCAAAAAATTGCAGCAGATCATGGGGAATGACGAGCTTCGCCTCCGCGTACAGATCGCTGCGGGGTCCGAGTCGTTCTGTCTTCACACATCGGATCTCACCTACGATTATGTAAAGATCAATGCTCATTACCATACATGACGGGCTTAAAAAATTTCCTCTGTCGGGTTTTCTTGTCTGATCAATCGTCTTTCCTTTAAACGAAAAAGTTGACTTTAGTCTTGATTATTAATGATGTATATGATATTTCTATGAAGATTTCACACATTTCCCGATTAGCCGGTGTGTGCATTTCTCAAGAAATGTAACCGGTTAAGACGACGGAGGTGGCGGAAAAAAACACAACCTATAAGGAGTTTGGAACATGGCAAGCATTTCAATGAAGTTGTTACTTGAAGCGGGGGTCCATTTCGGTCATCAGACCAACAAATGGAATCCAAAAATGAAGCCCTATATTTTCGGGGCGCGGAACGGCATCTACATCATTGACCTCCAGCAGACGGTGGTCCTCTTTCAGACCGCCTATCATTTCATTGTTGAAATGGTGGCGGGGGGCGGCGAGCTCCTTTTTGTGGGGACCAAAAAGCAATCGCAGGAATCCATCCGTGAAGAATCACAGCGTTGCGGCATGCCCTATGTGAATCAGCGCTGGCTGGGGGGGATGCTCACGAATTTTGCGACCATCAAAAAAAGCATTGACCGTCTTAATGCTCTGGATAAAATGGTGGCCGATGACAGCATCAAAGCCTTCCCGAAGAAGGAAATTCTGAAACTTCAGAAAGAAAGGGACAAACTGGAGAAGGTCCTGGGCGGTATCCGGAACATCAAGGGCTATCCGGGCGGTCTTTTCATCGTCGATCCGAAGCGTGAGCTGATCGCTGTGAATGAGGCGAAGAAGCTGCGGATTCCCATCGTCTCCATGGTGGATACGAACTGCGATCCCGATGATATCGATTACATCATCCCCGGTAATGACGACGCCATCCGGGCGATTAAGCTGTTTGCATCGAAAATGGCCGATGCCGTCTTGGAAGGCAAAAAACGCCTTGAAGAGCGACTGCAGGCAGAAAGCGACAAGAAGAACGCACCGGAAATTATCAAGGAAGAGGATCTCCCCGAAGCCGATGTTCCTGAGAGCGTCGAAACAAAAGATACCGAGCATGATGAGTCGGCCTGAAGGAGACCGATGGCATCGGAAAGAGATATCAAAAGGATATAAAAGCCAAAGGAGGTAGCATCAATTGAATATAACATCAGAAATGGTCAAGGATTTGCGGGTCAGAACAGGTGCCGGCATGATGGACTGCAAGGAGGCCCTGGCGGCCGCGAACGGCGATTTTGAAAAGGCCATTGATTACTTGCGAAAGAAGGGGATGTCGGCGGCGACGAAGCGCTCATCCAAGGCGGCCAAGGATGGCACGATTGCCTCCTACATTCACATGGGCGGTAGAATCGGGGTACTGGTGGAGGTCAACTGTGAAACGGATTTTGTGGCCAAAACCGAGGATTTTCAGGTCATGGCCCGGGATATCGCCATGCACGTGGCGGCGTCCAATCCGGTCTATGTGAGGGCTGATGAAATTCCCCCGGAAACCCTGGAACGCGAAAAAGCCATTTACCGGGAGCAGCTCAAGGTTGAAAAGAAGCCCGAGAAGATATGGGACAAAATCATTGAAGGAAAACTCAAAAAGTATTATGAGGATGTGTGTCTTGTTGATCAGAATTTCATAAAAAACACCGACATTACCGTGGGAACACTCGTCAGCAATATGATCGCCAAAACGGGCGAGAATATTGTTGTCAGGCGGTTTGCACGGTTTCAACTGGGCGTAGATCAAGCAGCATAAAAATCATAACGAATGGAAAAACCTGTTTATCGTCGAGTCCTCCTGAAACTCAGCGGTGAAGCGCTGATGGGAAAGCACATCTTCGGCATTGATCCGGAGGTGGTGGGTCAAATTGCCGGCGAAATTAAAGAGGTCGTTTCGCTGGGCGTGCAGCTGGGGATCGTCATCGGGGGAGGCAATATCTTTCGGGGACTGGAGGCCGGTGATCGCGGCGCCGACCGGGCCATGGCCGATTACACGGGGATGCTGGCGACCGTCATTAACAGCCTGGTCTTGCAGAGCGCCCTCGAAACCATCGCTGTCGTCACTCGCGTCCAGTCGGCCATTGAAATTAAGGCTGTGGCCGAAGCCTTCATTCTAAGAAGGGCGATCAGGCATCTGGAGAAGGGCAGGGTGGTGATCTTTGCCGGGGGAACCGGCAATCCATTTTTTACCACCGACACGGCGGCAGCACTTCGGGCGATTGAAATCAAAGCCGATGTGATGATCAAAGCCACCAAGGTTAATGGCGTTTATGACCGGGACCCCGTGAAATTTCCGGAGGCCATGATGTTTGATAACATCGGCTATACCGATGTCCTGACCAAATCGCTGAAGGTGATGGATGCGACGGCGATATCCCTGTGCCGTGAAAATCTATTGCCTATCGTGGTTTTCAATCTATTAAAGAGCGGAAACATGAAGAATGTGATTTGCGGACAGACCATCGGAACGACCATAGGAGGTGAGCCATGAAGGATGCAATTTTCAAGGAACTGAAGGAAGATATGGAAAAATCCATCCAGTCAATGGAAAAGTCTTTTAACAAGGTCCGGACGGGACGGGCCTCCTTGTCCTTACTGGATGGGATCAAGGTCGATTATTACGGTGCGGCGACGCCGCTGAGCCAGATTGCCTCGCTTTCCGTACCGGAGAGCCGTCTGATTCTTATCTCGCCCTGGGATATCAGCGCCATCGGGGCCATCGAAAAGGCGATCCAGAAGTCGGACCTGGGGCTGATGCCGACCAATGACGGGAAATTAATCCGGCTGTCCATTCCCCAACTGACGGAAGAGCGGCGGAAGGAACTGGTCAAGGTTGTCAAGAAATCGGCGGAAGAGTGCAGAATTAAGTTGAGAAACGCCCGCCGGGATGCCAATGAGAAATTCAAGATCCTGAAAAAGGACAATACCATATCCGAAGACGAGATGTTTACGCAGCAGGAAGAGGTCAAGAAACTGATGGATAAAGCCATCGGAAAAACTGATGCGGTCCTCACGGGCAAGGAAAAGGAAATCATGCAGATCTAAGGCACAGTTCGTCCAGACAGGAGATGACAGGGAGCCCCAGAGCTCCCTGTTTTTTTTAAACACGTGTTGTAACTTCCAGTTGATTATGGTAGTTGTGAGCGCATGAATATGCAGACCCGTAAGACGATGAAATATCCGGTTTAAGGATGAGCGATATCGATCTTCAGAAACTTCCCCGGCATATCGCCGTCATCATGGACGGGAACGGTCGGTGGGCCCGGAAACATTCCATGGGGCGCATATCCGGACATAAAAAGGGGGCGGAAGCGGTCCGAATGACCGTCAGAACTTGCCGGGAAATCGGCATCAAGGTTTTGACCCTTTATGCTTTCTCCACGGAAAACTGGCTCCGGCCGAACAATGAAGTCCAGGCGCTGATGCGCCTGCTGGAGGAATACCTGCGTTCGGAGCTCATGGAAATGCTTGAGACAGGAATCCGCCTGACGACCATCGGCGATACGGAGGCCTTAAAGGAGCCCATAAAAGGCATCCTCCGGGAAACCATGGCCAAGACGTCGCAGGGGCGGGAGATGACACTCAACCTGGCCCTGAGTTACGGAGGCCGGGACGAAATCATTGCGGCCATCCACAAAATGGTCCGGGATGTCCATTCCGGCAAGTTGCCGTTGAAAGAAATTTCGAAAGACATCTTTTCCGATTATCTCTATACAGCCGGTCTGCCCGATCCCGACCTGCTCATCCGGACCAGCGGTGAATACAGGATCAGTAATTTTCTTCTCTGGCAATCTGCTTACACGGAGTTTTATTTCACGGATGTCCTCTGGCCCGATTTCAACCGGGACGAACTCTTTAAGGCGATTGCCGAGTTCCAGCGCCGGGAAAGGCGTTTTGGTCTTACCAGTGATCAGGTTCAAGAGGGTCAGGGAACATGACATCACACCTGAAACGCTGGCTTACAGCGATTGTAGCTGTCCCGCTGCTCTTTGTCATCATTTTCTTCGGATCGGATACACTTTTTTCCGCCGTGATCACCGGGGTTATTCTGTTGGGCGTTCACGAATATCATCACATTGTCTTCGGAGCGGGACATCTCCAGGAAAAGGCTCAAGGGTTGCTGATTGGATTTTTGATTTGTCTGATCGTCTATTTCGGCAACATGCAATTACTGCTGGCCGTGCTGAGTTTTTCGGTGCTGCTTGTTTTTTTTACTTATCTTTTGCGAATCAAAGAGGATCATTTTGATATTCTGCCGGTGGGGAAAATGATCCTGGGGTTCATGTATGTTCCCCTGATGATGTCCTATTTCATCCTGATCCGCCGGCTGGATCAGGGGGTCCTGTGGATTTTTTTTCTGCTGGTGCTGGCTTTTTCGGGCGATGTGACTGCATACTACGTGGGGAAAAATTTCGGGAAAAGGAAACTGCTGCCCCTGGTCAGTCCCAACAAGACCGTGGAGGGGACCATCGGCCTGATTGCCGGCAGTACGGCCGGATGCATCATCTTTCAGCAGATCTTTTTTCAGGCGCTTCCGGTCGCGCATGCGGCTGCCCTGGGTTTTTTCGGCAGTGTCCTGGGCCAGTTGGGCGATCTCTGTGAATCGGCCATGAAAAGGGCGTCGGGGGTCAAGGATTCCGGCGTCGTCCTGCCGGGGCACGGCGGCATCCTGGATCGGCTGGACTGCCTGATCTTTATTGCACCCTTCGTCTACTATTATTATACTTTCATGATAAAATGAAAAAGTTATCGATTCTCGGATCAACCGGATCCATCGGTGTGAACACGCTGGATGTCGTATCCAAAAACAGAATGCAGTTCTGCGTTGTTGCGCTCGCGGCGGGACGGAATATCGATCTTCTAAAAACCCAGATCGAACAATTTAATCCCCTCATCGCTGCGGTGATGGATGAAACGCTTGCGATCAGATTAAGGGAGATCCTGCCGCCCGATAGTAAGACAGAAATACTCTGGGGGGCGGCAGGGTACAGGGAGGTTGCCCGTATCGGGGATGCGGATATGGTCGTCTCGGCCATGGTCGGATCCGCGGGGCTGGTGCCGACGCTGGAGGCCATTGATGCTGGAAAGCACATCGCGCTCGCCAACAAGGAGACCCTGGTTGCCGCGGGTCATCTGGTGGTCGAAAAGGCCCGGGAAAAGAAGGTTCGGCTTCTGCCCGTGGATAGCGAACACAGCGCCGTCTTCCAGTGTCTCAACGGTCAGCGGGATCAGGATGTCCGGAGGATTGTCCTGACGGCTTCAGGGGGGCCCTTCCGCACCTTTTCCAGGGCGCAAATGGGGAAAGTCACCCCTGCTGACGCCCTGAGACACCCAAACTGGGAGATGGGTCGGAAGATCACAATCGACTCGGCCTCCATGATGAACAAAGGTCTTGAAATCATCGAGGCAAAATGGCTTTTTAACCTGGAGATCGATGACATTGACGTTCTGGTTCATCCCAAGAGCGTCATTCACTCCATGGTTGAATTTGTCGACGGTTCGGTTATTGCCCAACTGGGCATCCCCGACATGCGGATTCCCATTGCCTATGCCCTGTCTTTTCCGGCAAGGATGCCTGCTCATGACGGCTTCCTGGATTTTCTGAAGGCGTCGCCGCTTGAATTTTTTGAACCCGATCCCGACCGGTTTCCCTGCCTCAAACTCGCGCGTGATGCCGGGCGCGCCGGCGGCACCCTGCCGGTTGTTCTGAACGGGGCCAATGAGGTTGCAGTGGAGGCCTTCCTGGAAGGAAAAATTAAATTTACTCAAATTCCTGTTGTCATTGCAGAGACGCTGTCGCGTCACCGTTCGTTTTCATCACCCCCTCTCGAGGAGATCCTCGCGGCAGACCGGTGGTCCCGGCGGGAAGCCACTAATATTATCAAGGAGATCAAGCATTGATCGGAATCAGTATTGTATCGATGATCATTTTGCTGGGCGTGCTCATTTTTGCCCATGAATTTGGCCATTTTATCGTGGCTAAAAAATCAGGGGTGGGGGTTTTGAAATTTTCCCTCGGATTCGGACCGAAGATCTTCGGAAAAAAGATCGGAGAAACCGAATACCTCCTGTCCGCTTTCCCGCTGGGCGGTTATGTGAAACTGCTGGGAGAATCGGATGTGGAAGGATTGTCGGAAGAAGACCAGAGGCGCTCCTTCAGCAGGCAGCCCGTCTTCAAGCGGATCATGATCGTCGCAGCCGGTCCAGCCTTCAATTTCCTGCTTGCCAGCGTGATTTTCACCATCGTTTACATGGTCGGTATTCCCGCACTGACGAGCGAGATCGGCACGGTTCAGGAAAACTCGGTCGCTTATGAGGCAGGCCTGAAGCAGGGTGATGTGATCATCGCCATCGACGGGTTGCAGATCTCCCGCTGGAGCAGGCTGGCCGAAACCATCAGTACCAGTGAAGGAAGGACATTAAAAATATCTTTTAACAGGAACGGCGTCCGGCAGGAATTGACGGTAAAACCGAAATTACTCAAATCGAAAAACATATTTGGCGAAGAAGTGGATTCATATAAACTGGGAGTTTCTCCGGCGCCTAAAACCGTCATCGAACGTTTGAATCCTTTGGAGGCGGGCTGGGCCAGCCTCAAGCAAACCTGGATGATCAGCAAGCTGACGCTGGTCAGTCTGGTGAAAATTGTGGAAGGGGTTGTTTCACCGAAAACGCTGGGCGGGCCGATCCTGATTGCCCAGATGGCCGGAACACAGGCCAGAGAGGGGGTCATTCCATTTATTCTCTTCATGGCCCTGCTCAGCATCAATCTGGCGGTTCTGAATCTTCTGCCTATTCCCGTCCTGGACGGCGGGCACCTGCTGTTTTATCTCATTGAAATCGTCAAGGGCAGTGAAGTCAGTGTCAAATGGCGGGAAATGGCCAGTCAGGTGGGTTTTGTGCTGCTGATTATTCTCATGATCTTTGTTTTCATAATGGATATTGACCGTCTGAATATCAAAGCGGTAGATGAGTTTACCAAGTTTTTCACCGGCAAGTAAGACGATTTCAAAGCATGAAGATATTGGCAATTGACACATCCCAGAAAACGGTCAGTGTCGCCATCCTTGCGGACGACGTGCTCCGGGCAGATATTTTTATCAACAGCGGACGTCATCATTCGGAGATCCTCCTGCCGGCGATTGAACAGGTCTTGTGTCTGGCCGGTCTACGACCTGATGAGATGAATCTTTTTGCACTGACCATCGGTCCCGGCTCCTTCACGGGCTTACGGATCGGCGCTGCAACGATCAAGGGGCTCGCCCTGTCAACCGGAAAGCCGGTGGTCGGGGTCTCGACGCTGGACGCATTGAGTCTGAATGCGGCCAGTGTCGGGCAGCGGCTGACCTGCCCGATGCTTGATGCCCAGAAAAATCAGGTCTATACGGCATTGTACCGCCCCACAAACGGTGCGGGCATGGAGAAAGTCCGCGAAGAACGGATCATCGATTTGGATACCTGCCTGCAGAAACTGGAGGGGAATATCCTTTTTCTCGGGGATGGGGCCGTAAAATACAGTCATGAGATCAACGCGCATTTTGCTTCTGCGGCCTGTATTGCTGAAGGCCATCAGAACCATATCCAGGCGGCGACGGTGGCGGTGCTTGCACGGGATAAATTTCAACGAGGGGAACAACTGAATCTGCTCAAATTCACCCCCTACTACCTGCGAACCCCGGAAGCGGAGGACCGTATCCGGCAGAAGACATCCGGGATTGACAAGCTTCAGGAATTTAGGTAGAAGAAGGCCAGGCGAAGGGGATCGAATTCATGGACAGGACCGAAATCCTTTTAATTGAAAAACATATTCATCAGGATGCCGAACTGAAACAACACGTCTATGAACACAGAAAGCTGGAAGGGGTCCTGGAGGAATTCAACCGGCGCCGCTATCTGACGCCGGAAGATCAGGTCGACCGGAAGAACCTTCAAAAGCGGAAACTGCGGGAAAAGGAAGAAATAATAAGGATACTGGATAAGTACCAGCCATGAACCAAAGACATGACAGTATCATCGCGCGCGAGGGGTATATTTTCATTATCGTCGCTGCCTTTTTTACCGTCAGCGCTTTTTTTACCGCGCCCCTCTGGACCGCCCTTCTGTTTTTTCTGATCACCGCGTTTATCGTCTGGTTTTTCCGCAATCCTGAAAGAAAAGCACCGCCCGGTGAGAAGTTTGTCGTTTCACCGGCGGATGGCAAAGTGATCAAGATCGAAGATGTCCAGGATCATGAGATTCTGGCGGGGCTTTACAGGAAAATCAGTATCTTCATGAATGTTTTCAGCGTTCACGTGAATCGGATCCCGTATGCCGGGCGTATTGAAACCATCCGTTATTATGAGGGGAAATTTTTTTCAGCGAATTTAGACAAGGCATCTTCAGATAACGAGCGCAATGGTCTCGTCATCCGTATGGACGACGGACGTGCGATTGGGATGATACAGATTGCCGGACTGGTGGCGCGGCGCATCGTGTGCTGGATAAACGAAGGCATGATGGTTGAAAAAGGTGACCGATTCGGGCTGATCCGGTTCGGCTCACGCGTAGATGTTCTCCTGCCTGCCGATACTACCGTACTGGTAAAAGTGGGCGACAAGGTCCGGGCGGGAGAGACACCCATTGGAGGTCTGTCATGAAAAGATACCGGTTTCGCAAAGACCAGATGAGGAAAGGGATTTATGTGTTGCCTAACCTCTTTACCACGGCGAGCCTGTTTTCCGGATTTTATTCCATTATCGCATCCATGAAAGGAATGTATGAAATCGCGGCTTGGACGATACTGCTCGCCATTGTCTTTGACGGTCTGGACGGACGGATTGCCCGCATGACGCGGACCACGAGCAAATTCGGGGCAGAATACGATTCATTGGCCGATCTGGTTGCCTTTGGCGTGGCCCCGGCGATTCTGTCTTATCACTGGGCGCTCATGTCATTCGGGAAATGGGGGTGGCTGGCGGCGTTTCTCTTTGTAACGTGCGGTGCGCTGCGACTGGCCCGCTTCAATGTCCAGACGGCGATCATTGACAGCAGGGTGTTCAATGGCCTCGCCATTCCGGCAGGCGCCTCCGTCATTGCGACAGCGGTGCTGCTTTATTTTAAACTGGAAGGAGAAGGACAGTTCCACCATCCGTCCATTCTTATCGGGACGGTCACCATTGCCCTGTTTATGGTCAGCAGCATTAAATATTACAGTTTTAAGGACCTGAATTTTTTCGCCAAAAAACCCTTCATGTCCTTTGTGCTGATCGTTTTGATTCTGGTCGTTGTGATTGCGGAACCACAGATCATGATTTTTACGTTTTGCTTCGGTTATGCCCTTTCCGGACCGGTATGGTTGATATATAAACTAATCCGGAAAAAGCGGGCGGACCAGGAAAAACAGGCTCATCATCCGGAAGAGTCAGGAACGATAAACAAATAGGGCGGCGTTTTTTATACAGGGCAGTATTGGATGAAAACAGAGGGTGGCGCTTCGCTAACCCATACCGCAGAGAGAAAACGGGTGCGTTCCGGGAGATCCGCAACGCGCCATTTTTAATTTGCATGAAAAGCGAATAAAAAATTGGAGTCTGTGTTTATGAGAACATTCAGCGTAGCGGTTGTCGGCGCCACGGGCGCAGTCGGAAATGAAATGATCAGGATTCTGGAGGAAAGAAACTTTCCCGTGGGCCAGCTGAAGCTGCTTGCTTCTGCGCGATCTCTCGGCAAGTCTCTTGAATACAGGGGAAAATCCATCCAAGTGGAGGTTCTGGATGAAAATTCCTTCACCGGTGTTCAGATCGGTCTTTTTTCCGCAGGTGGAAGCATCAGTGAAAAATTTGCCCCAATTGCCGCCCGGGCGGGTTGTGTCGTGATCGACAACACAAGTGCCTTTCGGATGGTTCCGGATATTCCGCTGGTCGTGCCGGAGGTCAACGCCGAAGCTATCGGCCAGTATAAGAAAACGGGCATCATCGCCAATCCGAACTGTTCGACCATACAGATGGTTGTTGCCCTGAAGCCCATACACGACGCCGTCCGGATCAAGCGGATTGTGGTCTCGACCTATCAGGCGGTTTCCGGAACCGGAAAGAAGGCCATCGACGAACTGGATGCCCAGGCCCGGGCCCTGCTTGAGGGTCAGAAACCGGTTGTCAAAGTTTATCCCCATCAGATCGCCTTCAACTGCCTTCCGCAGATCGACGTATTCCTCGATAACGGTTACACCAAGGAAGAGATGAAGATGGTCAACGAGACCAAAAAGATTATGAATGATTCTTCCATCGCCGTAACGGCGACAACGGTGCGGGTGCCCGTCTTCTATGCGCACTCCGAATCGATCAATATCGAAACGGAAAAGAAGATCACCGCAGCGCAAGTCAGGGACCTGTTGTCCAGGGCGCCGGGGGTCAAAGTTATTGATGATCCCTCACAGAGACGCTATCCTCTGGCAATCGATGCTGCGGGCAAGGATGACACTTACGTCGGACGGATTCGGGAAGACGAATCCATCGCCAACGGCATCAATATGTGGGTCGTTTCCGATAACCTCAGAAAGGGCGCCGCACTCAATGCCGTACAGATTGCGGAAATTCTCATCAGAGACCATTTATAATGAGAGTTATCGGGGGCGAGGACAGGGGGAGACGTCTTTATATTCCCAGGACAGCATCCGTCCGGCCGACAGCCGACCGCATCAAGGAGGCTTTTTTTAACATCATCGGGTTCGTCGATGGAAAATGCTTTCTCGACCTTTTTGCCGGGTCGGGAAGCATAGGGCTCGAAGCCCTGAGCAGAGGGGCGCTCAGGGCGTTGTTCGTTGAAAATAATCGGGTCCTGGCTGAGGCCATAAGCAGAAATATTGCGACTTGCGGTTTTACCACCAGAAGCGAAATTCTGACCTTCGATTACATCAAGGCGATCCGGCATTTGGCGAAACGGTCTGATGCCTTTGATATTTTGTTTGCCGATCCGCCCTATGAAAAGGGATTGGTAAGCCTGACCCTGGAGCATCTTCGAAACGGATCCTTGATGGAAAAGGACGGTCTTTTGGCCGTTCAGCATTCAGTCCGGGAAGCCGCAGCGGTTGATGAGTCCGGGCAACTTGTTCTGACCGATCGGAGACAGTACGGTGATACGTTCCTGTCTTTTTTTAAAAAACGATTAACGGATCATGCAGAGGGACAGCCTGTCAGATCCATCGGGTAGAAAAGGTCTGCACCTGCTGTCAAAATAGTGATCGATAAAAACATCAACAGGGCGGTTATCATGAAGAAAATTGCGGTCTATCCCGGTTCTTTTGATCCCATTACAAATGGACATCTGGACATTATTACGCGCGCTCTCCGGATGTTTGACGAACTGGTCATCCTCGTGGCCTACAACCCGAACAAGACGTCTCTTTTTTCCGTCGAGGAGAGAATGGACCTGGTACGCGCCGTCATTAAGGATAATCATATCCGTGTTGACTGCTCCGCGGGCCTGCTGGTCGATTATGTGAAGAGTATGAATGCCAACGTGATTCTCAGGGGGCTGAGGGCCGTTTCGGATTTTGAATACGAGTTTCAGATGGCATTGATCAACAGACGCCTGAACCGCGATATCGAGACTGTTTTCCTGATGACGGGGTATCAGTGGTTCTATACGAGCTCAAATCTGATCAAAGAGGCGGCCAGCCTGGGCGGTTCCGTCAAGGGGCTGGTGCCTGATATTGTTAATGAAAGACTTGAACAAATATTTATAAAAGCCAAGGAATGAGGAAGATGACAAAACTGACAGCACGTATCAACAGCATCAGGCCTTCGCCCACCCTGGCGATCACCATGAAGGCGAATGCCCTGCGGGCGGAGGGCAGGGATATAATCGGATTCGGCGCCGGTGAACCGGACTTTGACACGCCGGATAATGTGAAGAGAGCGGCCATCCGGGCCATTGACGAAGGTTTCACGAAATACACACCCGTTGGCGGCATCGATGAACTCAAAGACGCCATCATCGGCAAGCTGCAGCGGGATAGCCGGCTGAGCTACAGCCGGGCGCAGATCGCAGTCTCCTGCGGCGCCAAGCACACCCTCTACAATCTGGCGCAGGTGCTTTTTGAGGAAGGCGATGAAGTCGTCATCCCATCGCCCTACTGGGTCTCCTACCCGGATATCGTGATTTTGACCGGCGCCAAGCCGGTCATCCTGAAAACGAAAGCTTCCGAGGGTTTTAAAATTCAACCGGCGCAACTGGAAGCTGCCATCGGTGCAAGGACGCGGGCCGTGATCATCAACAGCCCCTCCAACCCCAGCGGCGTGGCCTATACCGCAGCGGAACTGGAGAAGCTGGCGGACGTCCTGGCCAGGAAAAAAGTGCTGGTCATTTCGGATGACATCTACGAGAAAATTCTCTACGACGACATGTCCTTTGCGAACGTGCCCGCCATCTGTCCCGCCATGAAGGACCTGACCGTGGTCGTGAACGGACTGTCCAAATCGCATGCCATGACCGGCTGGCGGATCGGATATGCCGCCGGACCAGCGGACATTATTGCCGCCGTTACGAAACTCCAGAGCCAGAACACGTCGAACCCCAACTCCATTGCCCAGAAGGCTTCCGTGGAGGCCTTGAACGGCGATCAGGGCGTTGTGACCAGCATGGTCAGGGAATTTGAAAAGAGAAGAAACGTCATGGTGGAAAAACTCAACGCGATTTCGGGAATCACCTGCATGATCCCCCAGGGGGCCTTCTATGTCTTTCCGAGCATTGCCGGCTTACAAGGGCGGAAATATGGCGGCAAGGTCCTCACGACGTCGGCTGACTGGGCCGCCTATCTTCTGGATGAAGCCAATGTGGCGGTGATTCCGGGAGGCGAATTCGGTCATGACGATCATATCCGTCTTTCCTATGCCACGTCCATGGCGAATATTGAAAAGGGACTGCACCGGATCAGGGAAGCCGTCATGAAGCTTGAGTAGGGGGGAAAGGATTGTTCGAAAAAGATTTTTAAGGCGTGACGAAGCCATGTTTCTAACCCCTCGGAGTGATTGAGGGGATTAACTTTTTTCTAAACAATTTTGGGAGACGCCATGGGCGGTTTGTTCGGGGTTGTATCGCGGCAGGATTGTCCAAAGACGCTGTTTTACGGGACCGATTACCATTCGCACCTGGGCACGGAAAACGGCGGACTCTCCATTTTTGGAGATCGCGGATTTTACAATACCATTCACAGCATCAGCCAGGCGCAATTCAAATCCCGCTTCGTTGAGGATTACAAAAGAATGTATGGTTACCAGGGGATCGGCGCCATCGACGATGAATCGCCCCAACCCCTGATGGTACGTTCAAAGTTCGGCACCTTCGCGATTGCCGTAACCGGTTTGATCATCAACAAGGAACAGCTCACGAAAGAGCTGATGGACAAGGGAGCGTCCTTCAGCGAAATGACCGGCGGCGGGATCAATACCGTCGAGATGGTGGCCAAATTGATTAATCAGGGCGATTCCATCGTTGACGGCATCGTCAAGATGCAGGATGCCATTGAAGGGTCCATCTGCGCGCTGATCATGACCCCCGAAGGCGTCTATGCCGCCCGGGACAAATACGGCCGTTTTCCTCTTTCCATCGGCGAGAAAAGCATTGATGGGGAGGCGGGATTTGCCGTCGCAACAGAGGTCAGCGCCTTTCCGAACCTCGGTTATCATCTGGTAAAGCATTTGGGACCGGGTGAAATCACGCTGCTCTCCTTGTCAGGACTGAAAAACCTCAAAGGGGAAAACGCGGAAAAACGCGTCTGCGCCTTTCTTTGGATCTATACCGGCGATCCCTCATCGGTCTATGAGGGCGTTACGGTGGAAAGCACCCGGGAGCGCTGTGGCCGAGCCATGGCTCGTAACGATGACCTCAAGGTCGATTTTGTCACCGGAATTCCCGATTCCGGCGTCGGTCATGCCATCGGATACGCCATCGAATCGGGCATTCCTTACCGGCGGCCGCTCGTGAAATATACGCCTGGTTATGGCCGGAGTTACACCCCCCCCTCCCAGGATATCCGGGATCTTGTGGCGACCATGAAACTGAACGCCATCCGGGGCGTCATCAAGGACAGTCGGATGATTGTCTGCGACGATTCCATCGTGCGCGGGACACAACTAAAGAATTTCACAGTCAAGAAGCTCATCGACAACGGCGCCCGGGAAATCCACATCCGTCCGGCCTGTCCCCCGCTGATGTTTCCCTGCAGTTTTGCCTCTTCGACCAGGTCGAAAGCGGAACTGGCTTCCCGTAGGGCCATCCGGGCCATTGAAGGTGCGGATATTGAGAACATCGAGGAATATCTGGATCACCGCTCCGAGAAATACATGAATATGGTTGAATGGATCCGCCGTGACCTGAATGTGACGTCTCTCAAATACCTTCACATTGAAGATATGATCGAAGCCATTGGCCTGACGGAAGATCAGCTCTGTCTCTGCTGCTGGCGGGGACGGTAAAATCGACTCATTTTTCGACTTTTTACGAGTATGTCAACATATGGATATCGAAATCAGGGAAGTCGCGGGTAAGGGCCGCGGCGTTTTTGCGCGACGGGATTATAAAAGGGGCGAACTGGTAGAGTCGGCGCCGGTCATCGTCATTCCTGATGAAGAAGTCGATTTAATCGAAAAAACGGCTCTGGCCGATTATTACTACAAATGGGGCGATTCCCATTTTGCTCTGGTTTTGGGTTATGGCAGCTTATACAATTTCTCTGCCATGCCTAACCTTCTGTTTAAACCGGATCTGAAAGAAAACGTGATGATTTACCGGGCAAGGAAAACCATCCGGAAAGATCAGGAACTCACCATCAACTACTTGTGCGATCTCTGGTTCAGACCGATCGACCAACCGATTCATTCCGAAATACGTATTGAATGACAAGGCCTCTTCGTGGTATAGTAATCTAAAGGAAAAGGTGCGGTTATTCGATAGATTGCGGGATGATGATGCCATAATCAGTATCCACACGCCTCAGCCCGCTCCCCGGACATGATTGGGCTTGATCAGGGGATTGTCTTCTTGAAACAGCAGATCCACAGAAAATTAACAAGGCCTGTCTTTGTCGGCGGCGTTCAGGTGGGCGGAGACGCCCCTGTGGCCGTACAGTCCATGACTTGCACGGACACCCGGAACGTCAAAGCGACGGTGGCGCAGATCAATGCCCTGGAGGACGCCGGTTGCGAATTGGTCCGCGTGGCCGTCCCTGATCGGGCAGCAGCGGAGGCGTTGAAGGCCATCAAGAAGCAGATCCGCCTGCCTCTCATTGCCGACATTCATTTCAATCACCTTCTTGCTCTGGAAGCGATAAAAAACGGAGTGGACGGCATCCGCATCAATCCGGGAAACATCGGCGCCGAGAAGATCAGAGCCGTCGTCAGGGCGGCAAAAAACCGGGGCGTGGTGATTCGGATCGGCATCAATGCCGGCTCACTGGATAAGGAGCTTTCCGCAAAATACGGCGGTCCAAAACCGGAGGCGCTGGTAGAGAGCGCGTTGAGAAGCATTGCGCTGTTTGAAGAGATGGATTTCACGGCGATCAAGGTTTCCCTGAAATCATCCGATGTGGGCGCCACAATTGAAGCCTGCAGGCGCTTTTCAGTGCAATCCGATTATCCCCTCCATTTAGGGGTGACGGAGGCGGGGACGCTGGTCAACGCCGCCATTAAGTCCGCCATCGGCATCGGGACGCTTTTATCCGATGGAATTGGCGACACCATCCGGGTATCGGTGACGGGCGACCCCGTGTCTGAAATCGGGATTGCTTACGGGATCCTGCGCACGCTGAACATCCGGAAGGTCGGGCCGGACATCATTTCCTGTCCCACATGCGGGCGTTGCGAAATCGACCTTTTCAAGCTTTCGGACGCTGTCGAAAAGAAGTTGGCCGGCATGAAGTCTTACCTCAAGGTTGCCCTGATGGGATGTGTGGTCAACGGCCCGGGAGAAGCAGCAGAAGCGGATATCGGCATCGCGGGCGGAAGGGGATTCGGGATGCTATTCAAGAAGGGTCATATTGTCCGGAAAATCAAGGAAGAAGATTTTGTCCCGGTATTGATCGAAGAAATCCGGCAGATGCTGATACCAACTGAATTGAAGCGCATGGACGAATAGAGAGCGTTGCATAACCGGTGAAAAATGGTTCGCAAGCGGCGAATGAAAGATTTTTCGACTTTCCAGAAATTAGATTCATTGATTGATTTCAGACATATTTAAGCATTATCATATTTCAAGCGAAAAAGATTTTGAGCCGCGGCGAAGCCATTTTTTAAAGGTCTTCAATAGAGATCAGAAAAGTTTTTATCAGCCGGATGGAATATAGCGATTTCGAACAGATATATCGAAAGGAGAGAGTTGGATGCGTTATTCGGAAATGTTTCTGCCGACGGTAAGAGAGGTCCCTTCCGATGCGGAAGTGGCCAGCCATCAGTTGATGCTGCGGGCGGGCCTGATCAGAAAGTTGACCAGCGGGGTCTATTCTTACCTGCCTCTGGGCTACCGCGTGATCCGGAAATTTGAACAGATTGTCCGCGATGAGATGAACCGGGCCGGAGCCCAGGAGATTTTCATGCCCACTGTCCAGCCGGCGGAACTCTGGCGGGAATCGGGACGCTGGACCCATTACGGCAAGGAACTGCTGCGCTTTCGGGACCGGAACGACCGGGAATGCTGTCTCGGTCCCACGCACGAGGAGGTTGTCACCGACCTGGTCCGTAATGAAGTCAAATCCTACCGTCAACTGCCGGTCAATCTCTATCAGATTCAGACCAAATTCCGCGATGAGATCCGCCCTCGCTTCGGCGTCATGCGCTGCCGGGAATTCGGCATGAAAGACGCCTACAGTTTCGACACGGATGAGGAAGGCGCTGAAATCAGTTACCGGAAAATGTTCGATGCGTACAACAGGATTTTCACACGCTGCGGCCTCAGGTTCCGGTCCGTCGAAGCGGACACGGGAAGCATCGGCGGCAGTTTTTCCCATGAATTTCTGGTCACGGCGGATTCCGGCGAAGACGCCATGGTCTATTGTGCGAATTGCAAATACGCGGCAAACCTCGAAAAGGCGGAGGTTCCCCGCCCGGACGCAAAAACCGTCGATGAAAAGGAATTTCTGCACCTCGAGGAGGTCCACACGCCCGATGTCCGGACCATCGAGGAGGTCTGCGCCTTCCTGAATGTGACGCCGCAGAATGTGGTGAAAACCCTGATCTTCAGCGCCGACGGCAAAGCGGTGGCCATTCTGATCCGCGGCGATGAAGAAGTCAATGAAATCAAGGTCAAAAATTATCTTGGCTGCGCTGAACTGGAACTGGCCATGGACGACATGATCCGGGAGGTCACGAATTCCCCGCGCGGTTTTGCCGGGGCCATCGGCATCAAGTGCCGGATCCTGGCGGATTATTCCCTGATGAACATGGAAAATATGGTCATGGGCGCCAACCGGGAGGATTACCATGTCAAGAATGTAAACATTGGACGTGATTTCAAGGTCAACGATTTTGTCGATCTGCGGGCCGTCAAGGAAGAAGACGTCTGTCCCCGCTGTCGTGGCGCCATTCGCTTCGCCCGCGGCATCGAAGTCGGTCATGTGTTCAAATTGGGCACAAAATATTCAAAAGCCATGGGGGCCCGCTATCTGGATAAAAACGGACAGGAACAGATTGTCGTGATGGGCTGCTACGGAATCGGCATCGGCCGGACGGTGGCGGCCTGTATCGAACAGAATTACGATGATAAAGGCATCATCTGGCCCATGGCCCTGGCCCCCTATCAGGTCATTATCACACCGGTCAATGTCAAGGACGAAGCCCTCCTGCTGACAGCGGAGGAGCTCTATCAGAAGCTTTCATCCGCAGGGCTGGATGTGCTTCTGGATGATCGCGATGAACGGGCGGGGGTTAAATTCATGGATGCGGATCTGCTCGGGATTCCGCTTCGCATCACGATCGGACCGAAACGACTGGCCGAGGGGAAGGTCGAGGTCAGGTTTCGGCGGTCCGGAGAGGTAAAAATCCTCTCCCAAAGAGAAGTGGAAGATTTTATCGTCAGTACCGTCAGAGAAGGAATGTAGCCTCTTTTATGCTGAGAATCACGGATATTCTGGATAAGACACAGGACTATCTGTCTCCGGAAGAGCAGGAGAGGATTGAAAAGGCCTATATTTTTTCCGCTACCGTCCATCAGGGCCAGGTCCGTCTGTCTGGAGAGCCTTATATGACCCATCCCATGGAAGTGGCGGGAATATTGTCAGACATGAAGTTAGATGCTGCAACGGTCATTTCCGGTCTGCTCCATGACACCGTTGAGGATACCCTGGCCACGACCGAGCAGATTCGCAAGGAGTTCGGTAAAGATGTGGGGTTTCTGGTCGAAGGTCTGACCAAGATCAGCAAAATCACATTTGGCAGTCAGGAAGAAAGGCAGGCGGAAAATTTCCGGAAAATGATGCTGGCGATGTCGTCGGATATCCGGATTCTCCTTGTCCGCCTGGCCGATCGGATCCACAACATGAGGACACTGAACTTTCAGCCTCCCGTTCGGCAACAGTATATCGCCAAGGAGACCATCGAGCTTTATGCGCCCCTGGCTAATCGTCTGGGGATCAACTGGATGAAAGTGGAGCTGGAAGATCTTTCCTTTCAATATCTTCGTCCGGAAGCCCACCAGGAATTAGCCAGGCGCGTGGCCCAATCCAGGGAGAAGCGCGACCAATACACGGAAGAAGTCAAGGGGATCATTCGAGCAGAGCTGGAGCGGTTTGAACTGAAGGGTGAAGTGGACGGACGGGCAAAGCATTTTTTCAGCATCTATAAGAAAATGGAGGAACAACATCTCCATTTTGATGAAGTCTATGACCTGATGGCCTTCCGGGTCATTCTTGAATCCGACCAGGAAAAGAGTTGTTATGAAGCGCTGAGCGTCGTCCATGCTCTCTGGAAGCCGGTGCCGGGGCGTTTCAAGGACTATATCGCGATGCCGAAGGCCAATAATTACCGTTCCCTGCACACGACAGTGATTGGTCCCCATGGTCAAAGGGTGGAAATCCAGATTCGCACGCGGGCCATGCATGAGTGGGCGGAGGAGGGAATCGCCGCCCACTGGCGATACAAGGAAAAACAATCTTCTCGAGGCGACGATGCAGAGCAGATCAAAAGGCTTCGGGAGCTGCTGGAGTCGCAACAGGAGCTTAAAAATCCCCGGGAATTCATGTCCAATCTGAAGATGGCGCTGTTTCCCGACGAGGTTTATGTCTTTACGCCCAACGGCGATGTCAAGTCCTTCCCCAAGGGGGCCACGCCGATCGATTACGCCTACAGCATTCACACAGATGTGGGCAATCAATGTATCGGGGCTAAAGTCAACCGCAATATCGTCCCCCTGAAGTATCAGCTCCAGAACGGAGATGCTGTTGAAATCCTGACCCAGTCAGGCCACCACCCCAGCAAGGACTGGCTGAAATATGCCGTTACCTCCCGGGCCCGGTCCAAGATTAAAAACTGGATTAAAACAGAAGAGCGAACCAAAAGTATCGATCTGGGAAGGGACATGCTCGATAAGGAATTTAAACGACATCACCTCAAGTTTGGTTCCTTTGCCAAATCAAATGAAATAAAAAAGATCCTCGGGGAATACAACCTGAATTCTCTGGAGGAACTCCTGGTCAGTGTGGGTTATGGTAAGCTTTCCCCCAGGCATGTGGTTCGTCTCCTTCTACCGGAGGAGGTCGCCAAGGGCGAGGAGATTCCTGCGGAGAAAACAAAAAAAAAGGCGTCCTCCGAATCCACGCCCGGGATTTCCCTGACAGGTGTTGAAGATGTTATGGTCCGTTACGCCAAATGCTGCGCCCCCATTCCCGGCGATGAAATTATCGGCTTCATTTCCCGCGGCCGCGGCATTACCATTCATACGACCCTTTGTCCCCATATCCACGAGTTCGATTCCGAGCGATTAATCGATGTGCATTGGAACATCAAGGAAAAACAAAGCCACCTGGTAGGCATGCGCGTGATCTGCCAGGACAAGAAGGGGCTGCTGGCGGAGCTCAGTGCCGTTATCTCGGCGCTGGATATCAATATCAGTCATGCTGAAATCGATACCCGGCAACAGGACATGCAGGCCACCTGTGATTTCAAGTTGGATGTGATGGATCTCAATCAGTTCAATGAAGTGGTCGCGGCCATGAAAAAACTCAAGAGTGTCATCTCAGTGGAGCGGATAGCCGGGGCTTAGTGTTAGTCATTGACAGCATCTCAAGAATTGCGATATGAAGCGCCCTGTCTGAAAAAAAAGGATATCCAATGATGAACACCCCGATAAAGAGACTGGCATTTCTGATATTCCTGCTTTTTTTTCTTATCCCGTCGTCACTGATTATGGCGCAATCAGGTCAGAAAAAACGGTTCGTTATCATTGACGCCGCCCATGGTGGAATCGATGGAGGCGTCAGCGTTACCGATAAGGTCCGCGAAAAAGAAATTACACTCATTTTGTCTCAAATGCTTCAGAAGGAATTAGCAAAGATGCCGGGGATTCAAGTTCAGATGACGCGAACATCCGACAAAACACTTTCATCTGCCGATCGCCGCAAGATTGCAGCGGAGGCGCCTGCCGATGCCTTGTTTATCAGTCTTCATCTCAATGCCGGCTTTGGTAAAAATGCGACCGGCTACGAGATTTATTTCCCCGGCTTTAAAACAGCGCCCGAAGATAAAGGAGGTTCAAAAGCCATACTCAAGGACATGGTCATGAATAAAAGCCTCAATGACAGCGTCCGGTTTGCCCAGGTGATCCAGCGGAACATGGAGCATGTTTTTCCCCGGAAGGGAAGAGGGCTGCGGGATGCCCCCATGCCAATCCTGAGTGACTTAACGATGACGGCGGTTGTCCTGGAAATTGGCTTTGCGACCCATGTGGATGACAGGAAAAAAATCATGGATGTAAAGACACAGCAGGCCATTGGACAGGCTTTGAGTAAGGGCATCAGGGATTTTTTCTAAAGCATGATAAGGAAGGTGTTGATGGTGAGAGCGGAGGGGCGACCCTGGAATGAAATCCGGGATATCCGGATGACCAGGGACTTTTTAAGATACCCGGAAGGCTCCGTCCTGATTGAAATGGGGCAGACGAAGGTCATCTGCACGGCCACGATGGAAGATAAGGCACCGGCGTTTCTCAGAAATACCGGACGGGGATGGCTGACCTCCGAATATGCCATGCTTCCAGGTTCCACGCAGAGCCGGACGGATCGCGAATCGGCACGGGGCAGGATCGGGGGCAGAACCCACGAAATTCAACGTCTGATCGGTCGCTCCCTGCGCGCCGTTACAGATTTGAATACATTTGGCGAGAGGACCATCTATATTGACTGTGATGTCATTCAAGCCGACGGTGGAACGCGGACGGCCTCCATTACCGGCGGTTTTGTGGCGCTGGTTGATCTGTTCCGGAAACTGCAGAAGAGGGGACTTATCGATCGGATTCCCGTTCGCGATTATGTCTCCGCGGTCAGTGTGGGGATTGTCAACGATCAGCTCCTGCTTGATTTAAACTATGAAGAGGATTCCGGGGCCGAGGTGGACATGAATGTCATTATGACCGGCGGCGGCCTGTTCATCGAAATCCAGGGGACTGCGGAGAAAACGCCATTCAGCCGCGAGCGGCTCAGTGCAATGTCAACACTGGCCGAGGAAGGCATTCAAAAACTGATTAGGAAACAGTTTGAGCTCTTGGGGGATTTAAGCTGACAAATATTGTATTTGCATCAAAAAACAGAGGGAAAATAAAAGAAGCTGAAGCGTTACTTGAAGATATTAGCCTTACCCTCTATTCTCTTTATGATTACAAAGAGATCCCCGAAATCCTTGAAGACGGCCAATCCTTTTTCGAGAATGCTCTGAAAAAGGCAAGGATCATTTCCGAATGGACCGGTGAGATGGCCCTTGCCGATGATTCGGGCCTGGAGGTGGATGTCCTGGGGGGAGCGCCCGGTATTTATTCGGCCCGATATGACGGCGATGATGCCACGGATGCGGGAAATATCAGGAGGCTGCTGGAAGAGCTGAAAGATATAGAACCGCAAGAGCGGGGAGGTGCCTTTCGGTGTGTCCTGGTTTTATATGAACCCGGAGGCCGTTTCGAAAGCTTTGAAGGCCGATGGCAAGGCCGGATCGCTGATAAGCCGGCGGGAACAGGTGGTTTCGGTTACGATCCGGTCTTTTTCTTGCCGGAACTTTCGATGACGGTCGCTCAACTGCCCCCTGGCTTGAAAAATCAGTTGAGTCATCGCGCAAAGGCTTTCCAGGGACTAAAAAATTACTTGCAGAAAGTCATGCTTGCTGAAAGGGCAGAACAGGAAAACGGGGCGTAGCGCAGCCTGGTAGCGCGCTTGCTTTGGGAGCAAGATGTCGGAGGTTCAAATCCTCTCGCCCCGACCATTTATTCTTTCAGTCCTTTCAACGGTTTTCGCGGTTATGTCCCCCTGAACACCCTGTTGAATAACACCGGGAGGTTTTAGTGATAAAAAGTGTCGTCATCTCCGCCACCGGTCGTTACCTGCCTGAGAAAATCATCCGAAATCAGGATATGGTCCAGTTTTCCGAAGAGGCTCGCCATTTAATCGGTCAGAAAACGGGGGTGTTTTCCCGGCGGGCAGCCATGGAATCGGAATGCACCTCTGACCTGGCCGTCAGGGCGGCGGTGAATTGCCTGGAGAAAATCGCTTTCTCACCCGAGCGGATCGACGGCATCATTCTTTCTACCTCGTCTCCGGACCGGATGCAACCGGCAACAGCGGCGCGGGTCCAATACATGATCGGGGCGCGGAAATCCTTTGCCTTTGATATCAATTCCGTCTGTTCCGGGAGCGTCTTCGGCATTGCCATGGCCGATGCACTGATTCGTACTGGAAAATATCGGAACATTCTCTTTATTGCTGCCGAAATGTATTCTAAAATATTGAATAAGAACGATTTTTCGACTTATCCTTTTTTCGGGGACGGGGCCGGCGCCATTTTATTTCAGGCGGAGAACACTTCTCACAGGGGCGTATTGCATACCTGCCTCCGGACCGACGGCAGCGGCAGTGATATCATCTGTGTGCCCGGGGGCGGCACCATGATGCCCTATGCAGAAATGAACAGTGAAAAATCCGCTTACTTCCGGATGAAAGGAATCGATGTTTTTACCTTCGCTGTTGAAAAGAGCGCTGAAATCATTATGCAATTAACCCGTGCCGCGGGTGTCCCCGTTTCAGATATCCAATGCTTTATATGCCATCAGGCCAACATCAACATCATTCAAAGGATTGCCTCAATTATCGGTGTTTCGGCAGAGCTGTTTTATATCAATCTGGATCGCTATGGAAATACGGCAAGTGCATCCGTTCCCATCGCGCTGGATGAAGCCCTGACGGAAGGGGTCGTTGCCTGGGGCGATGTTGTTGCAACGGTTGCCTTCGGCGGGGGGCTGTCCTGGGGCGCAAACCTGATCAGAATCTAGAAAAATCCAGGAAAGGATTCTATGGATAAATTGTTTGATATCATTAAGGAAGCCATACTGGAGATTTTCCCGGAGGCAGGGAATATGGCCATCGAATCCGATACGCGCCTGGGCGACATTCCGGAATGGGATTCCATGAATGCCGTTAATCTGCAGACCTACCTGGAGAAAAGATACCCGGTCAGCATCCCGCTGGAGCTGTTAATTGAAGACACGACGGTAGGGGAACTGGTCCGCTTCCTGGCGCAGAATATCAAAAATACAAAGGACAAAGAGGGAGATTTGCATAACAGCTGAAAAATGGCTCTTGAAGCGGCGAAGCCATTTTTCAAAGGTCTCACAGAATCCTCGAGTACTTCTCCGCCTTTATGATCAGGCGCATTCGCTGTAACCGCATAACCGGCAGACGGCACAGCCCCCTTCGTGCTCTACAATGCCGCCGCAATCCGGGCAGGCGCCCCTGACAAGGGCGACCTTTTCATGGACGGCGACATAGCCATTGGCCGCCATGTGGGACTGGATGGCCTTGGCCACCGCATCGGCGCAGGACAAAACTTTGTTTTCACCAAATCCGGAAGGACTATGGCAGGAGATGCCCTGAAGCTGCTTGATGACCTGACGCGCCTGAATGCCGCTGCGCCAGGCCAGCGAGACCATACGTCCGATAGCTTCGCTTTGTGAAGCCGCGCACCCGCCCGCCTTTCCCATGGTCGTGAACAGCTCGAAGAGACCGGAGCTGTCCTGGTTGACGGTGACATAAAGCGGTCCGCAGCCGGTCTGCATCTGATAGGTCCAGCCTTTCAAAACCTTGGGCCGCTCGCGCTTTACGACTTTTCGTTCCCCATCGACGCCGCCCCGTGATGTTATTTCCTCTGACTTTCCCGTCGAGAGGACCTGCTTGTCCCTCGAACCGTCACGGTATATGGTTACTCCTTTGCAGTCCAACTGATAGGCCAGCCGGTAAACTTTGGCGACGTCATCGATCGTTGCCCCATTGGAAAAATTAACGGTTTTGCTGACGGCATTATCGGTATACTTTTGGAAAGCGGCCTGCATGCCGATATGCACCTCCGGTGAAATATCGTGGGCGGTAACGAAAAGTTTCCGGATGTCCACGGGGATCTCATCCATATCGCGAAGCGAGCCATGTTCGGCAATACGCTGCATCAGCTCCGGTGTGAAGAATCCCCTTTCTCTTGCGATCTTTTCAAAACAGGGGTTGACTTCAATCAGAATGTCGTTATCCATGACCTGGCGGACATAAGACACGGCGAATATCGGTTCCACGCCGGACGAAGCGTTGGCAATGATGGAAATGGTGCCCGTCGGCGCAATGGTTGTGACGGTCGCATTGCGGATGGGGGGTTCCCCTTTTTGGTCGCACAGAGAGTTCTTGAAGTTCGGGAATGCCTCTCTTTGTTTTGCCAGTAAACGTGATGCGGCGTGGCCCTGTTCCTTGATGAATTTCATGGTTTGTTGCGCCAGTTGAACGGCTTCCTCAGAATCGTAGGGAATGCCGAGCATGATAAGCATATCCGCCCAGCCCATGACGCCCAAGCCGATTTTTCGGTTACCGAAAGTCATCTCGGCAATCTGGGGCAGAGGATAATTGTTGACTTCGACGACGTTGTCCAGAAAATGGACGGCCAGATGAATCACCTCTTTGAGTCTCTTCCAGTCTATGGCGCCGTTCTTAACCATTTTCCCAAGATTGATTGATCCCAGATTGCAGGACTCATAGGGCAAAAGAGGTTGTTCTCCGCAGGGATTGGTTGATTCAATCAGCCCCACGTGAGGTGTCGGATTGTCCCGGTTCAGGCGGTCCAGGAAAATAATACCCGGTTCCCCATTTTCCCAGGCCTGGGTGACAATCCGGTTGAAAACCTTGCGCGCATTGAGGGTGCCGGCTGACTGACCATTGCGGGGGTTGATGAGCTCATAGTTCTCATCACTTTCAACGGCGGACATGAAGACTTCCGTCAGGCCGACGGAGATGTTGAAATTATTTAACTGGCCGTTATCGGCCTTGCACATGATGAAATCCATGATGTCGGGATGATCGACCCGCAGAATACCCATATTGGCCCCGCGACGGGTGCCGCCCTGCTTTATGGTTTCCGTAGCCACATCAAAGACCCGCATGAAAGAAATGGGGCCGCTGGAAATGCCGGTGGTGGTCAAGACCACATCGTTGGCAGGACGCAGGCGGGAAAAGGAGAAACCGGTCCCGCCCCCGGATTTGTGAATCAAGGCGGTAAATTTGACGGCATCGAATATTTCCTCCATGGAGTCCCCGACGGGCAGGACGAAACAGGCGGACAATTGTCCCAGTTCCCGGCCGGCGTTCATCAGCGTCGGGGAATTGGGGAGAAATTCAAGCGCCGCCATCATATTGTAAAACTGTTCAGACAGCTTCCTGGTATCAGCCTTTTTGTGGAATATCAGATCAGCGGCTGCGATGCTGTCTGCAACGCGCCTGAACATATGGACCGGATTTTCCAGTACATTACCTTCCATATCCCTTCTCAGGTAACGTCTTTCAAGGACGGTAATGGCATTTTTAGTCAGGCAGGGGATGGAAAGAGTTGAAGTCCTTTTTTTCATTGAGTTTATCTCCTTGATGATTGCAGTGTGAAGTTTGTTAAAATACAATATATGGTATGATTGTTTTCATTTGACCACAACATATAGGAGATGTCAATAGGGGAAATTAAAAAAATTGGAGGCGCACAATCCGCCGGATTGATCCTGGGAATGATAAGAAATATGTCGTTTAAGCAAAAGATATTCGTCCTTGAAGCCTCAATATGCTATACTCACCCAATTAAATCTTCAGGGAGGTTCTGATGTCATTGCCGGATAGAAAAAACCCTTACAGTTTTGACGATTTTTTAGCGTGGCGTAAATCAGTTGATTATTATATCGATGATTCCTTCATTCAAAAGGTGCTGAAGCATTACACCGGGGATGAATGGGAACAGGTTGATAAAGCCGCTCGAGCTATATCCCTGAAAGCGTCTTTCCGCTGGCGTGACTTTGCGGAAATCATTGCTTCGCCTGAGAAGCGCCCCTACATGATGCATTATGACGGGCATCACCATCGGATCGACCGGATCGTCAGACCGGCGGAAACAGAAATCATGGAGAAGGAGGTCTTTTCGGAAGCCCTGTTTTCCGGGAATACGCCCCCCTGGGTCCGGCTCATCAAAATGTATCTGATCTATCAGAACGGTGAAGCCTGCATTGCCTGTCCCATTACCTGCACGGAAGGGCTGGTTGCGATTCTGGATCAGTATGCGGACAGCCCGGAAACGAAAAATATTCTGCGTCACTGCAAAGAAGGCATCGAAGACGATTTTGCCATCGGCGCCCAGTACCTGTCCGAAATCCAGGGCGGATCAGATGTTCCCGCCAATGTTCTGGAAGCTGCCCGGGAAGGCGATGTCTGGAAACTTTACGGGACCAAATATTTCTGTTCCGCCACCCATGCCGACTATGCCGTGGTGACGGCGAAACCGGCAGGATCGGAAGAGGTCGCCTTGTTTGTGGTGCCTTCCTGGCTTCCCGGCGACATGGAGAAGGAAATACGAAACGGCTGCACCATTGACCGCATCAAGTGGAAGCTGGGTACCAGCGAGCTGACGACCGCGGAAATAACCTATGACGGGGCCGTCGCCTATCCCGTCGGACCCCTTGCACGGGGGCTCGCCAATGTGGTGGGCATCGTTCTGACGTATTCCCGTTTAACCGTCGGGCTGTCCTGCGCCGCCTTCATGACCCGGGCTGTCCGGGAAGCAACAAAGTACGCGGAATTCAGGGAAGCCTTCGGTTTCAGGGTAGGCCAATTTCCCATGGTCACAGCTCAATTGCGATCCATGGAAAAGTCCGCAAAAAGAACAACTGCCGCTGCCTTTAAGCTCTACGGTGAATTTCTGAAACTGGAGGGCGGTCTGCAAGGCGGGATGAAGAAGGACGGGACGGAAACCGCGAAGAAGAAGCGGTTCGAGATCCGAGAGCTTATCATGCTCCAGAAGATTGTGGCCTCATGGGATGCAACCGATGTGATCCGCGCCGCCATGTCCATTTTTGGCGGTCACGGGGTGATCGAGGATTTTTCATGTCTGCCGAGACTCTACCGGGACGCTGCCGTGAATGAGCTGTGGGAGGGGCCGCGTAATGTCCTGCTGACACAGATGCACCGGGATTTTCAGCGAGCGTCAAACTGGTACGGCCCGGCGGAATTCGTAGAAAACATCCTTAAAAACGGGAATCCCGGTGTCATCGACGGGCTCAAGGCTGAGATCGCCGAGCTGATTGCATACCCCAACCTCTTCCAGGCGGATGATCAAACCCTCGTAATCTGTGGGCGCTGGGACGATTTTTGTCAGAGACTTTATCATGCCTACCAAGACCAGGCTCTCAAAGAAGTGGAGGGATAATCATTGGCGTCTTCCGAATATCTGATCGATTTGGATTTCAGTATTTCCTATGGGCCTCTGGACGACCGCCTGAACAGCCTTTATGTCCCGGCCCTGTCCCGCAGCGTCCGTTATGACCGAACCACCGGTTTTTTTTCTCCGGCTTCATTGGCCATTGCCGCCAGGGGCGTTGACGCTCTGATCAGGAACAGGGGACATATGCGGCTGTTGGTCGGCGCCGGACTTGCCGACGAGGATCCGGCTGACGTCGGGAAAGTTTGGGAACTGCCAGAGATCCTGACGGACAAATTTTTATCGCGACTTGACGTCGCGGACCCATGGATAAGCCGGAGACTGAAAGTCCTGGGCTGGATGGCCGCCGAAAAAACCATCGAGATCCGCATTGCCGTGCCGCACCAGGACAGCAAGCTTGCCAGCGTTGCGATTGCAATGGGTCATGATCTGCCCCGTATGGGGATTTGCAGCGACGCAGAGGGCAATCAGATCGGTTTTTGCGGGACCGTCAGCGAATCTTCAGGAGCCGGCGATCAAAACTACGAACACCTGATGGTCTATAAATCCTGGGAGCCCGGCGCCCTGTATCTACAGGTGATCAGGCAGCACTTTGAGCGGCTCTGGGAGGGCAAGGAACCGGGCTGGCGCTCTCTAAATCTGCCGGACGCCGTGATCGACCGTCTGATTCAATTCTGTCCCGGGAAAGCGCCGATTCGTGACCGCCGGGCAGATGCATTTCCAGGAAAATCCGCGCTCAGCCCCGATGTAAAGAAAGCGATTATTGATCAATTTCTGCGGGATATCCCATATTTCCCTGCGGATGAGACGGATCGGTCCCACGACCCAAGCAGGCATGAAGCAGAGGGGGTTTTGAAGGAAGCGGCGTCATTGGAGAATCCGGAGTCGTGCCGGTTGCCGCTCGTACGATGGGAGGCCGGCCCGCCCGATCCCCTCGTGGTTTATTATCACCTCCAGTCAAGCCAGATCAATCCCCTGCATTCTATCGCGGAACTCGAAGGGGTTTTCAACGAACGGGTGTTTGAAGATGCGCCGCCTGCCGCGTCCGAAATCAAGGCCAGAGAGCACTTTCACGCCCTTCTGAAGACGCGTGAAGATGTCAGGGTGAAAAACCGCCAGAGGGCGCAGCGACAGAAGCGCCTCGCCCTCGCGGAAGCGGCGCGGAGGGTGCTGGTCAAGGCTGCCCTCTGTGATATCGCAAAAGCCATGCACGCCACGCTTTTCGATGAGGATCTGCTGACCGCCGGTTTTGACGGGGCGACGGTTCTCAGGCAGGGGAAAAAAGGCTCTCCTTTTTCCGAGCTGATTTCGATGATCGATCCGGATGGACAACTCAAGCCGGCCCCGGAGGATCCTTTCTGGGCGGAGGTTGAGGGGAAACGACCAAAGCAGATCGAGACGATCGAGGCGGCGTTAACGGAAGAAGGCCGGGGACTGGTCAAAAAATGGACGGAAATAAGCGGCAAACAGCCTGTTGAAACCGTCATCCCCGCAGTCGCGGTCCGTAAATATTTCATGACGGATCAGAGAGAAAAGCCCCGGCTGACCCTGGTCATCGCGCCGCCGCGCAAGGAACGCTTTGTACGGTACCTGCCCTTTTATTCCATGGAATCGGCATTTGACAAATTCATCCAGGGCTTAAATGCCTCAGAAGAAGGATGGATGGAAGTCGGGATCGGGAAAAAGTTGCACAAATCCATGTTTGTCATGCGGATCGATGGTCAGGCTATGGAACCCTTAATATCGGACGGCCATTTCGCTGTTTTTGACAGCGATATTAAGGGCTCCCTTGATGGCGCCATTCTATTTGTTTACGGCAAAGACATCTACGATCCAAGCCGGAGCGGTCATCTGACGGTCAGGCGCTTCAGAAGCGGCAGCGCCGACGCAAAAACCCGGGAATACCGGGAAGTCGTCCTCGAGCCGCTGCATTCCGATTACCAGCGCCTCCACCTGAAAAATCTGGGGAAAGGCGCTTTTCACATCATCGCCCGCTATGTGAGCGGCGTTTAGCTCTTTTGTTTACTTCAAATAGCCGGGCAGTTGCTTCAGATCTTTTCCCTGAAAGCTGCAGGGAAGGCCGCATGTTTTGCAGGGACTCTTTGCTGCCGGCAGCGGCGGTTCTCCCTTGACTTTCTGCTCAATGAATTTGACGCATTTTTTAACCTCGGCGTCCGGCCCGTCAGCAATCAGCGTAACGCATCCTTCGGCGCCGCCCCACCCGCCGGAAGCGAAATGCACGGCATCGACCTCAAAGAGGCTTTCGATCGCATCCATTTCCGTGAACGCGATCCCATCGGCGACACAGACCATCCCGACGCGGGCGCCGATGGTTTTCCCGAGAGCCAGCGTTCCGCCAAACTGGGCCGCCAGTTCCACCGAGGGAATCATCTTTTCAAGCCCCACGGGATAGAGGATCTCCAGGCCCCGGGCCTTCATGGCCATGTAGAACTGACCCATGGTTCCGCCCACCGGGCTTGCCATGATGACGCCGACATTACCCTGATGATCGATGGCATTGGCCCCCTTCAGCAGAATATCGCCGGGAGAGAGTTTGTCCAGAACCGAAGCCGGTTCTGCTTCGATCACCTTGCCCTTGTTGAAAATCATGGGCTTGATCCGTTCCTCCGGTCCGAGGACGCACAGGACGCCTTTGATGACCTGGCCTGCCGTGTAAGCTTCCTTTTTGATCTTGTCGCCCAGAAGCTCTTCAAGAATGTAGGCATTGGTGGATCCTCTCCCTACGAGGAGATAGCCGTTTTTCATGGCGTGCTTGATCTCGGGAAGCGCCGCCACGCCTTTGGCGATCAACCGTTTTGATTCCGCCGGTGTGAGGGTAAACAGAGCCTGCATTTTGTGTTCTCCTTTCCGTTTATAGGTGGACAATCTTTTTCAAAATCCTTCAGCCTTCGTCTGTTCCCTACATCACTCCGGCCCGAATGACAAGTTTTTTGAAGACAATGGAGCGTTCTTGCCGAAGGCTTTTCCCTGTAAGTGTTGTAATTGAGGCTTCTGCTGTCATTAGTGGGAGTGCTGCCGGGAGATGCTTACTTTTGATTTAAAAAGAATTGAGATGCGTCGCCGTTGACCTATCATAATTACCTGCTTATCCGCACCCTTGATATTGCTGAAAGGTCATTCATTTATTACTGAAGTCAATGATGAAGGCCGATGTATTTTTGTAACAGCTTTCAACCCGTACGGTGCAGGGGTGAGGGCAGAAAAAATGGAATTGAGTGGCTATTGTCGCCACTTGAAAAGCCTCAGACAGGCATCCACGACATCGGGATCATACTGGGATCCACGATGGGCGTTTATTTCATCAAGGGCCTGCTTTAAAGGAAAGGCATTCCGGAAGATCCGATGAGAAGTCAAATCTTCAATGGCATCGGCAACGGCCAGGATCCTGGCTTCGATGAGAATATCCTCCCCCTTGATCCCCCGCGGGAATCCGGAACCATCGAAACATTCGCGATGTTGCAGGACAATGTCAGCGATGGGCCAAGGGAAATCGACTGCTTCTAAAATGTCGTAACTCAACTGTGGGTAATTGCGATACAGGGTCAGCCTGAGTCCTGTCAACTGTCCGGAATCCTGAATGATGTCAACGGGCATATTCACAAGGCTGATGTCATAGACGTATGCTGCCAACCAGAGCCCCTCCACCGAGAAGTCGGAAAGTCCCATTTCCTTGGCGATGGCGTGTGCAAATTCACGCGACCCGTCGGTGATGACCGGGAGCATAGGGTCCGCGCAATTCAATCGCTCCCGAGAAGGCTTTCATCGTCCCCGTGTAGCACTTTGCCAGACGGTCCAGATAGTCTTTGATTTCCTTATCTACCCTGTGCTTGTGGAGAGCCATCTCGATATTTGCGTACAGTTCCTTCTGCTTGAAAGGTTTGACCAGATAACCGAAAGGCTTTGTCTGTTTTGCCCGTTCGATATATTCCTGATTTGTGTAAGCGGTCAGGTAAATCATCGGGATATTGAACTGAGAGTTGATCCGGTCGGCAGCTTCAATGCCGTCCATTTTACCCTTCAAAACAATATCCATCAGGATCAGATCGGGACTATCCGCTTCCACCTTCCTGATGGCCTCGTCTCCCGTGGATGCCGTTGAGCAAACCGTGTACCCGAAATCTTTCAGATTCCTGCAAAGCTGATCGGCAACGACCCATTCGTCTTCCACGACCATGATCTTCTCACTGTTCATAACGACCTCCCCTCCCACAAATTATAAAGGAAATTTGATCCGGAATTCTGTTCCGTTGTCTCGCCTGACCTCTATTTGACCGTCAAGCTGATTTTTCACCAGCCCGTTCACCAGATACAACCCCACAGACCGTGGCTGGTGGATATCAACATCGTCCGGCAGGCCCAAACCATTATCACGGACGACGATCTCTATTTCTGTGTTTTTCGTTTCGTGGATGATGATCTGTAATTCACCATGTCCATCGCCGGGAAAGGCGTGTTTAAGCGCATTGGAAATCAATTCATTCAGAATCAAGCCACAGGGGATCGCCTTGTTAATATCCACATAAACATCGCCGTCGGTTTGGACGATCAGATCTATTTTCCCTGGATTGATTTTGTACGATTGAAATAACTCCTGTGACAGGGCTCTCACATAACCGACCAGATCGATTCTTGCGAAATCCTTTGAAGCGTAGAGTTTTTCATGGACCAGGGCCATGGATCGGATTCGGCTCTGGCTCTCATTCAACATTTCAATCAGCTCCGGATTCCCGCTTGACCTCGCCTGAAGATCGAGAAGACCGGATATCACCTGCATGTTGTTCTTCACCCGGTGATGGACTTCCCTGAGGAGGATCTCTTTCTCCCGAAGAGATGCATGAATCTCTTCCTCCGCCTGCTTGCGGTCGGTGATGTCGCGTGCGGCAGCGAAGATACCAGACACGTCACCTTTTTCATTGTGGTAAAGGGTGGCGTTATAGAAGACAGGGGTCATGTGCCCGTCGCAGTGGCGAATCTCGAGCGGGTAATCGCGCACATGCCCTTCCGTAAAGACTCGACGATACCCGACGCGAGCCACTTCAGGGTCGCTGAAGTAGTTGGAAAAGTCGGTGCCGATCAGAACATCCCTGGTGTAGCCAGTCACCCGTTCGGTAGCGGCGTTCACATCGGTGATTTTGCCGTCAGGGCTGATAGTGACGAGAGGGTCAATGCTTGCCTCGATGAGACTGCGATTGTAAGCGTTTACCGCCCGCAATGCCTCCTCCGCCTGCTTGCGATCGGTGATGTCTTGATGCACAGATATCCACACTTCGCCAAATTGCGGATGTTTAAATGTTGAAACATTGGCATAGCACCAGAATGAGGTCCCGTCCTTTCTGATATTGCGTACTTCACCATTCCATGCTCCCGCCTGTTTAAGACTTTTGATAATCTCGTTTGCAACGGCCTCGGCGCTTTTTTCGCCAGGAGCATTGACAATGCTCACATGTTTGCCAATCAGTTCGCCCGGAGCATAACCAAACATGCACTCAAATCGTGGATTTGCGTAAATAATCACGCTATCGTCAAAGCGAGTCAGATGTACGCCTTCCAGCATGTTCGCCAAAATCTCGCTGTCAAGACGCAGGACGTCGTCCACCCGCTTGTGTTCTGATTCAGATTGTTCCAGTTCCGTAATTCTCTCTCTCAGGGAAGCCAGTTCCTGGATCAGTACCTGCTTTGTCTTGGATTGATCTTTCATAGGGTTGCCCCGGTGTTGAGACGATCGGTGAGGTTGGAAAGGTAATGAGTGATGAGCTATGCGTGGTTGAGAGTCCTCAGTCAAAACCGGATAAATAACAGACGCTAAATGGGAGGGGGTGTCAAGTGGAATTTTTACCGATAAACGCAGATTACCATCTCAAATCTTGAACTCTGAGGCTCGAGGGGGGAATTGTGGATAACAAGGAAGGAGCAAATGACCGATCACACCACGGTCGGCCACACATGAGAGCCATGTTCACGGGGCCACTCTGGACCTGCGTAACCAAATGACCAAATAATCCATTTGCCATAACGCACCGGGTGACAGCAAGCCCGCCCTTTCAGGCCGGTTCGCTCAATAGGCCCAGTGAAAGATCCCCTTGCCGATGATGTTCATGATGATGGGAACGCTGTAGATCAAGCCGATCGCCATGATTTTACCGCGGTCCGTTTTCATGCCGATGACGAGGATGGCCGCCACATAGAAATGGAAGTAGCCGATCAGAAAAATCAGCCAGACGCCGCCGAAGGAGAGTTTCCAGAAAGGGTATTCCCAGACGAGGTGTCCGCCGATGTTCAGCAGGCATTCCACAAAAACGCAGAAGACCGAATAGCCGATCGCCCAGAACCAGCGGTTCGGAATCCCAAAAATCTTTTCTTCTTTTTTCTCGGCAAGGGTATGGTAGTAGATGATGCCAGAAATGGCGAACATGAACATGATCTCGATATTCCATCCGATCATGGTTCTCAGGGCCGTGTCGCCGGGGGTCGTCCAGAAGGCTGAATAGTTGGTGAAATGGAACACCCAGCCGTTCCAGGTCTCATTGAAGAAATCCATGCCGAAAACGGTGAGGCCGGCGAAGATGGCGTTCCAGTTTCCCGTCTCCCTCGCCTTCTTCATTTCCGTCACGTAGATATAGATGACGATAGCCAGCAGAGGGATGATGTACCACTTGATCATCGTCAGGTCCCACAGCCCGTTCAGGGCCGCCTGGGATGCTTGTGTCGGCATTGTCGCACCTCCCCGTGATAAAAACATTTTCTGACGAACTTTATGATGACAGGACCACAAACCCCATCTGGCGGAACTCCTCGCGCATCCTGGTCTGCAATAAAAAACCCCGCTCTTTTGGAGAAAACGGGGTATTTGATGGACAGCATTTATTTCCCTCCAGCATTGATATACAGGATGGAACTATTTACAGCCTTTCATATCTGCTGGTCTCAGTATCACGATTTTTATTTCAAATCCACTATTTCCATGATGATGCTCAATCTACGACTTTCAGGCATGCTCTTTTTTCTTGAGCGGAAGAACACACCGTTCATTCAGCCCTGCATGTTTCAGCCCGCAATCAATGATCAAGGCCGCTAATCGTAATGGACAACTTTATTTTCAAAGCTTGGCTGCCAACAAGAAAAGCAATGCCGGCAGTTTTAGAAAAAACAGCACAATTTTCGCAAGTACTCAAAAATAATTGAAAATAGTTCTTGCTATTCTTCGACCAGACGTGTAGAAGGATCCTCGTGATAGCGTTTGTCATTGACCTTCCCACCTTTCTTCTTGAGAAACTTCGGCAGGAAAATCCCGCTAATCTAAACAGAATCCAAATTTAATGCCGTGTTCGCGACCTGTCTTTTGGGCGCTCACCCAGCGCGTGAAAAGCCTTGTCTTTACCAGCCGTGCCGGTTCGAAATGGGTTCAAATCTCTCAACTGCTGGTAAAAATAAAGGATAGAAAATGAGTTTTGAAAGTTTCAAGTTAGACGGTCGTGTGGGGCAAGGGCTTCAAGCGGCCGGGTATGAGAAAGCGACGCCGATCCAGGCTGTCGCCATTCCCGCCATCCTGGCGGGGCGCGACGTGATCGGAACGGCTCCGACCGGCACAGGTAAAACGGCCGCTTTTGTACTTCCGATCCTGCACAACCTGCTCGCCATGAAAAAGCAGGGCGGTCGCAGGGCGACGCGTGCGCTGATCGTCACGCCGACGCGCGAACTGGCCGAACAGATCCATACGGTGATCAACGAACTGGGAAAGTTTACGTCCCTGCGATCGGCCACGGTGTATGGCGGCGTGGGCATGCAGCAGCAGGAAAGGGCTTTGCAACAGGGCGTCGAGGTGATCGTCGCCTGTCCGGGCCGCCTGCTGGATCATCTGAACCGGGGAAACGCCAGGCTGGATCAGGTTGAGGTTCTCGTGATCGATGAAGCGGATCGCATGCTGGACATGGGTTTTTTACCTTCCATCCAGCAGATCATGAAGCAAGTCTCTTCCCGGCGACAGACGTTGCTCTTTTCGGCGACATTCGATGCGGCTGTGGAACAACTGGCCGCAAAATCATTGCGCTCACCGCAGCGATTTTCGATGGGAATCGATGCGCCTTCCAGTACCGTTGCACATACGCTTTACCCGGTCCCGCAGCACTTAAAGCCCGGACTGCTTCAGCGGCTGCTTGATGAGATGACGGTCCATTCCATCCTGGTATTCACCCGGACAAAACACCGGGCGGATCGCGTCACGGAAAAAATAAAGCGTGCCGGCTATGCCGCCTCTGTTCTGCATTCAAACAAGTCTCAAAGCCAGCGCAAACAGGCAATGGACCAGTTCCGGACAGGAAAAATCAAAGTCCTGGTCGCAACGGATATCGCGGCCCGGGGATTGGATGTTGCTTCCATTTCCCATGTCATCAATTTTGACATTCCCGATTCGGCTACCAGCTACATTCACCGGATTGGCCGGACAGGCAGGGCCGAACGTCTGGGCGATGCTTTTACATTGGTAACCCATGAAGATAAGGACACGATCCGGGATATCGAAAAGATGCTGGGGGCGCCGATCGAAAGAAAGGTATTGAAAGGGTTTAATTATCAAGAGGTTTTTGAAAAAAACACCGTGGTGCTTCCACCGCGTCAAAACCATAATCGGTCTCGTTCGCTGAAAGCGCAGTACGCTTGAGTTCATGCCGAATAGAGGCCGCTGAAAATCGGCTTCGCCCTTGCCTTTTGGATCATAATGTAATATTTTATCAGGCCATAGAGCAAGCCATTATGACGGAAAGGAACCGAATCCGGGGCGACAGCGACGGTTTTAGTGTGTGATGAAGTACGAAGGAATGATCATCAGGCCACCCAGCGAGGCCTACAGCCTGCTTTTGCAGGTGACCGTGGGATGTTCCCATAATAAATGCAGCTTCTGTCCCACCTATAAGGGGGGAAAGTTCCGCATTAAATCCTCTGCGGAAACCGAGGAAGACATCCTCGAGGCGAGCCGCTACCGTTTGGTGGAGAAGGTTTTTCTGTGTGACGGCGATGCGCTGATCATCCCGCAGCAGCGGCTGGTGGAAATCCTGTCGTCCATCCAGCGGCATATCAAAAGCGTCAAAAGAGTGGGGTGCTATGCCAACGCAAAAAGCATCCTGCGCAAGACGCCCGAAGAACTCTTGCAGTTGCGGGAGATGGGGTTGCGGATCGTCTATCTCGGCGTGGAAACCGGGAATGAGGATCTGCTGAAGAAAATCAGCAAAGGGGCGACTTGTGCGCAGATGGTCGAAGCGGGCCGCAGAATCAAGGATGCCGGAATCCTTCTGTCCGTTACGGTGCTTCTGGGCATCGGCGGGATCGAAAAAAGCGTCGAGCACGCCTTTGATACAGCCAGGGTCCTGACCCAAATCGATCCCGATTACGTCGGCGCCCTGACGGTGATGGTTGTTCCCGGGACGCCGCTGTATGAGGACTATGTCAGCGGCCGGTTTGTGCTTCCCGACACCTTCGGGTTCCTCAGGGAACTGGAGGTCATGGTCGCCCGCACGGAGTTTACGAACTGTTTCTTTACGTCCAATCACGCCTCGAATTACCTGCCCATTCGGGCCAGGATGCCTCACGAAAAGGAAAAAACCCTCAGCATGATTCAGCAGGTCATCCAGTCCGGCGATAACCGGCGATTGCGTCCGGAATACCTGCGGGGATTATAGAATGATTATCGAATCTGCGGATGAGCGCAGCATCAGAAAAATCGGGATGAGGCGATGGGCCGGCGCTCGGAATGGCAGAGAAACATGAGGATAGCGCCACAGGGAGCGGGCATTGACCGAAGGACCATTTTCTGGGCCTTATTGTCAGGTGTCCTGCTCTTTCTCTCCTTCCCGAAGTTCGGCACGGGACTTCTTGCCTGGATCGCCTTCATTCCCCTGTTGTACGCCCTACAGGCGAAAACGCCTTATCAGGGGTTCCTGACCGGCTTCCTGACCGGTTTTTCCGCCTATATCGGAATCATTTACTGGATTGCCTACGTCGTCGTTCATTACGGTTATCTGCCCCTTCCGGTGGGAATTGCCGTCATGCTGCTGCTCTCAGCCTACCTGGCCCTCTATGTGGCGCTGTTTGCAGCGGGTGTCGTTTATTTTTATGCGCGGGGTGTTTCCCCGATCCTTGCGGCGCCGCTGCTCTGGACCTCCCTGGAGTTTGCCAAATCACATTTGTTGACGGGATTTCCCTGGGAAAACCTCGGCTATTCCCAGTATTTGTTCGCTCCGCTGATTCAGGCGGCCGACATCACAGGCGTCTTCGGACTGTCCTTTGCAGTCATTTTTATCAATGTCGTCATTTTTAACGTCTTTAATTTCCGGTGGTCGGGGACGGACAGGGTACGCCGGTCCAGGCGGATCGCAGCAGAGATTACAGCCGGTTGCCTGCTGATGATTGTCCTTTTCGGCTATGGAATTTTCCGGCTCAATGATGTGAAGAAATCCCTTGAGCAGGCCCCGCAAATGCCCGTCAGTCTCATCCAGGGCAATATTGATCAGAGCATCAAGTGGGACCCGGCTTTTCAGGAGGAAACGGTCCGCATCTACAAAGCCCTTACCCTGCAGGTCGCCCCGTCAGCCGGAGGCCTCATCGTCTGGCCCGAAACGGCTGCCCCTTTCTTCTTTCAGAACCAGGATGAGATGCACCGCGAAGTGGCCTCCCTCCCAAGGTTGACCGGCAACTGGCTGCTCTTCGGCAGTCCCAGCTACCAGAGGGACGGTCTTGGCATGGCCTTGTTGAACAGCGCTTTTCTCCTCTCACCGGATGGCCGGATCGCCGGTCAGTATGACAAGGTCCACCTGGTTCCCTATGGGGAATACGTCCCCTTGCGCCGATTCTTTCCCTTCATCAACAAACTGGTTGCGGGAATCGGCGATTTCCGGAGCGGTCCCGGCTACGAGCCGCTGATCATGCAGGCCAACGGCCAGCCTCAGAAGCTCGGCGTCATGATCTGTTACGAGGGCATTCTGGCGGAAGCGGGCCGGACGTATCGCCAACAGGGCGCGAGCCTCCTCGTGAATATCACCAATGACGCCTGGTTCGGAAACACATCGGCGCCCTATCAGCATCTGTCCATGACGGCATTTCGCTCTGTGGAGAATCGGCTGTATCTGGTTCGCGCTGCCAATACGGGCATCAGCGCAATCATTGACCCCACCGGCCGGATCGAAGCCCACAGCACGCTGTTTGAAAAGGCCACGCTTAAAGGAACGGTCCGGTTCATGAACAGGAACACCTTCTATTCGACCTATGGGGACGTGTTTGTTTATGGTTGCATCCTTGGATTGATCCTGATATTGACCATGGCGATTAAAAAAAGGAGTGGGAACCATGATTGAAGAATTACCCGAAGCCATTTCAGTGATGAAAAAAAGAATTGACCGGCTCGGGGAATGTCTTTGACGTCCCTGAAAAAGACAACAACATCAAAGAACTGGAAACGATTTCCCTGCGAGAGGATTTCTGGAACGACCAGATGAAGGCCCGCGATGTTCTGAAGAAGAAGACGCGACTGCACAATATCGTCAGCCACTGGAAAAAACTTAAGGGAGCGGTCGACGATCTGGAAGAGCTTTATGAGCTGGCAAATGCAGAGGATGACCAGGAGGCCCTGACGGAAGTGGTCCGGGATCTCGACAAGCTGGCAACCGATGTGCGGGACGAAGAACTCAAGATGATGCTGGGGTCGGAGCAGGATCCCATGGATGCCATCATGTCCATTCACGCCGGGGCGGGCGGAACTGAGGCGCAGGACTGGACGGAGATGCTTTTGCGCATGTATCTGCGCTGGGCGGAGCGCAGGGGATTCAAGACCACCATCATTGATCTCCTGCCGGGCGACGAGGCAGGCGTGAAAAGTGTTTCCCTGACGATTGAAGGCGAATACGCCTACGGCTATGCCAAGGCGGAAATCGGCATTCACCGGCTTGTCCGGATATCCCCTTTTGATGCCGGTGCCAGGCGACATACCTCATTTGCCTCTGTTTTTGTCTATCCCGAGGTGGATGACGAGATCATTGTGGAAATCAATGAGGACGATCTGCGCATCGACACCTATCGTTCGACCGGGGCCGGCGGGCAGCATGTGAACAAGACCGATTCCGCTGTTCGGCTGACCCATCTGCCGACGGGTATTGTTGTACAATGTCAGAATGAGCGCTCCCAGCACAAAAACAAGGCCATGGCGATGAAGTATCTGAAGTCGCGCCTTTACGAATTGAAACTCCAGGAACAGAACGCCAAAATAGATGAATTGAACAAATCCAAGAAGGATATTGCCTGGGGCAGTCAGATCCGATCGTATGTGCTGCATCCCTATAAAATGATCAAGGATCACCGGACGAATCTGGAAGTTGGCAACGCCACGCGCGTTCTGGATGGCGATATTGACGATTTTATTGAAGCCTATCTGCTATCGGCTTAATATGATTCTGGGAAAAGCCTCACCGATCGTGCGGGGGCGCCGTTTTTTTGATTCCATGCCTTTGGGAGAATACATGATCGATTCCCTCGGGAGGATTGAAGTTAGATAAGAAAGGAGTCCGTTGAATGTCGAGATTCATCATAAAGTCTGCAAGGGTTGTCTTTTTTCTTTTGATCTGCCAGATTTTCATACAGCCCCTCTCCTCAGCCCCGGTACTGGCAGAGACATCGTCGCTCAATGTTCTTTCCACGGTTGTGTCAAACGCCGAAAAGCGGCAGGTTGCAGAAAAGCAAGCAACGCCGGCCGAAACTGAAAAAAAGATCAAGCCGTCCGAAATGCCGGCCGTTGATGAAAATAACAACAGGAAAGTCCAGGAAGAAGAGCAGAGCATCATGGAGGATGCCCTGGCGCTTCTGGAGGAGTCTGAGAACTACTGGAAGAAGGGAAACCTGGAAGACGCGCTGGATCTGCTGGACCGGGCCTATGCCCTCATTATCGAAACAAACGATGACCCGATCATTGCCAGACAGAAGGACGATCTCCGCCTGCTGATCTCAAAACGCATCCTTGCCATCTATTCATCCCGACAAACAGTTACCAGCGGCAAACGGAGCGAGATTCCCCTTGTCATGAACGCGGATGTGGAAAAAGAAATCCGCAGTTTTCAGAGTTTTGAGCGGGATTTTTTTATTTCCTCCTACCACCGCTCCGGCATCTATCGCCCGATGATTGTCATGGAACTGAAAAAAGCGGGACTTCCGGAAGAGTTGTCCTGGCTTCCGCTGGTGGAAAGCGGCTTCAAGGTTTTAGCCCTGTCACGGGCGCGGGCGCTTGGTCCCTGGCAATTCATTCCCTCGACGGGATATAAATATGGTCTGAATCGGGACGAATGGATCGATGAGCGCATGGATCCGGAAAAATCAACCCGGGCGGCCATCGGCTATCTGAAGGATCTGCACGACATGTTCGGAGATTGGCTGACGGTTCTGGCCGCATACAACTGCGGGGAGGGGAGGGTGCTCAGGGTCATCTCCGGTCAGCATCTCAATTACCTGGACCGATTCTGGGATCTCTATCACATACTGCCCTATGAGACGGCGCGCTATGTGCCCCGTTTTCTGGCCACCCTGCATATCGTCAAGGATCCGGCGAAGTTCGGTATGGATCTCGGTCAACCACTCGAGAAGAAAATCCCTTACGAGGTCGTCGAATCAAAGAAAATCATGCGATTGCGGGATATTGCCGCCGCCCTCGAAATTCCTGAGGAGACCCTTAATGTCCTCAATCCGGAACTGAGGCACCGCATGACGCCCGACCGCAGCTATCCATTGAAAGTCCCCCTGGAAACGGCCGAGAAATTTGCGAAGGTCGCTGATAGCATTCAACAATCGGAAATACCAAGACAGGTCCGGATGTCAAAGAAATCCGGACTTAAGCGCCATAAAGTCAAGCGTGGCGAAACCACAGCATCCATTGCGCATCGCTATGGCATATCGGTAAACGCTTTGTTGACGTACAATGGCTTGTCCGCAAAAAAAGGGGTGCGCGTCGGGCAGCAATTAAAAGTGCCGCTCCGAAGGGTCCGCTCTGCGAAAGACACATCGGGAGAGGTATCCAAGCCTGACAAAGGCCAGAACGAACAGATCACCCGCTATAAAGTGAAAAAAGGGGATACACTCTCGTCGGTGGCTAAGCGGTTCAATACCTCACCGTCTGAAATCAGAAGGCTCAACAACATCAAAGGGGATGTCCTTCAGGCCGGCAGAATCATCAAAGTCGGCGGCCAGGGCGTTGTGAGCGAAAGCGAGACGGAACCGGCAATGCAAAGCGGCGGCAAGAAGGCCGTTAAGGATACCACCGGTAAAACGGTTGCCCATGAAACAGCAAAAACCGTCTATAAGGTCAAAGAAGGCGATACACTCGGCAACATTGCCAGGAAAAATAATATCAGCCTGGCCAGGATTCTTGAATTAAATAATCTGGACAAGGGAGACAACATCCGGCCGGGGCAGCTCATCGTTGTCAAATAGCCGCATCAGAAGCGCTCAATTTCATAGCCATTCAGGATAAGGAAGACCGCGTCTTCCTTGTCCCGCATTCTTGCGGCCTCGTTCTCGTCAACGCCTTCATGGTTATGGCCTAAAAGATGTAACAGGCCGTGAATCAAAAGGAAATCGATCTCTTCATCGAAAGAAAGATCCCCGGCAACGGCGTCCTGCAGTGCCCGTTCGGTGGAGATAACGATATCTCCGAGGATCTGGGGATTGACATGGCCGCAATCTCCCTCCCTGATGGGAAAGGAAATGACATTGGTGGGGTGATCCCGGTTAAGATACTGCCGGTTCATCTGACGGATCTGTTCGTTATCAACAAAAAGCAGACTGATTTCCTGGTCTGAGCACATCAGAACCTTCTTCAGTTTACGGACAACGCGGCGAATCCGGCGCAGATCAAGCTTTACCGCTTTCTGCCGGTTTTCGATGTGTATATTCATGAGAATTTATTGCCGATGTCCCCTGCTGAGAAAGCTTTGCATAACCGGTGAAAAATGGTTCGCAAGCGGCGAATCAAAGATTTTTCGACTTTCCAGACATTAAACTAATTTATAGATTTCAAACACATATTAGCCTTATCATATTTCAAGCGAAAAAGATTTTGAGCCGCGGCGAAGCCATTTTTCACCGGTCTCATTGATTGAATCATGACGGACGCAGCCTTCTTTTTAATTTGCCACTGTCCAGATGGTTGTAGGCCCGGATCACATCCTGGACAAGGGGATGCCGGACCACATCGATTTCGGTAAAATGGACAAAACGGATTCCGTCCGAGATCTTTAAAATCATTTCGGCTTCTACCAGGCCCGAGACTTTGTCCGGCGGAAGATCGATCTGTGTCACATCGCCGGTAATGACTGCTTTCGAACCAAAGCCCAGGCGTGTCAAAAACATCTTCATCTGTTCGGAGGTGGTATTCTGTGCTTCGTCAAGAATAACAAAGGAATCGTTCAGGGTCCTGCCACGCATGAAGGCCAGGGGGGCCACTTCAATGATGCCCTTATGGGTCAGCGCCGAGGCGCGGTCAAAGTCAAGCATGTCATAAAGGGCGTCATAGAGGGGACGCAAATAGGGATTGACCTTTTCCGCCAGATCGCCCGGCAAAAACCCCAGTTTTTCACCCGCTTCCACCGCCGGCCGGGCGAGGACGATCCGATGGACCTTTTTTTCCAGCAGGGCGGAAACCGCCATTGCCATGGCCAGGTAGGTCTTGCCGGTACCGGCCGGGCCGATGCCGAAGACCATGTCATGCTGTCGAATGGAATCAATGTAGTGTTTCTGGGCAATGCTCTTGGGGGTAATCACCTTTTTTTTTGAAGCGATGAAGACGGTATCGAGAAATATCCTTTCCAGGTTGACGGCGCTGTTTTCAGAGAGGATTCTGTGCGCATAGTCAATGTCAGTGGCGTACAGGGGATAACCTTTTTCAACGATTCCGTAGAGTTGGGTGAGTAGATTTTTGATCAGGCCAACGGCGAGCGATTCACCGGAAATGGAGAGGAGATTTCCCCGGGCAGACAGCTTGACGGGTTCGATATTTTCCAGAAGTTTTAAATGCTTGTCATGTTCGCCGAAGAGATGGAGGATATGATCGGTATTTTCAAAGCAGATTTTTTCGACCAAGTGAGCTGCGGGTTTTTGTTTCAAGTCGTTTCAGTCCTGTTTAAGGTTGACCCAAAAGAACGCTGACGCTTGGGCATGGCATTCATGTTGCGGACGGAGGCTATCATGCGTTATTTTCGATTGCAATCAATATTATAACCGGATGACGAGAGCTTTGCGTAACTGCTGAAAAATGGTTCGCAAGCGGCGAATCAAATGTTTTCCGCCTTTCCAGAGATTACGTTAACGGCCTGTCATGCATCATGATTACGACTGGACGTCCTCTTAGCGGAAAAGATTTTTGAGCCGCGGCGAAGCCATTTTTCAAAAATCTCGCTACGTCTGTAAAAACAGGTGTGCGTACACCTTGGCGTTGCCGATCATGTTGTCGATCAGACAGTGCTCGTCGGGCTGGTGGGCCGTACTGCCGATTCTGCACCAGACGGCTACGGGATAGCCTTCCCGCCGGAAATAGGCAGCCACTGTTCCAGCGCCGATTCCCTGCGGTGTCGCTTCCACCTGATAGACATCCCGGATTGCTTCCTGCAGCGCCAGGACGACCGGCGCATTACCAGGGGTAGGGGAGGGCGCCTGGACGGCCTGCACCGTCTGGATTTCAATGGTTACGCCGAACTGTTTCTCCATATCGTCGGCCATGCGCCTGATCTGGTTGAAAACATCCGATAAAGGGTATTGCGGAAGAATTCTGCTGTCCAGATAGAAGACATCCTCGCCCGGAATGGTATTGACATTGGGAACGTTCATCTCTTTTTTCGTGGGCTGAAAGGTACTGGCGGGCGGATGATACAGAGGATCAACGGCGGCAAAGATCCGGTGAAGATCATGCAGCCGGACGACGAGATGGGATGCGGCCAAAAATGCGTTCTTGCCCAGCTCCGGCCTGCTGGCGTGACACTGTTTTCCGATGGTTTTGAACCTCAGCCAGCAGATGCTTTTTTCCGCGATCTCAATCAACGATCCATCTTCATTTCCCGAATCAGGCACCACCAGGAGATCACTTTTCCGGAAAGGATTCTCCTGATGCTGCAGCAGATAGGCAAGACCATACTGACTTGCCGTTTCTTCATCGGCCACGAAGGCCAGCCCCAGCGTGTTTTCCGGCACTACACCCTCATCCATCAGCGCTTTGGCCGCAAAGATGGAAGCCACGAGATCCTGCTGATTGTCTTCCGTTCCGCGGCCGTAGATCCGCTCACCCTTCTGATAACCTTTGTAAGGATCTTCACTCCAGAGGGCCGTTTCACCAGGCGGCACGATGTCCAGGTGCGTCAGAATCCAGGTGGTCTTGCCGCCCGGTCTTTTCCCGGGCTGGGTGACGAGGATATTCGGACGGACGCCCGAGGAGACCCGCCCATCCGGAGCGTCGATTTCCCGAATAAGGTTGAATCCGAGCGCACGAATTTTTTTCAGGAGATACCTGGCTTTTTCAGATTCGCCCTGGCCGCCGTTATCCGGTGACAGGGCAGGGATGGCCGTCAGTTCGATCTGCATCCGAATCATGGCATCCCGGTAGCGTTCAATGCGTTGTTTGACCTTTTCGAAAATGACGGCGTCAATCATAAATCTCCTTTAATTCTAATCACTTTTTCCAGGGAAGAAAGGGGCTTATCAAAAGCTTTCTCATCTCCCAGGACAAGCGTTACGGCCCTTTCCCGGTTCAGGTAACGGCTTGCGGTTTGCTGCAGGGCTTCCGCGGTCACTTTATCGATCTGCTCGGGATATTTCATGAGAAAGTCCTGCGGCAGTCGGTCATATTCAAGCATCATCTGCTGTGAAGCGATTTGATCCGTATCCTGAAAGGAAAATATAAAGCTGTTGTTGATGGATTTCTTCGCCCAGGACAGCTCCTCCGCGGTGACGCCTTTTTGTTTTACATCTTTGATAATATCGATGAGCAAAGACAGGACCGTCGTCGTTGAGGATGATTTGGTCATGGCATAGGCCCCGAATGCGCCATAATCCTGCCTGGCCCTGTAAAAGCTGCCGGTACTGTATGCCAGGCCGCGATTACTGCGGACTTCCTGAAAGATCCGGGACCGAAAGCCGCCGCCGCCCAGAATGAAATCGAGGACCGTGAAAGGGTAAAAATCATGATCCCGTTTTGACGGCGCCAGTTGGCCGGAAACGATGACCGACTGCGGTATCGCCTTATAAAGATAATAAACCGCGCCATTGCGTGCAGCGGCGGGCGGCGGCATCCGTTCCGGACGGCCTGACGCCTGCCAGTCGCCCAGATAACGACGGACCAGATGAACCGCCTCCGCAGTGGTCACATCGCCGGTAATCGCCAGCATGACATTCTGTGGATGAAAAAAATGTCGATGAAAATCAACCAGATCGGAACGCTGAATGTTCTTGACAGAAATCTGAGAAGAAAGCTGGCCGCGCGGGTTGCCCTGATACAGGAGCTTTCTGAACTCACGGAACGCATATTTTGGCGGGTCGTCCAGAATGCCCCGGAGCCCTTCAATGTGAAGGTCTTTGGCGAGTTGGAGCTTTTCCTGAGCAAAGCGGGGTTTTCTCAGAATCTGGGAAAAAATATCAAGACCCAGATCGAGGTCCTGCTTCAAGACGGACAGATTGGCCGACCCCATGTCCATTTCCGCTGAAAAATTAAGCGAGATGCCGTGAAAAGCGAGCAGGTCGTCCAGGGAGTCGCCGCTGAGAGACTGCGTGCCGCCCGTGCGCATGACCCGGTGTGTCAATTCGGCAAGGCCGGCCTTTGCGGCAGGATCATGCACGGAACCGCTCTTGAAAACGGCAGAGATGTTCACCAGGGGAAGTTCGTGATCCTCGAGGACATACAGGATAATCCCGTTATCCAGGGCATGACGCCGGGCCTGCGGGGGATTGAACCGCAGAGGCTTGTAGGTCAGGGAGTCCGGATGAGAGGCCGGAAACGGCTCAGCGGCCGTGACGGGAGCAGCGAAAACCAAACAGTATAAACAGAGTAATATCCGTATCGTATTTTTCATTTTTCCATTTTTGATCCGGCCGGTTGACCCGACTGTTCAGAGGGCGTCCGGCTGGATATAAGCGTTGCCACCGTCCTGTTCTCTTTCCTGAGATATTTTTGCGCGGCCTGCAGGATCTCGTCGGGCGATATTTTATCGATGACCTTGATATAGTTGCTTAGATAGCGATAATCTCCCAACAGGGTCTCGTAATAAGAGAGCATGCTCGCCAGGCCGTTGTTGGAATTGAGGCTCCGGATAAAATCGGCTTTCATCTGGTTTTTGATTTTTTGCAGTTCCTGCTCCGGAACCGGCTCCCGCTTGAGTCTTTCCAGTTCCGCATCGATGGCCTGCTCCAGTTCACGGCATTCATGGGGGCGACGGGGGGTCGCAAAGATTGCAAAGAGGTTGGGGTAACGCGCCCCCGGTGTGCCGTTTGCCGTTGCCACGCTCTCGGCGATCTTCAGCTCTTCGACCATTTTGCGGTAAAACCTTG
>CAVUOQ010000012.1:0-587451 GCA_963743175.1 uncultured delta proteobacterium | reverse complement strand
AAACTAAAGTGGCGGCTAATATGCGTAGAAGGGGAGAATAAAATGCCTACTTGCGGTGAATGCAGTCTGCTGGTCAAAACCAATGCCGGGATATATGTTTGCGGCGGCAAACAGAACCTGTGTTTCAGTGAAAAGCTGACCCCCGATACAGACGCTAAATCGTGCATGCGATTTAGCAGAAAAGAGCCAAAAAAGGCTGATTAAACAAGCCATTTTTCAAAGGTTTCTCAGCGTGAATTTGAGCCGGCAATCACGGGTTTGCGGGACGGATTTGGATATTGCAATTTCCGGAGAATGAAATCATGACACAAGCCCCAAAATGCCCGGCCATCACGCTTTTGCCGCAAGAAAAACGGCATGGATTTATGATCCGGCGGGTCGAACAGATCCCCGAGATCCGCGTCACGGCCTACGAGATGGAACATGAACGAACAGGCGCCAAAGTCCTGCATCTTCATTGCGACGACCGGGAGAACCTCTATGCCATCGCTTTTCGCACGCCCCCCACGGATTCCACGGGCCTGCCGCATATTCTCGAACATTGCGTGCTGGCCGGCTCGGAACGTTATCCGCTGAAGGACGCTTTCAACGAACTGCTCAAGGGAACCCTGCAGACCTTCATCAATGCCTTCACCTATCCCGATAAAACCATTTACCCCGTGGCCAGCCAGGTCCGGGCGGATTATTTCAACCTGGCCCGCGTCTATACCGATCTGGTCCTGAGCCCCCGGCTGCTCAAGCAGACCTTTGCCCAGGAAGGGCACCATTTTGAGCTGGCCGATCCGGAAGATCCGGGCAGCGACTTGATCGTTTCGGGGATTGTTTATAATGAAATGAAAGGGGCCTATTCTTCGCCGGAAAGCCTGATGTATAAAGCCCTGCAGGAGAACCTTTATCCCGATACGCCCTACGCCTGCGATTCCGGAGGCAACCCGGAGGCGATTCCCTCGCTGACCTACGAGCAATTCAAGGCCTTCCACCGGTCCTATTACTCTCCCTCGAACGCCCGCTGGTTCCTCTACGGGGATATTTCCACCGAGGATCACCTGATCTTTCTAAAAGAAATCCTGGCCGGTTTTGACCGGGTCCGGGTCGATTCGGCAATCCCGAGCCAGCCCCGGTGGGCCGGGCCGTCGGCCATCTGCGGTTATTATCCCGTGGGAAAAGGGGAGAGCCTGCAAAAAAAGACCACCGTCAACATGGGCTGGATGATGTCGGAAAATACCGATCATGATACGGCCCTGCTGCTGCAGATTACGGCCGGCGCCCTCGTCGGCAGCGCCGCCGGCCCCTTGCGAAAGGCCCTGATCGATTCGGGCCTGGGGGAGGATCTCTCGCCGGTCACGGGCCTGGAGCGCGACCTCAAGCAGATCGCTTTTGCCGTGGGGCTGCGGGGTACGGAGCCGCAAAAGGCGCAGCAGATCGAAACGCTCGTTCTCGATACCCTGCAGCGGGTGGCCGTAGACGGCTTCGACCGGGAACTCATCGAAGGGACGCTCCACCAGGTGGAATTTCAGGGAAAGGAAATCCAGCGCGGCGCCTTTCCCTACGGGATCACGCTCATGGGACGGGTCTTTCATACCTGGCTCTATGATGGCGACCCGCTGGCCGGTCTCAATTTCCCCCGGCTGATCGACGATGTCCGCCGGCGCTGGGCCGAAAACCCGGCGCTCTTTCAGGAGGTGGTCCGGACCTGGTTCCTGGACAACCCGCACCGGCTGCTCTCCGTCATGGAGCCCTCTCCGGGCTATCTCGATGAACAGGAAGCATCCTGCAAGAACAGGTTGTCCGGGATCAAGGCCGCCCTGTCGGCGGAGGCCGTCGAAAATATCCGCCGGGACGCCGCGGCCCTGAAATCGTTCCAGGGGGAGGCGGATCCGCCGGAAACCCTGGCCTGCCTGCCCAGGCTCAACGTCCGGGATCTGGAACCGGCGGTGGAGAAGATTCCCACAGACCGGCTGAACATCGGCGGCGTTCCCGCTATGGCCCATGAACTCTTCACCAACGGGATCGCCTACCTGGATATGGCCTTTGACATTTCCGACCTTCCGGAGGACCTGCAGCCCTGGCTGCCGCTGCTCGGAAAGTTCATGACCAATATGGGGGCCGCCGGCCTCGATTACGAACAGATGTCCAAACGGATCGCCCTGAAAACCGGCGGTCTCAGCAGCAACCTGTCTGTCGGCCTGCTCGCCGACCGGGAAACGCGAAGCGGCCGTGAGGCGGCGACCGAAAGTCCGCATTCCCCCGCCGAAAAACACTGGCAAAAGATGATCTTCCGGGTGCGCGCCCTTTACCGTCACATCGGCGACGCCGTGGATATTATGGCTGATGTGCTCACCGCGGGCGATCTGTCCGATGAAACCCGGATGCGGGATCTGCTCGCGGAAAAGAAAAACAGGCTGCACGCCGCCGTGATTCCCTCCGGGCACCTCTTTGCCAAGCGCTCGGCCGGCGCGTCCCTGTCCGTGGCCGCCTGGCGCGACGAGCAGTGGAGCGGCAAGACCCAGCTCCAGCTCCTCACGGAGCTGACGGAGACATTCGGCGAGAGGAAGGAGGCCCTCCGGGACAAGCTGACCCGCCTGAAGCAGTTGATCTTCAGACAGGAGCGGCTCACGCTCAATCTGACCGCCGACGCCGAGGGGCTTGACCGGCTCGGCAAAGCGGCCAAAGGCCTGCTGGCGCGCTTGCCCGGCGGCGGACCGGTGGGGACGCCTACCATGCCTGATCTGCAATCACGTCATACCGGCGTTGCGATCCCCGCGCAGGTCTGCTATGTGGCCAAAGTCATGAAAGCGCCCACTTACACCGATCCGCTGGCCGCGTCTTTGTTCGTGCTGTCCCGGCAACTCTCCAGCGGCTATCTTTATAAGCATATCCGCGTGCAGGGCGGCGCTTATGGCGGCATGTGCCAGTATGACCCCATGAGCGGTCTCTTCGCTTTTCTGTCCTATCGGGACCCACATCTACTTGAAACCCTTGACGTTTACCGCATGGCCGTCGATTTCATGACAGAAGAAAAAATAACGGAGGAGGATCTGGAAAAGGCCGTTGTCGGCGCCATCGGCAGCCTGGACCGGCCCATGGATCCGGCCGGCCGGGGCTTCACGGCCATGATCCGCGCATTTGCCGGTCTGACCGATGAGGATCGCCAGGCCTTCCGGGACGGGGTTCTCAATGTGACGGCGGACCAGTTGCAGGAAACGGCGGTCCGTTATTTCATGCCGGCCGGGGCGTCGGCCGTCGTGGCCGTTTACGCCGCGGAGGAGCGACTGATCCAGGCCAATAAAACCCTGCCTTCCGGGCTGACGGTTGAAAGGCTGCCTTGATGCATAAACGCCGCGTCGTCTTTCAGCAATACCGGACCTGGGCCGCCCTGATCCTGCTGATCGCCATAACCGTGTATGCGAATCTGAATCTGCTTTTCTCAAGGATTCAGCTATATCCGAATTTACCGAAGACGGATCCCGTTTCCATCCATGAGCGGCGTATCGAGCGGATCAAAGAAGTCATGCCGCCCACGCCGGTGCTGGGTTATGCCACCACCGTCGAGAATGAAAAAATCTTTCTGGATGAGCGCAACCTTCTCAACGTCGAATTCGTGGCGCAGTACTATTTGACGCAATATACGCTGGCGCCGGTTTTTGTCTATAACAGCCCCGAGTACCCCTTTGTCGTCGGCAATTTTCTCGACGGGCCGGCAGATCCTGAATGGATCAGAAAAAAGGGGCTGACGCCCCTGAAAGATTTCGGCGATGGATTGATTCTCTATCGGAAAGAGGGGCGCCCGTGATTTTTCTGCTCGTTTTATCCATCCTGATTCCCGTTCTGATCGGTCTGCTGCTGACCCTGCTGTGTTTTCCGTCCCGTCGTTTCGATGCCTCAACGGGGCTTTGCCATCTGAGTCTGGCCGCCGGTATCGGTCTCGGAGTCCTGTCCTGTCTGTATTTTGTGGCGATGCTGCCCTCCCACGCCGGCGTGCTCGTGTATCTGGATTTCGCGCTGGTTGTCATTCTGGCCGCCATGGCGGCGCTCCTGTATAAAAAAGAATTTTTCCGCAGGGAGGGCGTCCTGCGGCTGGAAGAAAACCGTCCCGTGCGCTACCGTCTGATATTTCCGGTCCTCTTTACCGGAACGCTGGTTTCCGCCGCGATTTCCATCGGCATCGCTTTTTTGAAGGAACCCCACGGCAAATGGGATGCCTGGGTGATCTGGAACCTGCATGCGAGATTCATCCTGCGGGGCGGCGAACGCTGGCTTGATTTCCTGTCCAGCGGGCTGGACTGGACGCACCCGGATTATCCCCTGCTGGTGCCGTTGTCCGTCGTCAGGATGTGGAAATACGCCGGCAGCGAAACCATTTACGGGCCGATCATCCTGTCCGTTTTATTCACGTTGGCGGTTGCCGGTCTTCTGGTTTTCTCCATTGCGATCCTGCGGAGCCGGACCCAGGGGTATCTGGCCGGGCTGGTCCTGATGGGAAGCCCTTACTTCCTGGATATGGGCGCATACCAGTTCGCCGATATTCCGTTGGCTTTTTTCTTTCTGGCCACGCTGGTCATCTTTTTTTATCATGACCGGTTTTCCGAACGTCATGACTATCCTCTGATGCTGGCCGGATTGGCCGCCGGATTGGCCGCCTGGACGAAAAATGAAGGACTTCTGTTTCTGTTTGTCGTGCTGGTGGCCCGCTTCGCATGGATCATGCGCGGCGGCGGCCGGCGACGGGCGCTTCGCCAGGCCGCATGGTTTGTGGCCGGCGCTCTGCCGGTTTTGATCGTCATGGCCGTCTTCAAGCTGCACCTGGCGCCCTCCTCCGACATTTTTACCGGTCAGGGCCTGCAACCGATGATCGAAAGATTGACGGACTGGCAAAGATACGAACAGATTCTGCTTGCCTATATCCAGACGGCCCTGACCTTCACCCAGGGCATCGTGAACATCCGTGAAGGCTTCCGCTACAATCCCGGCGTCGCCGGCGTCGTCCTGCTTGGCTTGTATATGATTCTTATGGGCGTCCGAACGCATGGGCAGGACCGGCCCTCCCTGCTGACAGGCGTGACCGTCCTTATTGTCATGCTGGCCGGGTATTTCGGGATCTACCTGATTACGCCGCACGATCTGCGCTGGCACCTGCTGACCTCCCTCAACCGTCTTTTCATCCAGTTATGGCCCAGCGCCATATTTTTGTGCTTCATGATCGTCCGCACCCCCGAAATGGCCCTGGCGCGCTATGAGGGCGGTCAGACGGGCCTGTCTTTATCCAGGCCGGACATTCCGGCGGGGATAAAAAGAAAGGCGCCGGAAAGCAAAAACACCGCCGCATATAATTGTTGACTCGTAAAAAGTCGAAAAATGAGCCCATTTGGACGACTGCGTAAAAAGCTCCGCAGGCAAGGCGCTCAAATCACGAGGAGTGGGGCGTACCCGGCCGTACGCCGCAACGACGAAGGATGCAGCGCAACGCAGCATCCGGACTTTTTACGCAGCCGTCATAATTGTCTTGACTTATCCCGGTTCCAGGCGTAGCCTGTCAATCAACAATGTAATCGACATCACTGATAATAGTTGATGACTCCTCTTCCCGAAATCGGGAAACCACGGAAATGATTGAAGCCCTGTCCATTACAAAGAGACGGGGCTTTTTATTTTTACGAAGGATAATGCTTGAACTTAAGAAGGGGACCAAAATGAAAATACACCTGATCGAAAAGTTGAATAATTTTAAAAAGCTGCGAGACAATATCTGGGAAAGCGGCGGCTGGAAACTCAATGAAAGCAAAGCCAAAGGGCTCATCGGCGGCAAAATTTATTTTCATAAAGAGAGACAGGAAGCCTCTTTTTACGGTGGAACCGTAAGGGGATTCAGGGTCGAGCAGGATGGCCAAAATCAGGGAAAAATCGCTTTCGAATTCCAGTATCATCAGGAATGCAGAAATATCAGGACGGATCGTACCGGATGGTCGATGAAGATGAAGATCATCGCAGAGCCGGAAGCAGGGATAGCCTCCAGGACAGATATCACGGCAAGTTGACCGTTGAGCGGAAAGGCTGAGCCCTGATCGCGACAAAAGCGATCGACAGCGTTTTGGATGAACCGGTCTCCATCCAGAATGCCCGCGCCGGTCATGTTATAAAACAGCGTTGTATTACCGAGCATTTTTTACGACTCCTGCCAAACTTTAGTTTTTCGCAAAAAATCCATAAACCCCCCTGTTGCCGTTGCATTTTATCCTGCAAGAGAGTATAAGAACGCGCCTGACTGCGGGCTCCTCGTCGGTATTTCCCTGCAAAGCACCGGGGTCGGTTAACGTTAAACAGTAACAGGAGGATGACGATGAATGTCGGTGAATGGACCACAAAACGGGCGTTTAACCAGCCCGAGCGATTGTTTTTAAAGGATGAGGATGGACGGGTATTTAACAACCGGGCCTTTAACGAGCGGGTCAACCGCACGGCCCATGCCCTGGCCGCTCTGGGCGTCGTCCAAGGAGAGCGGGTTGCCGCATTGCTCCTGAACTCCAGTGAATTTCTGGAGATCTTTTTCGCCTGCGGCAAGACCGGCGCCATCATGGTGCCCGTCAACTTCCGTCTGGCCGCCCCGGAACTGATCTATATCCTGAAAGACAGCGCCCCCCGGGTGCTTGTCTATTCCTCGGATTTCGCCGGAAAGGTGCAGGCCATCAAGGCCGCCGGGCTGCCCATCGAGCGCTATTTCCGTCATGGCGGCAACGTCCTGGCGGAAGACCCGGTCTTTGCCGATTTCGTGGCGCCTTTCCCTGCCGATGAGCCCATTCCCCTCCGTGAACCGGTCGATGACGACCCCCTTTTCATCATGTACACCTCCGGCACCACCGGCGATCCCAAGGGGGCCGTCCTGTCGAACGGAAATATCCTTTTCGGCGCGATCCATTCCCTGGTGGGATACGGCGTCAACTATACCTATCAATCCCTCGTTGTCGCTCCGCTCTTCCATATCGGTGCGCTGGTCGCTTCGGCGACGCCCGTCATCTATGCGGGCGGTTCCCTGTATCTTCAGAGTTTCTATAACGCCTCGGAGGTTATCAAGCTCATTCAGCGCGAAAGGATCAACTACATGTTCGCCGTTCCCGTGATGTTCCAGGTGATGACCAAATCAGACGAATGGGAGGAGGCGGATTTCTCTCACGTCCATTTTTTCATCTCCGGCGGCGCCCCCATTCCCATCCCCGTCATCCAGAAATACCAGGAAAAGGGCGTCGGTTTCGTCCAGGGATACGGCATGACGGAATCCGGGCGCCTGACCTCGCTGGATCTGGAGGATTCCATCCGCAAGGCAGGTTCCGTGGGGAAGGAGGTTTTTCACCTGAAGCTGCGCATCGTGGACAAGAACGACCGGGACGTGGCGCCGACAGAGGCGGGAGAGATCATTGTCAAGGGTCCCAATGTGTTCACCCGCTACTGGAACAAACCGAAGGAAACGGCGGAGGCCATCCGGGACGGCTGGTTCCACACCAACGACATGGGGCGGCGCGACGAGGAGGGGTTCGTCTCTGTCATCGGCCGGAAACAGGAGCTGATCATCAGCGCCGGCGAAAATGTCTACCCCGCCGAAGTAGAGCGGGTCATCCAGGCCATACCGGCGGTCAAGGAAGCAGCGGCGGTGGCCATGCCCGATGAGACGCGCGGGGAGGTGGTGGCGGCCTTTGTCATGCTTCACGAGGGCCGGCAGACCACGGAAGAGGAGATCATCAGTGCCCTCGACGGGCAGATCGCCCATTTCAAAATCCCGAAAAAGGTTGTCTTTGTCCCCGATTTCCCCCGGAACCCGGCGGGGAAGATCCTCAAACGTGAGCTGAAGAAGCAGTTGTGGCCGGAAGAAAAATAAATGCCGGAGGTCATCAATTTTCATGTCTTTTCGGCGATACAAATTAAGGTGGTCGTTCATTGTACTGGTCGTTTTGGCGGTCGTGGGGCTCTTTTCGGTCGGTTTGCAGCGACTGACCTTCGATACCGACCTCGTGGCCTCCCTGCCGCAGGATGACCCCGTCCTGGCGGACGCCCGCCGGATCATTGCCAATCATCCCATTCAGGATCGCGTGGTCATCGATGTCGGCCTTTCCCGGGCGGATCAGGAAGGGCTGGTCCGGGCAGCCGCGCTGATCGAGCAGCGACTGCAGGAGAGCGGTCTTTTCAGTCGCGTCGGCCTGGGTCGGGAACAGCAGCTTTTCCCGGAGATTATCTTTTCCATCGCTGCCCGTCTGCCCGTTCTGTTCAATGCCGGGGAGCTGGAGGAAAAAGTCAGGCCGCTTCTGGCCCCGGAAAAGGTCCGGGAAAGCATGGCCGCTCATTTCGCGCAGCTGGGCCAACTCGAGAGCATCGGCCAGACGGCGCTGATGTCCCGAGACCCCCTGAACCTGCGGCAGTTGCCCCTGTCCCGTTTGGCGCACCTCGCGCCGGTCAGCAATGCGCAGTTCTACAAGGGGCAGTTGCTTTCGGCTGACCGGAAACATCTGCTGATCATCGCCGAGCCCCGAATGTCCGGAGCGGATACGGCCTTTTCCCGGCAGGTCACGGCCCTCATCGACCGGATCGACGGGGAACTGAAACAGAGCCGCGGGTTTCAGGAAGCCATCACGCTGACGCCCGTCGGCACTTATCGGGCCGCGCTGGATAACGAAATCAGCACAAAACGGGGGATGGAGCGGGCGGTCATTTTCTCCACAATCGCCATTATCCTGCTGCTGCTGGTCGCCTTTCCCCGTCCGCTGATCGGGCTGCTGGCCCTGCTGCCCTCCGTCGCGGGAACCATGCTGGCGCTCTTCGTCTATTCCCTGCTGCACCCGGCAATCACCCTGATGGCCATCGGATTCGGCAGCGCCGTCATCTCCTTTACCGTGGACTACGGCATCGCCTACCTCCTGTTTCTGGACCGTCGCCATGAGACGCGCGGACTGGACGCAACCAGAGAGGTCTGGTCCCTGGGGCTCCTGGCCATGCTGACCACCGCGGTCAGCTTCGCATTTCTGGCCTTCAGCGGTTTTTCCGCGCTCGCCCAGATCGGCGAGTTTACCGCCCTGGGCGTTCTGTTTACCTACATCTTCGTCCATACGATCTACCCCGTGATCTTTCCCGTCATGCCCCCGGCGAAAAAGGAAAGTTTCCTGCCGCTGCTGGCGCTGGTCAACCGGATCGCCTCGACGGAAGGAAAGGGCAAGCTCTATGCGGCCGTCGGCCTGATGCTGATCCTGCTTTTCTTTGCCAAACCGGTGTTTCGTGTGGATCTGAATGCGATGAATTCGGTGAGCCCGGAGACCCTCGCGGCGGAAAAACAGGTCGGCGACGTCTGGGGAAACCTCTTCGGCCGCATCTATGTCATGGTGGAAGGCCGCGACCCGCGCCAGTTACAGCAGCAGAGCGACCGTCTCGCAGCCCTGCTGGAGAAGGAGGTTCAGAGCGGCGCCCTGGCCCCCGCTTTCACGCCTTCCGTGATCTTCCCCGGTGAGGAGCGTGCCGTACAGAACCTGCAGGCCTGGCGGGCCTTCTGGAATCCCGAGCGCGTCGCGGAACTCCGTGGCGCCATCCGTGCGGTCTCCCGGGAGCTGGGTTTTGCACCGGACGCCTTCGACCCCTTCATGAACCTGGTCGAGACCAAGGAAATGGCCGCGCTGGCCACGCCGGAGGCCTTTTACGGCCTGCTCGGCATCTCGCAGAGCCGCGACCGCTCATTCTGGCTCCAGGTCTCCACCCTCACGCCCGGTCCGGCCTACCGGGGGGACACTTTTTATGAGCGCTTCAAATCATTGGGGCCGGGGTCGCTCTTTGATCCGGCGCTCTTCACGCAGCGTCTGGCCGACGGGCTGCTTTCCGGCTTCATCACGATGGTCCTGATGGTGGGGGCCGTTACCATCGCCGTGGCCTTCCTGTACCTGCTGGACTGGCAATTGACGCTGCTCGGCCTCCTGCCGACCCTCTTCGCGCTGATCTGCACGCTGGGAACCCTGAATCTGCTGGGGCAGCCACTGGGCATTCCCACCATCATGGTCGCCGTGGTCGTCATCGGCATGGGCACGGATTACGCCCTTTATCTGGTTCGCGCCCATCAGCGCTACCTGAACGAGCAGCACCCGTCGCTGGGTCTGATCCGCCTTTCCGTTTTTCTGTCCTTTGCCACCACCTTCATGGGATTCGGCGTCCTGGCCGTCTCCGGTCACGCCCTCCTGAAGAGCGCGGGCATTGCCCTGGCCCTGGGCATCGGCTATTCCTTTATCGGCGCGGTAACCATCACGCCGCCCCTGCTGAAGCGCGTCCTGGCGCCGCCCGTCTGGCCGGAGGAAAGCGTCACGCCCGGATCGCCGCAGCACCGGTCGCGGACACTCCGGCGCTACCGCCACATGGAGGCCTATCCGAGGCTCTTCGCCCGGTTCAAGATTCTGATCGACCCCATGTTTCCCCGCCTCGCCGATTATCTGGAATCGCCCCGTCATGTAATCGATATCGGCTGCGGTTATGCGATCCCGGCCGTCTGGCTGCTTTCCCTCCATCCCCGGGCGAAGATTTTCGGGATCGATCCGGACCGCAAACGCGTTGCCATTGCCGTACGGGCCCTGGGCGACCGGGGCACAGCCGAAATCGGCTCCGCGCCCGATCTGCCGGCTGCAGCTCCGGCGAAAGTGGACACGGTGCTGATGCTGGACATGATCCACCGCCTTTCGGATGACGAGTTGCGCCTGACCTTGCAGAGAATTGAGGAAAGACTGGAACCCGGCGGGCGGCTGATTCTCCGGGCGACCATTCCTTCCCGGAAACGCCTCTCCTGGCTGCGACGGCTGGAGGAATGGCGTCTGCAGGCGGCCAGGACAACACCGCACTACCGGCCGGTGGAGGCCCTGAGCACCCTGCTCACCGAGGCGGGTCTTACCGTGACACGCGTAGAGGCGGCGGCCACAGACCGGGAAGAGCTGTGGTTCATTGCGGAGATGCAAACGGCGGGAAATCAGGCATGAAAGTCTTTTTTTACAAGAGTTTGATGGCCCTTTCCCGGCGAACGGGGTTCTGGATATTCGTCTTCTTTTCCTGGTTCATCGCCACGGGATACTTCCTCTTCTTTCCCACCCGTGTGGCCGTCAGCATCCGTTTCTACCGGGCGCTTTTCCCTGACAAAGGCTGGTATTATCATCTCTGGTGCACCTGGCGGCAGTATCACCACTTCACCTATGTCTTCCTGGACCGTTTCCTGCTCCGGGACGAGCAGGAGATCACGCACATCAGCGAGGGCTTTGATCTCCTCGTGGAGGCCGTCAAAAAAGGGAAAGGGGCGATTGTCCTCATGTCCCATATGGGAAACTGGGAAGTGGCCGCCAGCCGGATGAAGCGCAAAGGGATGAAGGTCCTGCTTTACGTGGGGAAGAAGTACAAGGAAGAGATCGAACGCATGCAGAAGGACACCCTGGAGCGGGAGGGGGTCCGTATTATCGCCGCGGATCAGGAGGGCGGTTCGCCCTTCGACATCGTTGAAGGCATCCAGTTTCTCAGAGAGGGGGGCGTCGTTTCCATGACCGGCGACCGGATCTGGTCAGCGGATCAGCGGGCCGTTGCCGTCCGTTTTCTGGGCCGCGAGGCGCTTCTGCCCGAAGGTCCCCATCTGTTTGCGCTCCTTTCCGGCGCCCCCATCCTCGTTTTCTTCGTCTTCCGGCTGGGTCACAAGAAATATCAGACGCTCATGCTGCCGCCCCGTTACGTCACTGCATCATCCCGGGCCAATCGGCAGGAGGCCATCCGGGAATCGGCCCAGTGGTATGCCAACCTGCTGGAAGACATGGTCCGCAGCCACCCCTGCGAATGGTACCACTTCGAACCCTTTCTGAAGTGAAATTAAAGATAGCGGGTCTCATTATGGAAGGCTTTTTGAAAAGTGTTGACCAAAGCGTTGACCGAGCACCCTCAAAAGTGAAAGAGGGTTAACCGATGAATCAGCTAACCCCCCGTCTTTCTTATGGTGCCGAAGCCCGGATTTGAACCGGGACGAGCGTACACCCACTAGACCCTGAACCTAGCGCGTCTACCAATTCCGCCACTTCGGCATGTTCTGGACTCCTACACTGATCGTCGCGGCCTTGTCAAGCAAAAATGAACTTGAAATTAAAGCCAATGGTGTTATGTTAGCGCGCAAAAGCAGGCAGGGTCGGGAAAGGGTAAAAGTGGAACGAACATGAATGTTTTTAACAGTCTTGACGAGATATCCGATGATTTCCAGGGGGCCGTTGCCACCATCGGAAACTTCGACGGTGTGCACCTCGGACATCAGTATATCTTTCAGAAAGTGATCCTTCAGGCCCGTCAGGAAAAAAGCAAGGCGGTGGTGATCACCTTTGAACCCCATCCCAAGATGGTGCTCCATCCCGAACGGAAGCCCTTTTACCTGATTACCTCGCTCGAAGAAAAGATCGCCCGGATCGCGGAAACGGGCATGGACGGTCTGCTGCTCATCCCTTTTTCCCTGGAGTTTTCACATACAACCGCCCGGAAATTTATCCGTTCCATTCTCTGGGACAAACTCCGCATCAAAAAGATCTTTATCGGACACGACTATACCTTCGGCCGGGGCAGGGAGGGCAATGAAACCTTTCTGGCCGTTGCCGGAGAACAATTAGGTTTTGCCGTGGAGGTCGTCAGCGCCTTCAAAGTCGGGGAGACCATTATCAGCAGCACGCTCACGCGCAATATGATTCTCGAGGGCAGGGTGAAAGAGGCCGCTGCTTACCTCGGACGGCCCTATAATCTGAGCGGCGAAGTCATTGCCGGCCACCGACGGGGGCGGGACCTCGGCTTTCCGACCGCCAATCTCCTGCCGGACAAGGCGCTGATTCCCGCCCAAGGGATTTACGCCGTCCGGCTGCTGCTGGAGGGCAAAGCCCGCCAGGGTGTTCTGAATATCGGGTTCAATCCGACTTTTTCCGATAACGCCCTGTCCGTCGAGGTCCATATCTTTGATTTTGACGAGGAGATCTATGGAAAAAGACTGGAGGTCCTGTTTATCGACCGGATTCGGGATGAAATGAAATTTGAAAACCCGGCCCTGCTGGTCGAACAGATCCGGCGGGATGTGGAAACGGCCAGGGAAATCCTCAACCAGACGCCAGCGGCCCCATCTTGAGACCTTTGAAAAATGGCTTCGCCGCGGCTCAAAATCTTTTTCGCTATAAATACGATAATGCTTAAATATATTTCAAATCAATAAATTAGTTTAATTTCTGGAAAGTCGAAAAATCTTTCATTCGCCGCTTGCGAACCATTTTTCAGAGGCTGTGCAAAGTTCCCCCTCTTGTCTTGAAGCGGATGTATCTTAGCGTCCGAAGATGACTTCACCCGTGTCCGTGAAAAGTTTAGCGGGCAACTGAAAGATATTTTTAAAAATATCGAAGATTCCCCTGGCCATGGCTTTCACGGGGATGGCCGTGACGGTGGGGTTGTCCAGACTCCCCTTCACCTCAAAGTAAACGGTCATGATGCTTCGGTTCTCATCGGTCAGAATCCATCCGACCACGGGGATCAGGCTGACGACCTTATCCACCGTCTGGAGGGGTTGCACGCCCACCACGGTATCGACGAATTCCCCCCTGGGCATGTCTATCTTGGCCACCGCGGAAATGTTCATGGCGTCGCTTTGGATAAAAAGGTCTTTGGTCGACACGATTCCATCCTCGAAGGAAAATGTGGCGACGATTTTGTCATAGGGCATGCCGCCGCTCACCATATCCGGCAGTTGAAACTTTAACAATTGAGAAACGTTGAGAATCGAGAAAATCTTCGACAGCACCGCAAATCTCGTCAGCATGCCTTCTTCGATCTGAATCCGGACATTGCCCAAGGCTGTTTTTTTCAGTTCGACGCCGTTCCCTCCCTTTGCCGTCAGATCCCCCTTCGCCGAGAAAGCGCCCGTGATGAACTTTTCTTTCACATCAAAGAACTGTAGGCATTGTTCGGCAGAGAGTTTGTCCAGATCGAAATTGAACTGATAGCGGGGCGCTTTGGCGTCGGCCAGATCGATGCGGCCCCCTCCGGTAAGCGTTCCCCCCAGGGCGTTGAAAGCGATCTCTTTCAGATAAAGGATATTTTCATCAAGGCTCAGGTTCATCTGCATTTTCTCGAAGGCGAGCCGGTTCATGCGGCCGGCATCGACCTGGATGGCGGCATCCAGGGACATTTTGGCGGGAGGCTGTCCGGTCTTTTCCGCGCGTTTCAGATCACTGAGGATCAGGACATCCCGCCAGTCCAGATATGGCGAAGCCACACTGATACGGGTTTTGGGGTGATCCTGCACATTCTGCACGGCGCCCGTGATATTCAGGATGGACTCATTGAGACGAAAGGTCAGGGCATCGATCTGCAGATCCCGGTCTTTGAAGACGACGGATCCGCTGACATTCTTCAGCAATACCGGTTGTTCCGGGTGGTGCAGACCCAGATCGGTCACATCGACACGTTCAGAACCAAATGTTACGGCAAAGGAGGGGTCCTTCAGATTGGCGATCGTTCCCTGCGCGGAGATCACGGAGCTGGCGAGTTGCAGGGCCATTTGCGAGGTTTCGAGAGTATCGCCCCGCAGGCGGATTTTCCCGGTCAGCGACAGCGGCGACAGATTGTACTGGAAGGAAGAGAAAAAGGCCTCCTGTTCCTTCAGGTTGACTTTGAAACTCAGGTTATTGGCTTTTCCCGCCGGCTTTGCCAGCCATTCCGAATATTTGTAATCGGCCGTCGTCAGATCCCAGGCGCCGCTCAGATTGTAGTTCGTGATGGAACCGTCTCCGGAAAGGTGGAGGGTGGAATTTCCCGCAAAGCTGAGTTTTCTCGCCGGCCCGCCGGCCAACAGCCAGGCCACTTCCTTCGCCGTGGGGGACATCTTCAGGGTAAAGGGGTAGCGCGTCGGCGTGTCCAGACAGTAGTCGGCCAGCTTGCCGTCCAGGCTGAAGGGCGCGTCGCCGAATTTCCCGGTCATCTCTTGCAGGATAAAATCCTTGCCCTTGAGCTCCAGAACACCGGCTATATCTGTAAAAACGGGAACATCGGGCGCATATTCCAGAGCGCTCTTTTGAGCCCGGCCCCGGACGTACAGCACGTTGCAGTTGTCCCCTTTTTCCATGTGGGCAATCTGGCTGACCCGGCCGAGCAGGCGGCCCTCGTCGAGGCGGAAAATCCCTTCCTTGATTTTCTGCTCGATGAAATCCGCCACGTCTTCGGGGATAATGCCGTAGGGGACGTAATGGCTGAACGCTTCCCAGCGGATCTCGGTCGTTACGGCTTTCGCGTCAATGAGCAAGTCGTCGGAATGGATGTCCTTCAGCAGGCAGCTTCCCTTGATCTGGACGCCGTCCACGGTGACGTCGAGATGGGTCACGGCGATATCGCGCGGATCCAGCCTCATTTCGTAGACGGCGTGAACCGTTTTCGGCTTCAGCGGGGCGTGGAAGACCGGGGGGTAATCAAAATGCAGGTCATGCAGCGTCATGGACCCCTTGGACTCAAACTGCCTGATGGTACCCCGGTAACGGGCGTCAATGTCCAGTCTGCCTGTGATCTTCCTGAACGGCACATGGCGGCTGTAATAGGGCCAGTACGAGCCTGCGTTGAGCCCCTTGGCCTTGACGGCCGCATCGATCCGGCTGTTCAGGAGGGGTTCCGAGGCCGGTGCGATTTCTATGGAACCGTCGAGGACGATATTCCCGCTTTTTTCGGCATCGACGACCATGGCGTTCAGGGAGAAATCAGCGGCCTTCCCGCGCTCGAGACGACTCAGGCGCAGGTTGAGCCCTTCCAGCGAGGTCGTCAGCGGTTCCGGGGCGATCCGGCGATCGGTGAAATGAACGAAGCCGTTCTGAATCTGGAGCCGGTTAATCCCGAAAGACAGCTCCTGTTGACGATCATCGAACAGATCGCTCACATTGAAGACGCCGTCGGCTTCCCGAATCAGGGCGATGCGCGGGTTCTTCAGCACGACTTCCCGCAGGACGATCTTTTTTCTAAAGAGGGGCAGAAGCCTGAGCTTGAAGCTGAGCCTGTCCGCCGTAATGAAGGTCGTCTGTGCGTCCTTTTCCAGGATGACCACATCCGTAAAGGTGAAGGCCGGGCGGAGCCAAAGGGAAAACTCGCCCCTGGCGTAGCGGACATCCCGGTTCAGTTCGATTTTGAGGCGCTCAATCAGAGCGTCCCGATGGGTCTCCAGGTCGAGCATGCGGGACGCCCAAAACCCGGCCGCCAGCGCCGCCACGAAAATCACAACGGCGGCAAGCAGAATGATCTTGGTTTTCTTTGTCATAGAGACAGATGGACCACCTTTCCAGACCTTTGAAAAATGGCTTCGCCGGGGCTCAAAAATCTTTTCCGCTAAGAGGACAACCAGACGTCATCATGATTCATGACAAACCGTTAACGTCATCTCTGGGAAGGCGGAAAACATTTGATTCGCCGCTTGCGAACCATTTTTCAGTGGTTATGCAAAACTCTCCCTTTTTGATAACGGGTCATGATCTGCGTTTTAAACATACGCCGCAACGACGAAGGATGCAGCGCAACGCAGCATCCGGACTTTTTACGAAGCCGTCATTTTTGATAACGGGCCATGATCTGCGTCCGTGTCAGCACGGCGTCCACCCTTGCAACGTGCGCGGCGATGTTTTCGCGGCCGCCCTCTTCACGGTCGATCAGGGCGATGACGCGGTCAACGATCAGCCCGGCCTCCCGGGCCCGTTCGATGGCCGTGATCGTGGAGCCGCCCGTAGTGATGACGTCGTCGATAATTGCCACGCGCTCGCCCGCCTGCACGTTCCCTTCGATGGCCGATTTCGTTCCATGTCCCTTCGCATCCTTGCGGACGATGAAGGATTTGATCGGTTTTCCCTTCTGCCAGGAGATGACGGACAGGGCGTTGGCGATGGGATCGGCGCCGAGGGTCAGGCCGCCCGCCGCCGTGACGTCGGCGTCTGCAAGCATCTCGAAAATAATCTCGCCGATAAGGTTCATGCCTTCCGGATCGAGCGTGGTGGGTTTGCAGTTGAAGTAATAGTTGCTGGTCCGGCCCGAAGCCAGCGTAAAGGGCGGATCGTCGCTGTACTTGAATGATTTTGCGATAATCATGTCGGCGAGTCTTTCTTTCAGGTTACGGATGGTCATGTTATGAAATCTCCTTTGCTTCTGTAATCAGCCTTTCCACAACGCGCACCGCCTCGACGCCGTCCTTGGCATAGGCCGCCCCCAGCGACTCGGCGTAGGCCTGGGTCACCACGGCCCCGCCCAGGATAAAGCGCGCCGGAAGTCCTTCCGCCGCGGCCGTATCCATCACCATTTTCATCTGGACCATGGTCGTGGTCATCAGGGCGGACAGGCCCACCACATCGGGGCGCCGCTGTTTCATGGCCGCGATGACGGCCTCTGCGGGCACGTCCTTGCCGAGGTCGATAATCTCATACCCGTGATTTTTCAGCATCAAAGCCACGATGTTTTTACCGATGTCGTGAATGTCCCCCCGGACGGTGGCCAGCACAACGACGCCTTTGTGAGAGCGGGCCGCCGCGGCGTGGTAAAGCCGAGGCTCCAGGTGCGAGACGCCCAGACGCATGGCCTCGGCGCTGGCGATCAACTGCGGCAGGAAACAGGTCTTTTTGTCGAACAAGTCGCCCACCCGGACGATCGCCGGAATCATGACCTCATCCACGAGGCGGCCGGCCTCCACACCCGCCGTCAGGGCGGCCTCGATCAGTGCGACGATGTCCTCGCGGTTGCCGTCGAGGATGGCCTGGCGGACTTTTTGATCGGGGGGAAGCACTTCCGCCGTCGCGGCCTGCTCCGGCTGCGATGAGCGCGTGAAATGCCGGATATAGGCCGCCGCATCGCGGTCCTTGAGCAGCAGCACATCCCCGGCCCGCTTCATATTCAATAATTCTTCGCTGCCCGGATTGGCGATGGCCATGGTGAGGCCCTCGGCCTGCGCCATCGCAAGGAAGGCGGCGTTGACCCACCGGCGCTCCGGCATTCCGAAAGAGACATTGGAGAGGCCCAGGATTGTCCGGCATTGAAGTTTTTCCGCGCACCACCGCACCGTTTTGAGCGTTTCGAGTGCGGCCTGCGGATTGGACGCGACGGTCATCACAAGCCCGTCCACGACAAAATCATCCTTCGTCAGACCGTGATGGCGGGCTTGGCGCGACACGTCCCGGATAACGGCCTTGCGCTTTTCCGCCGTCTCCGGGATCTCCCCGTCCGCCAGCGGCAGCAGGATGAACATGGCGCCGTATTTTGCGGCCAGCGACAGGAGCCGTTGGCATTTGTCCTTTTCCCCGGAGATGGAATTGATAAGCGCCCGGCCAGGATACAGGCGCAGGGCGGCCTCGATGGTTTCCACCTTGGGCGAGTCGATCACGAGCGGCATCTCCGATTGGGTCGCCAGCAGGCTGATGATCTGCCGGATGGCCTTGGCCTCGTCGATGCCCGGCACGCCGACGTTGACGTCCAGCAGGTCGGCTCCCTGCTGTTCCTGCTCCCGTGCAATCTGCCGGACGAGGCTCATGCGGCCTGCCAGGAGTTCCTGCTGCAGGGCCTTCTTGCCCGTGGGGTTCAGGCGTTCCCCGACGACGCACAGTGGCTTGTTCATCTCCAGAAGCAGATGGCGCCGGGATGAGCTGAGGGCGGCAATGCTTTTACGCAGCGGGGCAAGGGGTTTCTCCCCGCAGGCGGACTGCCGGAGCGCCGCAATATGCGCGGGTGTCGTGCCGCAGCAGCCGCCCATCAGGTTGGCGCCGGCTTGGGCGAAGCGCCTGCCGAACGGGGCGAAATCCGCCGCGGACATGTCGAAGACTGTCCTGCCGCCTGCAAGCCGGGGAAGCCCCGCATTGGGTTTGACGGCCAGCGGCACGCTCGCATGGGGTTTCATGGCCCGGATGAGGGGAAGCATGGCGTCCGGCCCGGTGGAGCAGTTACAGCCCACCGCATCGGCGCCAAGGCTCTGCAGTGTGATCAGGGCGGTCACGGGGTCGGTCCCGCCGAGCGTCCGACCGTTGGGCTCATAGGTCATGGTGACCAAGGCGAAGCGGTCGCTGCATTCCTTCACGGCGATCAGGGCGGCCCGCGCCTCCTGGATATCCATCATGGTTTCGATGACGAACAGATCGACGCCGCCCTCCAGGAGTCCCAGGACCTGCTCTTTGAAAACAGCCACCGCCTCCTCAAAGCCCAGATCGCCGAAGGGTTCGACAAAACGGCCCGTGGAGCCGATGTCTCCGGCAACAAAGGTCTGCCTCCCCACGGCGGTCCTTGCCAGCCGGGCGATGGTCCTGTTGACCTCCCGGACGTTTTCGATTCCATACTCGCCCAGCTTCAGGCGGTTGGCGCCGAAGGTGCAGGTGTAGACAACATCCGCGCCGGCCAGTGCGTAAGCCCGGTGGATCTCCTGGACGGTCTCGGGGTGTTCGATGATCCAGGACTCCGGACAGACGCCGGGCGGCATCCCGCGTTTCTGCAGCTCTGTCCCCCACGCCCCGTCCAGAATAAGGATCTTATTCTTCAATAGATTGATGATTCTTGATTTTTTCGTCAATGGCCTTCTCCTAATGATGCGACCGGCGAAAAATGGCTTCGCCGCGTCTCAAAATCTTTTTCGCTTGAAATATGATAAGGCATAAACATGTTTGAAATCAATAAAATAATCCAATTTCTGGAAATGCGAAAAATCTTTCATTCGCCGCTTGCGAACCATTTTCACCGGTTATGCAAAGCTCTCATGAAGTGATTCCCGTGATCGCGGTCACGGATTTTTCGGGGATGAGGATGCAGGTTTCCGTGATCTCGACGCCGATCTTCTCCAGCGCCAGCAGGCGATACATCGTCCGCTGGTTTTCCAGCGCCAGATCGCCGTAGCCCGCAGAAAAGCGTGCCGGCAGCAGACGCTTCCCCTGCCTGCGCAGGGTCTGGTTGTAATAGGCCATGATCCAGTCCAGCGCCGCATCCACGGTTTCGCTGGCCGTCGCGTCGAGAACCACCCCGCGCGTGACGTTGCGGCCCGCGGCGTCTTCCTGAATGGCCGTCATGATTTCCGGACCGGCCGTCGCCCCCATGAGGAGGATCTCGTCGCTGCCGCCCAGGAATTTCAAAAGTTGGCGGCTTTCAAACGTCGCCTCCTCCGGTAGCCTGACCGTGGATTTGCCCTCCAGCAGAACAGGCAGGCGCCGGGTAGTGCCCTGCAACCGAATGAGCGACAGGGCCGTTTCAATATATCCTTCTGTCTCCGCCTGATCCCGCGGGCTCAGATCGGTGACGCCTTTTCGGTAACCCAGCCGCCGGTAAATCTGCGTAAGCGGTGTTTCAATAGATATGTTTTTGAAATAATGGACCTTATCCATGGCTAACCCCTGATGAATTCGTAAAAAGTCCGGAATTCCCTCCCCCTTGATGGGGGAGGATCAGGGTGGGGGTGATAAGCATTCGTATCGATAGATGTTATTTCCCCCTCCCCTTCATCCCCTCCCACGGGGGGAGGGGAAAATTTATTACGAATCCGCTAAAGCCTGCCGCTGCCCTTTCATCGAGCGATCTCCTTAATATTGATGACGATCCGGTCTCCCATGGCCGCTGTGCCGAGCAACCGTGTTCCCTCGGAAAAAATATCCCTTGTCCGGAACCCCCGCTTGAGCGCGAGCCGTACGGCGTCCCCGATGAGGGCCGCTTCCGGCGCCATCCCGAAGGACAGATCGAGCATCATGGCGACGGACAGGATCGTGGCCAGGGGATTGGCGATGCCCTGCCCGGCAATATCCGGGGCGGAGCCGTGGATCGGTTCGTACATGGCCATATCCAGCCCCCGGCTGGCCGAGGGCAGCATGCCGATGGAGCCCGTCAGCATCGAGGCCTCGTCGGAGAGGATATCGCCGAACATATTGGTGGTCACGATGACGTCGAACTGGACGGGATAGCGGATCAGTTGCATGGCGCAATTGTCCACGTACATGTGCGTGAGCGTCACGTCGGGATAGTCGCGGCCCACTTCGATGACCACATCGCGCCAGAGCTGCGTGCTTTCCAGGACGTTGGCCTTGTCCACGGAGACCAGTTTTTTGCGGCGCGACCGGGCCAGCTCAAAGCCCACACGGGCGATTCTCGCGATTTCCGTTTCCGTGTAGATGAGCGTGTTGACGCCCACGCGCAGGCCGTTCTCGATCCGGATGCCGCGCGGTTTGCCGAAGTAAAGGTCGCCGGTGAGTTCCCGCACGATCATGATGTCGATTCCGGCAACGAGGTCTCGCTTCAGCGGCGAGGCGTCCAGCAGGTCGTCGAAGGCGACGACAGGCCGCAGGTTGGCAAAAAGACCAAGCTTCTCCCGCAGTCCCAGCAGCGCCCGTTCCGGCCGATGTTGATAATCCAGGCTGTCCCATTTCGGTCCGCCAACCGCGCCCAGCAGAACGGCGTCGCTTTCCAGCGCGAGGTTCAGGCTTTCCTCAGGCAGGGGTTCGCCGCAGCGCTCATAGGCGGCGCCGCCGACGAGGCCTTCCCGGATATCGAAGGTCACACCGGAGATGTCGGATATGACCCGGATCACCTTCAGGGCTTCCCGCATGACCTCCGGCCCGATCCCGTCGCCGGGGAAAACGCAGATTTTAAAGGTTTTCTTTTCCATGATTTTTCTTCACAAGATGCTTCATCAGGCCGCCGTCACGAATCAGCTCCTGCATGAAAGGCGGGATGGCGTCAACGAGCACCGGCCGTTCATGGCTGTCCATAACCAAAATCAACCCTCGGTCGCCGTCCACCTCAATCTCATCGCCGTCTGCCACGCGGTCGCGCAACTCCCGGGATTCAAAGATCGGTAGCCCCATGTTGAAGGCGTTCCGGTAGAAGATCCGGGCGAAACTCCCCGCGATAACGCAGGCAATGCCCGCCGCCTTGATGGCGATGGGGGCGTGTTCGCGGGAAGACCCGCAGCCGAAATTCTCGCCCGCTACGATCATATCCCCGGGTCTGATTTTACGGACGAACGCCGGGTCCGCGTCCTCCATGCAGTGGGCGGCCAGAAACGCCGGGTCCGTCGAGTTGATGTACCGCGCCGGAATGATCAGATCGGTGTTGACGTGATCGCCGAATTTCCAGATTCGTCCCCTGAATTTCATGATGACTGCCTTTTGTGTTCTTTTATTCCCAGCTCATCCGGACCCGCGATCCGCCCCAGAACGGCCGATGCCGCGGCAACAGCCGGATTGGCCAGATAAACCTCGCTGCCCGGATGTCCCATGCGCCCCACGAAGTTCCGGTTTGTCGTGGCCACGGCCCGTTCCCCATCGGCCAGGATGCCCATGTGTCCGCCCAGGCAGGGGCCGCAGGTCGGCGGGCCGATGACGGCGTTCGCGTCGAGGAAGATCTCGAAGAGGCCTTCCTTCATGGCCGTCCGGTAGATCTCCGGCGTCGCGGGAATGATGATCAGGCGCACATGCGGGGCTGCCGTTCTGCCCTTGAGCACCTGGGCGGCGATCCGCAGATCCTCGATGCGGCCGTTGGTGCAGGACCCGATAAAGACCTGGTCGATCCTAACGTCGCCGACCTCGCTGATTCCGCGCGTATTCGAGGGCAGGTGCGGAAAGGCCACCTGGGGTTCGATTCGGCTCACGTCGATCTCGAGTATCGGAGGCATAGGCTGCGTCGGGGTCGGAGTCGTAAAAGGTGAATGCCCGTTTCGCCCGTTTTCGGACGTAATCCAGCGTGATTTCATCGGGGATGAAAATGCCGTTTTTCGCCCCCGCCTCGATCACCATGTTGGCAATCGTAAAGCGGTCGGCCATCGTCAGGTCCCGGACCGTCTCGCCGGTGAACTCCATCGCCCGGTAGGTGGCGCCGTCCACGCCGATGAGGCCGATCACATGCAGGATCAGATCCTTCCCGGTCACCCAGGGGTTCAACGTGCCCTGAAAAACGATCCGCATCGTCTCCGGGACCTTGAACCACAGCTCGCCCGTCAGCATGGCCGCAGCCAGATCGGTGCTGCCCACGCCCGTGGCAAAGGCCCCCAGGGCGCCGTAGGTGCAGGTGTGGCTGTCGGCGCCGATCACGAGGTCGCCCGGCACGACAATGCCCTGTTCGGGCAGCAGGACATGGCACACCCCGACCCGCCCGCCTTCGAAGTAATGGCTCAGCGCATGCTCGCGGGCAAAATCCCGCAGAATTTTACTGTTCTGGGCCGATGCGATGTCCTTGTTCGGCGTGAAGTGATCGGGAACGATCACGACGCGGTCGCGGTCAAAGACCTTGCGCCCTCCGGCCTTCCTGAATTCCTCGATGGCGATGGGTGCCGTGACGTCGTGTCCCATGGCAATGTCCACACGGGCATTGATCAGCATGCCGGGGTGAACCGCTTTGAGCCCCGCGTGCCTTGCCAGGATCTTTTCCGTAATCGTCATGCCCATGCCGCTTGTCTCCCGCTTTTCTGATGTCCGGTTATCCATACGCCATTGCGCGTTTTAATTCAATGCCGAAGTCAACCCGCAATCTCAGGTAAACATGCCCGGAATCGTATGCTCGCGTCTATTTGGGATGTATTTATCCGTAAAATATGATAGTTCGCATTATCCGGTCAATTTTGACGGTTTTTTTGTGTTTGACCAAGACAACTTACTCTCTTCGTTGATAAAATTTACCAGGGAGGTTATCATGCACACATCCGATCTTGAGAAATACTGTGAAAAGGCGCTGCAGGCCGGCGCGACCCATGCGAAGGTCATCCATCCGAACACGGTCGTGACCGCCGCGTGGGTCCGGTTCAAATGCCTGTTCGGCTGCGCGTACAAACACCGGTACAGTTGCCCGCCCCATACGCCCACACCAGTGGAAACGCAGGCCACGCTTGATTCGTACCGCCGCGCGATCCTGTTTCATGTTGAGGCCCCCTACTCCAGGGAAAGGGGAAGGGAAATGATGGCCTATCTGGACGCGCTCGTCAAGCTGGAGGGGGAACTCTTCAAGGACGGCTACTACAAAGCGTTTGTCATGCTGGCCGGCCCCTGCGTGCTGTGCAAGGAATGTGGAAAAGTTGAAGGAGTTCCGTGCCGCTTTCCCGCAAAAACCAGGCCCGCCATGGAAGCTTGCGGCATCGATGTGTTCCAGACCGCCCGCAACAACGGTTTTTCCATCACAACGCTAAAGGAGAAATCGGAAACACAGAACCTCTACTGCCTCATGCTCGTTGACTGACGGAAACCCTTATTCGTAGCGCAGCGTGTCGATATCATGGGATTCCCACCGGACTGGCGACAGGATACCTTTTTACAAAATCTCTCTGATCCCGGTTTCGGCGTGGAGCAGGTGGGCGCGTTAAAGTGTGGGCTTCTTCAACCTCATCGAAGACATTGAAGCCCGTCTAAAACAGCGCCTTGAAAAAACAACCTGTTTTTGATACGATGAAAGGTAATCTGAACAGCTTGCAGGGCCTTGGATTATCCTTGACAAATACGTTACCAAATACTATATGGTATTTGCAAAATCTCTATCATGCAAGGAACATATAGGGGGCAAATACTATGCAAGAATATCCGCATATTTTATTTCAGAAGAACTGGCATCTTGATGAGGAGACCATTTTCATGCTGGGGCAGTGCGAATCCATCATTCAGGCCATTTCCTCGGCCCCGGTCAAGCCGGAATACAGAAAACAGCTGCTGGTGGTATCCTTGAGGAAAGGCGCCAGGGCGACAACGGCCATCGAAGGAAACACTCTGTCCGAAGAGGAAGTAGCCCGTATTGACGAAGGGAAAAACCTTCCTCCGAGCAAGGAATATCTGCAAATAGAGGTCAAGAATGTCATTGACGCCCTGAATCAGATCCGTACCGAGGTCATCATGGAAGACAAGGCCTTTGTTTTGTCCCCGGAGCTGATTGAGAGATTCAACCATTTCGTGGGAAAGAACCTGGGGGATCACTTCCAGAGCATGCCCGGCAAGTTCAGGACGTCCGGACACAACGTCGTCGTGGGCGGGTACAGGCCGCCGACAGGTGAGGACGTCGTGCCCTTAATGATCCGGTTCTGTGACTGGATGAAGGAAATCTTCCGCTATGAAGAGGGGAATCAGTCGTTTCAGGAACAGGTTATCCAGGCGATCGTCGCTCATGTATACATCGCCATGATTCACCCCTTCGGAGACGGTAACGGACGAACGGCCCGGCTGATCGAATTCTATATCCTCCTGCGGGCAGGTTTGCCCGATATAGCCTCGCACATCCTGTCGAACCATTATAACGATACCCGGCAAGAATATTACCGCCGGCTCGATCTCTGCGTCCGGGAAAGAGTCCTGTCCGGTTTTGTCAGGTATGCCATTCTCGGGTTCCGCGACGGCTTAAAGGGCGTTCTGGATATCGTTCAGGCGAATCTCCTGGAAATGTCATGGCATAAATTCATCTATGATATCCTGGACAGCAAGAAGGCCACGGGCAAGACCCGCGCCATTGTGAAACGGCGGCGAACCCTTGCCCTTCAATTCCCCGTGGACAGATGGCATACCCCCGACGATCTTGTCACCAGCTCCGGCATTCTGGCGAAGGAATATGCTACACTGTCCTCAGCGACACTCATGCGGGACTTTACGGAATTGGAAAGACTTGAATTGATTGTCAAAGACAAGGACAAATACAAGGGTAACATAAAAATCATGCAAGGTTATATGCCGATGCGGAAGACGAAATAGGCGGCACCAGTCTGATGGTTGAAGTCTATGACGACCGGGTTGAGATTATCAATCCCGGAGGTTTTCCGAAGGGATTGGAGAAAAAGGACTTTGGTAAAATATCTGTAAGGCGGAATGCATGGAAAAGAAAATACTGGGGACAAAGGTCACCGATCTGGTCACTGAAAATCAATCGCGGATCATGCAGGAAATGAAGAAAGATAAAAACATAACCGCTAAAAAGCTATCTAAAATTGGTGGAATATCGGAAAGGAAAATCAAGGAAAACATTAAACTGCTGAAAAACAAAGGATTGTGAAGCGAATCGGTCCGGACAGGGGCGGGCACCGGGAGATTCTGAATGGCTGAAGGTCAATTCTAATCTTAAACCCGATAAGGGGGGCGCACGTATGGGACACGAAAGAGTTGGCATTTTACCAAAGACGAGACCATGGAATGCTCTCGTGGGGCAGATGGCAGAACTCTACTCTTCTGGGGGTTTGGTTTCATCTATTGCCTCACAGACTCTAAAGAACGTCCAGCACCGTTATGAAACTTTATTCAAGGACCCCGTAGTTACAAATATCTTTATCTTCATGGTTGCCTTCTCTAGTGCCTGTCGATTTCAAGATACACGAACCCAGCTTCAGAAGGTCGGCATCACCTTACCGGAGCAACCAACGTTGCTTTCTGTTGTTAAGGAACTTCGTGATTGTGTGCCATTTCATGACGCCAATTCTCATTCGTGGGATCGGTCGGAAAAATGGTTGTGAGAACCGAAAATTGATCAGAAGAAGGGTGATTTCGGACCGGGATCGTTATTCGTAGCGCAGCGCGTCGATCGGATTAAGCAGCGACGCCTTGTAGGCGGGATAGAAGCCGAAGAAGATTCCGACGAGGCCGGAGAACCCGAAGGCCAGCAGAACGGCCAGCGGCGAGACGATTGTGGCCCAGCCCGCCATGACCGACAGGATTTTTGAACCGGTTATCCCGATGATGATTCCGGCCACGCCGCCGATCAGCGACAGCGTCACGGCCTCGATGATGAACTGGAGCCGGATATCCCAGGTTTTGGCGCCCACGGCCATACGGATGCCGATCTCACGCGTGCGTTCCGTGACGGATACGAGCATGATGTTCATGATGCCGATGCCGCCCACCAGCAGGGATACCGAAGCGATCGCCCCCAGCAGCAGGGCCATGACGCGTGTGGACTGCTCGGCGACCTGCATCATCTGGGTCAGGTTCCGCACCGTGAAATCCGCCTCCTGACGAGGGCCGATCCGGTGGCGCTGGTTCAGCAGGTCCTTGATCTGCTCCTCTGCCGCTGCCAGATCCTCGCTGCTTTTCGCCTTTACGGCGATGGCCCGCACCATCCCCACGAAGGGTGTGCCGAAGATCTTTTTTTGCGCCGTCGAAATCGGAATCATGATCGTGTCGTCCTGATCCTGGCCCATGGGAGACTGGCCTTTTTTCTCCAGCACAGCGATGACGGTAAAGGGGACCTTTTTGATCCGGACAATCTGACCGACGGGGTCCATGTTGCCGAAAAGGTTATCCGCCACGGTCTGCCCGAGGATGCAGACCTTCGTTGCGTTGCGTACGTCCTGCTCCGTAAAGGGTCTGCCGGCGGACAGCGTCCAGTCGCGCACGTTCAGGATACCCGGTGTGGTCCCGGTAACGCCCGTGGACCAGTTCTGATTGCCATAGACAATCTGGGCGGCGCCGTTGTGACTGGGAGCCACGTCGGCGACGGCCGGGCACTCCCTGGCGATCGCGTCGGCGTCATCCTTGGTCAGCGTGGATTGCGAGCCGCTTCCCATACGGATGCCGCCGGAGGTGCTGCTGCCCGGCAGGACGATGAGCAGGTTGCTGCCCACGCTGGAAATCTGCTCGGAAATCCGCTGGCTGGCGCCGGTTCCGACGGCCAACATGGTGATCACGGCCCCCACACCGATGATGATCCCGAGCATGGTCAGGGCGGAGCGCATCTTGTTGACGCGCAAGGCCCGCAAGGATATTTTAAAAGTTGATGGAATGTTGATCATTTTAATGTCTCGTCTTCGTGTCGCTCACAATTTTGCCGTCCAAAAACCGGACGGTCCGCTTGCTGTAGGTGGCAATGTCCGGTTCATGGGTTACCAGCGCGATGGTGATCCCGGCTTCCGCGTTAAGCTTCACGAACAGCTCCATGATCTCAATGCTGGTTTTCGTATCCAGATTCCCCGTGGGTTCATCGGCCAGAATGAGCGGCGCTTCATTGACCAGCGCCCGGGCGATGGCCACCCGCTGCTGCTGGCCGCCGGAGAGCTGATTCGGGTGATGATCCTCCCGGTTTTCCAGCCCCAGCGTCTTCAATGCAGCCATGGCGCGGCGCCGGCGCTCCTTTGGGGTGAATCCGTTGTACAGCAGGGGTAGCTCGACGTTTTCCAGGGCCGAGGTGCGTGGCAGCAGATTGAACCCCTGGAAAACAAAACCGATTTTCTTATTGCGGATCTCCGCCAGTTCATCGCGCCCGCGGTGGCTGACGTCGATGCCCTCGAGAAAAAACTGCCCGCCCGTCGGTTCGTCCAGACAGCCGATCACATTCATGAAGGTCGACTTGCCGGAACCGGAAGGTCCCATGATCGCGACAAACTCGCCATGCTCGATGGTCAGCGAGACGTCGTCCAGCGCATGGACGGTATTGTCGCCCAGGACATAGGTCTTCACCAGATTATGGGTCTCGATCAGCGTCATCTTATGAATCCCGGTCCGCCGAAACCGGCGCTTCCACTCTTTTTGGCGCCGCCGACGGCTTCCATGATCACGGCATCGCCTTCCTTCAGGTCGCCGGAGCTGATCTCCGTAAAATTGCCGTCGCTGATGCCCGCTGTTACCTGGATGCGCCGGGGTTTGTCACGATCGAGAATCCAAACACTCTGCATCTTGCCTGCGGGTCCGTTCTTCGTGGCCTCTGCCCCTTTTGCCGGACCGCCTGTCTTTTCCTTATCGGCCGCTTTCTCCGCTGTCCACTTGAAACGCAGGGCGGCATTCGGGATCTTGATTGCACCGGTCTTTTTGGCGGTGATAATCGAAACGTTGGCCGTCATACCGGGCTTCAGCTTAAGCTCCGGGTTGTCCACCTTGATGACGACAATATAAGTGACGACATTCTGGACCGTTGTCGGGGCGTTTCTGATTTCCGATACCTTGCCGTTGAACGTAATGTCGGGATAGGCGTCCACGGAAAACTGCACGGGCTGTCCGAGCAGGATTTTGCCGATGTCCGCTTCGTCCACACTGGTGTCGATCTGCATCTGCGTCAGGTCCTGGGCGATATTGAAGAGGGTGGGCGTCTGGAAACTGGCCGCCACGGTCTGCCCGATATCCACATTGCGCGAGATGACGATGCCGTCCACGGGCGAGAGGATACGGGTATACCGCAGGTTGGTTTCCTCCACCCGCAGCGCCGCCCGGGCCTGCTCCACCTGGGCTTTGACCACATTCACCTGGGCAAGCGCCGACTGGTAGTTTGTCTCCGCTGTGTCGAAGTCGCTGCGGGCGATGTAATTCTTGGCGAAGAGGGTCTGGTTTCTTTCCATGGTCCTTTTTGCGTCCAGAAGGGCCGCCGCGGATTTTTCTACGTTCGCACTGGCGGATTGCAGACTGGCCCGGGCCTGTTCCACCTTCGCCTGCTGCAGCGCCGGATCGATCAGGGCGAGCAACTGATCTTTTTTAACGATGCTGTTGTAATCCACAAAGAGCTGCTTGATCGTGCCGGAAACCTGTGTGCCCACGAGCACCGTCACGACGGCGCTCATGGTTCCGGTGGCGGTCACGGCCGCGCGGATGTCGCCCCGCGTGACCTTTTCCGTCCGGAATTTGACCCCGTTCCCCGTGTTCTTGAAAAGATAAGCCCCGCCCGCACCGATGATCAGGACCAGAATCGCCGCAATAATAATTTTCTTTTTCATGCTGAACGCTTTCTTTGTGTTAAATTTTCAGACTTCAGAATTCAGACGACTTCGTAAAAAGGCCAGAGGCGAGGCGTGCGAGTCCTGAGGAGAGAGGCGTATATTGACATACGCCGCAGCGACGAAGGACGAAGCGCAACAAAGCATATGGCCTTTTTACGAAGTCGTCATCTCTCTCCGGTTGCCTTTTCCAAAGTCGCCTGCGCCATCTTATAGTCGTACAGCGCCGCGCCAAAACTGGTTTTTGCGTTGCTTTCCGCCACAAGCGCGTCGGTGACCTCAATGGGACTGCCTACTCCCGCTGCGTACCGGCCGTTGGCCAGCTCAAGATTTTCCGCGGCCTGACGGACGATGATCTCCGCTGTGACAATCCGGTCCGCCGCCTCCTGCAGGTTCAGCCATGCCTGCTTGACTTCCAGAAAGATGCCCTGCCGCAGCGTCTCCTCGTTGGCCTTCAGCACATCGAGATTGGCCCTGGCCTCATCCACCTGGTATTTGGTGGAGAATCCGCTGAACAGCGGAATGTTCAGGGTAGCGCCGATGCTCCAGCCCGGATCCAGGGGAAAGCTGTCTCCGCTCCAGCCATAACCGGCATTGCCTGTCACATAGGGGGTGTAACCTTTCTTCTGGAGGGTAATGGTTTCATCGAGGGATTTTTTCTTCGCCAGAATGGACTGGAGATCCGGCCGGCGGTCATACGCCTTCTTCATGCTCTGATCCAGATCGACCTCCACGCGCTGGAAGGCAAGACTGTCCTGAATCTCATAGTCCGGCGCTTCCGGCAACCCCATGGCATTGTTGAGCGTTACCTGGGCGAGCCGAAAGGCATTTTCGGCCTTGAGCAGATTGAGCTTCGCGTTGGAGAGGTCGACTTCGGCCTTGGTGACGTCGAATTTTGGCTTCAGGCCGACTTCGAAAAACCCCTTGGCACTGCCGAGGTGCTGCTCGTATTGCCCCACCACTTCCCTGGCCACATCCCGGTTGCGTTTGGTGAGCAAGAGTCCGTAATAGGACTGCTTGACTCCGAAGACCACCTGGGCGTTCGTGGTATCGAAATCCGAGCGGGAGGCGTCCAGATTGAGGTTCTGGATCTTGACCTGAGTGGACGTTTTGCCGAAGTCGAAGAGATTCTGGCTTAAAGTCACACTGGATCCGTAGCTGTCATAGGCGCTGCTGCCGCTTGTTGAGAACCGGCCGGCCGTTGTGGTCTGATCCGTCCGGCTGTAACTGGCAGAGCCGCTCACCTGCGGATAATAACCGGATTTTGCCTGGCCCACCCGGCTTTCGCCCGCCTTCAGGGTAGAGGCGGCGGCCTGAATGCCGGGATGTTTTTTCAGGGCGATTTCAACGCATCGCTGGAGTTCAAGCGTCTCGCCCTTTCTAATGAACTCCTGGGCGCCAACGTTCATCGTCAGGATAAACAGGAACAAGATTGGAAGCGGCATCATTTTTTTCATAAGGGACCATCCATTCGATTCGGTTGGCGCAACGTATCATTTTTATCTGTACGGCACAACTGGCGACTTCGCGAAAAATCCCGTTTATTCATGCCGGTGAGCGCAGGCTCTGGAGAATCTCCAGTAAAAAACGACCCGGGGTTCACAGTCCCCCGGGTCATTTTCACCTGCTTTTTCAAAATCCTACCGGTTGCCGCGGGGGCCGCCACCGGGACCGGACCGAGGACCGTTGCCGTCGCACGGGCCGAATCCTCTGCCACCACCGGGACCGAAACCTTTTTCCGCCCCAAGCGCCTGGACTCTGGTCCGCTGTTCAGGAGTCAGGATATTGAGCATGGCCAGGCGCTGGCTGGTCCTTTTATCCTGCATCTGATCCCGCAGGCCTCCGATCTCCTTTTGCACAGCCGTGATTTTCTCCCGGTCGGGGGTTTTCTGCAGCCAGAGCAGTTTCAATTCGCCGCGCTTGCTGAACATCTTGTCGCGCAGGGGCTTGATGTCTTTCAGGTGCGCTTCGCGCAGGTCCCTGATCTTTGCCGTCTGCTCGGCTGTCAGGCCTAGTTCCGGGATGGACTGAATGTTTCCTTCATCACCCGGGCCTCCGGCACAGGCGCCCCGTGCATGCCCGCGTCCCCATCCGCCGCCCCACCCGTAGGCAAAGGTCGTTGAGGCCAGAGCCGTTGCGATCAGAACGGCTAAAAATACCATCGATAACTTTTTCATTTTATGTTCTCCTTTCAAAAACTGGTCTTGAATTTGTTTTGCTTCTGTAACAGCAACGTATGTGCCAACAGGCCAGTTTTTCAATAACATACTGAATTTATAAGGTAATATTTTTATTGAGTTAGAATGCAATCGGAAAATTGCCGATCGGAAAAGAAAAACTGGATCATAAGTATCCATTTATGGTATCCAGCTGGATAATTAGTATCCAATGCAAGGTGGGGAGAATGAACAAAAGACGCTTGGCCGGGGTTTCCCCTTGGATCATCATCGGGGCCGTGTTTGTCCTGGCGCCGATCTTCCTTTTGATGACCTGGCAGAGCCTCGACCGCCAGCAGGCCTATGCCACCAGGCTCCTCGTGGACAGAGGCGACGCCCTGATCCGGTCCTTTGAGGCGGGCGCCCGGACCGGCCTCGGCCTGAAGTGGGGACACTTTCAGCTTCAGAAACTCCTTATGGAAACGGCGCAACAGCCGGGCATCGATCATCTGGTCGTCACGGACGAAAAAGGCGTCATCCTGGCCGACAGCGATCCGTCCCAGCTTGGAGATACCTACGGTGCGGATCTCGATCTGGCGCGCATCTCGACATCCGATCAACTGCAATGGCGCCGGACGCCAAATCCCGAGAGCGCCGATACCTTTGAAATTTACCGGCAGTTCCGACCCGTCCGGGAAGACGACCGGGAATTTCAGGACCGGATCAGACCGGATGCCGCACGGATGCCGCCCGAAGCCGGGACGGATATTCACCCCTCAAGGATGGTCATTTTTGTGGGGTTGGATATGGGACCCATCGAATCCGCCCGCAAAGCAGACTATCGCCATGCCGTCATGATGGCCGTGATTTTCCTGCTCATCGGCCTCTCAGGGGTCATTTCGCTGCTGCTGGCCCAGGGTTACCGTTCCGCCCGGACCTCCCTGTCCCGCGTTCAGGCCTTTTCCGACAGCCTGGTGAAAAACATGCCCATGGGGCTTATTGCCATCGATGAGGCCGGACGGATCGCCGCCTTCAATCAGACGGCCGAGTCCATCCTGCAGCGTGCGGCCGGCGATGTCATCGGTCGAAGGGCTGATGAGAGTTTACCGGAAACCTGCCGTCATCTAATCGGGTCGCTGGGAAAGGAGAAGGGGATCATTGCCGGGGAGATCGACTGTACCTTTGCAGATGGCCGCACGGTTCCCCTGGAGATCATCGCCACGGTTCTGAAAGAGGGAGTCGAGGCCGCCGGGATCGTCTTTCTTTTCCGGGATATTACGGAGCTCCAGCATCTGAAAAAGGAGATCGCCCGCAACCAGCACCTGGCCTCTCTGGGCAGCCTTGCCGCCGGGGTGGCCCATGAAATCCGCAACCCCCTAAGCTCCATCAAGGGCTTTGCGACCTATTTCAGGGAGCGATATCGGGACAATCCCGAGGATGAAAAAACGGCGGGCATCATGATCCAGGAAGTGGACCGCCTGAATCGTGTGATCAGTCAGTTGCTGGACTATGCCCGGCCCATGACGATGCAGCGGCAGGAAACCCATGTCCAGACCATCATTCAGCATGCGATGCGAATGATCGAAACGCAGGCCCGCGAAAAGGGAATCACGCTGCAGGCGGACTTGCCGGCGGATATTCCTGCGGCCGGCATCGATCCCGACCGCATGAAACAGGTTTTTCTAAACCTGTATCTGAACGCCCTGGGTGCGATGGAAACGGGCGGCATGCTTTCCGTGGCCCTGACAGAGCTGCCCGGCGAGCGCATCCGGATCGAAGTCCGGGATACGGGCGTGGGCATCGCACCGCAGGATCTGGGACGTATTTTCGATCCTTACTTCACGACGAAGCCATCCGGCGCGGGCCTGGGCCTGGCCATCGTGCAGAAGATCGTCGATGCTCACGGCGGAGAAATCCGGGTCGAAAGCACACCGGGACAGGGAACAACGGTCACGATCCTGTTGCCGGCAAAAAATCAAGAGCAGGGGGGTGGATAATTTTTGATGAAACCCGAAAACACCGTTTTGATTGTCGATGACGACCTGGCCCACCGGACCATGCTCAAGACCTTACTTGCCGGTTGGGGCTATGTCGTTGCCGAGGCCGACGACGGCAGCGCGGCGATCGCGCAGGTGCGTGAACGGCCCTTTGACCTGATCCTCATGGATGTCCGGATGGTCAAGAGTCTCGGGCCTGGAGGCCCTTGCGGAAATCAAGGCGTTCAACCCGGCCATTCCGGTCGTCATCATGACGGCCTACGCCTCTGTCGAAACGGCCGTGGAGGCCCTGAAAAAGGGGGCCTATGATTACCTGACCAAGCCGCTGGATTTCGACGAACTGCGTCTGACCATGGAGCGGGCCATGGATCACAACCAGCTGAGAGAAGAAAACCGCCTGCTGCGGGAACGTCTGGGCAGCCGCTTCGACCGGCGAAACCTCATCGGCCGGTCCCAGGCCATGACCACCCTGCTGGAAACGGTGGCGCAGGTGGCGCCCTCCGAAGCGACGGTCCTGATCACCGGGGAATCGGGGACGGGCAAGGAAATGATCGCCGGGGCCATCCATTTCAACAGCTCTCGCAAGGACGGCCCTTTCATCAGGATCAACTGTGCCGCCATTACAGAAACCCTGCTGGAGTCGGAACTGTTTGGTCATGAGAAGGGGGCCTTTACGGGCGCAGACCGCCGCAAGGAGGGAAAATTCCGCCAGGCCGACGGCGGCAGTATCTTCCTGGATGAGGTCAGCGAGATGTCTCTGGGCATGCAAGTCAAGCTGCTGAGGGTCCTGCAGGAACGGGAGATCACGCGCGTGGGCGGCGACGAGGTCCTGAAAGTGGATGTGCGGGTCATTGCGGCCACTAATCGCGACTTGCTTCAGGCCATGGCGGCGGGCCGGTTTCGGGAGGATCTCTATTACCGCCTGAACGTGGTGACCCTGCACATGTCGCCGCTGCGATCCAGACGGGAGGACATTCCGCTTCTGGCCCAGCACTTCCTGGTCCATTTTGCCGGACAGAATCACAAGTCGATCAGGGGATTCACGCCGCAGGCCATGGATCGCCTGTTGCGATACGCCTGGCCGGGCAACGTCCGCGAACTGATGAACGCCGTGGAGCGCGGCGTCGTCCTGTCGCGGTCGGAATATCTCGACGAGGCGGAGCTGCCGCTCATCTCCGCGGCGGAAGGCGCGACAGAGCCGTTGCCGGGAGGGATGCAGGACGGCGAAGCGCCCCTTGAAGAGGTCGAAAAGGCTGCGATTCTCAAAAGTCTGGCGGCTGCCGAGGGCAACAAAAGCGAAGCGGCCCGCCGCCTAGGCATCACGCGCCGCACCCTGCACCAGAAACTGAAAAAATGGGGGTTGATGTGAATATTAAAAAATTATTCGGATTCATCTTTCTTTCCGTTACAATCTATGTCCTGATGGCGATCGGATTTATGTATTTCAAACAGGAAAACATGATTTTTGCTCCCGAAGCGTTGCCACCGGATTTCAAGTTTACCTTTCAGGAGCGCTTTGAGGAGCTGAACTGGCCCGTTGACGGCGCTCGGATCAACGCCCTGCATTTCAGGGCGGCAAAGCCGAAGGGGATTGTGCTGTATTTTCACGGGAATGCAGGAAGCCTGAAGAACTGGGGGGACGTATCGCCGGATTTTACGCGGCGGGACTACGACATCGTCATTCCGGATTACCGCGGGTTCGGCAAAAGCACCGGCCAGATCGAAAGTGAAAAGATGCTGCTCCAGGATGCGGAGACGGCCTATGCCTACGTGAAAAAAAACTTTCCGGAGAACCAGATCATTCTCTACGGCCGCTCCATCGGATCGGGGCTTGCCGTCCATTTGGCCCGGACGAACCGGCCGCGCATGGTCATTCTGGAGTCGCCCTATCTCAGTCTGCTGGATCTGGCGGCGCGCTACCACTCCCTCTTTCCACGCCCGCTGTTGAGCCTGCTGGTGCGGTATCCCATGCGGACGGATCTGTGGATCGCGGACGTTGTCTGCCCGGTCTATCTCTTTCACGGCGAAAGGGATAACGTTATTCCTTTCAATGAAAGCGAGCGCCTGAGCAAGCTGATCCGCTCCGAACATCAGTTGATCACCGTTCCCGAAGGCGGTCACAACAACCTGGAAGATTTTCGCCAATACCGGGAAGCCCTCGACCGCATCCTGAGGTAGAAAGAGGGACTTGCATAACCGGTGAAAAATGGTTCGCAAGCGGCGAATGAAAGATTTTGAGCCGTGGCGAAGCCATTTTTCGAGGTCCCGGAAGGACGACAAGCCCGCATGAAAATACTTGTATGTGTCAAGCAGGTCCTCGATCCCGACGGTCCCGTCCGGATCGATGCCTCCGGACAGGGAATCGAGGCAATGCCGGGCGCACTGTTCCGCATGAACCGCTTCGATGAATTTGCGCTCGAAGAGGCCCTGCGCATCCGGGAGAAATTTCCGGGGACGCGCATCGATGCCCTCTCCGCAGGCCCTGAGCGGGATGCCCAAACGGTCCGCAGGGCGCTGGAAATGGGCGCCGACGAGGGAATCCACCTTCTCCTGAACGATGACCGCTACCGGATGCCTTTTGAAATCGCCTCGCTCATCGGCGCTTTCGCAAGCGACAAACACTACGATCTGATCCTGACCGGCGTCATGGCCGAGGACGACATGCAAGGCCAGGTCGGCCCGATGCTTGCGGAAAACCTTGGGTATCCCTGGGCCACGTCGGTCATGTCTGTAAAACTGAAAGACAACGGCGACAGGCCGCATTTCCCAGAGACGATCCATGTGGAGAGGGAACTGGAAGGCGGTCGTCGGGAGGCCTTCGAATTGACACTGCCGGTCCTGTTGACGGTTCAGTCGGGCATCAACCGCCCTCGCTATCCGTCGCTGTCGCATGTGTTGCGGGCGCGATCGCAGTCGCTGATCGCGATTGGCGCAGCGCAAGAGCGGGCAGCAGTCCCCGTTTCTTTGCCGGCGCCCAGAGAGCGGATCGTGAATCTCGAAGAACCGCCCCCGATGAAGACGGGCATGATCCTGTCGGGCAGTCCGATGGAAAAAGCGGAAAAACTGCTGCTGATATTGCGGGAACGCGCCTTCACAATAAATGGAGACCTCTTAAAAAGTCCCTTTTCCCCTCCCCTGGCCGGAGGGGATGAAGGGGAGGGGGAAAAGACATGATTGAATCCAGTCATTTACCACCCCGAACCCTCCCCCCTCGAGGGGGACGGAGTTCTTGACTCTTTACGAGGCCGTCATAAATGCTGACTTATGAATGATGAAATCATTGTGATTGCCGAGCTGTCCGACGGCCGGGTCCTGCCTGTCACTTATGAATTGACTGCCTTTGCGCGGGCGATTGCGGCAGGCGACTCCGGTCGGGTCCGGATTATGGTGCCGGGAAAGGCTGTTCAGGCAGCCGCACGCGGCCTGGCGCATGAAACCGGGATGGATGTCATCGCGCTTGAGGGCGATGCGCTCGAACTTTACAATACCGAGGCATGGATGACGGCCCTGGCGCCCCGGCTTGCGGTGCAAAAGCCCCGGTATATCTGCATTCCCCATACGTCCCGGGGCTGCGATTTCGCGCCGGGACTGGCCGTTCGCCTTGGCGCAGCCTGCATCACGGCGGTTGAGAGTTTCCGGCGGCAGGATGGCGTCATAAGCTTTACTCGTTCCATTTTCAATGGAAAAATCAGGATGCACGTGGCGCCTCTGACGGACGTGACCGTGCTTTCCGTCCTGCCGGGGGCGTTCAACGCAGCGGAAGAATTGCAGGGGAGACCCGGTTCTCCGTCTTTGCCGGGCATAAAAGAGGACGGATGTTCTAATCCTTTCAGATCGACCGGTCATGTGGAAGTCTTGAAGATTCAGTCCCGCCCTGAAAAAAGCAAGGCGCTTGGCGTAATCCCCGCAGCGGCGCAGGACCTCGATCTTGCGCTGGCCGACGTGATCGTGTCCGCCGGTCGGGGGATCGGCGCTGAGGAAAATCTGGGATTGATCCGGCGGATGGCGGGTCTTTTCCCGAAATCCGCAGTGGGCTGCTCGCGGGCAGTCTGCGACAGGGGCTGGTTGGGCCATAAACATCAGATCGGCCTGACAGGCAGGACCGTCGCGCCAAAGCTCTATATCGCCTGCGGCATCTCCGGCGCCGTCCAGCACATCGCCGGGATGCGCGGCTCCAGGGTCATCGTGGCGATCAACAAGGACCCCCGGGCGGCGATATTTCAGGTGGCCGATGTCGGCATCGTCGAAGACTTGAGCACTTTCATTCCGCTGGTGATGGAAAACGCGGGGGATTTAAGGTCATAAAAAGCTTACAATGACCGGTCTATTCTGCGGCGCTGCGGGCTGTGATTGGAAAATGCAGAGTGACTTCAGTGCCTTCACCAGGACGACTCCGTATATCGATGCGGCCGCTGTGGATCTTCATGATATCCTGAACGATCGTCAGGCCCAGCCCCCGCAGCCCTTCTTCGGTGTGGGTACTGAAAAAGGGATCGCAGATCTTTGACATCAATTCTTCCGGAATGCCGGGGCCGTTGTCCTGGACGCTGATGGCCACGGTATTTTCCTTTATGTCGGAGAAGGTGGCGACGGTGATCTCGCCGCCTGCGGGCATGGCCTCTGCCGCGTTCTGAAGCAGATTGAACAGGGCGGTCTGCAGTCGGTACCGATCCGCATAAATCGTCGGGATGCCCGGTTCTTCCCGGACGTTAAGAACGATACCGGATTGCTGCATCAGTGGTTCCACCAGCGGCAGGGTTTCGTTGAAGAGATCCTGCACAGACAGGGATTCGAAATGTGGTTCCGGCGGGCGGGTGGCACGGCGGACGTTCTGAATGACCGTATTCAGCCGCTCCGTCTGCTGGACGATGAGTTCGATCTTCCGTCTCACGTCAGGTGGCCATTCCCCGCGCTCCAGCAGCAGCCGGGCCAGTCCGGCGATGGAGTGCAGCGGCGTCCCCAGATCGTGGGCCAGGGTTGCCGTCAGATAGCCCAGAGCCGTAAGCTGCTGGAGCTGGTTCACCTGTTTCTGCAGCTGCACCACGTTGAGCGTCGCCTCCTGGACCCGCTCTGCCAGGTTCCGGTTCAACTCCTGGTTCTTCTCAAGCACCTGTTCCACCTCATCGGCCATCTTGTTGAAATGCGCTGCCAGCTGCCCCCATTCATCGCGACGGCGGAAGGGAATCCGCCGGACATAGTTGCCCGCCTGGAATTCGTCGATGGTGTGGATGATGATATTCAGGGGCCGCGCGATCAGCCAGCCGTAACTGACGGACAGGATCAGTAGGATCACAAGCAGCAGTCCGGCGGAGCTGATCATCAGCAGTTGCTTCGCCCGGGCGAGGATCTCGGCGTTTCCCTGGGAAAAGACGATGACCCCCACGACGATTTTTTCATCTTTCTTGTCGGTCAGTCCGGGGTACAGCAACCCGACGGCGGGGCCACCGTCAGTGTCCAGTTTGATATACTCGGGTTTTTGCGTATCAGCGGTTTTTGTCACAGTGAGTTCCGGCCATTCGTAGGGGATGCGACCGGCTCCTGCTACGAAATCGGTGCTTGTCCGAGTCAGGGAAAAAATATCGATCCGGGCCAGATTGACGTCTCCCTGCACGAGATCTTTCAGGGCGCCATCCAGGGCGGCGAGGCCCCGGCGGGTGGGAAAAAACTCATAATAGGTACTGACGGTATCCGCGAGCCCCGTCAGGGTTTTCGTCTGCTGATCGATGAGGATCTTGTCGAGCGCCCGGATCTGAATCCATCCCCAGACGGCCATGGTCATGGCCAGCCCGAGCATGGTCAGGATCATCAGGCGGATGCGCAGGGTCATGTGAAAGTCCTATAATAATAAAGGGGCACAGAGAGTATATCCCTTCATGCCCCTTAAGATCAACGAAAATTCCCCGTTGTTCATTTTGCCGCTGGTGCGGCGCCCGCCGGGACGGCGCTTCCCGCCGCCGGTGTGGTCTCCTTTCCCTGGCTTGACCGGTTTTTTCGCTTTCAAATCAGGTATGTGACGATCCTCGTGACGATCATCCTGCCGTCGGCTTCCACATAACTGACGCGGACCTTATCGCCGACTTTGAATTTCATCGGCTTTTCGAGAACAAATGCCATCTTTTCCACTTTGTCCTTCACTTTTCGCTCGATGATCAGCGTTGAATCGGTGATCTCCAGAATAGTCCCCGGGGCCCTCATTTTCGTGATTTTCGCCGCCGTGGTTTTGGCGGAAACCGCTTTCGCGGGTGCGGGCGTGACGGCCTGCTCAGCGGCAAAGGCCCATGCACAAAAAAGCAGGAATAATCCCGCCAGAAAGAACATGAAACGTTTCATCTTTTTACCTCCGTCCGAATATGGCCGTGATTCACTTTGGGTTGTCTTCAAATATAAATAAAATTAATAAGCAATCCGCGTACCATGATCCGGACAGGGGACGGATTGTTTATAAACATCCGTGGTTATTTCAAAAACCGGGAATTGATAACGGCGGAATGACAAGCGTGACCGGAATAAATGAAGCACAAATCCCCAGCCGGTGGGGAATTATTCATCATGACATGATCATCCGGATCGCTACGGGAACGATTTCGATCTCCACGGGCAGGCGGCCCGGCTGCTCGCCGTCCACATCGAGCAGGACCGTCTGTTCGGAGGCGGCGACCACCTTGCGGCCCGTGAGGGTGGATACTTTTTTGATCTGCTTGATCTTGCCATTGTAGAGTTTGGGAAGGTGCCAGAAAATCTCCGGCAGGCTCAGATTGCCGATCACGGTGATGTGGAACATCCCGTCGTCCACGCGCGCATCGGGTGCGACCTGCATACCCCCGCCATGGTATTGGCCGTTTGCCACGGCGATGTTCAGGATGGTGACGTCCTGCGGGACGCCGTCGTCCACGCGGAAACGGACGTGCTTTTTGCCGTAGGCGAAAATTCCGACGATGGTTGCCCAGATGAAGGAAAGAAAGGGACCGCAGGCCTTGCTCGTGTGGTTGACGCGGTCGACCACTTCGCCGCCGAGGCCGAAGCTCGTGATATTGTGGAAATAGCGGATGCAGGTGCGACCCTGGTGATCCTGATATTGAAGCCGTCCCAGATCAATGGGGCGGATATGGCCCGCGCAGATCATGTCCAGGGAATTTTCCAGGCCGGTGCTTTTGCATACGGTCCGGCAGAAATCGCAGCCCGTCCCGTTCGGCAGGAATCCCAACACGGCCTCCGGCCGGACGGGGCCCGATTCATCCATGAAGCCGTTGACGACTTCGTTGAGAGTTCCATCGCCGCCCACACAGACGACGCGGTTGCAGCCCTCTATGAGCTTCCGGCGGGTCAGATGGGTGGCGTCGCCCGGCCCCGTCGTCATGCAGGTCTCAAACGCGCCCAGACGCTCTCGCGCCATCGCCTCGATCCGATGCCATTCCCGGCCGGTGGAGCCGTTTCCCGAAGAGGGGTTTACAATAAAAGCGGTTCTTTTTGAACTCAAATGCCATGCCTCATTCTAAAATATTTTTTGACCATGGGCTACAATGCGCCAGACCATAAAACAGATTGTCCCTCTTGTCAAAGTGAATTCGTTAAAATACGCCTACAGGGCAGAGGTCGCTATTTTCTTGACAGATATTCCATCTTTCCGATACAGTCACGCTGCAATAACGCCGCGTATGTTATAAAAATCAATCAATTAGGCGCGCTTGATGATGCCCGACAGGACCAAATCTAATTTTCTGAGAGCCCTTTTTCTGTATCCCATTCGTTCGCTCTTCGCGGAAGGGAAGGCGCAATCGAATCTCGTGCAGACCGCCAATGCCTATTACCGCGCGGCTTTCAATCAGACGCCCGCAAAGGACAAAGCGGTCATGCTGCCCCATTGCCTGGTCAGCCCGAAGTGCCAGGCCAAGTTCTCCAAAGAAGACGGCATCCTCTGCGTTAACTGCAAACTCTGCAAATGCGGCGAAATCAAGGCCCTTTGCGAAGAACTGGGTATACAGTTTTATATTACCCCGAGCATCGGCTTTACCAAGCGGCTGACGAACCGGAAACAGTTGCAGGCGGCGCTGGGCATCACCTGCGGTTTCGAGATCGAACGGGGGCTCAAATCGACGCGGCTGACCCTCAAGGGGGTCGATCTCAAGGAGCGCCGGGTTATCCCACAGGTGGTCCTGACCACGAAATATGACTGCCTCGAAAATGACACCGACTGGGATCTCCTGCGCCGTATTATCCTGAACGGGGCATGATTGACGACTTCGTAAAAAGTCCGGATGCTGCGTTGCGCTTCATCCTTCGTCATTGCGGCGTATGTCCATATACGCCGCATTCCTCATGATTTGCGCGCCTTGCCTGCGGCGCTTTTTACGATGTCGCCAAAAATTTAACACTTCCCGGCTTTTCATGAGTTCATTATGGTCGATCAAATGACTCCTTCCTTGCCTGCCATTCCTGAGCGAAAGACCGTCATCGTTATCGGCGGCGGTGCGGGGGGGATGCTGGCGGCAGGGCGGGCGGCCCGGTGGGGAACCCGGGTCATTCTCCTGGAGAAGACCGATCAGTTGGGGCGGAAGATCCTCGTCAGCGGCAAAACCCGCTGCAACCTCACAAACAGCAAGCCCCTGAAAGAATTCATCGCCATGTACGGCCCCAATGGCCGCTTCCTGTATGGCGCCTTCCATTGCTTTTTCCGCGACGACCTGCTGGCCCTTTTGAAACGCTACGGCGTAGAGACGAAGGTGGAGCGCGGCGGCCGGATCTTTCCCGCCAGCGATGATGCCCGAGATGTGGTGGCGGCGCTGTGCCGCCATCTTGACGACCATCACGTCGAAATCAAAACGGGCGTCCGCGTGATGGAGATCATCGTTGAGAACACCAAAATCGCAGGCGTGAAATATAAATGTGGGGGCACTTCCCCTGTTTTTCTCCCTGCCGATGCAGTCATCCTGGCCACCGGCGGCGCCACCTGGCCGGCTACGGGCTCCACCGGGGACGGCTATACCATGGCCGCGGGGCTTGGCCACACCATCGTCCCGCTCAGGCCCGCCCTGGTCCCCCTGATCGTTGAGGAAATCGCACCGGCCAAATCCATGCAGGGGGTCAGCCTGCGCAACGTCCGCCTGACCGCTTTCCAGTGCCGCGCCGACGCAATCAACGATGAGAAGACGCCAGCCACCGATACCGGCCGCGGCATCCCGGGAAAACACCCCCGTCCGCCCGTCATCGAAAGTCGTCTGGGCGAGCTGATGATCACCCATTTCGGCATCGGCGGTCCCATAACGCTGCTCATGAGCCTCAGCGTTGTGGACGCGCTGGCCGAGGGGCCGGTCAGCGTCGCCATTGACCTCAAACCCGCCCTGGAGAGGCGACAGCTTCAGGACCGCCTTCAGCGCGACTTCGATCAGTATGGCAAGCGAGGTTACCGCCGCATCCTGGCCGGACTGCTCCCCCTGAAGATGATAGAGCCATTTATTCAAATGACGGACATCCCTGCCGATAAACCGGCGCATCAGATCACAGCGGCGGAGCGCGACAGGATCGCCGGTTTCCTGAAATCCCTGCGCTTCAACATCCGGGCGCCGCTGCCCATGTCGTCGGCCATCGTCACGGCGGGCGGCGTTTCCCTCAAAGAGATCGATCCCCGAACGATGGCCTCCCGACTGATCCGGGGCCTTTATTTCTGCGGCGAGGTCATGGATATCGACGCCGACACCGGCGGCTACAACCTCCAGGCCGCTTTTTCTACGGGTTTTCTTGCCGCCGAAAGCGTGGGAAACTAAATACGGGCGGCTTGACATGCCGATAAAAATTTACTACACAGCCAAATCAGCACGCATTATGAGCTTTGCATAACCGCTGAAAAATGGTTCGCAAGCGGCGAATCAAATGTTTTCCGCCTTTCCAGAGATAACGTTAACGGCTTGTCGTATGTCATGATTACGTCTGATCGTCCTCTTAGCGGAAAAGATTTTTGAGACGCGGGCGTTGTCCATTTTTCAGAGGTCGCGCATGATGAGCCGATTGAAATTGTGCAAACTGAAGCCTGCAACGACAATTGGACATTGCATTTCACGCAGCCGCTGAATTTGACCGGGTTTTCGACTTTTGACGAGGACATATATTATGAAAGGCATTATTCTCGCGGGTGGTTCAGGCACGCGCCTCTATCCCATCACCACTACCATCTCAAAACAGATCCTCCCGGTTTTTGACAAGCCCATGATCTACTATCCCCTGTCGATCCTGATGATGGCCGGCATTCGGGAAATCCTCATCATCTCCACCCCCCGCGACCTGCCTTTGTACAGAGAGCTTTTCAGCGATGGCTCGCAACTGGGCTTATCCCTGTCTTACGCGGAGCAGCCCGAACCCGGCGGTCTTGCCCAGGCCTTCATCATCGGAGAATCTTTCATCGGCCGGAAAGATAACGTCTGCCTCATCCTGGGCGACAATATCTTCTATGGCGACGGCCTCTCCCGACTGCTTGATAAAGCAGGCAAGCTGGCCGACGGCGCCCTGGTCTTCGGCTACCAGGTAAAGGATCCGCAGCGGTATGGCGTCATCGCATTCGACGATCAGGGGCAAGCCATCAGCATTGAAGAAAAACCGGCGAATCCGAAGTCCAACTACGCCGTCGTCGGCCTTTATTTTTACGATAATATGGTTGTGGACATTGCAAAGAATCTGAAGCCATCAGAGCGGGGTGAACTTGAAATATCAGACGTCAACAGGGAATATCTGAACCGCGGCAAGCTCAAAGTGGAACTGCTGGGCCGGGGGATGGCCTGGCTCGATACGGGCACCCATGAAAGCCTCCTGGAGGCCAGCAACTTCATCGCCACGATCGAACACCGCCAGGGGCTGAAAGTGGCCTGCATTGAAGAAATCGCCTTTAATAAAGGCTATATAAACGCGGAACAGTTACTGACTCTGGCGCAACCCCTGGCCAGGAATCACTATGGGGAGTATCTGATCAGCCTGATCCGACAGAAAAGGTAGAGAGTGAAGTGGGGCAGGGGGGATATTGAGGTATGTACACGGCGGGTATTGATATCGGGTCGATCAGCACGAAGGCGGTGATCATGGAGGACGGCCGGGTGCTTGCCAGCCGGGTGATCTTTACGGGCTACAACGCGGAAGCGGCGGGAAGAAAGGCCTTCGAAATGGTTCTGACCGACACGAATCTGGCGCCCCCGGACATCCGCCGGATCATTGCCACGGGCTATGGCCGCAAGAGCGTCTCTTTCGCGGACAAGGCCGTCACGGAGATCATGTGCCACGCTGCCGGCGCCCGCTATCTGAATCCGGAGATCCGTTCCGTCATCGATATCGGCGGGCAGGACAGCAAGGCCATCCTGCTGGATGAAACGGGCAGGGTCGTCAACTTCGCCATGAACGACAAATGCGCGGCCGGGACGGGACGTTTTCTGGAAGTCATGGCCCGGGCGCTGGAGGTGGATCTGGACGAATTCGGGCGGCTCTCTCTCCAGGCCGAAGCCCCCTCAAAAATCAGCAGCCTCTGCACCGTTTTTGCCGAGTCGGAGGTCATTTCTCTCATCGCCCGCGGGGAAAAGCGCGAGAATATCATCGCCGGCATTCATGAATCGATTTGCGTCCGGGTGCTGGCAATGGCCAACCGCGTGGGCGTCAGAGCCCCGGTCGCGATGACCGGCGGCGTGGCCAGGAATATCGGTGTCGTCCGGGCCTTCGAAAAAGTCATCGCCGCGCCGGTCGAAGTGTCTCAATACGCCCAAGTCAACGGCGCCATCGGGGCGGCGCTGCTGGCGCAAAACCTTGATTTTGCCTCCTCCGGTATGAAAAATCATAATCCATCCTCGCCCATCGGGGGACAGGACAATCCCGTATAAAAAACTCCCGCTAAAAAAATCTGAGGATTTTATAAAATTGTGATATACGGACCGCTCCATAAAATTATTTTATTCAAGAGGCACTTATGAGATTTGATATTGCGAGAAGCGGCAGCGGGCTGACCTATGAAATCCGCCACATTGTGGCCGTCGCCAACAAGCTCAAGGAGTACGGCGTCGAGGTCTTCTGGGAAAACATCGGCGATCCCGTCAGCAAGGGGGAAAAAATTCCGGACTGGATGAAGGAGGTCCTCATTGACATCATGGGGGAGGATCTGTCCTACGCCTATTCCCCCACGAAGGGCATGAACGAAACCCGGAAGTATCTGGCCGAACTCGTCAACAAGAGGGGCAAAGCGCAGATCAGCCCCGAAGACATCATCTTTTTCAACGGCCTGGGAGACGCCATCGCCCGCGCTTACAGCTCCATCCGTGTGGATGCGCGTATTATCCTGCCGGAGCCGACCTATTCCACGCATCTGCTGGCGGAAGTCCTCCACGCCTCCTTTCCACCCAACACTTACAGGATGAACCCTTACAGCAACTGGTATCCGGACATCCGGGAGCTGGAGCAGAAAGTCAAAAGCCACAAATCCATCGTCGGGATTCTGGTCATCAATCCGGACAACCCGACGGGATTCGTCTATCCGCCGGAAACGCTCAAGCAGATCGTCAAGATCGCCAGGGAATATCAACTCTTCCTGATCTTCGACGAGACCTATATCAACATTACTTACAACAACAAGAAAACCGTCCCCCTGTCGGACGTCATCGAAGACGTCGTCGGATTCAGCATGAAGGGCATCTCCAAAGAATTCCCCTGGCCCGGCTCGCGCTGCGGGTGGATAGAAGTCTATAACGCCGGCAAAGATCCCGTCTTCGATAACTACATTGATACGATCCTGCACCAGAAGATGTCGGAGGTGTGCTCGACCACCCTGCCGCAGATCGCAATCCCGCGGCTCATGAACCATCCGGAATATAAGAATTATCTCAACGAGCGCATCCGTCACTATGAGAAACTGTCCAACATCGCGTACAACATCCTCAAGGACGTGCCCTATCTGACGGTCAACCGCACGAATGGCGCCTTCTACATGACGGCGGTTTTCAACGAGTCCGTCATGAACCACCGGCAGACCCTGCCGATTGAACAGCCGGACATCAGGCAGTATATTGAAAAACTGGTGGACGACAAGATTGAGTTTGACAAGCGGTTTGTCTATTATCTGCTGGGTTCCACAGGGATCTGCGTGGTGCCGCTGACGGCCTTCTTCACATCGCTCCAGGGATTCCGGATGACGCTGCTGGACAAGGATCCGGACAAATTCGAGTCGACCATCAAGACGATCGCGGGCAAGATCATTCAGTACATCGACTCGTCGAGTATCACCGGTTCACTGCCGCTGTTGTAGGGGGAAGTGGGAGCAGCCACTCTGACTGCGGCCATTTCCGATGTTAAAGGCGGCAATAAAATAGGTTGGCTCAAAAAACCAATGCTGCCAGGATACAGATGTGGTTTTTCATATCCTTCCGGTCCACATCATACTAACAGTCGATGGTCAATTGTTATGAATCAGGCGTTGAATCCACCTGCAAGTCAGTGACTTCCTGTTCGGGATAGAAGTGTGGATTACCCTTTGAACTGTGCTTGAAACTATGACTCAGAACAAGCCCTGTCTTTCCTGTTCTTTTTCCCCTAGAACATGAGTTGGTCAACCCGGTGTACGAAGACCTTCATGTCTTCCTGTGGCTTGTACCGTGCAAGCCCGATGAAGCCGCCTAAATGATCGTACCCGCACTTCCGATAGTGTAGATATCCTTCTTAATTTATTCCTCCAGCATGAAATCCATGTTCTTTAATAAATACATCCAGCATTGTTTTACCTAAAACGCCCTTCCACTCAAATTTAACTCCACGCCTACGATAAGTTGATCCCTCTGAGCACTCAATATCTGATACTGTCTTAAATACTACTGCATCAGGCACATCATTAGGGAATCTAATAAGTCCAGATTTGGCAAGATCATCAGGTGATCCTTTATAAATGAAGGCAGCTCCACCAAGACTAACATCTATAACTTGAACCTTCCACTCAATTATATTTCCATCCTTGGTAGGAACTACAACAACAAGACTGCCATTTTGTATGAGATACCTATTATCTATCCTATTCTTAAAGAATAACTTCTTGAGAAATTGTAGCATCCTTCTCTCCTAATTCCGCAAGCCGGGAATGCCACAGATCGACTGTGAATCTCATCTTGTCTTTCTCCATGAGTTTCACACCGATTGAGGATTGAAATCCAGCATATTCTTCAAGGCTTACGTTTTACTAATTTCAGGAAGTGATCCTCAGCCGCGCGGGCGTAGATCGCCTTTTTCGATTATGCGATATAGGTGAGAAACGACATCCCCGTCGATTTTCCCTTCGGCGACAAGACAATCGAAATCCTTTCTTACCAAGGCGAAATCCATCGCCTTTCTGTAAGGACGATCCGTTGTCATGGCGTCGTAAATATCTGCAATGGACAGAATGCGGGTAATGAGGTTCAATTCATCGCCGCCGAGGCCGTCGGGATAGCCACTGCCATCGAGGTTTTCGTGATGATGCCGGATGGGGTCCAGAAGAAGCTTGAATGTCTTTAATGGCATGAGAATGGTTTCCCCGATGATCGGATGCCTGTTGATGAGGTCTCTCTCATCGGTGCTAAGCACCCCCGGTTTGACCAGAACGGAATCCATAATCCCGATCTTGCCTATGTCATGCAAACGGGAAGCGTCGCGGAGGATTTTGATGCTTTCCTCGGGGAGTCCCATCTCGGACCCTATTTTCTGTGCATATTCGCCCACGCGATCGGAATGACCGCGCGAGTAGGGATCGCGCGCCTCTACCGCCATCGCCAACGCCGCCATGGTTTCAAAATAGGTCTGCTCCGCATCAGCGTTCAACTTTGCGTTTTCAAAAGAAACGGCCATTTGATTGCTCAAATTGGAGGCGATGCCCAAATCGTCTTCTGAAAAATTGTCGCCGTGTTTCTTACCGCTCAACAGCAGGGCGCCCCAGATTTTTCCGCGATAGGTGAGCGAATTGCAGATCAACGGGGGATTAAACAAACCGGCGGGCTGCTCGGTTTTTCCCATTACCGGAAGAACAAAGACCCTGTTTTCTTTTGCAATCAGATCCAGATACGATTTCACGGACGATATCGCCCGGTCGTCGGTGACATCATCCCCTATGCCCACCCTTGCCCTTAGGGTGTAATGGTCGTTATCGAAAGAAAACAAGGCTCCCTGTTTCACGCCGAGGGCATCGACCGCCGTCTCCAGAACGAGATGCACCAAACTGTCGAAGTTCTCCACAGAGGAAAGCACATTGCTGACCTTTTTCGTCAGCTCCTGAAGCGTCGTCTTCGTTTCCTCCAGTTCCTGAATGTTGTCGTCGAGCCGATTGATGATCTGAGCGAACGATTTGGCGAGTTCGCCGATTTCCCCTTCCTCATCGACCAATTTCAGTATGACTTTGGAATCGATCTTTTCAAGAACGGACATCTTGACCGTTTCCGAAAAAGTAACAAAACGCGCAAGAGCGGCGCGCATGCTGAGATATCCTCCCAAAGCGCTCACGCCGATCAAGAGTGCAATCAAGCTGAATCGGTCTCGAGAAAAATCGATTACCGCGTTTCGGTTGTCGTACAGGGTGAAGAGATAAACGATGAACAGCAGAGGAAGAAGAGCAAACCCCACATACAAAATGGAAAAACGCCTCAATAGGGTATCCGCTTTTTTTGTCTTCATCTTGCGGTAAATAAGATAAACATGTCTTTAAAATATTTGGTTAAAATATCACCATCCATTTTTTCCGTGCTCTTGGACCAATGAATCCGGATTCAAAACCATATATTTTGCAGAAGTCTACGTTTTCAATAAATAAAGTCAAGAGAAATCATAAAAACACCGCAAATTTTCACAAACATATCATAATTATTGAAAAGATAACCATCTATTCTTACCACTAGAAGTCTTGTATCTTCGTTGAAGTTGACGATCTGTGGATAACAGAAAGTTGTCTTTACCGAAAACAACATCCGGTGCTGGCCGGAGGAGAAAAACATCTGTCTACCCACTTAGGCTGGTTACGCCGTTTCACGGTCGTACAAGCGGAAGGAATCGCTGGATGAACTCACAGGCTATATCTGCTTGCAAAATGAGAATTATACCACTTGCTGTCGTACAGTTGTCGCCAATTCCTTCAACGCACTTGTTGTCACGTTTGGTTACTCAAAATATAGTGATTGACAAAATATTGTTTTTCAACGGTTGGAGCATCAGGCATGCGGTTCTGAAATTCTCTTGATCAAAAGCAATATTGCCATTGACAGCGATAAATGGAAGTTCTAAATAAGGCCAGCCATCCATTTCTGGCGGAATCATGAAACAGCAAGGCGCCCTGACGGAGGTTCATCATTTATGGCGGATATCGCTTGTTTTACAAGAAATCGTTGCACCACCGTAGAACTGGTGGATGAGCAGACGACGCGCTCCACCTGCCGCGTCCAGGACACATCGATAGAGGCCTGGGTGGAGATCCTGGTCAAGTCTCCCAACCTGGATATTGCCGGGGCGACCGGCGAGATCAGGCGGTCCAGCGAAGGCAACCGCATCGATATTTCGGGGGACCTCCAGAAGGTCATCGGCGCCCGGGTGGGGCCGGGCATCAAGAAGATCATCCGGGGGTTGATCGGAGACCGGCCTTTTGTGGAATTGCTATCGATCCTTCTGGATGAATGCTGCAACGGTGTTATCATGTCCTTTACGCGGGATATCCTGCTTTCGGCCCCCAGGGACCCGGCCGGAGAGAAGGTTTTTTTCTCCAACATGGTCCGGGCCAATCCCAGATTGTATAACAGTTGCGCAGCCCTTTCCGAGAACAGTCCGCTGATGGAAGCCCTGGAATTGGATAAAATCGACAGGAGCCGCTGATGCTGAAATTCACACGAAACAAACTGGCGAGCGTCTATCGGAAAGACGACGACGTTCTTTCCGTCCATGGGGTGCTGGAAGACGACATCTACGGTATGGAAGTTGACCTGGATCTGGGACTACCCGACCTGGAAATCCGCGCCATCGCGGGACGCTGGAACCGGATGGAAAATAATGAATGTTTTCGAGCACTCCCATTCCTTCAGGAAGCGGTGGGCTTGCGGATCGATCAGGACTTTACCCAGAAGCTCCAGAAGGGTGTGGGCCGGAAGGCCTGCAGGCATTTTGCCGACCTGATCAGCGAGTGTTGCGAAGCGGCCCGGGACGCAGCCCGGCTCATCCTGGAAAAAGATCCGGATGCGAAAAGGCCCGAGATCGAGATCGATGACTATTTTGGAAAGGCCGGCGAGCCCGAAAAACCCAGGTTTCCTGCGTCCGTTTCCGTTCAGAAAAAAGGGGGGGGAGGCGTCCGGGACGCATCCCGGGGAATGGTGATCGACCTTCATGTCCATTCCGCCCCGGCTTCCCCGTGCAGTTCCGTTACGGTAGAGCAGCTCATCGGAGAGGCCCGCGCAATCGGCCTGGACGGGATCTGCCTGACCGACCATAATCATCGCCGGGATCCGCGGGAAGTGGAAGCCTGGCGGCAAAAGTACGGTTTTCTGATTCTGCGGGGCAATGAAATCACGACGGATCAGGGAGATATTCTGGTGGTGGGTCTGGAAGAGGACATTCAGGGCGTGATCAAACTCGGGGATCTTCGGGAAAAAGTTCTGAAGGCGCAGGGCTTCATGATTGCGGCTCATCCCTTCCGGGGTTTCCTGACTTTCGGAATCGGCTATCTTGGCCTGACGCCGAAAAAGGCAAGCATGCGGCCGGTATTTCGGGAAGTGGACGCCGTGGAGGTCATGAACAGCCGCGTCTCCGAGAATGAAAACAGCTTTGCGGCCCAGGTGGCGGAAATCCTCGGGCTGCCCGTGATCGGCGGGAGCGATGCGCACAAACCCGGGGAGGTGGGACGTTATGCCACACGCTTTACCGATTTGATTCAAAATGAGCGTGATCTGGTAGAGGCCTTGAAAAAAGGTCGTTTTTCGCCCGTCGCCTTTAGAGGGCAGTGAACGCTTTCCGGACTATAAAATAAGCAAGGGAGGAATCGACATGACCTTACCACGGGACTGGGAGAAGATCGTCCGCAGGATGGAGCAGTTGTTGCGGCTCAAGTCTTTTCCGGTGGCCTTCAAGATGATTGAGGACAAGGCGGATCTCGGCGCCATTCCCTTCATTCGCCGCCTCACCAAAAAAGTCACACTCTGCCAGTTGATCACGCTGGTCAGGAACTTTGACTGGACGGTGGGCGCCGAGCTGGACGACTTTCTGGGGCCAACCTGCCCCTCCATCCTGGGCATGACAGAGGTCCCGGAAATAAACCGCGATGGAACCTTCCGAAGCATCGTCTGGGTAAAAACCCGTGCGGACGCCCAACGTTATGAAGCCGCCATCCCGCGCCTTCCGCTGGGAAAATACCAGGCTGTGGCCCTGGCCCCGCTGGTTTACAAACCCTTTGAGCCGGATATTGTCCTGATCTACGCCAATCCGGCCCAGATGATGCTTTTAATCAACGCCCTCCAGTTCGAAGACTACCAGGTGATGCAGTTTTACTGCGTGGGCGAATCTTCCTGCTCGGATGCCATTGCCCGCTGCTATCTGACGGGAAAACCTTCCCTGACGATACCCTGTTATGGGGAGCGGCGCTACGGTCACGCCCAGGATGAAGACCTCGTGATGGCCTTGCCGCCGGAGCAAATGGAAAAGGCCCTGAGAGGGCTGGAGACGCTCTACCGAAGGGGAATTCGTTATCCCATCAGTTTTGCCGGTGCGGAGCAGGATCTCGCCACGGCCTTTCCCGGGTCCTACGCCGGCCTGGGGCAGCTCGAAATGATCCGGGGAAAGGATAACCGTTTCCTGTTAGGCGTGACCGGAGGGATCGCCACCGGAAAGACCACGGTGGTCAACATGCTCAAGGAGAAGGGAGCGCCGGTGATCGATTTCGATCTCTTGGCCAGGCGCGTGGTGGAACCCGATAAACCGGCCTGGAAGAATATTGTGGCCTATTTCGGCCAGCAGGTCCTCCAGGAAGACCGGACCCTGGATCGGAAAAAACTGGCGGATATCGCCTTCAAGGATATGGAGAAGCGGAAAAAGATCGAGGGGTTCACGCATCCCGAGATTTTTGGAGAGTTTATCAGGGAATTGACTGAAATCACGGCCCGCACGCCCGAAGCCATCATTCTGGTGGACATTCCTCTTTTAATCGAGTCGAATCTCCAGTACCTGTTTCACAAGCTTCTGGTGGTCCATGTACCGGAAGAAAAGCAACTCCAGCGCCTGATGGAGCGTGACGGGATCAGCCGGGATGAGGCGGCCGGCCGCCTGAGGTCCCAGCTTCCCATCGAAGAGAAGGTGGGCTACGCGGACTTCGTCATCCGCAATGAGAGCCCATTGGAAGAAACCCGCAAACAGGTGGATGATCTTTGGGAGAAGCTTGTTCAGCTCCAGAAAGAAAAAAAGGCGGCTCCCGCATGAATCATTCGGGAACTTTTCTGAATAGGATGGACATGGGGATTCAAAAATTCAGCCCGCTTCAACGCATCCGGGGCATTCAGGAAAGGCTGGGCGACATCGCGGTTGACGCCGTATTGCTCAACTATTCCAAATCTGTCTATTATTACACGGGAACGGCGCAACCCTCTTTTCTGGTCCTGTCTCCGCAGGATTTTCATCTCCTGATCAGCAAGGGGATCGAACATGTTCCCCGGGAAACCTGGATTCCCGATGAAAGAATAAGCCCGGGGGGACTCGACGGCATCGCAGATATGCTGCAAAGGTGGGGAATAAAGGGGGGCACTCTGGGGATGGAACTCGATGTCATCCCGGCGGTCCTTTATTTCAGGGTGGCCCGAATGCTTCCGCAATTCAGGATCGTCGATATTTCGAAGACGGTCCTTGAGCAGAGAAAGATAAAGGACGAGCAGGAGCTGGCCCATCTGCGTGAAGCAGCCCGAGTCCTGCATGAGGGACACGAAAGGATCATGAGCGTGCTCCGGGACGGTATGACCGAGCTGGAGTTGTCCGCCGAGGTGGAGGACGCCCACCGGCGGGCCGGGCATGAAGGACAGTATTTCGTTCGCCAGTGGGATTTTTTCATGGGCCGGGGCGTGTTGGCCTCGGGCGAGAACCTCTCGCGGATTGCCGGGAAGGTCCAGTCCATCAGCGGCGCTGGCTTGAGCGCCGCCATCCCGCTGGGCGCCTCGGCGCGGAAGATCAGAAAGGGCGATATGGTCGTCGTGGACATTCCTACGCTTTATCGGGGCTATCACAGCGACCAGAGCCGGACCTATGTGATCGGCAAGGCGCCTGCCTCCTGCCGCGAGCTTTATCAGGGGATGAGGGAGATCGCCGACCGGACAATCAAATATTTAAAGCCTGGCGTCACCTGCAACGACGTCTATGAAATGACTTTTTCTATAGCCCGTGAAATTGGCGTAGAGCCTTACTATCTGAGACTGGGAGGAAGTCCCGATCCGCTTTTTTTCGTCGGTCACGGCGTTGGTCTTGAGGTCAATGAGTTGCCCCTGCTGAGCAAGGGCAACCCGGATGTGATTCAAGCGGGAACGGTCGTGACGCTGGAAATCGAAATGTGGAAATCACAGACGGAGGTCGTCAAGGTGGAAGATACGATTGCCGTCCATCCCGAAGGCGCCGAGCTTCTGACGATCTCACCCCGTGATCTGCATGAAGTCTGATGGGCTATCCCGCGTCAATCCTTAAACGAAACTGATGGAAAATGGCTTCGCCGCGACTCAAAAATCTTTTCCGCTAAAAGGATGACCAGACATAATCATGATTCTTGGCAAGCCGCTAATGTCATCTCTGGAAAGGCGGAAAACATCTGATTCGCCGCTTGCGAACCATTTTTCGGCGGTTATACAAAGCTCTCTAAACGCGCATATATTTACAGATCAGGCATTTCCATTTTCGCATGCGACTTCTGAAAATGACTTGACAGCAGTGTGAGTGTTCATTAGATTACAAGGCATTAAAACTCTGTACGCCGGTGGGATCTTTCATGTCGAAGTTTCGGATACCGCTGATGATTGTTTTTGTCCTTCTTTTGGCCCTTGAGGGATATTCCGCCAAGGTTCCCCTCAGCCGCTGGATGAACCTCCGCTCCGATGCCAGGGAGCAAGTCAGGGAGATCATCCGCTCCGAGGTGGACAGCCGGGAAGGTTTCTCCACACCGCAGGAGGAAAAGGCAAATCTCAAAACCGTGGAGAACGAAAAGGAGACGGAAGATGCGGGATACAAGAAAGCCATCGCCGCTGCCAACAGGGAGTTCAGCCGGGCCAAAAAACGTCGCGACGACGTGACGACACAGTTCCAGGCGGTATCAACGGAACTCGAGGATCAGCAGAAGAACGTCAAAACGATCAGCACCGGCATCGAAAACCTGGACAGCCAGATTGCCCGCTACAATCAGGACATCAAGACTCAGCAGGCCGCCCTCAAAAAATGGCTCCAGACGGAAAAGCAGGGGGAGGCCCTTGTGGCGGTGATCTTCACCCGGGGGTTTAAAGATAAGGCACATCACCTCGAAAGCCTGTCCGACCGGGTCTCAGCGCCCCTGATGGCCCAGTACATGGGAACCTATATCCAGTCCTTCACAAAGGTTATCAACTCCGTCCTGTCCGCAGATTTCATCCGCGCCGTCGAGGAAGGGACGGCCAAGTGGAACAACGAAGAGCCTCTGCGGATCGAGCTGGAAAAGGGAGACAGGGGCACCACCTACCTGCGCCTGAAGCGCTATGAGTTATACCCCTTCCAGGCTCCTGCAGGGGGAAAGATCAAGCACCCGCCGGCCCCTAAGGGGTTAAAGTCACGGTCATCACCTCCCGAAAGGAACTCGACCACTTTCTTGCCGGAAGCGGCTACTCCCATGCCAATTATGATTTGGCCCGGGCCTACAATTTGATCAAGGAGGCCACGCAGATGAATGCGGCCGCCGAAGAGGGTCTCCATGAACATGTCCGGTCATTCCAGGAAAGGATCAGTTCCCTGCAGGAAAGGATAAATTCCGCCCGGTCGGAAAAGGATGTTCAATTGTCCCTCCTGAAGAAAAAAGAGGGTCAGCACAAGAAGGTGTCGCAGGATACGGCTGCCGTGCAATCAAGAAAAGAAGAGGCAGACCGGGCTTTCCAGGATGCACAGAAATCCCTCCACGATATCCGGCGCATCCGGGAGTCCATCATTGTCAAGACGGCCTTGGCGACCGCCCGGGGTTCCCAGAGCCCCGCTGAAGTTTCCGCAGAAGCCATTATCGACAAGCTGGAGGAGGTGAAGAACGATGCGAAAACGCAGCACTCCAGTTCGACCACGGAGGTGACCAATTTTCAGGTCACGGCGGAGTCCTCCTATCAAGCCATCACCGAGGCCCGCATCACCTCCGTCCGCTTGATCTCGTTTATCAACGAGGGAGACAGTGTCCGGGTGAAGATGGCCTTCCGCGTGAAGACCGTGCTGGCAGAGACAGCGGAGGAAGGTGTACGGGGACGCCTCAGCCGGTTCCCAAAACCACCACAGATCAGCAGCCCGAACCTAAAGCTCCTCCCGGGAGGGTGTCCCGCTTTTTCTCTTCTCTCACTAAATCGGCTGACGAGGATGACAGGAAGACCGCCAGAGATCCTGAACCGGAAAAAGCAGCCCCGGCCAGGGAGCCGGTGAAACGGAATCCCAAAGCCCTTGGGGCAGCCGAGGCTCAAGATGTCCTGTTCGAGGTCATCAGGGCCCATGCATCGGGCGATGAGATATCCGTCTTTATTGACGTGACCAACATGGCGGAAGAAAACCGGAACGTGGCCTTATACGATGAGAGCTACCGCTGGACGAAATCGAAGCTGACAGACAATGCGGACAAGGAACATGAAGTATCGCAGGTGGTGATCTGGAAAGGACAGCAGAAGACCTCCATGTACGAGGCGGGAAGCAGGGGAATCCCGATTGATGCAAGAACAACCCAGGCCGTGCAGCTTATTTTCAAAAAAGCCCCTTCAAATCTGAAAACAATTAAGAAACTGGCAATCCATCCCTATATCTATCAGCGCAAGATATTCTGGACATGGCAGGAGCATGACCTGGTCTTCCAGAACGTCCGCATGAGCCGGTAGCCCCCCATGAGATTCCTTACATCCTGCTCGGCAGGAAAAGGGCGATCTGGGGAAAGACGGTGAGGAGCACCGTGGCCAGGAGCATGAGAAAGAAGAAAGGCAGGGCGGCCCTGGCGATATGAAAGATGTCGTCGTTGTTGAGGCCGCTGATGACAAAGAGGTTGAAGCCCACGGGCGGCGTGATCTGGGCCAGTTCAATCATCAGGACGAGATAGATGCCGAACCAGACCGTATCGAATTTTGCCGCCTCGATCAGGGGCAGAACCAGCGGTGCCGTCATGACGATCATGGAGAAGCCGTCGATCAGGCACCCCAGAATCAGATACAGAACGGTCAGGATGATGATGAGGGTGTAGGGGGAAAGACCCATTTCGATGACGTAGCCGGTCAGGGCCCGGGTAATCCCCAGGAAACCGATGGCGTTCGAGAGATAGGCGGCACCCATGACGATCAGCATGATCATGCAGCTTGTCTTCACCGCATTGATCAGGCTGACCTTGAAGACTTCCCGAGGTAAGACTCTTCGTCACGGCGGCAAAGAAAATAGCGCCGACGACGCCGAGGGCGCCGGCTTCCGTCGGCGTTGCCCATCCCATGTAGATGCTGCCCAGAACGGCCAGGATCATGAAGATGACCGGGGCGATGGCAGGGATGGCCTCCAGGCGGTCCCGCCAGGTATAGCGGTCGTCGCCCCTTGGCGCCAGTTCGGGATTGATCAGGCAGCGGATCGAGAATATAAGCGCTGAACAGAAAAGCGATCATGAAGCCGGGGATAAAGCCGGCAATGAAGAGCTTGCCGATGCTCACGTCCCCGATGATCCCGTAGACCAGCATGACCATGCTGGGAGGGATCATGAACCCCAGGGTACCCGCTCCGGCCAGGGAGCCGATGGAGAGGTCGTAATCGTAATTCCGCTTCTTGTCAGTTCCGGGATCGTGATCTTGCCGACCGTGGCCGTGGTGGCCGCCGATGACCCGCTGACGGCGGCAAAAAACGTGCAGGCCAGGATGTTGACATGGATCAACCGGCCGGGAATAGCGTCCATCCAGGGCGATAAACCCTTGAAGAGATTTTCGGAGATCTTGCTCCGGAAAAGAATTTCCCCCATCCAGATGAAGAAGGGCAGGGCCATCATGGCCGAACTGCTCGTATTATTCCAGGCGATATTGGACATAATCGAACCGAAGGAAACGTCGCTGTAGAAAAAGAAACCCGCCGATGCCGACGAGAAAAAGCGAAATGCCGATCCAGATCGAGCCGCCCATGAAGAGGATCAGAAGGCCCAGAATGATTGCCGAGACAGGTCCTAAATCCATTGATCTTTCACCACCGTTGAATCTAATAACCCTGTCGATATTTATCGGCCGAGTTCGTCCGTCTCTTCCAGTATGCGCAGACCCTTCCGTATCCTCCCGCAGGATGGCAACAGCCTTGAGAAATTCCGCAAGGAACTGGAGGGTCATCAGCAGAGCCCCGAAGGGCATGAAAAACTGCGGGAATGGCCAGGTAGGTCTCGGATACGTGCATCGACCTCGACTCATTGACGACGGAATCCCAGAAAAATACGAAGGTAAACCAGGTGAAGGCCATGCAGAAGACAAAGCCGACGACATAGCAGATCATGTTGAAGATAACCCGGTTGCGTCCCTTGATGAAATGGGGAAGCATCATAATCCGGATATGACCGCGCTCCCGCAGCGTATAGGCAAGGCCGCAAAAGGTCAGCATTGCCATGAGATAGCCTGAATACTCGTCGGCGATATAGAGCGTCTTGGAAAAACCTGTGCGGAAGATAATCTCGGCAACCGTCAGGAGCAAAGGCAACGGCCATCATGATTCCCGCCACCCAGCCGCTGAATCCCGAGAGATTATCAATGAAATTAATGAGTTTTTTCATCCACGTCAAAGAAAAGGGACCCCGAAGACCGCACTCCGGGGTCCCTTTGGCTGTTATGTTGCGTTCAGACGCTTACCGTTTAACCTTCTTTCTGAACTCGTCATAGATTTTCCGGGCATCCGCGGGTGCCCCTTTGAGCCACTCGGCGCGAATGTTTTCCGTGATCTTTTCGAGATCCGCGACGAGCTGCTTGGAGGGGGCGACCGTCTCGATGCCGTTCTTGTTGCTGACGGCAACCATGTCCCCATCCCATTTCTTCACGCCGGCCCACAGGCTCTGTTCCATTTCCCTGCCTGCCTTCACCAGGGCGTCCTGCTGGGCCTTGGGAAGCTTGTCGAAGGCCTTCTGGTTGACGGTAACCATGTTGGTGGCGATGGTGATGTTCAGGGGCTCGAAATATTTCAGCACTTCCCAGAACTTGGCGTCCACCGCAGTGGGGGACGAAGTCATGACGGAATCGATGACGCCGGTTTGCAGCGATGTATAGACCTCGCTGAAGGGCAGCGCGAGAGGGGTTGCGCCGACGGCTTCCATGACCAGGGCGCCGTTCTTGTCATAGGTGCGGGTTTTGAGTCCTTTGAGATCGGCCAGAGTGGTAATCTTCTTTTTGGTCCAGAGACCGGCGCCGGGCCAGGGGGCGGTGTAGAGGATCTTCTGACCCCATTTCCGGGCGACCTTGTCGAAATAGGGATGGGAGATGTCAATCAGAATCTTCAGCTCATCAAAATCACGGACCAGAAAGGGAAGTGTGACGATCTGCAGAATTTTCTCGTCCCCGGCGACCCCGCTGATAAGCATGTCGGAAACCGGGACCAGCCCGTCGCGGACAACCTTGAGAAGCTCCGGCCCCTTGTATCCAAGTGCGCCGCCCGCGTGAACGACCAGTTCCAGTTCCCCTTTGGTTGCCACAGAAACCTTCTTGGCGAACGCTTCCAGACCGATGCTGTGCTGATTCTTGGGCGGCCAGACGGAATTGGCATTCCATGTCGTTTTGGCCAGGGCGGGCGTGACCATAAAGAACATCACTACGGCAGTTGACAACAATACGGATAAGATCCTTTTCATTTTCCTCTCTCCCTTCTTTAATTTGACTGATCTCGATGGGGCGAAGTATATGGCCGTGCTTCCTTGATGTCAAGGCAAATGAACACGATCAATCGTTTCCCGTTGACCCCCGACTTTCTTTAACCTATAGTAGTCTGGCTAAGGCAGAAATGCCATGTATCCGTGCCTCGTTAGGAACCGACAATGGATTGGCTTTTATATATACCGGCTTATCTCAAAGTGGGAAGTTCTTTTTTGGGAATTTTACTGCTGTACCGCCTGAAGGCGCCGCTGGGAGCGGCGATTCTTATTTTTTCGATCCTGCTGACGCTGTGGACCGGAACGGGACGAAAGGGCCTCCTGTTCCAGATCGAAAGCTTTGCCCTGCCGCAGAATTATCTCCTCCCATTGATCATCCTGCTGCTGCTTTTTTTCAGCGACGCCCTCAACAAGACAGGCCGGATGGGTCGAACCATCGCCGCGCTGAAATTGTGGCTGAGAAGCAAGCATCTGATGCTGGCCGGACTGCCCGCTCTCGTGGGGCTGCTTCCCATGCCGGCCGGTGCCCTTTTCTCGGCGCCCTTTGTCGATGCCGTGGATCAGGGCCAGGAAATTGAACCGCAACGAAAGGTCGCCATCAACTACTGGTTCCGCCATATCTGGGAATACTGGTGGCCGCTGTACCCCGGTGTCATCCTGGCCATGCAGTATTCCGGGCTTCCGGCGCTGAAGTTCTTTCTCATCCAGCTCCCCTTTACCTTCGCGGCAATCCTGGGCGGGTACCTCTTTATTCTGAGAAAAGTCAAAAGATCCAGTGATGACCACGCAAATAGCGGCACCCTGGATGCCGCCGCTGTTCTTGCCGCCCTGGGTCCGATCGGGCTGCTGGTAATCATTTCCCTCGCGGGTTCGGCCCTGTTGCCCCTGATCGGAGTTGAAGGGACACTGGCCAATCTGGTCGCCATGGTTGTGGGGCTCGTGGCGGCGCTTGCGGTGGTTTTTGCGGGCCATGCTTCGGCCCTTGGCTCCACAGCGTTGATGTTGAAAAGGGCGGACACCTGGCTCATGATCGTCCTGGTTATCGGTATACAGACCTTCGCAGCAGCGCTCTCCTGTCCGGTTGACGCAACGGGATCAACCCTGATCACCGGCATGCGGGACGAACTCATTCAGACCGGCATTCCGCTGATTGTGGTGATCATGCTGATTCCTTTCATCTCCGGCATGGTAACGGGGGTGGCTTTCGGTTTTGTCGGCGCCAGCTTTCCCATTGTCTTTGCCCTCGTGGGTCCTCATCCCTCTGCCGCCGTCGCGGCTGCCACCACAGCTTTCGCCTATACCTTCGGTTACATGGGGATGATGCTGTCGCCCATGCATGCCTGCTTTGTCGTGACGGCCGAATATTTCAAAACATCCATCTTCGGTGCTTACCGTTATATCGTCGGACCCGTTTCCGTTATTCTGCTGGCTTCCATTTTGTTGTCCACGCTGTATTATCATATCTTCTGACCGGGATGCGGCCCTGTTTTTCTTGAGGGTTTTATTTTGACTATTTCAGCAGTTTCACTTAATATTATCCGGTCATAATCGGTATGTGTTTTGTGGGAACGGGGATCACGTCATAGCAGTCCTTCTCCTCGATCGAGATGGCAACACATGAGCGATCCCTGTATTTTTTATCGAGTCCGTGGTCATGTATTTTAAACGAAAGGAGATGACCATGTTCATGGAAACCGCGCTGACCTGGATTTCCGAGCTGGAGGCGGCGGGTAAAATCAGCAGCCTCGATACCGAGAGCCGCCGCAAGCTGGCCAATGATTACGCCCAAAAACTGGAAGAAATATTTAATGAGGATGTTGCAAAGCAGCTGGAGCCCTTGGGAAAGGCGGCTGAATTTGAGCGCATGCTGCTGTATGACAGCCAGTACACCCATAAATACCTGAACCAGACGATTCCCAGCTATTACGGGTTCCGGGCGGAAATCTTTGCGAAAGCCCGGAAAATTATTTTGAGTGAATAGGGGAGGTCGTTTTGAAAGTCATTTTTCTGGGAACGAACGGCTGGTATGATACACCCACCGGCAACACCATCTGCACGCTGATCCGGAGCGAGCGGCACGACATCATCCTCGATGCGGGGATCGGATTCTATAAGATCGATCATTACATCCCCGTGGGTGATGAAAAGCCGACCACGCTGCTGCTGAGCCATTTTCACCTGGACCACATCTACGGTTTGCACATGCTTGTCAAATGCCGCTTTCCCCATGGCCTGACCCTGTGCGGGCCGTCAGGAGCGCGGAAGATCATGGAGACCATTGTCAACAGCCCCTTTACGGTGAGCCTCGACCGGCTTCCCTTTACAACCACGGTTCTGGAGGTTCCCGAAGAGACCGAACGCCTGTCCTTTCCTTTGGACGTGAAACCTCTGCTCCACAGCGGCGTGACACTGGGATACCGAATCAAGATTGACGGAAAAATCATCGCCTATTGCCCGGACACCGGTTACTGTGAGAATGCCGTTGACCTGGGCTGCAACGCCGACCTGCTCATCATGGAGTGTGCCTATAAAAGCGGCGAAAACGATGAAAACTGGCCCCACCTGAACCCGGAAACGGCTGCCCGAATTGCGGTCGAAGCAGGTGCCGGAAAGCTGGTTCTGACACACTTTGCCGCCGGAACTTATCTGACCCTGGCGGAGCGAAAGGTGTCGGAAGGTGTGGCGCAAGGAATTTTCCCCAATACCCTGGCCGCTATGGATGACATGGTCGTGGATTTGTAACTGATGACTTCAAGATATTTGTGCCTGGAGACGGCCATATCTACGATTTGGACATCCTGAACAGGGCTTGAACGTTTATGATTCCAGAAGGGCGACGACCTCGATATGCGCCGTCTGCGGAAACATGTCGTAGGGCTTCAGGCTTTTCAGGGTGAATCCCTGATCCAGCAGGAGGCGAACATCCCGCGCCTGTGTCGCCGGATTGCATGAGATGTAAATAATTCTGGCCGGTTTCAGTTTAACGAGCCCGGACAGAAGCACCGGATCGCAGCCGGTGCGCGGCGGATCGAGGATCAGTACGTCAATGCATCTCTTCGCGCCGACGAATTCCCTTTGCAGGATTTCCCCGGCATCGCCGCGAAGGAAGGCCGCGTTTGTGAATCCGGCCTGGCGGTGGTTCACCCGGGCGCAATGAATGGCTTCGCCGTCTATTTCGATGCCGTAAACCTGCCGGGCATGGGGCGCTAGAAACAAAGAAAACAATCCGGAGCCGCAATAGGTGTCCACAATGGTTTCCCGGCCGGTCAGGGCGCTTGTTTCAACGACGTCATCAACGAGGCGGGATACCAGAAAGTGGTTCGCCTGAAAAAACCCCCGGTAGGGGACAATCAGACGTTGCCCGCCGACGGTCCGGATAACGAATCGGGGTGTTCGGAAATCCGTAACCACCTCGGCTTTCTCACCGGCTGCACCGGCAGACCAGACGGTTTGCCGGTGTCGGAGTGTTTTTATTCTGCCCGCTTCGATATCCTGCCGGAAGGCCAGGCAGGCTTGATTGATTGTTTCATCCATAATTTCGCAGTGATCGATATCGATGATGCGGTCGTTGAAAATATCCATGAAGCCGATAACGGGTGGGGCTTTCGGTGTGATCCGGATATGATAATCCGCTTTACCGCGGTACCGGAAGCTCCCGGGAGAGGGGATGACCGGAGTGATCGGCGGCAGAGCCACTTTTGCAATCCGGACAAAAGCGTCGACCACCTGCTGTTCCTTGAGCCGCAACTGGCGGTCGTAATGGATATGCTGGTAGTGGCATCCGCCGCAGAGGGCATAATGGCGACATCGGGGTTCGATCCGGTCAGGGGACGGCTGAAGCAGCTGTTCGATGCAGCCCCGGACAAACCTCTTTTTGACGTCTGTAATGCGGACCACCGCCTCATCGCCGTCAACCGTGAGCGGCACAAAGACGACCTGCTGCTGGCAGCGTCCCACACCGTCACCGCCGAAGGCCACGCTGTCGATGCGCAGTTCGATTCGATCTCCCGGTCTCAATTTTTACCTCCTGCCGGTTTTCCCTCTGCCGTGTTGAAGATAGTCTATTTGGCCCTCGACGTCCACCAAAACCATTTCCCTTTACAACCGAACGATATATTGATAAGGCTCATGCCCTCTTAGGGTCCCTTACAACCCTTTATATTCTGTAAAGGAAAAAGAATTATTGGATCATCCTAATGTGCATCGCCTGGCGCAGGCCGGCAGGGAAATAATCCTTGTCGGTACAGCCCATGTTTCCAGGGACAGCGCCGAGCTGGTGGAAAGGGTCATCGACGAAGAAAAACCTGACGTGGTCTGTGTGGAACTCTGCCAGGCGCGCTTCGACGCCCTCAAACAGAAGGACAAGTGGCAGGAAACGGACATTGTCAAAGTGATCCGGGATAACCGGACGGCCCTGCTGCTTTCCCAGTTGCTCATGGTTTCCTTTCAGCGCAGAATCGCCGAAAAATTCAAAATCAATCCCGGGGAGGAAATGCTGCGGGCCATTGCGAAGGCCGAAGCCACGGGGGCGAAGATTGTTCTCGCAGATCGGGAGATTCGTGTGACGCTGCTTCGGACCTGGCGGATGATGCGTTTCTGGACCAGGTTGAAGTTTCTATCGGAAATGATCCTGTCTCTGTTCATCACCGAGGACATCACGGAAGAGGACATCGAGAAGCTCAAAGAGCATGACGTCCTCGACCTGGCCCTCAAGGCGGTAGGTGAAAAGCTGCCGGAAGTCAAGACCACACTGATTGATGAACGCGATCAGTATCTTGCGTACCGAATCAGTCATGCCGCCGGGAAGAGGATCGTGGCCGTCGTCGGCGCCGGCCATGTTCCCGGGATTCAGCAGTACCTCGATCAGGAAATCGATATTGAAGCGATCAACCAGATTCCGCCCCCCGGTCTCTGGGCGAGGCTTTTCGGATGGGTGTTTTCCGGAGGGATTATCGCGCTGTTCATGGCCGGTTTCTTTTACTCCGGCGGTCAGGCCAGCATCAATATGATTCTCTCCTGGTCTGCCATAACGGCAACCTGCGCGGCGATAGGCGCCGTCTTGATGCTGGCGCATCCCCTCACCATTCTGGCTTCCGCCCTCTCGGCGCCCATCGCGACGCTGCATCCTCTGATCGCGACGGGTTGGGTGGCAGGTCTCGTAGAGGCATCTTTAAGGAAGCCGCAGGTGAAGGATTTTTTAGACCTTAAAGACGACATTACCAGGTTCTCAGGTTTTTTTCGAAACAAGATCACAAGGCTGCTGATTCTCGTGGCTTTTGTGAATTTGACCACGTCCATCGGGACCTTTATAGCGATACCGGTGCTGATGAAATACATTTTTTGATTTCGGACCGCTGAGCCATAGGGATGGGGGTCAGGACGTTATCCGCAGCAGCAATCCCTTGAGATACAGGCCTTCCGGATGGGTCAAAAGGACGGGGTGATCGCCACCGGCGCCGAGCCTCGCAAGCATCTGCACCGTTTTTTCCGCATCGCGGGCGGCGCCCAGCACGATTTTTTCAAAGAGTTTCTCATCGACGTAATTGGAACAGGAAAAGGTGGCCAGCAGGCCGCCCTCCCTCAGGTGCCGGAGCGCCTGCAGATTGATGTCCTTGTAGCCCCGGGATGCCCGCACCACATCCTTTCTGGTCTTGGCAAAGGACGGCGGGTCCAGGATGATCAGATCAAAGGAATCGTCCGTTTTCCGGAGATATTGAAAAACGTCCGCCTGAATAACGGGGTGCTCTTCCGGTGAAAAACCGTTGAGCTGCCAGATTCCGTTTCGCCATGTCATTGGCCGATGCGGACGTTTCTACGGAAATGACCTTGTTTGCCCCGCCCCGGGCGCAATATACGGAAAAACCGCCGGTATAGGAAAAACAGTTCAGGACCTCAGCTCCCCGGCTGAGTTTGCCCATCCGCTCCCGATTATCCCGCTGATCCAGGAAAAAACCGGTTTTCTGACCTGCGATGATATCCACCTCAAAACGCAGATGATTTTCCGTGATCATCAGCGATGCCTCCGGCAGACTGCCGCCAGCCGGACCGATCCGGTCTTCCAGCCCCTCGCGCTGTCGGGCGCGGCCTTCGCTGCGCTCGTAAATTCGTTCCGGATCGCAAACCCGCTGGAGTTGATTCAGGATGGCGTTGCGGTATTTCTCGATCCCTGCCGTGGCGATGGAAATAACGAGATCATCTCCATACCGGTCGACGATCAGACCCGGCATCCCGTCCCCCTCTGCATTGATCAGGCGGCAGGCGGTCGTTCCGGGTGGGATAACCCGTCGCCGCAAATCGGCCGCCGTCCGAATGCGATGCGCCCAGAAGGACTCGTCAACAGGCGCATCGACACGACGGGTCAGCATCCGGAACCGGATATCGGACCGGTCGTTGAAAAAACCCAGCGCAAGCGGCTCATGATCGTGACTGACCACCAGCGCAATATCGCCGGGATCCGGGCTTCCCGCCACGGACGCCACGGCGCCGGAGAAGACCCACGGATGGCCTTGCCGGATGGACCGGTCTCTGCCGGGCTTGAGGACGATACGGGGAAGACTCTGATTCATGTCTTCTTACCTATCGACAGCAGCGATAAAATGCAAGCCCTATCCATATTGACAACTTCGCAAAAAAAGTCCATATAATAAGAGCAATAGACAATGACATTCAAGGAGGGATTTCATGGAACAGTTCAAAGAGACATCGATGGGAGCGATCTTTCAAAACAGGGCCCGGCAATATGGAGACAAAACACTGGTCATTTTTAAAAACAAAGCGGGCGCCTGGGAAGAAATCTCATGGAAAAAGCTCAACGAAATGGTCCGGGCTCTTGGCATGTTCCTCATCAACCGGGGCATCCAGCCCGGCGACAAGGTGGCGCTCTTCTCACCGAACCGCTACGAGTGGTGGGTGGCGGACCTGGCCATCATCTCAGTGGGCGCCGTGAATGTCCCGATTTACGCAACCAACTCCGTTGAAGAATCCCGTTACATCATCGACAATTCGGATGCGAAGAAGTGCTTTGCGGGTACGAAGGAGCACATGGACAAGATCGTCAAGGCCAGGGAAAAGCTCCCGAACCTCGATGACATCATCATCTTCGACGACCTCGATAACCCGCCGGCCGGTGTGATCACGCTCAAGGAGGCCCTCGATGAAGGCAGGGCGGCCGCCGACAAGGATGAGTTCGACAAGCGGCTCGCTCCGATCAATATCGAGGACGTGGCGACCATCATCTACACCTCGGGGACAACGGGCAACCCCAAGGGCGTCATGCTCACGCACAAGAACTTCGTCTCCAACGTGAACCAGGCCCATGCGATCGACCCGGATTTTCTCTCCGGGGATCATACCTTTCTGTCCTTCCTGCCGCTGGCTCACTCTCTGGAAAGGACCTGCGGCTATTACATCCCGATCTTTCTCGGCCACAAGGTGGCCTTTGCCGAAAGCGCGGAAAAGCTCCTGGCGAATTTTGGGGAAATCAGGCCCACCTTTCTTGTAAGCGTGCCGCGCATTTATGAGAAAATCCACTCGGGCATCATCGCCAAGGTCGCAACGGCGCCTCCCGTCAAGAAGGCCCTGTTCGGCTGGGCCATGGGCGTTGCAAAAGAGAACCTCCCTTACGTCTGCAATAACAGGGAACGCAGCGGCCTGTTTGCGTTCAAATACAATCTGGCCGACAAGATCATCTTCTCCAAGCTCAGGGCAGCCCTGGGTATGGATAACCTCGTCGCCGCCATCTCCGGCGGCGGGCCCCTGTCGGTATCCGACGCGGAGTTTTTCCTCGGCATGGGCATCACGGTTCTAGAGGGGTTCGGCCTGACCGAGACGACGCCCATCACCAACGCAAACCGGCCCAAGTGGATCAAACCCGGAACCGTCGGCCCGGCCGTGAAGGATACCAGCATCAGGATCGGCGACGGCGGTGAGGTCCTTATCAAGGGTCCTCAGGTCATGAAGGGATACTACAAGAACGAGGCCGCAACGAAGGAAGCCTTCACGGAAGACGGCTACTTCCGCACGGGAGACATCGGCGAAATCGACCGGGACGGCTACCTGAAGATCACGGGCCGGATCAAGGACATCATCGTGACCTCCGGCGGAAAGAACATCTCGCCGCAGAACATCGAGAACGCCCTTTTGACGTCCGCTTTCATCGAACAGGCGGCCGTCATCGGCGATAACCGGAAGTATCTCTCCGCGCTCATCGTGCCGGCCTTCGCGACGCTGGAGAGCTGGGCCAAAGAGAAGAACATCCCCTTCTCGAACCGCCAGGATCTCATCAGGAATCCAGAGATCAACAAACTTTTTGAACAGGAGATCGAGGCGCAGCTCAAAGATTATGGGCGCGTGGAACAGATCAGAAAGTTTGTCCTGCTTGAAACGGAATGGTCCCAGGATACCGGTGAGATGACGCCGACCATGAAGCTCAAGCGGAAGGTGATCCGGGAAAAGTACGAAAAACAGATCGAATCGCTCTATCCGCCGGAATAGTCCCGGCGCCGTTCGCCGGGTTGCGCTCCGGAGGGCCGTGAACCCTCCGGCGGCGCAGGCGGTGATCCCCTACCGGCAGTCACTGCGCTTCCTTGCGTTTCTTGAGCGCGAGCGCGGCCAACAACCCCTTTTCCCGGATGACTTTGAACTTCAGGCCCGTTTCGGTCAGCCGGAAGAAGCGCTTGCCGTATTTTTTCAGCATGGACGGGTTGATGTCGAAGCCCAGGCCGGGTTTTGTAAACGGGGCAAGCATGGCGTTGTTGTCCGGAATAATCGGATCGATGATGCCTTCGCGGAACTCGGGGACCCAGGAAGGTTCTTCCAGGGGGTATTCGAGCGGCAGCGTGTTTTCCTGATCTGCAAGGACAAGGTTCCAGTTCACATAAAAACCGATGCCGTTGCTCCAGGTGTGGGGAGAGTACTCTCGCCCTTTCTCATGGCAGGCCTGGATCACCTGCATGCACTGCTGGATCCCGCCCGCAAAAGTGGCGTCCGGCTGATAGATGTGAAAGCAGTCCTTCTCGAACATGATCTTGATCTCATCCCACCCGTAGTTTATTTCGGCGCCCGAGATTTTGATTTTGGAGGTCTTCTTGAGCGCCGCGTTGCCGTCATAGTCCCTTGAATCGAGCGGCTCTTCAAGCCAGATCAGACCGTTCTGATGGCAGGCTTCGGCGAATTCCGTGGCCCTTTTCAGGTCCCAGTCCGGTACGCGATCGACGATGGATACGGGCCAGCCCTGATTTGCATCGACTCCGAGACGCATCTTGTCGCTCAATCCCTTTGAGATCACCTCGACAAGCCGGATGTCATCGGCAAGTTCCCGGTTCTTGACCCGGAGCTTGGCAGTCCTGAAACCGCGTTCGCGCATGCCCAGCAGTTCGTCGATCCTGCGGTGCGGGTCGTGCATCTCACCGGTCGAACAGTAGGCTTCGATCGGCCTTGCCCGGCCGCCCAGGATTTCATAAACCGGTCTGCCCTGGCTTTTGCCGATGATGTCCCAGCAGGCCGGCTCGATCCAGAAGTTCCGCCATCCGAGGTAACCCGCCTGTTTGAGCAGGCCCTGCACGCGGGCGATGTCCGTCGGGTCCGCGCCGATCAGATAGGCGCCCAGCAGATCGCCCAGCCCCTCCCGCTCTTTTCCCATCGCTGTTCCTGCAGAATAGCCCTCGATGCCGTTGTCGGTGATGAGCTTGATCAACGTGAAACGGTTATGCGTCTGCGGATAGCCCGGGATCCACGTGGGCCAAAAGGTGTGCTTGAGCGGAACCGAGACATGCCAAAGTTCGATTGCTGTGATCTTCATGATATATTTTTTATAACCCGATCATTTTTTTGTGAATGTAGGAAAATAAAAACATGGTTGTAAGCGGGATGGCCAGGCCGATGAATGCTCCCCAGAAGATACTCCCGCTCGGATCAAAACCATAGGGTTTGGTGAAATAAAGGATTAGATTGATGCCGATGCCCGCAAAAAAATAAATATTATACCACTTGCGCCTGCTATTGCTCCAGTATTCCAGGCGGACATTCCTCTCTTCTTCTCTCATGAAGGGACCTCCAAAGATGACTTTTCTGCCTGTATCTAAGTGTCCCGCATGATACATAATCCGGATTGCTCTGTCAATCTGTTTTACTGTGCCGATCCGCCCGCTTGCCGCAGGTTAGAAGTGCGATTCGAGGATTTTCCGATTGGAAAATTCCTTTAATTTCAGATAATCGGCGGTGACATCCGCCAGGGCGGCCCCGGGGATGAGGCCGATCAGTTCGGATTCAAGAATATCGGTGTCGCGGCGGCCGGCCGCTTCCTGAACACGGTCGAAGACGGTACGCAGAGACGTTACCCGGTAATCCGTGAGATTCATGGAGACCTGGGCCACACGCCGGCTTTTTAACAGAAGTCCGATCGCCTTGACATGGGGAAGGCCCCCGCCCGAATGGCGGATCATGCCGGCGATATCCCGTGCCAGTTGCAGGTTATCGGATTTGAGGTTGATATTGAAGGCAATCAAAGGAAGCCTTGCCCCGACGGCTGTGGCCCCCGCGCATTCGTTGAAAAGATTCGGTCCGGCGTCAGGGTGCCATTCGGGATCCTTGAGGCGTTCCCTTAATGCCTCGTATCCGCCTTTTCGGATCTGTGAAAGCTCTCCTCTCCAGGGGACCAGCGCCGCTTCTCCATAAAAGTAAACCGGGATCTGAAATTGCTCCGAAAATTCACGGCCGAAATCATGGGCAATCCGGACGGCATCGGACATATCCGCATCACCCAGCGGAATAAAGGGGACCACGTCGACGGCGCCAATCCGGGGATGGAGGCCGGTATGTTCACACATATCAATGATTTCGAGAGCCTTCCGGCAGGCGGCGAGACAGGCGTCTTTAACGGCGCCGGGAGGGCCAATGAATGTCAGGACGCTGCGGTGATGATCCTCGTCCATGCAGAAGTCGAGGAGCTTAATTCCCTCAACAGCAGCGGCAGCATCCGCGAGGGCTTGCCCCTTTTTCCTGTCCCGGCCCTCGCTGAAATTGGGCACACATTCAATAATTTTCATCATGACGAACTCGAAAAATCGAAAAATGAGCCGAGTAAGACGGCTTCGTAAAAAGTTCCGCAGGCAAGGCGCGCAAATCCTGAGGAATGAGGCGTACTCTTACGTACGCCGCAATGACGAAGGATGCAGCGCAACGCAGCATCCGGACTTTTTACGAAGCCGTAATCTATCAGCCGCCCTTGTAGAGATAACGCTCCAGCAATTTATGAAAGGGGGTCCATCTCGTATCGTCTTCCGGAGCATCATCGACAAAGGTCTGAAAGGCATTGACTTTCGCGTCCAGGTCATCGATGTAATGAACGATCAGGGCTTCCAGGGTTTTCGGACGTTTGGGTGAGCCGAATTCCAGCACCCCGTGATGGCTCAGGATCAAATGCCGCAGCTCCATAGCCAGCGTTTTCGGAAAGCCCTCGATGGCGGCCATCTTTGCGTTGACCATCTCCACCCCCATCACAATATGCCCGATCAGCCGGCCCTCATCGCTGTATTGCACAAGCCGGTCATAGTCAAATTCATAAATTTTTCCGATGTCATGGAGAAGGCCGCCCGTCAGCAGCAGGTCATGGTTGACACCCTGATAGTGTTGAATCGTCATATCAAGCAGCTTTGCTACGGACAACGTGTGTTCAAGGAGCCCCCCCAGATAAACATGGTGGAATCCCTTTGCAGCAGGGGCTTTTTTAAAGAGCGCCTTTGTCTTCTCATCCTGAAAGAAGGCATTCAGGAGGTCCTTCAGGCAGGGCGTCTGAATCTTTTCGACATAGGTCATCAGTTCGGTGAACATGTCTTCGGCAGCCTGTTTTGCCGCCGGGAAATAATCGGCCAGGTCGATCTGGTCATCCGTCAGTCTTTTCAGTTCCAGCACGGACAGTTGCAGGCTGTTTTTGTAGCTCAAGGCCCGCCCGTAAACCTGGACAATGTCGCCCTTCTTAAACTGGCCATCCCATTCGTTGGCGTTATCCCAGATTTTTCCGTCGATTTCTCCGGTTTTGTCTTTCAGCCGCAGATTGAGGTAGGGAGCCCCCTTTTGCGAATAAGCCAGGTTCTTTTCCGCGACCAGAAAAGCGCTCGTTATTTTTTCACCCGCCTTCAGATTTTCGATATAAACCGTTTTCTTGTTCACAGACCGACCCGCCTTTCATGGGTATAGACTTGCATGGATCTGCCCCGGACAGCGCCGATGAGCGTGATGCCGGCTTCGCCGGCCAGTTGTACAGCCCGGGTTGTCGGCGCCGCCAGCGAGACCACAACCGGTATCCCCAGATTCCGGACCTTATAGACAATTTCCGCTGAAACCCGGCCCGTTCTCAGGACGGCCTTATCGGAGCAATCCCAGTGATTCGACAGCGCATAGCCGGCCAGCATATCAAGGGCGTTGTGCCTCCCGATATCTTCCCGCACCACGAGGATTTCTTTTCCGTCCGTGAGCGCGGCGCCGTGGGTTCCGCGGGTGATCCGGTGAAGTACACAGAGATCAATGAACCGGTCCATCAACTGCAGAACCCGTTCCGGTGACATTTGCATTGCGTCCGGTGGAATCGGTTCGGGAAGGCTGGGATGACCTTCCCGGAGGGTTCCGCGGGCGCCGCTCGAGGCAATGTATCTCCTGCAAGGATCGTCTATTGGATCCGTCGCTATCGCAGCAGACGTGAGAATGCGGATAATGCCTGCCGGCGTATCCATCCGCATATCCCTGATGTCCGAGGATTCCCTGATGATTCCTTCGGATTTCAGATATCCCAGGGCCAGCTCGTCGACATGCAGCCCTGTACAGGCGATTGTGGCCAGATGCCGTCCATTGAGATAAATCTGCAGGGGCATCTCCTGAATAATATTGACATCCCCCTTGGAGAAAGCCCGGCCATCGAAAGTGTAAACCGGAAAGGTCGTAATGCCCTTTTCTGCAGGCGTCATAATCAATTCCCTTTTTCTCTCAGAATGCGGTGTTCCCCGGACCGGACCGTGAGCTTGGTCATGTCAAAATATTCCAGTAACGGGATAATAAACTTTCGCGACAGACCGGTTAATTCCTTGAAGGTGGCCGGAGTCGCCTTTCCGTCTTTCTGGAGCAGGTTTTTGTAGTCTTCGCGCAACTTGGCCAGTGCAACCTGATCGAAATACAGATCCTCGTTGATCTTGATCAGCGAGCCGTCTTTGAGCATCACGTTCAGGACACTGCCCACGCGGGGCTTTTGTTCTGTGAACTTTCCCACGACTTCCCTCATCGATGGCGGGGTCAGACCGGCGTTACGGTACAAATCGGAGAGAATCTGCCGCAGATCTTCCATCTCGCCCCTCAGGTTGACCCGGTGATCCGGCAGCCGCAGGTTTTCCCGGTCAATGACGACCCTGCCGCTTTGTTCCAGATCCCGCAGGATGGCATTGAACAGTTTGGGGCTGACAAAAGATCCGACCCTGGTCCGCAGTTCTTCCCTGGACATCCCTTCCTGGAGCGGGAATTTTTCATGGAAGGTACGGATATCCGATATTAATCTCTCCAGCAGATCCTGATAAACCTTGAAGGAGATGACCCTTGTCTCCTCCCGGTCAAGAAGAATCGCCTGCTTCTGTGAAAACAGCGCTTCCAGTCTCTTTTTCAACTGGCCTTGCGGGAGGCCCGTCCGGATCACCAGTCCCCGGAGATCGATCCCCGTGAAAGAGGATCGGTCAATGATGGTCGCGATCCGTTCCAGATCGTCGCCATGCTGTAGCCGTTCAAGTTCATCAATGATCCGCCTTGAATATCTTTTATGCTTTCGCGAGAGGGGGTCCAAGACAGTTCCGCCGCCAATCGTCGTGACGGGGGAATAGCTGCGGATGACGAAACAGTCCCCGGTCATGACCACGGTCGGTAATGACATAAAAAGCTGGGCGAATGAACTTTCACCGGGTGCGATGTCGTCACGATCCAGAAAGCTGATTCTGGCCATGATTTCGCTGGCGCCGGCATGGAAACGGACTAGCGCCCGGTTTTTCAGTTTTTTTTCGTTTGAAGGCAGATATTCGAAAAAAACGTCTAGACGCCTTGTCGTCTCCAGTGTACCGGGCCGCGTCAGAACATCGCCCCTTGCAATCGTGGCCTTCTCAATTCCCTGAAGATTGATGGCCGTCCTCTGCCCCGATTCCGCCAGGCTGACGCTTTGATTGTGAACCTGCATGCCCCGGATGCGGGAGTTGATCCGATGAGGTAAAACGGTCACGTCCTCACCGGTCTGGATGCTTCCGGAAACCAGGGTACCGGTGACCACGGTTCCAAACCCCTTCATGCTGAAGACCCGGTCGATGGGCAGTCGGAACAGGCCGGCATCGCCTTTTTCTTCAATCCCGGAAGCAATCTGATTCAGTTCATTCAGCAGATCCGGCAGACCTGCGCCGGTTAAGGCGGAAACGGGAACAATGGGGGATGCTTCCAGAAAGGCGCCTTTCAGGAAGGTCCGGATGTCGTCGGTGACCAAGTCCCGCCAGTCCTCATCCACCAGATCCACCTTCGTCAGCGCAACAAGCCCCTTTTTCAGGCCGAGGAGCGAACAGATCTGGAGATGCTCCTTCGTTTGGGGCATTACACCCTCGTCGGCGGCGATGACCATGACCACCAGATCAATCCCCGCTGCGCCGGAAACCATGTTTTTGATGAAACGTTCGTGGCCCGGCACATCCACCACGCCAAGGGTCCGGCCGCCGGGCAGGGTCAGGGAGGCAAAACCGAGCTCGATGGTGATGCCGCGCTCCTTTTCCTCCTTAAGCCTGTCCGTATCGACGCCGGTGAGCGCTTTGATCAGTGCTGTTTTGCCATGGTCAACATGACCCGCGGTTCCCAGGACGATGTGCTTCATGTCTTTTCAATAACAAAGTCCAATCTATTTGACAACCGCTAAAAGTATATTGTATGTTTCTACCGCACCAATGCGGATGTTGAATTGTCAATCGACTTGAATTTTGACGCCATCGTAAAAAGTCCCTTTTCCCCTCCCTCGGCGGGAGGGGACGAAGGGGAGGGGGAGGGAACGGGAGATTAGGATACTCGGTCTCGACTACGGAAGCAAAAGAATCGGGGTTGCCCTCTGTGATGAGCTGGGCCTGACCGGCCAGGGTCTGACCACGATCACGTGGAAAAATAAAAATCAGGTTGTGAGAGCCCTGGAAGTTCTGATCAGAAGCTATGGCGTGGAAAAAATCGTCATCGGCTATCCCCTGCGACTTGATGGAACGGAGGGCATCCAATGCGAGAAAGTCAACCGCTTCGCCCGGTTGCTTGAGGCCAGGCTCTCCCTTCCCGTGATCAAATGGGACGAGACGCTGTCCAGCCAAACGGCGGAGGATATTCTCATTCAATCCCGGATGCGTCGTGAGAAGCGAAAACAGATCGTCGATAAAATGGCCGCCGGTATCATCCTGCAAGGCTACCTGAATTCCCTCCATCCGTCGAGTCAATGATGTTAAACCTGACCGGAAACAACCCATGAAAGCGTTTTTGTCTCTGAATCAGCGAGCCAAGAAAGGGATTGCTCTGGGCGTCGCATTGCTCCTGGCATTGAGCCTGTTTCTAATAATCTATGCGAAAAGTCCCATCGATGACCGAGCCGTTGTCGTGACGGTATATATTCCCAAAGGGGCCGGTTTCTTAGAGATAGTCGATATTCTGGATCAGGCGGGCATGGTGAAGAATAAAGCGTTCTTTACCCTCTTGGCCCTATTCAAGGGGGTCGCCGGCCAGATCAAGGCCGGGGAGTATGACCTGGTCACAAGCATGTCTCCCGGTGCAATCACGGATAAACTGGTCAGGGGCGATATCAGGATCCACAAGGTGACCATTCCCGAAGATTATACCCTCAAACAAATTGCCGACCTCCTCATCGAGGAGAATCTCGTCAGTGAAAAAAACTTTATCAGCGTGACCACCGATTCTGTCTTTCTGGCGTCGCTGAATGTTGATGCCGCAAGCGCCGAAGGGTATCTATATCCCGATACCTATGAATTCAACCGGGGCATGACGACCCGGGAAATCGTCAGAGTCATGGTGAATCAGTTCTGGAAAAAAGTCACCCCGCAGATGATCGAAAGGGCAAAGGTGTTGGGGATGACCACCACCAAGTTTGTGACGCTGGCTTCCCTGATCGGCAAAGAATCAGGCGATGAGGAAGAAAAGTCTCAGGTATCCGCCGTATTTCACAACAGACTGAAAAAGGGCATGAGGCTGCAGAGCGATCCGACGGCAGTTTACAGTCTCAATGAGTATCGAAGCATCGTGAAAAGGAAGGATCTGGACAATGATACGCCCTACAATACTTACAAGATTCCGGGATTACCGCCCGGCCCCATCGCCAATCCGGGAATCGACTCCCTTCAGGCGGCCCTTTATCCCAAGCCCGTCAATTATCTCTATTTTGTCTCGAAGAATGACGGGACGCATATATTTTCCTCCAACCTGGCCGCGCATGCGCAGGCCGTCTTAAAATATCAGATTAAAAGGAAAAAAGAGTAAATTTTTGCTTGACAAACCGAATCTCCTTCATTATGGTGGCCACAAGTGGAGTAAAGTGGATGATTGTGGAGGGGAATCCGGTGTCTGTCTTCAGGGGTCAGTACTATCACACCATCGATGACAAGGGAAGAATCATTTTCCCGTCCCGGCTCCGTGAGGTCATGGCCGAGAAGTATGACAACCGGCTCGTCATCACGAACTGGGAAAATTATCTGATGGTTTTTCCCTATGATGAATGGCGGATCATTGAAGAAAAGGTCAGCCATCAGTCCATCCTGAGGAAACAGGTGCGGGCCTTTCAGCGTTTCTTCATGTCCGGCGCCGTGGACTGTTCGCTGGATAGCCAGGGGCGCGTTCTGATTCCCCCGAATCTGAGAGAATTCGCCGCGCTGGGAAAAGACGTTGTGCTGGCCGGCATGATCAAGGTGATCGAGATCTGGAGCAGGGAGCGCTTTGACGCGGAGATGAAAAAGACGGAAGGTGAACTCGATGCCTTCACTGACTATATGGCGGATATGGGCATTTAGAGACGGACGATGAGATGTCCCTTTTTCACGAACCGGTCATGTGCGGAGAGGTCCTTGCATCGCTGGAATGCAAACCCGGCGGTATGTATGTGGACGGTACGGTCGGCGGAGGCGGTCACGCCCGGGCGATTCTGGAAAAGACAGCCCCGGACGGTTTGTTGATCGGCATCGACCGGGATAGCGATGCCCTGCTTGCCTCGGAAAGACAATTGCAAACCTTTGGCCGGCGAAAAATTCTGGTCAAGGCTAATTTTGCGGATATCGGTAATGTCCTAACCAACCTGAACATCAAGAAAGTTGATGGTATCCTCCTGGACTTGGGCGTTTCATCCCATCAACTGAATGCGGGAGACAGGGGCTTCAGCTTTTCTTCGGATGCTCCCCTCGATATGCGCATGGATCAGGACAGTCGCTACTGCGCCTATGATCTCGTTAACCTGTCTCCGGAAAAAGACTTAAGGGAAATGATCAGAGCGTATGGCGAGGAACCTATGGCAGGAAGAATCGCAAGGGCCATCCTGACAAAACGGGCGGCGGCTCCGATCCGTACCACGGGAGAGCTTGCCGAGGTCGTCTATCATGCGGTTCCCGCCGCATACCGGCAAAGAAGGATCCACCCGGCCACCCGAACCTTTCAGGCCATCCGCATCGCCGTCAACGATGAACTTTCCAATCTCCGAAGGGCCATCTCAAGCGGTATTGACGTGCTTACCCAGGGAGGGCGATTTTCCATTATTTCCTTTCATTCCCTTGAGGATCGCATTGTCAAGGAGGCCTTTCGCGCTGCTCAGAAGGGGTGTACCTGCCCCCCCGATCTGCCGGTATGCAGCTGTCAAGGCGAATCCAGGCTGAATGTGCTTACAAAACGGCCGGTGTATCCCGAAACGGATGAAATTGGTTCAAATCCGAGAGCCAGAAGCGCCCGGCTCAGAACAGCGGAGAGGCGATAAACATGGCCGCGAATCCTATCACATCTGTGGAGGGAGCCGGGCAGGAGAAAAAGACGGCGCCGCAATTGAAATATTCCGTTTTTCTCTTTGTGGCGTTTGTGCTGATGGCGGTGGCCGTAACCTATGTATGGTCGCACGTCCAGATGACAAAACTGGAATATCAAGTTGCCGAAGAAATGACACGTGGGGAACAGATGCTGGATGAACAGCGAAAGCTGAAACTCGAGCAGGCCACCTTGAAATCGCCCCAGCGCATCGAGGCGATTGCAAGAAGTTCACTGAATTTGTCCTATCCGGATGGAGATCAGGTCATTCTCATCAAGGACACAGGAGCCGTGAAATGACCGTTGAAGAAAAAAAATGGCTGCGCTTCAGGATTGCCACCCTGCTGAGTCTGTTTCTGGTTTTCTCTATCGCCCTCATTACGCGCGCCTACCAGATTCAGGTTTTGAACGGACAGAGCCTCAAGGCCCGGGCAGACAGGCAGCACACCACCACCTTGCGGGTGGAATCGGAAAGAGGAATTATTTTTGATCGCAACGGAGAAAAGCTGGCCGTCAGTGTCATGTCCGACTCCGTCTTTGCGGATCCTTCAAAAATTAAGGACCTCCGCGGAACGGCGGCGAAGATAGCTGTTGTTTTGAATACAGACGAAGAAACTCTTTTGAAAAAACTCTCCGGTGCGAAAAATTTCAGCTGGCTGGCGCGCCGGATTACCCCGGACCAGACCGCCCTCGTGGAAAAGCTGGATTTGGACGGCATCTTTATCATCAAGGAACCGAAGCGTTTTTATCCCAATGGGGAATTGGCCGGTCATCTGATCGGTTTCGTCGGGCTGGATGCCAGCGGGCTGGAAGGACTGGAATTCAGATTTGACGAGCAGCTAAAGGGGGCTCCGGAGCAGCTGAGATGGACGCGGGACGCCAAGGGCAAACGGCTTTATCCCCGTATTGATTCTGCGACGGCCAAACAAAAGGAAAGTACAAACCTGATCCTGACCATTGACAGCCGGATCCAGTATCTGGTCGAATCTCAGCTCAAAGAAGCCGTTCAAAGCAAAGGCGCCAAAGGCGGCATGGCGGTGGTCATGGATCCCAAGACCGGCGAAATTCTTGCACTGGCCAACGAAAGAGGTTTTGATCCCAATAATGTTTCCAAATCGGGCGCCGCCGCAGGAAAGAACAGGGTCGTTACGGACTGTTTTGATCCCGGTTCCACCTTCAAACCCTTTCTTGCGGCAGCGGCTCTGGAAGAGGGGGTTCACAAAGAAACGGATCGAATTTACTGTGAAAATGGAAACTATGCCGTTGCTGATCGGGTTATCCGTGAAGCCCAGAGAAAAAAGCACGGCTACCTGAGCTTTGCTGAGATCATCAAATATTCGAGTAACATCGGTTCCGTAAAGATTTCCGAGCGCCTCGGCAAAGAGAAATTCCACGACTACCTCACGCGCTTCGGTTTCGGACAGAAATCGGGGATCGATCTTCCCGGCGAGACTGCCGGCCTGCTGCGACCGGTTCGGAGCTGGACGCGAGTGGATACTTCCACCATTGCCTTCGGCCAGGGCGTGTCCGTTACAGCCATCCAGCTCATATCGGCCCTTTCCGCCATTGCCAACCAGGGCGTGCTGATGAAGCCTTACATCGTGAGGGGTTTGGTGGACAAGCAGGGTCAGGTGATCAAGAAATATAGCCCAACGGCGGTGCGACAGGTCGTCTCACCGCAGACGGCCAGACGCATGATTGCGCTGATGACCAGCGTTGTGGGCGATCCGGACGGGACGGGGAAAAACGCCCGCATCGAAAATGTAAATGTTGCCGGTAAAACAGGGACCTCGCAGAAGTTCGATTTTGCCCGTCGTGCCTATTCATCGGAACGCGTCCGCACATCCTTCATGGGATTTTTTCCGGCAGAAGACCCGCAGGTAGCCATTCTCGTCGTCCTTGATGAGCCGCAGCGGGACAAGTGGGGCGGCGTTGCTTCTGCGCCTGTTTTCAAGAAGATTGCCGAGCAGATTATCACGTGCTTCAAGACGAATATCCGGGAAAATCATATTTACGAACAAGAAAAAATCAATCGGGACGGCAAAATAAAACTCGTTGCTGCAGATCCAGCCATCAACCGCCAGGAACAGGAACAGAATCAATTTGATGAAGCCGCCATGCCGGATTTTCGGGGGATGACGATCCGGGACGCTCTCCGGATGGCGAAGGCGCGGGGGATTGAACTCCAGGTCGCCGGCAACGGCTGGGCGATCAGTCAGGTGCCTGCACCCGGCGTCGCGATCGGTGAGCCGCGGTATTGCACGGTGTCCTTCAGTAGCGGTCAGTAGGGAGGCCGGATGGATTTGGCAATGCTTATGAAAGACGTTCCCGTTCAGCGCTGGATCGGCGCCCGGTCGGGCCACGTTGCGTCCATTTGTTATGATTCCAGAACATGCCGGCAGGACAGTCTTTTTGTAGCGGTTTCCGGTCTGCTGACGGATGGACATGCATACATTCCCGAGGCGATCCGAAATGGCGCCCGCGTGATTGTCCATGAGCAACCCCTGCCCGCAACACCGGACGTCCAATGGATTCAGGTCGGTGACAGCCGCCGTATCCTGGGGTTGCTGGCGCGCAACTTCTATCAGCATCCGTCGTCGCGGCTTTGCCTGGTGGGGGTTGTCGGGACCAACGGCAAAACCACAGTGACCTATCTGCTGGAATCCATTCTCATGGCTGCGGGCCGCGATGTCGGCGTCCTGGGAACCGTAAACTATCGATTCAAACAAAAAGTTACGGCGCCTCTCCATACCACACCGGAATCCCTGGATATGCAGAGAATTCTCCGGGAAATGGCGGACGACGGCGTCAGCCATGTCGTGGCGGAGATTTCCTCTCACGCCGTGGATTTACGGCGGGTCGACGAATGTGATTTTGATCTGGGCGTCTTTACCAACCTGTCTCAGGATCACTTAGACTATCACAAGACCATGGAAGATTACTTCGCCGCAAAAAAGCGATTTTTTCAGGAGGTCCTTCCCGTAAGTAGAAAAAATGTTTCATGCCGGATGGTGGTGAATGCAGATGATCCTTGGGGACAGCGGTTGTTGCGGGAGGTCAGCCTGCCGCACCTGAGCTTCGGCATCGATACCCCCTGTGATCTTTCGGCCCGGGAGATTCAGCTGACCCTCCAGGGGATTCGAGCGGAGCTTGTCTCGGCCGGGCGCCGGTTCAAAATTGCATCGCCCTTGATCGGGAGATACAATCTCTATAATATTCTGGCGGCTGTGGCGGCCGCCCTTTCGCTCGGCATCACCCCGGAAGTGATCCAGGCGGGGATTGAACATCTCGACCAGGTGCCGGGCCGGATGGAAAAGGTCAGCGGTCCGGACCAGCCGGCTGTCTTTGTGGACTATGCCCATACGGACGATGCCCTCCGGCGCGTCCTGCAGAATTTGGCAGCTTTTAAACAGGGGCGTTTAATCACCCTCTTCGGCTGCGGGGGAGACCGGGATCGCGGAAAAAGACCCCTGATGGCCCAGGCCGCTGCCGAGTTCAGTGATCTGGTGGTTATCACCTCGGACAATCCCCGCACGGAAGACCCCCTCGAAATCATCCGTCAGATTGAAACCGGACTCGCCGAAACAACGATGACGAAAGTCCTTCCTGAAGCGCTCAAGGCAGGGAATTGTGAGCGATGTTATGCCATCATTCCGGATCGGAGCGCGGCGATCGAGACGGCCATCGCCTGTGCCGGCCTTTCCGATCTTGTCGTGATCGCCGGGAAAGGGCATGAGGATTATCAGATTCTGGGCAACCGGCGGATCTCTTTTGATGACCGGCGCCATGCAAAAGCAGCTTTGACAAAACGATTCGAGCAGAGGAACCCTTGAAGGAAAAAGCATCTGCCGTCATGACAATCAACGAGGTGTTGAGGGCGACCGGGGGCGCCCTGATCCGGGGGGAGTCCGAAAAGACCTTCCAGGGCGTCTCCATCGACTCCCGGCAGTTGCAGGAGGGGAACCTCTTCCTCTGCTTGCGCGGAGAAAATTTCGACGGCCATCGTTTCCTGGCCGCAGCCGCCGCGGCGGGGGCGGCAGGCTTTGTTATTCAGAAGGATGCCGCAGAAGAACTTTACGGGGCGCAGGAAAAACGGCCTGTCATTCTCGTGGAGGATACCCTCAAGGCCCTGGGAGCGATCGCCCGATTCTGGCGAAAAAAACTGGATGTTCCGGTGATCGCCATCACGGGAAGTGCCGGAAAGACCACAACCAAGGAAATGGCGGCAGGCATCCTGGGCCTTACGAAGAAGGTACTCAAGACGGAGGGGAATTTGAACAACCGGGTCGGCTTGCCCCTGACCCTGTTAAGGCTTACCGGCCGGCATGATGTCGCTGTGGTGGAGATGGGCACCAACATGCCCGGTGAAATCGGCTGCCTGACCCGCATCGCCGAGCCCGGGATCGGGCTGATCACGAACATCGGCGCCGCCCACCTTGAAAAGTTGAAATCTTTGGCCGGAATCCGTGAGGAAAAGGGAGCGCTTTTTCAAAATATGGACCGGGCCGGAATTGCCGTGATCAACCGCGATGACAAGGCCCTGGACCTTTTGGGCCGCCGGTGGCAGGGGAAGCAGATCACGTTCGGATGGAAGCAAGGGGCGGATGTCACAGCCCGGGAGGTCCGAAAAGCGGGACCGGTTGGCATCGCGTTTCGGCTCAGAGCCGGGCAGGAGGAACGACATGTCCGATTGCAGGTCAGCGGCGAGCACAATCTTTACAATGCGTTGGGGGCCGCCGCGGCCTCCCTCGCTTTCGGCGCGGATATGGAGAATATCGGTCAGGGGCTGGAATCTTTCCGGGGCGTTTCCGGACGCTTTGAAATCCATGCCCTGCTAAACGGCGCCCATGTAATCGACGATACCTATAACGCCAATCCCGTTTCGGTGCGCGAAGCCCTGAAAACCCTGAAGGAACTGCGAGGCGGCGGTGACAGTGCAATTATTTTTGGGGACATGCTGGAGTTGGGAAGCAAGGCCGGAGCGTGGCATCGGAAAATAGGACGTGTGATTGCCGAAACCGGAGTCAAATCCCTTTTGATCATGGGAGACCATGGCCGCGAAACAGCGGCCGGCGCCATGGAGGGAGGAATGACAGCGGCCCGGATCCTTTTTTTTGAAAGCCCCGAACAGGTCCGGGATCATCTTCAGTCTTCACTGAAGGCGGGAGACTGGGTCCTCGTCAAGGGATCCAGAAAAATGAAGATGGAGCGCATTGTCCGAATGATTACCGAAACGTTTGGTTTACAGGAGCAGGCGGCGGCATGATCTATCATCTTTTATATCCGCTGCATACGACATTCTCCTCCTTTAATGTCTTTCGTTATATTACCTTCCGGACGATCTATGCCGCGATTACCGCCCTGGTGATCTGCTTTGTCTTGGGGCCATGGCTGATCCGGAAGCTCCAGTCGCTCAAAATCGGACAGCCGATTCGCGAGGACGGGCCCGATTCCCATTTCTCGAAAGAGGGCACCCCGACCATGGGGGGGCTTTTGATCATCTTTGCCGCGATCATTTCCACGTTCCTCTGGTCCAATCTGACGGTCGACTATGTCTGGATGATCATGATGGTCACCGTCGGATTCGGCCTGATCGGCTTTATGGATGATTACCGGAAACTGGCCCATAAAAACAGCAAGGGTGTCTCGGGGAAAGTCAGGCTGATCATGGAAGTCGCCATAGCCCTTTTTGTCAGCATCATTCTATACTACAAGGCCGGTTTCAGCTCCAATATCACCATTCCCTTCTTCAAGACCGTCCTGCCCGATCTCGGGTGGGGCTACGTGCTGCTTTCGGCCTTTATCATCGTCGGGGCTGCCAATGCCGTGAATCTGACGGATGGACTCGACGGTCTCGCCATCGGCCCGGCCATCACCTGCTTCATGACCTATCTGCTGTTTGCTTATTTTGCCGGCAATGTAAAGATATCGGGCTATCTGCAAGTTCCCTATGTGGCCGGGACGGGGGAGCTGGCCGTCTTCTGCGGCGCCATGGTGGGCGCCGGGATCGGCTTCCTCTGGTATAACGCCTATCCCGCTCAGGTTTTTATGGGAGATACGGGATCCCTTTCCCTCGGCGCCGCTCTGGGTACCCTGGCCATGATGACCAAACAGGAGATTCTCCTGGCCATTGTGGGCGGCATCTTCGTGCTGGAAACCTTTTCGGTTATTTTTCAGGTGGGTTGGTTTAAAATCTCCCATGGGAAGCGGATTTTCCGCATGGCGCCGATCCACCATCATTTTGAACTCAAGGGATGGGCGGAGCCGAAAATTATTGTCCGTTTCTGGATCATCTCGATTTTATTGGCCCTTGTCGCCATCAGTACGCTTAAATTGAGGTAGCTTCAAGGATGATGGATCTGTCTGGACAACGCATTCTGGTCATCGGACTGGGCAAAACCGGAACGGCAACGGCAAGGTTCCTGTCCCGTCAGGGGGCCGACGTGGTGGTCACGGATGACAAGACTCCCTCCGAGTTGCAGGAAGCCCTGGAGCAGCTGCAGCGGGAGGGCGTGAACTTCCGGTTCCATCCCTGTGTCCCGGATATCCTGTCGGACGTGGAAATGGTGATTCCATCCCCGGGCGTCTCCCCCTTTAACCGGATGCTTTTGGAAGCGGTGCAGAAGAACAAGCCGATTCTGAGTGAACTGGAGTTGGCCTGCCGTTTTCTGAAGCGGCCGATGATTGCCATTACCGGGACCAACGGGAAAACCACCACGACGACCTTGATTGGGGAAATCCTGGCGAAATCGGGAATATCGGTATTTGTGGGCGGGAATATCGGAACACCGCTGATCGGTTATGTCGATGGGCCGCAGCAGGACGACTATGTGGTCGTTGAAGTCAGCAGTTTCCAGCTGCAGTGGATTCATGATTTCCGGCCCGATGTTGCCATCCTGCTGAATGTTACCCGGGACCACGTGGACTATCACGGAACCTTTGCCGATTATCGCCGCGCCAAGGAGCGGATTTTTGAGAACCAGACGGGGCAGCACCTGGCCATCCTCAATGCGGATGAAGACAATGCAGGCACGTTATCGCACAGACTGGCCGCCAAGATCGCGCATTTCAGTTCTTCCCGGCGACTCCCGCAGGGAATCTTTCTTGATGGCGGGCAGATGATTTACCGCCCGCTTGCGGGTGAAACCGAGAGCTATCCCATGGACATGGTGAAAATTCCCGGCGTTCACAACATCGAAAATGTCATGGCCGCGGTGATGGCCGCCAGATGGGCCGGATGCCGGCGGGAAGCAATCATCGATGCCGTCGGACATTTCCGGGGCGTTGCGCACCGGATCGAATATGCCGGTGAAAAGGATGGCGTTGCATTCTATGACGATTCCAAGGCGACCAATGTGGGGGCGGTCCTGCGCGCCCTGGAGACCTTCTCGCGGCCCGTGGTGCTCCTGATGGGAGGACGTGACAAACAGGGGGATTTCGAGATGCTGTCCGCCATGGTTGAAAAGAGGGTCAAAACCCTGATTTTATTCGGCGAGGCGAGAGAGAGAATCGCAGCGCTGCTCGGCGGCGTGGTCAAAACGAAGCAGGCGGCCACCCTGCGGGAGGCCATGCCGCTGGCGTGGCGTTCCGCCACAGCCGGGGATGTGGTGCTGCTGGCGCCGGGTTGTGCAAGCTTCGATGAATTCAAGGATTATAAAGAACGGGGAGATGTCTTCAAACAATGGATTGGAAGCCTTTCCTGATGGAAAAAACCGCTGCCGAGGGAGAAAGACCGGACATCCTGATCCTGGTGATCGCGCTGATCCTTGTGACCATTGGTACGGCGATGATTTACAGCTCCAGCTCCATTCTGGCCATGGAGAGGTTCAAGGACGCGCAGTTTTTTCTCAAAAAGCAGATCTTTTTTGTCGTTATCGGGATGGGAGTCATGGTGTTGCTGACCAAGCTGGATTATCATTACTTAAAAAAGCTGGCCTATCCCGGCATCATCCTCTCCATTATTCTGCTGCTCCTGATTTTTATTCCTCCTCTGGGGATCCGTGCGGGCGGCGCCCGGCGCTGGCTGAACCTCGGCTTCTTTTCCTTTCAGGTAACGGAACTGGTCAAGATCTGCATCGTCCTTTTTCTGGCCCATTTTCTCACCCGGAAGGCGAATTACCTGAAGAGCTTTTCCCGGGGCATCCTGATACCATTACTGATTACCTTTTTAATCATCATCCTGATTGCCCTGCAACCGGATTTCGGCGCAACCGTCATGATCGCCATGATCCTCATGCTGATGCTCTTTCTGGCCGGTTGCAGAATAAGACATTTGGCAGGATTGACGGCCCTTCTGATTCCGGCGGCGGTCTGGATGATCATGTTCAGGAGCTATCGGATTGACCGGCTCAAGGTTTTTCTGAATCCCTGGAATGATCCCAGTAACAAGGGCTTTCAGATTATTCAATCGCTGCTGTCCTTCGGATCCGGCGGCGCCTTTGGGGTAGGAATCGGCGATGGAATGCAGAAACTCTTTTATCTGCCGGAACCCCATACGGATTTCATCCTGTCGGTCATTGCCGAGGAGAGCGGTTTTGTCGGGGTGGCGGTGGTTATTTTTCTGTTTGTGGTGCTTATCATGCGGGGTTTCATGGTCGCCTTCCGGGCTCCGGACCTCTTCGGGACCCTGCTGGCCGCCGGCCTCACCATGGTGCTGGCCATGGGGGCTTTTATCAACATTGCCGGTGTGATGGGACTGATTCCCCTGAAAGGGTTGACGCTGCCGTTCCTCAGTTACGGGGGGACATCTCTGGTCATGAGCCTGGTGGCCGTGGGGATTTTGTTGAACATCTCTTCCCATGTGCGCGCCTGAGAAAAAAGGAAGGTCGGTAAAGGGCGGTGAATGTGATCATCGCAGGCGGAGGAACGGGAGGTCATCTTTTCCCCGGGATTGCCATTGCAGAGGAATTTTTGCGACGGAATCGGGGTGACCGGATTCTGTTTGTGGGCACAAATAAAGGCATTGAAAAGAGAGTTCTGGGGGATTTGGGTTTTTCGCTGCAGACCATAGATGTGCAAGGCATCAAGGGAAGGGGATGGATGAAATCTCTGGCGGCCGTATTGCGCATCCCGGGAAGCTTGATCCAGTCTTTCCGGATTATCGGGGGATTTTCCCCGGCGCTGGTCATCGGGGTCGGCGGATATGCGTCGGGTCCGGTCGTCTTTGCCGCCCACGTGCTGGGTATCCGGACGGCCATTGCCGAGCAGAACGCTTTGCCCGGTTTGACCAACCGTATCCTGGGAAAGATGGTTGACCGGATCTTTGTCAGCTTCGCACAGACCGGGCGGTGTTTTCACGCGCCTAAAGTCATGGTATCGGGAAATCCGATCCGCCAGGGGTTTGCCGCAGAAATGAGACAGCCGGAAGGACAGAATCCTCCGTTCACCCTGCTTGTATTCGGAGGCAGCCAAGGGGCCCATGCCATCAACCGAGCCATGCTGGAGGCGCTGGATGACTTGGGGCCGCTGAAGCGCCGTTTGCGCATCATTCATCAGACAGGAAGCAAAGACCGGGATGGGGTGGCCAATACCTATCAGACAAAAGGAGTGACGGCGGAGGTCCTGCCGTTTATCATGGATATGGCGGCGGCCTATCAGACGGCTGATCTTCTGGTCTGCCGTGCCGGCGCCACCTCCATTGCCGAAATCACAGCCGCCGGAAAGGCGGCCGTTCTGATTCCTTTCCCTGCTGCGGTGGAAGATCATCAGACCAAAAATGCAGAAGTGCTCGTCCAGGCGGGGGCGGCGGAAATGATTCCTGAAAAAGAGCTGACCGGCGCCCGGCTGGCCGCGACGATCAGGCGGTATTATGAAAGCCCTCAACTTCTTCGGGAGATGGGAGTCCGGTCAGCCGGGATGGGGAATGTCCGGGCCGCGGCAGATATCGTGGATGCCTGTCTGGCTCTGGTTCAGCGGGGAGGCAACCGAGATGAATGAGGCGTATGGGAAGACAAAGCGAACCGATGCGATGCAACGGAAAATCAGGAAAATCCATTTTATCGGGATCGGCGGCATCGGGATGAGCGGCATTGCCGAAGTTCTGCTCAACCTGGGCTATGTCATTACCGGGTCCGATCTGAGTCCCTCCGATATTACGCAGCGGCTGGCTTTGCTCGGCGCCGTGATTTTCCAGGGTCACGAGGCGTCTCATATCGGTGAGGTCGATGTGGTGGTGATCTCCACGGCGGTGAAGGCGGATAATCCGGAGGTACTGGAGGCCCACAGGAGAAACATTCCCATCATTCCCCGTGCGGAAATGCTGGCCGAGCTGCTGAAAATGAAATTTTCCGTCGCCGTTTCCGGCAGTCATGGAAAAACGACCACGACGTCCATGATCTCAACGGTTCTGGCCCACGGTGGGTTCGATCCCACCATGGTCATCGGCGGAAAGCTCGCCAGCATCGGGAGCAATGCCAAGATCGGCGACGGCGAGGTGATTGTAGCCGAGGCGGATGAAAGCGACGGGTCTTTTCTGAAGTTGACGCCCTGCCTGGCCGTGATCACCAACATCGACAGGGAACATCTCGATTATTACCGGGACATTGAAGATATCAAAGAGGCCTTTTTGAAATTCGCGAACATGGTGCCTTTTTACGGAGCCACCATTCTGTGCCTTGACGATCCTCACGTACAGGCGATCCTGCCGGACATCAAGCGAAGAACCATCACGTATGGCCTGACCTCGCCGGCAGACTATCAGGCCAGGGACGTTGTTCTTCAGGGTCCGATGTCTGTTTTTACGGTTTACGCCAGAGGAGAGCGGCTGGGCGAGGTGACGCTGAACGTTCCGGGGCGATTCAATGTGGCCAATGCCCTGGCGACCATTGCCGCGGCCCGGGAACTGGACATGCCCTTTGACGCCATCCGGGAGGGACTGCTGCAATATGTGGGTGTGGGCCGGCGGTTAGAGATCAAGGGAAATGTGAAGGGGGTGACGGTGGTCGATGATTATGGTCACCATCCTACGGAAATCCGCGAAACCCTTTTAGCGGCCAGGCAGGTCTGGAAGGGCAGAATGATCGTGGTATTCCAGCCGCATCGCTACACGCGGACGCAAAAACTCTTTCAGGATTTTCTGACGGCCTTTCCGAGCGCGGATCACCTGATTATCACGGACATTTATGCCGCCAGCGAGAAGGCGATTGAGGGCGTGGATGCGGCCGGTTTGACGGAGGGGATCCGGCAGAGCGGGCATTCGGACGTCGTTTATATTCAAGGGTTCGAAGGGATCGTGGATCATCTGCTGAGAATCGCCGGCTCCTCCGACGTGATCATCACCCAGGGGGCGGGCAGTATCTGGAAGGTCGGAGAGGAATTTCTAAAGCGCGCGGGAGCGGCCGGACAGGAGGAAACCAGACGATCATGAACCGGGCATTTCGGGAAAAATTGACTGAGATAACTGCCGGGCCGGTTCTTTTTGACGAGCCGCTCGATCGCTACACGTCGCTTAAGGTCGGCGGCCCGGCCGATGCGCTGGTCTTTCCGCAGAGTGTCGAGGAACTTGGAAATCTGGTCCTTTTTTTTAAGAAAGGCGGCTATCCATTCATGGTCGTGGGCAACTGGACCAATCTGCTGGTCCGGGACGGGGGCTGCCGGGGCGCCATCATTGCAATGAGGGATCTCCGCCGCATCGCCTGGGGGCCGGAGGATCAGAATCCTGTCCTGGTGAACGCCCAGGCCGGGGTTCCCCTGACGGAACTGGTTCGTCTGACGGCGGAACGGGCGCTTGCGGGGATGGCGTTCTGCGCAGGGATTCCTGGAAGCGTCGGGGGAGCGGTCATGATGAATGCCGGTGCCTATGGGCGTGAGATCAAAGATGTTCTGCACAAGGCGACGCTGATGGACGATCGGGCCGTTGTGACGGAGCGGCTGTGCAGGGAGCTTTCGTTCGAATACAGAAGGCTTAAGGTTCCGGAGGGGACAATCGTACTCGACGCTGTTTTCTGTCTGGAACGGGGAGACCATCAGATTATCCGTCATCGGATTGATGAGATCATGGACATGCGGAGGCGGAAACATCCCTTGGAATATCCCAGCGCCGGATCGATTTTCAAGAATCCCGCCGGCCATCCTGCGGGCCTGCTGATCGAAGCGGTGGGCCTCAAGGGCATCACCATCGGCGGCGCAAAAATATCGGAAAGACACGGCAATTTCATCGTTAATACGGGAGGCGCCAAGGCGGCCGATATGCTGGCTCTGATCGAACGGGTTCAGCAAGAGGTCCTGAAGCAGACGGGGATCGCTCTGGAGACAGAGGTCCGGATTGTGGGGGAGACCATCCCATGAATCATGTCAGCCAGTCCAGAATCAGTGCCGGTCATCATCGTCTCAAACGTCGGTCCGGCCAGATTTTGAGTGATATCCTCAAGGCGTCTTTACTGCTGACGGGCATCCTGCTGATCACAGGGATGCTGATTGGGGGCTACAGCCATACGATGAGCACCCCCTTTTTCGGGGTCAGTGAAACGCTGGTTCGGGGCTGTAAAGAGTTGACGGAAAAAGATGTTCTGGTCCTGGCCGCCCTGAAGCCGTCTCAGAACCTGCTGGCGGTCAATGCCGATGTCATCCGGGATCGAGTCCGGAAGCATCCCTGGATCAAGGATGTTCACGTCGGACGTGAGCTTCCGAAACGACTGGTGATCGAGGTTCGTGAACGGACGGCCATCGCACTGTTGAAAAAGGACGACGGTTTTTACCTGATGGATGCGGACGGCCTGGTCTTCAAGAAACTGGAAGCGGGGGATGAATCGGATCTTACCGCGCTGACCGGCTGTTACCGGAATGGCCGTCTGAATCAGCAACTGCTCATAAAGTCCGTCGAGCTGTTTCGCTATCTGTCGACGGAGAAGGCATTATTTTCCATCAAATCCATCGCCGAGGTGAATGGGAATGAGATCTTCGGATTTTCGATCTTTACCGACAGCGGCCTTTGTCTGCGCCTGGGTTTCGATCACTATGACAATAAGATCAAGCGGCTCAAGCCGGTGCTGGATGATCTGGAAAAAAGGAACATTGACCTGAAATATGTGCTGATCGATTTGACGGATCCGGCAAAGATTACCGTGCAGAAGCGACATATCCTGGCGCCCGCAATACCGGGAAGGCCGGCAAAAGGGTACAAAACATGAGGGAAGGCGGATAGGTGTATGGCAAGGAAATCGAATGTCATTGTAGGGCTGGATCTGGGAACCACAAAGACCTGTGTCATTGTCGGCGAGCTGACACCGCAGGGCATTGATATTATCGGGATCGGTTCTCATCCCTCCGAAGGCTTGCGCAAGGGCGTTGTCGTCAATATCGACAGCACGGTCGAGGCGATCAAGCGCGCCGTCGATGAAGCGGAACATATGTCGGGATGTGAGATCAGTTCCGTCTATGCCGGGATCGCGGGCGGCCATATCAAAGGACAGAACTCACTGGGCATCGTCGCCGTCAAGGGGCGAGAGGTGGATGAGGAAGACGTGCAGCGGGCCATTGGGGCATCAAAAGCGATTGCCATTCCGACGGACCGGGAGATCCTGCACACCCTGCCGCAGAGTTATATCGTGGATGATCAGGACGGCATCCGGGACCCCGTGGGCATGTCGGGCGTCCGGCTGGAGGCCAAAGTCCACATTGTCACCGGAGCGGTCACGTCCATCCAGAATATCGTCAAATCCGTCAATCGTGTGGGGCTGGAAATTAACGAGATTGTCCTCGAGCAGATCGCATCGAGCGAGGCCGTGCTCAGCAGTGATGAAAAAGATCTGGGCGTCGCTCTGATCGATATCGGCGGCGGGACGACGGATATCGCCGTTTTTACGGAGGGGAGCATCAAACACACCGCCGTGTTGCCGGTCGGCGGCAATTATCTGACCAGTGACATTGCTACGGGTCTCAGAACCCCCCTGATGGAGGCGGAAAAAATAAAGATTAAATACGGCTGCGCCTTCGGTGCGCTTATCGCCAAGGATCAGACCATCGAAGTTCCCAGTGTGGGCGGCAGGGAGGCCCGGGAGGTATCACGCCAGATTTTAGGAAGGATCGTCGAGCCGCGCATGGAAGAAATCCTGACGATGGCCTATAAGGAAATTGTAAAGTCCGGTTATGAAGATATCCTTGCCGCCGGAATTGTTCTGACGGGAGGCAGCGCCCTCATTGAAGGGATTACGGAACTGACGGAGCAGATTTTTAATATGCCTGTCCGGCGCGGAAGCCCGATCGGATTCGGCGGCCTGACCGATGTGGTCAACAGCCCGATGTATTCAACCGGCGTGGGACTCGTCTTTCACGGCAGCAAACACCTGTCAAGGGAGGCCCCGACGACAAGGGGCGGTAGTTTCTTTGGCGATATTCTCAGAAAAATTAAAAAATGGTTTTTAGAATTCTTTTAAAGGGGGTGGCCATGTTTGAATTAACGGATCCAGAGAAGGCGATTTCGGCAAGAATCAAGGTGATCGGAGTCGGCGGCGGGGGCGGTAATGCGGTAAACACCATGATTGCCTATAACCTTCAGGGTGTCGAATTTATTACAGCCAACACGGATACGCAGGCGCTCGGGGCATCCTCATCGCCGATCAAGATCCAGTTGGGCGCCCAGGTTACCAAGGGACTTGGCGCCGGGGCCAATCCGGAAGTCGGGAAAATGGCGGCGATGGAGACCAAGGATTTACTGAGGCAGCATTTGGAAGGCGCCGATATGGTTTTCATTACGGCCGGTCTGGGGGGGGGTACGGGAACCGGCGGAGCGCCGATTATCGCGGAACTGGCCAAGGAAATGGGAGCGTTGACGGTCGCCGTCGTGACCAGACCCTTCCAGTTTGAAGGCAAGAAGCGAAACATGCAGGCGGACGAAGGCATTGCGGAGTTGAGGAGCACCGTCGATACCCTGATTGCCGTTCCCAATCAGCGGCTGCTCAGCCTGGGCGGCCGGAATCTCTCCCTGCTGGACGCTTTCAAGAAGGCGGATGACATCCTGTATCATGCCGTCAAGGGCATTTCCGACCTGATCATTGTTCCAGGTCTCATTAATCTTGATTTTGCCGACGTGAAGAACATTATGTCCGAGATGGGGCTGGCCTTAATGGGGACGGGGTCCGCCAGCGGAGAAAACCGGGCCATCGAAGCCGCACAGAAAGCCATCTCTTCGCCGCTGCTGGAAGACAATACCATTCAAGGCGCCCATGGGGTTCTGCTCAACATCACCGGCGGTCCGGATATGACTCTGCATGAAATCAATGAGGCCTCCACGCTGATTCAGAAAGAGGCCCATGAAGACGCCAATATCATTTTCGGGACCGTCATTGACAAGAATATGGGCGATGAGATCAGAATTACCGTAATCGCTACAGGCTTCGAAGACACGGCCCAAAAACGGCAGGGCATCCCTAATATTACCCGCATGCAGGGGTATCGCAGAGAAGATCTGTCCCTGCCGGCTTATCTCCGGAACAAGGAAAAACCCGCGGAAAACGCTAATGTCGTCAAGCTGGGAATGATTGATGACGACAATCCCGACCTTGAAATCCCGACATTCCTGAGAAGGCAGGCGGATTAGAAGCGGTGAACCTTGATGAGAAAACAGCTTTACAATCATACTTAGATGTCATGGACGCTTAAGGAAAAATATCGCGGTCTTGTGTCGCGTGAAAGCGGTTGTCAGAAGCAGGTCTGGGGAGACAGGCTGACCGTTTGCCTGGCCTATCCGAACACCTATCGGGCCGGCATGTCAAACCTGGGTTTTCAGACCGTCTATGCGCTCCTGAACTCTGATCAGGATTTTCTTTGCGAACGAACATTTCTTCCTGATCCTTCAGATGAAGCCATGTTCGTTCCGGGATCATCCCCCCTTTTCAGTCTGGAATCACAGAAACCCCTGAGTGAATTTGATATCCTCGCCTTTTCCGTATCCTTTGAGAATGACTACCCGAATATCCTGAAAATGCTGGCACTGGCCGGCATTCCCCTCCTGACCGAGGAACGCGGCCAGCGGCAGCCTCTGATTATCGGCGGCGGGATTTCCATCACCCTGAACCCGGAGCCGTTGTGCGATTTTTTCGATCTTTTCCTGCTGGGGGAAGCGGAAGAGAGCCTGCCGGAATTTATGCGCCGCTACGAATCCCTGACCCGTTCCGGCATGCCCCGAAAGGATTCCCTGTTTGAGCTGCAGCGGGACATGGAGGGGGCCTATGTCCCCGCCCTTTATCATGTTTTCTATCATGATGATCAAAGTATCCGCAGCAGGGAGGCCATGGATGCCGTGCTTCCGTTGCGGATAAAGAAAAGATGGGTCAAAGATATCGATGCCTTCCTGACCGAGCAATGTATTGCTGCCGCCGACACGGAACTCGGGGAGATGCACCTGACGGAAATCAGTCGGGGCTGTCAGCGCGGTTGCCGGTTTTGCGCGACCGGATTTGTCTACCGTCCCGCCCGCTTCAGAAGCGAACGGGTTCTGCAGGCGTCGGTCATTCGGGGACTGGCTGCGCAACAGAGGATCGGACTGGTCGGGACGGCCGTTTCAGACCATCCTGATTTGAAGCGGATCTGTCAGAGCATCCTCAATCAGGCGGGGAAAGTCGCGGTGGGTTCCCTGCGGCTGGATCGGCTGGATGGAGAAATTCTGGCCCTGCTCAAGGAAAGTGGCATAGAAACGGTCTCCCTGGCGCCGGAGGCGGGTTCCCAGCGTCTCCGGGATGTCATCCGCAAGGGCTTCGACGAGCAGCAGATTTTCAATGCCGTTGCAGCGCTGCTGGATCACGGCATTTTCAATATCCGGCTCTACTTTATGGTCGGCCTGCCCACGGAAACGGATGCGGATATCGATGCGCTGATCCGGCTTGTGGAAGACATCAAAAAGCAGGCCCCCGGGTGTGCGGCTCTGAAAAGGCCATTCCGGCGGATCACGTTGAGTGTGAATCAGTTCATTCCGAAGGCAATCACGCCTTTCCAATGGTGTCCCCTTGCCCCCATCCGGAGCGCGCAGAAAAAAATCCGGCAGATTGAAAAGGCATTCCGCCGCGACCCTGCCGTGAACGTCATCCACGATGTCCCGAAATGGAACTACATCCAGGCTCTTCTCTCTCTGGGCGATCGGCGCGTGGGCAGGATTCTGCGGGCTGTCCATCAGGAGGGAGGAAACTGGTCCCGCGCCCTGAAAGTGAGTGTGCCCCACCCCGATTTTTATGTCTACCGGCAGAAAGATCCGGCGGAAATCCTGCCCTGGGATTTCATCGATCATGGCGTCAGCAGGGGCTTTCTGCTGGAAGAGTATCAAAAAGCGCTCTCGCCGCAGGGCGACTGACTCTCTGGCCCTTCCAACTCCCTTCCACCCCTTCCTGGGTTCGTTATTTACCTTGAGATTGCCGGTTAAATTTGTTACAAGACGCGAAAAATGAGACGCTTTAATCCTTTCTGGTATCGTTGAAAGGAGACCTTTGAAAAATGGCTTCGCCGCGGCTCAAAATCTTTTTCGCTAAAGAGATGATAAGGCTTAAATATTATTGAAATCAATAAATTAAGCTAACTTCTGGAAAGTCGAAAAATCTTTGATTCGCCGCTTGCGAACCATTTTTCACCGGTTGTGCAAAGCTCTCGGAAGGCCATTCGAAAAGGAGACGCCTGTAAATTACCATAAGTATGAAAGAAGGAGAAAACGATGGGATTAGTTTACGAAAAAGAGGGAAGTATCGCCAAGGTCGGCCTGGACCGGCCGAAAGAAAAAAATGCACTGGATCCCCAGATCCTGATGGACATGCACCTGGCCTGGCAGGATATCAACGCGGATGACTCCATCCGCGTGGCCATTCTCTATTCCTGCCTGCCCGACATTTTCTGCTCCGGGATGGATCTGCGGACGGCCATTCCGATCCTGACAGGGATGCGCGAGCCGGAGACCGAAGCGGAGCGCTGGCTGGCCAAAGTCGGTCCACATGTGGCCGAAGCCATGCTGAAACCCAGTATTGTGAAAAAACCGGTCATTGCGGCGGTCAACGGCTATTGCCTGACCGGCGGGTTTGAGACGATCATGGGGGCCGATCTCCGGATCGCCTCGGAAGACGCCGTTTTTCAGATGCGGGAAGCCAGCCTCGGGATCATGCCCACGGGCGGTTCGAACGTTTACCTGCCCCGGACGCTGACCCCTTGCCGGGGGCTTGAAATCCTGCTCACGGCCGATAACTTCAGCGCGAAAACGCTGCTGGAGTGGGGCTTCCTCAATCGCGTTGTGCCGCGGGAAGACCTCATGAAAACGGCCATGGAGATGGCGGAAAGAATCGCCGGAAACGGCCCCCTGGCGGTTCAGGGGATCATCCGTTGCTTCCGGGAAAGCCAGAATCTGTCCTGGGCCGAAGCGTTCAAAAAGGAACTGGAAATCGGCCTGCCCATTTTTGCCAGTCTGGACGCCCGCGAAGGGATTCGCGCCCAGAAGGAAAAACGGAAACCCAATTTCCCCGGCAAGTATTCATAATAAAAGACCGTTGAAAAATGGCTTCGCCGCGTCTCAAAAATCTTTTCCGCTAAGAAGACGACCGGAGGTGATCATGATTCATAGCAAGCCGTTGACGTCCTCTCTGGAAAGGCGGAAAACATTTGATTCGCCGCTTGCGAACCATTTTTCAGCGGTTATGCAAAACTCTCAATAAAAAGGAGATCATCCATGAAAAATCGTCTGAATGCCCTGGAGGTCGCGCTTGCCAATGAGATGAAGGAGCATGAATTCTATCTCAAAAACGCGGAGCGGACCCGGAATCCTGCGGGGAAGGCCATGTTTCAACAGATTGCGGCGGAAGAACTCGAACACCACCAGCGATTGAAACAACTCCATGAAAGCTGGAGCAAACAGCAGAAATGGCCGGAGACCGTTCCCCTGAAGGTGAAGGAGACGAATGTCTCCAAAATTCTCAAGGACATGGTGAAAAAAGCCTCCGGAATGTCCAAGGGAGACGCCGATGATCTGAAAGCCATCGGCACCGCTATTGATTTTGAAGCCAACGGCGCTGTGTTTTACGCCAAACTCCGCGATGACTGCACAGATCCCGGAGAAAAGGCATTCTTTAATCTCCTGGCCGATATTGAGCACGAGCATTATGTATCCCTGAAGGACGCCGAAGAGCTCATGACCGATCCCGTTTCCTGGTATCGAAACAGGGAAAAAACAGGCCTGGACGGCGCCTGAGTGTTTGCACCGAAGGCCCTCTGTGAATGTTTTCACGGAGGGCTTTTTGTTGTCTGCAAAACGGTTTCCATCTCGGCGGTCATGCGGTCCCAGGCGGCATAAAGCGGTTCAAGTTCCCGGGTGATGATCGGCCAGCTCATTGTTTAGCTGTTTGATCTTGTGCGGTTCTCTGTGAATGTCCGGCGCGCAGAGCGTTGTTTCGTTTTCGGCTTTTCTTGTCTCCAGGCGGGCGATGCGGTCCTCCAGGGCTGCCAGTTCGTTTTTCAAATCACGCGTGATCCGCGAAAGCCGGTTGCGCTCCTGGGCTTCCAGCCGTTTTTCCTCCTTTGCTCTTGAATGGTTTTTTTGTTGAGAAAAGATCCGGGGCGCCGGATTGTGCGCCCGTTCTCTGCGAAGGGGGCGTTTTCGCTGCCCGCATCGGCCTGGGCCGTTTCGTTGCGTTTCTGGATAAAATAAGAGTAGTTTCCGAGATATTCATGGCGCCGGCCGTCCCGGATCTCGATCACGCGGTGGACCAGGCGGTCCAGAAAAAAACGGTCATGGGAGACGATGACGACCGTGCCCGTATAGCTCAACAGGGCGTTCTGGAAAATGTCCTTTGTTTTCAGGTCCAGATGATTGGTCGGCTCATCGAGGATCAGCAGATTGGAATCCTGCAGCAGGATTTTAAGCAGCGCCAGCCGGGACTTTTCTCCGCCCGAGAGAACGGAAATTTCCTTATACACATCATCCCCGGAGAACAGAAAGGCGCCCAGCAGATTCCGCCTTTCCTGGTCGTTGCTGCGGGTCCCCGTCAGGCGCACCTCATCCCAGACGCTGCGCCGGTAATCCAGATTCTGGGCGCTTTCCTGAGAATAAAAGGCCAGACTGACATTGAGGCCGTATTGGACCTGCCCGGAAGACGGATCTTCCGTTCCGCTCAGAATCCGGGCCAGCGTGGATTTCCCTGCCCCGTTGACCCCGACCAGTGCGATTTTTTCGCCGCGATGGATCGTCACATCGATCGCCCTGAAAACATTCAGGTCTCCGTAGTTCTTTGAAATCTGCCGCACGGCGACCACCTCCCGGCCGCTTTTCGGCGCCTCCGGGAACCGGATGTGAACCCGCTTCTCACCTTTTTCAAGTTCGACGATCTCAAAGCGTTCCAGCATCTTGAGACGGCTCTGGACCTGCTTCGCCTTGGTGGCCTTGAAACGGAACCGTTCAATGAATTCCTGCGTCTTTTTGATTTCCGCCCGCTGGAGGGCCATCTGCTTTTTGAGCGCTTCGAGCCGCCGCTCCTTTTCCGCCAGATAGTAGGAATAATTTCCCTTGTAGACGGTCAGGCGATGATTGGATAATTCAGCGATCTGATTGACGATTTTATCAAGGAAGACGCGGTCGTGGGCAATCGTCAGGATCGTGCCCGGATAGTCCTTCAGATATCTTTCCAGCCACTCCATGCTTTCCGTATCGAGATGATTGGTCGGCTCGTCCAGCAGCATGATATCCGGGTCGGACAGCAGGATCAGGGCGATGAGAATGCGCATCTTCCAACCGCCGGAGAATTCCGTGCAGTTCCTGGAAAAATCCCTTTCCCGGAAACCGAACCCGCTCAGAATCTGCTTGGCCTTTGCCGCGAATCGGTAGCCTTCCCTGGCCTGAAAGCGCGCCGCTGCAATTTCATAATTCTTAAGGATGGTCAGGTATTCGTCGGAGGAGGGATCACACAGGGACATCCGCTTCTCATCGTTTTTCAGGGCCTGTTCAATCTCGGCCAGGCCGCTTTTTATCCGCAGATAGTCGATCAGCGGCAGGGGTTCCAGTTCGACCAGATCCTGGGGCAGATACCCGATGGTCCGGTTTTTCCGGTTCGGAATCTCGATGGCGCCCTGGTCGAGATCGACCATCCCCATTATCGCTTTCAACAGGGTGGTTTTACCGGTCCCGTTATCCCCCACGAGGCCGATCCGGCTCTTCTCCGGAATGAGCCAGGTCATGCCGTCGAAAATCTTGCGGTCGGCGAAGGACAGGGAAATATTGTTGATGTTAATCACAGATTGAAACCTTTGAAAAATGGCTTCGCCGCGGCTCAAAATCTTTTTCGCGACAAATATAATAAGGCTTAAATATGTTAGAATTCAATAAATTAGTCTAATTCCTGGAAATGCGAAAAATCTTTGATTCGCCGCTTGCGAACCATTTTTCGCCGGTTATGCAAAGCTCTCAGATTAATATCCGGGATGTGTCGTTGTGTGCGTTGAAGCGTGTACAACATTTGTGGCCATTATTCCAATGACACACAAGACCGTTTATGCTATTATCATTACCACATCAAATCATTCGATTGAAGTAAAATCATCCCAGGAGGCGCGACAATGGCAAAAATGAAGACAATCAGCGTTGAGGCGAAGTTGGATGAAAAATTCAAGATTGAAGTGAAGGCCGGGGAGCATCTCATGGTTGTTGACCAGCCGAAGGCAGGCGGCGGGACGGATGCGGGCGCAACGCCCCTTGAGTATCTTTTCGCCGCGCTGGCCGGTTGCATCGGCACGGTCGCCAGAATCGTCGCCATGCAGAAGCGGATCCCGCTCAAGGGAATGGACATGAAAGTGGAAGGCGCGTTCGATCTGGAGACGCTGCTGGGCAAGAGCAGGGAAAACCGGGCCGGATTTGCGGGCATCAAAGTGATGCTCCATATCGATGCGGACATGACCAGGCAAGAAAAAGACGATTTTATTCAGGAAGTGGAGCGCAGGTGCCCTGTTTCGGATAATCTGGCCAATGCAACGCCCGTGGTCATTGAAGTCGTTTGATATTGTTCCGGCATTGAGAGCTTTGCATAACCGCTGAAAAGTGGCTTCGCAAGCGGCGAAGCAAATGTTTTCTGCCGTTATCCTTCTTTATCCTTGCTTTTTTTCTTGAAGAAGAAGCGCAGGGGAACCTGATCCAGGCCAAGGGCCTCACGGAACTGGTTCATGAGATACCGTTCGTAGGAGAAGTGGACGGCGCGCGGATTCCCGACAAAAAAGACAAAGGTGGGCGGCTTGACGGCAACCTGGGAGACGTAATTAAAAGGATTTGACCTGCTTCTGTACTGCGGGGGCGGATTGGCGGCCAGAAATTCCTGCACCTTGCGGTTCAGCTCCGGCGTGCTGACGCGCCGGGTGTACTGGCTGTAAACAGAGTCCACCGCGTCAAAGATTTTCACGACGCGCTGGCCCGTCCGGGCGGAGACAAACAGAATCGGGGCAAAATCCAGGAATTTCATTTTGTCCTTGATTTCCCTGACATATTTCCCAATGGTCCGTTCGTCTTTTTCGACGGCGTCCCATTTGTTGACCACGACGATGCAGGCCGTGCCGTTCTCCAGGGCAAGGCCGGCGATTTTCGCGTCCTGTTCCGTGACGCCTTCTTCGGCGTCGATGAGCATCAGGGCGATGTCGCAGCGGCTGATGGCCTTGATCGCCTGAATGACGCTGTATTTTTCGAGGGTCAGGCTGACGCGGCTTTTCCGCCTGATCCCGGCGGTGTCGACAAGCAGATAGGGGCGCCCCGCGAACGTGAAGGGCGTGTCGATGGCGTCGCGCGTCGTTCCTGGAACAGGATTGACAATCGTGCGTTCGTATCCGAGGATCTTGTTGACCAGAGAGGACTTGCCCACATTGGGCTTTCCGATCACGGCGATCCGGATCCGGTCCTCCACATCCGACGGCTCCGGCGTTTCAGGCAGCAGCCGGGTCACCTCGTCCATGAGTTCCCCCACGCCCAGGCCGTGCTCGGCGGAGACGGTATAGATGGTTTCCATGCCCAGTTGATAGAATTCATAGGACAGGGTTTCCTGCTTCAACCCGTCGATCTTGTTCACCGCATAAAAGACCGGTTTCTCAAAGCCGCGCAGCAGGGCGGCGATGTCGCGGTCCGCCGGCAACAGCCCTTCCCGCCCGTCCATCAGAAAGATAATGATATCGGATTCTTCGATGGCAAGCTGCGTCTGTTCGCGCATCTGGACGAGCATGCCCTCCGTCGCCGCCGGTTCGAATCCGCCGGTATCGATCAGAATGTAAGGTTTGTCATTCCAGGTGCAGGCCGAGTAATTGCGGTCGCGCGTGGCGCCGGGCTGATCGATGACGATGGCCTTGCGCTGATGGGCGAGGCGGTTGAACAAAGACGATTTTCCGACATTCGGCCGGCCGATAATGGCCACAACGGGTTTCACGGTGAATCTCCTCACTCCCCTCACTTGTTGAAATATCCAAACTCCTTGAGCATTTTCTCATCATGGGTCCAGTTCTTCTGGACCCGGACGAATAATTCCAGGTAAATCTTCGCGTTAAAGAATTGTTCCAGGTCCATGCGGGCCTTTGTCCCGATTTCCTTCAGCTTGGCCCCTTTTTTGCCGATCAGAATCCCCTTCTGGGAATCCTTTTCCACATGAATCGTCGCCTGAATGCGAATGAGACGCTTCTGTTCATCCTCCTTGAACGCATCGACGATCACGGCCGTTGCATAGGGGATTTCCTGACGGGTCAGCATAATGATCTTCTCCCGGATGATCTCTGCCGCAATAAAACGTTCCGGACAGTCCGTCATCGTGTCCTCTGGAAAACAGGCGGGTCCTTCCGGAAGAGCCTGTAAAATCTCATCGACGAGCAGTGGCAGGCCGTCGCCGGTTCGGGCCGACAGGGGCACAACGGCGGCAAACGGATGCAGCGGGTGCAGTTGATCGATCAGGGGCAAAAGCTGCATCTTTTTTACGAGGTCGATTTTGTTGATGACCAGGATGACCGGCATGGCGCCTTTCGGCAGGGATTTTATAATGAACGGGTCTGACGGATGAACGCCGGCCGCGGCTTCCACCAGCAAGAGCAGAATATCCACGCGCCCGAAGGTGTCCTTTGCGACATTAACCATGTGGCGGTTCAGCGCGGAGTCGGCCTGATGAATACCCGGGGTATCCATGAAGATCATCTGTCCTTCGGCCTGGTTCCGGATGCCCATGATCCGGTTGCGCGTGGTCTGGGGTTTGCTCGTCGTGATCGCGATTTTTTCGCCGACGAGGGCATTGAGCAGCGTCGATTTCCCGACGTTTGGCCGCCCGATGATGCCGATAAATCCGGATTTAAACAATGTTGAGCCTCCTAATGGGTTAGACTTTCAGAAGAACGATAAATTGAGACCTTTGAAAAACCGCCAAAAAATGGTTCGCAAGCGGCGAATCAAATGTTTTCCGCCTTTCCAGAGATAAGGTAAACGGTTTGTCATGAATCATGATTACGTCTGGTCGTCCTCTTAGCGGAAAAGATTTTTGAGACGCGGCGAAGCCATTTTTCAGCGGTCTCAAATTGCAAAGAAAGTCGATTGCCTGCGATCTCACTTACGACGAATTATATCTGTTTTTTCAATATCGTCAACAAGGTAATGCGGAGAGGTTTATTCTCCACAGCGGACATGAAGCGTTCCGGCGGGCTGTGCCGCATTCGGAAAAACCCGAACGCCCGAGAGGCCGAAGCGGTTTTGCAACGTTCGCATGTTTTCATTCTTCAGCCCCCGAAACGCTGACTGCTCTTTGGGACAGACGGAAAAAACAACAGCTTTTTTCTGAAAATCTCCCCTTGAAAGCAGGGAGGAGGCCCTGTCGAAAAAAATGGACGATTCGACGAGCAACCGGAAGGCCGGATGATAGGGGCCGGCGATAACCGTTCCGGGCTTTTCCATCTCCGGCGTCGTCTGCAGGCCGATGCGGATGACGGGAATGCCGGCGGCGGCAAATTTCAGCAAGGCGGATTTACAGAGCAGGACAGCCTCGTCAAGCATCAGGGGTTCATAGCGCCCATTCCGGTAGTCCCGCTCCAGATGGGTCCCCGTGAAAACAAGGGTCGGATGAATCCTGACCGTCTGCGGCTGCAGGGCGATGGTCCGGTCAACGGAACAGGCAAACCCCTCACGGCCGTCTCCCGGCAGGCCGGCCATCAGATGAATGCCGACCTCGAACCCGTTGGCCTTGAGCAACTGCACGGCGTTGTCCACATCCCCGGCGGCATGTCCTCTGTCGGCCCGCTTCAGAACGTCATCGACCAGGGATTGGGCGCCAATCTCCACGATTTGAACGCCATACCTTTTCAGGAGATCCAGCCGTTCCTGGTCAATACAATCGGGTCTCGTGGAAATGCGGACAGCGCCGACCGATCCCTCATCAAGGAAGGGTTTCGCATACATGAGCAGGCGGGTCTGGTCCTGCTTTTCCATCCCCGTGAAATTACCGCCGTAAAAGGCAATCTGCACCTGGTCCGGCTTCCTTTTGATGTGTTGAAGATGAGAAATGACCGTCTGACGGAAGAACGCCTCTGAAACATCCTTCGGGTAAGGCCCCACCGTTTTTTGCTGATTGCAGAAGATACAACGATGCGGACAGCCCTGATGCATAATAAAGATGGGAATAATCAGCGGCATGATCATCCCTGCCCGGTGGGGGAAAGCGTCTCCAGAATCCGGATCGCCTTTTCGGCGGCGCGTTGTTCCGCTTCTTTTTTGTTTTTACCGGTTCCAATGGTCATGATGCGGCCGGCAATGGAGAGCTGGATTTCAAAAATCTTGTCATGGTCCGGTCCGTGTTCATGGATCAGGGTGTAACGGGGCGTCTCCTTAAACACTTGCTGGCTGATTTGCTGCACGGTCGTCTTGTAATCCCGGTAAGTTCGATAGCCTTCTTCGATCAGCGGTGTGAAAAGACGCCTGATCAACGCTGCGGCTTCTTCAAATCCGCCGTCCAGATAAATGGCCGCGATCAGGGCTTCAAAGGTGTTGGCAAGCAGGGATGGTTTGCTGCGCCCGCCGGAAGCCTCCTCTCCTTTGCCCAGCAGCAGGTAATCTCCAAGCCGGAATGACTTCGCCATTTCCGCAAGCGGCTGTTCGGTGACCATGGCGGCGCGCAACTGCGAGAGCGAACCCTCCTGATAATCGGGGAAGTTTTTCATCAGCAAATCACTGATGCAGAGATCGAGGACGGCGTCTCCCAGAAATTCGAGCCTTTCATTATCATGACCCGTCTCGGAAGGATTTTCGTTGATATAGGAACGGTGGGTCAGAGCGGTATTCAGCAAGGAATCGTCCCGGAAACGATAGGGGAGCATCTGCTGAAGATGGTCGAGGGCCATGATTCTTTCTTCAGACATCTACAATCCTCCCATAGAGCTTTCCATCCTGACAGCGATCCGCCCGGACCTGAATAATTTGATTGACCAGCGTAGCATCCCCATCCTCGAGCATGACCAGGATATAATTGCCCGAGAATCCCTTCCATAGACCGCTTTTCCGGTCCGGTTTGCCTTCCACCAGAACGGCCACTTTTTCGCCGATGAATCGTTGCGCAAAGGCCGTGCGTTTCCTTTTTCCGAGGCTCCGCATGCGCTCGGCCCGGTCTTTTTTGTCCGCATCGGAAACCTTGCCGGGCATCGCGGCCGCTTCAGTTCCCGGACGTTCCGAGTAGGGAAAGACATGCAGATAGGCCACAGGCGAATCCGCAATGAATTGTATCGTGCGCTCAAAAGCCTGCTCGTCCTCGCCGGGGAAACCGACCATGACGTCGAGGCCGACGGCCAGATCCGGGACCACCCGCCAGATTTTTTCGAGCAGATGAGCGAAAAATACTGAATCGTAGGGTCTGCCCATGCGGTTCAGGATGCCGTCGTCGCCGCTCTGCAGGGGAATATGGAGATGGCGGCATAATATCCTGGAATGCTCAAACAATGCAATCAGCGAATCCGTGATCTCCATGGGTTCAATGGAGCTCAGGCGCAGCCTTTCGACGGCCCGATGGTCGGTCACGGCTTTGACAATGGTGAAAAGGTCTGTGGGAGCCGTCAGATCCGCCCCATAGGCGCCCAGGTGAATCCCTGTCAGCACGATTTCCCTGAATCCGGTGCGGCTCAGTTCGTCAATTCGGTTGAGGACCTCTCTTTCCGGGACGCTGCGGCTTGGCCCCCGCGCGAAGGGGACGATACAGTAACGGCAGCGGCTGTTGCAACCGTCCTGGATCTTGAGAAAGGCCCGGGTATGGCCGTCGAACCGGACCGGTTTCAAACCCGAAAAATCGGGAGGGAAATCTGCAAGGTTCGGCAGCACGATTCCTTCCAGTGGCTTTGCCGCGGCGATGGCGTCCGGAATCATGGTTTTCTGATCTGTGACGAGCGCCACCCCCGGCAATTTTCTGAGAGCATCGGCGGCAAGCTTGGCATAACAGCCCGTGACGATGATATGCGCCTGCGGATTGGTTCTGGCGGCCCTCCGGATGAGCTGGCGCGACTGCACGTCTGAGCGGCCGGTCACGGTACAGGTATTGATGACATAATAATCCGCCGGCTGATCAAACGTGACAATATCAAATCCCCGTCTTTCCAAGGCTTCAAGGATTCCTGCGGATTCATACTGGTTGACCTTGCATCCGAGGGTGGCAATGGCGACTTTCAAACGGGCAATCCCTTTCCCTTGACGAATCTCGCCGGTATCTAAACGCCCCCTCCGGGTTTTGTCAAGTGAAAGAAACATTTGATATTTCCGGGATTTCAAAGTAAAATAAGGACAAGGCATCATCGGAGGTCAGCCGTGGACAACATCATGCAGAATCTGTCAGCTCATCCCATGATCATCATCGCGGTCATTTTTGTCGGTTTGCTCATTGTCTATTTTCTTTTCAAGCAGCTCCTCAAACTGGCTCTGCTGTTTTTTTTGATCCTGCTGGCCGTCGGCGGCTATTTTTATTTTAAGGATCCCGAGAAAATGCCGCAGAATATGATGGAAACCCTGGAAAAAGCCAGGACCGAGACCGTTAAAGCCGTTGAAAAAAGCAAAGAAGTTTATTTAAAGGGCAAGGCGATCACCGAAAAAGGAAAGAAGTTAACCGAGGGGATGGACAACCTGAGCATCGGCAAAGAAAAGAAAACAGACAAAACGACAAGCCAGGACAAATAAGGGGTCGAAATAAAACAGGGATCGTCCGGTTTCTTCTGGTTGGCCGTCAAAAGAGATCGACTTCCATGGCCCGAACAGGACAGGCAGAGACACACAGTTCGCATCCGTTGCATTTCTCCGGATCGAACTCCACTTTTGTGGTTTGCATATCGAAGGCCAGGGCGCCTGTGGGGCAGAACGCCGTACAGGCGCCACAGTGAACGCATTTATCAATGTTCTGATTGACGCTTTTTGAAAGCGGTTCAACCTTGAGGCCTTTGTCCTTCAGAAACCGGATGCCTTGATCAAAGTTCTTCTTAAGACCGCTGAGTTCCAGGACAATCACGCCCTCCCGGCGGGGGAAAATGCGGGCCTTCAGAATATTAAAAACAAGGTCATGCTCTTTGACGAGCTGGCAAATAAGGGGCTGTTCCACATTCTCAGCCGTATAGTGAATGACCACTTTTTTGGAATAGATATCGTCCATTGGCCTCTCCTTAAGGGAAGCATGGATTAATGTCAAGTCATTACTTTTTACGAAGCCGTTGTTTTCGGTTCATTTTTTTACTTTTTACGAGTTCGTCACTTTTTGTTCTCAGCTGTTGACGGATCCGGCTCGTGGACACGATCGAGAAAGGGCCGGAACGCCGGCAACGCCGCCATGGATTGTTTAGTCAATGTGGACACATCCATTCCGAGATCAAGCCACTTTCGGAACTGATTATCTGCCATGGCCTTATAGGACAAGTAGTTATTGATGGTCTGCTCGAGATATTTTTCGAAAAATTCACTGAGAATATTTTCACCGTACTGGACAATAAGATGCAGCAGGGAAACCGGCAACAGGCTGTTTTTTTTCCGCGATTCCTCCAGGATGATCTGGGTCAGGATAAAGGCAGTCACGTCCTCTCCGGATGCGGCATCCACCACTGCCACATGTCTCCCCTGGCGAATGACCTGCATGACGTGATCGAGGGTGACATAAGCGCTCTTCTCCGTGTCGTACAGTCGTCTGTTTGAGTATTTCTTTAGAAGCAGTATTTCGTTCATGGCGATAAACCTCTTGCTGTTTCCATACACGACGCACGTTTGTATTGCAACAAATATTTTATGATTTGAAAGAATATTATCAGCAAGAAGGTTGTATTGTGATTATAACTATTAAATATTATTTATATCTATAGGAAATCACATAAAATATACTGCAGAAAGATAGACGTAAATAAATGTTGCATTGCAAAAATATGCCTTGACAAATGGAAAGTTGTCATTATACTTATCCCTGACGCAGTTCAGAATAAATAATTGAGGAGGTCCATGATAATGGAACAGGCAAAATTTGCAAGACAGATGATCGAGTTTTACAAGACCACATCCGACAACACTTTCAACGCAACGATGATTCTGCAGGAACAGACGGAAAAAATGGTGGGTCTTTTCCTGGAACAGTCGCCCTGGTTTCCTAAAGAAGGAAAAGAGGCTGTGACCGAGTGGGTAAAGACCTACAAGCGGGGTCGGGACGCTTACAAAACCAGTGTCGATGAAAGCTACAAAAAGGTAAAAGAGTATTTTGTTAACGCGGACAAAGCAGAAACGACCAAGGCCGGAAAGTAGACGGCCAAACCGCGAACATCCCGGGAATGAACCTCGAGATCAAGCAACCCAAAGAAAGGAGAAACAAAATGGATCCCAAGCAGATTGCAAAACAGATGATTCAATTCAACAAGACCGCTTTTGACAACACCTTTGACGCCATGATCGCCCTGCAGGAGCAGACGGAAAAAATGATGGCCATGTATCTGGACCAGGCGCCCCTGATTCCCGCAGAGGGGAAAAAGGTGATCAATGACTGGCTCAAGGCCTATAAGAAAGGTCGCGCGGATTTCAAGGCTGCCGCGGATGAAAATTATAAAAAGGTGGAGGAATTTTTCGCAGGTTATGACAAGGTGAAAAAAGCCTGAGCCTGCCAGAATTACTTCGGAGCAGATGTATGATCGTTCCCTGTATCCATAACCGCTCTTATCGCATTGTGTCCGACTGTCGTGAAAAAGTGGCCGAAATCAATACCAATTTGATGGAGGCCACTTTTGAGACCCTGAAAACGAATCAGAATTACTGGTTGAATATTCCCGTCTATCTGAACGATGCGACCGATTCTTACTGGCGTTTGATTTCATCCTTCGGTGATCTGGAAAAGGCAAACCGGGAAAGCACAGCGGAAGCAACCCTGGACGCCCTGAAAGCCGGCCAGTTGTTTCTGCTCGGAATTCTGGCTTATCTGCATGATTTCATGATTCCCTACTGGACTGCGGCCAATTCCTTCACGGCTCTGGAAAAGCAGAAACTCACGCAAACACCGCCTCTCGAGACGATGATGGATTATCTTGAGTTGTTGCAGTTCAATCTCCAGGTCGCCGAGAAAGGCCTGACGGGTTCACTCAAGAGCATGAACGACTTCAGCCTCCGGGAGAGCGCCAAGGCGTTGCAGGCCCTGACAAATACCTTTTTTGACCGGGATGAATTCAATCTCAAGGACTATACCGCCGCGCAGGCGCGACAACTGGAGATGCTCGTTTACGGTTACCCTGAGGCCATTCGGGCGATCAAGCCCGATTATGGATTCCATTTTGATAACAGCGGCTATAAAAAAACAGCGGAAACAGATCGCTTTATTCTCTACCAGATTCTCCCCCAGGATAGACGTGTGAAAGTCCGCAAAGAGGGCAAACCCATTGTCATCCTGCCGCCCTATGTTCTTGGCCCGAATATCCTGGCGTTGCTGCCGGGCGAACAGAAGAGTTATGTCCATGCGTACGCCAATCACGGCATACCAACTTACATCCGCGTGATGAAAGATATTGAGACGACGCCGGCGGTGCAGGTTATGACCGGTGAGGATGACGCCCTTGACACGAGATTATTCTGTGAGTGCGTGATGAAGATGCACGGAAAGGCGGTGACCCTCAACGGCTTTTGCCAGGGGGGATTCATGGCTGTTCTGGACATTTTGTCCGGTGAACTGGATGGACTGGTTGACGCCCTGATCACCTGTGTGGCGCCCATGGACGGCACCCGAAGTGCTGCCCTTGTGGAATACATGCAGCATTTGCCCTCCCGCTTCCGTGACCTGGGTTACGCCATGAAATACATGCCAAGCGGTCATCAGATCGTCGACGGGAAGGTCATGAGCTGGGTTTATAAGCTCAAAAGTATGGAAAAGGAATTTTCGTTTGTGACCCTTTACCGGGATCTGATGAATTTAGAAGGAACAAAAGGCAAGAAAGTCAAGATCAGCTCGACCGCTGCGGCCATGAATCACTGGTTGATCTATGACCGCAATGACCTGCCGGAAGGCATCACCAAACTCAGCTTTGATTCTTATACCATTCCTGTTGAAAAGGACGGGACGCTTCCCGTGAAGCTGTTCGGCAAGAAATTGAATTTCAAGGGAATTCAGGAAAAGGGGATCAGGTGGCTTCTCTGCTATGCGGAGAAGGATGATCTGGTGGACAAGGCCGCCGCTGTCGCTCCCCTCGATTTTGTGGATGCCGAAGTCACCGTTTTTCCCAAGGGCCACGGCGCCATCGCCACATCGTGGTCCCATCCGGAGACGGAGTGCGCCCTGCATAAACGGTTCGGCCCTTACCGGGGCCCCGTTCGCTTTCAGCTCGACCTGGAGGAAGCATGCAAGATCTGATGAGGTCACAAAATGAACTCGGAGGGTAATCTATGGATTCAAATTTTTTCGAATTATGGGGTCAGTCATTCCTCAACATCGCCAAAGGACAACGACAAATGGACGAATTTAACCGATGGCTGAGCGGGGGGCTTGGCGGTTCCGACAGCCTCTCGGGCCTTTTTCGTCGGATCTACGGGCTGGAAAGCGTCGAAAAGGGTGGGGATGAATACCTGAAACTCTATGAAAAGGCCGTGCAGTCCTTTCAGCAGTCCTTCCGGGACTATCTTCGTCTTTTTGACGTGACGCCCCGCGAGGAGCATGAGTCCCTGATTAAAGAATGTGAGGCTCTGAAGCAGAAGGTTTCCGAACAGGAACAAACCATAGGGGATTTAAGAAAGATTCTGGGTGACAAGGGCCTGGAATCAGCCGCAAGCGTTCGTGACCTGCAGAATGTGCTTAAAAAACAGACGGATCAGTTCCAGGAAATGATGAAGACGGTGGGACAGGCGTTCCAGCAGCAGCGGCCGTCAAAATCCAGGTAACCCACTTTGTTTGCGGATCATCGTCTGGGCAGTCAGTTCTTTAACGCTCGCTGTTATTTTCATCAGAACCAGCAGCGGTGACTCCAGATTTCCTCTTTCAATTCCTTCATGTCGCTTTTGAGCATCAAGTACAGGCTGGCGTTCTGAATCGCCAATCCGCCCTGGTAGGCCAGCGCCGTGACCTGCATGATGTCATCTTCGGTAAAATCATGCGGGGTTGCGCTGTAAAGACGCAGCACGCCGATGACCTCATTCTTGGCTTTAATGGGAACGCAGAGGATGGAAACGATTCCCTCTTCTTTCTTTTCCTGCTTGTATTGAACCCCCTTGTCTGCTGAAGCGTTCTTGACGACAACCGGTTTGCCCATGAGGGCTTCGGCAATGCTTTTTTCGGCGGAGATGGGGCCTTTATTCAAATATTTTTCACTGAGGCCATAACTGGCGACCAGTTTCAAATTCGTGCGTTCCTCGTCGAGAAGGCGAATGGTGGCTGCCTTAACGCCAATGGCCTTTGCCACTTCGGTTGTGAGCGCCTGCAGGATATCCTTCAGATCCAGACTTGCATTGATGCCGGCGGCCAGATCGAGAAACATTCGGGTATTGTCTCTGAGTTTCTTGACGAGCCGGGCATGTTCGATGGCCATCCCCCCGTGCTCGGCCAGGACCGTCAGAAACTCGATCTCCTGCTTCGAGAATTTTCTGGCGGTGGCGGTGTACAGACAGAGCGTACCGATCAGTTGCTCCTGGACCATAACCGGCACGACGAGCACCGTCACGATGCCCTCCTTTTTCTTCTGCTCTCGGTTGGCCGCTTTCGGATCCGTGGCTGCATCCAGATAGTGGATATAGCCTTTCTGCATCAGTTCGGGCATGATCTCCCTGACATGGTCCAATCCCGCGTGGACGTAATTTTTTGACAGGCCGGTCCGGGCGACGGGAACGTAGGTCCCCTTTTCTTCATCCAGAAGAAACAGACTGGCTGCTTTTCCCTGCATGGTTTTCACGGCGCTCTGCACGATCAAATCCAGAATTTCATCCCGGTTAAGTGTGCTTCCGAGTGCCCGTGAAATTCCGGTTATCGTATTAAAATAGTCGTTTTTTGCGGTCATGGTTTTTCTCCTATAGTGTTTCTGAAATCACCTGGGTCAGCGATGGCCTTCCCTTCACGGTCATCCTTTTCACGGTCGCCTGCGGTTTTGCCGCGGCCGGCAGCCGCCTCTTTCCTGCTTTCGCAACGGCGCCGGCTGGTTTTCTTTTTTTAGCCTTTGTCTTCGGAGCAGCCGGCTTTTTCCCGGCCATTTTGGGGATCGTTTTTGGGAGTGCCTCTCCGGCCATGACGGCCTGTTCCGGGTCGTCCCTTTCCTTCAGCCATCGGGCTATCTTCGGCGCAAATTCCCGCTGGCATTTCGAGCTGACATAGATTCCGATGTGGCCGGTATCCAGGCTGACGTTTTCCTTGTCCGTGCTGCCGATTTTTTCAATCAGCATTTCACACGCGGCCGGGGGAACGAGGTGATCGAACATGCCATAAAAATTCAGGACCGGCATGGTGATATTTTTGAGTTCCACGCGGTGTCCACCCAGTTCCATCTTGCTCTGGATCAGCAGGTTCTTCTGATAACCGTCTTTGACAAACTGCCGGAAGGTTTCTCCCGGGACATCCGGACTGTCGAAGATCCATTTCTCCATCCGGACAAAGTTTTCCACGAAGGATTTGTTATCCATATTTTCAAAAAAGCCGACGTATTTGTCGATCATGAGCCTTGCCGGATTCAGCAGCAGAAAACCAAAATTCATCAGATCCGCGGGAATGTTGCCATAGGTATCCACCAACCGGTCGACGTCGATGTTTTTCATCCAGACATGCAGCAGGCCCGTATCGGTATCGAAATTGGTCGGCGTCACCGTGGTGATCAGATTTTTAATCTTTTCGGGATGCAGGGCGGCATACATGACGCAAAAGGAGCCCCCCATGCAGATCCCCATCAGATTGATCTTCCTGATGCCGTGTTTTTTCCGGATCAGCTCGACAGCATTGTCTATATAGCCGTTGACATGGTCGTCGATGGTCACATAGCGGTCCTTGCGCGTGGGGTAGCCCCAGTCCATCATATACAGGTCAATGCCTTCCTTGAGAAAGGTCTTGACCACGCTCCGGTCCGGCTGCAGATCCAGCATGGTTTCCCGGTTGATCAAGGCGTATATGACCAAGAGAGGCGTCTTGAGCTGGGGGTCGCCTTCGAGGCGGTAATGCTTCAGTTTGATGCGGTCTTCTTCATAAACCACGTCATAGGGAGTCACGGCAATGTCGGAAGACAGTGGACCCAGCAAGACCTCTGATGCCCTTGTCACCCTTGCCTGAACCTTTTCGGCATCCTCAGCAAGATTTGCCAAAATGAGGTCGAGGGGAATTTTAGGTTGACTCATCGATTCGGCCTCCTTTCAGGGCGATTGAATGATCACGATGCCTTTGACAATTGACGCTCCAGGTGCTTAACCCTTTTTTTCAAAATGTGCAGATCCTTATAGAGTTCATCCATCTCCTTGTAGGTCGGCACTGGCAGGGCCTGCAGCAGATCCTGCAGGACCTCGTTTTTGGAAATGATAAACTCCGACAGATGATTGAACAGATCCGACAGGGTTTTTTTATATTCCGGCGATTTGAAGAGCGTCATGTAATGACCCTCAAGCACCTTGATGAACATGTTGTAATATTCTTTGGACTCCCTGGGAAGTTTTCCTTCCTTGGCCAGGTCGTCAAGCTGCTGCTGCACGACTTTGAACGATTTTTCAAAGGGGAGGTAAAGGAGCGACATAAACTCCATGGCGACAACATGCATCAAATTGAGCTTGTCGAGAAACTGATTGAACCTTGCCTGATAGGACCGAGTCAGTCCCAACTGCGGGGTGTAGAAGAGTTGTTGAAGTTCCTGCTCGTAGATTTCTTTGAGGGCTTTGAACAGCTCCTGATCGATGCTGTCAAACTGATAGGCCTCGACCTGTTGCCCGATCTTTCCGGCCCGTTCAATATTTTTTTTCTGCATTTCAAAACAGGCATCCCAGGTTGCCTCCGCAATTTTCATGAAGACATCCGGCATCGTGCCCATTCCCCTGAATACGGCATCAGCGGTTTCGGGCTCGTTCAGCGTGGACGAGAGGGATTGCCACATTTTCATGGCGGCCTCCCATGATTCGACGGACCGGCTTTTTGCCCCTTTCTCCGGTGCGGCAGCAGGCATGGCGCTTGCGATCTTCATCATTGACGACCAGAGATCATTGCTGGTCTTCATCCATTCCGCAAAGGGTGGCGCGTTGTCGAATCCGGCCTGCTGGCGCTCATCCATGTTTCACCTCATGATTCATTTAAAGGTTAATAAAATTGAAAATATACATAATACAGGGAAAGAAGGAACCATGACTTTACGACCTGGCCGCTTACATACCATTGATGGCAGCAATCGTCAATGAATATTCACCAAAGGTACGTTTTTAATGGTTTAGAAACTCATCCCATGCCATATCGCTGAAGGTATGGTGGAGCGAATGATCATCATCCACGACATGGTAGCTGAGATTGAAAAAAACCTCTCGCGCAATGGTCTGAACCGCCTCCGGCGGAACGACATCATCGAAACGACCATGATAGAGTAAGACAGGGATTTCTATCCGACGGGTCAAATAGGGCTGGAACTCAATCAAGTCCAAAGCCGGGGCGAGTAAAATCAGTTTCCTGACGGTCAGGGGATTCCGGCAGGCATAGATAGCGGCCATGAGTCCGCCATAACTGGATCCAACCAGGATCAAATCGGTTTTGTTCTGCAGCAGGCGATTCAGTTTGTCCATGCGCCGATCCAGGGGGCCGATAAAATCATCGAGGATCATGTCGGGATATTTATTCCTGAAAAATTCGCCTTTTGTGCCATGGCTTGTGCTTTCAAGGCCGTGGATAAATACCCTTGTCAGGGACATGGTGATCACCTTTGTGTTGAAAATGGCCGCCCGGGCATTGCTTTTCCATTGCTTTGACTATGTCAGTATGTTAGGGAACTCGCAAGTAAAATATAAACACTTTTTGATAGGTGGAGTGCTTTATGGCTTTGGTTGTTCCATTGAGGGTATTGCGTCCGAGAGAAGCATACGTCAGGGCTGTCGCCTCGCCCCCTTATGATGTGCTCAGTCGAGACGAGGCGGTCAAAATGGCCGCCGGCAACCCCCTCAGCTTTCTGCGCGTGGAAAAATCGGAGATTGATCTGCCGTCAGATGTTGACATGACGGACGACCGCGTTTTTCAAACGGCCCGAAATAACCTGCAGCGCCTGGAGGATCAGGATGTATTGATTCAGGAAGACCCCCCCGGTTTTTTCATCTACAGCCAGCAGATGGGGGATCATGTGCAATACGGGATCACGGCCGGCATCAGCATTGCTGAGTATGAATCCGGCCGGGTCAAGAAACACGAACAGACCCGCGCGGAGAAGGAGATCGAAAGAATCCGGCATATAGCCGCCGTTAACGCGCAAACGGGTCTTGTCTTTGTGATCTATCGAAACGTGCCGGCTATTGATAAAATGGTGGCAGCGGCCATCCGGGAGCGCCCGGTCTATGATTTCAAGACAGATGACGGGATTATTCACCGGGTCTGGGCTCTGCAGAAGGACCAGGACATCGCTTTTCTGAAGGAGGCGTTTGCAGGCATCGAAACCCTCTATATTGCCGATGGTCATCACCGGGCGGCGGCGGCGGCCGCAGTGGGTCGGATGAAAAAAAAGCAGAACCCGGCCGATCGCGGTGATGAGCCTTATCATTTCATCATGGCGACTCTTTTTCCCGATAATCAACTGCGGATCCTGGATTATAACCGGGTCGTGCGTCATTTGAACGGCCTCGGGCAGGATGAGTTTCTGAATAAAATCAGGGAAAAATTTCATGTTACACCGGGCTTCACGCAAAAAAAGCCGGCGCTGATGCATTCATTCGGGATGTACCTGCAGGGACAATGGTATGGGCTGGAGGCGAAAGGGGAGACCCTTGGTATCGATGATCCGGTGCGCCGTCTCGATGTAACGATCCTGCAGGACCACCTTTTAGAACCTGTGCTTGGCATTCACGATCCCCGGACAGACCATGGAATCGAGTTTGTCGGCGGCGCCCGGGGCATGGATGAGCTGGAAAGGATGGTGGATTCAGGTGATTACGCCGTGGCTTTTTCCCTCTATCCCACAACGCTTGCCCAGTTGATGGATGTTGCGGACGCCGGCCGGATGATGCCGCCGAAGTCGACCTGGTTCGAACCGAAATTACGAAGCGGGATATTCGTGCATCGCATTGACTGACAAAAGCCTGATCTTCCAGCGACTATGAAAGCTCTCTGAACACAGGAGGTAGGCGGGGAAATGTCGAGTCCCGTAGTAATCAGCGCCGGGGAGACCGTTGATCAGATTCTGGAAGGGAAATTAAAAGTCATTCAGAAAGAAAGAGGGTGCCGCTTTTCCATCGACGCCCTGCTGCTTTCCTGTTTTATCCACCTCAAAGACGGTGATCATGTCCTTGATCTGGGAACGGGGGGCGGCATTGTTCCGATGATCCTTGCGAAAAGATGGACCTGCGGCCGGATTGCCGGTCTGGACATCCAGGACGATCTGATTGATATGGCCAGACGCAGTGCGGTCCTGAACCAGATGGCCGACCGCGTCGAATTTATCCAGGGCGACATCAGGCGGATTAAAACTCTTCTTGAGGCCGGTTCCTTTGACGCGGTTACCTTCAATCCTCCGTACCGCCAGATCCATTCCGGTCGCATAAATCCGAATAGTGAGAAAGCGATCGCACGGCATGAATTAAAGGCGACCCTTGACGACTTTCTGCAGGCAGCAGCCCATGTTCTGAAAATGAAAGGCCGTATTTTTGTGATTTATCCGGCCGCGCGGGCGGTGAGACTGTTCAGCCGGATGCGGACACTCCGCCTGGAGCCAAAACGAACGGCGCTGGTTTACTCAAATCCGGCCTCTGAGGGGGAGTTTGTTCTCGTTGAAGGTTTAAAAGGGGGAAACGAATCCTTGAAAGTCCTGCCCCCCCTTTTCATTTACGAGCGTGAGGGTGGGTACACGCAGGCCATGCAGCGGATTTTCAGTGATCTTGCTGCTTTTCCATCATCCGTCGCCGGGTGATTTCTTTTTCATGGCCCTCTTCAGGATATCACGCAATTCCTCATCAGCAATTGCGGCGAGACTTTCTTCGATCATTTTTTTATCCCGGGCTTTCAATGCAGGCACTTTGTCTGAGATGAAAATCCGATCCCTTTTTGCTGCGGCGGAAACGGGGATTTCTCCGATGGCGAAAAAAATATCTTTGACAGGATCTCGTTGATTCAGATGGTTGAATTTATCGAGGATATCCTGCTTCATAAAATGGAGCTGCTGCATCCAGGCGGAGTTCGCGACCTTGACAAACAGGACAGACTTCCTTATGCAGTCCGGGCGCGTATGGGCGGCGGTCCGGGGGCCGACGGCCTGAGACCAGACGGTCCGGAGGCGCCGATCCTCCATTTTCAGGGGAATGTGATGTTTCTTCAGTACCTTATGCAGGATGTCGTCGATCCGTTGCAGTTTGGCTGATTGATATCGTCTTCTCATCGAATGATCTTCTTCCCGGGTCATGGAAGTGCTCTTTTTCAAGCTGGAGGTTAAAATGAATTTACAGGAAATGATCGATAAAGTCAAAATGCATCCGGATTATCCGAAAGCCGGCATGATTCTCTGTCATAACGGGGTTGTACGATCAACGTCACGCGCCGGCAGGCCGGTTTCGGAGTTGACGGTCAGGGTGGAGCGGCAGCCGTTGCAGAAAATCATCGATGATATTCGGCAGCGCCCCGGGATTGTTGAGGTTCTCGTTGAAATCCGGGAGGGCAGGCTCTATCCGGGCGAGGATGTCATGTTTATTGTTGTAGCCGGGGATTTCCGGGAAAATGTCTTTTCTGCGCTTATGGATATGGTCAACCGGATCAAAGCGGATGTCACCCGGAAAATCGAAATCTGATCCGGATGAATGAATTGCCGCAACGATTGCATTCTGTCATGGTTTTATTTCTTTTTTTTCGATATAAAGGAAAAAGCGTCTCGTTCCACGAACGCTTGCAGATCAGGAAACCGGCCAGGCGGCTTGATTTGCAGCATGTAAAGATTCGACCCACAATAGCCGCCTGAACCGGGGACAATCAGTCAGAGGGCTTCTTTATTTGCCTGTATTCAAGTCCATAGCCGGGCGTATCGCGGAAACGGCCTGGATGCGCAACGCCATGAACAATGGCGACGCCCTGCACGTCTTCCGGGAAAAGCAGGCCATGCAGGTTTATGTGGGCATTGGACTGATTCTGATCAGCTATGTTATCGGCTGGCCCGCTGTGGGGATGCTGACCCTGATTGCGTTTTACACCGGGGAACCCCTGATTTTGGCCATCGGTGGGCCTCTTGTTTACGGGCTATCCCATCTGGTTTTTCTTGCCGGGTTGTATCTTGCGGGGAAACGCTATGCCCTTGCACTGGCGCATTGGGTTTCCAGAAAGGCTTTGGCACGGCTCTCGGGGGGGGAGAGCTGAAAATTCGCTTATACTTATAGAAATGAGGACTAATGTATGGAAGAACTGATTCAAGAACTGAAAGTCAAGATTATTGAAACGCTGTCCCTTCTGGATACAAGACCCGAAGATATCGACACGGAGGCCCCCCTGGTGGGGGCGGAAACCGGTCTGGACTCCATTGATGTCCTGGAACTGGTCATGATGATTGAAAAGGATTATGGCGTTAAAATTGACAACAAGGAATTGGGGGTGAAGGTCTTCGCTTCGGTGAATGCTTTGGCCCGGTATATTTATGAAAAACGAACGGAGACCGTTCATTGACGAACGTGCGTGTCTTTGTAACGGGTGTTGGGATCATCAGCCCTCTGGGCCGAGGGCGACAGGCCACCCTGGCCGCACTCCAGCGGGGAGACAGGGTGATCAAGCCCGTCAGCCTTTTTCCCGTTTCCCACACAGTACCGCTCCCCGTGGGTGAAATCGCCGAATTCATTGAAACGGAGTCGGTTCCGCGCACCCATGTGCTCGCGCTGCTGGCCGCCCAGGAAGCCATTGCCGGTGCGGATGAACCGCCGGACGCAATCGTGCTGGGCGTCTGCAGCGGTGGGATGCCCGCCACGGAAACCCTGCTCAAGGAAAATTTTTTTGATCCTTTCTGCTACCGTTATCATGCGATCGGATCGGTTGCCGCCCATATCGCCCGTGCGGTGGGTTGCCAGGGGCCGGTCCTGACGGTTTCAACCGCCTGTTCCTCGGGGTCTGTTGCTCTGGCCATTGCAATGGAGATGCTCAGGTTCGGCAAGGCGCGCAACGTCCTGGCGGGGGGGGCTGATGCCCTCTGCCGGATGACGTACTATGGTTTTCATGCGCTCCAACTGGTCGATGCCGCGGGCGCCCGCCCGTTTGACCGAAACCGGCGCGGCATGACCGTGGGGGAAGGTGCGGCCATGCTGCTGCTGACAGCGGCGGAAGCACCCCCTACCGGTGCTCTGGGAGAGCTTCTGGGCGCCGGCCTGTCCTGCGACGCCTATCATCCGGCGGCACCGCAGCCGGAGGGCCTGGGGGCGCTTCAGGCGATGCAGGATGCACTGGCCGGCGCGGGCATGAATGCGTCGGAAGTGGACTACATCCACCTGCATGGAACCGGGACGATAGACAATGATCTGGCGGAAGCCCGGGCCCTGAACACGCTCTTTGCCCCGCAGATGCCGCTGTTGTCCTCGACGAAGGGCGCCACCGGCCACACCCTGGGGGCCGCCGGGGCGATGGGGGCTACGATCGCCGTCATGAGCATTTGCGAAGGGCTCGTTCCGGCAACCAGCGCCTGTGATGATCCCGACCCGGAACTGAAACTACAGCCGGTGTTAAAGCCCTTACAGAGGAAGATTCAGCGGGTAATGGTCAACGCCTTTGGATTCGGCGGGAACAATGCCTCCCTGGTGATCGGAAATCCGGACCTATACAACAGGGGCCTCGATGTTCGTCAAGCACGTCCCTTGCGCATAGACGGCATGGCTTGTCTGACCGGTGCGGGAGATGCACAAGCAACAATGACCCGTCTGATCGCGGGCGCTTCCGTCCAGGGCGTGTTGAATTTTGAGGCCCTGGCGACGCACCTGCCGCAACGGGTTGTCCGCCGTCTGAAGCGCCTGCCGCGCATGGCTTTAACTCTTGCCGCCGCTGCCTTTACCGGAAAGGAAGGCATCAGACCACCGCATTCCATCTTTTTCAGCACCGGCTGGGGGCCGCTTTCGGAAGCCCACGATTTTCTGATGAAACTCTATGAATCCGGGGAACAGTTTACCAGCCCCACGGATTTTATCGGATCGGTGCATAACGCCGCCGCCGGCCAGGTGGCTATGCAGTTGCAGGCGACCGGGCCGAATATCACAATGTCCGGAGGAGATTATTCCTTCGAGCAGGCCCTTTTGACCTCCATCCTGATCAACCATGAGTCCGGAAAACCCTTTCTCCTGATCGGTGTTGATGAGCATCATCCGGTTTTTACCCCGCTGTTTGAACCGGCTGCCGACCGGGATGCTCCACCTGCCGACGGCGGCGCCGCCTTTTTCCTCGCCCCGGGTGCAGACAAAGGCTTGAGCATATTTTCTCTCGATTTTGCCCATGCCTGGCGGTTTCCCCAGGTGATCCCATCCATGATCAGCCGCATCGGGGGACAAGAACGGATCAGAGAACGGTATGCCGCCGTTTTCGCCGGGATACCGGCTGCTTATGAGGAGTCCGGCCGCCGGCAGTTGAAGGAATTTTTAGATTCTACCGGATTCAAGGGCCCCGTGGTCGATTACCGTCGCTGGACCGGTGAATTTGCCTCCGCTTCCGCCGTGGCGGCTTTTCTGGCCGCACAATGTATTCAACGAAATGAAATCCCTGAACAAATGCGCGGTCAAAAAAAATGTTCCCTGTCTGACCGGGGCATCCTTCTGCTCGGACTGGGTGATTTTGTCACGGCAGTGGAGGTGATGCCATGAAGGTCGCCGGCGATGAAGTGACGGATATGGTCATCATCGGTTCGGGTATCGGCGGACTGACTGCGGCCATTATTCTGTTGAAGCTCGGCTACGGGGTAACCATCGTCGAAAAAAATCCGCTACCGGGGGGGCTGATGCGCAGCTATCTCCGTGAAGGAATCGTCTGTCCTGTCGGCGTCCACTATGTTGGGTCTCTGGGCAGCGGCCAGCCTCTCCGGCGGATGTTTGACTATCTTGGCGTGACCTCAAAAATTGCCCTCGAGCGGATGGGTGCGAACGGCATCATCGACCAGTACATTTTCAATGATTTTACCTTTAATCTTCCCGAAGGCATCGACCCTTTCGAGGAGAATCTGCGACAGGCGTTTCCGCAGGATCAACAACAGATTACCCTGATCATGAAGAACCTGCGTGATATTGCCGCTCAGATGGGTCGGCTCGAAAATCTGTTTTCCCCGGACCGTGATTTTTTCCTGAAGGAGGCGCTTTTTGCCTCACTCGGTGACCTGCTCCGTGAATCGAACTGCTCTCCGGGCCTGCGCGGCGTTTTGGGCATGACCTGTTCCTGGATCGGCGTTCCGCTGGATGAATGTCCCGTCTATTATCATCATATGGCGCTGGCGTCCTATCTGTTTTCTTCGTGGCGATGCAATGGGACTCAGATGGCGGATGTCTTTGTCGGCAGGGTAAGAGAACTTGGGGGAATCATCATGACCGGCGATCCGGTGGAAAAAGTCCTGGTTCATGAAAAGACGGCTGCCGGTGTTGTTCTTAAATCAGGCCGGACCATCAGGGCCTCCACAGTCATTGGCGCCATTCATCCGAAGACATTACTTCCGTTGCTGCCGGCTGGCGCCGCGCGGCCCGTTTATATTGACCGGATCCTTCAACTGCAGGATACTCACGGCGTATTCTGCGCCCATTTTTCCGTGGACGCACAGGATCACAAGGAGATACCCTATAATGTCTTTAAAGTAGAAACGGATGAAACGGGCGGTGTCTTTGACGTGGTATTCTATCAATTAAGGACGTCTGAACAGCCGGGGGTGAATCTATTCACCATGATCACATCCATTGAGCCCGAAGCCTGGCGGTCCTGGGAAAATACCCGGACAGGCCATCGCGGTCGGGACTATATCAAGGCGAAAAAAAAGAAAGCAGATGAACTGATCCGGCAAGCCGCAAAGATCTTCGGCTCTTTTAAGGAAGTCAAATGTCTCGATGCCTACACCCATTTAACCCTTCGGGACTGGGTCCATACTCCAGGCGGGTCGGCCTATGGCGTGCTGCGTTCGACCCGGCAACTGACCCGTGCAGCCATGCTGAACCGCACCAGCATCCATGGGCTCCATCTGGCTGGTCAGAGCGTGCTGGCGCCGGGCGTCTTCGGGACGACGCTGGGTTCGTTCCACACGGTCCGGCACATTATCGGTCCCGACAGGTTCGGCAGGGAAGTGGTACTGTCGTGAAAACGCTGCCTGAGGAGGATGGACGTCATGGGCTCTGATAAGCCCGGTATGACAATGGTTTCACCGGCGCAGCGAACAGGATTTGCCGCCATCGGTTTATCTGCCGTCCTGTTTCCGTTTAGCGCTACCTGGGCGGCTTTGCCCCTGATGATTTTTGTTTTGCTTTGCGCGGCAGCTTCCTTTTCCCCGAGGTCCTCCTTTTTCCTTCCTGTGATCAGCCGCGGCCATACCGGTCAGAAAGCCGTTGCCCTGACGTTTGATGACGGACCTGACCCGCTGACAACACCGCAGCTGCTTGACGTGCTTGCGCGACATGGCATGAAAGCGACATTCTTTGTTTCAGGCCGGTCAGCGGAACGCTATCCGGAATGGATCGAGTTGATTCTATCCCGGGGACATTTGGTCGGTAATCATTCCTATAGCCACAACCCTTGCCTGATGCTGTGTCGTTTTGAAAAACTTTTTCTGGAGATCGCGACCGCCCAGGATATTTTCAAGAAACTGGGCATTTTACCATTTGCCTTCCGACCGCCCGTCGGCCTTACAAACCCGAAACTGGGACTGGTCCTGTCGCAACTGGGTATGCTTTGCGTTACCTTCAGTTGCCGGGCTTATGACCGCGGAAACCGGCAAATTCAGGGAATGGCCAGGAAAATTCTCAGGAAAGTCAGACCCGATGACATCATCCTTCTCCATGATGTCCGGCCGTCGAAGATCGATGATATTCCTTATTTGCTTCATGAGTTTGAATCCATCCTGTCCGGTTTGACGGGGGAGGGATTCTCTGTTTTGCCGCTCAATGAGCTGATTGGAAGGCCTGTCATGGACTATTGTCGGAAAGAAGGATCGTGATCCCGAACCTGCAGCCGATTATGGGGATAGGGTCGTCATGTCCATGGCAATAGCAGGTGGCCGTCGAAAAAATATTTTGATTGCTGTATGAATCAATGGTATGTAAAAAAATTAGTATGAATGGCTCAATGAGCTGAAGGGGGGCCGCATGACCCTTGAGAGCTGGCATTTATTGACCAATCCGAGGGAGAAGGCTCCGGGCTCCCTGATTGCGGAATTTCAGATTCGGGAAGATTCGCCCTGGTTTGCCGGCCACTTCCCGGATGAACCCATTCTGCCGGGCGTTGCGATCCTCTCCATGGCGGCAGAAATGATCAGACATTTTGAGGGGATCCGGCAAAGGAAAGTCAGGATTGCGGGATTGAAGCGGGTCCGGTTCAGACTGCCGGTAAAGCCGCATGATACGGTTACCATGGAGTTGACCCGTGAAAAGGCCGACAGGGTCGTAAGCTACGGGTTTCAAGCTCGCGTCAAGGGAGAAATCGCCTGCACCGGCGTCGTTCTGGCCGAACAGACCGGTGTCGATTGAAAGGATATTTGTTATTACATCAGGAGGAAATTGAACAAGATGTCCATGAATCTGGATAAAAAGGCGTTGGTTCGTCGAATTATTGAAATTATCATCTCTGAGCTGAAACTCGAAGATGTTACGCTGGATACGTTCGATCCGGAACTCGATCTGGTGGATGAGTTGGGGATCGACAGCATGGATCTGGCGACCATCGCACTGGTGCTTCAGGATGAATATAACATCACCATCGATGAGGATGATTATCCCAAGCTCCGGAATGTGCGGATGATTGCCGAATATATATTGGGAAAGAACTGAAACCGCCATGAAGACCGCACAGGAATCCTTTTCCACTTCTGATGGCAATCCGCCGAAAAAATGGAAATTCTCGGACATGCTGGCGAATCGGGCGGTTCGTGAACGCTGGGAGAAGGTGAGACAGTACTTTTTCCTGCGCGAGTCAACCTATGATATGACGAACCGCTGCAACATCCGCTGTGATGGCTGTTATTACTATGAAGGGGACAAGCAGTACGCGCGGGAAAACCAGGACCCCGAAGCCTGGCGGCAGCTGATGCGCGCCGAGAAGGCGCGGGGGATTACCTACGTCGTTCTCGCAGGCGCCGAACCATCCCTGGTTCCCGAACTCCTGCTTGCCTGCTATGAAGAAATGCCGCTCGGCTCGATTGCCTCAAACGGGTTCAAGCGCATCCCTGCATCCGTGGGTTACAAAATCCATGTCTCCGTCTGGGGCAATGACGACACCAGCCTGCGCATCCGCAGGGCAAAGCATCTGCTCATCAGGCAGATCGAGAATTATCAACAGGATCCCCGGGCCGTGTTCGTCTATACCTTTACCCGCGACAATATCGATGAAGCCTGCGGTGTCGTCGAAACCCTGGCGGCGCAGGGCTGCAAATCCACCTTCAACGTCTTTTCGGCGCCCGTCGGCTATCATGGACCCCTGCGGCATGACGGGGAATCCCTGCTGCGGACGCGGGAGGTCATGCTGACGCTCCTGTCTTCATTCCCGGAGCATGTCCTGTTTTCACCCTACAATGCCGTCGCTCACACCCATCCGCTTGGGCTGCATGCGCTGTACGGCTGCTCCTATCCCCGCATGAATCCCTCGACCGATCTCGGCCTGGGGCGATCCTTCCGGCAGTATCATGCGGATCTGAACTGGGACCGGAGCATCGCCTGCTGCGTGCCCGATACGGATTGCGAGGATTGCCGTCACTATGCCGCCGGCAGTGCGGTGGTGACCGCCAGGCTGTTTCGTCATGCCGCGCATCCGGACACCTTTCGGGCCTGGCTGGATTACATGGACACCTATCTGGCTGTGTGGGTCATGGGCTATGAAAAAAGCGACAATCTCTGTCCGGACCTCATGGCGCCGCCGGGATTCGACCTGGATCAAAACGGAACAACATAAAAAGGCACTGGAGAAGCTAGACGAATCGACATGAATACCGTAAGTTCACTTCTGGATAAAGACTGGTACGAGCGTTATAAAAGGATTTCCCGTCTGAATATCCGCAGTTCCATCTATGACGTCACCAATCGCTGCAATCTGCGCTGCAGGGGATGTTTCTTCTTCTCTTCGGACGAACACAAGGCGGCGCCGGAGGAAACGGACATCCGGAAATGGGAGGCCTTTGTGGAGCGGGAAAAGGCCCGGGGCGTCAACCTGGCCATTCTCATCGGCGGGGAACCGACGCTCTATCTCGACCGGGTGGAGGTGTTTTATCGGCGCCTTCCGAGTTATTGCGCGACGAACGGGCTCATCAAGGTCCCCCGGGACCGTTTCCCGGATATGATGTTGGGCATTTCGCTCTGGGGGGATGAAGCCGATGAAAAGACCCTGCGCGGGAAAGATACCTTTGCCATCTCCAGTAAAAACTACGCCGGGGATCCCCATGCCTACTACCTGTACACCATTACCCCCAAACAGGTGGGTTACACCGAGAAGATTATCAGGCGAATCGCCGATGTGGGATTGAAGGTGCACCTGCAACTGCTGTCCAATGATGAAGGCGTGGAGGGATTTTCCTGGGAGGATAGGCAGCTTCAGGACATCCGGATCGAAATGGATGAGATGCTGGACCGCTATCCGCAGACGATGATTTCCTGCAAGTACTATCACGAAATCATCACTACGGGCCGGATGCTGGGTCGAACCTTCGGTTGGCTGGAGTGTCCTTCTGTAACCGAGCCGATGGATAGCCGTAACCCGCAACCCAAGCGCCTGATTCATTTTATCCGCTGGGCGGCTGATCTCAACACCATGCATCGCTGCTGCACGTCGGCGACACGGGATTGCGCCATCTGCAAGGACGGCGCCGCGCATATGAGCTGGGTCATGGTCCACAAGCGGGCCCACCTGCAGAGCGCCCGGGATCTCCAGAACTGGATTGAAGTCTACGAAATGTTTGCAAAATTGTACAGCTTCATCCCCTGGTAATAAACGACGACGGTCATTCCATCATCGAGAGCTTGGCATAACCGCTGAAAAATGGTTCGCAAGCGGCGAATCAAATGTTTTCCGTCTTTCCAGAGATTATGTTAACGGCTTGTCATGAATCATGATGACGTCTGGTCGTCCTCTTAGCGGAAAAGATTTTTGAGTCGCGGTGAAGCCATTTTTCAAAGGTCTCTCATCCTATGCATGCGAAAAAACCGGTCATCGTGGGCTATGACGCCGTTTCCCCTCTGGGAACGGAGTTGGAGGCCCAGTGGCAGCGGGCGCTTCGGGCGCAAAGCGGCATTGGCGAACTGACCCGCTTTCCCCTGCGCGAGGGATTCCCGGTCCGGATTGCCGGCCAGGTTGCGGAGATCAACAGCGATCCTTATCCGTTTCTATCGCCACGGGCTATGGCCCAGTGGACCTCTCCACTTTTCAAATATGCCCTGCTTGTGGTCCATCGAGCCCTGCAGAAGAGCGGGATCGAAATCACTCCGGATCTCTCTCCCCGGGTGGCCATTACCTTCGGATCGGCGATCGGCGGCCTCGATGCGACGATCACCGCCGACCGGCTGTTGACCGCGAGGGGGAAAATGCCCACCCCCTTTACGAATCCGAACTCCTGCATCAACATGGTCAGCGGCAAGATATCCATTCTCACCGGGGCAACGGGGCCGATCGCGGCAACGATCACCGCCTGCGCCACCGGCAGCACCTCGCTGATCATCGGGGCGATGCTGCTGGAACTGGGAATGGCGGATATCGTTATCTGCGGTGCAGTTGATTTTCCTTTGGTGGAGACGATTGTTGCCGGTTTTGCCACGATGAACGGCGCTTTTCGGCCCAAAGAGGGCCAGCCGGATCCGCCCCCACAGCAGGCCAGCTGTCCCTTTTCTATTGACCGCAGGGGCTTTGTCGTATCCGAAGGGGCCGGTTGCCTTATCCTCGCGAGTCGAACCTTCGCAGAAACCCGGGGGATTCCCTTTCACATCGAGATGGCGGGCTGGAGCATGACGGCCGATGCCCATCATTTTGTGGCGCCGAATCTGGAGACGGTCCGGCGATGCATTTCGGAAAGTATCGGCCATGCGGGGCTGACGCCGGGGGATATTGATGCGGTCAATGCCCATGGAACGTCAACCCGCGTCGGGGACAAGGTTGAAGCCGACGCCCTGCGGGATGTTTTTGGAGAGGCCATCCCGCCGGTTTCGGCCAATAAATCCCAGATCGGTCATGCCATGGGAGCGTCCAGCGCCATCGAAACGATCTTTGCCCTGGAAGGGATGATTCGGGAGAAGGTGCTTCCCACGATTAACTATTTGCCCGACCCGGCGATTGAGATGGATTGTGTGCCCGAAGGCGCCCGGGCGCTCCGGCAGGAACATGTATTAAAAAATGCCTTTGGGTTCGGAGGCTGCAATTCCTGTATTGTTTTTCGGCGAATCAGATAGAACAGGCCGGTGAGATGCAAACTGCCGTTTGAAGTGAGACCGCTGAAAAATGGTTCGCCCGCGTCTCAAAAATCTTTTCCGCTAAGAGGACGACCAGTCATAATCATGATTCATGACAAGCCGAAAACGTCAGGGGGACATGACGAAGTCGTGTCCCCCTCAACGGAAAACATTTGATTCGCCGCTCGCGAACCATTTTTCAGCGGTTATGCACAGCTCTCGAAGGTTGTTACGGCTGATGCCAAATACACCCCGTAGATGGAAAGAACAATGAAGGCTCCTCAGAACAGACGTGTTTTTGTGATTGGATATGGCGCGGCGACGCCTCTGGGCCGGACCTTCGGGGAAACCTGGGACAGGGCGGTCCGGTCAGAGGCCGGGTTCCGGAGGGTGACCCGCTGCCAGGTGGATTCGCCCTGTAACGTGGTGGGCGAAATCCCGGACTGGGATCCCCGGACGCTCGATTTTACCAATGCCCGGGAAATTTATAACTGGAATGCCGGCTTTGTCATGCTCACCATGGCGGTTATCAAGGAAGCCCTTGAAAATTCAGGGCTTCAGATCGACAAGGAAACGGGACCGCGAACGGCCTGCCTGATCGGCTCCGCGCTGAACGGGGCCGATGCTTTCCGGGTTGCGATGGAAAATCTTCGGGATAAAGGTCCTCTGAAGGTCAGTCCCTATCTGCTGCCGAATCTGTGCGCCAACCTGCCCTCCGGCAAGGCGGGCATGCTCCTGCGGTTCACGGGGCCGATTTTTTCACCCCAGGGGGCCTGCGCCTCCGGGAACCATGCCGTGGGGATCGGCGCCCGCATGATCCGCGACGGGGATTGCGACTTTGCCTTTGCCGGCGGTGTGGATACCTGCATCATTCCCGAGCTGATCCATGGATTCGCCAATATGAATGCCACGTTAAAGGTCCATCCCGGCGACCGCGCCTACCATGATCCGTCCCAGGCCTCCCGGCCCTTCAGTATCGACCGGAAGGGCTTTATCCTTTCCGAAGGCGCGGGTGTGCTGGTGCTTGCCGCGGAAGAAATGATCGTCGCCCATGGCCTGACGCCGAAAGCCGAAGTGCTGGGCGTCGGCTGGACCTCCGATGCCCACCATATAACAGCTCCCAACCGGGAGACAATCATGCGGGCCATTCACGAGGCCATTGAGGATGCCGAACTGTCCAGGAACGATATCCAGTATGTTAACACCCACGGAACGTCCACTCCACAGGGGGATGCAGCGGAAATCGCCTGCCTGCGGGCGGTCTTCGGAAAAGCGCTGGGGAAAATTCCTGTTTCCTCCAACAAGTCCCAGATCGGCCATACCATCGGCGCGGCGGCGGCGATTGAAGACGCCCTGACAATCGAAGGCATGCGGCGAGGGATCATTCTGCCGACGATCAATCACATTCCTGATCCCCAGTTTGATGGGGTGGATGTGGTTCCCAATGTGGCGCGGCGCCAGCATCATGAATTTGCGCTGACCAATGCCTTTGGCTTTGGCGGCACCAATTGCTGTATCATTTTCAGGGGGGTTTAAGCGTGCAGCCAAAACCGTTTCGGCCTGAATTATTCAGGCCGGATGATCGTTATGTCAAGGACAAAGCCACGGGTCTGGCCTGGCACCGTTGCCATAACCGGATCCTCTATGCCGATACGGACCGCTCTTCCGTTGTTTATCATGCCAATTATCTGCGTTATTTTGAGTTCGGCCGGGCGTCGCTGATGCGCGATGCGGCCTATACCTATCGGGAAATCGAGGAAAGCGGCTATGTCTATCCCATTATTGACCTGGGGATTACCTTTTTTAAATCGCTTTACTACGACGATCCCATCTGGGTCCATACCCGGCCGGCGGAACTGGAACGGGTCCGCCTGCGCTTCGATTATGTGATTACCCATGCCGAAACCGGCCAGTTGATCTGCCGGGGCTTTACGAAGCATTGCGCTCTGAACACAGCGGGGATGCCTGTCGCCGTCGATTCCAAAACGGCTCATCTGTGGAAGACCTTTCCACCATGAGCCCGCGGATCCGTCTGCCCCTGAGGATCAGGATTCTTCCTTATCTCAAAGACCACCGGTTCGAGGGCCGTTCCGTTTTACCGGCGGTGGAATCCCTCCGCCTCCTGGCTGCTTCCATGCAGTCGCAGTGGCCGGATCGGGACGTTCGTACGATGACAGACGCCTCATTCCCGAGGTTTCTTTTTATCGGTGAGGGGGATGACTTCATTGCGGCGGAAAACGATATACAGATCGATAAGCAGGGGAATCTGATCGCCAGCCTCCTGACGCTTATCCATTCACCGAGCGGTCGTATGACCCGGGCGAAAGAGCATGTCAGGGTCTGTTTTCCGCAAAGCCATCCGGATGTTGAACCCCTGCCCTTTTCCGCGGCGTCGCGGCTGAATGGTGCCGGTTCGACTGGGGACACGACGTTGTCATGTCCCCAGCAGTTGTATCAGGAACTGGTGCCCCTGGGGCCGGCCTTTCAAAACGTCAGCGGCGACCTCCACCTGACGGAGCAAGGCGCCACGGCTCATGTCCGGGCGGCGATCCACCCCCAGCAGCCGGGACCCCTGGGTTCTCCTTTTCCCATGGATGCCGCCCTCCATTGCGCCTGCGCCTGGGGGCAGCGTTTTGCCGGGATCGTCGCCTTTCCGGTGGGCTTTGCAAAGCGCTTCATTTTCCGGCCGATCATTGCCGGGGAAACCTGCTTTGCCCGTATCATTCCTGTCAGAGCGGAGCAAGAGCTCCTGATATTTGATATTTGGATCTACAATTTTGACGGCACCCCTTATGAAGCACTTCTGGGCGTCGTCATGCGGGATGTGAGTGGCGGCCGGCTGAAACCGCCCGCCTGGATACGGGCATAAAGGAGAGCTTTGCATAACCGGTGAAAAATGGTTCGCAAGCGGCGAATCAAAGATTTTCCGACTTTCCAAAAATTAGCTTAATTTATTGAATTCAATAATATTTAAGCCTTATCATCTCTTTAGCGAAAAAGATTTTTGAGCCGCGGGCGTTGTCCATTTTTCAAAGGTCTCAAAGGAAGATTTTTCATGCGCATTGTTTTGGTCCATCCCGCCGGATCGAACTGGATTGCCGGGAAAAAGGATATGACCACGGTGGCCAACCGGATGGTTCCGCTGGGTCTGCTTTCCCTGTCTGCTTATCTGAAGCGGGCGGGCCATCATGTCTTCCTTCATGATTGCCTGGGCCCACGGGCGGTGACGGGCCTGGAGGCGAATGCGAGGGCGATTCTGATCCACGAGCCGGAGCTGGTGGGTTTTTCGACAACGACATCGAGTTTTCTGGATGGGGATGCGCTTGCCGGGCGCATCAAGCAGTCGGATCCCCGCGTGAAAATTGTTTTTGGCGGGGTGCATGTCTCAGCGCTGGGCGCCGAGCTTTTAACAGGCTTCAAGGATATTGATTTTCTCTGCCAGGGAGAAGGCGAGGGGACGCTGTCCGATCTGGCCGCCGGCCTGGACCCACGATCCATTGACGGCCTCGTCTGGCGGGACGGCGATCAGGTCGTTACCAATCCCCCCCGAACGCCGCTGTCGGATCTGGATGATCTTCCTTTTCCGGACTACGAAGGACTGGCAGGATTCCCCCGGGGGTACCATCTTCCCCTGTTCAGCTATATTCATTCACCCGGCGCCACGATGGTCACGAGCCGGGGATGCCCGTACCAGTGCTCCTACTGCGACCGGTCGGTCTTCAAGCGGAGCTACCGCTACAACTCCGCCGAATATATCTACGAGCACATGCAACACCTGCGCGGACGTTTCGGCGTGCGGCACATCAATATCTACGACGATCTGTTTACGGCCCATCGGCCCCGCATTGAACGTCTCTGTGAGTTGCTGACGGCCAGACCGCTTGGTCTGCAATTCAACTGCGCGGTCCGGGTAGGGCATACGGATGCTGATCTGTTGAAGAGCCTCAAACAGGCTGGATGCCTGATGGTCTCCCTGGGCATTGAATCCGCTGATCCCGACCTGCTGCTGCGCCACAAATCAGGGGTGGACCTGAATGCGGTGAGAGATACGGTGGCCCGGATCCAGGCGGCCGGTCTTCGCGCCAAGGGCCTTTTCATGATGGGGCTTCCCGGCGAGACGGAAGCGACGATCCGCACGACCAGTGATTTTATCATCTCCCTGGCGCTGGACGACATGAACATGGCGAAATTCACCCCCTTTCCCGGGGCGCCCCTCTGGGCGACCATCCGGGAAGAGGGCTCTTTGATCAATGACTGGCGGCTCATGAATTGTCTGAATTTTGTCTTTGTTCCGAAGGGCATTTCTTCACGGGAGCGACTCGACGAATTGTACAACCGCCACGTCAAACGTTTTTATACGGACCCGCAATGGCGCCGGAAGGTCGCACGCCGTCTTTGGGAACATCGCTGGAGCCTGTGGCGGCTGCTTCGGGACTGGCCGTCGTTTCTGGCCGCCCGCCGGCAGTTTGAGCCGGAGCAGGGGTCATGATCATGCACGCGGGCGCCGTAATGGTGCTTGACTTGCCCATCCTCTGAGGGTAATAAGCAGGAACGCCTGTCCTCAGAAGGTATTTTACCGCAATTCAATAAAAACATCAATGTAATAAGGAAGTTATGACAAGAACAGAGATCGAGTCAGAAATTATTCGGATTTTCAGGGAAGGTTTCGAAATCGATCAACCGGAACCGGATGATAATCTGAGAGACAAATATCAGTTTGACAGCATCGATGCCATTGAGCTGCTCGTCGCGATTGAGAAATTTCTGGGGTCGGAGCTGACCCAGGCGGAAAAAAAGCAGGCCATGGATATCCGTTCGCTGCGACAGGTTTTTGATTACATGGAGACGTTGGCCAGAAAGAGACGCCTCTTTTCGGAGGATTGAAATGAACAGGCGGGTGGTTATCACCGCGGCTTCCGCGATTACGCCGATCGGTCACAACCGTCAGGATATCGTGGACAGCCTGGCGCAGGGAAAATCCGGCATCAAGCCCCTGCGGGACGATGAATTGCTGACCCGCTATATCCATTCCCGGGTCTTTGGAACGGTTGACTATCCCGTTCCCTATGATTTCAAGCGTATTTACCGTAAAACCATGGGCCCGGTTGCCTTTTACGCCTGCCAGGTGGCGAAGGAAGTCCTGGAAATGGCCGGTCTGGACAACGATTTTGTCGTTTCGGGGCGGCTGGGGGTGGCCTTCGGTTCCACCCATGGGAGCCCGACCGTCCAGCGGAGCATCTACAAGACTTTCTTCGGCGGCGACCGTTCCGAATATACGGCCATCGGCGCCGTGGATTATCTGAAATCCATGGTTCACACAACGGCGGTCAACATCACCAAAATGTTCGGCATCACGGGACGGGTGATTTCATCGTCCACCGCCTGTACGACCAGCAGCCAGTCCATCGGCTACGGCTATGAAGCCGTCAAATTCGGCCTGCAGGACGCCATGCTCTGCGGCGGCGCCGATGAATACGACACGACCACGGTTGCGGTTTTTGACAATCTGCTGGCCTGTTCCACGGGTTTCAACGATACCCCTCATCTGACGCCCCGCCCTTTTGACGTAAACCGGGACGGACTGGTGGTCGGGGAAGGCGCCGGGGCGGTCCTGCTGGAGGAGTATGAATTTGCCAGAAAACGGGGCGCCCAGATCCTGGCCGAAGTGATCGGGTTTGCCTGCAACAATAACGGCGGCGACCTGATTCTGCCAAATCTGAACGGGATCAGCCAAACCATCCGACTGGGACTGGCAGATGCATCCATTCCTGCGGACGCCGTGGATCTGATCAGCGCCCATGCCACGGCCACCAAAATGGGGGATGTGATCGAGGCCCAGGCCATTCACGGGGTTTACGGCAATCGTCCCCATGTGACCGCCCTGAAGAGCTATATGGGGCACACGATGGCGTCCTGCGGGGTCATCGAAACGATTCTGCTGATCTACATGATGGCGGAAGGCTGGATCGCGCCAACCCTGAACCTCGATGACGTGGATGAGCGGTGCGCCATGATCCGGCATGTGCGAAAGCCCGTTGAGGAAAAGGTCCGGATTGCGTCGGTCCAGAATTTTGCCTTCGGCGGTGTGAACACCAACCTGCTTATCAAGAAGTTCGAGTAGCGCGATCATGACGGCCCTGCTCCGATATATCAAGCCGGTTTGGGATGTGTTCGTGACGTTTCTGCTCTGGCTGTACTATATTCCGGGATGGTTGTTGCTGTGTCCCCCGCTTTACCTTCTGTCCTATTTTTTTTCCCCAAACCGGGAATTCGCCTTTCAGCGCCTCAATCATCTCTTCCACCGGAGCTTTTTCCTGCTGTTGCGCATCGTGACGCCCGGCCTCACATGGCAGGTTCAGAAAGAGATCGGCGAAATCCGTTCTTCCGTGATTGTCGGCAATCATTTATCCTATCTCGACCCCATTCTGCTGGTATCACTATTTGCCCGGCAGAAGACGGTGGTAAGGAGCGATTTTTTCTCCTATCCGGTGTTCGGGTGGCTGCTGAAGACCTCGGGTTATCTGCCCTCCACGGCAGACGGTGAATTTTCGCCCATGATGATCGAGCGCGTGGAGGCCATGGCGGATTATCTTGCCGCAGAAGGCAATCTGTTCGTGTTTCCGGAGGCGCACCGCAGCCGGGATGGTCGGATCGGTCCCTTCAGCAAGGGCGTCTTCACGATTGCCAGGCGCTGCCGGGCGCCGATCGTGGTGCTGTCCATCCGGAATACGGACCGGCTGTTTCCACCGGATCGTTATTTGCTCAACACCTGCATTCCCAACACCGTTGACGTCTCGATCATTGCGAGACTCACGCCGGATTATGAGAGCGATGCCTTTTCGTTATCCGGACTCATGGCGGAGGTCCGCACGTTGATGGAGAGCCGTCAGGAGCGGCGTCCATGAAAGTAGTCCTGATTTCGATGCCTGATGTAGCACTGATCGTCATCCACGATGCGGCGGTTCACCTGCTGAATCACGGCATAGCCTGCGTGGGCGGAAATATCGACCACCTCAGGGATTTTTTTTAAATAGAGATTGAAGATGATTGCTTTCGCAGTGTTATTTATTCTGGTTTATATCGCCGGATCGATCAATTTTGCCATCCTGGTGCTCAAGGTGATCGGTGAGGCGGATCCGCGGACACGGTTCAGCGGAAACGCGGGGACGACGAACGTCTATCGGCAGGCAGGTTTGGTCTGGGCGGCCGTCGTTTTGCTGCTGGATCTGGGAAGGGCGCTGGCGGCGGCTGCAATGGCGGTGAATGTCCTGCCTGTGACTGCGGTTCCGTGGATCGGGTTCAGCCTGGTGATGGGGAACCGTTTCCCCTGTTTTCATCAGTTCCGGGGAGGGAAGGGCGTTGCCGGCTTTCTGGGATTCACCATCATGCTCTCGCCCGTTGCGGCTGCTGTCTCCGCCATAATCTGGGTCGCCGTCCACCGGATCGTCCGCATTCCCTTTATCGCCTCTTTTTTTATGATTTCAGCGCTTGCCATCGGCACGATGATCGCGTATAGTTTTGAGGCCGTGGCGGCCACAGGAACCATTGCCACGGCTTTGTTGATCGTCTTTAATCACCGGCAAAATATGGCAGAGCTGCTGGCCGGGCGAGGGAAAAGCCATGAAGATTCATGAGATTCCACAGGATAACATTAAAACGCTTGGGGGCTACAAGAAACTGCTCTACGCCCTGGATGAGAACGGGCGATATACCGGAGCGCCGACCACGGGCTGGGAGGTTGAGGAAATCGTCCTGCTCGATGTGCTGGAGGATTATGACCGGAAGGCCGCAGAAGCCAGGCAGAGAGTTCTCCAAAATCAAAGTTCCCCCATTGAGTACTTCATGTATATGCGCCGCATGGACCTGATCACGCTCGCGCAGGCCATGGGACTTTACCGCTGGCAGGTCAGGCGCCATTTGAACCCGGAGATCTTCCGCAAACTCGATTCGGTGCGCCTGCAGCAATATGCCGATCTCTTTCGAGTCCCGCTTGCCGTGCTAACCCGCTTTGAGGAGGAAATCTGATTGAACGTTCGGACTGAATTTAAACACCAACATTATGCACACTGCGAAAGCGGCGTCGTGACATCGCTGCTGTCGCATCAGGGACTGAGCTTGTCGGAGCCCATGGTCTTCGGCCTGGCGGGCGGCCTGGCCTTTGCCTATCTGCCCTTCATAAAAATCAACGGGATGCCGCTGTTGTCCTACCGCATGTATCCCCGGTCCATCATCGGGGGGGTGCAGCGCCGGCTGGGCGTCAAATTCGAGTCGAAAACCTATCGCGACGAAGACGAGGCGATGGCAGACCTGGAGCGGTTCATCGCCGCCGGCCGGCCGGTGGGCCTGCAAACCTCCGCCTACTGGTTACCTTACTTTCCGCCTGAGATGCGCTTTCAGTTTAACATGCACAACCTGGTCGTCTTCGGGAAGGAAAACGGCGAATTCCTGGTCAGTGACCCCGTCGCTGACCATGTGGTCCGGATCCTGCCGGAAGACCTGAAAAAAGCCCGCTTTGCCAAGGGTACGCTGGCGCCAAATGGGTATCTGTACTATCCCACCGTCGTCCCGCAATCCGTCGACCTGGAAAAAACGATCCCGGCGGCGATCCGGAAGACCGTAAATATGATGCTGCATGCGCCGTTGATCTTCGGGTTGAAGGGGATTCTCTTTATGGCGAACCGCATTGAGAGACTGCGGGGGCGAAAGGATGATCGGTATATCAAACTGTATCTGGGGCATGTTGTCCGCATGCAGGAGGAGATCGGGACCGGCGGGGGCGGATTCCGTTTCATGTATGCCGCCTTCCTGCAGCAGGCGGCCGATGTCTTGAAACAGGAAACGCTTCGGAACGCATCCCTGAAAATGACGGAAGCCGGCGACCGGTGGCGGCAGTTCGCCCTGGCCTGCGCCAAGGCGATCAGAAACAGGGAAGGGGAGGCCAACCTTGCCCAGATCGCCGGCCTGCTGCGCGCTTGCGCCAGCGCCGAAAGAGAGGTCTATTTATTGCTGAAAAAGACGAGCCTTTGAGCGTTCATGATTCAGGCTCAGCGAGTTTTACGTTCCTCCGAAAAATGAGGAACGTCCCCCATCTTTTCCTCGGATTCTTTCTGGGAGAAGTCATAGAAATGCCAATACTGAACAAGCAATGAAACAGCCCTTGAAATGAGGCGTGGATTGATCCTCCATGTTTCTTTCAAGATATTCCAAAACATCATTCTCACCGGCGCAGGAACCCGTAAAGTAAAATGACAGAAAATCTTTATCATCATAACAATCCGGAAGAGATTTTTTTTCCTCGTAGAATAGATATCGGGGAAGTATTTTACGTTCCTGAGCCAACCGATCATGCGGCGTTCGAAATGTTCAGGCTCATATAATTTTTTAAATAGCCGCTTTTGGCCAAAATATAGTTCGTGGGGGGTCAGTTGTTTTGGGATGATATTGGTCGTGAGATGCCAGAACCCCTGGAAATCTTCAACGAGGCGGCCAGCGCTTTTCATTCTTTCGTATAACGGGGTATGGTTGGGGGCATTCAGTACACTGATTGATGCAAATGGGCTTGCGGTTTTATCGAGAAAGTCTTCTATTTCCTTGAAAACAGCAGGAGTATCATGGTCAAATCCTACGATCATCCCAATAAACGGGATGATTCCATAACGTGAAATTCTTGGAATCACCTCAAAAGGATCGTATTGGACCATCTGTCCTTTATTGACTTCTTCAAGACAGTCCTTATTGATTGTTTCAAGTCCGAGAAAGATAACCGTGAAGCGCGCGTCAGCCAGGAGCTTGACGATTTCTTCATCGGCGCCGATCATAACGGTTGCCTGGGTACTGAAAGATACCGGCATATCAAGGGTTCTGTTCCATTTAATAATTTCCCGCAGAAGTTCAATCGTGAATTTTCGATTCACAACAAAATTGTCATCGGAGAAAAAGATGGTTTCCGCCCCGAAGGCACGGGCGTTCTTGACTTCAAGCATAATCTGGTCAATTGATTTACTTCTGTATTTTCTTCCCGTGACACGAACAACGTCACAGAAGTCACAGTTGTTGGGACATCCGCGGCTGGTCTGTAATGAAAAGTAGTGGTAATCTTCAGGTTTTATATATGAGAGATCCGGTGCGGGCGAGTCTTTGATATCGACAAACGTTTCTTGCTCATAGACGGTTTTTGCACTGCCCTGAACCCAGTCCCTTAAAAACTGCGGCCAGGTATACTCCGCCTCACCGATGAATAGATGATCACATATATTTTTTGCGTTATCCGGATTAATGGTCGCGTAAATGCCACCGACGGCAACAGGTCTGCCGTGTTCTCGAAATCGGGCGCTGATGAACCCCATCCGCTCAAATTGGAGGGTATAACCTGTAATCCCTACAAGATCGCACTCGATATCCCAATCAATGGGCGCGATATTCTCATCGCAAAAAATATATTCCACATCTAAATCTCTGGGTGTCAAGGCAATCAAAGTTAAGAGGGCCGTATTTTGCATCAGTGTCTTATGCTTCCCGACAATGTCAAGAGCTCCCCGCATGGCCCAGAAATTTTCCGGCGTCTTCGGATTAATGAGGTATATTTTCATCATTCTTCTTTAATCTTCATCTGGCTAACGCAAAAATCAGCCGCGAGTGTAACGAGACGGCTGGATTGAATTTTTCGCCGAAGGTCTTGTCACGTAAGATTATTCATAGTGCGTCCACATCCGGATAACCTTAACCGTCTTGATGTCTTCGAGTATTTGATAAATCAAACGATGCTGTATGTTGATTCTACGCGAACAAGCACCTGTGAGATCGCCCACAAGCTTTTCATAAGGGGGCGGATTCCGGTAGGGATCTTCTCTGAGCAAATCCAGTAGGCGATTGGCCTGAGGTCTAAGACCGGTCTGTGAGATTTTCTTCGCGTCCTTTTTCGCTTGTCTGGTGAAAACCAATCGCCAACTCACCAGCCGGGACCCTCCTCACACTTTTCAATAGGAGTCTTGAGTCCCTTCTTGATAGACTCCCGCATGCCAGGTATTGACGCGAGATAAAGAGTCTCTTGTATTGCCCTCCAGTCCTCCTCAGAAATGAGAACTGCGGAACTTCTCTTGCCGATGATCTGAACCGGGACGTGTGTATCCTTTACCTCGTCAACCAAATTGTACAGGCGCTTTCTTGCCTCTGATGCTGATAATGTTGTCATGCTTCGCCACCTCCATCTCGTACCATATACAGTACGTCAATATCATCCCGATGTCAAATCATTTTACGGCGAACGGAATAATCAGCTGCGCGAGGAACTGCCGTGTCCGGTGTGTGCCTTTGTTATGCCATGTCTTTCACAATATCTCTTGTTAAAACTACTTTGGCATAAGGAAATGATAATGCAGCCATGAAGGATGCATGAACCTCTGATGCTTTTATAATTTTTTTATTAAAGAACAAGTCCATGGTCGCGCATGCATCCTCGGCAACAACACAATTGAAGCCCAGGTCGAAAGCTGCACGGGTCGTTGCGTCTATGCACATGTGGCTCATAGCGCCACAGATTACGAGATCGTCAACGTGCGCATTTCTCAGGATTTCCAAGAGGGATGTATCGCGAAAACTGTTTGGATAATTTTTGACGACAACCGCTTCACCCTCCTGGGGAGTTACCCTGTCATTAATTTTTACTCCATCTGTTCCAGGCAAGAAGAAGAAAGCGTTAGGTGGGATAGAAATGTGCTGTATATGAATGATAGGTAATTTTTTCTTTCTGAATTCACTCAAGAGAATCCGGGAATTTTCTACAGCATCTTCAATGCCGGCAAGTTCCATTTTACCACCGGGGAAATAATCATTCTGCAAATCAACCATAATAAGACATTTGTTCATATTTACTCCTTTTCAAATTAGCATTAAATGGCATAACGGCGGAGCTAAGCGGCGGCACGAGCATGCGTGAAGCGCGCTTCCTGTGCAGGCGAAATGCCGACCGTTTTCAGCGATTTGTTGGCGCCGTGCGAATCAGCGCGCAGGCAACGCAAACTCAGCGGCGGCTCTTAGCTGTCCGCTGGAGTGATAGGATGAGCGGAAAATGCAGTAAATAACTCAATCATACTGAAGCTGTTTACTGTTTCCTGGTCCCGAGCTTCTGCGCCTCCGAGCAGGCTGTACCTGGATTTGTTTCAAACAACTTCAATACTATCGAAACATTTTCCTCTCTTGCTTTTTCATTCGCCCTCAGAGTCTTGAGCCAATTCGCCTCAAGTTCTTGCATACTGATCCCGAACACGTCCAGCCATGGCCGATCCTTCTCATGGGAGAGCCGTTGGAGCCGCTTTATCTTGTTGATTCCATAGGTCTGAAACAGATAGTTGCCGAAGGACCCTGCTTCGGCATAGGCCTTGTGTTGTTTGGCTTTATCGTGAATCGACAGCCTGCCGCCGCCGGCGTCCTTCATACCCCATGACTCATGATCCGGTCCCAATTCGTTGAGAGGGATGTATGATTTCGCTTTCAAGAGAGCCAATACCCATTCGTCACTACCGAATCCGCACATGGGAAATGTTAACGGATTGCCGACTTGCGCCTCTGTAAGAATACCCATCATGTTGCGAATCAATTTGTCCTTTTGGGGGAATACAGCGCTCGCAAGCTTGTGCGCCATCATTTGCGGTATTGCATCAGAGCCGAAAACCTGAACGATGCGTATTCTCTGATCTCCCTTCTTGTCCCAATAAAAAACACTCGAGTAGACATCCCTGCGCGGCACGTCAAAAACCACCCTTATCTTTCCAAATCGCGCTATTCCGGGATCGGCAGACCAGAATGCGAGGATTCTATTCAGTGTTTCCTGCGCATGGTCGGCTAATCGTTTTAGTTGCTCATTTGAAAGTTTGCCTGTGGTGTCACTCACTATAAGATGAGGGGTTTCCAGTGTCATATCAGATGCCTGAGACAAAGCAGGTGCTAATAGTCCGACCAAAAATATTGACAAAACTATCGCTATTCTCATGATCGCTCCCTCCCCCTATTCAATTTTCCATCGTCTCCAATCTTAAATGTCTTGCGTCCAACGGCGGAGTCGCCTTCCTGTTTATCGCTTCTTCAAATATTGTTTCAAGTCTCGATAGTAGTTTTCATGAGGCCCTATCATAACAAGTTCCAGATCCCCGCCAACCTTTCGATAGGCAAACAGGTACTGGGTCGTCTTGAGTTTGAACTTGTGTGCGAATACATCTTTCAGGTCACCTTTCTTTTCCTCCCCAATGGATGGGTCTTCCGCAATTCGTTTTATTTCTCGATCGAGCGCTTCCTTTTCGGACCTCGACATCTTCTTTACTTTTTTCTCAAATGACCTTGACTGATAAATTCTCATAACGACCTATCCAAACTTGTATTCGGTCTTCTCGTTCTCATCCAACTCATCCAACCCCATCAGGATTTCTTTAATGAGTGTATATGGTAAGTCAGGATTCTCTTCGGCGCATTTACCCATGCGTGCCCAGTGCTCAATCTGACCAGCCAAAGACCTGTGGTCAATCCGGCTGAATCTTTTTGCCTCATTTACAAGTTTTTCAGATATTCTTACTGCTGTGGCCATGATCATTCCTCCAAATGTCTTAATAGAATATGGGGACAGTTTACATCGATTGATTGCATAATACAATTATTTATTGCATACCATTATTGGGGTAACGTTTCGCGTAACCGGCTGCCCGAAGCTACAGAGCGAAGCGGCGCAGTTTTGGGCAGCCCGAGTTGACGCAATTGTTGGGCGACACTCTCAATATCGCTCCCACAACTCAATATCACCAGCACGCACGGTAAACAGGGGGTGTGCCTCTGACACTTCCATATTCCGCCACTTTCGATACAGCGCAGGGTTACGCACCTTCAGCTTTGCCAGGAGATGCTCCCACTCGTACACCATTTGGCCGGTGGTGACGGAGAGCGACACTGTCTTCCGGGCCGGCTTGATTTTGCTTTTATCAAAGGCATAACCCCGTGCCTTCGCCTCCACATAAATGCCCTTCAGATACAGCGAGATGGCGGCAAGTGGCGCCGTATGATTCTTGAAGCGATCCAGCTGCGGATGGTTGCGATAGCTACGCGTTTCCCCGCGCAGGGCAGCCTGCGCCAGGAGAGTCTCCCGCCACAGCGCGACCAGACCTTGGGGATCAAGATACTTGGGATGTAACGACCATAGACGCATGTTTTATGGCGCCTGACGAAGAAATCAGCCGCCGCTGTAAGCGGTCGGCTGGATTAAATTGTTGGACGCTATTCTTCCCAATCTTCGAGTTTCAGGTTTTTAATTCTTATAAATTCGTTTGTATTATTGGTAACAAGGATGAGATTGCGCGCAACTGCCTGAGCTGCGATGAGCATGTCGTAAGGGCCGATAAGATTTCCTTCTTTTTTTAGCTGTGATCTTATAATTCCAAAGTGTTCAGCGTCGGTATTGCCAAAATCGATAATTTCAAATGGAGCCAGAAATTCAGTTAAGGATATTCTGTTTTTTTCAATGTTTTGACTGTTGTAAACGCCAAATTGCAATTCGGCTACCGTGATGCTGGATAAATAAACGGTTTGTTCGAGTACACTGCGCAATTTTTCCAGGACATAAAGAGGCTTTTTGTTCTTGATAAAAATACAGATATTTGTATCAAGCAAATACATTACAGACCCTTTCGCTCCTGCATTTGCGGCTGTTCTCTCCCGTTTTCCATGAAATCATCGGTAAACCCATGTAGGCCATGGAGAAATGTTTCCCACACGCGGTTTTTAGGAAAGAGAATGACAGAATCGCCAATCTTTTGAATTAGCACATCTGTCCCTTCAAAATTGTATTCTTTGGGCAGACGAACCGCTTGACTGCGTCCATTCTGAAATAATTTAGCTGTTTGCATTTTGCACCTCCACGATTAATATATATCGTGGTATATATCTTGTCAAACTAAAAAAATCATTTTCCCCAGATTCTCGTTTTTTTATTTACGTCCAACGACTAATTCACCGGGCGCATCAGCGCTCCGGTGAAATGACCTTGTTGGGCGCAGATTGTTTTATTTGTGTGTCTTTTCTCACCACAAAAAAGCAAGCGCGCGCTTGCCAAGGATGTAGTCATCGAATATTGTTGAAGCCGGTTTGTCTGCCATACCAAGACACACATGAAGGGGCAACAAATGCTCTTCGCGGGGGTGACAGTAGCGCGCCGAAGGGGCTTTCTCCCACTCGATTAGAAGATGTTCACGCTCAGGCTTGGGATATTGGGCCAGCACATACTTCAATCAACCAATTTTGGAAGGCTTCATTGGCGGGATCTGGCGTGTCAATTCCTTGCCAAGAAAATGCTCTCATGTTGTGGAATGAAAATCCGGATCCAATCACCAGGATATTCTCATACATCAACTCCCGCAACGCTTTGCCAAGGGCTATATGAGCGGTCGGATTAAGGCCATGCAATAGCGAAAGTTGCAGTGAAGGAATATCAGCTTTAGGGTACATAAGTTTCAGTGGGATGAATAAGCCATGGTCAAATCCCCGCTGAGGATCTATACGAGCTGATATATTGTTTTTAATCAGTAAGCTGGCTATCCTATTGGCAAGCTCGGGACTTCCAGGGACTGGATACGTGATTTCATAAGCTTCATCAGGGAAACCATAATAATCGTAAAACATGGGAGGAGTTTGAGCGCCTAACAGTGTTGCTAAGCTTTCTTCCCAATGGGCACTTATAACTAGGATAGCATTTGGTTTCCTCAGCAGAGATGGAAGCTGCAGCATAAAATTTATCATCGCTTTGTGGCTGGCATCTCCGAGGATTGGCAAGGGGCCTCCTCCGTGGGAGAAATAGACAATCTGGGCTTGGTTTTGAGGATTTTTTTGATTCAGCATCAAAATCTCTTCATTAAATCACTTCTTCCATTTTTTCCAATTTGAAAATGGCTCTCTCTACGCTTTGATATTGCATTTACTTGCAAGGCTGCCCAACGAAAAAATCAGCCGGAGCGTAGCGATCGGCTGTATTGATTTTGTTACGCAATAATTTCATTCAGTCCTTCTATGGCCTGATTCAACTCTTCCAGAGATGCTTTGCCAATGACTTTTCCAATTCTTTCTACAGACAGGGTTCGGATTTGACTAATTTTAAGCCATGATTTCTTGGGTAAATTTGGAGACTTCAGTTCAAGAGTCAATGGGAATCCAGCTTTTTGTGGTTGGCTTGTAATAGCCACGGCTATAACTGTACCTGAGCGTTCATTAAAAATGTCGTGGCTCAGAATGAGCACAGGGCGCAAGCCTGCCTGTTCATGACCTCGCACGGGATTCAAATCCGCCCACCGAATTTCACCTCTCAATATTCTGGCCATTGGCTCACATCCTCAGCTAATCCTTCTTCCGCCATAGCTTTTTCAAATTTCGGATCGAGTTTTGCACATTCAATAGATAGCCGACTGCGCTTCATTCGGGCGAGTTTTTCGCGCACAGCATCACGGATTGCCTGGCTGCGATTTTGAAAATAATTCTCCTCGACCAGTCTATCCAATTCACCGATAAATTCGGCGTCCAATGTAATTGCTATTTTTGCTTTTCCCATAATCAACCTCCTTCAGTGGTATTCCATTATATCATACCAACGAAAAGAGAAGCAAATATAATTTTGTATTCTTTTAGCGTAACGACGGAGCTAAGCCGCGCCGCGAAGCGGCGTCGGCTTGAATGAGTTGTTAGGCATGATTGGATTTTCCCCACTTTCTGAGTCGCCCGGTAATCCCCTCATCACCGCGTCATCAGCGCGAACACGCCCCAGCCCAGGTATTCACGCGTGTAAGCGGCGTAGCGCTCGGGTTCCGAGGTTAGTTTGGCTCGAACATCTTTCGCGAACTCGTCGTCGGGATTGGCTTCAAGCCATCGGCGCATGGTGAGCCACTTGGCCGCCTCGTATCTGTCCCAGCTGTCTTGGTCTGCCAAAACCATTTCCACGACGTCGTAGCCGAGGTGGCCGAAAGACGCGAGAAGTTCTGGAAGCAGGAGAAAGTCGGAGATTGAGCCGGCAAGACACCCCCTGGCAACATCTTCCGTCGGCGGTAACTGCCGCCAGTAGGGCTCGCCGATGAGGATGATCCCTCCGGGGCGGAGGCTCTGCGCCAGAAGCTCGATGGTGCCGACGACTCCCCCAGCGATCCACGTGGCACCGAGACAGGCTGCCACACCGGCCTTCTCGTCAGAGACGTAGCCGGCAGCATCGCCATGGATGAACTTGACTTGATCGGCGACACCGAGTTTTTCAGCGCGGAGTTTCGCTTGCTCGGTGAACAACTGGCTCATGTCGATGCCGGTGCCGATGACTCCGTAATCGCGTGCCCAGGTGCACAGCATCTCCCCCGAACCGCTGCCGAGGTCGAGCACTCGGGTCCCCGTTTCCAGACGCAGCGCCGCGCCGAGAGTGGCGAGCTTTTCGGGTGTGAACGGGTCATGGATGCGGTGAGCACTTTCGGTGATGTTGAAGATCCGTGGAATGTCCATTGCAGAAAATCTCCTTACGGGTGTGAATAGATTCGGTCACGGCCTAACGACAACCCAGTAAACAGCCCAAAATGTTATTCTCTCTTCTCATCACGCGATTGAACCGCTTAGAGAAGTGCCCATTGATCGCTTTCTCGGGCCCAGCCGGTGACTGAGGTTGTCGGTTGTGTTATCAATATGTCGATTTCCGTTGCATTTCGAGCATCGGGCGCGTTTGGCGATTCTTGATGAGTTCCCATGGCATAAGAATTGGGATTTGTTTGCCTGTCGATAGGTTCTTTTGAATCCATCGACCGTTTTCAAAAGCTAACTCAAGGTGTGTACCACCGACAGGAATCTCCGTGCCCATTGTTATGTGCTCTACACCTCTTTCTGTAACTTTCAAAACAGGATACAGTCCCCCTACAGATTGTATTTTTCTTTCATCAATAAAATGTTGTATGACTTGACGAAACTGTGAACTCTCTATGAATGAATTGCCGGGCTCTAATGCCAAGATGGCGTCTTGATATTTTGTAATCTCCTCTATAGCAGATTCACCTGATCCAATGGCTGCGAATTGTAATGGACGATAAGCCCGCATCTGAAACGATGGTGACGCCAAAACATACAGAACACCCATACAAGTGCCTGGGATGGTAACCCACTTGAATTTTGAAGGGATTTTCATGATTTCGATCAGTATGCTTGGCATAAAGTTTCTTTGTATTGGGCTATGCCCAAAACTGATGTACTTTACAAGTTCTTCAACAGCCTCCCTTTCAACGACATTTGGGCGTCCCTTAATGACGGATGCAATCATGAATATAACAGTCCGTTCGCCGAATTGAGAAACAAACTTTTGATACTCGTGTCTAAAAAGTCGCGGTAGCCAGTGAGATAGGGTAATTGGATCTTTCCGGCTTCGATACTTTAAGCTAACCACGAGTTTCCCGAGTAGGTGGGCGGATACGTCTATATCCCCAACAAAAGCTATTGCAGTATTCGGATGGATGGCAAAGACCTTTAGAACATTGTCTGAGTGAATGTCTGGTTGATTACGATATTGAACAGTTGCCCGACAGTCTGCGGCAAGCAGAACACCGTTAAATAGTGAGCAACCAGCAACAACACTCATTAATTCATATTCTCCATTGCTTGCTTTTTGTGGCTAACGCCTGCTTGAGGGGCGTTTGCAGAGCGACAGCGTAGCAAACGTCCCTCTCTAAGCAGTTGTTATTATGAAGTTAAGGTTTCAAATATCGCCTTTCCCTCTTTTAAAGCAACATCATAAAACTGTGATGCGTTTCTCGGTCCGTCGTCGAAATATCCACCTTTATCTTCGTGATCGAGAAGGTAAGAGTATAAGTAAAGTGCACTTTTCTTCGTGATATCTAATCTCGGTACTGTAACTTTCTCATCTAAGTCCCAATGCGCTATGTATTTATCTCGATAAGTTCTCATCTCAGTTATATATTTATCGAATTCCTCTTCGTTCATTTCTAATTTGTTCAGTAAACCAGATAGAAAGGCTTCTGAATCTGAAATGCCTTTCTTCCAGAAGTGCTTACCTTTAGAATCGCCAAATAGCTTGCACCATTCGAGCACGCAAATATCTATAAAATTTCCATTCATGGCGACCCAGAAGTTCGAACGTAATATAAGTGACCCTTTACTCCAACCAGCCCTGTAGTAAGCCAGATTTCGTAGGCAGTGAAGGCAAAGAATCACGATACGACGAAGATATTGTTTTTGTGTCATATAGCAGTCTCAATAATTCAAAATAACGGCGGAGCTAAGCGACGGCATGAGCCTGCGGGAAGCGTAGCTTCCTGTGCATGCGAAATGCCGACCGTCTTCAGCGATTTGTTGGCGCCGTGCGAATCAGCGCGCAGGCAACAATTAATATACGAAAAGACTTGAATCACCTAAATTTCGGATTATAGTGCCGAACATTCAAAGAAAATTCAAGCATTATCATTAGGTAAATTCTGCTTGACCTTCATGATTTATTAGTCATAACAGGTAAGCGGGACAGAAGAAGGACGACAGAAAATGATCAAGAAAGAAACTACCGGCTCACCGACCATCGAAATCAATCCGGAATTTCAGAAGGCTTTGGACTTGATGGAGGATTCCAGCAGGCATGTCTTCATCACCGGGCGGGCCGGTACGGGGAAGTCCACCCTCCTCGGCTATTTCTGCGAGCACACGGGAAAGGCCGTTGTCGTTCTGGCGCCGACGGGTGTGGCGGCCATCAATGTGGGCGGGCAGACGATCCATTCCTTTTTCAGGTTCAAGCCCGATGTCATCCCCTCGGCCATAAAGCGCCGCAGCGGGGATGAGAAAAAGAATATCTACAAGAAGTTGAAAACGATCCTCATCGATGAGGTCTCCATGGTGCGGGCGGATCTCCTCGACTGTGTGGATAAATTCCTGCGCCTGAACGGCCCGGACGAGACGCTGCCCTTCGGCGGCGTGCAGATGATCTTCATCGGAGATCTCTACCAGTTGCCGCCGGTCGTCAGCAGCCACGCCCGGGAGATTTTCCGGACCCATTACGCCACCCCCTACTTTTTCAGCGCCAAGGTCTTCGACGGCCTGGACATCGCCTTCGTGGAGCTGGAGAAAATCTACCGCCAGCAGGACGGCGAGTTCATCCGCCTGCTCAATACCATCCGCAACCGCACCGTCACGGACGACGATCTTGCCCTGTTCAATCAGCGCCACGATCCGAATTTTACCGCGCCGCCCGGGGATTTTTACATCCATCTGACCAGCACGAACGACCTGGCCGACGCCATCAATGAGGAACAGCTCGCCGGACTGCCCGGCCGATCCCGGAAATTCAAGGGGCTCATTGAAGGGGAATTCGGCCGGGAATACCTGCCGACGGCCCTGGAACTGAAGCTCAGGAAGGACGCCCAGATCATGCTGCTCAACAACGACAGCTATGGCAGATGGGTCAACGGGACCATCGGCCGGGTGACGGGCTTCAAAAAGGATGAGGAGGGAGAGACGCTGATCCAGGCGAAACTGGACAACGGTGAAAAGGTGGAAATCGCCCCGAACACCTGGGAGATTTACCGTTTTTTCCTGAAGGAGGGCGAACTGGCCTCGGAGGCGGTCGGCGCCTTCACCCAATACCCGGTGCGCCTGGCCTTCGCCGTCACGATCCACAAGAGCCAGGGCAAGACCTTCGAAAAGGCGATCATCGATGTGGGCCGGGGCACCTTCGCCCACGGGCAGATGTACGTGGCCCTTTCCCGCTGCACCACGCTGGAGGGGATTGTCCTGAAGCAAGCCCTCCGGAAGAGCCATATCCTGATGGACTGGCAGGTCGTGAAGTTTCTGACGCGATTTCAGTATGCCCAGGCGGACCGGCAACTGCCGAAAGAGGACAAGATGCAGCGTCTTGCGGAGGCCATCAAGGATAAACAAAACCTGGAAATCATCTACCTGAAGGCGAAGGATGAAAAATCCCGGCGGACCATCCGGCCGCTTTTGATGGGAGACATGGAATACAAAGGCCATCCCTTCACGGGGCTCACGGCCTTCTGCCTGACGCGCCGGGAAAAGCGCGTCTTCAATGTGGACCGGATCCTGGAGATCTGCGAATCCGCTTCATAAGATTCAAGACCTTTGAAAAATGGCTTCGCCGCCGTCTCAAAAATCTTTTCCGCTAAGAGGACGACCAGACGTAATCATGATTCATGACAAGCCGTTAACGTAATCTCTGGAAAGGCGGAAAACATTTGATTCGCCGCTTGCGAACCATTTTTCAGCGGTTATGCAACACTCTCGATTCATTATCAAAAGGCAACACCGGAGGGACTATTTATAGGCTGCGAAGTTCACGCCGCGTTTTTTGCCGCGCTCGTCGAACCAGTCATTCTCGGTAAAAGGAGGAGGCGTTCGCTCCTCTTGCTCTTTATGAACCAGCCGGATCGCTTCCGCCGGGCATGTGCCGACGCAAAGGCCGCAGCCGATGCATCTATCCGGAATAACTCGGTAAGTATCTTCAAGTTCCTCAATGGCGCCGACCTGGCAGCGCTCATTTGCGCAGGTGCCGCAACCGATGCAGCTTTCCGTATCAATCTCTGCGTAATAATGGGAGTTGAGCACCATTGCCGCCGGTATGCCGAACTCATTGATCGACCGCAGGACGCCGCAGCAGCATTTGCAGCAGTTGCAGATGTAAAACTGCCCGACCTGGACATTGCCCGTGAGGTGCACAAGACCGGCTTCCTCGGCCTGGTTCAGGATCGCATAGGCTTCCTGCTTTGAAATGACGCGACCCAGCGGCGACTTGTCGAAAACCCCGGGTACCGGTGCGACGGCCAGACAAACGTGCACCGGCCGATCGCAGGGCTTGTCCAGCAATCCCCGCTCTTTCTTGCAGATGCACTCATTGACGATAAAAGACCGGCCGTTTTCAATGATATTGGAAACCTTTTCGTAGGGCAGCGCCTCCTGATGCGAGGGAATGGTTTCTTCAACGGCGAGGGTCTGCATGAGCTGGGGCTGATTCGTGAAAAATTGTTTGCTGTAAGCCGGCCAGTACGCCTCGACCAATTCGGAAAAGGCCCTGTCCATGCGGCCAAGCTGAAACTCATAGATGCCGAAAACCCACGGCAGCATCTTGTAATAACGCGCACCGCCCAGCTTGATCATAAAGAGCTGCCCTGCTTTCACCATGTCAATGAGCCTCTCTTCCAGACCATTCAAAGGACGGCCGGTTCGGGCGGCGATTTCCGCGGCGGTTTCAAAGGTCAGCCTCAGGTCGCAAAAAAGGTCTGCCTGGTCTTCGTTAAAAACATTCTTGAGCAGTTTGATCTCAACGCCGCTTTCGGTCGCAGGAAACCCGTTCGGAAGCGTATCGAGCACTTTGGCCAGTTTATAAAAAACGTCGTCATTCATCATGTCGTTCGTATTTCCTCTTTCAGGGCCATCTTGTTCACCTTGCCGCTGGCCAGCAGCGGGAGCATGGGGCGGATAAAGAATTTTTTCGGTATCTTGAAATTGGCCAGGGCGGATTTGCACAGGTCGCGCAGTTCCTCTTCCGTCACGCTTTGCCCCGGCATCGGCATGACAAAGGCCCACCCGACTTCCTGGTAAATCTCGTCCGGGACCCCGATGACGGCGGCGAACAGGACAGCGGCGTTTGTCTCGATCACCTCTTCCACTTCACGGGGATACACGTTCTCCCCGCCGGTTTTGAACATCTCGGAGAGCCGTCCCGTAATATAGAGATAGCCGCTTTTGTCCCGAAATGCCAGGTCTGTCGTGTAATACCAGCCGTCCTGATCGATGACCTTTGCCGTTTCCTCCGGTTTGTTATAGTACCCCTTCATCAGGAACGGGCCCCGCACGGCAATCTCGCCGATCTCCCCATCGGGGAGCTCCCGGCGCTCGCGATCCACGATCTTGAGTTCAAAGGGGTGGGCAATTTTCCCCACCGTCTTCAGGAGCGTCTCGGCATTATCTTCTTTGTCGGTATAGGTGATGAAGCCGCAGACTTCCGTGCTGCCGTAGCCGGTGAGGAGCATGGCCCCGGTTTTCTGGCAGATGGGCGTCAGCAGATCAATCATGATTTTCGGCGCCGCCGCGCCCGCCCAGACGAAGGCCTTGACGCTGCTGAAATCGCAGGTCCAGAATTCCGGCTGCTTGAATTCCAGCAGGAACATGACCGGTACCTGCCCGATGTGCGTTATCTTTTCCTTCTGGATGATCGTCAGTGTTTCAGCGGGATCGAACTTGTCCATGCAGACCATGCAGCCGCCCGACATGATGGCCCCGAAGCCGATCTCGACGTCTGCGGCGACGTGATTGATGGGGAAGTGCAGGAGGCCCCGTGAGTTTTCATCAAAATAAAATTTATCGATTTCGACCTTTATATTCTCAACGATGCTGCGGTGGGTATGGATGACTCCCTTGGGCTTTCCCGTTGATCCGGATGTGTACAGCAGGAGCGCGTCATCGCCCTCTTTTATTTCGGATGCCCTTTTTTCCAGCGCGGCCTCGAAGCTCGCCCTCGGTTTTGCGGTATAAGCCGCGAAGCTTTCCGTTCCGGCGATGGGGTCGCCGATGACGAGAACTTTTTTCAAGAAGGAAAATTCCCGCATGAGGGCCTTGACGGTGTCGGACAGGTCGTTTCCGAGATACTCCCGCACGGTGATAAGCAGCTTGGGACGGCAGTCGCTGATCTGGTAGCGGAGCTCCTCGAGGGTGAATTTCGGCGACAGACCGAGCCAGACGGCCCCGACCTTTCCCGCGGCCATGTATGTCGTGAGAAATTCGTTGCGCGCCATGGAAAGCAGGGCGACACAGTCTCCCCGTTCAATTCCGAGTTTCGAGGTAAGCCATGGCGACGGCATCCATCTGCTGTTTGAATTCACGCCAGCTCATTTGCTCTTCCCCGAAGACCAGGGCGTCGGCATCCGGTCTCTTCGAGGCCCATTTTTCCACGTAGTGCCATGTCTGATCCAGTTTTTTCCAGGTCATGAGTTCCTCCTTTAGTCTTCCAGCCGGATGTATCCGTCACTGACAGCCCGCTTTTCTTCGGCATTGAGGACCGTAAAGAAGAGATCCGTTGCGCCGGGCCCCTCGTTTCTGCCGGTGAGGCGGACCCTGATCGCGGAGCCGGGAAGCACCATTCCGGTAAACCGGCAGTAAACCGAAACAAGCCGGCGCGGATCCCCGCCCGCTTCCCTGTTCAGAATGTTATGAACGGCAAGGGCGAGTGTAGATGTTCCCTGGTGGATAATGCCGGGTAGACCCACCTCGTGCGCAAATCTTACAGAGGTATGGATGGGGAAATGGATGTTTGTGCACCCGTCGTAGATGAACGGCGCCAAGGGGTCAATGGGTATGATGGATTCCCACAATGCCGCGGATGCCTCCGGTTGGCGGGGGACGGCGGGAAGCTGTTCGATGCCTTTCCCGCTGTCCGCGCACTGGATTCCCCTCATCATGGCGCCGATATGCTCTGTAAACAGAGGATTTTCACCGGCGTCCGTCGCGTCAAACCGGATGACGACATGGGTTCCCGCCTTGTGCGGGAGGATGGCGGCAATGGATCCCCTGATTGTTATGTTGCCGCCGGGCGTCACCGGCCTGTGGATGCTCAGGTGTTCGGTGTAGTGGACCTGTGTAAAGAGGATTTCTCTGGGGAAGCCCTCCGCTTCGATATAATCCGAAATATTTTCAATAATCGGCCAGGTCATGGCGACGGGGAAAAGGGGCGGTGCGATGATCCCCCCCGGGCGCTCATCGTTGAAATAAAGAGGGTTGGGATCGCCGATGGCCGCGGCATAATTCATGGTCTGGCGGGCGCCTATCCGGCAAGTGTGTTCTTTCAGGGCGGCGCCGACGAAATCAGAGGTCAATTTCATAGAGTGGTTCCTTTTACGTCTGGGAGCATATAGGGAAAACGGCCGCGCGTGTCAATAAGATTATGGCCATAAAATGTGGTATGGGGAGCCGATCAGGGACCTTCCCATATTTTTTCTTGACTTGACCTGACAAAATCCTTATGTTGAGCCGCCAGTTGCCATTATATTGAATGATGAGACAGACGCATATAAGTTTTTTGCCCCGTCCTTGGTGGGGAGCGGTTTTTTATGCAATCTCTCTTAAGTCGATGCTGCAACAGTCCATGAACAAAGCGGATTCAATGCGGTTTTTTTGCGGAAGACATAAAAGTCAATCAAGATGAACCGCTAAGAGGCAAGAAAATGTTAAAGCCGTTAATCTTAAAATCAATGCAATGATAAGGAGGAAATATGTATCGTAAAAGCATTTTCAGAATCGTGTTTACAGTCGTATTTTTGGCATTGTTTATGGGTTACGCCGCACTTCAGCAGGCCCATGCTGCCGTCAAGGCAGTGGACCTCAACCCCAAATTAGCATCCGGCCAGTTCGTCCAGAAGGTGGATACCTTCATCGTCATCTTCGATGCGACGGAGTCCATGAATGAAATCTACAAAAGCAACACCAAGCTGAATCAGGAGAAGGCACTCGTTTCACTTCTTGACGAAACGATCCCCAAGCTGAAGCTGACTGCTGCCGTCCGTGTTTTAGGCGAGTTTACGGGCGTCGGGCGTTCAATCTCAAAAAATATTTTCTGGACCATGAATTACTCAAAACCGGACCTGACCAAGGTTGTAATGCCTTCCAAAACGGAGAGTGAAATTATATTTCTGCGTAAAGGGAGTGGCTTCAGTCCCCTCGATACGGCCCTTGATGGCGCCACGGCCGATCTGCGATCCCAGCCGGGTCGGCTGGCCGTCATCGCTTTCAGCGACGGCGAAGACATGGATAAATACGCACCCGTCGCGGCGGCCAAGAGAATGAAAAGCGCTTACGGCGACCGGATTTGCATTTATACGGTCCACATTGGAGACAACCCCGGCGGCAGAAAGCTCATGCAGAAGGTGGCCGATGAGGGCCGGTGCGGTTTTATGGTGACGGGAGACAGCATCTCCACCGCGAATGGCATGGCTGATTTCGTAGAGAAGGTCTTTCTGGGGCCCAAGCCGCCGGAACCCGTAAAAGTCGCCGCTCCCGCTCCTGCTCCGCCCCCGCCTCCGCAACAGGAAATGAGGGAAATGAAACAGTCGGCTGAGGCCGCATCGGAACTTGAGCAGAAGATCATGGAAAAAGGACGGGCGAAGTTGCTGGTCGAGTTCGACTTCAACAAAGCCGTGGTAAAGCCGAAATACCATAAAGAAATCGAAAAGCTTTCCGATGTCATGAAGAAATATCCCGATCTGAAAATAATCGTTGAAGGGCATACGGACAATATCGGATCAAAGCAGTACAACGAGAAGCTTTCCCAGAAGCGTGCGGATGCGATAAGGGAGACTATGGTCAAGCAATTCAAGATCGATGCCGCGCGGATCAAGACGATGGGTTACGGATTTGCCAAGCCGGTTGCCAGCAATAAAACCAAGGAAGGGAGACAGCAAAACCGAAGGGTTGAAGCCGCAGTAGAATATATGAAAAAATCGGAACCGGTTGCCGCCCCTCAGGTAGTTGCACCCGTGAAGCAGGCCCCGGCAGCAGCCAAGCCCGTGAAGCAGGCGGTACCGGCAGCGGCAGCCCCACCGGCGGTTGCACCCGTGAAGCAGGCCGCACCGGCAGCCGCTCCACCGGCAGCCAAGCCCGTGAAGCAGGCAGTACCGGCAGCGGCCGCCCCGCCGGCAGTTGAGCCCGTGAAAAAGGCCGTACCGGTTTCCGGGATAACCAGCGATGGCTTCATGAAGGCTGATAAAGATGGTTTCATCAAAGGCAAGTAATTAAAAATTAAGATGCGATGTCAGGGGCCGTACTTCGCGTAAGTATGGCCTCTGAATCGGCATTGGCAGTCAGCACTCACTGAAGGGTCAGCGCAGTCATCCGCCATGACGTTAAATAACAGCGTTTCATTGATACGTTAAGAAGAAGGCCTCTCGATGGTCCATGATCATATCGAGGGGCCTTTTCTTTATCTTACTGAATCTTACTGAAATAAAATCTCACAAAAATCTTGACAGTTTTATTGAAGGAAGATAAGCAGTTAAAGGCCATAAATTCGGAGAATCAGCGGAGTTCAAATGTATTCAGCAGCGAAAGTGTTGGAAGGTGATGTTCTCGCCGCAGCCGTGCTCATGCGGGGCATCGAAGACGAACGTCCGGACGCGCTTGAGGCATTGGGGGCCGTTTATCCGCATACCGGCCGGGCATACGTGATCGGGTTGACGGGGCCTCCGGGCGTCGGCAAGAGCACCTTGATCGACACCTTGATCGGTGCTTTCCGAAAGAAAGACATGACCGTCGGCGTTGTTGCCGTCGATCCGACGAGCCCCTTCAGTGGCGGCGCCGTACTGGGCGATCGCGTCAGGATGCAGGAGCACGCCATGGATCGGGGCGTCTTTATCCGCAGCATGGCCACAAGAGGCTGGAGAGGCGGCCTGTCAAAGGCAACCATCAGCATGATCCATGTCATGGATGCCATGGGCAAGGATGTCATCCTTGTAGAAACGGTCGGTACGGGACAATCGGAGGTCGAGATTACCAAGGTTTCCGATACATCCGTCCTGGTCTTGTCCCCGGACTCGGGTGATCAGGTGCAGGTGATCAAGGCCGGCATTCTCGAAGCGGCAGACGTCTTTGTCGTCAACAAAGCGGATAAAGGCGGCGCCGATTATGTCATTTCAAGGGTGGAGTTTATGCTGGGAATGCGGTCGTTCTGCCCGGAAGACTGGAAGCCGTGCATCGTTCTGACCCAGGCCAGCTCCGGCAAAGGTGCGGAAGAGCTGGCCGACGCCTTGCTCGAACATAAAAAACACCTGTGCAAAAGCGGCGAATTGCAGAAACGCCGGCAGATCCGGGCCAGGGAAGAACTGCTGAAAAACGTGGAGACCTTTGTACGGGATTACTGTTCTCAGGGTCTCTTGGATGAGGGCCATCTTGAAGAACTGGTGGACCGTATCGCGCAGAGAAAGATGGACCCGCACTCAGCTGCCATGAAAATCATTGACTGGCTGGGCGCGCATTTCAAACAGCTTGCGACGCACTGACCAGGGCCAGTAAAGCAACATTCGTTGCCATAAAATAAAGAATAAGGAGGAATGTCGCATCACAGAAAAGACGGTAGGGGAATTTAACATTAACGGAAGTATTTGAAAGGAGGGCGGAAATGGATAGTGGAAAGACCACCAAGCAAATTCTGAAAGAGAAACTGGCGTCGGAGAAAGGAACACCGCTGTACAATCCCGAAGCACTGACCAAGATGAAAAAAGACTTCGAGGTATGGCAGAATACGGTGGTTCTGGAGAAGGATAGAAAGAACTGGTTTGTCACCCCCAAAACGATCATGGGTTCCGATATACCGCGGGGACTTCTCTATACGCCGATCGACAATGAAAACCTTGATTATGAAAAGGATTTAGGCTTTTCCGGTCAGGAACCGTTCACTCGGGGCCTGCATGCCAATATGTATCGCGGCCGGACCTGGACGCTGCGCCAGCTGTCTGCCGCCGGGTCTCCGGAAGAGGTCAACAAGCGGCTCAAGATGCTGCTCGAGCGCGGCGCCACCGGAACGAATCTGGCGCTGGATCTGGCCACCGTGCAGATGTTTGACTCCGATGAGCGCGAAGCGTTGGGACAGGTCGGAACCGTGGGTGTTCCGATTGACTGCGTCGAGGACATGGAGGTCATCTACAAGGATATTCCCATCGACAAGATCAGCGCCTCCATCGTGACGCATTACCCGCGCAATACTTCAATTATCTTCCCGATGTATCTCGTCATGGCCGAGCGCCGGGGCATTTCCTGGGACAAGTTGCCCGGCAGCGTCCAGAATGACTTCATCATGGAAAGCGTCGTGCGCAGCGCCTCGGAATACATCCCGCCGCGCGACGATTTCAGGGTGCAGTGCGACAACATTGAATTTATCCGTAAGTATGTCCCGCGCTGGAATTTTATCACCCTGAACGGCTACAACCTCCGGGAGTGGGGAACATCCGGCATCACCGAAATGGCCGTGGCCATCGCCAACGGCATCGAAATTCTCAAAGATATGGGCAAAAGGGGCTATGATCCCGACTGGGTCGGCGAAAGACTGGCGTTCTTCTGGTCCCCGGCCAATGACTTCTTCGAGGAAGTTGCCCGTCTGCGGGCCGTCAGACGCCTGTGGTACCGGATCATGAAATACCGGTTCGGCTGCAAGAACCCGAGATCCATGTGGAGCAAGTGCCATGTGCAGACGTCGGGCGTGTCACTCATGCGTGAGGAACCGATGGCCAACGTGGCCAGGTCGGCCTATCACGCCATGGCTGCGGCGCTGGGCGGGGCACAGTCGCTGCATGTCGACGGTTATGATGAAGCCTACTCCGTACCGTCGGATGTGGCCAACCTGCTGGCCCTGCGGACCCAGCAGATCATCGAAGCGGAGACGCAGATTACGCAGGTCGTGGATCCGCTTGCCGGTTCCTTCTATGTGGAGGCGCTGACCAACAAGATCGAAGACCTGATCCTTGGCGAAATCGATGAAATCGAAAAGATGGGCGGTCTGGTGGATGTCGTGGACAGCGGTTGGCTGCACAACAAGGCTTCCCGCTATATCCAGCGCGAACAGCAGATGATGGAGGACGGCACGATCAAGATCGTGGCGCGCAATTACTTCCGGGATCCCAACCTCGAAATGCCTGAAATCTGGGTCAAGGAATATGATCCTGTCCTTGCCAAGGCGATGGCGGACAAACTGGCCCGGGTCAGATCGAAGAGAAACAACGAGAAGGCGCAAAACACGCTCAAGGCCCTTGTGGCGTCCTGCAAGAAGGGCGACAATGTCATGGCGGCCTGCGTCGAATGCGCCAGGGCGGATGTGACGGTCGGCGAGATGCGTCGCGCCTTCGTTGAGGCTTTCGGTCTTTGGAAAACGCCCATCTTTGCTTAAAACATCGACTTAGACGATCAAGGAGGTTAAAACGCTATGGCAACTAATGGAAAGATAAAAGTGCTGTTGGCCCAGTTCCCACTGGAGACGCATTCGAGAGGAATCATTACCGTGGCGGGCATGCTCAGGGACGCCGGGATGGAGGTCATCTTGATGGGCAATGCCCTGCCGGAGCAGGTTGTTGAAACGGCAGTCCAGGAATACGTGGATGTGATCGGGATCAGTACCTATTGCGGGGGCGAGCTGGCCCTGAGCAAGGAGCTGATGAAAGCCGCCCAGAAAAGGGGCATTAAGAAACGGACAACATTTCTCATCGGCGGCATTTTCCCGCCTCTGTATATCCCCAAACTAAAGAAGATCGGGTTCGACGGCACGTTCCTGTCGGCAACGAAGGAACAAATCGTTTCATGCATCAAAGCGGCCGTCGCTGCTAAAAAATAAAGCGATATAAAAGCGGGGGCTGCGGCAAAACCTTGCCGCAGCCCCCGCTTTGACTATTATCCTACCGTTATTATGCAGGTTTCTCGAAAATCCTGACGGAAGCCTCCCCTTCGACGACCGTCTCGCCTTTCTGATTGACGCAGGTATTTTTCATGTTCACGATGCCCTTGTCCTTGCGAACCGATGTGACCTCGGCGATGGCGGTGATGGTATCCCCAATTCTGACCGGGTTCATAAATCTGAGTGTTTGAGACATGAAGATGACCAGACCGGGGAGCTTGGCCATCGTTGCCGACAGGAACGCCTGGGAGAGGGCCCCGTGCGCGATCCGGCCCTTGAAGAAGGTTTTCTTCGCATAGTCGTCGCTCATGTGAACGGGATTGAAATCCCCGGAAACTTTTGCAAAAAGGTCAATATCCTCCGCCGTGATGACCCTTTCGTAGGTCAGCTTGAAGCCGACATCCACCCCGTACTTATCCAGAATCGTCATCTGTTCTGCCATGGTCCTACCTCCTCCTGTATGTTTTAAGTTGTTTTCGTGCTCCCCGGCTCCGGCAGGGAGCCGCCCATTTTTACACCATTTTCAGTCATCCTGGCGGCGCCGAAGGCATTGATAAACTGCGGTTGTTCAGGCACCAGCAGCTTGAATCCCAGTTTTTTCTCCACACTTTCGACCAGCCCGACATTGAGGGCGCCGCCGCCGCTCATGGCGCAGTCCATCTCCAGGCCGACGCGGTCGACGAGGGTGGAAATCTTGCTGGCCAGGGCCTGATGGACGCCGGCCAGGATGTCTTCTCTGGAAGCGCCTTCGGAGACCCTTGAAATGGCTTCCGATTCCCCAAAAACGGCACACCCGGTTGTAAAGACGACCGGGTTTTCAGACCCGAGTGAAAGGGGCCCCGCGTCTTTCAGGTCGATCTGGAGGACGTGGGAGATGATATCGAGAAAGCAGCCGCTCCCGGTGGCGCACTTTTCATTGATGACAAAGTTAATGACATGTCCCGTCGCGCTGAGGCGGATCACCTGCGTGAATGTCCGCTGGACATCGATGATGGTCCGAACCGACGGGAAAATGCTCGTGATGCCCCGGGCGCAACAGAGAATATCGGACGCCTGATGCCGGCTGAACGCCACATTGCCTGCGCCGCTCCCGGTGGCGATAGTTTCGTCGATATCCGCCGCAGAAAGGCCCGCCTTTGCCAGAATTTCTTCCCTGAGCTTCTGTGCGACCGTCCTGTAATCAACGCCGGAAGGCAGCAGATGGTAAGCGACGGGCTTCCCGTCCTTGACGATCACGCCCTTGCTGGTTCCCGAACCGATATCCATTCCCATCACCAGCGCCATCTTCAATGATTCTCCGCATGAAAAAAGGTCGATTCCGCCAGGCGACGTTCTTTCTCATGGATCGGTTTCCCGTCTGCGATGGCTTTGAGCGTGAGCTCCCTGCCCATAAGGGCCGCACCCAACGCGCCGGTCAGCAGCGGCTCTGCAGGAACGGAAACTTTGAACCCCAGATACTCCTGCAGCGCATGGACCACGCCGATATTTTTGGCCACCCCCCCGGTAAATACGACTTCAGGCTCTATCTTGAGCTTTTTGACCATCTTGACGACCCGGTTGGCGATGGCGTCATGAAGCCCGGCCACGATGTCGGGGAGCGGCGTTCCCTGGCTGAGCCAGGACATGATTTCCATCTGGGCAAAAACAGTGCAGGTGCTGCTGATCGGCAGCTTTTTCGTGGACTTCAGGGAAATCTCCCCCAGTTCGTCGATCCTGAGACCGAGCGTGCCGACGAGAACGTCTAAAAACCTTCCCGTCCCTGCGGCGCACCGGTCGTTCATGACGAAGTCAACGAGCTTGTCGTTTCTGATCTTGAGCCCCTTGGCGTCCTGCCCCCCGATATCGATGGCCGTGTGGACGGCCGGGAAGAGGCTCGCGATTCCCTTGGCGTGGCAGGTCAATTCCGTAATCTGACGATCGGCAAAGGGAACATTGATTCTGCCGTAGCCCGTGGCGACCACGTAGGAGACCTCGTCGAATGTCAGATCAGCCCGCAGGAGTGCGTCCGTCATGACCTTGTTGGCCAGACGCCGGTGTTCGGCGCCCGTCGGCCCCATCAGGGCCGAGAGCGTTTTCCCGTCTCCGTCTATAATCACCACCTTGGTCATGGTGGAACCTAAATCAATGCCTGCAAAATAGATGAGGCTACCTCCCGAATCGGATGAGAAAGCTTTGCACAACCGATGAAAAATGGTTCGCAAGCGGTGAATGAAAGATTTTTCGCAGTTCCATTAATTCAACTAAGTTATTGATTTTGAACATATTTAAGCAACATCATATTTCATGCGAAAAAGATTTTGAACCGCGGCGAAGCCATTTTTCAAAGGTCTCAATGATTCCCAAAAAACCCATGCCGCAGCGGCGCAAGCGTCAGTGTTTCAGTGTCGCGTCAAAGTCGGAAAAGCCCCGCCGGGCAGGCGGGGCTTTTCCATCAGCCGATCAGTTCCAGGAATCCCTGAACCCTTGTCCGCAGCGGCGCCAGCGCCCCCTCGTTGTAATCATGCTCGATGTAGATGTTCGGCAGACCGATATGATTGAGGTAGTCCTGAAGTCCGGGCGTATCGTAGCCGTGAATGTCGCAGTATCTGACCGACTGCAGGATCACGCCGTCGGCGTTCCATTCCCTGGCATAGTCCTTCAGGTAGCCGAACCGGTATTCAAGGTCCTTCATGTAATCCTTCTTTGCTTCGCCGTAGGCGGCTTCCTGAAATGTGCGGGGACACTTGATATCCACGAGGTAGCGACGGGAAAGCCCATCAAGGGGATTGACCGTCGGTTCGACCATGGGGAAATAAGCCCGGCTGCCCACGCAGGTATCGTCCATGACGACATTCGCCCCGACGTTTTCGATCATCTCGACCAGGGCCGTGTTGTCGATCACGGTGCCCCAGAGCAGGACGCGGTGCGGTTTCTTCCGGGGTCCGTCGGTGCGTCCCTTGACCTCGCCGATGATTTGCTTCAGCAGCTCGCTTCCTTCGGTCACGGGGATGCTCATGAGGGCCACCATGACCTCGATGATTTCCGTTCCCGAAATGAGCGGGGGATCCGATTTCCTGAGGTCATAGAGTTCCCGCACCAGCGCACGCTGCTGATTGCAGATGTCAACGGCCTCCTTGAGTTTGCCTGCGGTAAGTTTCTTTCCCGTAAACCCCTCCAGGGTTTTCTGAAAGTCCTCCAGTTGCCCCTTGAACTGCTGCTGTGCCGGTTCATGTACCGTATGCGGCGTATCCAGAAAATGGTAATAGGCGGGATCCATATAGATGCGCCAGATATGCGCCGCCTTCTCGCCCACCTCGCAACTGTGACACATCACGACGCCGTCGAAGAAGTCGTACTTGCCTTTGAGTCCGAGATCGAGCGCGCTGCGAATGAAGGGGCAAACGATGGTCGGCAGACAGGAATCCGCCTTGGTGATGGGTTCCCCCATATCTCCCAGAATCCTGTGAGGGACAATGTCAAAAGCCGTGAATAGTTCCAGAACGGGGTACAGGCAGAAATATCCCATGACCTTCTTTCCTTCTGCCTTGAGTTCCTTCGCCCGTTGAGACCGGTCCTGGTAGAGCTCCTTGGCCCGGGCAAGTCCTTTCTTTTCTTTTGCTGTCATCGGTAAATTCTCCTTATCGCTAATGTTGACTGCCTGTTACCACTCAAACCCTTTCTCCTGCCGGACCTTCTTGTAATGATCCATCATCTCCTCGAGCACGACGGCCTTGCGCATCGTATCAGCATAATCGAAAAGCTTGAGATCGACGATGTCCCCTTCTGCAATCAGGGAAGGCACATGCAACTTGTTCAACAGCCGGTCCTGGGCAAGGATCAGGTGATTGGTCGCCGTGCGACAGGTCAGCAGCGGATGAAACAGGCCCCCGTCACATTGATACGTTCTGGCCCACTCAAGGTACGGATAGGCAAAGTACCCCATGTATTCCTTGGCTTTGAGGGCATCCGGAAAGTAACCCGTCAGCCACTGGTAGGTCTGTGTTGCGATGCGCTCGAGCGGATCGCTGATCTTGCTGTAATCGATCGGCTTGGGCGCGTGATAGGCCCAGCTCTCGACGACGAAATTCCAGCCTCTTTCCGCCAGTTCGTCAAAGATTTTAAGAGCATGCCAGGGTGGCAGCTCACCAAAAACCATGCGGTATTTTTCATTCTCCACGGCGCCGATCTTGTTGGCGGCCCGGTCTTTCACCTCGTCATACATGTCCTGGTACAGCTTCAGCGATACCTTGGTGTCCCCCGCAGGATACAGGGACGCGTTCATGCAGCTCCAGAAGTCCCGGGAGTGCATGGGGCAGGGCCTCACCTTGCGGAACTCATTGATCTCATACCAGATCCGGTTGATTTCGATGAGGTCGTCGGCGATTTCCTCCAGTTTCGCCCAGTCCATCTTTCGGCCCGTCAGGCGCTCCAGAAAGGCAACGAGCTCCCTTAATTCCTTGACCATAAACTGGATCGATTTTTCACGGACGCCAGGCATCTGGCTTTCTTCCACGCCGGGATGGGGCAACTCGACGGACCACACCGGGGCGTCCAGATACCGTCCCAGGGATTGAAACCACTTGATCCGGGCGTCGCACAGGGCGCCGGATGCCAGCAGCAGAATGGGCTTGGGCATGCCGCCCATGGGCGCATCCGGTGGAATGTGGCCCAGCTCGGTCATCTCCGCCGTGTAGCCGATGCCGTTGCGGGCATAGCCGCACATATGGGTCGGAAAGCCCTCCGCATCCGAGCGGTCCAGATATTTCTGGGCCTTCCCCATAGCCGCGCAGACGGCGCCGAAATTTTCCGGGTAGACGATCTCTATGTCCATGGCCTTGAGGATCGGGTCGGCCTCCCACCAGTTGACCATGCTCCAGGCCGTTGGTTTCCCCGCCTTGGTCGCCTCAACACTCCTCTCGTAGGCCTGATCGATGTTTGCCCGAAGGGGGTACATCGTTTTGAGCCGGTTCATGGCTTTCTTTTTCTTCTTTTCTTCGCTCATACCATTCGTCTCCTCTCACTGCTTCATTCGTTTTCCAGCGGCAAGCCGGGCTGACGGTCAATCCAAGAAACTGAAGAGCGGCCTGACCCCTTCGCCGGCTGAGTACAGGTCTCCCGGGAACACTTTAAAGCCTAATTTGACCTTTCGTCCGATCAATTCCATGCCGACCTTGGTGGGGTCGATGTCGATCAGGTTGCCCATGATCCACGCACCCTCCTCGAGTTCAACGAGCACGATGGTATAGGGGGCTTCGACCTCTCTGCCCAGCGGGGCCACGTAAGAGGTCGTAAAGGTGACGATCTTTCCCTTGCCGCTCAATTCGGTAATGTCCAGATCGGTGCCCGCGCATCCCTGGCAGGTCATCTTCGGCGGGCATGTGACCGTCGCGCAATCCTTGCATTTCAATCCCAAGAGCTTGTTTTTCTTGAGCGCATCGTAGTATGTTTTATGTGTGAGCTTATATTCCATCGTATTTGCCTCCTTTGCGTGATCAATCAGCTTTAAGAATCAGGTTAACAATGACGCCGTCTCCGCCCAGCGTGTCCACGAGACCCACCTTGGCTCCCTCTACCTGCCTTCCTTCATCGACGAGGTCGCCTCTTAGCTGACGGACGATGTCATAGACCTGGGATGCGCCGGTGGCGCCGATGGGATGCCCTTTGGATTTCAATCCACCGGAGATGTTGATCGGGATTTTCCCGCCGATTTTGGTCTCGCCTTTCTCCCAGAGTTCGCCGGCTTTTCCGAAATCGGCAAAGCCGAGACTTTCCGCTGCGATCAGGCTCGCGATGCTGAAACAATCGTGAAGCTCGCAAACATCGATGTCTTTCGGCTCCAGGCCGGCCATGTCATACGCCTGTTTCACCGAAACCTCCCGTGCCCGTAACCTCGGCAGGTATTTGTACTGGGCGCTCAATTTGCCGGATGAGGCCTGTCCGACACCGGCAAAGTAAATCGGCTTGTTGGTCAGCTTCTTGGCCACGTCCTCCGAGGCCAGGACAAGCGCCGCCGCCCCGTCGGAGAATGGACAGCAGTCCAGCAACTGCAATGGCGAAGAAACCACAAAACCCCTCAGGACCTGCTCCACCGTGATTTCCTTCTGGAACTGCGCATGGGGATTTTTCATGCCGTAGACATGAGACTGAACCGATACCAGCGCCAGTGTTTCCTTGAGTTTTTTTAACGGGATGTTGTATTTGCTTGAATACAGATGCGTCAGCATGGCAAAAATTCCGGGAAAGTTGATCCCGGAGGGGAACTCGTAGCGGCCGTCGCTGAACATGGCAAACGTCCGGGTCGCCAGGGACGTTCCCATGGCTGTCGCCTTCTCCGTCCCACCCACGAGGACGATATCGTAAAAACCCGATGCGACCCAGATAAAAGCGTCCCGGATGGCCATGGTCGCCGACGCACAGGCGCCTTCGAACCGGCTGGCAGGAACATTGAAGCATCCGATGTCGTCGGCAAGATAGGATTGGATCATGCCTTGCCCTTCGGAAAAATCACCTAAAACATTGCCGCAATAAATGGCCTGAATATCTTTGGGCTTCAGGTTTGACTTGGTTATGGCGTCCATGGACGCTTCCGCGAGCATTTCGATCCCCGATTTCGGCGAGTTGAACATAAATTTTGTATGGCCTCCGCCGATAATAGCGACTCTCCTCATGTTTTCCTCCTTCTATCCATAAATGAATTGAAAAAGACAGATTATATGCCGAACGCTGCCTGACCTCGCGTCCCCTGTTTTATCCTGTTGTGCGGGCAGGCTCTTGACCCCATCCGCACTCATTTTGCCGCCATGCGAATGGCCCCGTCGAGCCGGATGACCTCCCCGTTGAGCATGGTATTTTCAATGATATGCTGGACCAGGCGCGCGTATTCAGGCGGCCTTCCCAGTCGCGGCGGAAACGGAACCATCTTGGCCAGGGCCACCTTCGCATCCTCCGGCAGACCGGCCATCATGGGCGTGTCGAAGATGCCCGGGGCGATCGCCATGACCCGGATACCATAACCGGCGCACTCCCTGGCGACCGGCAGGGTCAGGCCGACGACACCCGCCTTGGACGAGGCGTAGGCCGGCTGGCCGATCTGGCCGTCAAAAGCGGCAACCGACGCCGTATTGACAATCACGCCCCTCTCACCCTCTTCGTTCGGGGTGTTCCCGTTCATTTTCTCAACGGCCAGCCGGATGACGTTGAAGGTGCCGATCAGATTAATGCCCACGACCCTTTTGAAAAAATCAAGCGTCATGGGGCCTTTCTTGCCGAGGACTTTGCCCGGATCTGCAACACCGGCGCAATTGACCACAACATTGATCCCGCCGAAAGCTGCGATAGTTTTGGCGATCGCGGCCTGTACGTCTTCTTCTTTCGTGACGTCTGCATTGGCAAAGACCACGTTGCCTCCCAACTCCTTTACCAACGCTTCCCCCTTGTCCACCTGAATATCCAGAATAACCGCACGCGCCCCCTGGCTGACAAAATTGCGTACGGTCGCTTCTCCCAATCCAGATGCGCCTCCTGTAACAACTGCAATACAATCTTTTACTTTCATACTCTCCCTCCTTTGTGATTTTTCCGTTCTAATGATGATGGAAACTTATCACCCCAATCCTGATGGAAATGCGCAATGCACATTTCCGGTTCATTGTAAAATAAGAGAGCTGGTTTGAAATTGAGGACGGATGGAATGCCCGATTCGATCTAAAGAAATTTCCGGGCGAGTTCCTGTTTTCTGTGATTCAAGAAACTTTATAGTCATACCCTGACCGGCGACAAAATGAACCGCAAGCGGGGAGAGGGCTGGGCAAAAGAACTCGACTCTCCCATTTGTTTCCTCCTGCTGGGGAAGGGGAATCTAACTATTTTGCTTGGATTGATAAGATATTGCTTTTTGACTGCGGGAGTATAATCAGAACAGGCGGGTGTGTCAATGAAATAATGAAGAGGCGGCCATAAATTTGGCAGAGGTTGGCATGACAGAGGGTTTCCATAAGAATTCCTTGATTTTTAATATAAATCTGATACTTTCACAGGGCAACAGGGAGGCCAATTCATCAACAGGAGGGAACAATGGAAAAGGGAGAGAGAATATCGCCAAGTGCATTGCTGATCCCGATGGGAGCGACCCCTGCCGACAACCGCGAAGGACTCAAAACGGCGCTGCCCTGGAAGAGCATGATGGCCGGGGCACAGGCCAAAGCGCTTTTTCAGTATCAGCAGACTTTGGCCTCTGTAAGCGAAAACTATAGCCTGTTCGGTCCGTTGGCCGTTTTGGCCAGCCTGCAGAACACTTTTCTGACAGCCCTTGTCCTCGATCCCATGAAGGCTCACGCCCGGCTGTCGGTGCGCTCCGGAAGAGATCCGGATCTCTATCGGGACCTGAACGGCTGGATCTACAAGAATTATTCGCGTCTCATTTATTTTCTCTGCGATTACTTCATGCAGGACGGCCATTTTGATCGCGACAAGGCCCGTCGCATCTCCACGACGCCGGAAGGGCATGAGATGCTCAAAGAATATGTCCATGAGTTTGCCCAGATGGAAGCCGCCTATAATTCAATGGGATTGACGCGATTGAGGGCCATGAAGGAACTTCTGAAGTGTCTGCTCGTGGTGATCACGGAGACGCCCCTCGATGGTAAGGATTTGCCCTTCATGAGAAAGAACGAGGACGGATCGGATGCCATGACCTTCGAGGAGTACCTGGCGGAAAACCGCTTACGCTTCGAGTCTCTTCACCGGCACAACGCTTTCGATCTCAAGGAATATTCCGAAAGAGCCACCCAGGGCAGGATCGGATGTACCCCCCATGAAATTGTCGACGGTTCGAAGCTCGCCCATGTCAGTCTGCGCCATTATGTTCTGCCCAAGGGGATCAAGCCGAACGGCAAAGTGCTCTATATCTCCACCCCACTGATCAACAAACCGGAATTGTTCGATCTGGTAGAGGGGAAGTCCGTGGTGGAAGGCATGCTCAAGGAGGGGTACGAGATTTATCTGGTCGATTTCGGCGTTCCGGGGCCCGATGATACGGATTGCGGGTTCGATTTCTATGCCAAGACGGTCCACGATCATTACCTGAAAATCATCAGGAAAAAGCATCCCCGATCGGAGATCCAGGCCATGGGGTACTGCATGGGGGGCACTCTTATTACTGTTTATTTGGCGCGACGGGCGGAAGAGCGCCTCGCAGCAGGCAAGGAAATGGACATCAGAAAAATCGCCCTGATGGCGTCCCCTGTGCGTTTCGATGATGAGGGCAGCGGCCACGGCCCCATGCGGTCATTTATACGCCAATACTACGATGCGTATCTCATGGACGGGCTTTTCGGAAGCGTCAACATTCCGCCCCAGATGATCGAATTCGGCATGAACGAGATTCAGCCCGGCGTCCATTATACCGTCATGATGGGTTTTTACGGTCGGGCCATCTATGACAATGCGATCGAGGAGGCGGCGCCTTTTCTTTACTGGCTGACCCATGGGACAAAATTTCCGGCAAAGGCGCACAGGGAGTGGATCCAGTTGTTCCTCACCAATCCCCTCGTTGAGGGAAAATTCTGCCTTCCCTCCACCAATCCGAAGTTGGACGGTAAACCTGTCGATATGAGCGCCCTGAGGAGGGGCGAAGTCCAGATTTTCGATTACCGGGGGTCCCGGGATCCCATCGCCCCGCCCGGCTCCTGCGTCGCCAGTGAGTTATGGGGGCTTACGCATGACGGGAATATCCAGATGACCCGAGGCGGCCTGAACCGGACCATTGAGAAGAACATCGGCCATATCTTCGTCGTGAGCAAAACATTGCTGGCCGAATATCTCGAGACAGTAAATAGTTTTCTAAGCGATGAAGTATGTGAGAACGTGGATTGAAAGGGGATTGCGACCTTTGTGTCATGAAGGGGTGACATAAAGGTCGCTGCCTGTAAGTATCTGTATTAAATAATCATCTATCAGTTCATTCTGTCTGTATCACTTCCGATCGTGCAATCCGTGTGACGCTTGTTTCGTTGCCCGGATCGTACAGCCATTTTGCTAATCCAATCATCTACAATAAATTCAGCTACCTGAGACAATCATATCCGAAAATCTTTCCTGGCATGACCGTTGCTCTGTATTAATACAAAAAAAGCGAAGAGGCGTCCCGAATGAAAGCCTATGCGACAAAGTTGATTGACCTGACAGAGAGCAATGCCGAAAAAATTGCAAGGCAATGGGCAAAAGGCGTGAAGACAAACGGAAAAACAAAATCCTGCCACAGAGCATCGGGAGAGAGGATGGAGTTATGACAACCTATGCGACAAAACTGGTTGATTTTATCGAAACCAAGAGCGAGGAAATAGCCAGGCAGTGGGCGGCCGATGTGAGAAAAAATAGCAGGACGCCGTCGTATCACGGCCTTCCCGAGGATAGGGTCATCCCGCAGGCCATCTTTTTTTACACCCATTTCCGGCAGATGTTTTTCACGAAAGACCCTTTTGATACGGCCAAAGGCTTTTTTGCCCGATATGCTGAAGAGCGCTACCGGGAAAAAATCCCGCTGCAGGAGGCCCTCTACGCGCTGATTTTGATGCGGCGGCACCTGTGGCTTTACGCGGAGTTCCGGACGGCTTACGAGACCAGCGTGGATCTGCACCAGATGGCGGAAGGCCTGAACCGGACGATCCTGATGTTCGATTACGCGACGTATCAGATCACGGAAAAATATCAGGAATTGGTGAGCCGTGATGTCGACAGAAAGCTCGGTGCGGTCAAGACCCTGCGGATGGAAGACCCGACGGGCAGCAAGCAGAACGCCTTCAAACTTGCACTGATGGGGTTCTTCCTGCTGGCCGCCTGCTTTCTGACCTATTATTACCATGCGACACTGGGCGTCGGCGTGATTTTCACCCACCTCTTCTATATCCCGATCATTCTGGCGTCGATCTGGTGGAGGAAAAAGGGCCTCCTGGTGGCTTTGTTTCTCGGCATTCTCATTATCGCGAGTCATGCCCTTTTCCTGAAGGATATGCCCTTTACCGATGACATCATTCGTGCCGTCATGTTTATTTTGACGGGCTATGTCGTGGCCAGGCTCATGGAGGGTTTAAAAAAAGTCGAAGATCTATTCAGGACACTGGCTAATTAAAACGGGTGATTAAGAGGAGATGAACGTGGAAAATCAGCAGAATCAGGGAACAGTGATATCCGTGCGCGGAAGCGTCATTGACGCCCGCTTTGTGCCGGGCCGACTGCCGGACATCGGAAACGTCCTTCTTGCCGGAGACGACGGCCGGATGCGTGTCGAAGTCATGATCCAGATCAACGCTGAAACGGTCAGGGGAATCTCCCTGATGCCGACCCAGGGACTGGCCCGGGGGTCGATCATAACCGATACCGGCGGACCGTTTATGATTCCGGTGGGCAAAGAGCTTCTGGGGCGCGTCTTCAACGTCTTCGGAGAGACCATCGACAATCTCGAAGTATTGAAGGGAAACGAAACGCGGTCCATCCAGGGGGTGCGGGTTCCCATCACACAGCAGTCCACCGTTTCCGAGATCTTCCATACGGGCATCAAGGCCGTGGATGTCCTGTGTCCTCTGGAGCGTGGCGGAAAGGCCGGACTTTTCGGAGGCGCCGGCGTCGGCAAGACGGTCCTGCTGACGGAGATGATCCACAACATGGTGGGGCAACACCACGGCATCAGCATCTTCTGCGGCGTCGGCGAGCGGTGCCGCGAGGGCGAGGAACTCTATCGCGAGATGAAGGAGGCCGGCGTCCTCCCGAACACCGTCATGGTCTTCGGACAGATGAACGAACCGCCCGGAGCGCGCTTCCGCGTCGGTCACACGGGCCTCACCATGGCCGAATATTTTCGCGATGACGAACGTCAGGACGTCCTTCTTCTGATTGACAACATCTTCCGCTTCATCCAGGCCGGACAGGAGGTCTCGGGGCTCATGGGACTCCTTCCCTCGCGTCTCGGTTATCAGCCCACACTGGCCTCCGACCTGGCCGCGCTGGAGGAGCGCATCTGCAACACCACCACGGGCGCCATTACGTCGATTCAGGCCGTCTACGTGCCCGCTGACGATTTTACGGACCCCTCGGCGTCTCACACATTCAGCCACCTGACGGCATCCATTGTTCTGTCCCGGAAGCGGGCCAGCGAGGGTTTTTATCCGGCCATCGATCTGCTGCAGTCGGGGTCCAAGATGCTCATGCCGAACATCGCCGGGGAGCGTCATTACCGGATCGCGCAGGATATTCGAAGGAATCTGAGCCTGTACGAAGAACTCAAAGACATCATCGCCATGCTGGGCATCAACGAGCTTTCCCGGGAGGATCAACGGACCGTTTACCGTGCACGCCGTCTGGAACGTTTTTTCACGCAGCCGTTCCACGTGACGGAGCAGTTCATCGGCAAGGCAGGCAAAATGGTGGCCCTCCAGGACGCGCTGGACGGCTGCGAACGGATTCTGAACGACGAGTTCGCCGATTATCCCGAGAGCTCCCTGTATATGATCGGCACGGTCGATGAAGCGGAGGCCTTTTTCCAGGATGACGAGACGAGGGGGCTTTTTAAGTCAGCCGCCGGTAAATGATTTCTACCGTCGATAATACTGTGAGGACATAGCATGAAACTCAAGATCCTGCTTCCCGCCGAAATCTTTCTGAACGAAGAGGTGACCAAGGTCGTCGCTGAAGCGGAAAACGGTCTGTTCTGCCTGTTACCCCATCATATCGATTTTACGGCGGCCCTCGTTCCCGGCGTTTTTTCCTATAGTACGGCCGTCGGCGAGGACGCCTACCTGGCTATCGATATCGGCACGCTGGTCAAGAAAGGGTCCGATGTTCTGGTCTCGACGCGCAACGCCTATCGAAGCCCCGAACTGGGCCACCTGAAGGAGATTGTCATCGCCCAATTTCGGGAAATCGACGAACGCGAAAAGAAGGCCCGGACCGCCGCGGCCAGACTGGAAGTGGATCTCCTGCGCCGTTTCATGGAGATCAGACATGTGTAGCGGCATTCGATCATTGAGCGGTTTGTTGAGAGGTCATCATGCATGACGAACAAATGACATCGAAGGAAAGGCGCCTGAAGCAGGAAAAGGAATTCACCCGGAAAATCGGTTCAAAGGAATCCAGGCGCATCAAGGGCAAGACGCATAAAAACGAGACGGTCTGGTTCGGTCTCGGCATGATCGGCGTCGTGGGGTGGTCCGTCGCCATCCCCACTCTCATCGGGACGGCCCTCGGGATCTGGATTGACCGGACCTGGCCCAGTCGTTTTTCCTGGGCGCTCATGCTTTTGATTCTGGGGGTTGCACTGGGATCCGTCAACGCCTGGTACTGGGTCAGGAAGGCCAGGGAAGACATTATTAAAGACGGGGATGATAATTCACAGCCGCAGGGGGAAGCTTAGCCTGCGCAAACCATGCAGCCATGACATGAAAGGTTCGGCACATGATTTTTTTATCAACACTTTTCGTTCCCTTCGTCCTCGGCGGTCTGATCGGCTGGGTCTATTTTTCAGGCCTCTGGGAGACGGTGCGCAGGCTTCCTGAAGCGAAGAGTCCGCACAGGCTCATGATTCTGAGCTTTGCGGCACGGACCATTTTTGCCTTAGGCGGGTTTTTTCTCCTGACAGATGGGCCATGGGAACGCATGGCCGTTTCCGTTGCAGGATTTTTCATCGTCAAGGCGGTTCTGGTCCGCAGTCTCGGCAGGATTCCCAGATCTTTTTCGACAGGAGCATGCTCATGGAAGTCGTAGCCGTCCATCAGATCAGTCCGGATCAGGTCATTTTTTTCGCCTGGCATTTTATCACCATCAACGCCGCTCTGGTGTATACTTGGATCATCATGGCCATCCTGGTCATCGGTTCCCTGGTGATCACGCGGAATCTGTCGTCGGACCGCAAAATGTCCCGCTGGCAGAACCTGATGGAGGTGATTGTCAGCGCGATCCGTTCGGAGATCAAGGAAATCGTCGGTGAAGGAGGGGATTCCTATTTTCCCTTTATCGGGACCCTGTTTCTGTTCATTCTCCTGTCAAACCTGTTGACCTTCGTCCCCGGTTACGTGGCGCCGACCTCGTCGCTCACGACGACGGCGGCCCTGGCCATCCTGGTCTTCTTCGCCGTTCCGATTTTCGGCATCGCGAAACAGGGCGTCATCGAATATCTCAAGGAATATTTTCGCCCGAACTTTATCTTTTTCCCTTTTCATGTCATGGGCGAAATATCCAGGACACTCTCCCTGGCCGTCCGGCTTTTTGGAAACATGATGAGCCATGAAAAGGTGATCGCCATCCTGCTTTCGGTGACGCCCCTGCTTTTCCCTGTGGCGATGCAGGCCCTGGGCCTTCTGATCGGACTCATTCAGGCCTATATTTTCGTGGTCCTGACGATGGTTTACATTGCAGCGGCCACGCAATCACACGAAGGTGCGGGACATAAACCCAAGGTGCACAAAACAACCTGAAACCAACAAACAACGAAGGGAGGAAAAAACAAGTTATGGACAGCGTGAGCATTGTAGCAATGGTATCGATTATTACGGCGGGTATCTGTATGGCTTTAGGCTCCATTGCGCCGGCCCTCGGGCAGGGGCGGGCGATACATGGCGCCTTAAGTTCAATCGCACAACAGCCGGATGAGCGCAACGCCCTGACGAGAACGCTTTTCGTGGGCCTCGCCATGATGGAATCCATCGCCATCTACTGCTTTGTCATTTCCATGATTCTGGTGTTCGCCAATCCGTTCTGGGCTTACGTCATCAAGAAAGCGGGAGGATGATTCCATGCATATCGACTGGTTTGTCTTTTTCTCCCAGATTGTCAACTTCCTGATCCTCATGTTCCTGCTGAAGAAGTTTCTCTTCGGGCGGATCATCGGGGCCATGGATGCGCGGGAGGCAAAGATCGGCGCGGTCTTTACGGAAGCCGAACAATCCCGGCAGGAGGCCCAGGCGGCAGCGGAGAACCATAGGAACAAGTTGCGGGAGCTGGAGTCTGGCACCGAGCAGATGCTCGATAAGAGCCGCCAGGATGCAGAGACCTATCACGAAAAGCTCCTCGAAAAGGCCCGTGAAGAAGTGGACTTTCTCAAGGCCCGGTGGATGGAGGCCCTGCGGTCCGAGCGGGCAAACTTCCTCCAGGAGTTGCGCCGTCTGGCGGGCAATCAGATCTACTCTGTGAGCCGGCGCGTCCTTAAGGATCTGGCCGGGCTTGATCTGGAGGAGCGGATCGTGGAAGTCCTCATTGAACGCATGGAAGCCATGGCCGAGCAGGAGCGGAAGAAATTTCAGGGGCCGGCCGAAAACGGCGGCAGCATTGTTATTTCCTGCGCCTTTGAGATTCCACCGGCGACGCAGGCCAGGCTCAACGACGTTCTGCGCCGTTTCTTTCCGGGCATCATCGGGATTGTCTATGAACGGTCGGACGATGTCCTGTCGGGATGCGAGCTGCGGTCGAATGGCCACAAGATCGCCTGGAGCGTGAAGGACTATCTCGACAGCCTCGAGGAAAGATTCTATTCGGCCCTGTATGAAGAGGCCCAGGATTGGAAGCAGGCGAAAGAAGGAGACCATCATGAAGGGTGAAGCGACAGAGAAGAATGAATTGAAGGTGTTTCTCGACGGGACCTTCCGGACGCTCGACGATGTTCTGGCCCGGCAGGAGGCCGAACTGCGGGAGCACGAGGTGGGCGTCGTTTCCTATGTCGGGTACGGCATCGTCCGGGTCGAAGGGCTGCCCAGCATCCGGGCCGACGAGCTCGTTCTGTTTCCTCAAAACCTCCAGGGACTGACCTTCAATATCGATCCCCGGGAAATCGGCGTGATTCTGCTGGGGCCCACAGGCGACCTGCGGGCAGGCGCAGAAGTTCGGCGCACGGGCAGGGTCCTTGACGTTCCCGTCGGGGAAGCCTTGATCGGCCGCGTCGTGGACGCTCTGGGCGTTCCCCTCGATGACCGCGGAGAGATCCGGACCGTGAAACGCCTGCCCGTCGAACGCGAAGCGCCGGCGGTCATGGCAAGAGATCCCGTCACGGTGCCCCTCCAGACGGGAATCAAGGTGATCGATGCCCTTTTCCCGATCGGTCGGGGCCAGCGGGAGCTGATCGTCGGCGACCGGCAGACAGGCAAGACGGCCATTGCCATGGACGCCATCATCAACCAGGCGGACAAAGACGTCCTGTGCATCTATTGCACCATCGGCAAAAAAGCCTCCGATGTGGCCAAGGTCATCGCAGACCTCAAGCAGTACAACGCCATGGATTACGTCATTGTCGTCGCCGCCACGGGAGACGACCCGCCGGGCCTCCAGTTTATCGCTCCTTATGCCGCCACCACCATGGGCGAATATTTCATCGCCTCCGGGCGCGACGTCCTGATCGTCTATGATGATCTCACCTCTCACGCCCGCGCCTACCGCGAGCTCTCTCTGCTGCTGCGGCGGCCGCCGGGTCGGGAAGCTTTTCCGGGAGATATTTTTTATATCCATTCCCGTCTGCTCGAGCGCTCGACCCATCTGAGGAAAGAGCATGGCGGCGGCTCCCTGACGTCGCTGCCCATCGTGGAGACGGAGGCGCAGGATATTTCGGGATATATCCCGACCAATCTGATCTCCATTACGGACGGACAGCTCTATCTCTCCCCGCGTCTGTATCAGAAGGGCATTCTCCCCGCCGTGGATGTTGGAAAATCGGTGTCGCGCGTGGGCGGCAAGGCTCAACTCCCGGCCTTTCGTGCCGTCGCAGGTGATCTTCGGATCTCCCACTCCCAGTTCGAGGAGCTGGAGACTTTTTCCCGGTTCGGCACGCGCCTCGATGAGGCGACCCGGAAGGTCCTCGAGCGCGGCTGGCGCGTCCGGGAAATCCTCAAGCAGCCCCAGTACAAGCCGATCCCCGTGGCGGAGCAGATTGCGGGCCTGCTGGCCGTTACCACGGGGAACTTCGACGCCGTCGCCATTGAAGACATCCGGGCGGCCGAAGAATCGCTGCGCAACAACATCACGGAGAACCAGGGCGGTTTCTGCTCGCGCGTCAGAGAAGGAAAGAACCTTGACGAAGCAGACCGGGAAACGATTGTCGGCGTTGCCAGGGATACGGCAGCCCGTTTTCTGAAGGAGCCTGACCGTGCAAACCCCTGAAGCCCTGAAGCGAACGATAAAGAGCGCTCAGGATCTCCTGGGCGTCGTGAAGACCATGAAGGCCCTGGCCGCCGTCAGCATCCGTCAGTACCAGCGGTCCGTCGAATCCCTCGCCGATTACAACCGGACCGTCGAGCTGGGCCTGCAGATCATTCTGAAGGACCGCCAGGGCGCTCCCGAACCGGCGCGGCAGCGTGCACCGCGACTGGGGGCGATTATCTTCGGCACGGACCAGGGGCTCTGCGGCCAGTTTAACAATCTGATTGCCCAGCATGCCGTCGAAGAGCTGGACAAGACGGGATTTAAAAAAGAAGACCGGTTTTTCATCGTCGTCGGAGTGAAAGCGGCCGACATCCTCAGCGACACGGGACAGAACGTCTTTGAAATCCTGACCCAGCCGGGTTCGACGGCGGGCATCACGGCCATGGTCCAGGATATCACCCTGCTTCTCGAAGACTGGCGGTTCAAGCGTTCCGTGGAAAACATGGTTCTTTTTTACAACGAGTATCTCTCCGGCGCGACCTATCGTCCCCGGACGCTCAAGCTTCTGCCCGTGGATAAGGTGTGGCTGACCGATCTGCAGAAGCAGAAGTGGGACTCCCGGACGCTGCCAACGTTTAACATGGACTGGGAGCGCATCTTCCGATCCATGATCCGGGAATACCTGTTTGTTTCCGTTTACCGGGCTTTTGCCAACTCCCTGGCCAGTGAAAACGCCAGCCGGCTGGCCGCCATGCAGAACGCGGAGAAGAATATCGAAGAACGCCTCGAGGAGTTGCATGTCCAATTCCACCGGCAACGTCAGATGACCATCACGGAAGAACTGCTGGACATTGTGGCCGGTTTCGAAGTTTTGAAGGAGTCGAGAGCCTGATGAAGTCAGGTGGTCGGAGTTCAGGACGCGGCACGCAGCACTCGGGGATCAGCATAAAATGAAAGGGGGTTATGATTATGGCAACGGATAGACGAATCTGCGGCATCTGCGCCTGGCGAAAGGACTGCCAGAAAAGATACAGAATATCGACAGACGCCTTACTCAACGTCAATTGTCCCGACTACACCAGGGACCTGTCGATCAAGGAACTTCCGGTCAACGGCGTGGAAGACGAAAAGACAGCGATGGACCGGATGGTTGAGCAGCAGTTGAAGAAATGGCGCATGCGGATCGGAGAGGGGGAGGGGCTGGATGTTTTTGATTACGGCCTGGAAATCGAGAAGGTCAAGGGCGGTCCGGTCATCACCATTTCCCGCGAACCCGGCAGCGGCGGCAGCGAAATCGCCAGAAAACTGGCAACAGATCTGTCCATGGATCTCATGGGCGGTCAGATCATCCAGCACGTTGCCGAAAGCGCTAGGATGAGCCGGAAAGTCATCGAATCCCTTGACGAAAAGGAAGTGACGATGCGGGACACCTTGCTGAACACACTGTTCAGGGACCGTCACCTCTGGCCCGACGAATACCTGCAGCATCTAACCAAGGTGATTGCTACGATCGGGAGATACGGCAATGTCATCATTGTCGGCAGGGGCGCCAGTTATATCCTGTCCCAAGCGGAAGCGTTCCGTGTCCGGATCATTGCCCCCCTGGAGTACCGAATCAGGCGCGTCATGGAAGACCGGAAATACGAACGAGCGCAGGCGGAGCAGTATGTGGTGAAGCGGGAAAATGACCACAAGTCTTTTGTTCGGAAATATTTCAACGCCGATGTTACGGATCCCAATCAATACGACATCATCATCAATACGGGAAAAGTGACGATCGAGGGCGGAGCCGAAGCGGTCAAAGTGGCGTTCAAAATGAGAAAAACGTAGTCACGCACATCGGGTGGGGCGTTATTACGATCGCCCCTCCCGATGGGACGGACGCTTGAATCGATTCCCTCCACGCTCGTCAGTGCCCCCATGCCATGTCTCTTATCTCATAGACACGCAAATCCGTTCTCACGATACTTCAAGACCTTTGAAAAATGGCTTCGCCGCCGCTCAAAAATCTTTTCCGCCAAGAAGACAACCAGCCATAATCATGATAAACTACAAACCGTTAACGCCATTTCTGGAAAGGCGGAAAACATTTGCTCCGCCGCTTGCGAACCATTTTTCAAAGGTCCCGATCTTTTAGAAATATGGGGGAGGGGGCTTGAAACAGTCGTGTCCTCATATTTCCGAAACAGTCATTTTCGGTGTATTTTTCGACTGGATTTTAACATGCGGGCAAGCTATAAGAAAGAACGCTATGGAGCAGAGTGGGTATTTAGAATAAGTAAAGATTCTTAAATTTATCAAGGCAGGAAAGGAGGTTGGCATGAAGTATCCGGACATCTCATTTGAGCCGTTCTTCATGTGGTCAAACCGGCCGAGAGTCATGTACAAGGCCGGTGCACGGGAGGAACTGGGCTTTGAAATGGAAAAACTCGGCGGCACGAAGGTGGTCCTCTACACCGACAAGGGCCTCGTCCAGGCCGGCGTGGCGGAGATGGTCATCGAGGCTATCAAGGCTTCCAGCCTGGAGCTGGTCGGTGTCTATGACAAGATCGTTCAGGACGCCCGCATCGACCTGATCAACGACGGGGCGGCCTTTTACCGGAAATGCGGTGCCGACTGCATGGTCGTCGTGGGCGGCGGAAGCGTCATGGATACCGCCAAGGCCATCAACGTCATGATCGGCGGCGGCCATGAAGACTTTATGCCACTCGCGGAACAGGCGGGACTGTTCGACGGGTGCCAAGCCCCTGCCGCCGCATATCGCTTTTCCCACGACAGCCGGGACAGGCGCGGAAGTGACCTATGCCATGGTCGTTCTGGACGTACAAAGCCAAGGATCAAAGGTGGCCGTGCGCCCATCCCTATTGCAACCCGGACATCGCCATGCTGGATCCGGAACTGACTGTGAAGCTTGCCCCCGAAGATCACGGCCTTCACGGCCATGGATGCCATGACCCACGCCATCGAGGCCGTCACCTGCATCAGTCGCGAATCCCATTTCCGATGGATTGGGTCTGCACGCGATCCGGCTGATTACCAAATACCTTCCCGAAGTTATGAAGAACCCCGACAACATCGAGGCGAGGGGCCACCTGCTGATTGCCAGCACCATGGCGGGCATGTCCTTCATCAATTCCTTCACCGGCGGTGTCCATGCGACGGCCCACTCCCTCGGCGCCCTTTACGGTATTCCCCATGGCCTGGCCAACAGCATCATGCTGCCCCATGTGATGGAATACAATCTGGAAGAGAACCCCGCCCGCTTTGTCCTGATCGCCGATGCCATGGGGGTCAACGTTGATAAACTGTCAACCGAGCAAGCCGCCCGGGCCGCAGTTCAGGCGGTGAAGGATCTGCAGAAGATCTTCCGGTCTGACACAGACCCTGAAGGATTTCGGCGTACCCGAGGACCGTGAATCCCTCAACCCCTTGATCGATCTGGCTATGGGGGATTCCCAGCTTCCCTACAACCCCCGGACCCTGGAAGAAGATGATGTCTACAACTATACCTAAACGCAAGATAACTCAAAAAGGAGGATGCAACCATGAAGTACTGGAAAGACGATACCGAAGCAATCAAGGCTTTTGTAACACTGTGGGAGAGGGTCGTACAGGATCCGGAATTTATCGAAGGCATGAAGAAGGTCAATCAGCTCATCTGGTTCGATTACACACAGGATGGTCCCAATTGTTCCTTTCATGTGGATTGCCGCAACGGCGCGCGCATCGTCTCGGCCGGCAAGCCGGCCGAGCAGCCCGATCTCACCATGAGCCTCTCCGCCGACAACGCCCATCTGTCCTGGGCAAACAAGCTCAACCCCGTGATGGCCATCACCCGGGGGCAAATCAAGATCAAGGGTTCCGCCACGGGACTGCTGAAGCTGGCGCCCAAGCTCAAAAAGGTGGCGTTGGTCTACGAGCAGGTCCTGAAGGATCTGGGCTGGGGAGACAAACTGGCGAAAGAGAGCGACGTTGCTCCGGTCCAGTGAATGATTGAGAACTTTGCGCAACCGCTGAAAAATGGTTCGTGAGCGGCGAGGCCATTTTTTAAAGGTCTCTGATTGAACAGGAGGTAACGTATGAAAGGGAATACGGGGAAGGTTGTCAATGTCGACCTGACGAGCGGCAGCAGCCATATCGAGACGTTGCCGGAAGCCTATTACACCCAGTACATCGGGGGCAGCGGTCTGGCGGCAAAGATATTCTGGGAGCGGGGGCGCTTCGATATCGATCCGCTTGCTCCGGAGGCCATGCTGATCTTCATGAATGGGCCTTTCGCGGGCCTGAAGATCTCCGGCGCCAGCCGCAACAGCGTGGCCGGTTGCTCACCGCTGACCGGGCACTGGGGCGATTCTTCCTGCGGGGGTTTCTTTGCCCCGGAGCTCCGCTATGCGGGCTATGACGGACTGATCATCACGGGCAAAGCCTCCCAACCCTCTTATCTTCTGATCCAGGATGGGACCATACAGACGCTCGATGCGACAGAGTTCTGGGGGAAGGAGACAGGGGAAGTCACCAAGGCATTAAAGCGTAAACACGGCAAGGACTACCGCACCCTGGTCATCGGGCCTGCCGCGGAGAATCTGGTCAAATATACCATCATCCTCAATGACGGCCATCATGCGACGGGCCGGGCCGGTTTCGGCGCCATCATGGGATCGAAAAATCTCAAAGCCATCGTCATCAAGGCTTCCGGCAAGGACATGGAAATCGCCGATAAAGCCGTTTATGAGACGTTCCGCAAGGATCTCAACAAGAAGATCATCGAAGCGTTGCCCGCGACCGTTTTACACGAGGATGGGACAGCGGCAAACCTCACAGGCGGTGTGTTCAGCGGGGATGTCCCCGTGAAAAACTGGACGTCCAACCTATGGGAGGAGGCGGCGGATGCCCTGGCGGGAAGCGCCCTGACCGAGGCCTATCTTACGAAACGCGGCGCCTGTGCGTTCTGCGGCATCGCCTGCAAGCGCATTGTCGAGGTCAAGGAAGGACCGTTTGCCGTGCCGGAAGGGCCGGGACCGGAATATGAAACCATCGTCTCTTTCGGAACCCTCATCGGCTCCATCGATCTGGCGGCTGCCTGCAAGGCGGGCCATGTCTGCAATGAACTGGGTATGGACACCATCTCTGCCGGAGGCACCATAGCCTGGGCCATGGAAGCCTTCGAGAAAGGGGACCTGACGCTTGCCGACACGGACGGTATTGCCCTGAACTGGGGCGATATGGAAACGGTCATTGACGTGGTTCTGCCGAAAATTGCGAAAAGAGAAGGCAAACTGGGGCAACTGCTGGCCGACGGTAGCGTGGCCGCCGCAAAAAGAATCGGCAAGGGCCTGGAATATACCGTTCACAGCAAGGGCCTGGAGGCGCCCATGCATGACCCGCGAGGCGGCGGACACGGCATGGCCCTTACTTACGCCATGAGCGCCCGCGGCGCCTGTCATGTGGCGGATCCCATGTTGTTCGTCGAGATGGGTGCACGCTACTATCCGGAGATCGGATTTGACTATATCACGGGGATGGAGCCCCGCAGCGACGAGAACAAGCCGGAAGCGGCCATTGTTTCCATTACCTTCGGCGCCCTTGAAAACAGCGCCTGCTGGTGCGCCTTTGCCGACGCGCTGACCATTCCGGACTGGCTGAACCTGTTCAACGCGGTGGCGGGCTATGGCTGGGATATTGAGAAAATGATGATGGCTGCCCGCCGGGTCTTTTACCTGAAGCGCCTTATCAATTATCGTCATGGTCTCACGGCGGAAGATGACAGCCTGACACCGAGGATGCTGGAACCGGCCAGGGACGGAGAGCCGGAAGGCATCGAGATGAACTTTGAGGGTATGAAAGCACGGTTCTATGAATTAACGGGCATTGATCCCGTCAAGGGCATTCCCACAAAGCAGAAACTCGAGGAACACGGCATGGCGGAAGAGGCAGCCAAGGTATGGTGACGGTCAGGCGTTGTTGCCTTTGTCCTGGCCGTCGAAGAAATCTTCGACCTTCCTGTAATTGTCGTCCACATTTTCACACCTTCAATCCATAGATGCCGGTGGCAATATCCTGTTCCAGGGCAATCTGCGTGTTTTCGATCTGAATGACGTACGCGGGAAACTTCTGCCGGATTTTTATCCTTTTCCCGGGAGACACCCCAAAGGAAACCAGCTTGCCGATCAGGACCGGATCCCCTTTTCTGATAAAGGATATCCGGATCTCATCACCCACCTCCAGGGTATCAAGAGATTTAACAAACGTGGTTACGGAATTCTCGGCCCTCTTGCAGCAATCTCCTTCAGGTATGGGGGAACCGTGGGGGCATTCCCGCGGGTGGCCGAGCAAGGTGCAGATCGCCTCCGTAAGCCCGGGTGCCAGGGTATGCTCATACTCACAGGCCGACTCTTCCATTTCATCAAAAGACATGCCCAGAACATCGACGAGGAGCCTTTCGGCCAGCCGGTGCCTGCGGATGATGGGCCCAGCCTTCATTTTTCCCTCGGCAGTGAGCGCGATCTCCGTACCGCTTATTTTCACGAGACCGTTTCTTTCCAATTCCGACAAGATTTCGTCATCGACAATATATCCGCAGGCATGCTCATGCGCTTTTATTACATTTTCTATGTGCAACGACCTTTTTCCTCAAACGTCCAGATCGTCTCGATAACCTCATCCGTTACATGTACGATTTTCATAAGCCACCCCTAAAAAGTAAAATGACTCCATCGCAAGAAATAGTTCATGATGCCGCCGGTCAGAATGGCGCAGGCCGTCACCGAAACAATGATGGCGACGGCTTTCTTCGTGCCCTGCTCTTCGATGATGAGCAGGAAGTTCGTAACACAGGGGATAAAAAGGATCGTGACGATCATCGCGACGACCAGTTGCAGATGATCCATCACGCCCGCATCCACCATTTTTTTCAGGACGGCGATCCCCGCCTCGCCCCTGATGAAGCCCAACGAAAGGGATTCGGCAAACTGCGGAGGCAAGCCCAGAAATCCCTGGACGACCGGTGCAGCCATATCCTCCACCAACGTCAGGGCGCCGATTTTTTCCATAAAAAAAAGTCCCAGGGCACCCAGGATAAAAAGCGGCAACGCCTCCCGGAGAAACATCTGAGACCGGTAGAGGGTCTTGTTTTAGCACATTTCCCAAGCTCGGGATGCGTATCGGAGGAATTTCCATGATAAAATGGGTGGTCTCTGCAGGCATCAGCTTGTTCAGGATAATACCGGAGGCCATGGTCAGGGAGAAAACAACGCCGAAGACCACCAGAAAGGCGGAAAACGAAACCTGGGCCAGAATCACCAGAATCAGGCTCAATTTGGCGGAACACGGAACGCCTAAGGAAAGCAGAAAGATGGCAATGAACCGTTCTCTTTTGCTGTCCAGGATTCTTGTAGATATCGTGGCCATCGTGACACAGGAGAAGCCGAGAATCATCGGGAGCACCGCCTTGCCGTTGAGACCGATTTTTCTGAAGAGCCTGTCCAGCAGGATGGAAAGGCGGGAAAAATAGCCTGAATCCTCAATAAACCCGAAGGTAAAGAAAAAAACGACGATGACGGGCAGCACCAGACCAAAGATAGGAATCAGGGCCATGGCGTAAAGCCCGTACTCCCCGACAAGGAGATCTCGCAAAAATGGGAAAGGGACCATGGCCACCACATGGTTCAGGTGGGGCCCCACCATGTCACCGAAAAAATCTTTCACGAGGAAATCAACCAAAAAGCCGGCGGCAAATTTACCGACAATAAAATAGATCGTGGCAAGCATGATGAAAAGAATCAGAGATCCGGCAACGGGAGTCAGCGCCAGATCACCGATCCGGTTTAAAAGCGGAGTGGAGGTAACGGGGGTAAAATAGACGGATTCCGCGTACAAACCCTCTGCCCAGGGATCGCTTGCACGGGCAATGATCTGGTCAAGAGGCCGGTAAAACGATCTTCCCGCTTCTTCTATCAGATCATGGGCAGTCTTGTCGTCGACGAGGCCACTTCTCTGCAACGCCCATCGTGAGGTCTCTTTGTCGCCGGCAAGGGACAAAAGCGCCAATGTCCGTTTTTCCCATTTCTCATCGGCCCTGCGCGAATCTTTCGGCATATCTGCCATAAGCCCGACGAGACCTTGCACGGCATCGGCAAGACTCGCTGGTAACCGGGAAGGGTAAGAGGGGCTCGAAGCCTTGCCCAGAGCCGAAATCACCGCGGCGATGCCCACCCCTTCCGATGCGACGGTCTCAATGACGGCAGTTCCCAGCATATCTTCCAGTTTATGCCGCTTAATCTTGATCCCTTTCTGTGCCGCCTCATCAATCATATTCAGGACAAGGACCAGGGGAATGTTCAATTCAGACAGCAGGGATGTAAGGGCAAACGATCGTTTCAGATTCTTGGCGTCAGAGACTTGAACAACCAGATCAGGTTTCTCGTCGATCAGGATGTTCCGCGCCACATTCTCATTGTCGGCACTGGAAAAAAGACTGTATACGCCGGGGATGTCGATTATTTCGCATTCTTCCCCTTCAATTTTCACCCGCCCCCTTTTCACCTCCAGGGCGGAACCGGGGTAATGGGATATACGGACCTTGCTCGTGATTAATCGACTGAAGATCGTACTTTTACCGACATTCGGCAATCCTATCAGCACCACGCGCTTCAATATCTATCCCTTATGCTTTAAAAATTTGCTCATCGATTCATTCAGCCGGGCAAACCGATTCTCCAGATCGGGCAGTCTTGCCGCGACTTCCAGGCACTTTTTCCGGCCGCCTTGCAGGGTGCCGGCGGTCATTGCGATAATGGGAATCTGGTGATTGCAGGCCGCTGAGTGCGGATTACGGGCATGCCGGGTGGCCCTGAAACCATCCATATCGGGCATCTGCATGTTGAGAATAGCTGTTTGGAAAGGATCGCCGCCGCCCTCACCGATATATAATTATGGCGGAAGTGCATGGGAATCGAACCCACCCGGGACGGTTTTAGCGCCCCACACCGGATTTGAAGTCCGAGAGGCCCACCAGTGACCTTGGCACTTCCGCGCGTAGATTCGTGCTTAAAGATATTCCGGTTGATCGGCCTGGAGCAGAGACGGGTCAAGCAACTGCACCGTGACCTAGATCCCGCTTTAACAGATGCCGTGTCTTCCGGCAAGACAATTAACCCGTTGGCCTGCACCATCGATTTCAGAATGCCGGAGCCCTGTTCTCCCGTCGAGACGACCCGGTATCGGCCATCCTCAATGGTGACGCGCGCCCGGATGAAGTGGCGTGTCCCCTTCTTTTTTTCGATGTCTTCTGTCAGCCGCGCCCGGATGGTCCTGCGAAAGAGCATCCTGGTGTCCCATCATCTTCAGGATGGACGGCCGGACGAACTGCTCAAAGGAAATCATGGAAGAAACGGGATTGCCGGGAAGCCCGAACAGCGGAACGCCGTCCATGGCGCCGAAGGCCAGTGGCTTACCGGGTCGCATGGCGACCTGCCAGAACTGCATGCGGTTGCCCACCTCCTTCATGATGTCCTTGACCAGGTCGTAATCGCCCACGGAGACGCCGCCCGAGGAAATGATCAGATCGGCCCGCAGGGCGGACTTGAATTTGGCCATCAGATCCTCCCGCGTATCTTTCGCGATTCCGATCTGCAGCGGGATCGCGCCGCAATCCAGGATCTGCGCGGTCAGGGCGTAGCTGTTGGTGCTGATGATCTGCCAGGGGGTTGGATTCTCGTCCACATCGACCAGTTCATCGCCGGTGGCGAGAACCGCAACCAGAGGCTTCTGGTAAACGGAAATAAACGAACGTCCCAAAGCCGCCAGCATGCCGATCTCCGCCGGCCGGATGATACTCGCCGCGAGAGATGACCGTTTCGTCCTGGCGGACATCCTCGCCGGCGAGCCGGATGTCCTGTCCTGCAGGCGCTTCTACAAAAATCCTGACCTTTTTACCGATCTTTTCGGTGTCTTCCATGCGCATGACGGCGTCGGCGCCCTCAGGGACCGGCGCGCCGGTCATGATGCGGGCGGCCTGACCTTTTCCGACCCTTTTCTGAGGAATCCTTCCAGCGGGAATATCTTCAATGACATCCAGGACGACCGGTGTTCCCGGGGAGGCGCCCCGGATATCCTCCGAGCGCAGGGCATAGCCGTCCATGGCGGCGTTGTCTTTCGGCGGAATCGGGCGGGACGCCACGATGTCTTCACCGATCACCCGTCCCAGGGCGTCGAGAAAGTTGACTTTTTCCAGGCCCAGGGGATGGATGGCTGCGAGAATCTGGCTCAAGGCTGCTTCAAGGGAGATCATGGTTTTAAAATCTCGTATTTTGTAGAATTTGATGGGGAAGTATATCAAAGGCCCGATGTTGTCAACCTTTAACCTTAGGGTCCGCAACCGACCCTAACGGTTTTTCGCCTTGAATAAATAGGGGTTTATAGTATAGGGATGGAAAAAAATTCATCAGGGGAAAAGGGGCCAACACCATGATATTTTCCACATTACAGAGGGAAATCAGGGAGTTGCTGAAAGAGAAAAAGGCGATCCTGCTGGCGCATTATTACCAGCGTGATGAGATCCAGGAGATTGCCGACATCCTTGGCGATTCGCTGGCCCTGAGCATTGAGGCATCCCGGACGGACGCCGAGGTGCTTGTTTTCGCCGGGGTCCATTTCATGGCCGAGAGCGCCTCGATCCTGTCGCCGGACAAGACGGTGCTGCTGCCGCGGCCCGACGCCGGCTGCCCGTTGGCGGATATGATCACGCCGGAAGCGCTTGCGGCGGCAAAAAAGGATCATCCCGGCGCGGCGGTGGTAACCTACATCAATTCGTCTGCGGCGATCAAGGCCTTGAGCGACATCTGCTGCACCTCGGCCAATGCCGTCAAGGTAGTCCGGTCGCTGGGCGACGTGAAGGAGATCCTGATGATCCCCGACGGGAACCTCGCCCGTTATGTGGCCGGACAGACGGACAAAAAAATCATTCCCTGGGAGGGGTACTGCCCGGTTCACCACTTTTTAACCGCCGAACAGGCCATGCGGACGAAAGAGGCGCACCCCCGGGCGGTTTTTGCAGCGCATCCGGAATGCCGCCTGGAGGTTCTGGCTTTGGCCGACTTTGTGGGAAGCACGACCGGAATCATTCGCTATGCTGGACAGGAAGATGTCCGGGAGATGATCGTGGGGACGGAGCGCGGCATTTTTTATCAGTTGAAAAAGAATTATCCGGAAAAGATATTTATTCCGGCGTCCGATCAGATGATCTGTGAAGACATGAAGAAGATCACGCTTGCGGATATCAGGGCCGCCCTCACTCAGATGAAAACGGTGATCAAGGTTCCCGAAGACGTGAGGATTCCTGCCCGAAAAACGCTGGAGAGGATGTTGGCTGTCTCTTAGCCGGCACGAGAACTGTGCGGAAAATCGTCGACATCAGAAAGCATTATACCGATCCCGCCTTCCAGGAAGCTATCTCCCGGATCGGTGGGATATCTGACTTCGTCCGGGACTCCCTTTGCATCCAGGGATTGCGGGGGTCGGCCAAAGCCTTTTTTCTCTCCCGTCTTTTCCGGGAAACCGGCCGGCCCCTGGTTGTGCTGACCCCCACGGAGCGCGAGGCCCGGGTCATGGAACAGGATATCGCTTTTTTTCTCGGCAGCGACCAGGTCTCGCTCTATGCCCCCTGGGATGTCGTTTCCACGGATCTGCTGACCTTTCAGCGGGATGTGGAGATGGTCCGCATGGGCGTCCTTTACCGGCTTCTGTCCGGCAGGCCGGATGTTGTGGTGCTGCCGTTGAAAGCGCTCATGCAGAAGGTCATGCCCCGGACCGTCTTTGAGGGTTACATCCAGACGATTGCCATCGGGGATGTGCTGGATCGGGACGCGCTGGTTGAAAAACTGGTCATGGGCGGCTATCGCCGGGAAACCCTCGTGGAAGAGACAGGTGAGTTCGGCATCCGGGGGCACGTGGTGGATATTTTCGCCCCCACAGCGACGGCGCCCTTCCGGCTTGAATTTTTCGGCGATGAACTCGAATCGATCCGCCGTTTTGATCCGGTCTCCCAACGCTCCATCGATGAAGTCGTCGATTTCGTGCTGGCGCCGGCCGGCGAGGTCATTTTCTCGGAAGCAAGGAAGCAGCAGGCCATCCGTAATATCCGCGCCCGGTCCGATGAACTGGAGCTGCCCCGCCTGGTCCGGGACCGCCTCACGGAAATGATCGGACAGAACCTGATTTCTTCCATCAATCCCTTGTTCCTGCCGCTTTTCTATCATGCCGGTGACGGATCAGACCACGATGATCCACCTCTTTCGAGTTTTTTTGATTTTGTTTCTTCCGGGGCGCTTCTGGTTCTGAATGATCCGGCGGCCATGGCCCAGAGCCTGGAGCAGATTGCAAACGCCGTTGACCGGTTTCTGCTGAAGGCCCGGAGTGAAGACCGGTTCTTTCTGGAGCGGGAAGCGTCCTATCAGAGCGGGGAGCACTTGCGCCCGCAGTGTGAGCGTTTTCAGCGCATCATGTTAGAAGGTCTGCCCCTCGACCTCAGCGCCGATCCCTTCAGCGCGCCCACCGCTTCTTCTCCCGTCATATTTGAGGTGCATACGGACCTCGGACTCCGTCCGTCCATCCCGTCCGGGCTTGAGGAAGCCGGAAAACTGGCGCCGCTGGTCGAGAAAATCAAGGCGTGGCTCAAGGACGGCTATTGCATGACGTTTGTCTGCGGGGGGGGCGAAGAGGTCCGGCGGACAACGCATCTTTTTGCACAGTACCAGCTGTTTATTCAGCCCGCGGCGCTGTCTTTTTTCGAGGAAATGGAACGGCGGACGCCCCCGGGTCGGCTCTTGATTCGCGAAGGACGGATCAGCGGCAGCTTTGAGTATCCCGGCATGAAACTGATCGTGATCAGCGACGAGGATATCTTCGGTAAAAAAACGCTCAGAAGAAAATGGCGGCCTGTCCGGGAAGGCTTTTTTTTAAAATCATTCGGTGAACTCAAAGAAGGGGATTTCGTGGTCCATACCGAGCACGGCATCGGGCTTTACCGGGGTCTCCAGAAGCTCGCCGTCGCCGGGATTGAAAATGATTTTCTGCTGCTGGAGTATCTGGACGGAGATAAACTCTACCTCCCCGTGGATCGCCTGGACCAGATCCAGCGATACCTTGGCCCGGACGAACGCCCGCCGAAAGTGGACAAACTGGGCGGGGTTTCCTGGGACGCCGTCAAGGAAAAGGTCAAGAAATCAATTCGGGAGGTGGCGGAAGAACTGGTTGCCGTCTATGCCGCCCGGGAAGTCATGGAACGCAGCGCTTTTTTGCCGCCGGACCGCCTCTATGAAGAGTTCAGCGCTTCCTTTGAATTTGAAGAAACCCCGGATCAGGCGCGGGCCATTGAGGATATTCACCTGGACATGAACGACGCCAAACCGATGGATCGGCTGATCTGCGGCGACGCCGGTTTCGGCAAGACCGAGGTGGCGCTGCGGGCCTCTTTCCGCGCCGTCATGGATGGCCGGCAGGCGGCCGTGCTCGTGCCGACGACGATTCTGGCGGAGCAGCACCACCAGACCTTTTCGCGCAGGCTCAAGGATTATCCCGTCCGCGTGGAGGCGCTGAACCGTTTTAAAACGAAGGCCGAGCAGCTCAAGATCATCGAAGATCTCCGGAAGGGAAGGGTGGATATTGTCATCGGCACGCACCGGCTGCTCCAGAAAGATGTAGACTTCAAGGACCTGGGGCTGGTTATCATTGATGAAGAACAGCGTTTTGGCGTTTCTCATAAGGAAAAGCTCAAGAAACTGCGGACGCTCGTGGATGTTCTGACCCTCACGGCAACGCCGATTCCACGGACGCTGCACCTGTCGCTGGTGGGCATCCGGGACCTGTCGATTATCAATACGCCCCCGGCGGACCGGCAGGCCATAAAGACCCACGTGCTTGAATTTAATGAAGATGTTATCAGGGAGGCCATCCGGGAAGAACTCAAAAGAGACGGCCAGGTCTTTTTCCTGCATGACCGCGTCAAATCCATCTACTCGATGGCGCGTTTCATGGAAAAGCTCGTTCCCGAGGCACATGTGGGCGTCGTCCACGGCCAGATGAAGCCGAAGGAGATCGAGGACAGCATGACGCGGTTCGTTCGGGGGGAGACAAACGTCCTGGTCTGTACCTCCATCATTGGTTCCGGCCTGGATATTCCCGCGGCCAATACGATCATTATCAACCGGGCGGACCGGTTCGGACTGGGGCAGCTCTACCAGATCCGGGGCCGGGTGGGGCGGTCGAAGGAAGAGGCGGCGGCCTACCTGCTGGTGCCCAAGGGGGCCATGCTTTCCCGGAACGCCATGCGGCGCCTGCAGGCGATCATGGAGTTTTCCGAGCCCGGATCCGGTTTCCGGATCGCCTCCAACGATCTGGATATCCGGGGCGGCGGAAATCTGCTGGGGACGTCCCAGTCCGGCCACGTGTCCGCCGTCGGCTACGAACTCTATACAGAGCTCATGGAAAAGACGATCCGCGAACTCAAGGGTGAGCCCGTGCCTGAAGACGAGATCCGGCCGGAGATCAATCTGGGGCTTACGGCGTTTATTCCCGCCGGGTACATGGCCGACGAACATCAGCGGCTCGTCACGTACAAGCGGATGTCCATGGCCGTATCAGAAGAGGAATTAGCTGAGATCAGAGAGGAATTGACAGATCTGTACGGCTTTGTCCCCCCCGAAGCGGAGCATCTGTTTGAAGTGATCCGCATCAAGCATCTGTTAAAGGCGATCAGGGTAAAGAAGATGGGTTATGACGGGAAGAACTTCTTCATCTTTTTCCATGAAAAAAGCCCCGTCGATCCCGCAAAGCTGATCGAAATGTCCCGCAAAAAGTTCAAGGGGATGCGGTTGACGCCGGACCTCAAGCTCTATCTGCCCCTGCCGGACCTCTCCGGCGACGCCATCATTCGCGAGGCCTAGGGGCCGTTGCGTTGCCTGCGTCCTGCGTACGCCCAATACGCCTCATTCTCAGGATTTTGCGCCTTGCCTGCGGAGCTTTTTACGCAGCCGTCGTTTTCGGCTCATTTTGACTTGCTTCGTGAAGGATGAATCATGATTCCAGTCATATCGGTGGTGGGAAAATCCGATTCCGGGAAAACGACCCTCATTGAAAAGATGATCGGTGAACTGGTCCGGCGGGGGTATCGCGTGGCCACGATTAAACACAACCTGCATGGATTCGAGATCGATCATGAGGGCAAGGACAGCTGGCGGCACAAGCAGGCGGGCGCCCGGACGACGGTGATTGCCTCTCCGCACCGCGTGGCGGTCGTGGAAGATGTGGAGAAGGATCTGGATATCGGCGAACTGGTCGATCGTTACATCCGGGATGTCGATATCGTCCTGTCCGAGGGTTTCAAGAAAAACCCCTTCCCGAAGATCGAGGTCAACCGCAGCCAGATGAACCAGGAGCTTATCTGTTCACCCGCGGATAACCTCCTTGCCGTTTGCAGCGACCGGCCGCTCACGGCAGGGGTCCTATGCCTGGATATCAACGATATCGGCGGCCTGGTTGATCTGGTTGAAGCGCGGTTTCTCCAATCATCCCAGAACAAATAATGCGTCGGCCACGACGGCTCTGACCCGGCGAGGATGATCGGATTCAGGTCGATCTCCGCAATCTCCGGATGCAGCAGGGCGATAAACCCGACCCCCTGCAGGATCCCGGCGAGCGCGGTTGTATCCGCGGCAGGCATGCCCCGGAACTCGCCGACCAGCTTTTTGGCCCGGATATCCGTCAACATCTCCTGCGCTTCGGCGGCGCTTAAAGGCGCCGACCGGAACGTCGTATCTTTCAGGGCTTCCGTCAGCACACCGCCCAGGCCGAACAAAACACAGGGGCCGAATCCGGGAAAGCGGGTCATTCCGGCGACGAACTCGCGGGATCCGGATACCATTTCCTGGATCAGAACCGGGACGTCGTAACCGGCCGCCTGCCGGATCGACCGCAGGGCGCGGCGGACCTCTTCATCCGTCTGAAGATTCAAGGCGATCAATCCTCTGCCGGTTTTGTGCATGATTTCCCAGGAACAGGCCTTGGCCACGACCGGGTAGCCGATCCCGCGGGCGGCCTGCACGGCCTCGTCTGCCGTCATCGTCAGACTTTCCCGGGTCACCCGAATGCCGTACAGCGACAGAATCTGTTTGGCCTGGAATTCGTCGAGGGCCTGCTGTCCGTTTTGCAGGGCCTTTGTGATGATCTGCGCGGCCGCATCGCTACGGTCCGGAACGGCGGATGGGACAATCGCCTTTCTATCCCGGATCTCCTTGTATCTCAGGAACGACGCCATGGCCCGCGCCGCCTTTTCCGGGGAATCGAACACGGGGATGTCGTTGTCCTGGTAGGCGCGGGTATAGTCGTCATCGGCGCCGAAAAATGAAGAGACCAGCAGCGGAATGCCGTATTTGCGCGGCAGGGAGACGGTATCGGTCAAGTCTATCCGGAACCGATCGAGAAACTTCTCTTCGGTGATGTCGTTGAGCATTTCCCGCAGATGGGGATAAACTTCCCGCATGAAGCCGGACATCATGGCGCCGTGCAGGATCAGGCCATCCACCTCGCCGCTTTGCATGATCATTTCGGGAATCCGGGTGGACAAAAGCTGCATATCGAGGTGAAAGGTCAGGTCAATGGGGTTGGCGCTGGAGGCGTGCACGGGGATCAGGGGACGGATCCGGCTTTGCAGTTCCTCGGAATAGCGCGGAACATCCAGACCGCCCAGATCGGCATGATGAGAAATGGCCGTTCCCGGCCCGCCGGAATTGGTCACGACGCCGAGTCTTCGGCCGCGCAGGGGCGGCTGTGCGGACAGGGCCCACCCATGGCTGTAGAGGTCTTCGATGGAATGCACCCGGATAACACCGGCCTGTTTGAAAATGCCTTCATAAAGAAAATCCGGCCCGGCCATGGCCCCGGTATGGCTCATCCCCGCCCGGGCGCCCGCGCCAGTCCCGCCCACGTACTGGGCCAGCACCGGTTTATGGGGGGTGATTTTGCGGGCCGCTTCAATGAAACGGCGGCCGTCGCGGATGCCTTCGATATAGAGGATAATGGCCTTCGTATGTTCATCCTCGCCCAGATATTCCAGCGCATCGATGATGTTGATATTGGCCTCATTGCCGACGCTGATGGCCTTGCTGAACCGGATGCCCCTTTTGCGCAGATAGGCCAGCGTCTGGGTGACATAGGTCCCGCTTTGAGAGACCATCCCGAGCGACCCGGGTTTTCCGGTCAGATGGGCCACCGTGAGGTTCAGCGAGAGTTGCGTATTGAGCATCCCCATGCAGTTGGGTCCCAGGAAGCGGATACCGTAACGGTCCGCGATTTCATTGAGGCGATCCTCCATGGACCGGCCTTCCGCACCGGTCTCCTTGAAGCCCGCCGTGATGACGATGGCCCGCCGGGTCCCGATTTTACCAAAGTCTTCCAGTACGGGGATCACCTGCTTGGTCGGCACCACGAGCATCACCAGATCAGGGGGTTCCGGCAGATCCAGGGCAGAGGCATAGGCCTTATGGCCCAGAACGACCTTATCCGTAGGATGAACGGGATAGAATTTGCCCTGATAGCCGTCTTTGATGATGCTCAGGGCCTGCAGGGTCCCCATTTTCATGGGATTGTTGCCGGCGCCGACGGTGGCGACGGATTTCGGATTCATCAATAAGTGCAGAGGATTTTCCAATGTCCTTTTCTCCTTTTAAAAGTGTCGTGACCATAGGCAATCGAACGGAGACTGTCAAGCAGAATTGACTCAAATGTCAAAATTCCACCCCCTTGTCACAAGTCCGGACGTTGTGCATTCCAGTAACGAGGCAAGGTTCTGTACTCTCACTGCCCCCTCTTCTATTGACTACTTCGCAATCATGGACCATAATGGAGTATCCCTGACCGTACGCAGACAGGAGGAAAATATACCATGGTGAAGAGCGAGCGTATCAAAAAACAATCCTGGAAACCCGGAAACGTGCTATGGCCGGTTCCGGTGGTTTTGGTAAGTTGCGGCGGGACGCAGGACTGGAAACCGAACCTGATCACGATTGCCTGGGCGGGAAGTGTGTGCAGTGATCCGCCCATGCTGTCGATCTCCGTCCGTCCCGAACGGTATTCTCACGCAATTATCCAGGCCACGCATGAGTTTGTGGTGAATATCCCCTCCCCGCGGCAGGCAAAGGTGGTGGACTGGTGCGGGACGGTTTCCGGTCGTGATGTGGACAAGTTTGCCGAAACAGGGTTAACGCCGGCGAAGGCATTGAAAGTGCGGTGTCCGATCATTACGGAGTGTTTGCTCAACATCGAATGCCGGGTGCAGAAATCCTTGAAACTGGGTTCGCACACGATGTTTGTGGCGGAGGTGGTTGCCGTGCAGGTTTCTTCCACACTGCTCGACACGAAGGGACGACTCCGCGTGGAGAAGGGCGGCTTGCTCGCGTTTGCACACGGTCAATATTTCGAACTTGGCCGCTGCCTGGGCCATTTCGGCTTTTCCGTGCGGAAGCATCCTCCCGAAACCCGTCGCTGATTCAGATGCCGGTATTTGATCCGATGCGGCTGGCCGGCCGAAGCACCGAGGTGTAACTTTCCATCGGCGCCGTACTCTTAATCGTTGCCGTCAAACCAGACGGCACGACTATCCCCTTTCCATGCTGCCCAGGACGGGAAGTGTTGCAGTGCAATGTGCGCCCTCAAACGCCCGAGGTCACGCGGCAGCCGGAGCGGCAGGGCGACTGTCTGCGTCGCCTCTTTCTCCGTCGTTTTGCCGGGGCTTCATCGGTGGGCGGTTCTGAACGGATTGCGGAAGGGACCCCTGAAAGGAAGGCGTCCCACCATTCCAGAGCGGCTCGATTTTCCCCTCTCGCCTCCGCCGCGAGACGCAGGTATGCCAGGGCGTCTGCAAACTCAGGTCTGTTGACCATGGCAGAGGGACGACGCGGCGGCCTTCTGTGCAGGGAGGGCTGCATGGCGAGGATGCCGCGCAGTTGATTGCCGACCCGTCCGGGGATGCTCACGGTCTTGCAGAACTCTTCCATGGAAGCGGTGCACGCGGCATCCAGTGCCTGCTGGTGGGGGATGCCGTCCCGGTGGCGTGCCAGCACCGCTTCCTCCAGGCTGGGACCGAAGAATGCGGCGAAGAAGAGCGAGGGGGATGGCGGTGTTCCGCTTTGGCATTGCCGATCGAGGCATTCAAGATTTGTGTGCAGGATGGTCAGGTGATGGCTGCTTCCACTGAGCCACTGACTGAGCCCGGGGAAAAGGGCGGCAAGGAGTCCGCTTGTGTCCAGGAGGCCGAAAACCGGTCGCGCAGAGCCAAGCAGGAAGAGTTTCAGGATCTCTTCGTAGAGCCTTCCCGGTGAAGCGCGGGAAATAGTGGAGGACAGCTCACAGAGGATCTCCCACGTGGCAGGTTCGATGACGAGGTCATGGGATGCGGCAAAACGAACGGCGCGGAGCATGCGCACCGGGTCTTCCGTAAACCGTACATAAGGGTCGCCGATGGGACGAATGAGCCGCTCGTGGAGGTCGCTCAGTCCGGTCGAGTAGTCAATCACCGAATAATCTGCGATATTGTAGGCAAGGGCGTTGATCGTGAAGTCACGGCGGAGGGCATCCTCTTCCGGCGTGCCAAAGACGTTGTCACGGAGAACCATTCCGTCCTCGTCCTTGAGGTGACGGGGGGGACCGTTATCTGGACCTGGCTCTTCCGTGTCCGCTTCATCGGAGGGAGCGGCAGCCCGGAACGTGGAAACTTCCAGGATTTCGTCCTGAAAGTGGAGATGGGCCAACCTGAAACGGCGGCCGACGAGACGGCAGTTGCGAAAGAGCCGTTTGATCTGACCGGGTGCGGCGTCTGTGGCGATGTCGAAGTCCTTGGGGGTCCGCTCCAGGAGCAGGTCGCGGACACACCCCCCGACCAGGTAAGCAATGAAGCCGTTGTCACGGAGTCGGTAGAGCGTGCGCAGGACATTCGGGCTTACCTGCTTTCGGGATATCCGGTGTTCCTTCCGGGGAATGATTCGTGGTTGCATGATCTTCACCATAGCACACCCGGTCGAAAAAGCAAAATTCCGGCAACAGGGAATCCGGAGATGCCCCCCTTTTTTAAGCTTTACAAAGAGCCTCCTTGTCGTTTAAAGAAAGACAGACCCGGGTCGCCGGGGCGGAGACAGGGAAGGGAGGTGTCCTTGACAGCGATGGTAGAAAAAAATATTCCCGATCATGTCCACGATCTTGTGATTATCGGCGGGGGGCCCGCCGGGTTCACGGCCGGTCTTTACGGCGCACGCGCCGGGCTCAAGACGCTGCTGCTGGAAGGGGCGTCCACGGTCAGCCAGATCACCGTGACGGATCTCATTGAAAATTATCCGGGCATCCCGGAAGGTGTCAACGGATTCGATCTGATCGAAAAGTTCAAGAAGCAGGCCCTGCAGTTCGGCATGATTTCAGCCGCCGGCGATGTCGAATCCATCGAGCAGCGTCAATGGGGGGATGTGCAGGGTTGGGTCATTCGCGCCGGCGAACGGCATTATGAGGCGCTTGCCGTGATCATCGCCACGGGGGCGCACTGGCGACGGCTGGGCGTGCCCGGAGAAGAAGCTTTTATCGGCAAGGGGGTTTCCTTCTGTGCGACCTGCGACGGCCCCTTTTTCCGGAACAGGGAAGTCGTGGTCGTCGGCGGCGGCAACACGGCGGTTCAGGAGGCCATTTTTCTTACCCATTTTGCCAGCAAGGTGACTGTCGTCCACCGCCGGGACCGACTGCGGGCAACCGGCGTCCTGCCGCAACGGGCCTTTGCCAACGCGAAAATCGACTTTGCCTGGAACGCCGTTGTCGATGAAATTATCGGCTCCGAAGGGGTTCAGAACGTCCGGATCCGGGATGTCAAGACATCCGCAACCCGCATCATCCCGGCCGAGGGCATTTTCATCTTTGTCGGACTCATTCCCAATACGGACATGGTCCGCGGCCTTGTCGAACTGGACCAGGGCGGCCATATTCTGGTGGACGCGAACATGCAGACATCGGCAAAAGGCATCTTTGCCGGCGGCGACTGCACGCGCAAGCTCCTCAGGCAGGTCGTCACGGCCTGCGGCGACGGGGCGACGGCGGCCTATGCGGCGCAGCTCTATGTTGAGGACCTGAAAGGGGAATCTTACTGACATGTTCAGCGACTGGCAACACCTTCCCGCCCGGATCAGTCCGAATCTGCTTGAGTTTGGGGCCTTTCAGATCCGCTATTACAGCCTCATGTATCTCGTGGCCTTTGCCCTGACCTACCTCCTGGTCATGTCCCGGATAAAAAAGGAGCACTACAATTATACGGCGGAAACGATCCAGGATTGTTTCGTCTGGATCATCCTCGGCTTGATCATCGGCGCCCGGCTGGGCTATGTCCTGTTCTATAATTTTTCATACTATCTGGGCCATCCCCTGGAAATCTTCCTGCCCTTCGATTTCACAAACGGCATCCGCTTTGTGGGCATCAGCGGCATGTCCTATCACGGCGGGGCCATCGGCGTCCTGTTTGCAGCACTGATCTTCTGCCGCCGGCGTCAGATCAACTTCTGGCGCCTTGCCGATCTTTTCGCTCCGGCCATTCCACTGGGTTATACCTTCGGCCGGATTGGAAACTTCATCAACGGGGAACTCTACGGCCGGGCGACCACCGCCGCCTGGGGCATGATCTTCCCCCTCGATCCGTTGCAGGTCGTCAGGCATCCCTCCCAGCTCTATGAGGCATTTTTCGAGGGCCTGGTGCTCTTTGCCGTTCTCTGGATGATCCGGAAAAGGAGTCCCTTTGACGGCTTTCTGCTCGCGCTTTATCTTATGGGTTATGGACTGGTTCGTTTCTTCATTGAATTCTATCGGGAGCCGGACGGGCATATCGGGTTTATCTGGTTGTCACTGACCACTGGACAGGCCCTTTGTTTGTTGATGATGGCCGCAGGTGCAGTGGTTCTGATCTGGCGGCATTACGCCGTGGGCCATGAATTGGCGCTGAAAAAGCACGGTAAAAACACCGGACGCCGGGCCGGCAAAACCTGAGCATCAATGGAATGGACGTCAGGCGCTGCGGCGAGGGCCAGTCATGACATTATTGAAGCCGTCGAAATCACAGTTGAAATTATGGATGAGCCTGGACCAGGCCAAGGCCCGGAAACAGGAAAAGCTCTTTCTGGCCGAGGGCGTCAAAGTGGTGGAGGACATCCTGGAGAGCGCATGGGAAGTAAAGGCCTTGCTGATCCTGTCAGGCAAGGAGGACCAATTCGCGAAAGTTGTGTCTGCCGTCTCCGGGAAAATGGATGCCTATTGTCTGGATGGAAAGGAATGGCATCGGCTGAGCCAGGATAAAAGCCCTGAAGGAATCATGGCGGTGGCTTCCGTTCCGGCGATGCCGTCCATCGTTGATTCACAGGTCATCCGAAACGATCGCCTGTTGCTGCTCCATGAAATCAATAATCCCAACAATCTTGGGGCCCTGCTGCGGGCGGCGGACTGGTTCGGATTCAAGACGGTCCTGCTCAGCGCCGGATCCGTCGATTATACCCATCCCAAGGTGGTCCGGACGGCCATGGGGAGCCTTTTTCACTTGACGCTGATCGCCAATGTTGATTTTCCCGCGATCCTGTCGGGCGTCAAAACGTCCTTCCGTCTGGTGGGCAGCGACGTCCGCAATGGCGTTATCCCTCATTCCTGCACGGGAAAGACCGCCCTGCTGTTGGGGAGCGAGAGTCGCGGCCTGCCTCAGCATCTGCTCGATCTGACCGATGAGCGCTGGCGTATATCGGGCATGGGAGATGCGGAATCTCTGAGCCTGCCGCAGGCTGCCGCCATCATGATGTATGCCTGCACAAATTTTTGAATAGAATAGTGAGACCGGTGAAAAATGGCTTCGCCGCGGCTCAAAATCTTTTTCGCTTAAAATATGATAAGATTAATGTATGTTTGAAATCAATAAAATAGTCTAATTTCTGGAAATGCGAAAAATCTTTCATTCGCCGCTTGCGAACCATTTTTCACCGGTTATGCAAAGCTCTCATAGTGTATTTTTTAAAATGGAGTCATGAAGATGGGAAATCAATCCAGGGGGCCAGCCATCCAGGTCGTGACAACTACGGAAAAGCGGGAAGATGCGGAAAAGATTGCCGGATTGCTCGTCGAAAAGCGGCTGGCTGCCTGTGTCCAGATTGTCGGTCCCGTCCTGAGCATTTACCGGTGGAAAGAGAGCATCGAGCACGCCGAGGAGTGGCAGTGTCACATCAAAACCCGGGCAGGCCTCTACGGCGCAGTGGAAGCGGCCATCAAAGCCAATCACCCCTACGAAACACCGGAGATCATAGCCTTGCCCATTTTGCAGGGCAGCCGGGAATATCTGACGTGGCTCCATGGGGAAACGCAGGGCGAATCATGATTTTAGCCGGCGATGTAGGCGGGACAAAAACACAGATGGGGATCTTCTCGAAAGACCGGGGGCCGCGGCAGCCCCTGTTCGAGGTCCAATTCCAGAATGCCGGGTATGCGGACTTCGAGAGCATTGTCGCGGAATTTCTTGCCCGATCGGCAGAAGCAGGCTTCAACCTTCGCAGAATAGGCGCCTGTATCGGTGTGGCCGGACCGGTTATTCACGGCCAGGCCCGTATTACCAATCTGCCCTGGATCATCGGCGAAAAACAACTGCGGGATAAATTTGCCTTCTCCACGGTTAAAATCATCAACGACCTGGAAGCCACAGCCAGCGCCGTTCCGCTACTGAAGCCGACCGATCTGCTGACGCTCAACGAAGGTCAACCCGGCTCCCGGGGCAACATCGCCGTCATCGCCCCGGGCACGGGTCTGGGGGAAGCATTTTCAATCTGGGATGGTTCGCGTTATCATGCGCGCGCCTCGGAAGGGGGCCATGCGGACTTCGCGCCGAACAGCGCTCTGCAAATTTCAATGCTGCATGTTTTGCAGAAGCAGGGAAGCCATGTCAGCTGGGAAAGCGTCTGTTCCGGCGGCGGGCTGCCCCGTATTTATGAGTTTCTCAAGGACCACACCTCTGACCAGGAACCCGCCTGGCTGTCTGAGAGATTGAATCAGGCGGAGGATCGGACGCCGGTCATCATTGCGGCGGCCATGGATCCGGACAACTTCTGCGATCTTTGCGCACAGACGCTGGCTCTTTTTGCGTCCATGCTGGGGGCGGAAGCGGGCAATCTCGCGCTGAAGGTGATGGCGACCGGCGGCGTCTACCTGGCCGGCGGGATTTCACGGCGGATCCTGCCTTTTTTGCAGAAAGGGCCATTCATGGAGGCTTTCCGGCACAAGGGACGCATGTCCGATCTGGTTTCAAGCATGCCCGTTCATGTGATTCTCCGGACCGGAGACGCCCTCATCGGCGCCGCCGCCTGTGGCCTGGCTTGCCCTGAGAAGTCCTGCCGGTCGTGAGAATTGTGCAGGAACCCTTTTTCCATTTGCAGATTCATTCAGGAGAGTAAACATGACAGAGAAAACAGTCGGAGAAAGCAGTGTCGTCATGGCCCAGCAGATGAACCCCCAGGATGCAAATCCCGTTGGAAATGTCCATGGCGGTGTGATCATGAAGCTCATTGATACCGCAGCGGGCGTGGTTGCTTTCCGGCATGCGAGATCCAATGCCGTCACGGTCTCCATTGACCGGTTGGACTTTCACTATCCCGTTTTTGTCGGAGATTTTATGACGCTGCGGGCCAGCCTGAATTACGTCGGGAGAACCTCTATGGAAGTAGGGGTCCGGGTGGAGTCCGAAAATCTCCTGACCGGCGAGAGGCGCCATACGGCATCCGCCTATCTGACGTTTGTGGCGCTGGACCGAAACAGCCGGCCCACACCGCTGCCCGGGCTGGTCCTGGGGACAGAAGAAGAAAGACGGCGAAACCGGGAGGCACATGCGAGGCGGGTTTCACGGCTGGCGGAAAAAACGAAGGAAAAATAAAGATCCCCTCCCGAGGGGGGAGGGGCAAAGGGGACCGTATTTTCCCCAACTAGCTTAAAAAACTCAGAAATTCTCAGAAAGGACTTCGTAATAGGACTGGGGATGCAGGCAGGCGGGGCAGGCTTTCGGCGGCGCCGTTCCTTCGATGACATATCCGCAGTTGGTGCAATGCCACTTGACTTTAGCCTTTTTCTTGAAGACCTCGCCTTTGACCACATTCTCGATGAGCTTCCGATAGCGGCCCTCGTGGAATTGTTCCACCTTGGCAATCTGCTCGAAGGACCGGGCCACTTCGGCATAGCCTTCCTTTTTGGCGATGCCGGCAAAGTTTTTGTAAATCGTGGTCCACTCCATCTTTTCACCGGCGGCGGCAGCTTCCAGGTTGCTCTTCGTGTTCCCGATTACACCGGCAGGATAACCGGCCGTGATCTCCACATCGCCGCCTTCCAGATGCTTGAAGAAAATCTTGGCGTGTTCCTTCTCGTTTTCCGCCGTTTCCGCAAAAATGTTGGCAATCTGTTCAAATCCCTCTTTTCTGGCGGCGCTGGCGGCATAGGTGTACCGGTTTCTTGCCTGGGACTCGCCGGCAAAGGCGGCCAGTAAATTTTTCTCTGTCTGTGATCCTTTGATTGATTTAGCCATGTTTTATCCTCCATTTTGGTTTAATGTGGGTTGAATATAATCATCAAACTATTGTTGGTAAGATCCGAGGCCACGGATACCGCGTACACTATTTACGTTGTTAAATCAAGTTTCATCATGGTGTTTTGAGACCTTTGAAAAATGGCTTCGCCGCGTCTCAAAAATCTTTTCCGTCAAGAGGACGACCAGACGTAATCATGATTCATGACAAGCCGTTAACATCATCTCTGGAAAGGCAGAAAACATTTGATTCGCCGCTCGCAAACCATTTTTCAGCGGTTATGCAAAGATCTCGCTTTCTGAAGGCGTCAATTTTCTTGTCATAAAAAGCACGTTGATATAAAGAAAACGCCAGATCCGTTGACCGGAATCAACACGACCTGAAGGAGCATGAAAATGTCTGACCAGCAAACCCTTGAGTACAGATGTATCAATACAATCCGCTTTCTTGCCGCAGATGCCGTCGAGAAGGCCAGATCGGGGCATCCGGGGATGCCCATGGGGGCGGCCGCCGTCGCCTACACCCTCTGGACCCGTCATCTCAAACACAACCCTGTTGATCCTCACTGGCCGGACCGGGACCGTTTCATTCTCTCCTCGGGACACGCCTCCATGCTGCTGTACGCCCTGCTGTATTTAACCGGCTATGATCTCGAATTGTCTGATCTGCAGTCCTTCCGGCAATGGGGAAGCAAAACCCCGGGTCATCCGGAATATCGTCATACCCCGGGAGTGGAAATGACCACAGGCCCCCTGGGGCAGGGGATCAGCAGCGCCGTCGGCATGGCCATCGCCGAAGCCCATCTGGCGGCCACATATAGCCGGCCGGAAGGTCAGATCGTCGATCATTTCACCTATGTGCTGGCCAGTGACGGGGACCTGATGGAAGGCGTCACGGCCGAAGCCTGTTCCCTTGCCGGACACCTCGGCCTGGGCAAACTCATCGTCCTTTATGACGACAACCGCGTTTGTCTGGCCGGTTCCACAGCCCTCTCCTTTACGGAAGATACGCCAAAGCGCTTTGATGCCTGTGGATGGCACGTCCAGACAGTGGAAGACGGTCTTGAAGTCGATTCCATCGACAGCGCCCTGAAGCAGGCGAAGGCGGAAAGGGATCGTCCTTCCCTGATCCGTGTACGCACGACCATCGGCTGCGGCGCGCCGGGCAAACAGAACACCTGTGAAGCCCACGGATCGCCCCTGGGCATGACAGAGCTTCAGGGGGCCAAAGCAGCGCTTGGATGGCCACTGGAGCCGGACTTTATCGTTCCCGGCGACGTCCTGGATTATTTCCGGAAGGCGCCGTCCCCCGGGCAGAACATGCAGGAGGCATGGAAGCAGGTCTTTGCGCGATACGAACAGGCCCATCCGGACCTGGCGGCGGAATTTCTGCGGATCATGGCGGGCGAGCTGCCGGAGGGCTGGGAATCCGCCCTCCCGGATTATTCGCATGAGACCAGGGATATGGCCACCCGCAAGGCCTCGGAGGGGATTATGCAGAAACTGGCGACGGTCCTGCCGGAGCTCATGGGGGGGTCAGCGGATCTCAATCCGTCGGTGCTGAGCTGGCTCAAGGGTTTCGGCGACTTTCAGAAGCCGGGGCCCAAACCCGCGAATATCCACGGAGCTATCGGTGGCACCTGGGGTTACGACGGACGAAACATCCACTTCGGCGTCCGGGAACATGCCATGGCGGCCGTGGCTTTGGGAATGGCCCTGCACGGCGGCCTGATCCCCTACACCGGAACGTTTCTGACCTTCTGCGATTATATGCGTCCCTCAATCCGCCTGGCCGCACTGATGGGACAGCGCGTGATCTATATTTTTTCGCATGACAGCATCGGCGTCGGGGAAGACGGCCCGACGCATCAGCCCGTCGAGCAGTTGATGAGCCTGCGCGCCATACCCAACCTGACAGTCATCCGTCCCGCCGACGCCTGTGAGGCGGTTGAAGCCTGGCGTGCGGCGCTCCTCAACCGGCAGGGCCCGACGGCTTTGATTTTTACGCGCCAGACCGTTCCTGTATTAAATCAGACGGAACTCGGACCGGCCGGCAATCTCGAGCAAGGCGGCTATATCCTCTGGGATTCCTCAAAAATTGGTCCCCAGGTGATCCTGATCGGGACAGGCTCGGAGGTCGCCCTTGCCCTCGAAGCCGGTCAGAAACTCGCGACGGAAGGGTTCCGGGTCCGCGTCGTCTCGCTTCCGAGCTGGGAACTGTTCGACCGGCAGCCGGCCGCCTACCGGAACAAGGTTCTCCCGCCGGACGTACGGGTCCGGATCGCCGTGGAAGCGGGAATCAGGCTGGGCTGGGAGCATTATGTGGGTCTGGACGGCGCCGTGGTGGGAATGGACGGTTTCGGTGCGAGCGCCCCGGGTGATATCCTGTATCAGAAATTCGGCATTACCGCGGAAAAGGTTGTCGAAGCGGCAAAAGCCTTCGGAAACCGGAGCCATCATGCCAACAGTGAATGAGTCAATCCGCCTCGGCCGCTATCGGTCCGTCGTTGATGCGGTTTTTGCCGAAATGATCAAAAACCGGGTTCCGGACCGCATCCGGCAGAAGGACTATACCCTCTGGAGCCCCTCTCCCACGGAGATCACAAACCGCCTCGGCTGGCTGCACAGCCCCCGGGTCATGACCGGGTGCCTGAGGCAAATCAGCGACCTGGTGAATGCCGTGCAAAAGGACGGCTACACCCATGCCCTTCTGCTCGGCATGGGCGGGTCCAGCCTGGCGCCCGAAGTCTTCCGGAAAACATTCGGCGTATCGGGGGGCTATCTGGACCTTGCCGTTCTGGACAGCACAGATCCCGGCGTGGTTCTGGCCTTTTCACAGAAACTCGACCTTGCGAAAACGCTTTTTATTGTATCCACCAAATCGGGCGGTACGGTTGAAACCTTCTCTTTTATGAAATATTTTTTCAATCTAACTGCCAAAAGGGTTGGCGCTGCGGAAGCAGGCCGGCACTTCATTGCCATCACGGATCCCGGCAGCGCCCTGGCAGAGCTGGCGTCTGTCCATCGGTTCCGGGAAACTTTCCTGAATGATCCCGAAATCGGCGGACGCTATTCGGCCCTGTCCTTTTTCGGACTGGTTCCGGCGGCTCTGATGGGTGTGAATGTGAAAAAGCTGCTGGATCGGGCCGCGGACGTAGCCGAAAAGGAAATGTCCCTTGAGGAATCTCATACCGATGCGCTGAGCGGTCTTTATCTGGGGGCCGCGATGGGAGAACTGGCCCGGGTCGGCAGGGATAAACTTACCTTTGTTTTTTCACCGCGGATAGCCGGGTTCGGGGACTGGCTCGAGCAGCTCATTGCCGAGAGCACGGGCAAGGAGGGGAGGGGGATTCTGCCCGTTGTCGGCGAGCCTCTGGGACCGTCCGCTGTTTACGGCGATGACAGGGTTTTTGTCTCTATTCGCCTGGCCGGCGATAAGGTACGGGATGAAAAAATCACCCACCTTGGAAAGGCAGGGCAGCCAATCATAAAAATCAGTCTGCCGGATGTCTATGACCTGGGCGGTCAGATTTTTCTCTGGGAGATGGCGACGGCGCTCGCCGGTCATATTCTGGGGAGCAACCCCTTTGATCAGCCGGATGTGGAGGCGGCCAAGGTCCTGGCCCGCAAAATGATCGTTGAGTATCGGGAGAAGGGTTTTCTGCCGGAGGAGGCTCCCACTCTGCGGCGTGAAGGGATCGATGTCTATGGCGATTGCCCCGCGCATAGCCCCGGCGATGCCCTGAACATTTTTCTGGGATCGGCCCTGCCGAATGGATATATCGCGCTTCAGGCCTATCTCCAGCCGACTGCCGAAACCGATGCAGCCCTCCTGCGTCTGCGAAACTGCCTGCGGGACCGATATCACCTGGCGACGACTGCGGGGTACGGGCCACGCTACCTCCACTCGACGGGCCAGCTTCACAAAGGAGACGGGGGCCGGGGGGTGTTTATCCAACTAACCGCGGATAACCCCCGGGACGTCCCAATTCCCGATGAGATGGGCCAAGGCGGTTCTTCTGTGACCTTCGGGGTGCTCAAGGCCGCGCAGGCCCTGGGTGACCGGCAGGCGCTCCTCCATGTTGGACGGCCCGTGATCCGCTTCCATCTGGGAGGCGACATCGCCGGTGGCTTGAAGGTTTTAACGGAAGCTATTTAAATATAGAGAAGACCTTTGAAAAATGGCTTCGCCGCGACTCAAAAATCTTTTCCGCTAAGAAAACGACCAGAGGTGATCATGATTCATGACAAACCGTTAACGTCATCTCTGGAAAGGCGGAAAACATTTGATTCGCCGCTTACGAACCATTTTTCAGCGGTTATGCGAAGCTCTTTAGAGATATGAAGAAAGGCATTCAGCGGTTAAAATACTTTTCCGCTTATGTGATAGGTGGCGATGACGGGATATTCCGTTCGCTGAGGCAATCATGACGAGGGACCTGATTTTATCAAAAACAGGGCCCTGGCCGCAGCACTTTTCACTTTTTCCGGATAGGGCTTCATTGTAAAAAAGCTTTTTGATTTGCTGATTTCCGCCAGCAAGGGAGCTGCCTCCTGGGACCCTATCCGTCCCAGGGCAAAACAGATTTTTTCCTCCAATTCTGCTCTCGATAGGGATGCGACCAGAGGCCTCTTTTCCAATAATTCCAGGAGCACGGGCACCGCACCGGCATATTTCAGGTTACCCAATTCCTCGATAATACTCTTCTGGAAAGATTCATCTGCCATTTGCAGCACCGACAGCAGGATGGGTCCCTTCCTGCTTCCGCCAACCCGTTGAATGCTTTTAAGAGCCTCCTCACGGACCTTTTCGTTCTTGTGCAATAAAAAATCTCCCAGAAGCTCAACACTGCCCTGGCTGTCAATTCTGCCCAGGGTATAGACGAGATTTCTCAAAAAATACCAGGGCTCGTTATAATTAAGCCGCTGCCGGATAATGGGAATCATCGGCTGTCCGATCTCGATCAGAAGATGGAGAATCCGAACGCGTTCCGCGCCATCTTTCTGGTCCCGAAGCATATCGAGGAAAAGGTTCAGGGAGGCGTTACCGAGCCGTGCCAGGACCCTGCCGGCAGCTGTTCGCGTTTTTTCATCGCTGTCACCAAAGGCCTCTAAAAGAATCTCCAGCCGCTCCGGCGATGCCAGCTCCCTGATGAAATCCGACGCGATGGCCTGAATCGTATCATTCTTTTCGAGGATGCCTGAATTGATGAGGTGAAAAACATCCAGGACAGGGATGCAATCGGCAAACTGCTTTTCAGTAATGTGTCCTCCAAGCTGATCCTTCAAACTGTTACATATTTTTTTATAGGCTATCGTGGCCGATGTTTCTATTTTGATCCATTGAATCAGCGTGTCCAGCAGTCTGCCCATAAGCAATGTTTGCTGATCCACGGGAAGCCGTTCAATAATCTGGGCCAGCACGCCCGACGCCCTGTCACGGAGATGCTGTTGGTGACTGCACAGTCCTTCCGTGGCGAGCCGGATAAGCGACTCGATATATTCATGCTCCCCGCCGGCGGCCAGTTCATCGGTCATATCCATCAAGGAATCCATCAAAAGACTATCCGCAGGAACCTCTGCCTCTCCATTGAGTGAAGATGCCATTCCCTTTTTCATTTCCTGAAGCTGCTTTTCTATTTTCTCTTTCTTCAGGGCCTTTTCTTCCTGCTTTTTCTGCTGAAACTTTATGCCCCTGTCTGAATTCAGCAGCCGGCTGTATGTCCGATCAAGCGCTTCCTTGCCGCCGCTTAAATGATCCAGGGGTTTTGTGGAAGGGCTCTTTTCCATGGCCTGGACCTTCTGTACGACTTCGGCGAACTTTTCATCGTCCATCACATCAACGACGTTCTGAAACAGCCTTCCGTCGAAAAGATTATCCACGTTTTGCGTCATAACCAGGCTGATCAAGTCCGGATCGAGCTCTGCAAAAGCCTTGCCGATGAGCTGCGAGATCTTGTCCTGATCCATTTCGCCCATGACTTTTTCAAGGACGCTGATCATGTTGATCAGATTCTCAGACACTTTGATGTTCGACAGAAAATCCCGCTGCTGCCTGATCTGCATCATCCCCTTTTGAAAGACCTCGGCTATCCATTGCGGATCTTTTGCCAACTCTTTGAGTCGCTGGTAATCCAGGGCGATGTCCGGGGTGTTGCCGACCATGTATTGAATGATATCGTCGTCCGTGACTTCAAGGCTGGCGAGAATCTGATGATCCCCATCTTTGGCGACGTAAATCTTCTGGTCCAGAAGGATGTGAGGCACATCGATATCGGCCATCAACTTTTGCAGGCCACCCTCGTTCTGGATTGTTTCCTGCCGTTTCCCGATGACCTGGAGGAAGTCCGCGAGCTCGTTCTTCTCCATGCCTTTTTTAAGCGAGATGCTCCTGATCCCGAAAAACAGGAGTAACTCGAGGAAGGCCCTTACCTGAGGTCTTTCAAGGTCCTTGCTGCTCAGGGGCTCCCCGTTGATAAGCATGTTTTTTTCAGTCTCGGCAAAATTAATGGAATCCGTCTCCTCGAAAATGTCGAGCAGCGCCTGATAGAGCCTGCCGACGGTATTGGTGATCATGGCGCTTGTAGGAGGGTAGAGGCGCAGGTTGGTGATGGCCGTATTCACGAGGACGAGTGTCTCCACCGCCTTTTGCTGCATCAAGGGATTTGCCATGGCCGCCCCAAATTGAAATTATTTGACAGAAACCTGCTTTTCTTAGCATAATTATAGGGACAAAGACCTTGCGTGTCAATAAAATAATATTGTAAAAAATCATGTGAAGCGCCGCTGAGCGCTGAAAGGGATGTATCCTGTCATGCGATAAATGTACTTTTGGCTTACCGGGAAGCGCATTCTATGATAGAAGTCCGGCACAGGGTCAGTTTTCCCCTCCGCCGGCCGGAGGAATACAGAGCAGGGCGAAACAGGTCGTTTTTTAGTGATCGATCAGGATCAGGGGGATCATGATGAAAATAAGCAGCGTGGAGCAAATGCGGGCGATGGATCGCTATGCCGTCGAGCGGTTGGGAATACCGGAAGCGATTTTGATGGAAAACGCCGGGCAGGCCGCGGCCACGGTCCTTTCGCGAGAGACCGGCGTCCGGGACAGGAAAATCGTAATCTTCTGCGGCGCCGGCAACAACGGCGGGGATGGATTCGTAGTCGCCCGGAAGATCCACGCCGACGGCGGCAGCGCGAAAGTCTATCTCCTCGGTGATCCGAAAAAACACCGGGGCGCCTCCAGGATGAACCTGGAGATCCTCGCGAAACTGCCCGTGGAGGTTCGACCGGTCGAATCCATTAGAAAAATACAAATGGATGTCCTGCACAGTCACGGCATCGTCGATGCCATCTTCGGCACCGGCCTGGACAGGACAATCAGCGGTCTTGCCGAAGAGGTCGTCGCCCTGATCAATGCAAGCGGTAAAAAGGTGCTCAGCCTGGACATCCCATCCGGGGTCAACGGCGATACCGGTCAGATCATGGGAGTGGCCGTGCAGGCGGATTACACGGTGACGTTCGGTCTGCCAAAAATCGGCGCCATGCTCTATCCGGGATATGAGCGGTGCGGAAAACTCTACGTCTGCCATATCTCCTTCCCGCCTTCTCTGTACGACCGCGCCGATATTAAAATTCAGGTGAACCAACCGGCCGCCCTGCCCCCCAGAGATAAAAGCGGTCACAAGGGATCGATGGGCGAGGCCCTCTTTATCGCCGGCGCCGCCGGTTATTTCGGCGCCCCTTATTTTTCGGCCCTGTCCTTTTTAAAGGCCGGCGGCGGTTATGCCCGTCTGGCTGCCCCCCGATCCATGGTATCTTTCATCGCTCAGAAGGGGAGTGAAATCGTCTTTATTCCCCAGAAAGAAACCGCGTCAGGGAGCATCGCCCTCGAAAACAAAAAAAGCCTGATCGAGCTTTCCGAAAAAATGGATATGGTGGTGATCGGTCCCGGTCTGTCCCTCGATCCGGAAACGCAGCAGTTGGTGCGGGAGCTTGTGAAAGCGATCAAGGCGCCCGTGTTGATCGACGGTGACGGCATCACCGCCGTCAGTGCGGATTTGAAGATCCTCAAGAAGCGAAAGGCGCCGACCATTCTGACGCCCCATCTCGGAGAAATGGCGAGAATGACGGGCATGCCCGTGAGCGAGCTTGACCGGCAGAAAATAGCCATTCTGCAAAAAACGGCCGGCGATCTGGGGGCTTTGGTCGTCCTCAAGGGCGCCCATTCCCTGATCGGATGTCCCGATGAACGGGTCTTCATCAATCTGAGCGGCAATTCCGGGATGGCGACGGCCGGTTCCGGCGATGCGCTGACCGGTGCGATCGCAGCCATGCTCGGTCTCGGCTTGCCGCTGGAAGAGGCTGTTAAGAAAGGGGTTTTTATCCACGGCTTTGCCGGGGATCTGGCCGCAGCGGAAAAAGGCGAGGACGGGATGACGGCGCAGGATATACTGGATTATCTGCCGCAGGCGATGAAACAGGATCGCGAGGGACCGGCAGAACCTTTCCGGAGCCGCTACGCCGGACCGATCGTGGTGTAATTCCAATTCTAAATCAAAGCGCTATCTTTGTTGGCAGCGTCGTCGGCTTCCTCAACGTATGTAAAATACGCCTCGTCGCCTCCTCCTTGCCGCCTCGATATCATCTTTGATTTAGAAATGGAATACGCGTTCCTCAGCTCACCCATCTGACAAATTCACTGATATCCGCCCTGACTCGCTCGAAGCGGTTCAAGGGGTAATCGGGGTCCGGATATCCCAGCGCCACGCCCATGATGATGCGCCGGTCGTCCGGAATGGCGGCGATTTTGTGCAGCAGTGCCGGGTAGCCGATGGAGACGGCCATGATGCAACTGCCGATTCCTTTGTCATAAGCTGAAAGACACAGGGTCTGCAGGATGAGGCCGATGTCGAGCATGGCGTATTCCACGAGGGTTTTGGCGTCAATGCAGGCAACAACCAGACAGGGGGCGTCGAACAGCTGGGCCATATTTTCATAAAGCCGGTTGCGTCCCTCCTTGTCCTCCCGCGCGATGCCCATCGCCGTCAGCACGATTTTCCCGGTTTCCATGTATCTTTTTTTCAGATTTTCCGGCCAGACCTCCGGCATGGGAATCTCCGGAGAAAAAGCCTCACCGGCGACCATCTTGCGGTGCTTTGTCGTTCTGTATTCCTCCAGGGCGTCTCCCGTGAGGACGACAAACTCCCAGGGTTGCGTATTTCCCCAGGACGGCGCCCAGCGCGCCTGATCGAGGATTTCCCGCAGGACATCCTCCGGGATGGGGTCTCTTCTGAATTTGCGGATGCTGCGTCTCCCTCTGATGGCCTCTTCCAATGTCATCGTTTCCTCCTTGTTGCCATAACGAAACCGCTGAAAATGGTTTCGCCGCTTGCGAACCATTTTTCAGCGGTTATGCGACTATACTTTCACAGTCATGATCTCATATCCTCCGGCCGCCGCTTCAGCAGTTGATTGCAGAAAACCGTTTGCACGGGCTCGTCGTTTTGATTCAGCGTGGTGCACCGGAAACGGACCGTGCCGCGGTCGGGGCGTGAGGCCGACGGGCGCACCTCGATGACTTCGCCCACGGCCCGCAGCGTATCGCCGGGACGGACGGGCCGGAGCCACCGCAGTTCGTCGAAACCCGGCGACCCCAGATTGTTTGCCAGCGCACCGGTCTGCAGCAGCAGATTAAACGAGACGGCGATCGTGTGGATGCCGCTGGCGATCAAGCCGCCGTATATCGATTTTTCTGCAGCAACGCGATCCGTGTGAAAGGGCTGCGGATCGAAACGCGCGGCAAAATCGATGATCGCGCCCTCCGTCATGGTCATGCCCGGCGACTCGAAGCGGTCCCCCGGTTTAAAGTCTTCAAAGTAACAGGTTCTCATCGTTCAGAGACGTCTTTCCATAATGAAGTCCGCGACGGTGAAAAGGGCGGTTTTGGCCTCGCAATCCGCAAAAATGTTCAGGGACGCCTTGCCCTCGTCAATGTACGTTCCGGCCTTGTTCAAGGCGGCGCTGATGCCGTCGTACCGGTTGATGATGGTCACGATTTCGCGGATGGCGTTTCCGTCCGCGCCTTTGCTTTCAATGATTTTTCTGATCCGGTCTTTTTCGGCGGGGGCGCAATGTTTGAGGGTATGGATCAACGGAAGCGTCATTTTCCCCTCTTCGAGGTCCTTGCCGATGCTCTTGCCGAATTCCTCTTCCCGGGCCGTGTAATCCAGCGTGTCGTCGGTGATCTGAAAGGCCGATCCGAGTCGCAAACCGAATCCAGCCAGGGCATCGATCTGCTTCTTTGTGGCGTTGCCCAGGATCGCGCCCGAGGCGCAGGCCGCAGACATGAGAATGGACGTCTTTTTCTCGATGATGGTCAGGTATTCCGCTTCGGTGATCGTCGATATCGCCGCATTTGACGAGCTGAAAGACCTCGCCCTCGGACATGACATTGGTCGTGGCGGACATGAGTTTGATGACGGCCAGATTGTCTTCGTCGGCCATGAGTTTGAAGGCCTTGGAGTAGAGGAAATCGCCGACCAGGACGCTCGCGGCATTGCCCCAGACATTGTTGGCCGAGACCTTCCCGCGCCGGGTTTCGGCTTTGTCGATCACATCGTCGTGCAGGAGCGTCGCCGTGTGGATGAATTCGATCACGGCTGACAGGGTATAACATTTCCGCCCCCGGTAACCGCAGAGTTCGGAACAGATCAGCAGCAGCAAAGGCCGGAAGCGCTTGCCGCCGCTGCCGATGAGATGCTGAATGATTTCGGGAATCAGATCGATTTCAGAGCGCAGGTGAACATCCATGCATTCCTCCACGCACATCAGATCATCGCTGTAACGTTGAAACACATCCTGCATCTGCATAAAAGAGGGCCCTTGGGATTGGATTTCGGGAACTATAATTTAACGACCCGGGATTGTCAAATAGTAAGAAAGTCTGGTAGGAAGCAGGCTTGAAATGGGACCTTTTTTATAATAGTAATAAATATCCAGCCGGAGGAGAGAAAAGATGTTTCTGAATTCTTGTTTGCGGCCACTGTTTCTCACGGTCCAGCTATGCCTGGTCCTGCTGGTTTTTTCCGCTTGCCACAAAGCCGGGCTGCAACCTGCGGCCGGGCCGACCCGGGTCCGGGGCATGGAGCAAAAGATCACGGCATCGGTGCCGGAACGCGTCAGCTTCGATTCACTGGATCGTGACCACGCGACCGGCAAGCCGGTGGTCATCCATGCGTTGCTGTTCAAGCCCGAAAGCGCCGATTCCCGACGACTGCCCGCCGTTGTCGCCTTGCACGGATGCGGCGGCATGTACAGCACCGCGAAATCGAAAAGGGACGCACTGTCTATTCGCCACCAGATGATGGCCGACCTGTTAGTCGCCGAAGGTTATGTGGTGCTCTTCCCCGACAGCTTTCGCTCGCGCGGTTTCGAGGAAATCTGCACCGTCGAAAACAGGAAGCGCACGCTCACGCAACAGCATCGACTGCAGGATGCGCAAGGTGCGTTGGCCTGGCTGCAACGCCGTGATGATGTGCTTCCGGAGCGCGTCGCGGTTCTCGGATGGTCGCACGGGGGGAGTGCGGTGCTTGCCACCCTTAACACGAAACAGCCTGCCGTCGAAGGCTGGCGGGATCGTGAGCCTCCCCATCCCTATTTTCGCGCCGGCGTCGCATTTTATCCCGGCTGCAACGACTCGCTGAAGGCACGCGGCGGTTATACGCCAGCGGCACCCATTACGTTTTTCATCGGCGGCAGTGATGACTGGACGGCGCCGGGTCCCTGCGTGGATCTCGCGGCGAAGCTTGCGGCTGCAGGCGAAGCTGTAACGATCACTGTTTACCCGGACACGCATCACGGTTTTGACGGACCATCGAATCAACCACGACGCCGGCTCGAGGTGCCCAATGGGGTCAATCCAGGCAAGGGCGTGACCGTGGCGGCCAATCCGTCAGCGCGCGATGACGCTTATGCGAAACTGATAAAATACCTGCGCAAACATCTCGGGTCTTGAGACACAACATGAACCTGGGGTAAAATAGGAGCTCGTTTATCGCAGCCTCGGGTCCAGTGAATCCCGGATGCCTTCTCCCAACAGGTTGTAGCCCAGGACCGTAATCAGAATCGCCAGGCCGGGATAAAGGGACAGCCACCAGGCGATGTCGATGTTGTCCTTGCCGGCGGTGAGGATGTTGCCCCAGCTCGGCGTGGGAGGCTGGACCCCGATGCCCAGAAAGCTCAGGGCCGACTCCGTCAGGATGGCGCCGGCAATCCCCAGGGTCGCAGCGACAAGGATGGAGGCCATGGCATTGGGCAGGATATGGATAAAGATGATCCTCAGGTCGCTCGCGCCGATCACGCGGGCGGCCAGGACAAAATCCCGTTCCTTGAGTGAAATGAAATCGGCGCGAACCAGGCGCGTGATGCCCATCCAGCCCGTCAGCCCGATGATGATCATGATGTTCCAGATGGACGGCTCCAGGATGGCGATGACGGCAAGGATCAGGAAGAACGCTGGAAAGCAGAGCATGATGTCCACAAACCGCATGATGACGGCGTCCACCCACCGGCCGTAGTAACCGGAAACGGCGCCCAGAATGGCGCCGAGGAGAATGGCAATGCCGGTGGCGACAAAGCCGACCTTCAGGGAGATGCGCGCGCCCCAGATCATGCGCGAGAGCACATCGCGTCCCAGTTGATCGGTTCCAAAAAGGTGGGCGGACGAAGGCGCCGCCAGGACCTGGGTGAGGTCAATCATGCTGGGGTCGTAGGGCGCGATCCAGGGCGCGAGCAGCGAGACGGCAAAAAGCAGCAGCACCACCAGGCTCCCCGCCACGGCCATCCCGTTTTTCAGAAATCTTCTCCAGAAATCGGATTCCATGTTATGAGACCCTGATCCTCGGATCGGCGACGGCATAGGACACGTCGGCAATCAGGTTGCCCAGCAGCGTCAGCACGGCGCCGATGAACAGGATGCCCATCACGACCGGGTAGTCCCGGGCCATGACGGACATGTAAAAGAGCTGGCCCATGCCGGGGATCGCAAAGATGGTTTCAAAAATGACGCTGCCGCCGATGAGTCCGGGAATGGATAAGCCCAGGATCGTGATCACGGGCAGCAAAGCGTTCCTCAGGGCGTGCTTGTAGATAACGACCCGCTCGCTCAAGCCCTTGGCCCGGGCCGTCATGATATAGTCCTGCCGGATGACCTCCAGCATGTTTGAGCGCATGTACCGGGACAGGCCGGCGAGCCCGCCGAAGGCCGAGAGCATGACCGGCAGAATCAGATGTTTGATCAGATCCCAGAATGCCGCCCCGGCAGGCAGATACTCATAATTCAGGGACCGGATGCCGGATATGGGCAGCCATCCGAGTTGCACGCCGAACAGAATCATGAGCAGCAGCGCCAGCCAGAACGTGGGCATGGCGAAGCCGATGAAGACAATGACGCTCGTCAATTTATCGAAAAGCGAGTTCTGGTGGACGGCCGACAAGACGCCGATAGGAATGGCGATCGCCAGAATCAGGATCAGGGAGAGGACATTCAGCAGGATCGTGATGGGCAGCCTTTCCATGATCTTGTCCGCCACGGGCCGGTGATCCGTGGAAAAGGACTGACCGAGATCCAGAACCGCCAGTTTCTTCACCCAGATCCAGTACTGGTGATAGAGCGGTTTGTCCAGGTCGTACATGGCCCGCAGACGTTCCTGCGCCTCGGCGGATGCCCGCGGATTCATCTGGGTCTGAAGATCGGTTGGAGATCCGGGGGCAAGATGCATGACCGCAAAGCAGATGATCGTGATCCCGACCAGCATCGGCGCCATAAAGATCAGTCTTTTAGCGATGTATCGCAGCATCTCCGGGGCGCCTCACCTCTCCGTCAGCAGTTTCATGGTTTTGATATTTTTCAGGCTTCGCCACAGATGCTTCTCCGAGTGGGCTTCGAGCGTGATGATCGGCTGTCGCCGCAAGTTCCTGAGTTTTCCAAGGAGGTCGCCAAAGGGGAAATTGCCCTCTCCCGGCGGCAGATGCTCATCGGTGATCCCGTGATTGTCATGCAGGTGAAGCTGGCCGGTCACGGAACCCAACTGGCTGATCCAGTCTTCGAGGGACGCTTTGGCGAAGACATTGAAATGGCCGGTGTCAAAGCAGAAACAGATATGAGGGGAACGCAGGGAAGAAAGCAGTTCCTTCAGAAGATGGGGATCCGTTTCGTAGACATTTTCCAGGGCGATGAGGGTATCCATTTCCTCGGCAGAGCTTCAGGAAGGGCTGCCAGGTGGCGATGCTGTTTTCCAGCCACTGATCCTCCGTGGAGACGTAGTAACGTTCGTCAAAGGAGGGATGACAGACGATCGAACGGGGCCTGAAAGCGGGCGCCAGATCAAAGACCTGCCGCAGGCGGTCCGCCGTCGCCCGGCGGATTTTCGGATCAAGTGCACCGGGCCTCAGATCCATAAAGGGGGCGTGGATCGTCGTCGTCAGCCCGGCAGCGAGCAGCGTATCGGCGACTTTCCTGTAATCGTCCGGGCGAAACCGGTCGAGCGTTTCGTGGTTGAAGCTGATCTCCGGATTGATGCGCTCCCTGAGGACCATCGGCAGATACCGGTCCCGAAGCATGTGAAACGGCATATGGATCTGTACTTTTTTCAGGATATCCTGCATGTTGACCGCACCCGTCTGAAGTGGCGTTTTGTGTACCACAGGGGTCGCTTTTTAACAACCGGCAAATTTACCGCTTCGCCTCTTCCTGGCGGGCAATGCCGCCTCGACGGATCGGATATAGCTGCACGACGTTCCGACCGGATTCCGCTTTACATTTTCCACCCGCCAGGTATATGTGTCTGCCGTGAAAGAGCATACGCAGCGCCGGTGGAGACACGAGGCCGCTGCGGTGCATTGCCGCCGATTCATTTGCCATCAAGGGGTTGTTCATGAAGGGAGGCTTTGTTTTGTGCGGAAGTTGGCGCAAATATTTTTTCCGGTGTTTTTCCTGAGTTTGTTCCTGGGCGGCTGTGTCGGCGCCATGAACGATTTCGACGAAGCGGCCTGGAGAAAAAAAGTCGAGGCTGCCAAGGTCGAGGACCTCTACGCTCCCCACATTCAAGACGGTTATTTTTTCAATCCCTGGATGCCCATGGACCAGAGAGGCCTGCTGGGGTTCCTGAAGTGGAAGCTGGCCCGCAAGCAGGACAACCCCTCAGGCGCCGATGCACCGCTGCCTGTCGTCATCCCCGGCGCCGTGGAGCGGATCAGGGCCATGCCCGAGGGCGACTTCATCCTCTGGGTCGGCCATGCGACGTTTCTCATGAGACTGAACGGCGAATTCTGGCTCACGGATCCCATGTTTTCAGACCGGGCGCTGCTGCCGAAAAGAAAGACGCCCCCGGCGATGCGCGCCTCCGACCTCAAGGAGTTGGGCATCACGAAGCTCAACGTCATTTTCTCCCACAACCACTACGACCACCTCGACAAAAAAAGCATCCAGGAGTTGCCCGACGATGCCCGCTTCTATGTTCCCCTGGGCCTCAAGCGCTTCTTTACGGCTCTGGGCAAAATGGACGTGATCGAGATGGACTGGTGGCAGAAGGCCGACCACGGCAACGGCGTCGAGGTCGTCTGCCTGCCGGCGCAGCACTGGTCAAGACGCATCGGGCAGGCGGCCAACGCCACCCTCTGGGCGAGCTTCCTGATCGTCGCGCCCTCCGCGACGATCTATTTTGCGGGCGACAGCGGCTATTTTATCGGCTACCGCGAAATCGGCAGGCGCTATCCCGGCATCGACTACGTCCTGATGCCCACGACGGCCTACCGCCCGCGCTGGTTCATGCACTACGCCCACATGGACATCGACGAGGCCATCGATGCCTTTGACGACCTGAAGGCGCGGTATTTCATTCCCACCCAGTGGGGCGCATTCCATCTCGGGGACGAACCGCCCGGCTATCCGGCCCCGGAGCTCAGACAAAAAATCGCCGAAAGGAAGCTCGATCCGTCGCGGTTCATCATCATGGACATCGGCCAGATCGTTCCGGTGACAGGAAAAGCAAGGTGAACGCCGCCCGCGGGAAGCCGAAAATGTGTTTTACCCAGTTGCGAGGACGGTGGATTTTCATTGACAGGGTTGAATCAATCTGTTACTGAAAACAACAGGTTAATGACAAGCAACACGTATCGGATAAGGATTGAAGCGTTACCCATCATTTATCAGGAGGTGTGATTGAATCAGGAAGACACGGAAGCCCGTGAACGGGTGCTGTTGTGCGTCAATGCCCTGCTGCAGAAAAAGGCCAGGGATCTGACGATTTTAAAGGTGAAAGCGGTCTCTTCGTTTACGGATTATTTCGTGATTTGCAGCGGGGGTTCCGACCGGCAGGTTCAGGCGCTCGCCGATGCCATCCGGGAAGACCTGAAAGAAGCAGGCATTATCCCCCTGGGGGTCGAGGGGGAGAAAATCGGCAAATGGATATTGCTGGATTATGCCGATGTGATCGTTCACGTCTTTTATGAGCCGATCCGCGAATTTTATAACATCGAACAGCTCTGGCCCGATGTTCCCCGCATGGATGTGGACGTGAACCTGTCGGAACTGGCGGACCTCGATCCGGGAATGTAACGTTGAAGCGTTTTATACAGGGCCTGGGTGATCTGGTTTTTCCTCCGCGCTGTATGGCCTGCGGCGTCCTGCTGGACGGGCCGGGGGGCGAATCGTTCTGTTCCTCCTGTTTTTCCCTGATCCGCTTTGTCGCCCCGCCGCTGTGCCCCTGTTGCGGCATTCCAATGGCCGGGGCCGGCGCCGATCACCTGTGCGGCGATTGTCTTGTTTCCCGGCCGCCTTATGCGATCGCCCGGGCGGTTGCCCGGTATGAAGCCGTCCTGCTGGATGCCATCCATGTCTTCAAATACAAGGGGAAAATCACGACCGGCGAAGTCCTGGGAAAAATAATGGCCGAGCATGTCTATCCTGATTTTTCCATTGCCGATTATTCGCTGATCGTTCCCGTTCCGCTGCATCCGAAACGGCTGCGCGAGCGGGGATTCAACCAGGCCGTCATCCTGGCGCGGGAAATCTCAAAACGGTTTTCCATTCCCCTGGATTTTCTGACCCTCAGGCGCCAGGTGTTTACGGAACCGCAGGTGAGCCTGGGAAAAGACCAGCGGACGGCAAATGTCCGGGGCGCCTTTGCCGTGAAGAATGAAAAAAAGATAGAGGGGCAAAAGATTATCCTGGTGGATGACGTTTATACAACGGGCAGCACCGTCAAGGAATGTGCCGGGGCGCTCATGAAGCATGGGGCGGTGGAAGTGGCGGTGCTGACGCTGGCCAGGGCCGTTTGAGCGTACAACTTTTGATGGACTCGTCAAAGTCCCTTTTCCCCTTCCTTGGCGGGAGGGGATGAAGGAGAGAGGGAGGGAATTCTTGACCTTTGACGAGGTCGTCACTTTTCAGTGGTTTCAAAATGAGGGAAGCGATGGGGAAAATTCTGTCCAGGGAAGTGCTGAAAAAAGAAATTGACCGACTCAGGAGCGAAGGCAAGAAAATCGCCTTTACCAACGGTTGCTTTGATATCCTCCACGTGGGGCATGTGCGGTATTTGCGAGAGGCCCGTAAAACGGGCGATGTCCTGATTCTGGCCCTCAACAGCGATGCCTCCGTCCGGGCCATCAAGGGCGACAAGCGGCCGCTGGTTCCCGAAGGCGAGCGGGCGGACGTGGCGTCTTCGCTTGAATCTGTCAATTATGTAACAATATTCAATGAGTTGACGCCCCTGGAACTGATCGAAACTCTGCAGCCGGACGTCATTGTCAAGGGCGGCGACTGGGCGGAAGAGAACGTCGTCGGTCGGGACGCCGTCAAAAGATGGGGCGGTTCCGTGGTAATTGTTCCTGAGACGCCGGGCGCCTCGACGACGAATATTGTGGAAAAAATCATGAGCGCTTACGGCGATATCTGATCGGATGCATTTTTTGACGAACTCGTAAAAAGTCCATTTCCCCCTCCCCTGGCGGGAGGGGATGAAGGGGAGGGGGAGGGAATTCTTGACTTTTTACGAAGGTGTCATTTTTTTCTTTACAAAGATATTGATTTTGTGTATGAGGATTTCCCCTTGGGACAGGGCTGACAAAGATTACGTCCGTTGAGGTTTGTATTTTGGCTATGAAACCCGAAAAAATGGAGCTGTTCAGGGTCATGCTGACCCAGAAGATCGCCGAGCTGTTGGAGGATGCGGGTAAAACTGTCTCTGAAATGACCGTCAGCAAGGAGAACTTCCCCGATCCCAACGATCGGGCATCGCTCGAATCAGACCGCAATTTTGAGCTTCGTATCCGGGATCGGGAGCGAAAGCTCATTGCAAAAATGCAGGAGGCGATCCGGCGGATCGACGAAGGCACGTTCGGGATTTGTGGCGATTGCGGCGGTCCCATCTCGGAAAAAAGGCTTCTGGCCCGTCCCGTGACCACCCAGTGTATCAACTGTAAAACCAAGCAGGAAAAGATTGAGAAGCTCCTGGGCGATTGATCCGCTTGTCCCCTTTTGTGCGTATTCCGGCGCCTCCGGGTCCCCGTTCCCTTTTCCTGCAAATATTCGTTGACAATTTCCGTCCGCCTCCCTTTAATAAAAACGTCATCTCTGCATTCCCAAAGGAAATGTCTAATCATGTTCGTCCGCGTGGCCGTCAATATTCCTTCCCACAAAACGTTTTCCTACGCTGTTCCCGAAAATCTTCAGAATGGGATTGCCGTCGGCAAGCGGGTCCTTGTGCCCTTTGGCAGCAAAAGGATGACCGGTTACCTGCTTGAATCAACATCCGTGGCGCCGGTTGAGCAACTGAAGGAGATTATTGATGTTCTGGATGCGGAGCCCCTTTTCGATGAAGCAGATTTGAAATTTTTCCAGTGGGCGGCCGATTATTATCTTTATCCTCTGGGAAAGGCGCTGACTGAAATCCTGCCCGGTGGGATTAATGTCCAGAGCCAGCAGTGGGTGTCCCTGGCAACCGCGGGTGACAGGGGTGCAGCCGGCGATCTGTCGGGGGGCCAGCGCCGGATTCTGGATCTGCTGCAGGATTTTCCGGCAGGCCTGTCCGGAGAGCGCCTGAAAAGGGAGCTGGACCAGAGGAATATCAGCAGGGATATCCGTATTCTAAAAGAGAAGAACCTTGTGAGCGTGGCTGAAAGGATCCGGAAACCTGCGGTGGCTCCCAAAATGGAAAAAATTATTTTGCTGATCCCGGAGTGCTTGCCCGATATCCGGCTGACAGAGCGCCAGCGGCGCGTCGTCGACTTTCTCACACAGGCCGGCCCGGTGTCTGCCGCCGTCATCGGAAAGATCTTTGATAACGCCGCTTCCGTCCTCAAAAGCCTTGAAAAGAAGGGGCTTGTATCCCTGCGGGCGCAGGATGCCTGGCGCGGCCCCGGCGAAGACGCCCGTATCGGCGTTCAAAACCGTGATATCATGCTCAATCAGGACCAGCAGGCGGCCCTGCGAGAAATCAAGCGCGGCATGGCCGGCGGGCGTTATGCCCCTTATCTTCTGCACGGTGTTACGGGCAGCGGCAAGACGGAGGTTTATCTCCAGGCCATCGCAGAAGTCCTGAAGGGTCCCGGCGGGGTGATCTGCCTGGCGCCCGAAATCGCCCTGACGCCGCAACTGTTCAGCCGGTTTATGGAACGGTTTCCGGATCAGGAAATAGCCCTCCTGCACAGCGGCGTATCGACCAGCGCCCGTTACGATCAGTGGCGGCGGATCCACAAAGGCGCAATCCGGATTGTCATCGGCGCTCGTTCCGCAGTCTTCGCCCCGGTGCGAAACCTCAAGCTGATCATCGTGGATGAGGAACACGACATCTCCTACAAACAGGACGACCGGATGCGATACAATGCGCGTGATCTGGCGATCGTCAAGGCGAGACAACATGCCGCGGCGGTCATCCTCGGCACGGCCACGCCGTCGGTGCAGAGTTATTTCAACAGCAGTCAGAAAAAATACCGCTATCTGCATCTCCCGCTGCGGGTCGAAGACAGGCCCCTGCCGGCGGTGGAAATCGTGGATATGAAAACGCAAATGGATGAAAAGGGGCGGTCGCCGATCCTGTCCCGTCCCCTGATGCGTGCCCTCGGAGAGACGCTGAATGCGCGAAAACAATCCCTTCTGTTCCTGAACCGGCGCGGCTTCAATACCTTCCTGCTTTGCCTGGACTGCGGCCACGTTTTTCAGTGCCTGAACTGTTCCGTATCCCTGAACCATCACGCCGCGGAAGGCAAGCTGAAGTGCCATTACTGCGACCTGGCCATCGACATTCCCCGGCAATGTCCGGGCTGCCGTGGCTGCCGCATCCACAGTTACGGCGTCGGCACGGAAAGACTGGAGGCCGAGGTCAGAAAGGCCTTTCCCGATGCCCGCGTGGCCAGAATGGACAGCGACACCATGGCGGCAAGCGGGGCGCATGGACGCATCCTGCAGGCCCTGGAACGATCTGAAATCGATATTCTGGTAGGCACCCAGATGATCACCAAGGGGCATGACTTTCCCAATGTGACGCTGGTCGGGGTGATCTCTGCCGATGGGGCCATGAACATGCCCGATTTCCGTGCGGCAGAGAAGACCTTTCAGATCCTGACCCAGGTCGCCGGCCGGGGCGGCCGGGGCGATTTTCCGGGAAAGGTCGTCATCCAGACGTTCAATCCCGACCACTATGCCATCCGCCGCGCAAAGGATCATGACAATGAAGGCTTCTACAAGGATGAGCTGCCCATCCGGCAGTCTCTGTTCTGGCCGCCCTTTTCCCGCATGATCAATCTGCAAATGTCGTCGCTCCACAGGGAGGAGGGCAGGGAAGGTGCCGGGAGGATTGCGGAATTTGCCAGATCACGGTGTGAGGGCGTTCCAGATGCCGCCCGGATCGATGTCCTCGGCCCGGCCGAGGCCCCCATCGCCAAAATCAAGGGACGGCACCGCTGGCAATTGCTTTTAATGGGAAAGGAAAGCAGGGCGCTTCGCGCGGTGGTCAAGGACGTCCTCGCCGGAGCCGGACAAAAAAATCTGGATATAAAAGTGGACGTCGATCCCATGAACTTCATGTAGGCAAGTCTTCGACTGAAATGGAACAAAGTCCGCACATGGCCAAACGCATCAAGAAAAAATATCCCCCGGTTCACGAGATGACCCCGTCCGAGCAGGTCGGTCTGGTCCGGGAGGTCTTTGCCACGATTCCCCGGCGTTACGATTTTCTGAACCGGTTTTTCAGCCTCCGGCGCGATGTGGCCTGGCGCAGGTTTGCCGTCCGGAAGATGCGCTTTTTCCAAACGATGAGGTTTCTGGATGTGGCGACCGGCACGGCGGATCTGGCCGTGGAGACCGTGCGCAGACATCCCCCGGTCCGGGTTACCGGTCTGGATTTCGTCCGGGAAATGATGGTCGTGGGCGTTCAGAAAATCCGGCGCCATAAAATGACGGACCGTATCGGCCTGATCCAGGGGGACGCCCTGTCCCTGCCCTTTGACGATCATGTCTTCGATGTGGCCGCCATCGCGTTCGGCATCCGGAATATCCCGGACCGGCGACGCGCATTGGAGGAGATGAAGCGCGTGGTCGTCCCCGGCGGTCAGGTGATGGCGCTTGAGATGAACTTTCCGCGCCATCCGTTGTTTCGCCGGTTTTACGATCTGTATCTGAATCACGTGCTGCCCCGCATGGCGCGCCTTTTTTCACGAAATCCGGCTGCTTATCTTTATCTTGGTGATTCTATCAAGGAATTTCCGTCACCAGGCCAGTTTGCCCGCCTCATGGCGCAGGCGGGTCTGACGGGAATTGAAAAACATGCCTTGACCCTGGGGATCACCTATCTTTATATCGGCTTCAAACCGGAGACAGAATCATGACGACTTCGAAAAAAGTCCGGATGCTGCGTTGCGCTGCATCCTTCGTCATTGCGGCGTACGTAAAAGTACGCCTCATTCCTCAGGATTTGCGCGCCTTGCCTGCGGAGCTTTTTACGAAGCCGTCGTTTTAGGCTCACTTTTTGACTTTTTACGAGGGTGTCAATCATGAAACCAAAGATCCTCTTTATGGGTACGCCGGAATTTGCCGTGCCGTCGCTGAAGATTCTTCTGGAACAGGACCAGGCGGTCATCGGCGTGGTGACGCAGCCGGACCGGCCGAAGGGAAGGGGAAAGCAACCGGCGCCGCCGCCGCTCAAGGTCTTTGCCGAAGCGCATCACCTTTCCGTCCTTCAGCCGGAACGCGTCCGGTCGCCTGAGTTCCTTGATTTATTCGGGCGACTTGTTCCGGACCTGGTCGTGGTTGTCGCTTTCGGCCAGATCCTGCCGAAGGAAATACTTGAGCAGCCGCGCCTGGGCTGCATCAATGTTCATCCGTCCCTGCTTCCCAGGTACCGCGGGGCGGCGCCGCTCAACTGGACGATCATCCGGGGGGAGACCACGACCGGCGTCACGATCATGCAGATGGACGAAGGCATGGATTCCGGCGACATTCTGCTGCAGGAAGAGACAGCGATCGGTTCTTGCGAAACCGTCGGCGAACTTCATGACCGGTTGGCTGTCAGGGGAGCGCAATTGCTCATGGAAACCATCAGAATGATTGAAGCAGGTACCATCAGGCGGATACCCCAGGACCATGCGGCCGCCACTTTTGCGCCCATGCTCAAGAAGGAAGACGGCCTTATTCACTGGGAGGCGGATGTCCGGGCAATCGTCCGGCTCATCCGGGGCTTGTCGCCTGCGCCCTGCGCTTACACGTTTTTCGACGGGAAAATCCTGAGAATTTTTCAGGCCGCCGAAATGGACACGCCTTCACCGGCGCCTCCCGGGACCCTTTCAATCTCCGGAAATGAACTGAGGGTGAGTGCCGGCAACGGTATGGTTTCGCTGCTGGACGTGCAACTGGAGGGCAAAAAAAGAATGCCCGTCCATGAGTTTCTGAGGGGTTGCCGTTTTCAGCCCGGCGACCGGCTCCATGTTTGACTTCTTGCTGGTTCATTAAAGAAAACATGTTCTTAATACATCCCCGAACTCCCTCTACCTTGAGGGGAGAGAGTTGGGGTGTCAATGACGACATTGTATCTTGATTTTCATCAACAATAATTTCAGGCATCTTTTTCTCGATTATGATATAAGAAGAACGTATCATCCGGTCGCTACGGATGGGCTAACATTATGAAATTTTATAAATTATGAGTAGCTCAATGTAGTTTGGCAGAAGGGGTTATGTTTGTATGGAGGATAAAAAGATGGTTCGTGAATTTAATGTCATTATTGAGAAAGATGAGGACGGATATTTTGTCGCATCTGTCCCCGCACTACGTGGCTGTCATACTCAGGCGAAGTCTCTGGATGTTTTGATGAAGAGGATACACGAGGCGATCGAGCTCTGTCTTGAGGTTGAAGAGCCGGTATCGAATACGTTTGTGGGTGTGCAGCGAGTGGCTGTGACCTTATGACCACGTTTCCATCCATAACTGGTAGTCAGCTAATTCGTGTCTTGAGCAAGTTGGGTTTTGAAACTCTCCGCATTAAAGGCAGCCACCATTTTCTTCACCATCCTGATGGTCGATGTACCGTTGTTCCAGTTCATCGTGGCGAGAATATCGGGAGAGGGCTTCTTGCACAGATTATAAGGGATTGTGAATTATCGCGAGAAGAACTGCAAAGGAGTCTATAAATACTGAATTGAAATCACCGAATATATGGGACGTTTCTACGTGACCTTTATTCGCTATTTTTTTATTTTACCTAATCGACTAACCCGGTGTTTTCATCCTTGGCCTCCCACATCAGCCGGTATACATGTCCTAACTTTGAGGAATTTTTATGACATGTGTGCTGAGAGATGTGACAACTGAGTTGATGGATTTCTTTCTGCCGTGCCTACTGACAGCTTCCTGAAGGAGAGTGTCCGATCTTATTGACGGACATTCACTTTTTCAAGTGGTTATCAGCGAAACCTTGCATTTACCTATTTTAAAAAATAGATTATATTATTAGAATATTTAACCTTATGGAGGTTATTAATGAATAGATACATTTCGATTTTAGTGGTTGTCGTGGCCTTTGTTGGCTGCACTAGCACAAGGATTTCCCAGAATCTATCATCCGGTGTTATCGGATGCAAACCTGAGGAAATTGCAATATTCAACGAGACGGCAACTGCTATAGGATCAATGCACAACTGGGAGGCATTATGTAAAGGCAAGCATTTTATTTGTAGCTATCAACCGACTACGGGCGTAAATTGCAAGGAGCCAATTCAATCAAAAGAGGAACGGCCTTTAGATAAGGATGGTCGGTTTATTGCAAATAATGATGGGACTGTCCTAGACACAGGGACTGGTCTAATGTGGGCTGCAAAGGATAACGGAGCTGATATTGAATGGCAAGACGCCAAGAGCTATTGTGAGCATTATCGAGGGGGCGGCTATACGGACTGGCGGATACCTACGCAGGATGAGCTGGCTGGATTGTATGATGCAGCTAAAATTTATCAGGTTTCCTGTGGTGATGTTGTTCACATAACGAAATTGATCCATCTCACGTGTAGTTGGGTGTGGGCTTCTGCAACGAGCTCTAATTTTTTTGGTTCCCCGCGCGTAGCCGATTTCGATTTTTCCCAAGGAGGGTGGTATTGGCATCACCCTAAACAAAGCCTTGCCTACCGGGCTCTCCCGGTGCGTTCTGGCAAATACCTGGTTACCAAAAGTCCGGAAAAGCAATCTCAGCCACCCATCGAAAATGCCAAACCTTTTGTGGATGCAGGCCAGCGTAATAAAGGAATAAAGGGGATTGTTTTGACGAATGGCAATGTCATTGAGGGGCAAATACTTAGTTGGGACCCTGACACAGTAAAGATTCGCACAAAAGAGGGGAAAATTTTATCATATGACTTTAAGAAAGAGGTCCAGCGGTTTATTACTGAATGAGAAATAAAGTTGCAGGAAAAGAAGTGAACAGATTTTTTAGATATTACATCTGCTACAGCAATGTCAGATACTACAGCTCATATGGAAATCTTCAACAGATATATCATGAATGTTTCAATGCTTTGTAGGTGAACGAGAGAGAAGTACGCAAGAACCGGATGAATCAGAAAGGAGTTCCCTATGACACGCAAACGCTTTGTTGATTTGAGCATCACGATCGAAGCGGGGCTTCCGAGCGATCCCCCGATGATGATCCCGCGGGTCGACTACATCGATCACGCCATGGGCACGGCATCCATGCTGGAGTTTTTTCCGGGTCTCAAGCAGGAACAGTTGCCCGGCGGCGTCGGCTGGGCCGTCGAGTTTCTGTCGCTGGCGACCCACAGCGGCACGCATCTGGATGCGCCCTATCATTATCATCCCACGATGGACCGGGGGAAGCCGGCGATGACCATCGATGAAATCCCGCTCGAATGGTGTTTTGGCGACGGCGTCCTGCTCGACTTTCGCCACAAAGGGGACGGTGAACGGATCACCGTCGAAGATGTGCAGCGAGAACTCGAACGGATCCGATATGAAATCAAGCCCATGGATATCGTTCTCGTGCAGACGGGCGCCGATCAGTTCTGGGGAAAGCCGGAGTATCTGATCAAGGGCGCCGGCATGGACCGGGAAAGTACGCTTTTTCTGACGGAAAAAGGGGTCCGCGTGGTGGGGATCGACGCCTGGAGCTGGGACCGGCCGCTGCCTTACCTGGCCAGGGAATTCCAGGAAAAGGGGGATCCCAAGGTCATCTGGGAGGCGCATTTTGCCGGCATTGAGATCGGTTACTGTCACATGGAAAAGATGGCCAATCTTGCCGCCATCGGCCGGCCGCACGGCTTTACGGTCTGCTGCTTTCCCGTCAAGATCAAGCGGGCCTCCGCCGGCTGGACACGGCCTGTAGCGATTGTCGACGCATGACGACTGCGTAAAAAGTCCGGATGCTGCGTTACGCGGCATCCTTCGTCGTTGCGGCGTACGCAAGAGTACGTCTCACTCCTCAGGATTTGCGCGCCTTGCCTGCGGAGCTTTTTACGCAGCCGTCGTTTTCGACGCATTTTTTGACTTTTTTAGGGCATCAAGCATGAAGGATTCCGCACGCAGCCTGGCCGTCGATATTCTGAACCGGATCGATCAGGCCGGCCTCTTTGCCGAACCCTTGCTGGATCAGGCTCTCTCCCGCGGAGCCCTGACGGATGTTCACGACCGGCGCCTCCTGACGGAGATCGTTTACGGAACGCTGCGCATGCGGGGTCGGATCGACTGGGTCATCTCCCGCTTCTACAAAGGGGATCCGGCAAGCATGGACGGCGGCGTCCGGAATTGTCTGCGCACGGCGCTTTACCAGTTTTTCTTCACCGACCGGATTCCCGCTTTCGCCATTGTTGATGAGGCGGTCAAACTCGTCAAGGCGACGCACCCCACGGCATCCGGTCTGGTCAACGCCATTCTGAGAAACGTCATGCGGAAGGAAAAGGAAATACCCTGGCCGGACATCGAAATCGATCCGGCGGGTCACATCTCGGTTGTCCATTCCCATCCGCTCTGGCTTGTCAAACGGTGGATCGCGTTATTCGGCGTCCAGGAAACTCTGGATCTCTGCAGGGCCAATAACGAAATTCCGCCGCTGAACGTCCGTGTGAATCGTCTCAAGGCAACCCGCGAGGAAGTCAGTGGGCATTTGCAGCGGAGCGGCTTTACCGTGGGGGAAACGGAATTTTCCCCCGACGGGCTCGTGTTGACCCATCCGGCAATCCCTGTCCGGGATACTTTCGGTTATAAAGAGGGACAGATACAGGTTCAGGACGAGGCCTCCCAGCTTGTTGCCCGCCTGCTGGATCCCGGACCCGGAGAAAAAATCCTGGATGCCTGCGCGGGTGCGGGGATAAAGGCCTTGCACCTTGCCGAGATCATGAAAAATCATGGGACCGTCACGGCCGTCGACATCAGCAGGCAGAAAATAAAGGCACTGCGGGAAAACACAGAAAGGCTCGGGATCATCATGGTGGAGCCGCTCGTGAGGGATCTCCGGGAAGACCCCGGCGAGACCTTCCGGGGTGCCTTTGACGGAATTTTGCTGGATGTGCCCTGTTCCGGCCTGGGGACGCTGCGGCGGAATCCGGAGATCAAGTGGCGCATCACCCCGGAAGACCTTCAGCGTCACGCCGTCGTGCAGAAAAGGCTGCTTGCCTGCGTTGCCGGATGCCTGCGGCGGGGCGGGCGTCTTGTTTACAGCACCTGCTCCGTGATGCCCGAGGAAAATGAAGCGGTGATTGCGGATTTTCTTTCCCGTCACGGGAATTTCCGTTGCATCCCCCCACCCACCGTGATCCCCCCTTCCATGGTGACAGAGGAAGGTTTTTTCAAGACGCGCCCCGATCGCCACGGCACAGACGGGTTTTTCGGGGCCGTCCTCCAACGCGTCAACTTGTAGAGACCTTCGAAAAACGGCTTCGCCGCGGCTCAAAATCTTTTTCGCGATAAATATGATAATGCTTAAATATGTTTGAACTCAATAAATTAGTCTAATTTCTGGAAATGCGAAAAATCTTTGATTCGCCGCTTGCGAACCATTTTTCATCGGTTATGCAATAAAGCTCTCTTGTAATCATTGCCTTTACTGCGGCCCGGTCGCAAAAACCTCCGGATTGATGAGATTTGGAGGCGTCTGTCCGCTCAGTCCGGCGATCAGGTTCTGCGCCGCCATGGCGGCCATGCGCGTGCGGGTTTCCATGGTCGCGCTGCCCACATGGGGCAGCAGAATCACGTTGTCGAGCAGGGTCAGTCCCGGCGTCAGGACGGGTTCGTGCTCGTACACGTCCAGCGCCGCGCCGGCGATTTGACCCGTCTGCAGGGCCGCAAGTAACGCCTGTTCGTCCACCACGGGTCCCCGGGCAGTGTTGATCAGATAGGCCGATGGTTTCATGAGGGCGAGTTCCCTGCGGCCGATCAGATGTCTGGTTTCCGCCGTAAGCGGGACGTGGAGCGAGACAAAATCGGATTTCCGCAGCAGCTCTTCCATGGATACGTATCCGGCGCCCAGCCTGTCTTCCTCTGTGGGTTCGAGCCGGGAACGATTGTGGTACACAACGGGCATGTCAAAGCCCCGGGCGCGCTGTGCGACGGCTTTTCCGATTCGCCCCATGCCGATGATGCCGAGGGTCTTGCCGGATACCTCCCGGCCCAAAAAAAGAAAAGGCGCCCAGAACCGGAATTCACCGGCCCGCACGCGCCGATCTCCCTCCACAACCCGCCGGGCGATGGCCAGCAGCAGCGTGAAGGCCAGATCGGCCGTGGCTTCCGTCAGTACACCCGGCGTATTGGAGACGGGGATGCCGCGGGCGGTCGCCGCCCGGACATCAATGTTATTGTATCCCACGCCCATGTTCGCGATCATCTTCAGACGGGGGGCATGGCTTAGAAGCTCTTCATCGATGCTGTCCGTGATCATGCACAACAGCCCGTCTCTGTCGCCGACGGCGTTAAGCAGGCGTTGCCGCTCCATGGGACGGTCTTCCTTCTGGGATTCCACCTGGAACCGTTCGGCAAAGACGGACAGGATCTCCTCGGGCAGTCGCCCCGTCACGAGAATTTTCCGGATCATTTTACCAAAACCTCCCATGGACTTGTCTTTGAATACGGCTGATATATGACGGCTTCGTAAAAAATCAAGCATTCCCTCCCCCTTGACGGGGGAGGGTTCGGGTGGGGATGGTAAATGACTGGATTCAGCCATGTCTTTCCCCCCCTCCCCTTTTTCCCCTCCCGCCAGGGGAGGGGAAAAAGGACTTTTTACGAGTTCGTCATATATAAAGGGGAAGGCGGCTGTGTGTCAAGAAAAAGCGAGCTGCGCTTGACGAAATACAAGAGGCAAGATATAAACCACGTTGAGCGGGACAGGAGATGCGAGAAAGTCACCACATCATGGATTCGGGAGGCAGCGGATACGCATCATTATGCAGCGGTGCCGGTGATCGGCAAATGGATATTGATCGTCTGCATGCTGCTCGGACGGCTGGAGATATATACCCTCCTCGTTCTGCTGGTGCCGGGCTTCTGGGGGAAATGAAAGGGGGAAAAGGAAAATGGAAATACCTGGAGACGCTGCGGCGAAAAAAAGGGAAAGCGAAGACGTGATGTCACCGGAAATGATCCGGAAAATCGACGCCGTTTTGGAGAAGATCAAAGACCCGGAAAGCGGCCTTCCCGTCGCGCAACTCGGCCTTATCCGGCGGGTCCGCTACAGTGAGAAAGACAAGCGGTTTTACATCTTCACCGATGCTTACCGCCATCTTCCCCACTGTGTCACCTGTGCCGCCATCGCACAGACGATCATCGCCACAATCGTCCGGGATGTAACGGCTGAGTTTCAGAAGGAATTTCCCGATCTGACCGTGGAATTTGTCTGATTCAGAAAAACCGTCCAAATCTAAGAGCGGCGTACATCGGATCATTATCGGCCCGCAGACCGCTGACCATGACGAGGTGCGATTTTTCTTCCTTGACGATCTTCTCAAAAAACTTCTTTTGCTCCTTATCTTTGGCAAGTTTGGCCAATTCCGTATAGAGCAGGATGGCGTTCTTTTCCGCCGCCATGGCGATGGCCGCCGCCTGGGCCACTGTTTCCACCTTTTCCAGGCGCTTGTTGATCGTCTCACCCCTGGGGAACAGCCCTTCCTGAACGATCGCTTCCAGATAGGCGTCGATCTCCGGGCTTTTCAGACATTGATCTACGCCCTTGCCTTCCGCCTTGATCTTGAAATCCATGAAGATCTGCATGTGGGCGGCTTCCTCTTTGGCCAGCGAGACAAACAGTTTTTTAAGATCCTCGTTGCCGGAGAATTTCTTGGCTGCCTTCATGTAAAAGTCCATGCCATCCTTTTCCGCCTTAACGGCGAAATCAAACACGCCTAAATCCTGTTTTTGAGCCATGATTTGACCTCCTCCTCAGTTCTGATTGTTGATTATTCCACCTTCCTTATCATTACCGGTTCCAGGGCATGATCGTAAAAGCCGCCTTCAATCATCTTCCCGGAATGCTCCTAATAAACAGACTTCCGACCCTCGGTGAGACCTTTGTCCGTCTCCGGCTTCCCCTTGCACTCGGGGGGCATGGGGATCTCGTCGCCGGCATCGCAGGGCAGGTTACTCATGCTTTTGGCAACGCAGCGTCCCGTCTTGTAGCCGATCTCATAGCAGTCCGGCTGTTTCGCCGCACCGGGGGCGCCGGGCGTCGTCGTGGCCGGCCCGGTTGCCTGGGGCGTGGGGGCTTCCTGCTTGGGGGCCGGTCCCGGCGGCGGTTGTTTACTCGATTCACCGCAGCCGGCGATGAGCGTTGTCATGATTAAACATACCGTCAATAAATAGATTAAATTACGACACATTTTCATTTCCCTTTTTCTTCCTGTTTCAACAGCGACGGCAGCCACTGGTAGATGGGGGACAGGCAGGTTGCCACATTCCCCTTTTTTGGAATCATAAAGATGAAGCTCTTCTGCTGCTCCGGGACGACGGCGATATGGCGGACCGTTCCAGGATCGGCCAGCCGGTTGACGATTTGCCGGAGCTTCTGCCGGATCGTCTCATTGTCGAAATACAAGATGAAGTCATAGGACCCCCATTTGACGTCTTCCTTTTGCAGGCGCTCGGCATTGGTGATTTTCGGTCCCCGGAAGCGGGCGTAATCCTTTTCAATGAGATGCCCTTCGGCAATGGGCGCCCGGCGGAAATAGATGGTGATGAAGAGGCGGTCGTATTTGCGGATCAGCTTGGAGACGGGCATCCACAACCAGGAATGGCGGGGTAGAAAAGTAATGGTGGCATCCACCTGGGAGATGGGGTCCTTCTTGGGCGGGGTAAGGGTGGCGTGATAGCCGATGAGCCCGCCGATGTTGGTAAAGGTCTGGTCCACAGGCCGGACGACGTTGACCAAGTCTTCAAATGCGGATTTAAACAGGCGGTGATTGACCTTTTTCCCCCAGAAATAACCGTAGCCCAGTATAGCGGAGAAGGCGACAAAGAGATAAAACAGGGGTTCGGTAACCAGGTGCTCGTTCGGGAAAAAATTAAAATTCAAGATCAGACCTCAAGTCTTCTGAAATATTGTACAAACTGGCTCCTTTAAGGGCGATGTCCTGATTCAGGGCGACGTACCGTACCGGGTCTCTGTGCCCGGACGCCTTCTGGAGGGCTCCGGTCACCTGGTCGGCGATGGTACGGTTCTCCTCTGTAACCTTGTTCTGGACCAGGAGCCGCAGGGGGAGCTTCAGGTCTCCAAGACCCTCGATGAGGCGTTCCGACTCCCGCAGAGACAAAAGGTCCGGGTTGAAGACGAGGACAATTCCGCAGGTTGCTCCCTGCAGGACGGCGGTGAGCTTGCCGTAGTTCTCCTGAAGGACCAGCAGGCGGTTCAAAATATCATCGTCCTTTTCGTCGTAGCCCAGGCGGATCTCCCGTTTTTCTTCCCCGGCCTTCAAGGGGCGGCGGATCTTCTGGATGGTGTAGCGCTTTTCCAGAATCTGCCGGCGAATGGCGGTGAGGCGTTCGATCCACGTCACCGTCACCTGGGGCAGGGCCAAAAATCGCAAAGTCAAACCCGTAGGCGGCGTATCGAAGAGGAGGTAGTCGAAATCCGTATCCTCCCGGATCGCCTTTTCAATACTGGTCAGGAGGGCGTATTCCTCGATCCCCGGAGAATATTTGAGGACGGAGAAATAGTGATCGAGGTTCAGGGCCTTCAGGTAACCATAGGTATCTGAAAGAACATTTGTTTCCTTTTCAAGGTAGGCCCGGGCCATCTGCCGGAGGTCCACCTCCTGGAGATAGAGATTTTCGCTGAAACGCCTGCGCTTGTTTTTCAGGGTGACGTTGAAGATGTCGCCCAGGTTGTGGGCCGGGTCGAGGGAAACGATCAGGACCCGATGCTGCCGTGCAAGCTGCCAGGCCGCCGCCGCCGCGATGGTGGACTTTCCCACCCCGCCCTTGCCGGTGAAGAAAAGGATCCGCATCAATCGATTCCGAGCGTGCCCATGATCTCGGCAAGCATGTCATGGGCGTCTTCGGCCCGCTGGTGGAGGATTCTCATTTCCCGTTCCATGAAGGGCAGAAGTTCGACGGACAGAAAGGTCGGCGGGGCGGGCAGGCCGATAAAAGAGCCCATCAGCAGGAGGGCAAAGATGTTTTCCAGTTCCTGCACCTCCAGACAGGTCAGGGAAACGAGGCTCTCCCGCTGGGCCGTGCCCATGTCCGTAAGCATCTGCCGGCAATAACCGAGAAACGAAGAGGCCATTTCCACCTGAAACCCATTCCCACCTTTCCCCTCCCCTTGCAAGGGAAGAGGAAACAGCTTCTCACCCTCCCCTGTCAGGAGAGGATGAGAAACAAATACAGTTGTATGTTCTTAAAGTTACTCTTTTTTACGCGATTTCACGAAATCGACAATGAAGATGACATTCATGATGAGCATGATCCCCATGATGACCTGGACCGTCCAGCCTTGCCCGGGGGCCTTGGCGATGTTGGCCGGCATGACCACGATCATGAACCAGATGATGGCTGCCGTCACCGTGAACCAGAGAAACCAAGCGGGAACGACCACCATGATGGCGAACTTGGACTTGAGCTTCTTGGCCACATAGGCGGCCCCCGTCATCAGGGCGATCGAGGCGATGAGCTGGTTGGCGGCCCCGAAAGACGGCCAGACGATGGTGAACTGCTTGCTCCAGGCCAGATAGATGCCGAGGACGGCAGGAATCAGCGAGGCGATCCAGCGGTTCGTCAGGATGCCGTAGAGACCCGCAGCCTTGTTCTTCACCGGGGCCAGCATCTCCACAACGCAGTAGCGGGCGATCCGGTTGGTCGTGTCGAGGGTGGTCAGGGCGAATGCGGAAATCCAGAGCCCGGCGATGACCTTGACGACCTTCACGGGAATGAAGGAGAGGAAGCTTGCCGCGACCATATCCGAGTAGGTCTGAATGACCAGGTTGGCCTGGGAGAGCCTCAGGGCCTCCGAGGTCTTGGTGAACAGGGCCCCCCAGTTGTCGAGGGTGAGGGCAAAGGGGGCAACAACCGCGGTAGCTGCGGCGGCCACGCCTCCCGCTCCGGCGACGGCCCCCGCAGCAGCTTTGGCGGCGGCGGCGGCAGCGGCGGCGTCATGGGCGTTCTTCAGGGCCGTGAAGCCGAAACCGGCAATGGCGCAGATGACGATCGTGGAGAGGAAGCCCTTCGGTAAACATGGCCCCGTACCCGATGAAGAGACCGTCAGACTCCTTGGCGATCTGCTTGGAGGACGTCCCGGAGGCGACCAGGGAGTGGAATCCCGAGAGGGACCCGCAGGCGACGATCAGGGGAATGGCCGGCCAGAAGGGGGTCGGCTTCCCGCCGATCAGGACCGGTGCGAAATCGGTCATCATGGGAATCTCCACGCCCCTGAAGGTGAAGAAGGCGGCGGCGAATCCTACGAAAATGCCGAAGTAGAGGAGCCAGGAATTGAGATAATCCCTGGGCTGCAGCAGGATATTGACGGGGATGGCTGCGGCGATGATAATATAGAAGAACAGAACGACCAGCCAGACCTCAAAACTCGCCTGCACGGGGAATATCGTGCCCGCCCAGATGGCGGCGGCCATCATGGCGACCCCGATGATCGTAGCGATCGGGAGGTTCATCTTGACTACGTAGATAAGATACCCGAGGATCATGGCCACAAAGGTCACGTAGATGGAGGCCGCGGCGATTTCCGGCGTCTTGGCGAACATCCCGGAGATAACCGTTCCGAAGGCCGCGACGACCAGGACAAGGAGGAAGAAGACGATCCAGTAGAAGGCCGTTCCCGTCCGTTTGGAGATCAGATCGGAGGCGACGAACTGGATGGACTTGCCGTCATAGCGCATCGATGCCATCAGGGCGATGTAGTCGTGGATGGCGCCGATGAAGATGTTTCCCAGCCAGACCCAGAGGAGGGCGGGGAGCCATCCCCAGCACATGGCCAGGGCGGGGCCGATGATGGGGCCGGCCCCTGCGATGGAGGAAAAATGATGGCCGAAGAGGACCATCCGGTGGGCGGGCACGTAATCGATGCCGTCGTACAGACGTTTCGACGGCGCCTCGATCTCATCCGAGGCCTTAACGACATCCCGTTCAATCTTTTTCCCGTACGTGAAGTACAGGCCCATGTAGATGATAAAGCCGACGATACAGATGATGGTTGTGGTCATGAACTGCCTCCTTTCAAAAAAAATTAATTAAATGAACTGTGAATTCCCGCTGTAAAAACCCGGAAATTCTTATTCCTGATCAGGCCAGAACGATATCGTCCAGCGATCGTTTCGGTACATAATGCCGGCCTTCGCTGTCACGCCAGTATTTCACATCTCCGTCCATCTTCACCGTTTCCAGGATGACGGTTTCAACAGGCTTCCCCAGCGCGATCACCAGGAGTATTTCGTATCTATCAGGAATGTTAAGCTTTTCACGAAGTTTTGGCCGCTGGATGGATGCGATCATGCAGCCGCCGAGCCCTTTTTCCACAGCGCCCAGCAGGATGCTCTGTGCGGCGATGCCGTTGTCGAAATCGAAGGACGAGCTGATCTCTTTGTCGCCCAGCATGAGGATATAGGCGGAGGGCCTTTCACCCTCGACGGGACCGGGCCAGTCCTTCAAATAGCCCGCCCAGGCCAGGTGTTCAAAAATGAGTGCGTTTTTGAGGGGATCGCAGGAAAGGATGTACTTGAGGGGCTGTTTGTTGCCGGCTGAGCCGCTGAGCCTGGCCAGTTCAACCAGCTCCCGCAGGGTGTCCATGCCGACGGCGAAGCCCTGATCAAACCGACGGTAAGTTCTGTTTTTGACGACAAGATCTTTGATCATGCCGAGCTCCCGATGACGACCTTCAAAGGGCTTTTCTTGATAAACCGACTGCCCTGCCAGCCTGCCTTGCACAGAGGTTGCCTTAACGATCCTAACCGTGCCGCATAGTAGGTCTTTTCAAACGCAAATGTCAATGATTTTTCTCGACATGATTTTTCTCTAATGATAAATTGCCGTCATGCCCCTGTTGAATGATATCCTTATCATTATCGGCCTTTCGGCCCTTGTCCTGTATCTGTGCCACCTGGTGCGGATACCCATTATCGTGGGATTTCTGGCGACCGGCTTGATCAGCGGTCCCTTCGGGCTGGGGCTTGTCCGGGATATTGAGGCGGTCAAAATCCTGGCTGAAGTGGGCGTGGTACTGCTGCTTTTTACGATCGGCCTGGAATTTTCCTTCCGGAATCTGCTGCAGATCAGAAGATCCGTCGTCATCGGCGGCTCACTTCAGGTCGTCCTTACGGTCGCCGCCGCCTTCGGCGTATCGCGATATTTCGGCCTGGGCATCGGGGACTCGGTGCTGATCGGCTTTCTGGTCTCGTTGAGCAGCACCGCCATCGTCATGAAAATACTCCAGGACCGCGCCGAAGTTGAAACCCCGCAGGGCAACACGGCGCTCGGTATCCTGATTTTTCAGGATATCATCATTGTTCCCATGATGCTGCTTGTTCCGCTGCTGGCCGGAGAAGGACAGGGCGGGTCAACGGATTCGCTGCTGCTATTTTTGGTGAAGGTTGTTTCCATCGTTGTGCTGGTGATCGTCAGTGCGAAATGGATCGTTCCGCATGCATTCTACAGCATCGCCCGCACAAAAAGCCGGGAGCTGTTCCTGCTCAGCGTGATCGCCATCTGTCTGGCCGTAGCCTGGCTGACTAATATGGCGGGACTCTCCCTGGCACTGGGCGCCTTCCTGGCCGGGCTGATCATCTCCGAATCCGAATACAGCCATCAGGCGCTCGGCAACATCCTGCCCTTCCGCGACGTCTTCACAAGCTTCTTTTTCGTATCCATCGGGATGCTGCTCAATATGGGATTTCTTCTGAAGCACCCTCTTTATTTTGCGCTGCTGGCCCTGGGCGTGTTCATTTTCAAAGCCCTCATAGTCCTTGTGATCGCGATCCTTCTGGGCCTTTCCTTGCGTACGGCTGTTCTTGTGGCCATCTCCCTCGGCCAGGTGGGTGAATTTTCCTTTATCCTGTCGGAGAAGGCCCTTCAGCATGGTTTGCTTGCCGGTGATATGTATCAGGGATTCCTCGCAGTATCCGTTTTGACGATGATGGCGACGCCCTTCGCCCTGGCGGCGTCCCCCCGGATTGCATCACTGGTCCTGAAATTACCCCTGCCAAGAAAAATAAAGCGCGGATCCTATCCGGCACCCCATACGGAGCGGATACATGCAAAGGACCATCTCGTAATTGTTGGATTCGGTCTCAACGGGCGGAATCTGGCCCGCGCCGCGAAATTCAGCGGCATTCCTTTCGTCATCCTTGAAATGAACCCGACAGTGGTGAGGGAGGAGCGGGCCAAGGGGATGCCCATTCATTACGGCGACGCCACCCAGGAGGCGATCCTGCAGCATGTGAATATCAAAGCCGCCAAGGCTCTCGTGGTGGTCATTAATGATCCCGCAGCGACACGGAGAATCACAGAACTGGCCCGGAGACTGAATCCGAAGCTTTATCTTGTGGTCCGCACGCGGTTCATCCAGGAAATGGCGCCCCTGAGCGAGCTGGGCGCCGACGAGGTCATCCCGGAGGAATTTGAAACATCCGTGGAAATCTTCAGCCGTGTCCTGTCCAAATACCTCATGCCGAAGGAAGAGATTGAACGGTTTGTGTCGGAAATCCGTTCGGAACGATACGATATGCTGCGCAGCCTCTCGCGGGAGGCCTCGACCTGTCTGGATCTGGAATTATGCCTGCCGGATGTGGAAATAAAATCCTTCCGCATGTCCGAGCGGTCGTCGTTTATTGGAAAGACGCTGGCGGAGACGGAGCTGCGAAAAAAAATAGGCGTGTCCGTACTGGCCGTGCGCCGGAAGAATGAGATCATCTCCAACCCCCCGGCTGAAACAGTCTTTTCGGCCGGGGATATCCTGTTTGTCGTCGGCGAGCCCGACAAGATTGCAGAAGCGATACGACTGTTCAATCATCCCGAACCGGGACAGGCATGAGATCAAAGTCTGTAAGCGCTCCCAGGTTCCTGAAATGGTATTGACATTCCTGATGGACTCTCCTATATTCCGCCTGCCCGAAGGGGCAATCCGGTCCAAATCAACAGAATCCAGAAAGAGGTGTTTTGCATGTTAAGTAAAGAAGCCGCCAAATTGAAAGAAATGATCGACAAAGCCATCGAGGACCATCAACTGACGACCACGGAATACGAGAAAATTCTCATGCTTGCAAACGCGGATATGAAGATCGACCCGCAGGAGCGGCAGCTTCTGGCCCAGTTGCACGAGCTTGTAAACAGCGGATCCGTGAAACGCGTGCCGGGTTAGAAAACGATCATGGCCAGACATGGCATCTTTCCTGTTTTTTCTTGACATCCCCGTTTCCCTTGGGCATTATGTTGCTGACTCCCGATGTGAGTCCCGTCTGTAATCCAAGATGTTCTTGACCTCAAGCGAATCCATTCCGTGGAGGTGAGAAAATGCCACAGAACGAGCAAACCCCTTCCGCTGCCGAGGAATTCAGAATCGGCGGTAAGGTCAAAGATCTCCGTGAAAGAAACTTCCATACCCTCCACGACCTGGCCGCGAAGACCGGCATTTCCAAATCCGTGCTGGCAGAGATTGAATCCGACGAGGTCATGCCGCCTGTGGGTACCCTGCTGAAGCTGGCCCGGGCGCTTAACGTCGGAATGGCCTATTTCTTCAAGGATGAGGCGCCTGCCGAGCAGATCTCCGTCACCCGGGCCGGAGAACGGCTCAGCGTCAAGCGGCGCCCGCATCACCGGGAAGGCGAGGTGGATTATATCTACGAATCCCTTGAGGCCAGGATGCCCGGCAAGCACATGGAACCGCTCCTGGTCGAATTTGTGCCGATGGAAACAGCCGAGATGGTGTTCACGAGCCACGAAGGGGAAGAATTCCTGTTTCTTCTGGATGGAAAGCTTGAATTCCGCACCAATGACCGTGTGGAAATCTTTTCGGCAGGAGATGCCCTCTATTTTGACTCCGCCCTGAATCACAGTTTCCGCTCGCTGACAGAGGGCCCGGCGCGGGCCGTGGTGGTTGTGTGGAATAAGACCTGAAGAGGGTAGCGCCATGATTGAAATCCGCTTTCACGGCCGCGGGGGGCAGGGAACAGTGGTCGCCACCATTCTGCTGGCTAAGGCCTTTTTCCAGGCGGGCTATCAGGTTCAGAGCTTTCCCTTTTTCGGCGTGGAGCGACGCGGCGCGCCCGTCGAAGCCTATGTCCGCCTGGACCGTGAAAAGATCCTGCTGCGGACGAACGTCACCACGCCGGATCATGTGGCCGTTCAGGATCAGACCCTCCTGCACAGCGTGAGTGTCACGCGGGGCCTGAAGCCGGGCGGCTGGATTCTGATCAACACTCCCTCGCCGCCTGCCGATTTGACGCCCTATACCGGCTTTCAGCTCGCCCATGTGGACGCCAAGCAGATCGCTCTCAATCACCGGCTGGGGACGCGCACCCATCCCATCGTCAACACGGCCATGATCGGGGCCTTCTCAAGGATGCTGGGAATGCCGCCCCTGGAGGCCATTGCCGCTGCGATCAGAGAAGACCTTGCAGTCGAGGCCCAAAGCAACATCGAGGCGGCCCGCGACGCTTACAGGCAGGTCTGTCTGCTGGGAAGGATCGGATAAAATGATCATGAACAAATCGGAAAATCCCAATCCCCTGTTCATGCCGCGCACCTACCTGAGCACGCAGGACAACAAGACCGGGTCGTGGCGGTTCGTGCGCCCGCGGTACGATGAGAAAACATCGCCCTGCAGCGCCGCCTGTCCTGCCGGAGAAGACATCGCCCGGATCGAGATGCTCGCGACGCAGGGGTTCTTCAAGGAAGCCTGGGAGACGATTCTTCTGGAGAATCCCTTCCCCTCCGTCTGCGGACGTGTCTGCTTCCATCCCTGCGAAGACCTCTGCAACCGGCGGGAATTCGATGCCGCCGTGGCCATTCACAGCCTCGAGCGGTTCCTGGCGGATACAGCCATCCGCTATGGCATCAAAGCGGAGCTCGAAAAAAGAACCCCCCGGAAACAGAAGATCGCCGTTGTCGGCGCCGGTCCGGCAGGGCTGGCCGCCGCCTGGTTCCTGACCCTCCTGGGTTATTCCTGCCGGGTCTTTGAAGCCTCAAAGGAAGCCGGCGGGATCCTGCGCTGGGGCATTCCCCCGTACCGTCTTCCCTTGACGGCCCTGCGGCATGATATCAATCAGATCGAAGCGCAGGGCGTATCCATCTTGACGGGGAAGCCGGTGACCGCTGAGATTCTGGAAGCGCTGAAGAAAGATTTCGACGCCGTTTTCATGGCCTGCGGCCACGGCAATGGAATGGCGATGAATGTGCCCGGAGAGCATCTCAAAGACGTCGGCGAAGGCCTGGATTTCCTGCGGCAAATCCGGGACGGTCAGGCGCCGGCCTGCCAGGGTGTGTCGGCTGTCATCGGCGGCGGCAATACCGCCTTAGACGTGGCGCGCAGCATCGTCCGTCTGGGCGGAAAAGCCCTGCTGCTCTACCGGCGTCGGCGACGGGATATGCCCGCTTTCGAACCGGAAGTGGAAATGGCGATCGAGGAGGGCGTGGAGTTGCAGGCGCTCGTGGCGCCCATGGCTATTGCACAGGAGGGGGGGGAAATCCTGCTGACGCTGCAGGAGATGATGATTGCCGGTGAGGAAAACAGCCGGGGGCGAATTGTCCCAGACCATGGGAAAATACGCGAGATCCGGGTGGACCGGGTTTTCAAGGCCATCGGCGCCCAGGCGCTCGAAGCCTGGCATGAGCCCGACCCCACCGACCGGGAAATGCTCAAGCTCACGCACACGGTTCTGGAGAGCCGGGGGCCGGGCGCCGTCATGGTCTTTGGCGGTGATCTGACCAACGCGACAAAAAGCGTCGTTCATGCCGTCGCATCCGGCAAGCAGGCTGCCATTGCGCTTGATATACTCTTCCAGGAGGGCGTTGAGGCCGTTGTCCCGAGGCTGGAGGCCTGCCGGGTCGGCGATGGCCGGTCCCTTTCCATGGAGGTCTATCTGGGCGGGGAGCGCCGGCTCAGAAACACGCATGTGGTCCGCTACGATGAAATCAACACCGATCATTTTCAGTTTATGCCCCGGGTGACCCAGCCTCGGCTGCTCAAGGAAGAACGGGCCCGATCCTTTGAAGAAATCGATCTGAAAATTTCCGCCCAACTGGCCATGAAAGAGGCGGAGCGCTGCTTCAACTGCGGCCTCTGCAACCAGTGCGACAACTGCTTCATCTACTGCCCGGACTCGTCGGTGATCCGTGAACGGGATCACCAGGGACGGCATATCAATTACGACTATTGCAAGGGATGCGGCCTGTGCGTGGTGGAATGCCCCCGCAATGCCATGTCCCTCGGGGAGGAGATGTCATGAAACGGGTTCTGGAAGGCAGCCATGCCGTTGCGGAAGCGGTGAGACTGGCGAAGGTTCAGGTGATTTCCGCCTATCCCATCACGCCGCAGACCCATATCGTGGAGATCCTGTCGGAATACTGCACCAAGGGGCTGATGAAGGCCCGGTTCCTGCGCGTGGAAAGCGAACATTCCTGCATGGCCGCGCTCATCGGCGCCCAGACCGCGGGGGTGCGAACCTTCACCGCGACCTCCGGGCAGGGGTTGGCCCTGATGCATGAGCTGCTGCACTGGGCGTCCGGCGCCCGGCTGCCCATCGTCATGGCCGAGGTCAACCGGGCTCTCGCGCCGGGATGGAACATCTGGGTCGATCAGACAGACAGCCTGGCCCAGCGTGACACGGGCTGGATCCAGATGTACTGCGAGGACGGCCAGGAGGTGCTGGACTCGACCCTCCAGGCTTTTTATCTGGCCGAGACGGTGAATCTGCCCGTCATGATCGTCCTGGACGCCTTCTATCTTTCCCATACCTATGAACCGGTGGACGTCCCCGGTCAGGAAGAAGTCGACCGGTTTCTGCCCCCCTACGTTCCGAAGTTTCAACTGGACACGGCGCACCCCTGCGCGTTCGGTCCTCTGGTGGCTCCCGGCGACTATATGGAGATGCGTTATCACATGGCCATGGCCATGGACGACGCCCTGATCCGTTTCGGCGAGATTGAGGATGCCTTCGCCGCGCAGTTCAACCGCCGGTACGGTCCCGTGGAGGCGATTGAGTGCGGGGATGCCGAAATCATCTTCGTGACGTCGGGAACCGTGACAAGCACCTGCCGCCTCGCTCTGCTGGATTTAAGGGCAAAGGGAGAAAAAGTCGGCATTCTGAAGATCAAGCTGTTCCGGCCCTTTCCCTGTGAGCGGATCCGCGAAGAACTTAAAGGGGCAAAGAAGGTGGCCGTCGTCGACCGGAATTTCTCATTCGGGGCCGGCGGCATCTTTGCCCAGGAGGTCCGGGCCGCCCTCTGCAACACACCCGACCATCCTCCCGTATTCGGCTTTATCGCCGGAATCGGCGGCCGGGACGTGACGCCGGAGATGCTGACACAGATTTACTGGCAGACGAAAAACAGCGACGCGCCGCAAAAGGAAAGTGTCTGGATGGGGTTGCATGAGGTGAAATATGCAGACTGATGTCATGGATCGGGAATTTGTCCATTCGGGGCATGTGGGATGTCCTGGTTGTGGCGCGACGATCGCCATGCGTTTTGTGCTCAAGGCCCTCGGAGAAAAAACCATGATGGTGCTCCCGGCCTGCTGCTGGTCCGTGATTGCGGGGCCTTATCCGCAATCGGCGCTGAAGATCCCCGTGATCCACGCGGCCTTTGAAACGGGCGGCGCAACGGCCACCGGGGTGCGGGCGGCCCTGGACATGCAGGGCGATACGGAAACCACCGTACTCACCTGGGCCGGAGACGGCGGGACTTTCGACATCGGTTTCCAGGCCTTGAGCGGCGCCGTGGAACGCAACGAGAATTTCATCTACGTCTGTTACGACAACGAAGCCTATATGAACACCGGCATTCAGCGCAGCTCCTCCACCCCCTACGGGGCCTGGACGACGACCACCACCGGCCAGGACTGGAAGAAACTGCGCAAGAAAAACATCGTGGAGGTCCTCGTCGCGCACCGGATTCCCTATGCCGCCACGGCCAGCATCGCCTATCCGGATGACCTGCTGCGCAAGGCGCAGAAGGCTAAGGAAATGAAGGGATCCCGGTTTCTGCACATCTACGCGAGTTGCCCCACGGGCTGGCGCATTCCCTCCGAGATGTCCGTCAAGATTGCCCGCATGGCCGTGCAGACCAACATCTTCCCGCTCTATGAGGTGGAAGACGGCCTGCGGTACACGATCAACTACAAACCCAGGGAATACCTCGTGCGCGAGTATTTCAGACTCCAGGGCCGCTTCAGGCACCTCACCGATCAGGACCTCGACCAGATCCAGCAGATGGTCAACGAGGACTGGGGACTGCTGCTGCGCAAGGCCGGCGAACAGGCCTGAGGGGTCGATAGCATTTCATCTTATCTTGATTTATTGAAATTATTCTGTTAGAATTCGCACGCTTAGCCAATCAACCGGTTGTAATTGTTATCTAATCATTAAATTACAACCAATAGCCACATTAAGAAAAATGATTCAATCACCGACAATGATGCCATGTTGAGTTTCTTTAATTTTTTTTCAAAACCCCCGAGCCTTAAACAGCTCCCCCTCAAACGTTATCGGGTCGATTTGCCTTTAAACAGGCTTGTTCTCGGGGTAGACAATCTCCACCTCGATGTCCACATCAGTCCTCAGGCTCACAACACCGTCAAACGGGCAGTATTTCTTTTAATCATCAAACATAGCCGAACTGAAAACTTTTTCGAGGACTATAAAAAAGAGATCTGTGAAAATGAAAAAAAAACCTTAAATCATATTTGCACAAATGTTTTGCTGGAGGGAATAAACAGGGCCAAATCTGAATCTGAGGTTCAAATGGATTTCCTGGGACAGGCTTCTCTTGCAAAATTGTTCCTTGAAGAAATCAAAAACCAATATGAAAAATTAATAGCGAATATTGAAGACATCAACAGAACCTATGAATTATCTCAAAAACATGACCCGGTCGAATTTTTTAAACTTAAGGAGAAACTGACTGAAATTAAGCTTAATCAGAAACGGATTTTTCTTCTTGTAGGTGAAGAACTGTTCCAGATACTGGCTGATGTCAACGCCAATAATCTGCGAAACATCCGAGAGTCGAATTTTCATTCTGACCACATTCTCCCGGACAATTTTTTCCTCAACCCTATGCTCCACACGGATAACGCTGCAGACGATTTTTTTCTGATCGAAGCCTATGTGCTTTTTGGACAGCGATCTGAAGATCCTGATACTTACCAAAGCCTTAAATCGATCATTTATGACCTGTTCAGCAAAACGGATTTAGGCCAGGACAGCACCAAAGACGGGGATTCGATCAACGAAAACGAAAAAAGAGAAAAAAAGGAAGAAGGCATTTTCAATGCTGAAGAAAACGCATTGGATCCCTGGATAATGGAAATCGACAATATTGACCGAATGTTCAATTGCTTTGATTCACGGGAACAGTACGAAAGATCTAAAGGGGGGAAAGAAACAAAAAATATTCTTGCCGACCTTAAATCGCAGATGGAAAATCAGGAAAAAATGTTAAATCTTTTTTACCGGAAATTTAAAAAAGCGCGACTGATAAAAAGGATTGTGGCGGCTTATGAAATGAAATCGGTATTCGGCAGCTACTGCCCCCCTATGCGGCCACGTCAAGTCCGGGAGTTTCTGGTTGAACCCGGGATGAGAAAACCCATTATTCGACAGCTGAAAGGAAGGAAATCACTGTCCCTTGCGCCGCTTGACGAAACGATCAGCCAGATGAAAAGCTGTTCCGTTCAACAAAAGAAACAGTATCTGTTTTGTTTTCTCAAGCAGTTTTTCAGATATCACAGGGATATGAAGAATGGTCGTCTTCTGAAAGGTGCGATGGACACCATCAATATTGTAAAAGAAGAAAAAATTTTGACGCTGTCACGGGCAAACCGGTCGTTGCATGAGTTTCTGCTTCCGGACGAACGTGACAGGGAAGAAAAACCCATCCTCAATCACGTTATTGTCAAAGCGGATATCCGCGGGTCAATGGATATCACCTCCCTGATGAGAGCCAGAGGGCTTAACCCGGCATCCTATTTCAGCCTAAATTTTTTTGATCCGATCTCTGAAATTCTTTCTGACTATGACGGGTCCAAGGTATTTATTGAAGGGGATGCGATTATTCTGTCGATCTTCGAACATGAAGACACACCGCAGGGTTGGTATAGTGTGGCACGTGCATGTGGACTTGCAATCAGGATGCTCGATATTGTTCGGCAATATAATGTGAAAAATCAAAAGCATGATCTACCGATACTCGAACTTGGGATCGGTGTCTGTTATAACCAGAGCCCTCCGACCTTTCTGTTCGATGGCGATTCCAGAATCATGATTTCCCCGGCGATCAATCAGGCAGACCGACTGTCAAGCTGCAACAAGATGTTGCGCAAGCGCTTCAAGGATCAAACTCAGATGTTTAATCTGCTCGTATATCAAAATGTTCCGGAAGAAGAAATCGAGGCCACGGCAGATGACCTTTCCCTGCGATATAATGTCAGCGGGATTGAACTTAACCCGGATGGCTTTGCCAAGCTCTCCAGAGAAATCAACCTGGAAAGCATGATGTATCCGGTAGAAAATAATGTAGAGGTCAAACTTTATACCGGCAAGGTACCGACAGTAAGCGGGAAATATCAGCGTCTGGTTATTCGGGAAGCAACCATTTTTGAGGTCAAACCCGAAACGATGGATGTGATCGGAAAGACGTCAAGAAAATACTATGAAGTTTGCACTCACCCGGACATCTACGAATTCATAAAAAACCGCGCTTAGACAAAAATGAGCGGTCTTTAAAGCATGAGACTGATCTCCGTGAAGCCGGACTCTGTGGGATAATCCCGGCTTGATTGAGATCCTGTGAAAGTAAGTGAGGAAAGAGGTCTGGGTCGCGGAGCCTCTTGGAAAGGCGAGTTGAGGAGGGTTATGAAACCATCCATCGAGACCGTTTCGATCATCGGGGCCGGTGCGCTGGGGGCGGTTTATGCGGCCATGCTTCATGACATGGATCCCCGATGCGTCGGCTTTGTGGCCGGGGGAAAACGTGCAGAGCGGCTCCGGCGGGAAGGCGTAGTCGTCAACGGCAGGCGATATGACATTCCCGTGACCGGTCCGGATGAACATGCAGCGCCCGCCGATCTCGTCATCATGGCCGTCAAGTATCAGCACCTCGACGACGCCATCCGGGATATGAAAAACCGGGTGGGCGCGGAGACCTTGATCATTTCCGTCATGAACGGCATCGAAAGCGAGGATCGCATCGGCGCCGTCTATGGCATGGACAGGATCCTTTATTGTGTGTCCGTCGGAATCGACGCGCTGCGGGACGCAAACCGCGTCATTTATACCACCCAGGGCAGACTGTTCATCGGCGAGGCGGCCAATCCCGTCCTGACGGAACGGGTCCGGCGCATCCAGACGCTTTTTAACCGGGCAGGCATTGTCTATGAAACACCGCCGGACATGATGCGCATCCTGTGGTGGAAATTCATGATCAACGTGGGGATCAACCAGGCCTCGGCCGTGCTGCGCGCGCCCTATGCCGTGTTTCAGACCGCGGGGGAGGCGAGGGAACTCATGGGTGCGGCCATGCGGGAGGTGGTGCGGCTGGCCGGGAAAGCCGGCGTTGATCTGTCGGAAGCGGATATCAGCGGCTTCGATCCCTACCTCTTCCGGCTGAATCCCCAAGGGAAGACCTCCATGCTGCAGGACGTGGAGGCCGGCCGGAAAACCGAGGTCGAGATGTTTGCTGGCCGGGTGATCGAACTGGGCCGGTATTATGACGTTCCCACGCCGGTGAATCGGAGTCTGTTCGATCAGATCCGGAAGATCGAGTCCGACGCTGCAACGAATCATTTGCGTGAGGGTGACGAACTCGCAAAAAGTTTATTTCCCCTCCCTTGACGGGAGGGGATTAAGGGGAGGGTGAACAAAAAAACAAGCCGATCTCAGGCGGAGGCCGGGCAGCGATGCAGGTCTCCAGAGGTTGAGGAGGAGATTGACATGAAGAATTTACTGGAAGGCATCGAAGACATATTGTTGCTGGGTCCCGGTCCGTCGTGCGTCCCGCAGGCGGTCTATAACGCCCTGAGCCGCAAGACCCTCGGGCATCTGGACCCTTACTTCATGACGATCATGGACGGGATCAAGGAGATGCTCCAACAGGTCCTGCGCACCGAAAACGCCATGACCGTTCCCATGTCCGGGACCGGGTCGGCCGGGATGGAGGCCTGTTTCGTGAATCTCATCGAACCGGGCGACAAGACACTGATCCTTATCAACGGGGTTTTCGGCATGCGCATGAGCGATGTCGCCTCCAGGCTGGGCGCCGAGGTGGATACCCTTGAATTTGCCTGGGGAACGCCGGTTCTTCCGGAAGCGGTGGAAAAGAAAATCCGCGAAAACGCCTACCGCATCGTCGCCGTGGTGCACGCGGAGACATCGACGGGGGTCATGAACCCGGTGGCCGAAATCGGAAAATTGCTCAAAGGAAGCGAGACCCTCTACCTCGTGGATGCGGTGACGAGCCTCGGCGGGATCGACGTGCGCATGGACGACTGGGGCATCGACGCGCTGTATAGCGGGACGCAGAAATGCCTGTCCTGCCCGCCCGGCCTGGCGCCCTTGTCTTTTTCCGAAAGGGCGGTTGCCAAGCTCAACGGCCGCAAAACCAAGGTCCCCAACTGGTATCTGGATCTGTCGCTCATTGCGAATTACTGGGGCGCCAAACGCGTCTATCACCATACGGCGCCCGTGAACATGCTCTACGGGCTCTATCAGGCCCTCACGCTGCTGCTCGAAGAGGGGCTCGAAAAAGCCTTCCAGCGGCACAGGAAGAACCAGCTGGCCCTGGTCGGCGGACTCAAGGAACTCGGCATGGAGATGCTTGTGGAGGAGCCCTGGCGGCTGCCCATGCTCAATACGGTGCTCATTCCGGCGGGCGTCGATGAGCTGTCCGTCCGGAAACGGTTGCGCAGTGAGTTCAAGATCGAAATCGGTGCCGGCCTGGGACCCCTGGCCGGCAAGATCTGGCGGATCGGCCTGATGGGCCACTCGTCCAGACAGGAGAGCGTCTCTCGGCTGCTCGCAGCCCTGAAGAAACTGCTGCAGACGACCTGAAAAACGCATTTCAGAGGACTCATTTTATGAACACGATAGCGAAAAAACGACAGGCCTGCGTACGGGAGTTTTTTCCGGCAGGCATTCCCAGATTGTGGTGCCCGCTGCTGACTCACTACGGCAGAGATGGCAGCATCGACCTTGACCGGATGTCCGCCCATTTCCATCACATCGTCCCTTGGGTGAAGGGATTTCTGATTCCCGGTTCAACGGGCGACGGCTGGGAGCTGGACGAACAGGAAACCATGCAGGTCGCCGAATTTGCGTTGCGGCAGGCACGGAAGCAGGAGATCCATGTACTTCTGGGCGCCCTGAAGCGGGACACTGGGAGCGTGCAGCGGATGATTTCCAGCATGCTGAGGCTGATCGATCCAGAAGGCCTGGCCGGTGAAGATGCGTTGCGGATGCTCAAAAACAGGCGTGTTTGCGGGTTTACCGTTTGCCCGTCGGCGGGAAAAAAGATGACGCAGGCGGACATGGAAGCCGGACTTTCCGGGATTCTCGATCTGGGGCTGCCCACCGCCCTGTATCAGCTCCCCCAGGTGACGGAAAACGAAGTGTCGCCGGAAACCTTTGACAGGCTTCTCGGAAAATATTCCAACCTGATCCTCTTCAAGGATTCGAGCGGTCAGGACCGCATCGCGACGTCCGCGGTTGACAAGGGAGGCGTATTTCTGGTGCGGGGCGCCGAGGGCGATTATGCAAAATGGCTGCGGGAGGCCGGCGGTCCGTACGCGGGGTTTCTCCTGAGCACGGCCAACTGCTTTGCCCGGGAGCTTTCAACCCTCATCGGCAATCTGGAAAAGGGCGATCAGAAAAAAGCCCAGGAGATTTCTGAAAGGCTGACTGCGGCCATCACGGAGGTCTTTGCGCTCGTGCAGCCCTTGTCCTGCGGTAATGCCTTTACCAACGCCAACAAGGCCATCGATCATTTCTTCGCCTTCGGCCCCCGGGCGGACACAAAAGAAGGGCCGATGCTGCACGCGAAGGTTCGCATCTCCGGCGATGTCATTGCGGCGACCGGCATTATTCTCAATCGTCGGCAGTTGATGCCTGTCAAAGGATACCTCGGTTAATCATCTGATTACAAATCGAGACCTTTGCATAGCCGCCGAAAAATGGTTCGCAAGCGGCGAATCAAATGTTTTCCGCCTTTCCAGCGAGGACGTTAACGGCCTGTCATGAATCATGATTACATCTGGTAGTTCTCTTAGCGGAAAAGATTTTTGAGACGCTGGCGTTGTCCATTTTTCAAAGGTTTCGCATCTGCCCTGAAAAACACCCGTTACGACATCCTGAACGAAAGCGAAGAAATTGGCCTTATACCGCCTCGATGGTGGAGGGCGGCTTGGGCGTGATGTTATAGGTGACGCTGACCACCCCGGGAATGGCGTCCACGATCTGCCGCGCGATTTTTTCCAGCGTTTCGTAAGGCAGCCGGGTCGGCCGGGCGACGCGTGCGTCCAGGCTGTCCCAGCAGCGGAGTTCAATCTGATTTCCAAAGACCCGCTTCCCGTCTTTCATGCCCGTCACGCGATCGTCATGCAGAATCGCCAGATACTGAAAGGCGTCCGAACCGCCGAGCGCTTTTTCGGTGATGGCCGTCGCTTTTCGGACGATCCTGATCTTTTCGGGCGTCACTTCGCCGATAACGCGTGCGGCAAGGGCGGGACCGGGGAAGGGTATTCTCATAAATACCGCCTCCGGCAACCCGAGGGCCTGCCCCAGTTTTCTGACGCCATCCTTGCGCAGTTCAATGAGCGGTTCCAGAATCTTGTATCCAAAAACTTTCTGGGGATCGATGCCCAACTGTTCAAAAACATTGTGCTGCCGCTTGATGCCGGCCACCGTTTCGTCCACATCGGTGAGGATCGTGCCCTGCAGCAGATGCCGGGCTCCGCTCTCCAGGACCAGTTTTCGGAACACGTCCCGGTAGAAGGTCTGCGTGATGGCTTCGCGCTTCTCTTCCGGATCGGTGATCCCTTTCAGGGCGGCAAAGAACGCCTTCTGCGCGGGGATGATGACCACCGGGATGCCAATTTCCCGGAAAAGGGCGACGACGCGCTGCGGTTCGCCCTGCCGCATGAGGCCGTTATCGATAAAATAGCTGACCAGACGTTCCCCCAAGGCCTTGAATCCCAGGGCCGTGACGACGGACGAGTCCACGCCGCCCGAAAGGGCGTTGATGGCCAGGCCTTTCCCGACCTTGCTGCGCAATTCCCTGACTTTTTCCTTGATAAATACAGCCGTGTCCAGATCTTTCACCTTGATTTCCTTCATTTTCACCATTTTCTGTTTCTCCCTCCGTAATTTTGTGACATGGCCAGATTTTATAAAACCTCTCGCGGTCATTCCGAGCGATAACAAAGAATCCAGTATCACAGACAATTTTTCATCGCAAGCCCCTCAGAATGAGAACACCTGTAAATAGAATAAAATTTCTCATTTTAAGATAGAAGACAATAAAAATAAAATCGGAATGGACCGTGCGGCAAAGCCACGGGGATGGGAAATATGTATTGACGGAGCGTTGAATATCTTTTATAGGGAACACACTGGAATCTTCTGTTGTTTTCGTGCAGATGATCCGAAGAAGCAATAATTATCCGCGAGGATCTGTATGGCCTTTCAGGCATCGCTGACAAGAGGCAAATCAAGAAATATTTTCCTCGTGTTTTTTTTCCTTGCGGCCATTTTTCCTGTCCTGATCGCCGCCCTGATCGCATACTATTATCTTTTTCCGAATCTCAGTCCAGCGCAGTATGACTCCCTGTCTGACGTCTTCCTCCTCGGTCTGGGCGCGGTGGCCATATTTCCTCTTCTGAGTTTCTTTTTAATGTATCGATGGATCGAATCGCTTCAGAGTGTCACATCCGAAATCGTCTCTAAAGCGGCTGAAGTCACCAGCAGACAAAAGGAATTCAGCGAACAGTCCATCCAAAATAAAAGCGATTACGCCGATTCATCCATCAATCTGCCCTACGAGTCTGAGGAAAATGAAATCCAGAGCCTCATCCGGTCATTCAACGCCATATTCCAGTCTGCGGCGGACCAGCTTGAGGAACGCAACCGCCTCAAGGAACTGCTGGCCAAGCTGATCGGTGTCGCATCCGACCTGACCTCGGAACTGGATTTCGATCGTCTCTTTCCGCTCATTATCGGTAATGTGACGGAGGTGATGTCAGCAGAGCGTACCAGCCTGTATGTCGTTGACTGGGATAGCAGGGAAATCTGGACAACCGTTGCGGAGGGAATAAAACAGATCCGCCTTCCTTTTGGCCACGGCATCAGTGGCCGCGTCGCCGAAACGGGCGAAATGATCAATGTGGCGGACGCTTGGGAGCTTCCCTATTTCGATCGTTCTTTTGATGAAAAAAATAATTTCCGTACGAGATCCGTTCTTTGCATTCCCATAAAAAATCATCTCGGCGAAATCATCGGTATCCTTCAGGTCATCAATAAAAAGGGAAAAGATCAATTCGACCAGGAAGATGAGGTCTTCTTGCGCGGATTGTCAACCCAGGTGAGCATCGCTCTGGAAAATTCTCTGCTCGTAGAGGAAGTTCTCACCTCCTTCACAAGTTCCATCAGCACGCTTTCCACCATTGTTGATGCCCGGCATGCTTACACGGCGGGACATTCAGAGAGAGTAAAGGAATATTCGCTTGCGATCGCACGCAAAATGAAATTGAGTAAAGAGGATATCGAAACATTGAAATATGCCGCCATTCTCCATGATATCGGTAAAATCGGCATTCGGGATGACGTGCTGCAGAAAAATGGGTCATACACACCCCAGGATTGGGAAGAAATGAGGACCCATCCCGTGAAAACCAAGGTCATCCTGGATCAATTTCACTTTCCGCGCCATCTTCGCCGCGTGCCGGAAATCGCCTACCTTCATCATGAAAAAATGAACGGAGGAGGATATCCCAATCATTTGGTCGGTAATCAAATCCCGCTTGAGGCCAGGATCATTGCCGTTGCGGATATGTTTGATGCCGTAACATCGAAGCGGGATTATCCCAAGTATACGTCTGATCAGACCCTTGGCCATGACCCCATGCCCTTGCCCCTGGTGATTGATCTCTTGAAAAAACTGGCGGGCCAAGATTATGACGCTTTTGTTGTCGATTCATTCATTGGCTGCCTTCCTGAAGTTCTGATCATGTGCCGTGGAAACCACTTTTCTCCGGAATATGTGGACGACACGATCCGGCGGCTCAATTCGTAAGTGCGCCATGGAAAAACGACGCAAAGTGACATTCTGAGCGGCTTGGCGGCGATCAATCTCTTGCGATATCCGGTCATTCATCATCTCTTGGAATAACGGGGCCGGTCTTTTTGATTGGCGAGGAGATCATCGCGTAAGCAACAAAGGCGCCGTCGTGACTGAAGCTGAGGTCAAACGGTGCAGGGTTCCCTTTGAGGTATGGCCGGGGCGGGCCCCATCCATGAATATCCTGACAGCGCCGGATTGCGATGTCCGCCGCTGATGCATCAAGAAGCGCCGCCAGGCGCCGGCCTGCATTCCGGCGTACCGCCGTCGAAGGATCATGATCGCCGCCTTCTTTTGCCGGGGAAAGACGTTCAACGCTCCAGAGGATATGGTCCAGCATGTCGGGCGTTGTCGAGCCGATGCAATGAACATAATCTGCGTTAACGGACACACGGATGACAACCGGGCCGTAGGGCCCACAAACCATGCCGGGCCGGGTCGCGCCTTGATCACCGGGGGACAAAACGACCGGATAAAGCCGGGGTGTGGATGCAACAAGAGGATTCATTTTCCGGACGACCTTGTAAGCCGTCTCTTTTGCCGCCCACAGCGCCCACATTACGGCATCCGGCTCGCCTGCAGCGGCAATGCGCTCCCGTTCAGGGCGTGTGAATACCCGCTGCAGAAACCGGTTGTCGCCGCTCTTCCCGATGTTGCCGGGATCGGTCAGATCCACAATATCGTTGCCGATAAAAGCCAAAATAATTGTCTTCCATTTCTGCCAGACGCCCGATGATCTGTCCGGCGTATTCACGCTGGGCGCGCAGCCCCGTCAAAGCGGATTTTTCCGGTGTGTACACATCGACCAGGACCGTAAAGCGTTCGCCGAAGGCCGGAAGCGTGCTGTAAGACGACTGATTGTCGCCGCGCAGATACAGGCACATGACCCGTAAATTCTGACTGTCATCGTCAAGGAAGCGCCCCACGCCATAGGAGAATTGTTTCGTGTCCACGCGTCCGGTCCGCGAGCGGCCCCCCTCCGGGAAAACCAGCAGTCTCTGCTTGCGGCTTAAAAGATAAGCGCACTTTGCCAGCGTCTGCTTCATTTCCGCGCGCGGACCGCCCCGCTGCACAAGAATGCACTTTGACAGGTAGCACAGCAGAAGCAGAAAGGGGTTTCTGAAATTATTGCGCTCCGGCAGATTCCAGGGAATCCAGCGATAGGCGCGCAGATGGGACCAAAGCGACAGCATGGCGTAACTCAGAAGCAGCGAGTCTGCCATGGTCAGGTGGTTGGCGCAGACCAGCCAGGGGCCATCGTGCCGTTCAAATTCACGACGGCACAAGGCTCTGACGGCCTCCAAATCCCGAACCCGGTAACCCATGAGCCTGATCAGGGCAAAATAGCAGGGGGCCAGAATGATGGCCGTCAGGCGGCCAAGACCATCCTGGAGCGTCAGGAGCGCTTTCTCCCGGAAGGACAGCATGGCAAACTCGTAAAAAAGTGGAAAATGGTTAATCCTGGACGGCTTTGTAAAAAGTTCCGCAGGCGAGGCGCGCGAATCATGAGGAATGAGGCGTATATAGAAATACGCCGCAATGACGAAGGATGAAGCGCAACGAAGCATCCGGACTCTTTACGAAGCCGTCACAGCATGGCCGCTAATTCAACTTTGCATGGATCAGGTCGATGGCGCTGCCGATGGTGCGGATCGTATCGGCCTCATCGTCGTCCACGGTGATGCTGAAAACATCTTCACATTTGATAATGACATCCACGAGCCGGGCAGAATTGACCTTCAGGTCGTTGAGGATGTGGGTATCCCGGGTTGCCCGCTCCAGCAGCGCTGTATCCTTCGTATAGGGTTTGAGAATATTGACCATCGCTTCAAAGATTTTCTGTTCATCCATATTGCATTACTCCTTATTGATTATTTTCCCATTTCCTGAAAATCAGACAACTGTTGACGTCGCCGAAGCCGAATCCGGCCTTGGCGATAATCTTCAACCCCTCATGCTCCATGCAGGTCCGCGGAATGCGATCCGTAAACGGCTCGATCTCCGGGTGAATGTCTTCGCAGTTGACCGAAGGGTGCAGAAATCCGCGGTGAAGCTGCAGGACCACGGCGACGCATTCAATGGCCCCGGCGGCGCCCAGGCAGTGGCCGATCAGCGATTTCGTGCTGTTGATGTAGGGGAACGCGTCGGGACCGCGACCGAGGGCCTGCGACCAGCCCTTAACCTCCCCAGGATCGGCAAACGTCGCCGTCAGGTGGCCGTTGATGGCATCGACGTGCGCCGGGTTCGATCCCGGCGTCCGACAGTGCGGCCTGAATGCAGCGCTGAACGCCCTGCGGGTTGGGTGCCGTAATGGATCCGCCCATCCGGTGCCCGCCGCAATTTACGGCGCCCCCAAGCACCTCCGCATAGATGCGGGCGCCTCGCGCCTGGGCCGTTTCAAGGTCTTCAAGCATCAGCAGAGCCCCCCCGGAACCGGGAACGAAACCGCAGGCCGACGCGCTCATGGGACGCGAAGCGGCTTCAGGGCGGTCGTTGAACTTGCGGCAGATGACGCGCATCGCGTCAAAACCGGCCCAGATATAAGGCGAGGCGCCTTCGGAACCGCCGGCCAGAACACGTTTGGCCTGTCCGGTGCGGATCCGCCAGAGGCCTCCAAGGATCGCTTCATTGCCCGTGCTGCAGGCCGAGGAGTTGGACGTCGCCTGATTTCCCAGGGCCAGCAACCCGGCAATCCGGGCGCTCGTGCCGCTGTTCATGACCTGTTCGACGATGCGGCTGCCCATCCGGCGGACCTTCCCTTCGTTCACCATGGGAACGACCGTGCGGGCAATCGTGTCCATCCCGCCGATGCCGCAACCGGAGATGACGCCCGTGTCCCAGTCGACGCCATCGTCCTCGGCATCGGGCACCTCAAAACCCGCGTCGATCCAGGCGTCAATCGCCGCGACCGAGGCGTAGCCGATATTGTCATTGATGGACAGCAACTTCTCATGATCGAAGTAACGCTTTCGGGTGCTGTCAAAATCCTGGGGAATCCCGCCAATCTGACAGGAAAAATTCAGATCCGCCAGTTCGGGAATCCGGCGGATGCCGGAACGGCCTTCCCGCAAGGCCAGCGTGAAGGCGTCCAGTCCGTGGGCATTGGGGGCCACAACGCCCATGCCGGTGATGACGACTCTTCTTTTCATGGTTTCTTCTCTCCATAAACCCCCATGCCGGCCAGCACGCCGGAGCAGATGACCTCTCCTTTTTCGCGGGTCATAACGACATTCGTTTTTATACTTTTTGCGCGAAAATAGACTTTTTCACCTTGAATGATGACCGTTTCACCGGGGGCGACCGTGCTGAAAAACTCCACATGGTCGGCCAGCGTAAAAAGAGTTGTCAGCCCCTGCATGCGCTCGCGCTCAAACTCATTTTTCAGCAGGCTCAGATACAGACCGAAGGCCACCACACCCGTCTGCGCCATGGCTTCAATCAGGATGACGCCCGGCGTAACCGGACGGCCCGGGAAGTGCCCGCGGTAGAAATATTCATCTTCGCGGAACCGGTAGCGCCCCGTAATCCGGTGCTCGTCCAACTTCAAAATGTCGTCGATGAACCGGAAAGGCGCCCGCTGCGGGACGGCCGTCAGAATGGTATCGATCGTTTCGCGATCAGCCGCCATAGAGGCCTCCGTTGACGTGCACGACGCTGCCCGTGATATAGGACCCGCGGGCGGCCAGAAACGCAACCACGTCGGCGACTTCTTCGGGCCGTCCCATGCGCTCCAGCGGGATGCGGTTCAGAATCTGATTCCGGATCTCCTCAGGGAGAATGGATGTCATCTCCGTCTCGATAAAGCCGGGTGCGATGGAATTGACGAGGATATTTCTGCCCTTCAATTCAGCGGCCAGGGATTTTGTAAAAGCGTCCAGCGCCGCCTTTTCCATCGTGTAGGGGATCTGACCACTATTGCCCGTATGACCGACCACGCTGGAAATATTGATGATCCGGCCGCTGTTTGCCCGCAGCATAAACAGCCGGATGATGCGTTTGGTCAGATACCAGGTCCCCCGGAGCATCGCCCGCTGCGCATCGAACTGCTCAATTTTCATGGAATGGATGTCTGCGTTGACCGAAACGCCGGCGTTGTTGACGAGAACGTCCACACGACCCGTCCGGCTTTTGAGATCAGTGACCATCGCCTCGATCTGGCTGATATCCTCTAAATCTGCACGCAGCAGAAAGCCATTGCCGATCTCATCCAGCAGCGTCCGGGCCTTCTGTTCACTGGAACAGTAATGAATGCCGACCCGGAAACCCTGGACTGCAAGCGCACGGCAGCAGGCGGCGCCGATGCCGGTGGCGCCGCCCGTGACCAGGGCAACCGGTTTTTCGTTCATTTCTTGTTTTTCCATTCCCTCCCCCTCCCCTTCATCCCCTCCCGCCAGGGGAGGGGAAAATGGACTTTTTACGAAGTTGTCATCACCTCATGATGCCGCCGACAGAATGCCTTGAACGCAGCGGATAGTCCGGGTAGGCAATGCCTTTGAATACGCCGACGCGCGCCGCCTGGATCGATGCAATGGCTTCGTCATCCACAAAAACCTGCGCATCGCCGATGACAATGCTTGTGCCGCTGTCTTTCAGATTGGAATAGCGTTTCACGGCGATTTCGTAGCGGACACAGCGATTGAAAGGACGCACCTGACCGTTGAAGGCGACTTCCCCGCAGCCCAGCGCCCTTCCTGTCCCCAGGGCACCGCGCCAGACGCAGTATAAACCGAGCAATTGCCAGACGGAGTCCACGCACAGGCAGCCGGGTTGAACGGGATCGCCGGGCATGTGGCACTGAAAGTACCAGGCGTCGAAACGGATATCCTGTTCGGCGACGATTGAGCCGTGAGGGCCTTCGGCCTGAAAGGACAGGACACGGTCGACCATGAGAAAGGGCGGTGCAGGCAGACGGGCATCGGCGCCTTCGGGCAGATCGTCGACCAGCCTGCCGTAGGCAAGGGCGACCAGCTCTTCATGGGAGAAAGCGTTTCTGGACTTGAATTCATGATAGGTCATGGGCGTTCCTCTACTTTCAGAATCAAATGTACCCAGGTCAGGCCTCCTCCGACCAGCGCCATGGCCACATGATCGCCGGAGTGGATCTGGTCCCAGTGCCGGCTCAAAACGGCCGGCGCACCGGATGCGCCCGTATTGCCGAATTCGACCACGTTGTGCCAGTGATTCTCCGGTGTGATTCCGGCGCGTTCGCAGACGGTCCGGAGCATTCCCAGATTTGCCTGATGCCCGACAAAAATAAAGCGATTGCCATTTTCGGCGGGGAAGGATATCTGCAGCAGGCGAATGGACTCCGTGGCCTTGCGGATGGCAAACCCCTGAACGGCGCTTCCATCCTGCTGGAAATAGCCCATCCGGGGGATGGCGACTTTCCGGCAGTCGGCAGTCCTTGTGCCGCAGTGAGAGGCTGCAAACACCATCCGCGAAAAGATGGTTGCGGACACAACGGCGGCGGCGCTGCCGTCTCCAAACAGCACCGCTGTGCTGCGGTCGGCATAATCAATGGACCGGGTCAGGTTTTCGGGATTCACCAGCAGGATGAAGGGCGGAAGCGCATTCGCCGTCATGCCGCTGAGGAAATGAATCTGCATGCCAAACGTGGTACAGGCGGAGTTCAGGTCAAAACAGGGGCATTCAATGCCCAACTCGGATGCGATCATAGACGCCTCCGCGGGCGTCAGCGTGTCCGGTGCGGAACTGCCGGAAATAACCAGCCCGATATCGTCTGCGCTGATCCCTGCCCGCTCAATGGCCATGCGTGCTGCTGCGGCTCCGGTTATGATATTGTTCGACGAGCTGACATCCAGGGCGGCGCGCAGATCGCTGTTTTTCGTGTGCCGGATATAATCGAGGGGCAGGGACGTGCGTCTCATCCGGATGCCGACGCGCTCCAGGATCCAGTCTTCCGTGGCGCCGATATCGAGGTCTTCGAGGAAGCGATTGGTGATGACGTTTTCCGGATAATAATGTCCGAGGCCATGTAAATACAGCACTATAGAATCTCCCGCCCGATGATCATATTCTGAACTTCCCGCACGCCTTCATAGATGTCAATGATATGGGCGTCGCGGGAAAGCTTGGAAATTTCGTATTCGGACATGAAGCCGTAACCGCCGTGCAGATGCAGGCCTTCAGCGGTACAGAACAGGGCCGCCTCAGCCGCCGTGTTCTTGGCCAGGGAGGCATAGAGCCCCTGATCCGGCGCCATTTCCTGGGCCTTGGCGGCGGCCGACAGAAGCGCCAGCCTGGCCAGTTCGACCTTCTTCCACATGGCGACAAGCGTTTCCCTGGCGACCGGAAGGTCGCAGATCCGCTGGCCGAACTGACGCCGCTGTTTTGTATAGTTTAACGTGACGTCGAGCGCCCGCCGGGCGAGTCCGACGCCGATTGCGGCGACCATCGGCCGCGCATAATCGAGCACATCAACGATATACTTGAAACCCTGCCTGCGATCCCCGATAATCTGAAAGTCTTCAATCAAAACGTCCTCGAAGGTCACGCTGGCCGTATTGGAAAGACGCTGACCGAGTTTGTCTTCCGGCCTGCCGACGCTGATATGGCCGCCCTTCCCGGGAAAGATCGTCCTGCCTTCCGAAACGGCGGGGTCAAGGGGCTCAGGAAGGGTCGGAGCGCAGGGAACGATCACGCAGGCCATGAACTGGCCGGCAGGCTTCCCGACCTTGCAGAAAACGGTAAACTGGGAGGCGTAGGAAGCATTGGTGATAAAGCATTTCGTGCCGTTGAGCAGGTAGGCGCCCTCCGCTCCTTTTTTTATATATGTTGTCATGGCGGCATTGTCCGATCCGGCTCCCGGTTCGGTCAGACAGAAGGCCGCCAGCAGGGGCTGCTCGACAAAGGGACGCAGGAGGGCCTCCTTTTGTTCATGCGTGCCATGCCGGGCGATGATGCAATTGGCCAGATCGTTGCACATGGCCGAGGTGGAAATTCCGGTGTCGCCGTAGGACAGCGCCTCGATAATCAGGGCCGTGGAGATAATGTCCACCTCAAAGCCCCGGATGGATTCGGGGATGCTGAGATTGAGGATGCCGATCTCCCAGGCTTTCCGCAGGATCTCTCCGGGGAAGGCATGATTTTTTTCAAGGGCCATGACCTGGGGGGTGATCTCCTGCCGGACGAAACGCGTCACCGTATCCACGTGAGCCCGCTGGTCCGATGTTAATGAAAAATCCATTTGAATCCTTTTTACTTGTCAGTGACTTGCATTCAATTTGATTATAAGATTCGTTCTGCCGACTTCAGGCTCGTGATGGAAAGGCAATTTGCATTCATCGTTTTGAAAAAATCACGCAACGGACGGCCGGGTCCGACCTCATAGATGGCATTCGTTTTTGCAACAAGGCGCCTCATGTTGTCTTTCCATCGCACAACGCTGCTGACCTGCTGTACGAGGCTATTGATGATGTTCTTCCAACGATCGCCATGGAAATCCCCCGTGAAGTTCGAGGTCACATGCCGGGCGTTATGCGCATTGAAGTTTTTCTCGGCATCCCGCAGGACCTCCTCGAAATGCATCTCGACGGGCCGCATGAAGCGGCTGTGAAACGGGGCGCTCACGTGCAGCGGTACGAAGCGAAAAGTCTGACCCTCGGTGAGCGACTCCTGGACTCGGACGGCCGCGTCGGGCATGGCGTCGGTGGCGCCGCTGATCACAACCTGGTGGTCGGAATTGACATTGGCCACATCGATGGGCAGGTTGTCGAGATGACGGCTCAGCCGTTCGCTGTCGAGATTCTCGGAAATGACGGCGGCCATGGTTCCCAGTCCCGGGGGCATGGCCTCCTGCATCAACTGTCCGCGACGATGGACGATTTTTACGGCCTCCGCCAACGGCAACGCGTCGGCGGCAACCAGCGCCGTGAATTCCCCCAGACTGTGTCCTCCGAAAAAAGAGGGATAAAAGCCATAGCGTTCCGCAATGCCGCGCAGCATGGCGATTTCCGTTGTGAGGATGCAGGGTTGGCAAAAGGCCGTCAGGTGCAGATCGTCATCATCGTCGTCAAAACACAGGGCGGCCACATCCCAGCCCAGCACGTCGGAGGCCTCCTCATAGGTTTCGCGGCTGGCAGAAATCTGATCATAAAAGTCCTTGCCCATGCCGGGGCGCTGAGTGCCCTGGCCGGGGAAGACAACAGCGGCAGGTCCTTTTTCCATGATCGGGCTTTTCCTCCTGAACGGATCGTGGCAATGATGCCATCGGAATGTTGATGCGCGATCCGCTACAGCAGGATCCATGCCAGGCAGTCGTTGAGCCGGGCATAACGAACGTATCCATACGTTATCTTCCAATAAATTATAAATTGTCCCGATGGGAAGAAACAGCGACGAAAGGGATGTGCCGGGATGGATGGTGCGAACCGGTTTTTACAGTGCGAAGTCTTTTACACACTCGGAACGGAAGATCGATCCCGAAGAATAAAAAATATTGAAGACAGGGCAAAGCTCAGGTAAAGTCTCTTTATCCTCAAGGAGGAATAAAGGACGAAGAGGTGATAATGGAAGCCATCTACCTGGATCACAGTGCGACGACCCCAACGGATCCCGAAGTCCTGGGGGCCATGATGCAATATTTTGCCAATCATTACGGGAATCCCTCCAGTATCCACCGCTTCGGGCAGGAAGCGAGGCGGGCCGTTGATGAGGCCAGAGGGCAGGTGGCCGCCCTGATCGGCGCCGATCCTGAGGAGATTGTCTTCACGGGCGGCGGGACGGAAGCCGATAACATGGCCCTGATGGGTACGGCCTTTGCCGGAACCCCGGGAAGAAACCACATCATCACATCCGCCGTTGAGCACCATGCCGTGCTCAACACGTGCAAATATCTGGAAACAAAGGGATTTGCCGTCACCTATCTGCCCGTGGATAGTGAGGGCGTGGTCAATCCCGAAGATATGCAGCGCGCCATCACGGGAAAAACATTCCTCATCAGCATCATGCACGCCAATAATGAAATCGGGACGATTGAGCCTCTGTCTGAGATTGCGTTCATGGCCCGGGAGAGGGGAGTGATCGTCCATACGGATGCCGTTCAGTCTGTCGGCAAGATTCCCGTCAACGTGAATGATCTGGGCGTGGACCTCCTGTCGCTGGCCGGTCACAAGCTCTACGGCCCCAAAGGCACGGGCGCCCTTTACGTCCGGCGAAACACGCCGATTCGGCCGATCCTGTTCGGCGGTCATCAGGAGAGCGGCCGCCGCACCGGGACGGAAAATGTGCCGGGCATTGCGGGGCTGGGCAAGGCCTGTGAGATTGCGGTCCGGGATATGCCCGGTCAGATGGACCGCTTACTCGCGCTGAGAAAGCGCCTGGAAATGCAGATCACGGACAAAATCACCGACGTTCGCGTCAATGGCCATCCCTTCCGGAGCCTTCCCCACATCCTGAGCATTTCCTTCCGCTCCATTACCGGGGATGCCATCGTACGGGAGCTGGACAAACGGGGCATTGCCGCTTCCGCCGGCGCCGCCTGTACCGCCGAAACGATCCGGTTGTCTCATGTCCTCGAGGCCATGCAGATTCCCAAAGACATTGCCAAGGGAACAGTACGGTTCAGTCTGGGGAAGGGGAATACGGAAACGCAGATCGATCAGGTTGCCGGTGTCCTGCCGGAGATCGCCGAAAAGCTAAGGGCTCTGGCGGAACTCGAGGCGTCGGTGGGCATGCGCGGATGCCGGTAGCCCCCCACATTACCCCCGGTAAATTCTACAGCCGATGCCTTTCAGGTTGGGCGTTCCATGCTCCCTCAATGGATCAGCAGCTCCGCGCACAGGCTTTTGATTTCCTGACTGGCCTCGCTCTGCGGGGCGTAGGCCATGACAGGCATTCCGGCGATCATGGCTTCCACATAGGCAATCCGCTGGTGGATCTCGGTCTGGAAAATATCCATCTGGTAGTTTTCCAGGGCTTCCCGGACTTCGCGGCCTACCCGGGTTCCCACAATTTTCCGACAGATCAGCAAGTGGCCGGAAAGATTTCTTTTCTGTTTCTTCAATTCCCGGATCAGATCAACCATTTCCCTGGCCGACCAGATATCCAGCGGGCTGGGCCCGACCGGAATAATGGCCAGGTTTGAAACCAGCAGTACGGACCGGATCATATCCCCGACGGCCGGCGGCGCGTCGATGACGGTATGCAGATAACCCTTCGAAAGTTCCTTGATATGCTGCGTCAGATCGGTCTGCGGGTGGTGGATCACGTCAAAATGGTTGTGCTGATCGATCTTCTTGAAGTGCATGACGCTCCCCTGCTGATCCGCGTCAATGAGCAGAACCCTGTTTTCCTGTTGCGCAAGCGCATAGGCCAGATTGATGGCGATGGTCGTTTTGCCGACCCCTCCTTTTTGATTGACCAGACTGATGATCATGAGTGTTTCGGCTCCTTGATGGGCAGATTTTATTGCATCCGGTTTTGATCTTTCTTGATTCACTCGCACAAGTTGCGAAAGAGGTCAAGTTTTTCCACCGCGCAGATGAGCGAAAGGAAAAGATCATTTTTTGATGGTCTTCTTTTGAGGATTATGGTAAAAAGTGGCGCTGTGATGTAATATTTAATAGTTATTTCAATATATTATCTGATAAAGAGGGATGGGCTCCAGTAACGGTCTTGCCTGAGACAGAAGTCATTCGGAAGGCAAATACTTTATCCGGAGGCACCTTTTTTTCATCAGGAGGAGCCATGAAAAAAATAATTTTTTTGTCGTTGTTGATCTCGTTTTTCATCGTACCGATTGCCTACGCCCAGTCTGCACGGGATACCGTCAAGGCGCTCAAGCGCATTGAAGCCAGGGCGGATATGGGAATCAGTTACAATGAATATGTCCTGGCCGTGGCAGACGCACGGGTGGAAGTTCAGATGTATCTGGCGAGTCATGAGGCGAAGCAAAAGGCAGAGCTGACCGGCCTGATCAAAAAAATTCTCGGGCACTACGAAACGGCGCGGGAGATCTGGAAAAACAAGGTTTCCAGGACGCAGGACCTCGGGACGGTTTTCGGTCATCTCATCTGCCTGAATAATGATCCGGAGGGTGTCCTTGGCCGTCGCCTCCTGAAGCAGTACCCCCAGGCAGACAAACCGGTGGATCAAGGCGGCGCGCTTGCCCAGCGCGCCTACAAGAAGGACGAGTGCGAGGAAGTCCATGTGGACAATCTGATCCATATCATCTGGCAGGAAGCGTCCAAGGATTTGCTTCGGGCGACCAAGATGCTCTTCACTTCAAGTTAAAAACCTTTGAACAAGTCCATGCGATCGGTATCGCTCAGGCCTTTTTACAGAGCTGGTATCGGTCCCGTCCCTGTTTGCTTGACCTGATACATGGCGATATCGGCATTTTTCAGGAGGATACCCTCATCTGTTCCATCATGGGGATAGACGGCGATGCCGATACTCGTCGTCACAATGAGTTGATGGGTGTCGATGAGAAAGGGCTGACGAAAACTGTCAACGATCTTCTGCGCAACCTGGATCACATCTTCTATCTCCCTTCAGGTCGGGAAGGATCAGCACAAACTCGTCGCCGCCGAAGCGCGCAACGGTATCACCCTTCCTCAGTGCTGCGCTTAGCCGCTCTGCCGCTGCTTTGAGAAGAAGATCGCCCACATCATGACCCAGGGTATCGTTCACGTCCTTGAAATGATCGAGGTCGAGCATGGTCACTGCAACACCCTTCTGATTCCTCTGGGCCTGGGCCAAGGCAATACCCAGGCGATCGGAGAAGAGCTTCCGGTTGGGAAGACCCGTCAGGGAATCATGGTAGGCCATCTGCTGGATCTTTTCCTCCGCCTGCTTGTGTTCGGTGATGTCGCGGACGCTCTCGATCGCGCCTATAATGTTGCCGGACTGATCGTGCAGGGGCGAGGCCTTGGCAAAAACCCATGCGCCCTTATTGTTGTAGAGGGCGTTGCAGAACGCTTCCGCCGTGAGGGAGTCACCTTCACGGGTGATGTTGGGATATCGGGCCGCAATCTCCTTGTGGTCCAGAAAGACTAAATCCATCAACTGCGGTCGCGCCTCGCCATAAAACGGGATCGTGTAGGCGTAGTCGCCTTTGCCGATCATCTCCGCAGCCGGAACGCCCGTCATTTCCTCGATAGCCTTGTTCCAGATGATGATGCGCTTTTCCTTATCTATGGCCAGGGTAGCGTCCGGCAGAAATGTAACGATGTCCGCCAGTCGACTCCGGTTCTCCCGCAATGCCTCCTCCACCTGCCTGCGCTCGGTGATATTCATCGAGTTTCCCAGAATGGCCGGCCTGCCCTCATGTAAAATGGACGTGACGGTTTCCATAATCCAGCGGGTTTCTCCCTGTTTCGTGATGATCCTGAATTCATAAGGGGAATTTTCTTTACCAAGCAGCATGGCCTTGGCATTTTGTCTTACCTTTTCCTTATCTTCCGGGCTGACCAACATGCTCGCTTCCCGGTCTAACAACTCTTCACTTGTATAGCCTGCATAGGATGCCGCATTGGAATTAATGAAACGGAACTTGCCGTCCTGCACCACATAAACACCGGCGATGGATTTTTCGGCAAGCCCCTTGTAAAGTGCCTCACTCTCCTCCCGGGCCTGTTCAGCCTGCTTGCGATCGGTGATATCCTCAAGGGTTTCCATAGCGCCGATGATATGTCCTTGGGAATCCAGGACGACTGCTGCGGTAAAATGAAGCCATCGGCCCTTCTCTCCAAGCTTGGGGAAGAAATCCGTCGCCTCGTAAGCCCCGTCAATCAACCTGGACTTGATATACTTCCCCTCATACCACTGCGGGATCTCATCAATGACCTCATCCACGAGCAGATCCGCCATGCAGGGTCTTTCCTGGGCATAGAAGATACGCCATTGATGTGTTGTCCCGATAACCTCCCCGGCGGGAATTTGGCTCAATTCCTCCAGTGCCCTGTTCCAGTATAAAATCCGGTGATCCTTGCCGATCACAAACGCGGGAATGGGGGACCCCTCGGTGATGCTTAACAGCCTTCCTTCGCTCTCCCGGAGGGCCGCCGCCGCCTCGTGTCGCTCCCGGTAGAATCGGATGTGCTGCTGCCGCCAGACCAGGCCGATCCCGGTGCCGATGCCAATGAGGAGGGCAACGACGAGAATGATCATCAGATAGAGTCTTTCCTTCAGCGGTCCGTAAACCTCGGAAAGATCCATGCGGGCGGCAAGAAACCAGGGTGAATCAGGGATAGAGCGGACAGCGGCGATCACCGGAACCCCACGGTAATCTTTGCCTTCCACGATTCCTTCCTGTCCCAGGGTCGCCTTCACGGCTGGTAATTCCACTTTTTCCTGCGGAACTCGCAGCTTGAGGGCCGTGTCCTGCTGAAACCGGAGGTCGTTGAGAAACACCGTCTCATTCCCTTCCCGGCGGACAAGCAGGGTTTCGGCTGTCTGGCTGGGTGTCGGCCAGTAACGGATAAAGGGGTAGAGATAGGTTTCGGGATCAATGCGCAAGACAAGTGCGCCCAGTGCCTGGTCGCCGTCTTCCTTGCTGAGGATGGGAACCATGAGGGTCAGGTAGATTTGCTGATTCAGTTCGTCGCGGTAGAAATCCTGAAAGTCTATTTGTTCTGAACGCATCACGATAACGACTCGCTGCAAGAGATTGGACGCGACCGGCTCCTTCGAATCAGGAACGGACATCCGCAGGGCGCCCCGGGCATCGAACAGCAAGAGCCGCTCATAGGAATGGCCAAGCTGGATTTTGCTCAGCCACGTCCAAATCTGTCTTTGCGCCCTAATGTCATTGGGGTGATTGAAATATCGGCGGACCAATGAGGAAAAAGCCTCGTTTCCGTATAAGGCAGCGGCGTCTCCAAGACGCTCCTTCCGCCAATGGGCCAGGTCGCCGACCTTCAGCTCTGCAATGGCGGAAAGCTGGCGCTCTACTTCGACACGGTAATGGTTTGCATAATTCCGGTAGGAAAGGTAGCCGGTTGTGATAATCCCGGCCGCCAGCAGGATGAATGCCAGGATGAGAAGATACGTCGCTCGATTGTCTTTTTTTTCGAGATTTTCCACAGCTGCAATCCTCTCGTTGCTCCTTACAGAGTCAGCAATTGTCAGTTCATCATTGCGGTGAGGATCACCATTCGATATCATGCCTCATGAAGCTGAAAACCTTTTTCCCGGAATAATCTCAGACAGGCATCTGCGACAGCATCGTCATAGAGGATTCCCTTGTTTTTTTCGATCTCTTCAAGGGCCGGCTCAATACCCAGGGCCGGACGATAAGGACGGTGGGATGCCATGGATTCCACCACATCAGCCACGGCCATAATGCGGGCCTCCATGAGAATGTCATCCCCTTTCAGATTTCTTGGATAGCCGGAACCGTCCATGCGCTCATGATGTTGATGAACAATCTCCGCCAGCGGCCACGGGGATTCCACATCCTTCAGCATCTCGTATCCTTGCCGAGCGTGCTCTTTTATCAGGGAAAATTCAATGTTTGTCAGCTTGGTGGGTTTGGACAATATCTCCGCGGGGATGGACAATTTTCCAATGTCATGAATGGAACCTGCCATGCGGATTCCATCGATTTTCTCCTGGGGCAATCCCATCTCCGTGGCAATGGCACGGGCAAGATTCGCGGACCGGATCTGGTGACCGGCCGTGTATGGGTCTCTCGCCTCTACAGCGGATACCATGACCTGAATGGTCGCGTCAACCGCTTTCCTGAGCCTTTCAAGGGTCTCCCTGAAGTTTTCCTCAGCCTGCTTGCGCTCGGTGACATCCATCGTGTTGCCCAGGACTGCCGATCTCCCCTTATAGGAAATGGATGTGACTGTTTCCATGAGCCACTTGACCTGGTTGTTCTTGTCCACGATCCGGTATTCATAGGAGGCTGTCAGATTTCCTGCAAGCATCTTCCCGGCCATTTTCCGGACCATATCCCGATCGTCGGGATAGACAAAGTGCATGGTCCATTCACCAATCAGCTCTTCTTCCGAATAGCCGGAGTAGTTCGGGATGTGTGGATTTACAAAGCACAGCTTGCCGTCTTGTACAATATAGACCCCGGTCTGGGAACTGTTCGCCATCGTCCGATATTGGTCTTCCATAATTTTTCGATCGGTGACGTCACGGACAATCCCCCGGAATCCCCGGCGACGGCCTTCCCCATCCCGCAGCAGAGAGGCGAAAAATTCAATCGATCTTCTGGCGCCGGCCTTGGTGATAATATCCCATTCAAATCTTTTGAGGGGATCTCCCGTCTTGAACATCTGATTGTAGGCTCGATAGACCTTGTCGGCATTTTCTTCGTCTGCGGCGTAGCGCCGGAAGTTCGAGCCCATCAGCTCATTTTCACTGTACCCGAATATCTTGCGAAAGGATTTATTGAAAAAAGTGAAGTTACCCGAAAGATCAACCTCCTGATAACCGTCCTCGATCTCCTCCAGAATGGACCGGTATCTTTCCTCGCTTTCCTTCAGTGCATCCTCCGCCCGCTTGCGGTCGGTGATGTCACTCATAAAATTCAGCGTGGCGGCCTTTCCATTCCAATTTATCAATACGGCGTTCAGCTCAACCGACCTGACGCTGCCGTCTCTATGGATAATCCGGAAGGGATATTGGTGAGCAAGCCCCTCGCCCTTCATGCGCCTGACATGCCGGTCGACAACCATCTCCCGATCATCCGGATGAATGAACTCAATAAACGGCTTTGCCATGAGTTCCTTAGTGGAGTAACCTGTCATTCCGGCGGTCATCGGATTGAGAAATACCAGCTTGCCATCCTGAGCCACAAAAATGGCCTCGTTGGCATTCTCGATAAGGCTGCGATATTTCTCTTCGCTGTCCCGCAGCACTTCTTCCGCCTTTTTGCGCTCACTGATGTCGCGGAAGATGCCAATCAGATAATTTATTCCCCCAAGGGTGGTATGGGCAGCGCTTATATCGGCATAGAAGATGGACCCGTCTTTTCTCAATACCGGCAGATCCTCGGCAACAACGATCTCCCCAATAACCATTTTTTTAAACTCATCAAGAACACGGGAGATATCCTTCGGTGGGTGGATATCGCAGATGGTAAGATTTTCAATCTCTTCTTTTGTATATCCCAGCATGGAACATATGGTCGTATTCCCCTGAAGAAATTTTTTTGTTATAGGATCAGCAATCAGAATCCCGTCACTGGCCCTGTCAAAAATGGTCCTGAATTTCTCCTCACTCTTCAAGAGCGCCTCAGCCATCCGCTTTTGGGCCGTAACGTCTATGAGTATTCCGCGGGCGCCCTTAAACAGGCCGTCTTCCATGATGGGTCTGGTTTTCGTCTGCGCCCATTTGATCTCACCGGATTTGTCGCTGACTCTATATTCAGATGGGGATTCTCTACCTTTGCGGAGTTCAGAAAACCATTCTTCCAGACGACTCAGATCATCTTTATACGCCAACTCGGTGAAGTGCTTCCCGACGATTTCAGCCGAGCTGTATCCCAGCATATCCCTGACAGCCGGACTGATATAGAGGACCACCCCCTGACTGTCCAATTCATAGATGACATCCCTGATGTTTTCCACCAGGCTCCGGTATTTCTCTGCGCTTTCTGATTTTTCCAGCGCGGCATTTTGCGAGCGTAATCCCGTCAGTTCATCTATGAGCTGCTTTTTTGTCTTCTTATCATCTTTCATAAGGTCACCCATTAGAAGGATGGATGGCATTTCGTAATCGGATTTCAATCTGGTGTTCCCGGAATTATTCTGACTTCTCAACCTCAGACTGATAGTCGTGTCGAGCCTGCCCCTGCCTTTCTGCTACAGCCTTGCGCACGTCCTCAATGTTCTCCAGCAAGAGTTTGATGATGCGTGGATCTTGGATGCCATGATCAGCCTGCCCTTGAAGGATTGCTTTAATGCGCTCTGCCCCCATGCCCTTGCGATAAGGACGATCCTCGGCTATCGCCGTAAATATGGTCGTGAAGTAATCCGGCAATGAAAACGTTCTGAATCCTTTTTTCCGCCAACTTTGCCCGTTTTGCCAGCTCCCAGGCGATAAACGCCGTGCGCTGCTGGTGCATGGCAAGCGAAGGGAACTCCAGATCCAAAGCGTCTGAGAGGGAGGGGATGAGATTTCCGAGTTTCACAGATATTTTCGGATACATGATTCGTCCATCAAATTAACATTGTTGGAAAGTAAGAGCTGTTTTATCTCGCCTGATATGATCTAACTCAATCGCCCATTAAATGTGTCTGGAAGTTTACCTTTTTTCTTAAGGGTTTGAATGCTGGAAAGACGTATATCAGTGCCGCCTGTCTGTTCCTGAAGATATTTAGCGAGACTTCGATCTGTAATTCGAATATGCTCCAGCAGCCAGTTTTCTATAGCAAACGAGATCCTTAGCTTGATGTCTTTTGGCACCCCTACGACCCTTGCTTGATTGGCGTATTCCATAATATCCTGCTTAAAACGTTCATGCCATTGGCGATGCGTTTCATAATGCGGGAAACCGGACTCAACCATCACATCCTCCTCTGCAGCAAAGTGATAGATCACATAGTCGGTAAGAAATTTGAGTGCATCCTCAAAGTTCAATGCATCCCCTTTGATTGCAGATGGGTCAATAACTGCATTGCCAAGTTCAATTAATCTTCGGTGATGACTATCTATGGCCTGAATCCCTGTTAGCAGATCATCCGTGAGTTCAAAGCGTCTCATGTTCCACCTCCAGTTCTTATTATTTTCAATTTCTTATCTTATAGCAGGATGAATTTTGTTGCGTCAATGATTATAATTCAATGGTTTTGGATTTTCCCCCATTGAAGCAGTGCAGATTATGACCCTGAAATCCCTTCCTGATTTTTGTCCGTTTTTTCATCTTTGCGGGACTTGAATCGTTTGGCGAAACGCAAAACCCGCTTGTACAGCGGCAGAGCCCCATAGATCTGATCCAGAGCTTTCCGGGTAGCGATTTCGCCCTCCCGGATCAGGCCTTTTCCCCTTGTAAAATCCATCCAGTGCAGACCGCCGACGTTCGGCCGAATCACGACGTCCGCTTCCCGGAGCTCTATTTCTTCAAGTTTATCTGAGGTTATTTCCCCGGCCCGGAAAAAAACATCCTGGGCTGTTTCAAAAGGCCCCTGCATATCGATATGACGTCCGACCACGACGGCAATGACGACATCCGCCCCTTTCTGCCGGGCAACCTGAACGGGAGCCAGGCTTGTGATCCCGCCGTCGGCAAGCAGCCATTCCCCTATGCGAACCGGTTCGACCGCACCCGGGACGGCGCAACTGGCCAAAACCGCCTGCCTCAAAGAACCATCGGATATGACAATTTTTTCTCCCGTGATCAGATCCGTTGCGACGGCATGAAAGGGTATCCGGGTGTCGCGCATATCCATATCGGGAATGAAGTAATTGACGAGGGACTGAAAATCCTTCACGGAGACAACTGCCGGTTTGAACAAACCACGAAGCGTGTAATACCGATGGGTTATGAATTGCTGAGTCTTTTCCCATGCGGTTCGGTCATGGGGGATCATGGCCAAGCCGATCGACCGTAAGGCGGAGGATTTAAACTCCGGAGAGTTCAGGTAGGCGTCGACGCGCCTTTCGATTTCTCTCGGGGATGCGCCGCTCGCGTACGCCCCGCCGATGAGCGCCCCGGCGCTGGAACCCACGATAACGTCCGGGAAAATATTTTCCTGCTCAAGAATCTTCAATACGCCGATGTGGGAAAATCCCCGGACGCCGCCGCCGCCCAGAACCAGCCCTGTCCGCTTACCCCTCCATTTCATGGCCCTTTAGAACCTCGCTAACCCGGTATGATCATATTATATCATTCGGGGCAGGGGGATCAGAACCGGGAAACCTTGCTGATGATCTCTTTCATGATTTCCGTCGTGCCCCCGCCGATGCTCAGGATACGGGAATCCCGGTAAAGCCGCTCGACCATGTACTCGCGGGCGTAGCCGTAGCCGCCATGAATCTGGACGGCGTCATAGACCACCTTGTCGCAGACCTCGCAGGCAAAATTCTTCGCCATGGAAACATCCCGGATCGCGTCCTGGCCGGCCTGCATTTTTGCGGCGACCCGGTAGTTGAACTGCCGGGCCACTTCGACTTTTGTGGCCATGTCCACGAGCTTGTGGCGCGTGACCTGGAAGCCGCTCAGGGTCCGGCCGAAGGCTTCACGGGTTTTGGCGTACCGGATAGATTCCTCCAGGGCCAGCGCGGCCACGGCATGGGCCATGACGGCCAAAGCCAGGCGCTCATTCTGGAAGTTTATCATGATGCCCACAAATCCCTGTCCCTCGTCGCCCAGGATGTTCTCGGCGGGAACGCGGCAATCCACAAAGCTTAATTCGGCTGTATCGGAGGCGTTCCAGCCCATTTTCCGGATTTTTTTGGCGACGGAAAACCCAGGGGTGGAGGTGTCGATCATCAGCAGGCTCACCCCCTTGTAACCGGGACCGCCCGTCCGCACGGCGGTCGTGACAAAATGGGCGCGACAGCCGCTCGTGATGAAGGTCTTGGCGCCGTTGACGATATAATCATCGCCGTCGCGCACGGCCCGCGTCCGGATATTGGCGACATCGGAGCCGGCGTTAGGCTCCGTGATGCCCAGGGCGGCAATTTTTTCGCCTTTCAGAACGGGAACGAGAAATTTCTGCTTCTGTGCTTCCGTGCCAAGATTCAGGACGGGCGGCATGGCGATGCTGTAGCTCCCCAACCCGGCCACCAGCCCGACCGACCCGCTTCCGATCATCTCTTCCGTGTAGACGATATTCATGAACTTATCACAGGGCGTGCCGCCATAGATTTCCGGATACTCCAGGCCCAGGAGGCCCGCAGCGGCGGATTTCCGATAAAGTTCAACGGGGAAAAGTTCCTCGTCCTCCCAGTGATCGATGTGGGGTTTGATTTCCTTTTCCACGAATTTGCGGACGCTGGCCCGAAAAATATGATGCTCCTCTGAAAAATATTCCTCGTACATGTCGCTTTCCCCTCTTATGGCTTGATGAATTTGTAAAATGTCAAAAAGTTGCATTTAAGACGGCTTCGAAAAAAAGCTCCGCAGGCGAGGCGCGCAAATCATGAGGAATGAGGCGTATACCGACATACACCGCAATGACGTAATGATGCCGCGCAACGAAGCATCCGGACTTTTTACGAAGTCGTCATGACGTGAACTTATCCAGAGCTGTCCCTGGCGATCGCGGCCCGCTGCATTTCCGATGTGCCATAAGCGATGACCGCATACCGGGCATCCCGGTAAAGCCGTTCCACCGTCGAGCCCTTCAGATAACCGTGCCCGCCGTACACCTGCATGGCCAGGTCGGCGATTTCATTCACGGCTTCACTCGTGAAAAGCTTGGCGCAGGCGGTCAGCACCGCACTTTCCGGGTCCTGTTGTTCCATGGCCCAGGCCGCCCGATAGGCCAGCATCCGACCCACGTCATTGGCGGTGAACATCGTCGCCAGCTTGGCGCCGACCCCTTCGAACAAACCGATAGGTTTTCCGAAGGCTTTTCTGGTCTTGGCGTATGTCGTCGAATCTTCCATGCAGGCCGTTCCGAGTCCCACGGACATGGCGGACAGCGCCAGCTTTACATACTCCATCACCTGCGTAAACTGAGCGTAACCATGGCCGGCTTCATGACCGAGGACCGCATCATCAGAGAGTTCACAGTTATCAAATGTGATTTCCGAGATCAGGGCGCCGCGCAGCCCCATGGTTTCCAGCGGTGGTCCGATGTTCAAGCCCGTTGCCTCTTTTTCAATGATAAAAAATGTCAGGCCTTTGTCCAGCCCGGCGGCGCGGTCGGTCCAGGCCAGCACCAGCAGGGCGTCGGCGATCGGTGCATTGGTGACCAGATATTTAGATCCGTTGAGAATCCAGCCGGGGCCCTTCTTTTCCGCGGTCGTCCGGATGCCGGACAGATCAGAGCCTGCGTCGGCTTCGGTGCAGGCCAGGCCGCCGATGAACTCCCCCCGGATGACGCCGGGCAGATATTTCTCCTGTTGGGCCGGGGCGCCGAATCGTTTCACGGGAAGGCCGAAGGCCGTCGCCGTGGACATGGCACAGACAAAGGTGGCCGGACAGGCCCGGGCCGCTTCCTCGCCGGCTACGCACTGGCCGACCAGATCACCTTCAAGGAGAAGATTCAGATAACCGGCAGCCCCCAGTTTTTTCAGATTGGCTTTGAGCGCGGCGGCGACCTGTTCTTTCGGCATTGCATCCAGCGCGGCGGCGCCCGGCAGAATCTCTGTCTGGCAGAAGGCGGCCATCGTTTTCTGCAGATTTTTCTGTGTCTCGTTGAGTTCAAAGTTCATTGATTTTTCCCTCCCTACATCATCATGATCCGGGCAACGATCATGCGCATGATATCCGACGTGCCGCCGCCCAACTGTCCCAGCTTTGCATCCCGCAATCCGCGCTCGACAGGATACTCATGGATGTAGCCGTATCCGCCGAAGAGATCGACGGCCGCCGAGGACATCTCGAAACCCTTGTCGCCCATGTAAACCTTGCTCACGCCTGCATAGAGCGGGTTCAGGGCCATACCGTTGTCCTTGGAGGCGGCCACGCGGTAAACGGCCAGCTTGGAGGCCTCGATATAGACTTTCATGTCGGCGATGCGGTTCTGAATGGACTGAAAGTCACGGATTGGCCGGTTGAAGGCCCGGCGCTGATTGGCGTAACGTGCACAGTTTTCCAGCATAAACATGCCGCCCCCGAGAAACGGCGAAAGCAGCGTGCTGCGATCCCACTCGACGCCGCCCAGGGCGATGAGCCAACCCAGGCCTTCCCCACCGAGACAGTTTTCCATGGGGACCTCGCAGTCTTCAAAGAAAACCTCGGAGGTTACGGAAGCTCTGCAGCCCATCTTGTGCATCGGCTTTCCGGTGGAAATTCCCGGGAAGCCCTTTTCCACAATGAATGTCGTAATGCCCTTGTGTTTCTGTGCCTTGTCGAGCGTGGCAAAGACGACGAAAACTTCCGACAGAGGGGCGTTGGTGATAAACGTCTTGGAGCCGTTCAGGATATACTTGTCCCCTTTTCTGACGGCGGTCGTCGTCAGGGCGGCGGCATCCGATCCACACCCCGGTTCGGTCAGTCCCATGCAGCCGATCCATTCGCCGGTGGCCAGTTTGGGCAGATATTTCTTTTTTTGCGCCTCCGTTCCGTGTTGCATGATATTGGCGGCGCACAGATAGGTATGGGCGCCCCAGGCCAACGTGTGGCCGCCATCCGCGCCCGCGTGCCCCACGGCCTCGCCGGCCAGGCAGCAGGTTACAATATCCGCCCCCTGTCCGCCGTATTGTTCCGGAATGGGCAGGCCCAGCAGGCCCATCTCGCCCATTTTCCGCCAGACGTCGAAACTGAACTCGCCCTTGAGATCGGCTTCCTCGCAAAGCGGCGCGATCTCTTCCTTGACGAATCGGTACACGGTTTCCCGGAACATGCGCTGTTCATCGTTGAATGAAAAATCCATGATTTTTTCCTTTATGATTCTTTCCGGATACCCATAATTTCACGGGCTTCTGCCGGTGTCGCCGGTTCCCGGTTCAGGGCGGCGGCCACTTTCACGCACCATTCCACCTGTTCGTAGCTGCCTTTGGCCAGATCGCCGTTGGGCATGCGGGTGTTGTCCTCCATCCCTACGCGCATGTTGCCGCCCAGGATGCAGGACATCATGTTGGCGGGAAACTGCTCTACGCCGACGGCGCACGTGGTGAAATTGGAGCCCGGCGGCAGGGCGTTCTTCATGGCGATCATCATCTCGGGCCGGAAATGCTGGCCGCCCGTGACACCCCAGACAAAATTGAAATTCATGGGCTGCGTGAAAAAGCCCTGCTTGGAGATGATCATGGTGTTGTCGATGCCGCTGACGTCATAACACTCGATCTCGGGCTTGACCTTGTTCTCTTCAAAGGCCTTGCCGAAGTCCTGCAGCATCGTGAAGGTGTTGTCGAAAATATAATCGAAAAAGATCATCCCCGTATTTCGGTCGATGATGCTGAAATTCATGCTGTTGGTGTTGTAGGAGGCCATCTCCGGCTTGACGGCGATGATTTGGGCCAGACGCTCTTCCGGTGTCTTGAAGATGCCAACGGCAGAGCTCAGGCAGATGAGCAGGTCCGGACTTTTCTGCTTGATGGCGTCGTAAACGGCCTGAATCCGGTCGATTTCATGCGTCGGCTGGCCGTCGTCCGTCCGGGCATGGACATGGACCATCGCCGCCCCGGCCTGCCGGCATTTATAGGCCTCCTCGGCAAATTCCTGAATCGTATAGGGAGTGCTGGGGTTGTTGTTTTTCGCGGTCGCCGCCCCGGTCAGCGCCGCGCAGATGATGACGGGATTCGCTTCCTTTGCCATGATGTGTTCCTCCTTCTGTCAGAAAATTCATCGAGATATGGTTAAGACGCTTTTGCTCCGGATTTCCTTTACACCGGCTCAAAATGATCCAGATCCATGATCGTGTTGGTCGTCTTTTCTGCAAAAACCGCCTTGACCTTCATGCCCACACGCACATCCCTGGGATCGACGCCCGTGACGATATGCGTCAGCGGCGTATCCGCACCGGTCAATTTGATCTGTCCCAGGATATAGGGCGCCTTTTTCGGGAGATGCTTGTCGTTGTAGCGCACGACGGTATAATTGACCAGTTCCCCTTCATTGCCCAGATCCACCCAGTTGTCGGCGATCTTCGTCCAGCAATGCTCACAGTATTCTCTGGGCGGGATGAAGGTTGTGCTGCATTTCTCACAGCGGACGCCCTTGATCTTTTTCTTGTCCCGCAGGGCGATGATGAATTGCGATCCAAGCCGTCCGGCAAAATACTGATTCGGAAGGGCCATTTTCCCTTCCAGGACAAAGCAGTTATTGGTGTCTTCTTTCATACGTCGTTTCCTCCTGATTCTATTCCATTTCAAAGCAGAGCACGTCCCTGAAGCTGCCGACGGGCTTGTCCGCCCAGACCGGCCTCACCCGAGCCCCTACCTTGATCCGGCTGATGTCCTCCTTCTTGAGTTCAAAGGCAAAGGCCTCACTTTCGCTGGCGCCGTCCAGCACCACGTATATAGGGGCGTAGGGCGTATCCCGGCCAGCGCCTGTAAGCGGATCGGGGCTCGCAAAATAGACGATGTCATAGTTGGTCACCGTGCCGGCCGGTCCCAGTTCGACGAATTCATTGACGCGGACCCGGCAGATCGCGCAGATTTCACGGGGCGGGATCTGCGTCCGGCCGCATTCGGGACACTTGTTTGCCAGGAATTTCTTTTCGCGCAGTCCGGCAAACCACTTTCCCATGACGGGACCCGATGCGAATCGCTGTTCGAGGGCATTGGTGACCCGCAGGCAGATCAGTTCCTCCGCTTCCTTTGCGCCTGGATCCACATACTTGTGAAAGAATTTTCCCGTCGCCGCCGCGGCCATCATATCCCCTTCGATCTTGACCTGTCCGGACGTAAACGCCGACGCACCGTCGATGGTTCCGAGCATCATGCCGGCATAGACGCCCGCATCCATGATGAGCTTGACGGTCAGGTTATCCGAAAATCCTTCGCGAACCTTGCATTGTTCATCCTTGATCTGCAGGGTCCACTGACCGCCCTCCGGACCGGTGAGGTCGTAACCGACATTCATGGCGACGCCTTCGGCCTTCTCGGGACGGAAGCGCGATTCCACGGTCGTCAGGATGTCCCGGGCACTGACCGCTTTTTTCTTGGGAATGACCGTGAACGGAACGAAGACCTTCGGCAGCAGCGTCATGAGCAGCCGGGCGTCCCCGACCACGCGCAGCTTCTGTGAGGTCAAGGCGTCGATGGCGGTGATTTTCCCGAGTGTCACGCCCACAAACGTTTCCGCATTGGCGTGAATGGTGGTCTTGCACCCCTTGAGTTCTTCGACTTTGTTGACGGTCAGGGTTCCGTGCTTGATGTGGGCCGTCCACATGCCGCCCCCTTCGCCGGTCGCCTCGTATCCGATGATAATATCCACGTCCTTCGCCTCTTCGGGCTTGAAGCGTTTGGGCATGGTATTGAAGATATCCGCAACGGTTGCCCCATAATATTCAGCCATTTTCAACCTCCTGCCAATTAAGGTCTTTTTCTAAAATCATCAGCGTAGTCCATAACGTGCCCCCGAAACCGGATGCCAGTGCATGTTTCACCTCTTTTTTGATCTGGTGCGGACCGGCGTCTCCGCGGATCTGCAGGGCAGCCTCCGCCGGCCTCAGCATGGCCGTTGCGCCGATGGGGTTGCTGGCAATCACGCCGCCGGACGGGTTGATGGGAATCTTGCCGTCCAGATCAAAATCGCCGCGTTCGAGCATCTGGAGGTGTTCATCGCCTTTCAGCAAGAAGAATTCCCGCAGCCAGTCCATGGCCCACCAGGCGGAAGGGTCGTACATTTCGAACACATCAAAATAGTCAACCGGGTCGGCAATGCCGTTGCGCTCATAGAGCTTTCGGGCGCAGTAATGGTGGGTCATCTCCGGCTTGATGCGACCGAAAAGATTGGGGATCGTTTCTTCACGGTGGGTCTGAAGGTGGTCGCGAATCCAGACGGGCGGCTTGGCGGTCCCTTTTTTGACCTTTTGCTCGGACGTGAAGATCATGGCGCAAGCGCCGTCCGACTGGGAGCACATGTGAATGAGCCGGAGCTCTCCCACCAGTTGCGGAGAGGTGGCCGCCAGCTCTGGACCCTGTTCATATTCCAGGCCGAAGCGGCGATGCGCGCGGGGATTGAGCATGGCGTGCTTGTCCATCATGATGCGGTATTTTATGGCGGCGCGTTTTGCCCGTTCCTCTCCGAATTCATTAATCATTTCCGTGGCGGTCGTGCCGGTCAGGGCGCCCGTCTGCAGATTTCTGAACCACAGCGGATCGGCCATGTTGGTAATGCCGCCGGTGGTGTTGCCCTCCTGCAGTTTCTCCATTCCGATGGCAAGCACCGTATCATAAAGCCCGGAGGCCACGAGGTTGTCGGCTGCACAGACCAGGGTCATCCCGGTCGTGCCGCCGGTCGTGATCCGATATTCGTCCTTGCCGCGGGCGCCGGTTCCCAAAGAATGCCATAAATCCGGGGCAAACTGCATTTCAAAAAGCTCCATGTTGCCGTGGACGATGCAGTCAATGTCGTTGATCGTGAGATTGGCATCCTGCAGGGCATTGATCACGGCCTCCTGGACCATTTCCACCTGGTTCTGGTCTTCCTTGTGAGAGGACAGGCTGGTCTGGCCGATGCCGATAATCGCGACATTTCTATTCTTTTTATGTTTTTTCATCATTGGACCTCCCTATGCCTCAAGAATTAACACGGAGTGAAACTGTCCGGCCGCTCCGGTTGTTGATTGCGCCAGCGCGCGCTTCGCATCCGGGACCTGATGGTCTCCCGCCTCGCCCCGGAGCTGAAGCGCGGCTTCCGCGGCCCGGTACAATCCGGAAATGATCACGGGGTTGCCCGCCAGCATGCCGCCGGATTGATTTACCTTGTATTTTTCGGGTCCGCCCTCCTCGATGAACCGGCCGCCCTGTCCCGCTTCACTAAAGCCCAGCCCTTCCATCCACAGGGGCTGCTGATAGGCGTAGGCGTCCGAGACTTCGACCACGTCGATCGCCTTTTTCGGGTCCTTGATTCCGGCTTTTTGATAGGCGCGTTCCGCCGCTTTTTTCAGGGCGAAGTTGCTCGTCAGGTCGCGGTCGCCGAAAAAATAACTGTCCATGCAGTTGGCAAAGCCTGTGATCCAGACGGGTTTTTTTGTAAATTCCCGTGCCCGCGCTTCCGAGGCCAGGAGCATGCCCACGGCGCCGTCCGAGACGGGGTAAGCATGGAGCTGCCGGATGGGATCGCAGATCATGGGGGAAGCCATGACCTTTCCGCCTTCAACGACTTCGCGGGCGTTGGCATAGGGATTCTTGGCGGCCCACTGACGGGCGCGCACCACGACCCGGGCCAGGTGTTCGTCCGTGACGCCCGCTTTCGTCATGTAGGCGCGGGCCTGCAGCGCCGCCGCATTCATGTAGTCCAGCCCGACCGCGCGGCCGTAGAAAGGATCGAAGCCCATGTTGGTGATCATGTTGCGGCTTTCGGACTGCGACTCCTTGCAGTGGCCCATGACAAGCACCAGGTCGCTATGGCCGGACAGGATCACTGACATGGCGTAGCCGATGGCGTTGAGACCTTCCTGGGCCATTTTTTCCTCGGCGCGATAATGGCCGCCCAGAACGTCGGTGACGCCGTTGTTGGAAATCGTCCGGGCGTCAAAAAAATCATCGGAGCAGCTCACGATGGTATTGACGCCGGTCTCTTCGTTGAAGTCGAATCCCGTCTGGGCCTGCAGATCCTCGAGCACGTCCAGAAGCATGCCCTGAAACCGCTTGTGCCAGAGATCGGATTCGTTCCTGTGCTGGGCGACCGCACAGATTGCCACTTTTTTAGCAGCCATAAAAACATCTCCTTCCTCCTTTGAATGTTTATACAAATTTAGAGGCTATGCCAGTTGCATCCGCTGCAAACCGGCGGGTCTCCTTTTATAAGTGCCGCCCGCATAGCGGTTCCGGAAATTGCCGCTGCGAATGGCGGCGATAATGGCGTCCCGGTTTTGCTCGCAGTCCATTTCAACCCAGCCGCGCCCGCAGGCCAGACGGTTGTGGGAATCATCCGCCGCCACCTTGGGGTAGGGGATCGCGTCGATGTCGAACGGGGGGGTGTAAAAGCCATGGTGCGTGACCTCCACAGCGTCCAGGGCATAGAGGCCGGCGACTTCTTCCAAGCAGTCCATGGTTTTTTTCAGCGTCAGATCGTAATCCGCCGGATGATTGAAGATATGAAGGACATCACGGTCGCCGTCGATGCGGTTGACATGGACATATCCCTTGCTGCAGCGCACGGTCAGTTCGATGCCGAAAAAGAGGATCATGTCGGATTTGACCTCACGGAGCAATTGCAAATCGGCGGGTTTCAACAGGTGATCGTGGTCGGTAAAGGCCAAGAAGTCAAAGCCTAAAGAGGCGTAAACGTCAGCCACTTCCTGCGGCGTCAGCGTGCCATCCGAAAAGGTGGTGTGGGTATGTAGCTGGCCCTTGAGCATCATATCCGTGGAGCGTCCTTTATCTTGACACCGACCCATTCAGAAATACACTCGTAATGCCGTCGGTGAAGCGTTTTTGCCTGGCCGCGTTGAGTTTTTCATTGCCGAGAATCAAAACCGACAGGAAGGAGTCGATGGAGCCGAGGAACAGGTAGGTCAGATAATTGGCCTGGATATCGTTCCTCAGAAAACCCCTCTGCTGCCCTTCCGTCATAATGTCCTTGCAGAGCGAAAAGAGTTTCTTGAACTTGTCCTTTCCTTTGGAGTTGGCATGATAGACAAATCCCCGGGAGACTTCGGTGATGAAAATGGAAAGCTGATTCGGCTTGTTTTCGTAGACCTTGAGGATATAACGGATGATTTCCACCAGCTTTTCCTCCGTGCTGATGTCGCTTAGCTTCAGTATGTCCAGCGCGTCGTAGAAGCCGCTCCACCAGTCTTCCACAATGGCGTCGAAGAGCTTTTCCTTGTTTTCAAAATAGTGATAGACCAACCCGTAAGACATGTCGGCCTCTTTGGCGATATCGGCCATGCGCGTGCTGGCGTAACCTTTGGTGCTGAAAACCTTCAACGCGGCGTCGATAATGATTTTTTCGCGGTCTGTCCTGTCCATGACGGGCTGGCTATCAGCAACTGATTGACTTGTCAATCAATATTTTCCGCTGAATATTCCTGGGACAAATACATCCGGGCATAACGCTTTGCCCCGTTGACCTGAATACTGTTGACATACGGTGTATTTACCTTTATATTCCGGCTGAATAGAGGCGCAGGGGAACGATGAATTCAGAATAAAACCGAGGAGGAAATGCTATGTCAACGTTAGCGGGAATGTTAGGTTGCCGTTATCCCATCATTCAGGGGCCCATTGCGGCCATGAACAGTCCGCGGCTGACCGCTGCCGTTTGCGAAGCGGGTGCTTTCGGGATGCTCGCACTGGGGTTCAGCAGCCCCGAGGAAACGAGAAAGCTTGTGGACGGGGTGCGAGAGCTCACGGATAAGCCCTTCGGGGCCAACATCATGATCATGAATCCCGCCAATCCTGAGATCCTGAAAATCCTGGCCGAAGCGGGTGTAAAGACCGTCACGACCTCGGCCGGATCGCCGGCGCGAATCTATCCCCTCATTCACGACCTGGGCATGAATGGGTTGCACGTACTCCTGGCATTTTCCCACGCAATCCGGGCAGCCGGTGAAGGTGCGGACGGACTCGTGGTTTCCGGATCGGAGTCGGGCGGCTTACGTTCCATGGGCTCCGAGTCCTCCACGATGGTCCTGGTGCCTTTAGTGGCCGATCATGTGAAAATTCCCATCGTGGCGGCGGGCGGCATCGCCGACCGACGTGGTTACCGTGCGGCACTGGCCTTGGGGGCGCAGGGGGTGCAGGTCGGGACGCGCTTCATTGCCTCAGAAGAAGCGCCCGCCCCGCAGGGATGGAAAGAAGCCATTCTGGCCTGCGGCGACGGCGGCACGACGTTGGTGCCCCTGAAAAACATGAAGATGCGCGTCATTCCCAACAAGAAACTGATCGACCTGTCAGCAGATCCGACCTTCGATCTATCGCAGGAATACAATCTGATGAATGCCCCGAAGGGCTGGATGAGCGGTGACTTCGATCTCTTCCCGGCCGGAGCCGGCCAGGTGGCCGCACTCATCAAGGAGATCAAGCCTGTCAAGGTCATCATTGACGAGATGGTCTCGTGAGGCAATGAAGAAACAGGAAGCTTAAAGAATCGTCATCGGGACAGCAGAGGAGAGAAGATCCACCCTGCACTGGAGTGGCTGTCCACCGTACTCAATGGGTTGCGCAAGCAAGTTTTATTCTGTTACGGGTAGCTCTGACCGGTGGGTCGGATCATGATTTCATTGACATTGACATGCGGTGGTAAAGTAAGCAGCCATTGAATGCCGTCAGCGATGGCTTGGGGTTCAAGCAACTTGCCAAATTGAGCAATCCCCTTGCCGAAGTTTTCCTCATTGTAGCCAGCTATATCCTGGAATTCACTGAGTACAATACCGGGCATGACCAAAGAGACGCGTACGCCATGTGGGCAGATTTCACGGCGGAGACCTTCTGCTATAGCGCCGATGGCGAATTTGCTTGAACCATAAAAATCGCTGAAAGGCGAGATGTGCCTTCCGACTACCGATCCGATAACCACAATATCACCGCTTTTTTGTTGAGCCATGTGACGTCCCGCCTGACGCAACAGATGGGTGGCACCAAGAACGTTTACTTGGTAAAGCTCCTGCCACTTAGATTCTTCACTGTTGAGTATGCCACCCGCAAGTCCGCGGCCAGCATTGACAACGACGATGTCATACCTGCACCCGCCTCCAGTCCAGGATAAGGCACGCTCCAGGAGTAAATCAATGTCGGATTGCATCCCTGCGTCACCCGCTATAGCGAGAGCCTTGCCACCTCGGGCAGCAATTTCGGAAGACAGTTCATCAAGCCGGTCTTTACGCCGGGCGTGAACCACCACAGCAGCGCCCGCCTGTGCCAGATTCAAAGCTGTGGCACGCCCTATACCCGAACTGGCGCCGGTTATAATAGCTGTTTTACCGGCAAGAAGATTATTCATCTTTTCCTTCCTTTCTCAAGTTACGAACCCTGCGCCCTTGCTTGGCTGATTTGCTCCGTTTCTTTTCCATGGTCACAAGGGGTTAAGCAATTTGCCTAACCCCTTGATTTTTATTGGTACCCCCGGCGCGATTCGAACGCGCGGCACACGGATTAGGAATCCGTTGCTCTATCCTACTGAGCTACGGGGGCATTCGATGGATCAGATGAAAGGATTGCGCCGTTTAACATGCTTTTTTATGGGTGTCAATGGACATGACTGGGGGACAATCTTCAAGTTAGCGTCCCCCTTGCGAGACTCCTTTTTTCTTGCGCTGTCCTGACGAGCCACCTCTGCAATAAGAACATTTGACATTAAATCTCAAGAAGGGTAAATTCCGGCCTCAAAATCTGAGATCCGAAGGAGTTGTCTTACAATGGTTGGACATGAGCAGGTTTCACAGCAGCCCGTTTTCTTTGTTCTTGCCCTGATCAGTGCTGTTCTAACAATCGGTTATTATTGGGGCAATCGAAAAAATAAACAACTGTTTCTGGCTATCTTTGAAGAACTGGCTGCGGTTATCAAACCGGAACATAAAGAATATGGCAATATCGGAGGATCAAAAGAATATTATACCGATTTCACGCTGCAAAAAGAAAGCCCCCTTGCCCGGATTGACGCAAGATTCACATTTCTTCCGAGGCAACTGTTGCCCTATTTGCCCATTGCGTTGCTCATCGACAAGTCCGACAGGCTGTTAATGGCGCTCCATTTCAAGGAAAAACTGCGCGATGAGGGCCATATCATCGAGGCCGACTATGCCGAGGCCAGGACGGCAAAGATAGTGAACGCCGATCAGTTCAACAAGGTATTCGTAAAATGGGGAAAATACGATTACAATATGTACTACAAGAGCAAAAAAACGTATGAGAGATTCAGGGAGCTCATTGATAAAATAGACGATCCGGGAGTCATCAGGCATATTGCACTGCTTCCCGATCAAAAAAAGTGCTTCATCTTTATGATCCCTCGGAAAGGTCAGGTCGCAAAAGACCTGGCGCCGGTCTACCAGTGGATGCTCTCCCTTGATTGAGCGGCAGGGACGTCACGAAACAAATATTTAAAATAGTTTGAAAGGAGGGGGAAAATGGCTGAAAAATTCGTGTTTCAAAATGTGAAGGCCTGTGTGTTTGACGCCTATGGCACGCTGTTCGATTTCAATTCCGCCGTGGGAAAACACCGGGAACGGCTGGGCGCCGTCGCCGATCAGGTTTCCGCGCTGTGGCGCACCAAGCAGCTTGAGTACACCTGGCAACGAAGCCTGATGAGGTGCTACGTGCCGTTCTGGCAGGTCACGCAGGATGGTCTGGATTACGCCCTCGACGCCTTCGGGGTCTCGGACCGGAAATTGCGCAATGATCTGATCAATACCTATCTGAAGCTCGATTGTTATCCCGATGTCAAAGCCACCCTGAACACGCTGAAGAAGCACGGAATACAGCTTGCCATTCTGTCCAACGGCACGCCGGCCATGCTCGAGGCGGCCGTCAAAAGCAGCGGCCTTAAGAAACTCATTGATCCGCTGTTGTCCGTGGAGGAAGTCGGCATCTACAAACCGGATCCCCGTGTCTATCGTCTGGCCACAAAACGGCTGAAGCTAAAGGCGAAACAGATTGTTTTTCTGTCCGCCAATGCCTGGGATGCCGTGGGAGCCGCCAATGCCGGCCTGCATGTCGCCTGGATTAATCGCTTCGGCCAGCGCCGGGAGCGAATGCCGTCGCAACCGGATGTGGAAATCAAATCCCTCGCGGATCTTCCGGCCCTTCTGGGTTTTTAGGTGGAACTGATTCTCGTCCGGCACGGTGAGACCATCTGGAACAGAGAGGGCAGGGTCCAGGGTTTCAGCGATATCGATTTGAGCGATGTCGGCGTGCAGCAGGCCCGGCAGCTTGCCCTGTCCCTGAGGGATGCCTCCATCCTTTCGATCTACTCCAGTCCCCTGATCCGGGCTCAGAAGACGGCCCGGATCATCAACGAGTACCACCATGCGCCCCTCTACATCGAGCCGGGCTTGATGGAAATGGACCAAGGCGATTTCGAAGGTCTGACTTTTCAGGAGCTCATGGCCTGTGAGAAGGATTTTCTGCAGAAATGGATGTCGGATCCCGCCTCCGTGCAGATGCCCAATGGTGAATCGTTCATCGAACTGCAGGATCGGGCATGGAAGGTCATCGAAGGCATCGTCGCTAAATCCGGGAGCGCCCTGGTCGTTTCCCATAACTTCACCATTGCCGCCATCCTCTGCAAGATCAAAAATGTCAGCCTGTCACAGTTCAGAAAGGTCTGTGTCGATACGGCTTCCAGAACGATCATCCGGTTTGAAAATGGGGCAGCTTCCATAGAATTATTCAATTTAAGTCGGTGCCATTAAATCGTAACAGAAATACATTGTGGGCAAACAGCCGATGCGGTCTGCCTGAAGTAGGATTCCCGAGAGTGCATCGTGATTTATACATTTTCTTGAACTTGATGCCGCGTTTTATAAACGAGTCATGAAGAAATAAGATTTTTTCGGTAACGTTTGTTACACACGTCCAGTGCCCATCTTTTTCACTATTGTTAATTTGCCAGTTATAATCAACGATTGCTACACACTGACCTTGTCCACCGTACTCTTGGAATGCCTCCTGTAATCGTTTCCAGTATTGATCGATATTATTGGGTCGGCTTCTGCCCTGTAACGGTTTCTTCCAATCGAGATGGAGATTTCTATCTTTCAGAAATTCCTTCGATTTATTTAGCATATATGAGATTTCTCGGGTGCTTGTCCCATCCCAGATAAATTCAACAGGTGTTTTGGGTTTTTTCTTACGTTTCCGATTAGTCCGTTTGTAAATAGATCTGATCAGTTCCTTGAACAAATCAGTTCCATCCTCCTCAGACAATCTTTTTCCTGCAAGACGACGGATAGCATTGACGAGTGCATATATACCACAAAGTCCATCCATCTCTCCCTGTTGTAATGGTTTACGCATAACATCCCCTCTGTTGGCATCGTTTGCCTAATAAAGAATCATAAACCCTCTCCCCGCCGGTGAACTTATCACGAATCTTCTCGGATGGGGGATGGGGTGACCTTGGCGCGCAGGGACTTCTTGTCCGACTGGATGTGTTTCTGCTGCAGGATCTTTTCCTGTGCGCGTTTGGAGCGGCGGCGCTTCTGACGCCGGATCTTTTCAGTCCGCTGTTTTTCGGCGCTGACCCGGCCGGTCTGGATACGCTCAATGCGGTCCAGAAGCAGACGTCTGGCCAGAAAGCGGTTCAGGGCCTGTGAGCGTTCCTGCTGGCATTTGACGGAAAGCCCCGTGGGGACATGAACAAGATAGACGCAGGAGGCGGTTTTGTTGACCTTCTGGCCGCCGGGACCGGAGGAGCGGATAAAGGTCTCGCGCAGGTCGCTTTCGGCGACGCCCAGATGTTCCATGCGCGCCTGAAGAGCGGTTTCTTTCTCGGGGGAAATATTGAACAGGCTCATGGTTGCGGCCCGCTAAACCGGTTCGATAAATTACAGGGTGTAAATGCGGTCGCCGACAAAGTTGATCCAGTGTTGCTTCAGGATGGCCGTGGCCTCGTCGATTTTGTCGACGCCCAGAATCAGGATGGTTTCCTTGCCGAGCCTCTCGATGGTCGTGTAGATGTAGTGGATGTTGACACTGCCATCGCTCAGGGGCTTGACGACGGCGTTCATGCCGCCGGGATGGCAGGGGACCTCCACGGCAATAACCGGATAAATCGCGTATTTGAAATTGAAGCTTTTCAGGACCGTGACGGCCTTCTCGGGATCATTGACGACCAGACGCAGGGTGCTGACTTCCTCGGTGCTGGCAGCCGATATTGCCTTCATGCTGATGCCTTCCTTATCCAGGATATCGATCAGCTTCGTCAGGGCGCCGGGAACATTGTCCAGTTGTATGGAAATCTGCAGAACCGCCATGATCAGTCTGTTCCTCCAGCGAAGTCATAACCGGCAGTGAAGGCGTTCCGGTTCATCTCTAACAGGGATTTCTTCTTTTCTCCGATGATGGTCTTCAGGCTTTTTAAGTAGGTTTCTGCCGACACGAGCCCCGTCTTGCAGACATAGGCGCCCATCATCACGATATTCTGAACGCGGGAATGGCCGAGACCATCGGCGATTTCGCCGGCCGGGATTTCATGAATCCGAACATCCGTCCGGCTGGGCCGCGCCTCGATGATGGATGCGTTCAGGAAAAAGGCGCCGTTCGGGGCAATGCGGTTTTGAAACGTATAGAGCGACGGGTTGTTCATGACCACCAGGAAATCCGGCTCCGAAGCGATCGGAGAGGCGATTTCGTCATCGGCAACGGCGACGGTGCAATTGGCCGTGCCGCCGCGCATTTCCGCCCCGTAGGACGGCAGATAGGTGACATGATAGCCTTCATGCATGGCGGCATGGGCATAACTGTAGCCCATCATGAGCACGCCCTGTCCCCCGAAGCCGGCAAATATCGTTTTATGGATCATGGCCATCAACCCTTTGTCCTGATATCTTTTATGACGCCGAGGGGAAACGTCCTGGCCATGGTCTCATCGACCCAGCGACAGGCATCGATGGGCGTCATCTTCCAGTTGGTGGGGCATTGCGACAGTAATTCAACCAGCGTGAAACCCACGTCATCCATCTGATACTGGAATGCCTTTTTAATGGCCCGCTTGGCCTTGAGGATATTGGACGGCGTGTTGACGGCACAACGCTCGATGTATTTGGTTCCCTCAAGGTGGGAGAGGATCTCGCTCATGCGGATCGGGTGCCCATCCAGGATGGCGTTTCTTGCAGGTGGCAGAGGTAGTCGAGAACTGTCCCAGCAGCGTGGTGGGCGCCATCTGTCCGCCCGTCATGCCGTAAACGGCGTTGTTAATGAAAAAAACCGTGATGTTTTCGCCGCGGTTGGCGGCATGAAAGGTCTCGGCCGTGCCGATGGCTGCCAGGTCGCCGTCCCCCTGGTAGGAAAAAACGATCCGGTCCGGCAAGGTTCGCTTGATACCCGTTGCTGTTGCGCATCCCCGACCGTGCATAGCCTCCAGCATGTCGATATCAAAATAGTTATAGGCGAGGACGGCGCATCCGGCGGGCGGTACCCCGATCGTCCGGCCCCGGATATTGAGCTCTTCAATGACTTCCGCAATGAGGCGGTGGGCAATGCTGTGCCCGCAGCCGGCGCAGTAATGGAATATGCTGTCCTTCAGGTATTGCGGTCTGCCAAAAATCTTTTTCATCATCGCGTCCTTACTGTGATCCGCGGTCCCATGAATTCTTTGTATGGTGTTCAATGAATCTGGCCAGTTCCACCGGTGTCGGAATCACCCCGCCGGGCCTTCCGTAAAAGTGGATGGTCCCGGCGCCGCCCAGCGCCAGCCGGACATCTTCCAGCATCTGGCCGGTGCTCATTTCAAAGACAATGAAGGTTTCGACCTTTTCAGAAAAACGCTTGATCACCTCGGCCGGATAAGGCCAGAGCGTGATGGGGCGGATCAGTCCAACCCGGATGCCCATTTCCCGGCAGCGTTTAATGGCGCCCTTCGCAATCCTGGCGGCCGTGCCGTAAGCCACGATCAACACGTCGGCGTCATCTGTTTTGAATGTTTCGTACCGGATTTCCTTGTTGGTGATGACCTGATATTTTCGATAGAGCTTCCAGTTGTGCTCTTCCATGCGGATGGCGTCCAGAATGAGGCCCCGGATGAACCGGCTCCGGCCCTGACCAGCACCCTTGAGCATATAGGAATCGTCATACTGGCGTTGTTGCGGCTTCCGGAAGACGAGAGGTTCCATCATCTGTCCGATCATGGCATCCGCCAGAATCATGACCGGGTTGCGATAGCGATCGGCCAGATCAAAGGCGTCCATCGTGAGGTCGGCCAATTCCTGCACGGAGGCGGGCGCCAGGACCATCGTGCGGTAGTCCCCGTGTCCGCCACCCCGGGTGGCCTGAAAGTAATCCCCCTGTGAGGGCAGGATATTCCCGAGGCCGGGGCTGCCCCGCATGATATTGACGATGACGGCGGGAAGCTCGTCGGCGGCCATCGCGGAGATGCCTTCCTGTTTGAGGGAAATGCCGGGGCTGGAAGAGGACGTCATGGCCCGGGCGCCGGCAGCGGAAGCCCCCAGGACCATGTTGATCGCGGCGATTTCACTTTCCGCCTGGATGAAGGTGCCCCCCTCCACTTTGCGGAGATTTTCGGCCATATATTCCGTGAGCTCATTCTGGGGCGTAATGGGGTATCCGGCGTAAAAGCGGCATCCTGCCCGGATGGCCGCCTCGCCGATGACCCGGTTGCCCTGCATCAGGATCTTATTCACGGTAAACCTCGATGGCGATTTCCGGGCAGGTGATGGCGCACAGCGTGCAGCCCGTGCAATCTTCGCCTCCGCAAAAAACGACGGGGCGGTAGCCCTTGGAATTGTAATCATTGGCGGGCTGGATATGCCCGTTTTTACAGGCATAAATGCAAAGGTGGCATTCCTTGCAGCGTTCGAAGTCGATTGTGATACGGCCTTTTTTCAATGGGGTTGTCATTCCTTTTAAAAAACAGGCGGGTTTTGAGACCCGCCCGGCCCTTCTTGCGCAAATCATGCAGAATGTCAAGTATAAATTTAGATTCTGGCGATCTGGAACCCCTCCAGCTTGATCGCCACAGATCGCTGCAGCAGTTCAATGGAGATGACAAACAGTTCCCTGGCGTAGTCCGTGCTGATCACAAGCCCCTCGACGCCCTTGAACGGGCCGTCCATGATGCGCGCAGGCTCGCCGACTTTCGGATATTGCAGTTGCTGGACTTCGACCCGGGATTCAATGATGCGCCGAATCGCATCGATCTTCTCGTCCGGCACAGGAATCGGTTCGGCCCCCCTTGCTTTTCCAAGGATCTGGACGACGCCGAAGGTTTTGAGAATTTCAAGCCTGATGTAATTATCGAGGATCGCCGTTTCCACAAACAGGTATCCCGGAAACATGGGGATCATGATCTTCTTGCGCCTGTCTTTCCGCTTGCTCCAGACCTCCATCTTCGGTAAGAAGGCATGAATGGATTTCTGCAGGAGCAGCTCGCAGGATCGGTCCTCGTGGCGGCTTCTTGTGTGGACGGCATACCAGGGCATTGATTTTCCTGTTTTTTTAATTTATATGATGAGAGCTTTAAAAAATACCCTCACTTTGTCATTCCCGCGTAGGCGGGAATCCAAAAGGTCTTGAAAAGACTGGATTCCTGCTTTCGCAGGAATGACGATTTGCCGAATTTCAGGAGTAATTCACAGCTCTCGTCTATATCAAGGGCCATTTTTTTTCAATAAGGATTTGAAATGGTATTGGAAATATCGGGCATAGCAGTTTCGCTCGGTGAGGGCGAGGGTGTCCTTCCGGGAAAAGCCGCTGCAATCCTCGGCGTGCCGCCTGAGAGCATCGAATCCTTGCGCGTCATCCGAAGGTCCATCGACGCCCGGCGCCGCCGGCCGCCCTGTTTTATTTATGTGGTTGAGGTTTCGCTGCCCGATGAGGCCTCGTGGACGGAAAAACCTTTCAAAGGCGTGACGATCAGGCGAATACAGGAAAGCAGGGGACCGTCTTTTCCAAAGGTTCATTTGAAATCCGGGATTAGGCCGGTTGTGGTCGGCTGTGGCCCGGCGGGTCTTTTTGCAGCATTGACGCTGGCTGAAAGCGGCATGCCGCCGCTTCTGCTGGAACGGGGTAAGAGCGTGGCCCAGCGCGTGCCTGACGTGAACCGCTTCTGGGAGGAAGGCCGGCTGAATCCCGAAAGTCACGTCCATTTCGGCGAGGGCGGCGCGGGAACCTTTTCCGATGGAAAGCTCACGTCCCGGGTCAAAAATCCCTTGACCGCCCGGGTTAAAAGCATACTGGTGGAACTGGGCGCCCCTGCCGACATCCTGACGGACGCCCGGCCCCATATCGGGACAGACAGGCTGCGCGCGGTGGTCGTCCGTATGAGAGAAAAACTCGTCGAGCTCGGCGCTGAAATCAGGTTTGAGGCCAGGGTAACCGATTTCTTGATGGACCGGAACCGCATCGGCGGCGTCGTGATCAATGAGCATGAGGAAATTCGGACGGAGCGCGTGATCCTTGCGATCGGTCAGAGCGCCGACGATACGTATCAGAAGCTGCACGAAAGGGGCGTCCGGCTGGAACCCAAGCCCTTCGCGATGGGCCTGCGCGTGGAACATCCCCAGGAGCTTATCAATGAAATCCAGTACGGAAAATGGCATCGACATCCGGAATTGCCGCCGGCGGATTATTTTCTGACGGCAAGGATCGAGGACATGAACCGATCCGTTTACAGCTTCTGCATGTGTCCCGGCGGCCAGATCATCGGGTGCAGCGCGTCGGCCGGAGGGGTCGTGACGAACGGGATGAGCGTCTCCCGGCGGGACGGCCCCTATGCCAACAGTGCGGTGGTCGTCAATGTCCGCGTGGATGATTTTGGCGGCGACGCGCCGCTGGCAGGACTGATCTTTCGCAGGCAGTGGGAAGAGCGGGCCTTTGTCTGCGGGGGCGGAAATTACCATGCCCCGGCCCAGCGGCTGGTGGATTTTCTGAACGACACCAACAGCGGCATGGTCGGACCAACCAGTTTTCGGCCCGATGTCCGGGCGGCTTCATTGCGGGAGACCCTGCCCGGTTTTGTTGCGGAAGCGCTCAAAAAAGGGTTCCGGCTCTTCGAGCAGAAAATGCCGGGCTTCGCTTCCGCCGAGGCGCACCTGATCGGCGTTGAAACCCGGACATCCTCGCCGGTGAGGATCTCAAGGGGGCCGGACGGCCAGAGCGTGAACATGGCGGGACTCTACCCCTGCGGGGAAGGGTCTGGCTACGCGGGCGGCATCATCAGTTCAGTGCTTGACGGCATGCGGGCCGCCCGGCAGATTGACTGACATGCGCAAAGGAAGATAATATGTTCCATCTGAGAAAATTGACCTATGTTGCCTTGTTTATTTTAATGATGCCGGTTTTACAGGTATCCGTGCCATCCGTTTCAGCGGCCGCGGACCAAAAACCGGCCTTGAAAAAGCCGATTGATCTGAACGGCTGCCGCCTGACGCTTCTTAAAAACAGGGAGTACTTTCATACCCTGTCTGAAAGAATCCAGGATGCCCGCACGCAGATTGTCATGGCCTTTTTTCTCTTCAAAACCAATGGACATCCGAACAGTTATCCGGAAATCATTCTGCAGGAACTGGGCAATGCCGCCCGGCGGGGCGTCCGTGTGGTCCTCGTGCTGGAGCAGGATGCAAAGCCGGACTCAACTATCAACCGGGATAACCGGAGCTCGTCCGAACAACTGAAAAAAGCCGGTGTGGAGATTTATTTTGATTCTCCGAAAAGGACCACGCATACCAAGCTTGCCGTCATCGACGGGCGGTACACCTTCGTCGGCAGTCATAACCTGACGCAGTCGGCGCTCAAACATAACAATGAACTGTCCGTGCTGATCGATTCGCCGGCCGTTGCGGAAAAAACGTTGAATTATATCAAGGATCTTTATTAAGGACAAAATATGCGATTTCTATTGACCAACGATGACGGCATTTACGCGAAGGGGCTGAGCGCCCTGTATCAGGAACTGTCGAAGGATGCCGACTGTCTGATTGTCGCCCCTGAAATTGAACAGAGCGCCGTGGGCCACGCCATTACCGTCTTCCGTCCCCTCATGGTCCGCCCGGCCAGAAAGAACGGCCATTTTCTGGGTTACGCCGTGGCCGGAACGCCGGCGGACTGCGTTAAAATCGGAATCCGGGAATTGTCGGACAAACCCGTGGACCTCGTGGTCTCCGGGATCAACCGGGGCGCCAATGTGGGAATCAACGTGATTTATTCGGGCACGGTTTCGGCGGCCACGGAAGGGGCCATCATGGGCGTGCCGTCCATGGCTGTTTCCCTTGATTCCTTCGACGACAATGCGGATTTTACCGTTGCGGCAAAATTCGCCAGAAAAATAGCGGCCTTTCTGTTGAAAGATCATCCCATGAAAAATATTCCCATGAACATCAACGTTCCGGCGCTTCCTGAAAAGGAGATCAAGGGAGTGGTTGTTACCAGGCAGGGAAGGGCGCGATTGATCGAGAGTTATGAAAGGCGCGTGGATCCGCGCGAGAATATCTATTACTGGCTGACCGGAGAGACGCAGCTTTCCGATCACGAAGACCCGCATTCCGATGCCTGTGCCTTGCGACAGGGCATGGTCACCATTACGCCGGTTTATTATGATCTTACCCGGCATGATGTTCTGGCGGAACTCGGCGCTCTCATCAAAGGAGAGGGCATCTAACGCGTCAGCAGAACGGGTATCCTGCTTTTACGGATGACGTCGGATGTCGTACTGCCCACGAACAGTTGCCGCAGCCGGTTGTGGCCGTAGGCGCCCATGACCAGCAGTTCGACGGAGCCTTCCTCAATGAATTTAAGAATTTCCCTGTTTTCCTTGCCCCGGATGACGATCGTTTCAGAGTCGATCTGGAAGGGTTCAAGTGTGGCCTCGATTTTTTCTTGGAGCCGGTCGGCGACGGCCTGCTCATCGGTGATGCAGATAATCGTGAGGGGCCAGGCGGCTTTTCCGGAAAGGTTTACCGCGAGCTTCAGGGCGTTGTGGGCCGGGGGCGAGCCATCATAGGCCAGGGCCATGCTTTCGATATCCTGATATTTCGCAGGCGTTACGAGGACCGGCTTTCCCGAGTTTCGGACGACCAGTTCGGCCGTGGACCCCAGGATCCCGCCTTTGGCAAGATGAAAGTTTTCACCTCGCTGGGCCAGGAGAATCCAGTCTGTTTTTTTACCCTCCTCGATAATGGTTTCATCAATGATGCCGACGGCCTTGAGGGTATCCGGATGCAGGCCGGCGGCTTCGCAGCGCTGGCGGAAGGCGTGCAGGACGGTTTCGGCTCGTCCATCCAGGCCCGCTTCGATCACGGGGAGAAATTCCTGATAAGGCGGCAGGCCGATGGAACCGGAAATATCGCTGAAGACCGGTCCCCGCATCAGCCCGATATCGACGACATGCAGCCCGATGAGTTGCGCCTCAAGTTTCTTCGCGATATAGATGCCGTAATCGATTGCGGTTTTGCCGTATTCAGAACCGTCCGTGGGGATCAGGATTGTCTTGACCATAAAGCCTCCTTCTGGATGCGACAGTCCAGAGACCTTTGAAAAATGGCTTCGCCGCGTCTCAAAAATCTTTTCCGCTAAGAGGACGACCAGACGTATTCATGATTCATGACAAGTCGCTAACGTAATCTCTGGAAAAGCGGAAAACATTTGATTCGCCGCCTGCGAACCATTTTTCAGCGGTTATGCAAAACTCTCGTCCCGTCAATCCGTCTTTTTTTCAAAATTTCCCAGACTCGTCAGCAGATCGTCAATCTTTTTTTCCTTATCCTCCGCATTGTCGTCCGTTTCACAGGAGGATTCGATATTCTCCTGATCTTTCACGCGGACGGGCTCGCCGGACTCATCGTAACAAAGGAATTTACCTTTTACTTTTCCGTTATCATAGTTTGCCGTTTCTCTGATCCGGCCGTTCCGGTAGTAGGCGACATATTCGCCCTTGCGCCGGTCGTTGCGGAAGGCCCCCTTTTCCTTGATCTGGCCGTTTTTAAAAAAGGACAGGTACTCGCCGTCCAGCTTGCCGTCCCGATAGAATTCCTTATCCCTGGTCTGCCCGCCCCGGTAAAAGAATATATACTCGCCATCCAGCTTGCCGTCCTTGTAAAATTCCTGTTCTCTTGGCTGACCATCCTCATAATAGTTTGTATATTCGCCAACAAAATTATCGTTTTTATAGGTCCCCTTTTCCCGGATTTGACCATCCTTGTAATAGGATTCGGCCGCTCCTTCGCGGAGGCCGTTGACAAAATACAGCCGTGCCATGATCTGACCATTGCCGAAGTATGACGTATATTCACCATGGAGCTTTCCGTTGAGGGAATGTTTTCTTTCCCTGAGTTGCCCCTTTTCATAGTACGAAAACTCTTCTTTTTCTTTTGGAACTGGCATGAAGGGCTCCCCTTTTTTGCGTCCAGCTTGATTTTTTCGCGGATTCTGTCGTATTTGTATTGCTCTCGCGAAGACACGGTTGTAATCTAAGCGAAAAAGCAATCTCTTGTCAAGCGAACTTAGGGTGACAGATGAATAAGAAGAATCATTCATATCCCGCGGCGCCGGAAATCTGGCGGCGCATCGCAGATTGAACATCCATGACGGTCGCTGCCGGCTCCCCGTAGAAATCATCGAACCGTTTGTGCGTCCAGCAGACGCACCAGGGACGACACTGATTTTTCTTCATGAAGGACTGGGCAGTATCTCACAGTGGCGCGATTTTCCGCTTGCGGTCAGCCTGGCCACCCGTCTGCCTGCCGTCATTTATGAACGCCGGGGCTATGGAAACGCCGATCCGCTGGACGTGCCGCGCTCAGCTCGGTATCTCCATGAGGAAGCCCTGCAGAGTCTGCCGGAAGTCTTGCGGCAGTTGCAGATCGACGACGCCATCCTGATCGGTCACAGCGACGGCGGTTCGATTGCCCTCATCTTTGCGGCCGTCCGGCCGGAAAAAGTCCGCGGCATCATCACAGAAGCGGCTCACGTCTTCGTGGAGGAAGTCACGCTGGCGGGAATTCGCGAGGCCGTCAGGATCTACACCTCCACGGACCTACCGGACCGCCTGTCCAGGCATCATGGAAATAATACCGAGACGGCCTTCCGGGGCTGGTCGGACACCTGGCTTTCCCCTGCTTTCCGGGACTGGAACATTGAGGAATACCTGCCCGGCGTCCGTTGCCCTGTTCTGGCGATCCAGGGGCGGGACGACGAATACGGGACACCCGCGCAGATTGAAGCTATCGTGAGCGGGGCTTCCGGTCCGGCCGAACCATTGATTATCGCGGACTGCGGCCATGTCCCGCATCTTCAGGCCCGGGAAAGGGTACTGGCGGAGATGACCCGGTTTATCCTTGACGACTGCGTAAAAAACCCCTTTTTCCCTCCCCTTGCGGGAGGGGATGAAGGGGAGGGGGAAAAGAGATGATTGAATCAAGTCATTTACCACCCCCACCCGAACCCTCCCCCGTCGAGGGGGAGGGAATTCCTGACTTTTTACGAATTTATCATCCTTGCTGTGACGAAATCTGGGATGATGTCGTCACAGTAAGGATTAGTAATTCTATGTCATTGATTTATTTAGATATTTTTCATTTTTCCTTGACACTTGGTCTTTGCTTTCCTATACTATTTAGAATTTTCAGGTTTCCGCCCGTGCGGCCATAGTGAATTTGAATATTTTCACTTAATGTCATTTTATATTTTTTTTCGTTCCTGGCCTTTATGATTTCAGAACTGGATACCAGTCGTATCGCCATTATCGGTCCCGGCCGGCTCGGGACGTCCTTTGCCTATAAATTTGGGCGCGATCATAAACGGGTGACCATTTATTATCACGACGCAGCCGTCTGCCAGGAGATCAACAAACAGCACCTCAATCCGCGGCATCTGACCCAGGATCTGGCGAGGAAGCTGGGCGGAATGGAGCATGTTCCGCTGTTGCCGCCCAATGTAACGGCAACGAACAACCTGGAGCGCGTGGTGGAAGACAACGATTTGATTCTGCTTTGCATTACCATGCCGCGCCTTCCGGAATTTCTGAACTATCTGAAGCCGCTGCTGGAGAAAAAGGCGGGGGATACCTGCCTGATTTCGCCGATCAAGGGACTCACTGCCGATGAAATCACGAAAGAACTGATCACACCGTCCCAGTTGATCAACAGCTACTTGTACAACATCAGGCACAAATACCATATCGCGTGCGTCGGCGGGCCTTTCTTTGACGTCGATATTGCCATGGGAAATCCAATCTGCGTCACCGTCGCCGGGAAGAAAAAGATATCCGCCCTGTTCAGGGAGGAACTGATCCGGTATAACCGTCGGGAACTCAGTGTCTATTATAATGTTGACATTGTCGGCGTGGAGGCCTGCGGCTCCCTTAAGAATATCGTTGCCAATATCAAGGGACTCACGGATTCGTTGATGCTGGGGGATTCCATTCCGGGGACGATCTTTGCAAGATCCGGTGTGGAAATCCGCTCCCTTTCGAGATTGCTTGGCGGCAGTTTTCAGGCCTTTCACTCTCAGGCGGGGGTCGGCGACATGTATGTGACCGTCTCGTCGGAAGCCAGCAAAAATTACCGGTATGGTAAACTATATTATGAGCTGCTCACAGGCAATCCCATTGAAACCAATCTCAAGGTGCTGGAACGGATCGACGGGACTCCGGAAGGGCCGAATACCATCCGCAATGTTCACAAATATCTGGAAAAAAAGAACATGTACAGCCCCCTCTTTCACTGCGCCTACAAGATTTTCAATGAGGGAAACACCCGGGATGACATCCGGGAGATGATTATTCAGGCCTGCCAGTTTGACCGGCGGACCCGGGAATTCATCGGTCCGTTCTCGCGGTTTTTCTACTATTTATTTCCAAATCTCTGGTACCGGCGGCACAAGGGTTTCATGTCGAACATGGAAATCTAAAAAATAATTTTTACGGTTTCAACAAGTTTTGGCTTGACATCCGTTTTTTGTTTGTGTTACGGGACCCGCAAGTGAAGGTGAGACTGATGATGAATCGAAGTGAGTGTCGAAAAAATCTATCCTGGTGGTGGCAGGCTCAAAGCGTCTGCCCGCCGGTGTTCTTTTTCTGAGATAAGATGAGCCGTGGGCAGGGGAGACCTTCCCATGACTCCGGATCGATCATCAAAAGCCATGGGAAAATCCCATGGCTTTTTTGTTTTCATATAACGGCAAACAACCATAAAAAGAACAAACAAAGGGAGGAGAAGTTATGGAACAGATGAAAGTCTTATTGAACGATGACGAGATACCCCGGCAATGGTACAACATCATGGCCGATCTGCCGACGCCGATGAGTCCCCCCCTCCACCCGGGGACGGGGAAACCTGTTGCTGCGGAGGACCTGGCCCCCATTTTTCCCATGAACCTCATCGAGCAGGAAGTCAGCACCGAGCGCTGGATTGATATCCCTGACGAGGTGTTGCAGAAATACCTGCTCTGGCGCCCCACGCCGTTATACCGGGCGCGGAATTTCGAAAAACTGTTGAATGCCCCGGTGAAGATCTACTACAAGAAGGAAGGAAACAGCCCGGCCGGTTCGCACAAGCCGAACACAGCCATTCCGCAAGCCTATTACAACAAGGCATTCGGGATCAAGCGAATCTCCACGGAAACCGGCGCCGGGCAATGGGGGAGCGCTCTGTCCATGGCCTGCCAGATGTTCGGCCTGGAATGCCGCGTCTTCATGGTCAGGGTGAGTTATGAACAGAAACCCTATCGGCGAATGATGATGAAGACCTGGGGCGCCGAATGCATCCCCAGCCCCAGCACTGTCACCGAGGCCGGTCGCCAGGTCCTGGCGGAACATCCGGATTCTCCGGGCAGCCTTGGCATCGCCATCAGCGAGGCGATCGAGGATGCCGTCAGCCGCGACGAATCGCGTTATTCGCTCGGGAGCGTGCTGAATCATGTCATTCTTGCACCAGACCATCATCGGCCTGGAGGCTCAGGCACAGCTGAAAAAGATCGGCGTCTATCCGGATGTGGTTATGGGGTGCGCCGGCGGCGGCAGCAACTTTGCCGGTATCTCCATGCCCTTTGTGCGCGACAAGATCCACGGGAAAAAAGTGAGGATCGTCGGCGCCGAACCGACGTCCTGTCCGACCATGACCCGGGGTCCCTTTGCTTATGACTTCGGCGATCTGGCCAAGAAGACCCCCCTGCTGCCCATGTACACCCTCGGACACGATTATGTCCCTGCGCCCATCCATGCGGGTGGTCTCCGTTATCACGGCATGGCGCCCATTGTCAGCCATCTGGTCCACGAGAATCTCGTCGAGGCAAGGGCCTACCACCAGCTGGAGACGTTTGAGGCCGGTGTCAGGTGGGCCAGGAGCGAGGGGTTCATCCCGGCGCCGGAGACGGACCATGTCATCGCTGCCGTGGTGGACGAGGCCCGACGCGCCAAAGAGGAGGGCAAGGAAAAGGTCATCCTGTTCAACTGGAGCGGTCACGGCCTGGTGGATATGGCGTCCTATGAGGCCTACTTTGCCGGGAAACTGACACCCTATGAGTTGCCCGATGAAGAGATTCAGCGTGCCTTGAAGGCCATTGAAGGATTCCCGAAACCGTAAATTGATTGCGTTCAGACAGAACCGCCAGGGAAAGTCATGATTTTCCTTGACGGTTCTGCTGTTTTTAGCCATGCTGATTTTAAAATCCCCCTTGGCCCCCTTCAGAGAAAAGGAGAGGGGTATTTTTTCTGAAGCTTCAAAGGGGCAGGCCCATGGATCAATATGATCATCTGGAGATTCGATGTCCGAGGCTTGGACACGAGCTCAATTTTTCCTACTGTCGCAGGGAAGCCGGGGATCTGCCCTGTCAGCGGACGATCAAATGCTGGCAGGCATTTTTCCCCGTGGAAGCCTATCTAAGGGAAAACATGTCGACGGCGGAATGGGAGCGTTTTTCCCGGCAGATTCAAGGGGACAAATTGACGACACTCATCGATCTGATTGAGCAGGCAAAGGCAAGAGTGAAAAGCAAGGCGGAGTGAAAGAGGGCTTTGCTTAACTGATGAAAAATGGTTTGCAAGCGGCGAATCAAATGTTTTCCGCCTTTCCAGAAATGACGTTAACGGTTTGTCCTGAATCATGATTGCGCTTGGTTGTCCTCTTAGCGGAAAAGATTTTTGAGTCGCGGCAAAGCCATTTTTACGAAAGTCTCGGGAAATCGAATTTATTTCTACAAGTGCGACGTAAACAGAATCTCTTTTATTATGGATCTTTTTGACCAACAGGAAACGAAAAGCGGTGATGATCCCCGGCCGCTGGCGGACCGGATGCGGCCGCGCACCCTTGCGGAATACGTGGGACAGCCGCATTTGCTGGGTGAAGGAGGCCTGCTCCGTCGCGCTATTGAAGAGGACCGCCTTTTTTCCATGATTTTCTGGGGTCCGCCGGGCTCCGGCAAGACGACCCTGGCCAGAGTGATCGCACGGGAAACACAGTCACATTTCGTCAGCTTTTCCGCAGTGTTGTCCGGGGTGAAGGAGATCCGTTCCGTCGTGGATGAGGCCCGGACACAGTGGCGGGATCACCGGGTAAAAACGCTCCTTTTCGTCGATGAAATCCATCGTTTCAACAAGGCCCAGCAGGATGCCTTTCTGCCGCACGTGGAAAGCGGCCTGATCACGTTGATCGGCGCCACCACCGAAAATCCCTCCTTTGAAATCATCGCCCCGCTGTTGTCCCGCTCGCGGGTCATGCTCCTGAAACCCTTTTCCGATGACGACCTTTCATTGATCCTGAAAAGGGCGGTTGCGGACGATGAACGGGGGCTGGGCGCCTTGAGCCTCGATGTTGAGCAGGAAGCCCTGTCGGCCATTGTCTGGTCCGCCGACGGCGACGCCCGCACGGCACTGAACACCATGGAAGCAGTGGCCTCCCTGGTCGATACGGGGCACGATGGCGAAAGAAAAATAACCCGCAGTGTTGTCGAGGAAGCCTTTCAGAAGAAATTTCTGCTCTATGACAAAGGCGGAGAGGAGCACTATAACCTGATCTCGGCCTTCCATAAAAGCCTCCGGGGATCCGATCCGGATGCCGCCCTTTACTGGTTGGGCCGGATGCTGGCCGCCGGCGAAGACCCCCTTTTTATTGCCCGCCGGATGGTCCGCTTTGCCTCGGAGGATGTGGGAAATGCCGATCCGAGGGCGCTGACGCTCTGCGTCTCGGCGATGCAGGCATTCCAGTTTATCGGACTTCCCGAAGGGGAGCTGGCCCTGGCCCAGGCAGCCGTGTATCTGGCCACGGCCTCAAAAAGCAACGCTCTTTACAGAGGCTATGGCCGGGTCAAGGAAACCATCGGTCGTACCGGCACGCTACCCGTACCGCTGCATATCCGCAATGCACCCACGGGGCTCATGAAGGATCTCGGCTACGGCAAGGGCTATCTCTATGCCCACGATTTTGAAGACGCCTACATCCCCCAGGACTACCTGCCGGAGTCCCTGAAGGGGCAATCTTACTATAGCCCGACAGAGAGGGGTTATGAGAAAATCATCCGGGAAAGAATGGATCAGTGGCGGAAGCTGCGTGAAAAGCGAAAACCCTGATATGAACCCTTTGAAAAACGGCTTCGCCGCGGCTCAACATCTTTTTCGCTTAAGAGATGATAATGCATAAATATGATTGAAATCAATAAATTAATCTAATTTCTGGGAAGTCGAAAAATCTTTGATTCACCGCTTGCGAACCATTTTTCACCGGTGATGTAAATCTCTCGATATAATGATGCGGACAGGGCGGATGAGCGCCTTTTCAACAAAAAAAAGGGAGGTCGTTGACCTCCCCCTGATTCAGGAGTGATGAAGGCTTTTCGCCTTCTGAAGCTTTGGATTCGACTGCCGAATAAACATGCCCGTTTGCTTAACCGGCAGGACATTTTCTGTACAACTTTATCTGCACATCCTGTGCCACTGACGGATAATGATTTATAAGTTTCTGTTATCAAAGAGATATTGTGTATTTTCGCTTAGAGCATCCTATCAGGTCCAGGATGCGAATCAGGCAAAGATTGTCGGACCGTCAGGGAGGAATAAAAAAATAATCAAATAATAACGATTTGTTACTTGATAGACAGGAATGGTTCTCGAATCGACAGAATTGTCGATGTACAAGATGAGAGCTTTGCATAATCGCTGAAAAATGGTTCGCAAGCGGCGAATCAAATGTTTTCCGCCTTTCCAGCGATTACGTTAACGGCTTGTCATGAATCATGATTACGCCTGGTCGTCTTCTTAGCAGAAAATATTTTTAAGACGCGGGCGTTGTCCATTTTTCAAAGGTCTCGAGATACGCATCACGCTTCATGAAACGGGTGGTGAAGCAGATCAAGAATTCATTGACTTTTTACCATTATGACCTATCATGCTGACCTTGCTTTTTATCATATTCTGAGGGTTTTATGAGTCCGTACAAGAAAAAGATCTGGCAGTACCACTCCCGGCCGGAAGACCGGTTTTTCCTCCAGCCGATTGCCGTCGCGATCGTCTGCGCCGTATTCATTGCCCTGATCCTGATCATGGGAGTCATGGATCTCCAGCGCAGCAACCGGATTCTTGTGGGATTCATGCAGAATCAGGCCATGAGCATTGTCGGCGTTGTTCAACGACTGTCTCAGGATAACCTGAACAATCTGGTTCAGGCCTTTCAGCGGGATCGGGAGAGGTCCTACGTTCCTCTCAAGGATGCCGCCTTTTCACCCCAGAAAATGCTGACAATCGCACTTGCCGATCTGGGGCTGGAAATCGATGAAGCCTGGAAGGCCAATCGGATCAGCGATGAATACCTGCAGAAATTCGCCGTTGACAAAGGATTATGGATGGTGGCCGTTCTAAATGCCAAGGGGGGGGTCGTTTACCAGAGCCGGTCGCTGCCGGCCAGGCAAACCGTACAGCGATCGGCCGTTAAAATCAAAGAAACGGAAAAAGACATCGGCATCGGTCTTTTCACCCAACTCGTCACGCAGCTTGATTTTTACCGGCAAGCGGTGCTGTCCGCTTCCGAGGTCAGAAGCAGTTCGGGTGTCGGCCGTCAGGACATTCCCTTGACACTGGTTGAGACCCTTGACCGCTTGAGCATTGGTTATATCGGACTCAAGCGCAGGGATGGCAGCGGCACAATCCTGATTGCCCTGGATCGAGAACAACTGAAGTACTGGGGAACCAAGGTATCTATTGAAAAGGCCCTTGAAAAGTTAGGGGAAGGTCAGAGCCAGGGGTTCGCGTATGTCGTTATTACGGATGAACAGGGTGCGATCCTCGGCGCTACGGGAAGCGTACCGGAGAAATGGCGGGCAGGAGATATGCCGCTGTCGGAAATCTGGGCCGGCAAACGGAAGATTGAAAGCCGAAAGGTCGTCCACTCAGGCAGGAGCCTGCTCGACATGGCGGCGCCCTTTGTCATGAATGACAAAATTGCCGGCATTGTCCGGATCGGCCTGGAGCGGGAGAGCATGGACCGAATTCTTGAAGAAAACCGGAGAAATATGTACATTTTTTCCATACTGATCGTCCTGATTGCCCTGTTGGCCATGTGGCTGTTGTTCCATAATCAGAACCGGCATCTGGCGGGCATTGTGGAGATGGAAAGACAACTGGACAAGGCGGAGCGTCTGTCTGTGTTGGGCCAGCTTGCCGCCGGGGTGGCCCATGAAATCCGCAACCCGCTCAACGCCGTCAGCATGGCCAGTCAGAGGCTGAAGCGTGAATTTCTGCCGGCCGATGAAACCAAGGCGAAAGAATTTCAATCGCTGGCAGGCGTCATTCGGGACGAAATCCGGCGTTTGAACGGGATCATAGAGGAGTTTCTGACGTTTTCGAAGAGCCGGCGGCTGGAGTTTCACGATTACCCGGTGACCGAGGTGCTGCAGAAAATCGTAAACCTGCTCCGGGAAGAGGCCGCCGCCAAGGGCATTCAAATCCGCACTCATTGGGGAAGTGACGGGACCGTCGTGCCGATGGATATGGACAAGCTCCAGCAGGCGCTGCTGAATATCATAAAAAATGCAATGGAATCGATCGATAGCGGGGGGGCGATCGATATTGCCGTGGAAAGGAAGTCCAGAGAGAAAATCAGCGTCAAGATCGCCGATACGGGATGCGGCATGACCGCCGAGGAAGTGGAGCGCATCTTCAGCCCCGAATATACGACGAAGGAAAAGGGCCTGGGCCTGGGACTTTCGCTTGCGCATGAGATCATCCGAGGACACAGCGGCGAAATCCTTGTCTTCAGCGATCAGGGGTCGGGGACGACCTTTGAAATCGTTCTGCCGGCGGAAAGAGGGTAAGAGGCGAGAGAGAGTCAAAGCGGGAAGGGTTGAAAGGAAAGGATCAGGCATGAAAAAGCTCAATATCCTGGTGGTTGAAGATGGCCGCTCCCAGCGCGAGACGTTGCGGGATTTTCTGATCAAGGAGGGTCATACTGTTTCCGAGGCGGAAAACGGCATGCAGGCCATCCAGTCCGTGCTCAAAGGCCATTTCGACCTGGTGCTTCTCGATTACAAGATGCCCGGTATGGACGGGATGCAGGTCCTGCAGGAGATCAAGCGGATCAATCCGGAAATCGATGTGGTCATCATCACCGCTTATGGAACGATTGAAACGGCCGTGGACGCGATGAAAGCCGGCGCCATCGATTATATCACAAAACCCCTGGAATTCGATGAGCTGCTCATCCTGGTCGATCGCGTGTCGGAGCGGCGGACGCTGATCCGGGAAAATGAAATTATGCGCCAGGAACTGGGCGCCCGGGGCGTCACATCCGACCGGATCATCTTCCGCAGCCCGAAGATGGGCGCACTGATCAATATCGCCGGCCGCGTCGCGGCGAGCCGGGCAACGATCCTGCTTCAGGGCGAGAGCGGCACCGGCAAGGAGCTGCTCGCCCGGCTGATCCATAACCTCAGCCCGCGTTCGGTAAAACCCATCATCGCGGTCAACTGCAGCGCCCTGCATGAAAATCTGCTCGAGAGCGAGCTGTTCGGCCATGAAAAAGGGGCCTTCACGGGGGCCTCGGCCCGGCGGATCGGGCGGTTTGAAGAGGCGGACGGGGGCACCCTGTTTCTCGATGAAATCGGCGAGCTATCCGCCGCGGTGCAGGTCAAACTGCTGCGTTTTCTGCAGGAACGGGAATTTCAGCGTGTGGGCGGCAATCAGACGATCCGTTCCGACGTCCGCATTATCAGCGCCACGAACCGGGATCTCGAGGCCCGGGTCAAGGAAGGTTTCTTCCGGGAGGACCTGTTCTATCGCCTGAATGTCGTCACCATGGCCATCCCCCCTTTAAAGGAACGCAAGGAGGATATTCCCGCCCTGATCGACCATTTCCTGAAGCGCTATGCCGAAGAGAACGGCAAGGAGATTGAGGGCGTCAGCAGTGAGGCCCACGATCTGCTCCTGAAATACGACTATCCCGGAAACGTTCGTGAACTCGAAAATATCATTGAACGGGCCGTGGTCATCTGCCGGGACGCTATTGTTTCCATCGAGGATCTTCCTTTTTCCGAGGATATGTTTGACGCCGTGGACAGTCACAGGGAGACGGAGGGGATGCTGCGGGGATCCGTCGAGGAGCTCGAACGCAAACTGATCATCGATGCGATGGAAAAAACAGGCGACCACCAGACGAAAGCGGCAGAGCTGTTAGGCATCAGCGAGCGCATGCTGCGCTACAAGCTTAAGAAATACGGCCTGAAGGGGTAACGGTCAAACTATTTTTTTAACTCCATTGTCGTCAGCAGCCGTATTGCTTCTGTTTCATGGCCGAGAGCATGGCTACATGCCTGCGTTCTTCTTCGATGATTTTATCGACCGTGGCATGTTCATGGGCGGGGACGAGTCCCTTGATTTCGTGATAGTACAAAATAGAATCCATCTCGCGCTGAAGGGCGAAATCCAGCGCTGAGGCCGAATCCTTGACTTTCGTCAGTTCCTGGTCCAGCGTCTCTTTTTTGAAGATGATGGCGTTATCGACGTAATTATGCAGATAGGCGGCGTATTCTCCGGTGTAACTCTCGGGCGGGGCGTCCTTATCCATCGCCGCAAAGATTTTTTCGAAAGTCTTCTTGTGGTGGAGTTCGGCGTTCGCTAACTGGTCAAAAAGGGTTTTCGTGCCTTCATCCTTGGCGATCTGCACGGCAAACCGGTAAAAATTGGCCCCGTTCTCTTCAATTCTGATGGCAAATTCAACAATGTCGCTGGCTGTAAAAACACTCATGTCAAGCCTCCTTCGTCTATATGGTTTCTTGTCGCGTTCAACAGCAGTTCCCTTATCGGAATTCGTATCATTTATAAAGCAAAATAATCATGATCGCCGGCTCGTCAAAGGATCAGAGCCATTTTTTTCGTTTGAAGAAGAATCAACATGACTACGGCGATGGTCAGGTTAATCATCCAGAAGAACAGATAACCCCAGTGCCATTCAAGCTCCGGGAGATGCTTGAAGTTCATCCCGTAGACGCCCGCCAGGAAGGTCATGGGCATGAAAATCGTGGCGATGATGGTGAGCACCTTCATGACCTGGTTCATCCGGTTGCTGATGCTGGACAGGTAAATATCAATCATGCCGGAGAGTATCTCCCGGTAGGTTTCCACGGTGTCGATGACCTGGATGGCATGGTCGTAGATGTCCTTCAGGTAGACGCTCGTTGTGTCCTGAATCAACGGTGATTCACTGCGCTCGAGAGCGCTGATGGTCTCCCGCAACGGCCAGATCGATTTCCTCAGAAAGATCATGTCCCGCTTCAGATGCTGGATAACCCGTAATGTGGCCGGCTTGGGGTTATTTACCAGGGCCTCCTCCTCAATCTCGATTTTGTCGCCCAGCGTTTCGAGAATGCCGAAATAGGAATCGAGAACCATATCGACGATGGAATAAGCCAGATAATCGGCGCCGGCTTTGCGGATCCGTCCCTTGGATGTCTTGATGTGCTCGCGTATCGGATCGAGCAGGGTGTCTGCCCGTTCCTGAAAGGAGATCACATAATTAGGTCCCAGGACGACGCTGATCTGCTCCGCCGAGATATCGCTGTGTTCATCGCAGGTATTGCAGAATCGTTTGAGGACGATGAACATATAGTCGCCCATGTCCTGAATTTTGGGGCGCTGATCCGTGTTCAGGATATCCTCCATGATGAGGGGGTGAAGCCCGAATACATCGCCCAGCTGTTCCAGGACGCGGGTATCGTGAATGCCTTCGATATGCACCCAGGAAACCGTCTGCAGGTCCTTGAAAGCGCGCAGCTCTTCAATCTGATCAATGTTTTTTTCAAGATGGTGATCCCCGTCATAATCGATCAGCGTGACCTTCGAGGTGTCACTCAATTTTTCGCCGATATGGACCAGGGATCCCGGCAGCAAACCCGCCTTTTTTGATCTGGATTTTGTCCGTCTGGGCATATTCCTCTATCCTTTGCCTCTTCCTTCAGGTTCTTAATGTTTCTCTTTTTTGAGCTTGATCGTGACCTTGATGACGGGCGGCCTCCCCCCTGCGAATTGGACGTGCGAAGGGAAAATCAGCCTGACTTCCTGCGTGGTGGTGGAAGTCACCTTCCCCAGATCAATCGGCTCCGTTCTGATCCGGATACCGTTCTGATTTAATTTACCTGGAATCAAAACCCTGACGTCAGGGGGCGCCGCGCTGATTTTCTGCACAGACAGGCCGGCCGGCGGGCGGCCCTCCGTGATCACCTGGATGGGCAGGGATGCCTGGATCAGCCGGGATGCAGTCATCCCGATTTGTGCGGGACTGATCTCCACCACGGTCAGGCTGTTGGGCTTTTTGACCATATCCTTCGACAGAGCGATTTCGTGCGACCCTTCCCGGACCTGGGACAGATCGACAGAGACCTTCAGCGTATCCGGATTGAGCAGCTGAAAGGCCTGCGGCGGGCCCATGAGCATGATCTTGACACCGATGATTTTCGGTTTTTCGATCACCCAGTCCGGTGAGACGTTCAGGTATTCCACGGGAACGGTGAAATCCCGCCGTACGGAGTCCTTCTGATAACCGAAAGCAACCCAGAGGATACAGGACAGCAGAAGGGCGATGATCTTTTCCCGGGAATTTTCCCTGAGCCAGTGGACGACCGGTCTGGTTTCCCGTTTTGGCGCCTGCTGGGCGTAAAAGGATTCGAGTTCGACCCGCAGATGGGCGGCATTGACGAGCTCGCGAATATGCTCCCCCTTGGCAAGACTGATCGTTCCCCTTTCCTCGGAGACCACGATGCACAGGGCGTCGCAGCGTTCCGACAGGCCCAGTGCCGCCGTATGCCGGAGACCCAGCGGGCCAAAGCGGCCGGCGTTTATGGACAGCGGCAGGTGACAGCCGAACTGCAGCACCCGGTCGCCTTCGATCACGACGGCGCCGTCATGTCCGGTGGAATGAGGATCAAAAATGCTCTCCAGCAGGGGCTGGCTCAGGGCGCCGTTCAACAGAGTGCCGCCGTTGAGATGACGGTCGAGGGGATCTTCTCCTGTGACAACGATCAGGGCGCCGATGTGTTTCCGGACCAGATTGGAAACGGCCTGGGCGATCGTTTCGGCGGCCTGATGAACAGGCTGCTTGTCGAAGAATTTCTGCCGGAGGCGGCCCCACATGGCCAGTTGTTCAAAAAACCGCCGGAGGTCTTCCTGGAAAATAACGACCAAAACGAACAGCAGGATGGCAAAGAAGCCCTGCAGGACGACCGTTGTCAGGTAAAGCTGGAAGAAGCGGGCCGTCAGATAGACAACTCCCAGCAGGCCGATTCCAATGAAGACAAAGCGGGACGCCCGCTCCTTGAACCAGATCAGTACCACCGATGTCATGATCCAGATGATCAGGATATCAAAGATGTCCTGAATCCGGAGGTTGTTAAAAACTGTCAGAAGGTTGTCGATCATCAGAATTCCATCTAAAGAACAATCAGGCCGAAGTAGTTGCCTTGGGCCACAAGAATTTTATCACCCGGCTTTGCTGCCTTGAGCGCTGATTCAAGATTTTTGAAAGGAGCCTCCGCGGGATGATTTTCCTGACCCATTCGCATCAGAGGATTTCCGTGCAGGTCTTGATGTCCATTTGCGGATCGAGGAGTGCAAAGAGCCTGCCCATGGAGGTCATCAGGTTCGCCGAATGCAACTTCAGCGCATCCTTGTCGGCGTATTTCTCGTATATCATTATTGTTGTGCTGTTCCCCTCGCCCTTCACCGTGTGGGGGATATATGCCAGGCACCCCGGTTCGTTCTTCATCAATTTCGGAATATCTTCTTTCAATATCTGGATGGCCTCATCCATTTTTCCCTCTTTAACCTTGAGCGTGGCGATCACCGTGTACATGGACTTCCTCCTTGCGGGTTTCCTTCAAACCTGATTGACTCATCAAATAGCTGTTATATCCTGCCGGGTGAAGCCAGCTTAAGGCAGCAAGGGTGGCTACTTCACGGTGTACCCGCGACCATCAAGACAGGCACTCTGTGCACGCAGATAGTCTGCACGTTGGGCTTCCGGCATGGATCTGATAATCAAGGTCCATTCCTCTATACTGACTTTCCGGGGCTCTCGCCATGTCTGACTCACAGCCCAATTGTGGCATTCGTAACGATCCTTCGCCTGTAGCTCTTCACTCTGGCCTTGTCGGGGATAGACAAAGATTCTTTCGGTCGATGGTGGCGTTACAGATGGTGCCGGTTGAAAATACTCCGGAGGCTGTTCACGGATGATCATCGTTGGAGGTCCGTAATATGGCGCATAATAATAAGGTGCCGCCAGAACTGCTGCACCTCCTATTACCGCCCAGGGCACCCACCAACCACGATGACCGCCTCCATGGCCCCCCCTTGCTTCACTGGACAATGGGCTTATAAGAAAGATGGCCATTGTGAGAATAAGCATCGCGCAGGCAACTTTCTTCATATTTCACCTCCTGATTGCTTCGGCAAATTTGTTATGACCCTTATACTCCCCTTTCTAAGTTGTTTCCATGAATAATAAGCAAGAAGCACAGCTGAAACGGATTCTCTGACTGGCCACTTTAATTTTTTTCAAGCCTGAACCAGACCTGTGCATCATAGGGCACCTTTCCGGGGGGCATTTCTCCCTGATACAGGGGCACAGAGCGAAAATCCCCTGTAAGAACTTTCTCGACGGTGGTGGAAATTACTCGGTAACCGCTCGCCGCTAAAGCCTCTTCTATCTGCGCGGTTATCTCTTTTCTGGAGAGGATATTCGCAACATACTTATTTATATCCAGGGCTATGGGCCTCCCTCTCTTCTTGTTCCACCGCGTATCTCTGTATGCGGCAGTGGCGAGGTATTGCGACAACCACGGGTAGTCAATGAGCCTGCCGATGTATAATGACGAATAACTCCCTTCCGGTTTCGGCGGATCGGTCTTTGAAAATGCCGTTTTCAGGGCCGATAACATCGCGTCTTTACTGATATGACAGTCATTGTATTCGGGGTGAACGCGCAGCCTCAATGTATGCGACTGATTGTCTGACTCAACAGTGAGTGAACATTTCCCGGCCTCCATGGAAAAAATCACTTGTGCCTGATGGGGCTCAACAGGAGCGATCAGGAAAAAGACAAGCACCAACCCAAAAAGAAAGGAGAAACTTCTATTCATCGTAAGTTACATTCTTTGTTGATTTAAGAAAGACCCATGTAACACTGAAGCCGCTCATTATGGAAGTATTGGTTTTCACAAGTGGGCTATCTGCAAATGCAGCACCTTGAAGAAAATCAGCACTAACGAAGGTACTGAAAATAAATTGCTTATATTTTTTACTTAAACCTATTGTCAGTGTCGAACCGCTATAGCCGCCATCTGCGGAATATGCAGGACGTGTAGCAGTCGCATAAACCGGATTGACAGTATAAAAATAAGCATGATAGCCGCTGTCGGCAAACATCGGTCCCGCTGAGATTCCTAAATTTAAACCCGTTTGAGGGATTACATCGTTCTTTTCAAAATTGATTCGTGGACTGAACACCCACCCTTCTCCACGCACAGAAGAAAAATCCGTGGAAAAAAAAGCACGCACAGGCAAAGCCATGCTTAACTTATATTTTTGTTCTTTGTTTTCCATAATCTTTATCATTAGGGCTGGACCTAATTCAAAGGTTGGATCCAAATCAGGCATGCCGGCACGGGCGGAGTTATCGGAACTCTTTACCGGGACAGCACCGTAGCCGCTAAAATCTAATGTAACCCTTTCCGTTTTAAAAATCCGCCCGGAAATACGCTGCTCTTCTACTTTTAGAATACCACCGCGATAAACAACATAAGGATAAGGAAGAAAATAAGATCGGATCTTATCAGAGCCGCGATAATCGGGCATTTGGAGAAAGCCTAACCCCACCCCTAATTCCCAGAGAGGCTTTTCTGCGCATATGGCAATTTTAGGAATTAAAAAACATACTAACGACACTATCAGCAATAAACTGCGACGAATGGCCATGTTATTACTCCTTAAGGGTCTTCGATAAAAAACACTTATTGATTAACGACCGAGTGCTTGCATATTGAAGAAGATATCCTTTTTCTCCTCCTGACTGGCTTCTCGGAAGAACTTTGTTAATACGGAACTTCTCCTCGCAAATACCGCTGCCTCAATTTCTCTGGAAATTTCTCAATGGCATACCGGAGCATAATCCGTGGCATGGTTTTGTGGTATGTTTTCAGGAACTCCTCTTCAGCAAGATGATCACGTTTACCAATTTCCCGAAGCATCCACCCAACAGCTTTATGAATAAGATCCTCCGGATCTCGGAGCAATTGTTTTGCAATATGCAATGTCTCAGCAAATTCTCCATGCTTTATATAATGGAATGTTGCCATAATCGAAATCCTTCGGTCCCAAAGCAGTTTAGATTGCGCTAAAGCATCCAGTGGAGATTTACTGCGATATCTCAAATGAGAACCTACAATGTGTTCAGCCGAGGCATCTACCAAGTCCCAGTTATTGACAAACCGGGTATTCTGAAGGTACAGATTGTAAATCGGCTCTTGAAGAGCAGTGTCTCCTTGCATATACACACGAACTAAAATGAGGAGTGCCAGCAGTCTTGCTTCATGGATGGAAGACTGAAGCAAGTTGGCTATCTCTGAAAAAGGGAGAGATTGGTACTGTTTGGCCAATCTCCTTATCTCCGGAACACGGAGACCGACAAATACATCCCCTTCACCATATTCACCAGGGGCTGTTTTAAAGAATCTTTGTGCTACCCGTGCTCTTTCTCTATCGCCAAGCACCTGCAGTTTACTGCATATATCTGAAGCTCTCAAAGGGGCAATACTCCAATGAATCTTTCGCTATTTGGGGGGCAGAGACGACGCATATTGAAAGCCATGTTGAACCCACTCAAACAAATCATCGTCCGTTTCGTACCCCTCGGATGAAACCATTACCCACCCCTTCATTGGTTTGCCGGTAATATCAAATTTTCCGGCATGCGGCAATTTCAGAGAAGCCTCGTATCTTTCCAAGCCAACCCGGACAATCAGATGATCGTTTATGATGCCGCAAGCCATATTGCCATGAATGATTATGTAGTACAGAAAGTAAAACAAATACCCCCCAGATAAGAAACCGAGTGGCCGGTAACTTCAATCACCGTAAAACATGATCTGGTCTATCCAGACTTTTCCTGAGATTGTTTGATTTTTATCACTGTTGATTCCTATCCGGAAGCCCTCTACGCGGTCTATCCTTAAAATTTGATCACCAAGCTTCGCAGCTTGTTTTTGAGCCCCCGCCCTGATCCACCCACGAGCAATTACCAAGTTGTCGAATGGTACCCTGACCTTTTGCCAAGTTGTATCGATCTTAAAAGTGCCAAACCAACGATCCATTCTATTGGGATCTTCCGGAAACGAGGTCAGGACATCAAACTGGCCATTCAGGGGTTCTGTTGCCTTTATATAAAATTCAACGCCACTGTACAGAGACAAATCACGCTTTTTCCGGTTATCGATGGCCGCCATCATTTGTTTCATGTCTTCATTGAAGTTGAAGTCTATTCTTACAGAATGCTTGGATCCGACGGCGCCCTCCTGGCGGTCGGTCAATATCTCAAGATAGGCTGGTTTTTTTCCTTTTCCCCCCCGTCCGCCGCCTCCCTTACCGCTTCTCTGAATCCAAGAAGGATTCAGGTTTAGGTCTTCAAAGTCCTCATTCAACGAACCTGCATCCCGCATCTCCGTCGGGGCGAACAGCCTCGTGCGGAACGGAATTGCCGCCATGGCCTGGCCGGTCCGGACATTGACGAGCCTCAGGTTGATGTCCCACTCCCCTTTTATCTCTGCAAATGTTCCCGTCAGGATCAGATCGGCGACAAACAGATTGCCAATCACCTGCTCCGGCTTTTCTCGCGTCAGCCCACTGGCGCTGAGCTGTAGCTCGTTCATAATGGTTTTCAGCTTGGATCGTTCAACGACAATGAACTGGCCCGAGTCGATCAGGGCCGAGGCCAGGTTTTCCATGGTTACCCTTCCAATCTCTTTTTCTTTTCCCCTGATGACCTCGAAATCCACGATCGCGATCGTTTTTTTCGGAATCTTCAATTTCAGTATGGAACCGACGGGATAAGGGAAGGGCGTTTCCAACGTGATTATAACGGTGTTACCACGGATCTCCTTGACGAGGGCAGACTTTCCATCCACATTCGTTTTTACGCCTTCAATCAGGATACTCTTTTGAGCCACCTGCTGGGCGATTTCACTAACGGGGGATTCCGGTGTTTTTTTAAACTCTGGCAATTTCAATTCTAATACGAGTTCATTTCCTGAAATCCCTTGAACAACGCCCTCAATATACATAAGAGATACGGGCTCGGTTTTTCCCGCCGGCATGGTGGCACACGAAGAAAGTAAAAAAGCTACAAAAATGACAGACATGAATAAACGGATGGTTGTTTTCATGACGTTTCTCCCGTCTTTTTTAAGGTGAGCATCTTCGGATTGTCTTCTGTTTTAGATAGTCATTTTAACCTTTTTTTGTAATATTACAATTGAAATCAAGATTAACGATTTTCATTAGAAATATTGGACGGATGGGCTGAATTAGGAAAACAGCATTTCAGGAAGTTACGGGCTACATTGCAAAGCTGAAATCAGTAAGACGTCCCCGGATTTGCGCAATCCAGTTCACCTTATACTTCTTATGCCCAGAAGCACCCTGTACGGACCGGGTGTGCCGGGGGGAAGCAGGGCTACACGGTCTCCCGGGTTGATCAATGTAAATTGCACTGGGGATACACGGCCGTTCACAAAAATTCCTTCCACCTTCTCCCTGGGTATATCAAGCATGGCCAAAAGCTGTTCCCCCGTGAGCTTCCCGGTTATGTGAAAATGGTAGGGGTTGGGCCAGTTTCTTTCCCGAAACAGATCCGTCAACCACATAAAGCCTCGAAGCTCGATTGCGTCTTTCATAAAAAGTTTACGCCAAAAAGTGTCTATTGATTTGCGATAAAAATATTGTATCCCCTCGGCGATCCGATTTCTATTGACAACAGGAAGTTGTGCATTTGTGACAAGTACGCTTGGGTTGAAGGAACCTCTTCTCTACTGTTCCATAACGTCTGCCTTACCCGTAAATGATCCAGCTGTTGTCTTGCGAGAATGCTTAAGCCATAAAATCCACGGTGTTAGTCCTCCGATGCCAACAATTTGTCGCACGATCACCGTGGACAGGAGAGACTAATCTTTTTACCGAAACCCGCTTCGGGAGATGCCGAAGTCCGATGAGTGGTCGCATCGTTTCCGCAACGCCACTCGGCCACGTAATCCTTCCCACAACCGACAACTGGATCACCTATTACCCGATAATCGATGATATATTCGCACTGAGATCGATTGTTGCAGGCGCTGGCTAAATGTTCTGTCTTGTTTCCATAAGATGCCCCGCAATTCTTACCGTATGTGCCGGCAACCACAGCAATTGTGCCCTGAGATGATGCTGTGAGATCTCCACGGAAATTGATACTTCTTATACTGCGAGTAGGTTTATTCAGATTAACGGTTTGAGAGGTACCATCATGGAATATGATTTGCAGTTGATCCGACGCATTTACCATACCACTGCTAAAGATACACAAACTGACCATCAGGCTGACTAATGTAAATTTTTTCATGGATCCCTCCTTCTGCTTTGTGTTTGAAATCTTGCATACTTCTCAGATATTGTCAATTAACGACTTCAAGGAAGACATGCGTTTTTTTGTGGGAAAATAAACAGATCAGCCTTGCATGTTTCAGCCCGCAATCAATAATCAGGGCTGCCGATCGAAATGGACGGCTTGTATTTGAATCAGAAGAGTGGCTTATTTATCCATTATCGACGGAATAAAATCCATTGATTTTTTTTGAAAAAAAGGATCACCTTCCGACGAGGCCACAATACGGATGAAGACGATTCTATCCCAACTTTTTTAATAAGAAAATTTATCCAAGAATGGAGGATACAGACATGAAAGTTCTGGTGGAAAAAAAGGGTGTGATCTGCACGGTCATCATCAATAGACCCGAGAGCAGAAATGCCGTAGACCGGGAAACAGCGACACAACTTGTCGAGGCCTTCGAAGATTTTGAACAGGACGGCAGCCTGCTTGCGGCCGTGTTGTATGGTGAAGGGGGAAACTTTTGCGCCGGAGCTGATCTCAAAGCCATAGCCCGAGGTGATCTGAACGCGGTCAACAACCTTGATTCCGACATGTCCAAGCCAGGTCCGATGGGTCCAAGTCGAATGAGAACATCCAAGCCTGTCATTGCGGCCGTATCCGGTTATGCCGTAGCTGGAGGATTGGAGCTGGCTTGCTGGTGTGACCTGCGGGTCGTGGAGCGGGACGCCGTTTTCGGGGTCTTTTGCCGGCGCTACGGTGTCCCTCTCATCGATGGCGGTACGCAACGCCTCCCCCGATTGATTGGGATGAGCCGCGCGTTAGACATGATTCTCACCGGCCGCCCTGTGAGCGGTGAGGAAGCCCTTGTCATGGGACTTGCCAACCGACTCGTTGAACGGGGAAAAGCGAGAGAAGCATCGGAAGCATTGGCTTTTCAGATCGCTGCCTACCCCCAGACATGCATGCGCAGTGACCGTCAGTCCGTACATCGGGGCTTTGATCTGTCGATGGATGAGGCAATGGATCTGGAGTTTCGCCTGGGTATGGAGGTGATTGCTGCGGGTGAGCTGCAGGCAGGGGTGAAAAAGTTTTCGCAGGGAATAGGGAAACACGGTCGTTTTTAGAATAAGCTCTCAAGCCGTCGCACCTTTTCGTTTTGTTTTTTACCCGGAATCGTGTATCGTTATCCGCCTTTCGCTCAGAGCATTTTAAAACGTCCGATATCATGCAGGACGTTGGTGTTTACGCACATTATTTCTTCCCGGCAGGAGAGGACATGAAGGATGTTTCTTTGGGTCAGAAAATAAAGGACGTGGCGGCGATGATTGTCGCGGCCCGAAGGGTGGTGGTTTTTACCGGCGCCGGGGTGAGCACGGAATCCGGCATTCCCGATTTCCGCAGCCCGGGCGGGATCTGGACGAAATTCGATCCGGAAGATTTTACGATTGAACGATTTCTTTACAGCGCGGAAACAAGAAAGAAACAATGGCGTATCCTCATGGAAGGAGGGCTCTTCGCGCAGGCCGAACCGAACCGCGCCCATCTGGCCATTGCCGAGCTGGAAAGGCTGGGCAAACTGACTTGTGTGATCACGCAGAACATCGATAACTTGCACCAGAAGGCAGGCAACGATCCGAAACATGTCTATGAGCTGCACGGCAATATGAACTGGCTCAGGTGCCTGGACTGCCATGAAGCCTATCGTCTTGAGGATATTCTGGCGAAGCCCCTGCCGGCGGACGACGTCCCGGCTTGCGAGCGTTGCCGGGGCATCCTGAAACCCGATGTCGTCTTTTTCGGAGAATCCCTGCCCCCGGAAACCCTCTCCCAGGCCACGCATCATGCCTGCAACTGCGATCTGCTCATGGTCGTCGGGTCGTCGCTCGTGGTCTATCCGGCGGCCTATATGCCGATGTACGCCAAGAACGCCGGGGCGAGACTCGTGATCATCAATCGGGATGACACCCCTTATGACGGCAGTGCCGATGTGGTCATCAACCATTCGGCGGGGGAGGCGATGTCCGGGATTCTGGAGATGGTCAAGACGCGATCTGCAACCTCATGACCGGGGACTTAAATGGTTGCTCATCATGAAAGACAACAATGTGCCTGATCCTTTTTTCCTATAAACAGCACCCTGTTTACCCGCTTGTATTTGCGGCGAATCGGGATGAATTTTATGATCGGCCGTCGGCGCCGGCGTCATTCTGGGAAGACAGGCCTGATCTGCTGGCCGGCCGCGACCTCAAGGAGGGCGGCACATGGTTGGGAATCACCCGAGGGGGCAGGATGGCGGCGCTGACCAACTTCCGCGACCCCGCTTCCGTGAAATTGCAGGCCCCATCGCGCGGCTGGCTGGTCAGGGATTATCTCTGCTCTCAGGAAGATGCCGATGCCTATTTGAAAAAACTGGAAAAGCAGGCGGATCAATATAATGGGTTCAGCGTGATTCTGGGGGATCCGTCTCACCTGTATTATTTTTCCAACCGGAACGGGACGATTGAATTAACGCCCGGTCTGTACGGTCTGAGCAACAGTCTGCTCAATACCCCCTGGTCCAAAGTCGAAAGGGGGAAACAGCGGCTTGGCGCACTCCTGTCGCAAACCGGCGACCCCCTTCCGGAGGAGCTGTTCTCCATCCTGAAGGATCAGACCCGGCCTGAGGACCGGCAATTGCCCGATACGGGCATCGGTCTGGAATGGGAACGGATTCTGTCTTCAATGTTCATCACGAGCCCCGTTTACGGCACCCGTTCCTCAAGCCTGCTGCTGGTCAACCGTCAGCGGCGTGTCACGTTTATGGAACGGATTTACAACGGCGGGTCCGAGCCCTGGGTGACGGCGAAATTTCAGTTCGGAATCGCGGGGAGTGCGCGTCATGTCGAAACGTGAATACCCGGATCGTCCCGTCGTCGGAGTCGGTGCGGTGGTGATCCGGGAGGGTGAAATTCTATTGATCAAACGTGGTGTTGCACCGAGCAAAGGATTATGGGCGATCCCGGGCGGCTCCCTTGAACTGGGCGAAACCCTCCAGCAGGCGGCGGAGCGGGAAATTTTCGAAGAGACGGGCGTGACGATCCGGGCGCGGGAACCCATCTACGCTTTTGATTTTTTCGAACGGAAGGAGGACGGCCGCATCCGGTTCCATTTTGTGATCGTCGATGTTGCCGCCGATTATATCAGCGGCGATGCGAAGGGCGCTGACGATGCCCTCGACGCCCGCTGGCTGGCGCCGGCGGATCTTGATCATCTGCCGGTTTCGCAAAATACGATAAGGCTATTGCAGGCTATTGGATTCATAAAAAAGCAAGAACATTGAGGCCCTGATGTGTCTTGACCCCTTCCCCGGTGTGAGGAGATGAGGGTGAGGGGAATTCACATAATTTTTTTTCAGGAGGTGTTGCCGTGAAAGTGATCTATCACAAGGATTTCTTGCCGAGTTACACCATGGACCCCGCGGCGGCGGAAGGCCGCATCGATGCCGTGCTCAAGGAAATTCAGGACCGGGTGACCTTTGTTGATGCAGTTCCGGCCGCCGAGAAGGACATTGCCGCGGTCCATACCCGTTCACATGTAGAGATGGTCAGAAGGGACGGGGTTTATGACATTGCCGCGCTGGCGGCGGGCGGCGCCATTCAGTCCGCCGAAATCGGTTTGAGCGAGCCCTGTTTCGCCCTGATCCGGCCGCCGGGGCACCACGCTTCCGCAGGCAGCTACTGGGGATTCTGCTATTTCAACAACATGGCCATTGCCTTGGAAAAACTCAAACGGGACAATAAAATCAAGACCGCGCTCGTGCTTGACTTTGACCTTCATTTTGGCGACGGCACCGTCAATATCCTGGGCAGCCGGGGCTATGTCGATCTCTACAATCCCGCTGCGTCCAGCCGCAGGGACTATGTCAGCAGCGTCGAAAAATGGCTTTTCTCAAGATCCGTCGATATCATCGGCGTCTCCGCCGGATTTGATAATCACATCAACGACTGGGGAGGGCTCCTTTCCACTCAGGATTATCAGGATATGGGACGCATGGTCCGGGAGGCCAGCCAGAAGAACAAGGGGGGATGTTTCGGCATCCTGGAGGGCGGATATAACCACGGTGTGCTCGGCAAAAACGTGAAGGCCTTTATCGAAGGAATGGATGTGCCCTTGGGTTGAATAGCCCGAAAAAAACATGAAAGCATCCGTTGCACAAGACAACGCCTGGTGCGAGTTTGCTTTAATTGTGGATTTCGGATGGGAATCCTGATAGAAAAGGCGCGCTTTAAAAGGATTGTCACATTATGAAAAAAAGAAAACTGAACCTGGCGTTGCAGGGCGGCGGGGCGCATGGCGCCTTCACCTGGGGGGTCCTGGATCGTCTGCTGGAGGAAAAAGGCCTGGAAATTGTCGGTGTTTCGGGCACCAGTGCCGGAGCGGTCAATGGCGCATGTCTGATCTATGGGCTCACTCAGGGGGGAAACGAGGCAGCCAGGGACGTATTAAGCGAGTTCTGGCGGAAAAATTCGGAATCCCAGCAATATTCTCCCTTGCAGCCGACGATCTTCGACAAAATGTTGAGCAATGGAAATATTGATTTCAATCCGTTTTTCTGGTTTTTTTCCATGATTTCCAAATCCCTTTCACCGTATCAGTGGAATCCGCTCATGAAAAATCATTTGAAGGACTTGCTTCTCGATGTCATTGATTTTGATGCCATTCAAAAAGAGCGTAAGCACAAGCTCTTCCTGACGGCCACCAACATCCGTACATCCAAGGTCAAGATCTTTCACAATCCCGAAATCACCGCGGACGCCGTCTGTGCGTCCGCCTGTCTGCCTCATGTATTTCAGGCGGTTGAAATAGACGGAGAATTTTACTGGGATGGCGGCTATATCGGCAATCCGGCCATGTTCCCGCTTTTTGAGCAAACACAGTGTACGGACCTCATGCTGATCCAGATTGACAACATCGACTACAACAAGGTGCCCACGAAGATGTCGGAAATCGTTGACAGGGCCACGGACATCAGCTTCAATTCCAGCCTGATGCGTGAGATGCGCGCCATCAGTTTTGTCACGAAGATCATCGAAAAGGGCTTTGACGACGACGGGCGGCTTATCAAAACCAACATCCATTACATCAGCACGGGCGATCTCATGAATCATTACAGCGGCAGCAGCAAGGCGAATGTCGACTGGGACTGGCTGTGTTATCTCAGGGAGAACGGACGGACCAAGGCAGACGCATGGATCCGGGAACATTACGAAAAGATAGGCAAGAGAAGCAGTTGCGATGTAAATAGCATATTTCTCTAACCTGAAACCCCGCGAATATCAAACCACCCCATTCGAGTTTCATGGTGCTGAGAGCTTTGCGTACGAACCTACCCTTCAGTCAAAGCTTACGGGCTTTTCATTTGTTCCTTCAACTTCTTCTGGTTTTTGACCGCATCGGAGGTCCGGGTGATGGCCAGGATAATGTTGTCCTCCGGCTTTCCTATGAGCCTTTCCGCCTTCCTGTACAACACCAGCGCAGCCTCCGCGTCGCCGCGGCTTTCCGCGCAGACCCCCAGGTTATAGACCAGGGAAACCGCGTTGGGTGCAAGGTTGCCGGCTTCTCCCCAGAGTTCACAGGCATTGTCCATCCTGCCTTTCCCGGCAAATTGGATGCCCTGTTTGAGCTTTTCCTTGGCCGTACTGGAATCGATGCCGTCCGTGGAATCCATCAGGGCGACTTCCCGTGTTTCATAAAAGGGTGCAATATCCTTGCGGAAGTCCCGCTTTACGGTATTTTTTGCCGTCTCCAGGAGTTCCTCCGCCCCTTTGATGGCGGTTCCGTCTTCACAGCCGGCGGAGGCGGCTGAACCCTTCAGGTTGTTGGAATAGATGATTTTACCGGTGGCCACTTCGATCAGCTTGGGGGATGCGGCAAACTGGGCCAGTCGCTTCGTGCAGTTGACGTTGTAATTCCGGTAACGGATGCAATTCCCCTCGTATTGATTCCCCTTGTCGTCTCTTTTGATCTGCCGCTGGACGCATTCGGAACGCTTCTCCGTATAGGGGCTGTCCGTGGCTTTTGCCAGCGTGACGATGCCGGTGTAAATACCTTGCGCCCCCACCATCTGACCAATCCTGGCCGCCGTTCTGGAGTCAATCAGGCCGCTTTGTGACAGTTTCTGCTCTGACAGGGTCTTATCGATGGCAGCCCGGTCAACCAGTGTAAAATAGGCCTTGTCGTCAATGTTGATGCTGCCCAGGATCCCTTCCAGTTCTGCCGTAAACTCGCTGCCGTGCGGTCCGCTAAAGGGCAGGACGGCGACGGTCTTCATCAGGGACGCCTGGTGATACTGTGCGGGTTTCAGCATGTTCACCTTGATTTTTGTTGCACAGCCCGTGATCAGAAGGATCACGAAAAGCAACAAGGCCAGTTTTACCAGGTGCCGACAATGATACTTGACGGGATTGACGGACATTTTATGCCTCCTTACTTCTCGTACTTGAATATGATGGAATAGGGTGTAAAATTCTCAACGGTAAAACGACCCTTTTGCTTGATGCTGTTGGCCAGGTAAACACTGTTTTCCGGATAGCCCACCGTATACTCGCCAATCTGCGTTTCCTCCACCCCTGAAACCCAGACAACGTTCTGCAGGATGTTTTTTACTTCCATGTTCGTATCCAGATCGGTTACGCCGTTGACCTTGATCCGGACCTTTTTCATATTTGTCTGGATATACTGGGCCATTTTGTCCAGGATCACGGGCGTCAGCTTCTCCACCAGATCCTTGAGGCCGACCGCAGCGGCATCATCGGCGCTGTTGGCCAAGCCTTTTCCCTCTGCCGTACCGGCCGCCAGAATGTCCATACTGCCGGTCTTGCTGTTCCGGGCGACAATGCGGTAAGTCATTCTCACGGTCACATTGGCAAAAGGCATCTTCAATCCATAGCCGATTTCCTCACCCTTGCGGACGGAGATATTGGGGTCGATTTTGCCGATGATAAGGACATTGGAAAGAAATTTGTACATGACGCTTCTGAGCGTCATGGTGTTGCCCGTCCTGGCGGCGTTGTCGATGGCGGCGGCGTCAACGGCGCTGGAGGGGGCGATATCGGTCACCGTATAACCCTGCTCAATCAGATTGCCGATGAGGGTCTCCGAGACGATGTTGGTTTCCTCGAGTTCCCGGCTCAACTTCCTGGCCGGGATGAAGACGGCAATGGCGTTATTGAGCGCCAGGGAAGAGACGGCCTGCTGCGCCTTGCCGGGTTCGATGCAGGCATTGATCTTCACAAACAGCGTATCGCCCCTGTTTTCCTCTTTCAAAATCTTATGGCTTCTGACGACGCCCCCGACCTGGGTTTTGATCACGTCATCCACGAGCATGAAATTCTGTACAAAACTCCCCGCCTTGACATCCACACCCACGACCTGTTCGATCGCTGCCCATCTTGCCCGGGCGATGGACTCCATTCTGGCCGAGGGGACGTCGCTGTTGACGATCGCCGCTTCGCCTTCGGCGTTCACGCACTTCTGCTGACCGTATCCGTCGGCAATAAAAAGCACGCTGAGGAGAATTCCCATCAGAATGCTGCAAATTTTAGCCATGATGACTGCGCCTCCAGCTTTTGAATTATGGATTCATATACTGAAAAGGGGGACGTTGTAAACATAATTGTTGGCCATATAAGGCCTTTAGGCTTCCCTGAAGGAAACCTGGGAGTGTGGGAATTGCCGGTCCAGAATCGCTTTGATGATTTTTTGGTCTTCCCTGTCGGCAACGGGTTCCACGGTGCTGACGGGCAGGCCGTCTGGCCGGGTTTGATTTTTCCAGGCCTTCACATAGCCCGGAACGTGAATGAACCGGCATCCGCCCATTCCGCAGCAGGAGCTGTCGACAGCGGCAACGCCGACCCAATAAAGCAATATCCTGCCCTGGTGGCTCATCCTGCCCTCTTCAGTGATCGTATAGTGACCGCCGATACACCGGACTTCCGTTCCGGGCGGCTCGTGGATGTGTTCAATCATACGCTGCGAAGTCGTCCTACTTGCCGAACTCATAAAAAGTCAAAAAACTATCCACATTAGACGGCTTCATAAAAAGTTCCGCAGGCAAGGCGCGCAAATCCTGAGGAGAGAGGCGTACTTGGACGTACGCCGCAACGACGAAGGATGTAGCGCAACGCAGCATCCGGACTTTTTATGAAACCGTCCTACTTGCCGATGCAGAAGGTTGAAAAGATACGGTCCAGAACATCCTCCGATGTCGTGACGCCCACGATTTCCCCGAGGCTGTCCAAGGCTTCCCGGAGGTCGAAGGCGACAAATTCAAAGGACATGGCATTGGTCAGGCTCTCACGGGCCTGCAGCAGATGCCCGATTGTTTTTTCCAGAGCGGTTTTGTGACGGATCTGGGTGATCACAACGCCGGCGGCCTGCTCGGTCTGCTCTCCGGTCAGTCGCTCGTAAATGGCTTCCTTGAGGGCCGGGATGCCGGCGCCCGTTTTTGCCGAGATCCAGAGCGGTCTCGCGTCGCGCAGCCACACCTGCATTTCCCGGTCGCTCAGGCGGTGATCCAGGTCCGCTTTGTTGATGACCGGGACGATGCTGTGATAACTGGTTTTTTCCAGGATGTCATAATCTTCCCCGGTCAGAGGCGTACTGCCGTCGGCAACAGCAATGATGAGGTCCGCTGTGGATAATTTCCCCCAGACCCGGTCGATCCCCTCTTTTTCAATGATATTAGCGGGGTTTCTGAGGCCGGCGGTATCGGTCAGCCTGACGGCGATGCCGCGAATATCGATGTACTCTTCAATGAAGTCACGGGTGGTGCCTGGAATCGCCGTCACGATGGCCCGGTTTTCCCCGAGCAGCCGGTTGAGGAGGCTTGATTTGCCGACGTTCGGGCGGCCGATGATCACGGCATTGGCGCCTTCCCGGATCATTCTGCCTTCCCGGTACGTGGACAGCATTTCCCGGATCCGGTCGAGAACGTTCTGGAGCTGTGCCGCCGCGTCGGCAGGGTGATGGCGCTCTCCCTCGTCTTCCGAGAAATCAATGGCAACCTCCAGCGTTGCCAGGATTTCAGTCAGGGTCTGGCGCAAGGCTTCAATCTGCCGGTGCAGGGCGCCCTGCAGCTGCGTGTGGGCAATTTCCAGACCCCTTCCGGTTCTGGCCGTCATCAGGCCCATGAGCGCCTCGGCTTGCGTCAGGTCGATCCGGTTGTTCAGAAAGGCCCGTCGTGTGAATTCTCCGGGTACGGCCAGCCTCGCGCCTGCCCGGACCACTTCGGTCAGCACGGTCTCCAGAATCAGCGGGTTCCCGTGGCCCTGGATCTCCAGCAGATCCTCGCCGGTGTAGGAACGGGGTTTCCGCATGAGGGTGATCAGCGCTTCATCGAGGATGGCGCCCGTGGCCGGCGAGATGATCCCGGCGTGGTAAAGCTGATGGGACTTCAGCGGAATTGCACCCTTCGGGGAGCGACACAGGAGGCGGGCGATCGTTTCGGCCAGCGGGCCGCTGATCCGGATGATCCCGATACCGCCGACGCCGGGAGGGGTGGCAATGGCGGCGATGGTGTCGTCAAAAGGCATTTATTGAGACCTTGAAAAATGGCTTCGCCGCGGCTCAAAAATCTTTTCCGCTAAGAAGACGACGAGATAAAATCATGATATCTCACAACCCGTTAACATTTTCTCTGGAAAGGCGGAAAACATTTGATTCGCCGCTTGCGAACCATTTTTCAGCAGTGATGCAAAATGCTATTATTTTAATTCTTTTTCGCCGGAATGATGACGATCTTCCGGTATTCCCCTTCGCCCCTGCTTCTGGTGGTCAGCGACTCGTCGTTCTGCAGCGCCATGTGAATGATCCGGCGGTCATGGGCATTCATATGACTGACGGTGACGGCCTTTTTTGTTTTCTTGACCTTCTCGCCTAACTTCTCGGCCAGGGTGACCAGGGATTCTTCCCGTCTTTTACGATAGGCCTCGGTGTCGATAATAATCATCTTCCGTCCATCGATGGACCGGTTTGCCGCCTTGTTGACAATGTATTGAATCGCATCGAGATTCTGGCCGCGTCGCCCGATGATCAGGCCGCCGCCATCGCCCTTGATATTCAGCAGGATCGATTCCTCCGTTTCTTCAACGCTGACCGGTGCGGCAATGCCCATATGAGCCAGAATGCCCTCCAGAACAGCCTTGGCCCGCTCGCCGAGCCCGGCGCCGTCTGCCGCGGGCGGACGGGTCGAATGCAGCCGGGGTGATGTCCGCTTCCGGCATTTTTTCTGTTGTTTCCGGTTGCGGCGGCGCGGGCGTCATGTTCAGGGTCGCATCAATGGAAAGCAGACCGGCTTTGATCCTGGCCTTTCTGGCGCCCATGAGCCCCAGGAAGCCGGATGATCCGTCCGAAAGGATCTCGATGTTCAGTTTGTCCCGCGAAACGCCGAAGTCGCGACAGGCTTTTTCGATGGCCTCATCTATTGATTTTACCTTCAATTTCGAGAGTTTCCATTTTAACCTCTCCTCAAGTTACTTTTTTTTCAGGATGTAGTATTGCTGGCCGATGCTCAGGATATTGTTGAACAGCCAGTAGATGACCAGCCCCGAGGGAAAGTCCAGGAAGAGAAACGTAAAGACCACCGGCATGATGAGCATGACTTTCTGCTGCATGGGATCGCCGGCAGGCGGGCTCATCTTCTGCTGGATGAACATGGTGGCCCCCATGACTATGGGTAATGGACCCAGGGCAAAGCCTCCGATTAAAGGAATCCATGATGGTATGTGTCCGAAGAGTGTATCGGGTGCTGACAGATCTTGTATCCACAAGAATAATGGAGCATGGCGGAGTTCGATGGCATACAGCAGGGTTTTGTAAAGACCGAAAAAGACGGGGATCTGAACCACCATGGGAAGACATCCCCCCAGGGGATTCACCTTGTGGGTCTTGTACATGGCCATGGTCTCCTGACCGATTTTCTGCTTGTCGCCCTTATACTTTTCGCGAAGTTCCAGGAGTTTGGGTTGCAGTTTCTGCATTTCCTTCATGGATTTGTAGCTCTTGTTTCCCAAGGGCCAGAAGGCGATTTTGATCAGGATCGTCAGGATGATGATCGTGATGCCGTAATTATTTACGAAGTTGTTGATATACTTGAGGATAACAAGCATCGGCATGGCCAGCCACTTCATCCATGATCCAAAGTCGATGGCGTCTTCCAGGCCGACGCCCAGGGCCTTGAGGATGCTGTGATCCTTCGGACCGAGGAAAAGCGTGTAACTGAACGACCCGGCCTGCCCGGCGGGGATCAGATGTTTCGGGCCTTTCAGGCTCGTGGAAACCATATTCCGGCTGTCCTGAGACACAACGAGGCTGGTCAGCGACGGATTCTGGGGGATCATCGCGGCGATGAAGTACTTGGTTTCGAATCCGCCCCAGGACACGTCCGGTCCGAAGCTTTTTTCCTTGGTGATGTTCTTGACCTCTTCGCGTTCGACGCTTTTTGCGACAAAGATCACGGGGCCTTCGTGGGTGTAGCTGTCCGTCTTGGCCTTGGGATCCACATATTCGTGCCAGCTCAACAGGGCGTTCTGGTTGATGGGGGCGCCGGAGAGATTGTAAACCCGGACCTCCAGTTCCAAGTTATACCCGGACGGATTGAACGTATAAATCTTTTCCACTTTTATCTGATCGGGATAGGTCCGGGAAAGCGTCAAACGGTTCCGCTCGGGTGCCTTGCTCAGGTCCAGAGCCGTGGTGTCCGTTTCATACATTCCGTCGGCGGGGATAGCGATATCGGATTCGGAAAAGGTCATGCCAAGCGGTCCGGGCATGCCCTCTTTGATCCGGACCAGTTCGATCAATTCCGCATCTTTGGCCGGTGTTTTGCGGTAGTCCTTTAATTTGAACGATTTCAGCACAGCGCCTTTCGTCGTAAAAACGGCCCTGTAGAGTTTGGCATCGACGGTGATCTCTTTTTCCGGGATGACTACCGGCACAGCGGCCGGTTTGGCTTTGGCCAAGGCCGGCGCTTTCCGTTCCGGCGCGGCTGCCATGGTCTGCTTGGCAGCCGGTCGCGGGCGCCATAACCTGCTTGGCATCCGGCGCTGCGGGGGTTTCCTTGATTGTGGGGTCCGGCTGTTTGGGTGGCCGCGGTGGTGCAAAATACGTCTGGTAGATAAAAACCACCAGAATAGACAAAACAATGGCAATAAGGGACTTCTTGTCCATTTAGACCTCCGAAGGTATTGATTTAATTCAGCTCACCGGGTCATACCCGCCGGGATTCAGGGGATGGCAGCGGAGCAGGCGCATGCCCGCCATGAACGGTCCCCGCAAGGGCCCGTGGCGCCTGATGGCCATGATCGCATAGTCGGAACAGGTGGGGAAAAAACGGCAGCATGGACCGAAAAGGGGGGATAAACCGATCTGGTAAAGCCTGATCAAACCGATAAAACCTTTTTCCAGAATATGTTTGCACAGGTCTTTAAGCATGGGGTATTTTTTTCAGAAGACTTTCCAGTTCCAGGCAGAGATCCCGGTAATTCAGGGGGGGCAAGGCCCCTTTGGCCCCCTTGGCCCACCTGGCCATGATGACAACGTCCTGCGCGGGGGGAAACTGCTCCTTATGCAACCTGAAAAACTCTCGTAACAGCCTTTTTATTCTGTTTCTTTTTACGGCGTTTCCAACCTTTTTACTGACCGTGATGCCTAATCTTCCTGTCCCTGACGGATTCGGGTGCGCGATGAGGGTGAAATGACTTGAATAGCTGCGCGCCCCCTGCTGATAGACGGCCAGATAATCCCTTTTTTTCCGAATCCGCTCATGTTTTCCGAATGTTCGTCTGTCCATGCGTCACTAAACAAAAGCAAAAAGCCGGCGGACAGAACCATGTCTTCGGAGCCTTTTGCCCTGTTCTTAAACGGTGAGACTCTTTCGTCCTTTGGCCCGCCGGCGGCTCAGGACACGCCTGCCGCCCTTGGTGGCCATACGCACAAGAAAACCGTGGGTTCTCTTCCTCTTGGTGTTGCTGAATGCGGTCAAGTTCTTTTTCATCAATCCATCCCCGGTACAATGTAATGAGCTGACCCTCTAAACCATAGTCGTATTGTTTTGTCAAGGTTAAATTAGGTTAAGCAGAACGGACTGAGTGCCTCGCGGCGCGTGCGGACCCATGTGATTTTTCTGTTGCAGGGAGGGAAAGATTCGGGTTAGTCTCATCCCATGAATCAATTTAAAATGGTTACGGAATTTATCCCCCGAGGAGATCAGCCCCGGGCCATTGAACAGATCGTCGCGGGTCTGGGCCGGGGCGAAGACCATCAGGTCCTGCTGGGGGTGACCGGATCCGGCAAGACCTTCACCATTGCCAATGTGATTCAGGCCGTCCAGCGTCCCACGCTCGTCATGGCCCATAACAAGACCCTGGCGGCCCAGCTTTACGGCGAATTCAAGACCCTTTTTCCGGAAAACGCCGTGGAATATTTTGTGAGCTACTACGACTATTATCAGCCGGAGGCCTATATCCCCAGCACGGACACCTATATTGAAAAGGATTCGGCCATCAACGACGAGATCGACAAGCTGCGCCATGCGGCGACGCACTCGCTGCTGGAGCGGCCGGATGTCATCATTGTGGCCAGCGTGTCCTGCATCTATGGTCTCGGCTCGCCCGAGGCCTACCAGGGCATGCTGCTTGTGCTCCAGCAAGGCATGGACATTCCGCGCGACGAGATGCTGCGGCGGCTTGTGGAGATTCAGTATGAGCGCAACGACATTGATTTTCACCGGGGGACATTTCGGGTCCGGGGGGATGTGGTGGAAATTTTCCCCCGTATGAGGAGGAACGGGCCGTTCGGGTTGAATTCTTCGGCGATCAGATCGAATCGATCACCGCGGTGGACCCCCTGCGGGGCAAAAAACTCCAGGCCCTGCAAAGGGTCGCCATTTATCCCGGCAGCCACTATGTGACCACCCGGGATAATCTGAAGCGGGCCATTGCCGATATCCGGGTGGAACTGGGCGGACGGCTCAACGAACTGCGGGGGCAGAACAAACTGCTGGAGGCGCAGCGCCTTGAACAGCGAACGAATTTTGATATTGAAATGATGGAAGAGATGGGTTACTGCCAGGGCATCGAAAATTATTCCCGGCATCTGACGGGACGCAGGCCCGGAGATCCGCCGCCCACCCTGCTGGAATATCTGCCGAAGGACGCCCTGATCGTTCTTGATGAAAGTCATGCGATGGTCCCCCAGCTCATCGGGATGTACCGGGGGGACCGGTCCCGGAAGGAAACCCTGGTTGAGTACGGTTTCCGGATGCTGTCGGCCCTGGACAACCGTCCCCTGCGTTTCGATGAATTCGAGCGGTTTCCGCAACCCCGGCTGTACATCTCCGCCACGCCGGCCCGGTATGAGTTGGACAAGGCCGGGGGGCGCGTGGTGGAGCAGATCATCCGTCCCACGGGCCTGATGGATCCGGAGATTGTCGTCAAGCCTGCTCAGGGCCAGGTGGATGATCTCCTTGCGGAAATCCGCGATCGTGTGGGAAAGAACGAACGCGTGCTTGTTACAACCCTGACGAAACGCATGGCGGAAAACCTGACGGCCTACTATGAGGACCTGGGCGTGAAGGTGCGCTATCTGCATTCCGACGTGCACACACTGGATCGGGTCAGCATCATCCGGGATTTGCGGCTCGGGGTGTTCGACGTGCTGGTGGGTGTGAATCTCTTACGTGAAGGCCTTGATATTCCCGAGGTATCTCTCGTCGCCATTCTTGATGCCGACAAGGAGGGCTTTCTGCGGTCCGAACGCTCCCTGATCCAGACCAGCGGCCGCGCGGCACGGCATATCGCCGGGCAGGTCATCATGTATGCCGATGCCATTACCGGATCGATCCGGGCCTGTTTGGATGAAACCGGCCGCCGTCGGACGGTTCAGCAGCGGTATAATCAGGAGAACGGGATCACCCCGGAGTCGATCAAAAAAGCCATTCACAATATTCTGGGCTCGATTTACGAAGCGGATTATGTAAGCGTCCCGCTGATTTCGGAAGAAAAAATGGCCTATGCCTCTCAAGAGGAATTGCCGGCGATGATCGGGCGACTGAAAGGGGAGATGAAAGCTGCCGCCGGAGAGCTCGACTTTGAAAAAGCGGCGAAGCTGCGGGACGAGATCAAGGAATTGATGGCGCTGATGCTGGAATTCGGGGGAGAAGCAGAATGACGACTCCGTATAAAGGCCATATGTGGTGTTGCACTTCATCCTTCGTCATTGCGGTGTACGCAAAAGTACGCCTCATTCCTCAGGAATTGTGCGCCTTGCCCCTGGACCTTTATACGGAGCCGTCTATCATTGAACGTTTTTCCGATTTTTTATGGGGGTCGGCAGAATGAACCAGGGGTTCGAAGACAGCATCCGGAACGCCCCCCGCGCGCCGGGGGTCTATCTCATGAAGGATGACGATGACAGGGTCCTGTACGTGGGCAAGGCCAAAAACCTGCGCGCCCGGATACGCGCCTACTTCGGCGGAACGGACAGGCGTTTCATGATTCCTTTTCTTGTCTCCCGGGTTCGGGAGGTCGCATTTATCGTCACAGCGACCGAAAAAGAGGCCCTGATCCTGGAAAACACCCTGATCAAGGAACACCGGCCCCGCTACAACGTGGATTTCCGGGATGACAAGGCCTATTTCCATATCCGGATCGATCCGGCGAAGCCCTTTCCCCGGTTTGAGCTGGTCCGCCGTCCCCGGAAGGACGGGGCTTCGTATTTCGGTCCCTATCCGTCCAGCGCCGCCGCCATGGAAACCCTCCGGTTTCTCCAGGCCCTCTTTCCGCTGCGCACCTGCCGGGATCAGGAGATGAACACCCGCCGGAGGCCATGCCTGGAGCATCAGATCCGGCGCTGCCTGGCCCCCTGCGCGGGTCGGATTGAAGCGGCGGCCTATCGCGAACTGGTCCGCGATTCCATGGCCTTTCTGGAAGGACGGGAGAATGCGCTGGTCGCCGATCTGAAGACGCGGATGGCGCGGGCAGCGGAAACGTTACAATTTGAGGCCGCAGCGGTCCTCAGAGATCGGATGGCCGCCATCGCCGAGACCCTGGAGAAACAGCGCATGGTTTCGTTGAGCGGCGGAAATCAGGATATTTTTGGCGTCTGCCGCGAGGGCGACCTGACACAGGTCTGCGCTCTTTTTGTCCGGCGGGGGAAGCTTCTGGGACAGAAGGATTTTCCGCTGCTTAAAATCGGCGGGCAAACGCAGGCCCTGCTGTCCTCCCTCATCAAACAGTATTATGACGGCACGGCGGACCTGCCCGATGCAGTTCTCATCCCTGAAACGCTGGAGGATCAGGCGGTCATTGCCGAGTGGCTCACGGGAAAAAAGGGAAAAAAGGTGGCCATCGGGGGCGCCCGGCGCGGGCAGGGAAAGGATCTTCTGAAGATGGCCCGCCTCAACGCCGAAAACGTCTTCAAAACAGCCTGCCTGGCTGCCGAAGGGACTTCAGAAGCCCTGCGCATGCTAATGGAAAAACTGGCGCTGAAACGCATGCCGGAGCGTATCGAATGTTTCGACATCTCCAATATCGGAGGCCGCTGGGCCGTGGGTTCCCTGGCGACCTTTGTGGCGGGAGGGGCATGGAAGCCCGGATACCGGCGCTTCCGGATCAGGACCGTGACGGGTGCCGACGACTACGGCATGCTTTATGAGATATTGCACCGGCGCTACCGCGAAAAGGAACGCCTGCCCGATCTGATTGTGGTGGACGGGGGAAAAGGGCAGTTGGGCGTGGCCCTGTCCGTTCTGAAGGATCTGGGGATCGAGGGGGTGGCGGCGATCGGACTGGCAAAAGCGCGCGATAATGTCCAGCTCTATGATCGCGTCTATCTGCCCCGCCGGAAAGATCCCGTGCCGCTGTACCGGTGGCCGGCCGCCCAGCTCCTGCTCCAGCGCATCAGGGATGAAGCCCACCGTTTTGCTGTTTCCTATTATCGGAAAGTGAAGGAAAAAGGGGACCTGCAATCCGTGCTGGAGAAGATTCCCGGCGTTGGCAGGGCCAGAAAAAAAGCCCTGCTGGCATTCTTCGGCGATCTGCGCAGAATCGAAAAGGCTTCCACGGATGAGCTTCAAAAAGTTCCCGGTCTTGGCAAAGCACAGGCGCAAAAGATCCATGCTTTTTTCCAGTCCGTGAAAAATTGAAAAAGGGAGACCGATGAAAAATGGCTTCGCCGCGTCTCAAAAATCTTTTCCGCTAAGAGGACGACCAGACGTCATCATAATTCAGGACAAGCCGTTAACGTCATCTCCGGAAAGGCGGAAAATATTTGATTCGCCGCTTACGAACCATTTATCAACGGTCTCAAAATGAGGAGTAATCATTGGACTTTCTTTCGATATTGATAATCGCAGTCGGCCTGGGCATGGACGCCCTTTCTGTGGCCGTCGGGATCGGCGCCGCGGCCCGGACGCTTACACCCGGCCCTGTCTTGCGCCTGGCCGCCAGTTTCGGCCTTTTTCAGTTTGCCATGCCCCTTGCGGGCTGGCTGGCCGGCCGGACGGTGGCCGACCACATCAGCCGTTATGATCACTGGGTGGCCTTCCTGCTGCTGGCCCTTGTGGGCGGGAAGATGATCCGGGACTCCTTTCGTCATGAAAAGGAACGCACCCACGCCGGCGATCCGACACGCGGCATGACGCTGCTGGTTCTTTCCGTGGCGACCAGCATCGACGCCTTCGCGGTCGGACTCAGTTTTGCTTTTCTGAAGGCGCCCATCGTCCATGCCGGCGTCATCATCGGGATTGTCTGTTTTCTCATGACCGCTGCAGGCATGGTATTCGGACGCAAACTCGGGGAACTTTTCGGCAAGAAGGCGGAATTGGTCGGCGGACTCGTGCTGCTGGGCATCGGGATAAAAATTCTCTGGGATCACCTGACATGACAGAAACCTTTTTCTATCAGCGGCTGATGTCAATTTTTGGAGAGATCGGTCTGGTCTGGACGCAGGAAAAGGAACCGGCCTCTCCTGTGGTGAGGCGCATTTTTCTTCCGGCGGGACAGGCGGTCATGAAGGCGCGGATACGGGAAGCCTTTCCGGGCGCCATTGATCGCGCAAATGCCGTCATCGACCAAATCATCGACCGGATCGAGCGGTATCTTCAGGGTAATACGGTCGAGTTCTCTCTGGATGATCTGGACCTCGGCGTTTGCGGGGCCTTTCAGCAGCAGGTTCTCCGCCTGGAATTTCAAATACCTCGGGGCAAGGTCACCACCTATGGCGGTCTGGCAGGTAGACTGGGGCGCCCTCGGGCAGCAAGGGCGGTCGGTACGGCGCTCGCCCAAAACCCTTTCCCCATTATTATTCCCTGTCACCGGGCTATCCGGGCCGACGGCACGCTGGGCGGATTCGGCGGCGGCCTGAAAATGAAAAGGGCGCTCCTGGAGATGGAAGGGGTGCGGTTCGATCGGTATGGAAAGGTTATGGATGACTGTTTTACTTTTCCACCGCCATATTGTCGCGGTGGATGACTTCGTCGTAATCCTTGTAGCCCAGCACCTGTTCGATTTTTGAGGACTTCAGGCCCATGATTTTCTGGATTTCCTGTGATCCGTAATTGACCAGGCCCTTGGCCAGCGCCGCGCCGTTCTGATCGACGCAGGTGATCGGGTCGCCGACGTCAAAAGTTCCCTCCACGCCAATGATTCCGGAAGGCAGCAGGCTCTTTCCCTGCTCGACGATAGCCACTCTGGCTCCATCGTCGATGATCAGCTTTCCACGCGACCGAAGCGTGAAGGCGATCCAGCATTTGCGGCTCGTCAGGTGGTCGCTCATGGGCAAAAAGAGGGTTCCCCTGTCCTTTCCGGCAATCACCGTCTGGAGAATTCCCTTTTCCTTGCCGGGTGCGATGATGTAAGGAATGCCGAAGGCCGTGACTTTTCGGGCGGCGATGACCTTGCTTTTCATGCCGCCCATACCCACCGAAGTTGTGTCGGCGGTCGCCGCTGCCTCGATTTCTTCCGTGATTTCCCTGACCAGGGAGATCACCTTGGCTTTTTTGGACAGGGCGGGATTCGTGTCGTAAAGACCTTCCGTGCTGGTCAGGTTGATCAGCAGATGCGTTTCGGTGATATTGGCGATCATGGCGGCCAGGTGGTCGTTGTCGCCGAATTTGATTTCGTCCACAGCCACAGAGTCGTTCTCATTGATGACGGCGATGACGCCCCATTCCATCAGGGTTGAGAGGGTATTGCGGATGTTGAGGAACCGCTTCCGGTCGGTGAGGTCGCTCATGGTCAGCAGGATCTGGGCCGTATAGAGGCCGTGTTTGCCGAAGGCGTTGGAATAGACCCGCATCAGCCGACCCTGCCCGATGGCCGCGGCGGCCTGCTTCTGGGGCATGCTCTTCAGGGGGCCGGAAATGCCCATGCGGTGCTTGCCGGAGGCGATGGCCCCGGACGTGACGACAACGACATGATAGCCTTTTTTTGTCAGTTCGGCGATTTCATCCACTAACTGTTCGATGATCTGCAGGTCCAGGCCGTCTGCGCCGGTCAGGACGGCGCTGCCGATTTTGATGAGGACTTTTTTAACATGCTGCAGTGCGCTTTTTCTGATGCTTGTCATAATGTTTTCACAACCTGTTGGGACTGCTTGGATGTTGTTACGTTAACCTTTCCTGTCGTGACCATAAGCCAAAGCTTTCGGCTATCCCGGGAACGATTGCACGGGTTCGTCTGTTATCCACAGTTCACGGGCAATCCGGCCGACGGCCTCGCTGACGCCTTCACCGGTAACAGCGGAAAACGCCAAGACCTCTATGCCTTTTCCATGGAAGTTGTCAATCTCTTTTTTAATTCTCTCCCGCGTCTGAGGCAGGTCCAGCTTGTTGATTCCCACGATCTGCGGTTTTTGGGCCAGCTCCGGGCTGAACTGGGCCAGCTCCCGGTTGATGGCTTCAAAATCCGTCCATGGATCTGAATCTTCTTTAATATCGATTATATGGAGAAGTAATGTCGTCCGTTCCACATGACGCAGGAAACGGATGCCCATGCCCAGTCCCTCGGAGGCGCCCGGAATCAGGCCGGGGATGTCGGCAATGACAAAGCTCGCATCGACGCTTAGACGCACGACCCCCAGGTTCGGGGTCAGCGTGGTGAAGGGATAATCCGCGATTTTGGGTCGAGCCGCGGAGACCCTGGCGATAAAGGTTGATTTTCCAACGTTGGGCATGCCGATGATGCCCACGTCGGCCAGCAGCTTGAGCTCTAACAGCAGCGTGCGCTCTTCGCCGGGCATGCCGTCCTGGGCGAAACGGGGCGCCCGATTTCTGGCTGTGGCAAAACGGGCATTTCCCCGACCGCCGATGCCGCCTCTGGCCGCGGTGAAACACTGGCCATCTGCCGTCAGATCAGCCAGCGCTTCGCCGGTTTCGGCGTCTTTGACCAGGGTGCCGATCGGGACGGTTACGACAATATCATCGGCGCTTCGTCCGGTCCGGTTGCTGCCTTCGCCGTGCTTGCCCCCTCCGGCGGTCTGGTGTTGCCGGTATTTCAGGTCCAGCAGTGTCCGGTGGCTGTTGAAGGCTTTGATGATCACATCGCCCCCTTTGCCGCCGTCCCCGCCGTTCGGTCCGCCCCGGGGGACAAATTTCTCGCGCCGGAAACTGACGCAGCCCTTGCCGCCGTCCCCTGCCTTCACATAAATTTTCGCTTCGTCAATAAATTTCATGAGTAATCAAAAAACAAAAGGCACTTTCTTTCAAAAAGTGCCTTTTACGAAGTTTCTATTTGCCTCAGGCAGACTCCGCTTGCCGGTGTCGCTTAAACCTTGCGGACATCGACAGCCGCCTGCCCCTTGTCGTCCTGTTTGACTGAAAACTCAACCGGATCCCCTTCCTTCAGACTGCGAAACCCGTCACTTACAATCGATGAATGGTGAACAAAAATATCTTTTCCCGACTCACGGGAAATGAATCCATAGCCCTTTTTGTCGTTGAACCATTTAACGACGCCTCTTTCACGCTCGTCCATCTGAACCGACATCCTCCTTTATGGGAATCAGGCCTGCGCCGCGTAGACGCTGACCTTCCTTCTTGTTTTATCCAGCCTTTCGTAGGCGACAAAACCGTCGATTCTGGAATAAAGCGTGTAGTCCCTGCCCAGACCGACGTTATTGCCGGGATGGATCCGGGTTCCCACCTGACGGACGATAATGCCGCCGGCATTGATCCGCTGGCCGCCATAGACCTTGACGCCCCGTCGCTGCGCATTGCTGTCCCGCCCGTTACGGGAACTTCCCTGCCCCTTCTTGTGTGCCATACTGTCCTCCGCTTACACCGATATTTCCTTGATTTTCATGGTCGTCAGCTGCTGGCGATGCCCGGTCTTTTTCTTGTATCCCTTGCGGCGCTTCATCTTGAATACGTTGATTTTTTCGCCTTTTTCCTGCGCCAGAATTTCTCCGACCACTTTTGCCCCTTCGACGATGGGCGCACCGACCCGGACATCCGCCTCGTCGACGACCATCAGGACCTGATCGAAAACCACCTGTTCACCCTGATTGCCGACGAGCTTCTCAACGGTCAGCACCTCTCCCGGGGAGACCCGGTGCTGTTTTCCGCCTGTTTTAATGACTGCGTACATGATAGGACCCTCATCAAAAAATTTTGAACGGCCCTTATACCGGAAGATAAAAGTATTTGTCAATATAATTTACACAAATTAATTATAACGGCCTCATGAAAAGTCTATTTTCCCCTCTCCCGGCGGTAGGGGATGCAGGGAAAGGGGAGGATTTCACGTGTTTTCGGCGAAAAAGGTTTCCCGCTTGATGACGCGCACCCCCCGCGCCGTTTCCTCATCGAAGTCGCAGACCTTTGTCAGGATATCCGCCGGCCGGACCATGCCCGCCGGTTTACAGGCGACACGAAGGTCAATCCGTCGCTCCTTTTGATCGAGCCGGAGGTCCATGACCAGCGGACGGATGTCTTTCACGACCGTTTTTTCATTTGTTTTGCGCGTAATCGTGAATGTGTCGGACGCGAGGAATCGATCCAGTTTGGCGGTGATCGCCGCATCCATATCCGGACCGACCGTCTCCGGCAGGCAGAGGTGGTATTGAAATCCACGGATCTCCTCCGAGAGAGACGGGCGGCGCAGCGGAATCTGGCCGAGGCTTTTAACCGTCACGCCTTCCGGTAAAAAGGTATTCATTTTTCCGATGGGCATGCCGTCTGAAATTGCGTTTCTGATCTGAATATCCGCGTACTCGCCGTGACTTTCCATCCCCACGGCCGTTGCGAAGGCAAAGGAGATCTTCGGCAGGGGATGAAATCCTTCGGAATAAACGAAGGTCAGGCCGCTTTGATGAATGGCGCGGATCAGCGCCGCGGACAGTTCCAGATGGGACAGGAAGCGCGCGGTGCCCAGTTTGGTGAATTCGACTCCGCACACGTTTTTCCGGGGCCGATCCTTGCGGTTTGTCTCCGGCGCCGATCGGGGCGCTGGGATTTGTCAATCCGACAGTTCGAATCATTTCCGGCCCGCGGAAGACTGCGTCATCCGGGGCGCAACCCTCTGCCGGAAGCGACGGCGTATCCGCTGCGCTGATCATTTTGATGCCCCGATGATCGCAGACGCCGCAGTTGTGACAATGGTTTGCACGGCAGTCGGCGGTCAACTCGCCCTGAGTCGATTTCAGCCATTCCCGGATGAGAAAATCCCTGCTGAGCCCGCAGTCAATCTGATCCCAGGGAAGGTTGTCCGTCAGGCTCCTTTGGCGGAGTTCCCATTCCGGATCGATCGTCAGGTCGGCCATGGCCATCTCCCACAGATCGAAGCGGAACATTCGGACCAGCCGTCAAAACGGCAGCCGGCCTGAAAAGCCCGTTCGATCAGCAGGCCGGTCCGTTCATCGCCGCGCGACAGGATGCCCTCCAGCAGGCTCATGCGGGCGTCGTGCCACTTGACGCTGATATTGCGGTGGCGGATCCCGGTCTGGAAGAACTGCCGTTCCCTGGTCTCCGCCAGGTCGATCTGTCTTGGCCCACTGGAAGGGCGTATGGGGCTTCGGCACGAAGGTGGAAAGACTGACCGTGACCTGGCCCCGCTGTTTGCCGTCTTCAGCGTCTGGTAGGCCAGATCCGCGATCCCTTCCAGGTCGGCTTGCGTCTCCCCGGGCAGGCCGAGCATGAAATAGAGTTTGACGGACTTCCAGCCGGCGGCAAAGACCTGTTCCGTCGTGGCCAGCAGATCCTCCTCGGATGTTGCCTTTATTGATGATGTTGCGCAGGCGCTGGGTGCCCGCCTCCGGCGCCAGGGTGAAACTTGTCTTGCGCACCCGGCGGATATTCTTCGATGAGGCTCGGGTCAGGGTTTCCGCCCGGAGAGAGGGCAGGGCCAGGGCCACCCGTTTTTCGTAGTACCGTTCCATCAGGGTGGCAAGCAGCGGTTCGATGCGGCTGTAATCGCCGGAACTCAGCGAAAGCAGTGAAATCTCGTCATAGCCCGTGGCGCAGAGCAGCCCATCGGCCATCTGTTCGATTCCTGCCTGATCCCTTTCCCGCACCGGCCGCCAGACCATGCCCGCCTGGCAGAAACGGCAGCCCCGCGTGCAACCGCGGGCGATTTCCAGGGTGATCCGGTCGTGGATCGGTCTTCATGAGCGGGACCACCGGCCGGGCGGGAAAGACCACGCATTGAGGTCGTCAATGATCCGTTTTTCTGATCTTGCTCTCCCGCGTGTGGAGGGCCGGGCACATAAATGCCGGCGATGTCGGCCAGGGCGTGACAGTATCTCCGGTCGTCCGCGCCCGCCGCGTTTGTCATCCAGGACCGCCGCGGCAATTTCCAGGATTACCTCTTCCCCCTCGCCGATGACGAAGGCGTCGATAAAGGCCGCCATGGGGGCGGGATTAAAGGCGCAGGGGCCGCCGGCAATGACGAGCGGATGGCCGTCGTTGCGGTTTGCCGCCCGAACGGGAATGCCGCCCAATTCCAGCATGTTGAGGACGTTCGTGTAGACTAGTTCATACTGGAGGGAAAACCCGACCATATCGAAGGCGGTCAGCGGCCTATGCGACTCCAGTGAGGCCAGCGGGAGGTTGTGGTGCCGCAACGCCGTTCCATGTCCGGCCAGGGGGCAAAGCAGCGTTCCGCGCCACGATGCGGGGGGCTGTTGAGCAGGGCATAGAGGATCTGGATGCCCAGGTGCGACATCCCCACTTCATAGGTATCCGGAAAGGCCAGGGCAACGCTCAGTTCGCAGGTCCGGCGGTCTTTTTTGACGGCGTTGACCTCCCCGCCGGTATAACGGCTGGGCTTTTCCACGGACAGCAGGATGTCTTCCAGGTTCATGTGGACTCCGTCCGTCCGTCCTGCCGGATACGGTATTTATAGGGATTTTGCAGAATCTCCCGGTATCTGGATGCGGCAAAGCGGGTGCGGAATTTGAGACTCGAAACGTAGGGCAGGGAAGTCTGCTTGAAGGTCTCCAGGAGCGTCCGGAAAACGGCATCCGTTTGATCATTGCTCACAAAACTCTGTCCCATCCGGTGTTCGAAAACAATCTCTTCTCCGAATACGTCGCGCGTTTTTTCGAAATGTGACCGTTCGGCAAAATCATCCGGACAGAGCGCCACTCTGATTCTGATAATTATTTCCACCCGGGCGGTATTCGCCGCGATCTCCCGGGAGAGATCATGGACATCCGCCGTCAGGCCGTTGGGCATCTGGATCTGTTCATATAATTTCATGGTACGGCCTTTATCATCTTTATTCTTGACCTGCAACCCTATCCGCAATATAAGGCTCCTGGCCTCGCATCAGCCCGAGACCTTTGAAAAATGGCTTCGCCGCGGCTCAAAATCTTTTTCGCTAAAGAGATGATAAGGCTTAAATATTTTTGAAATCAATAAATTAAGTTAATTTCTGGAAAGTCGAAAAATCTTTCATTCGCCGCTTGCGAACCATTTTTCAGCGGTTATGCAAAGCTCTCGTTATGAACGATACATCCGTCCATCTCTGTCAGCCCGATGCCGGGAAGTCCTGCGGGGCCTGCTGTGGCCTCTACAATTACGCCGACAGCACGAGGGCGTCGCTTGTCGGGAGACTGCGCGCGCGCACGGTCCGTTTCCATGCCGAAGTCCGCGGGATTGAAGATTTGCCGGCTTTTTCCGGGCAGATTCGCCGGGCGGAAGACCAGGCCAAGCGCTATGAAGTGATCTACTGCTGTGAATATGCAGGATTTCTTGATCCTCAGGAGAAACGTGTGGGCTGCTTGCTGCATCCTTCCGTCAATGGCGGCGCCGATCTGCGGGACGTTTCTTTCTACGGCCGGGAGCTCTGCGATGGGCACTTCTGCCCAAGTTACCATTACATTTCCCGCCAGGAAAAGCTGGCCCTCCTGCATATCTTCGATGACTGGTATCTCTACGGCCTCTGCCTGACGGACATTGACCTCGTCAAGGCGTATTTCCGCCTGATCAGCGACGGCGTCTGCGAGATGCCCGCGCCGGAGAAGTTCAGAACCGGCCCATTGCGGGAGGCCGCGCGGCGGTTCTTTGATTTCAAACTCACATGGCCGTTCCGGTCGTCCGCCGTCAACCGGCTCGGAAAATACTACTTTGACGGCTCCCAGTACATGATCAACCATATTGATTATGAAAAGCTGGGCTGCGAGCGGTCCAGATTTGATGGGATCTTTCTGAGCCTGTCCTCGGAATTCAAAAGCCGGGAAGACGTGGCCGCGGCGGAGCGCCTGATCCAGGCCAGTATCGATGAATTTATCGGACAGTGGGAGGGGGGACACCAGACTGAAAGGAGGTCGGCCTCATGGACGCCATGAACAGAGAGGTGCTTTTTTCGAAAGACGTCATCGAGCAGCGTGTCCGGGAACTGGCTGAAGAGATCTCCCGGGATTATGCCGGAGGAGATCTGATCGTTGTCGGGATCCTCAAAGGCGCTTTTATCTTTATGGCCGATCTGATCCGCTCCTTTGAGATTCCCTGTCAGGTCGATTTTGCGCAATTGGCCAGTTACGGCGGCGGGACCGTCAGCTCCGGCGAAGTGGTCATCAGGAAGGATATCGGCCTGTCCATCGCCGACAGGGATGTGCTGATCGTGGAAGATATCGTGGATACGGGACTGACGCTGTCGTTTCTCGTGGAGACCCTGAAGAAAAGGGATCCCCGCTCGCTGAAAGTCTGCGTCTTTCTCGATAAGAAGGCGCGGCGGAAGGTCCCGTTCACGGCGGATTACACGGGCTTTGACATTGACGACGGCTTCGTGGTGGGCTATGGCCTGGATTTCAACGAGCAATACCGTTATCTGACCGATGTCTATATCATCAAGCAATGACGACTTCGTAAAAAGTCCGGATGCTGCGTTGCGCCACATCCTTCGTCACGGCGGCATACTTGAAAGTATGCCGCCGTCCTCGGGGAGGGGGCTTGCGCGCCTTGCCTGCGGAGCTTTTTACAAAGTCGTCGAATATGACCAGTTTTTGGACTTTTTCGAGTCCATCAAGCAATAGAGGAGAGGGAGCATGATCATCCAGTGCGGTAAATGTTCGGCGAAATTCCGGTTTGACGATGCGCTCATGCGTGAGGAGGGCGTCTGGGTCCGTTGCGGCCTCTGCCGGTATGAATTTTTCCAGGGTCATCCCCTTGTCAGGGTCAGCGTTCCGGATGCCGGGGAGATCCGGATCGACCGCGATGCGGAAATGCCGGACACGCAATCAGGGGCAGGAATTCGTGGAGAGCCGGACATCAGGAATGACAAAGCGGCACGAAGCAGCGATGGCACATCCACCGGAAAACCCCTCAAGGTTATCCATGACAAGAAAAGGGGCGGCGAGCCGGAGGCCGCAGCGCAGGAGAAGGGCCGCTCGCCCGGCGCGTTGAGAATGTTGGCCGTTGCGCTCGCGGCGCTTCTGGTGATCTCCAGTCTGGGATTCTTGGCGTTTCCCGACATCGGACGGCAGGTCATCGGCGATCTGTCCGCCTGGTTGCCATGGGTTGAAAAGGAAAAGCCTGCATCCCTTGAAGAGAGCATCAAGTTGGAGGCGATCAGTCAGCGTCTTGTGGTCAATGCCTCTGCGGGCAACCTGTGCGTGGTGGAAGGTGTGGCCGTGAATCAGTCCGGCCATCCCGTGGCCCGGCTGCGCGTGAAAGCCACGCTTGTGGACACGCATAATAATTTGCTCGGAGAAAAGCGGGCCTCTGCGGGCCATGTGCTGTCCGACGCTGAGTTAATGGCCCTGACGGAGGAAGAGATGAACCGCCGGCTGGCCAACCCCGAGGGAAGCACGGCGCCCAACGACCGGATCCTGCCCGGCGGCCGGATTCCCTTCATGATCGTCTGGGCCTTCGAACCGCCCGGCGCCGCCAAAACCTTCGTGACGGTGACGGGGGTGGAACGCCTGCTGCAGTAGAGATTCGCTGCGGCAGATGATTTTACGTTCTCCGTAAAAAGCCCTCTGATCTCCTCAATGGTTTCCGCGATCAAAGCCCTTTTTCCCGGTGCTCTTCCCAGGCCTGTGCCAGGGAAAGCCCCTCCTGCGTCGCTCGATCCCCCGGCTGGATGCGCAGGGCGGTTTGCAGATGCCCGATCGCCTCCTCGTACCTCTCATGATACAGGGCGATCAGCCCCCGCTGCCGGTTGTGCATAGAAGTGATCCGGCTCTACCAGAACCACGGCCCCGTAACAGGCCTCCGCCTCGGCGTATTTCCCCAGAATCTCCAGGGACCGCCCCAGGTTGAACAAGGCCTTGACATGCCTGGGATCGAGGGAGATGGCCTTCCGGTACTGCTCCATGGCCTCCTGCGTTTTTCCCTGACGGTCCAGTACGATTCCGTAATTATAGAAGTGATTGGCATTTTGTGGCCGGATGCGGAGGGCCTCCTCGTAGTGATCGGCAGCTTCCTCGAAATTTCCTTCGCGAAAAAGGGCATGGGCCAGATTGCTGTGTGCGAGATCGTTCCGGGTGGTCACGGAAACGGCATGAGCAAAAAGGGTCCGGCTGCTCTGCCAGTACGCAAGCTGCTTCCTTGTGGTAAAACCCGCCAGAAGAATGGCAAAGACGACAATACAAATCAGGATCGGGCGCATAGACCCCAATCTCCGGTCTACGGACGGGGAATCCGGACCGGGCCGGCAGGTCGTTTTTAGGATAGCGGGAGGCACGGTTTCACGGGTGGGCGCAAACCATTTTTTTTCCGCCAGGATCCGGCAGAGATCGACGGTACCCCAGACCATCAGGATGAAGAGACCGATTCCGGGAAAGTAGATATAGCGGTCAGCCAGCGCCTGCCTGCCATACTGAATCAGGCCGCTCACCGGCACGAGGGACCCCAGAAACCAGAACCAGCCCGTCGTCAGATAGGGGAATCGTCCTTTTTTCGCCACGGCGATCAGGCTCACAGCCGCGATCACCAATCCGGCCGCAGCCGCCTGGTCCAGGGCGTAATGTCCGGGGTGCGGATAGAAGACGACCAGTTCCATCGGCCAGAGCAGCTTCTTGATGTAAAGCACGCAGGCCTGAAGGCTGTTGGCGATGCGAACGTCCAGCGGAAACTGGTACGGTGATTTCGGAAGTCCGATTTTCACTGCGGACACAAGCGTCATAACCGCGGTTGCCGCGGATAGCACGAACAGGGGAGTTTTTTCCAGCAGCAGCCGCGGAAATGAAACAAGGGGACGGAGGATCCGAGCGGGACCGGAAACGGATACAAGCCCAACGGGTGTCGCAATGCGGTCCCAGCGGCCGCCGGGCCAGAAATCGATGAGAAGCAGCAGAAAGGGAAGCGTCACGAGCATCGGTTTGGCCATCAGGCTCAGGGAGAAGGCTGCCGCAACGGCCAGGTATCCCCTCCAGGAAGGTTTTTGGAGATACCATGTGTAGCAAAAAAGCGATAGCAACCCGAAGGAGGCACTCAGGAGACCCGGCCGGTTGGCAATCCAGGCCACCGACTCCACGTTCATGGGATGAGCCGCAAAGAGGGCTGCGACGCAGGCGCTCCTCCAGAGGGCTCCTGTCAGGTTGCGCAGCACCGCAAAAAGCAGCAGCACGTTGATGAGGTGCAGGATGACATTCGTCCAGTGGTGCCCCCCGGCATTGGCGCCGAACAGTTGCCAGTCCAGCATGTGCGACAGCCAGGTCAGGGGACGCCAGTAGCCTGGCTCCACCGTGCGGAAGGCCCAGGCCGCACCCTCCATCGTCAACCCCGGACTGGATATGTATATACTGCGTGAGGTAGGGCGGATCGTCTATGTTGACGAATCCGTAATCGCGGACCGGCCAGTAGCAGACCAGCACCAGCAGGCATAAACCAACACAGACCAGCAGCTCTTTTTGAGCCATCGATCCGAGGTAATGCCGTTTCATTTATCTCCCTGACCGGGAATGCCGGTTCGCTTTGCGCTCGATTTCTGCCGTATGCCATTACACGCCCGTGATAACCTTAAGAAAATTAAGTACCTGTAGGCTACGGCTCCGGCGGTGGCGACGGTGGCGGCGGTGGCGGCGGCGGTGGCGGCAGCGGCGGCGGTGGCGGTGGTGGTGGCGGCAGCGGTGGTGGCAGTGATGGCGGTGGCGGCGGGGCAACCACGCTCGTATCCTGTGTCGCTTCCCCTCTTAACTTATCGGTGATGGCGGTGTCGCTCAGATCCCGTCTAATTTCTGAAGTAGGCCGGACGATAGGCAACCGATCCGGCGAGATAACTTGCATCGTCTGTCCGGCCCGGATCGTCAAGATCTGGGTGGGCAGGTTTCTGCTGTAACCGTAACCCGTGCCCTCCATGAAGTGGAATTCACTCACGCCGTTGGCGAAGGTGCTGATCCAGGTCGTGCCGCGAACCCCGGCAACCGCCGTGGGCGTCTGGAGTTCGAGTGTGGATTTCTTGGCCAGGTTGTTGACGACCACCCGGGTCTTCCCCCGGAAGAGATCGAACGTGCTTTTCTGGTTCTCCCGGTTGTCGTATACGGAGATCCGGAGCCGGGATCGCTCTGCGATGAAAATAACGTTGCCGTCCAGGAAGGTGACTTCCACTTTGGACCGGACCTTCGTGCGCAGAATATCCCCCACGCTGACGGGGTCGGCCGGCTTCAAAATAACAGTCCTGCCGTCCGGCAGGGTTACGTCAGCCTGTCCTTCAAGGTGGCTGATCTTGCCAATCGGGGCGGCCCAGAGACTCACGGGCAGAAGGAGGATCAGAATGATCAGACCCAGCCGCTTCCAGATATTTCGAAACATGGTAACCCTCCTTTGTAAAAAAGGTTTGTCGATATGTTCCGGCTTGCCTTAAAACCGGAGTTCGGCGCCGACCGAGAAAATATGCCGGATGTAATCATATAAATAGATATTGGAATCGTTGCGGATGCCCGTATAATTAAGCATCAAGCTCAGGTTCCGGTGAATATCCCAGATGAGCCCCGCCGTACCCATATAGTTTTTATCCTGGCGCTTTTTCCCTGCGAATGCCGCAATTGTACTCGCGTTGCGGAAGTCCTGCAGAAAGATCTCCGCCCCCAATTGCAGCTTGAACTTTTCCCAGAGGGGAAGGATGTTGTTGACGGAGAGGCGGTGGCCCTGGTTAGACCAGTTGTTGCCGTCGGCGTTATCTGTCTCAAAACCGTAATTGACGATCAGGATCGCGCCGCTCTCGTCAAACCGCATCCAGCTGATGTGGCTGTCGTTGCCGCCGGCCGTCTGGTTCTCGTTGGGATCGAGGGGGGCTTTAAAGAAGTTCTTCTTTTGGTACCCGGCGTAGATCTCCAGGATCTGGTCCTTCTTGTCCGTCAGCAGAACCCGCGCGAGGGGTCCCGTGCTGAAGCGGTCGGAATACCTCTCATAACCGGGATCTCTCTTGTGGGCGTGCATATAGTTTGCGTAAAGGTTTAGGGAGAAGCGGCCGAAATTATATCCCGGTGCGACCGTCAGGCTGTTGACGAGGAAATCATAAGTCGTGCTGTTTTTTTCGTGCAGAGAGCCGGACAGGGCATAGCTCGCCTGGAACAGCCAGGGGTCCTTCAGGATCGGGGCGAAATCCAGCCGCAGGGTGTTGAGCATGCGCAGGCTCTGCTCGTTCCCGGCATCGGGAAGTCCCGGATAAGCGTAGGGTTCCTGGAGCATGTTCGTGTCGTACTGCCCCAGCATACTGAGCGTCAGACGGAGGGGGCGTTCGATCCAGCCCCTTTCCTCGACCAGGGCCTGGTAGCGCCGGGCATAGGAGGCCAGGTCGGAAGCCGGGTCCTGGAGCATCACGACCCGAAACCGTTCCGCGGCCTGTTTGTACCTGCGTTCCATCATGTACGAAAGACCGATCTGGAAATCCGCGGCCTGAATGAAGGCCTTGTCCAGCGTTTTCGATTTTTCGAAGGAGAGAATCGCTTCCGGATATTTTCCCTGTTTGGCCAGGACCATCCCGCGCAGGAAGGCCGTCTTGGCCGGATCAATTCCATCCCGCTCGGCGACGGCCAGCCACTTGTTGGCCTCTTCAATTCTTTCGAGACGGTACAGAACGTCGATCAGCTCGACGACGGCTTCCTTGACGGGAGGCGTGAAGGCAGCGGCGTCCGTGAGATGAGGAATGGCGTCTTGTAAATTCCCCTGGGCTTTGTAGGCCCTGCCAAGCCAGAAGGCCGCCTCCGCTGATTTCGGAGTCTCTTGGCGGGCCTTAAGGAAAAGATCGACGGCTTCTTCATAGTTGTCGGCGTTATACTGGGCGATGCCCTTCTGGAGGTTTCCGGGCGACTGACCGAAGACAGGAGAAACGAAAAATGCCGCGACCATGAAAATCAGGATGAGGGCTGACGGAATTGCAGGAAAAACGCACGATTTTTTCATCATGAACCTCCCCTTTCTAATCAGGGTTAATAACAAAACGGGATATAAAGCTGAACTGCTGTTCGGGCTTGCCTATCCCATGATATAACTGTCTTGTCAAGCGTATTTTGTTGATACGGGCAGCACGCTGCAAAGGGCTACAGCGTTTCGAGCGCATGCTGTATCGAAGAAAAAGTGATGGTGCCTTCGCGCAGGCAGGCAGGGGGATCGACGGTGATGTCGAGAACGGTTGACCCTTTGCCGCCCGGCGTCGGCCCGCCGTCGATCACCAGATCGACGAGGTCGCCGAGGCTTGCGAGAATCTCACCGGCCGTGCTGCACTCGGCAGCGCCGGACAGATTGGCGCTGGTCGCCGTGATCGGGCCACCCAGTCCGTTGGCAAGGCTGTCGGCGATGGGGTGGCTGGAAACCCGGATGCCGATTTTGCCGGTTCCGGCGGTCAGGCGTGGACTGATTTGCGGCGAGGCTGAAAACAGCAGCGTCAGCGGACCCGGCCAGAAAACCTGCATGAGTCGCTGAGCGGTAACGGGAATCTGTGCGACAAGGCCGCCGATCCCGTTTTTACTGCCCGCAATCAGGGCAATCGGGCTCGTGAATGACCGCCCTTTGATCTGGAAGATCCGGTCAACGGCATCAGCGTTTGAGGCATCGCCAGCAAGCCCGTAGAACGTCTCTGTGGGAAAGGCGACTACTTTGCCTGCCCGCAGCAACAAGATGCACTCATGGATCAACTCGTTTACAGGTTGTTGAGGATTGATTTTAAGGATTTGCGGCATTCAGATTGGCCTGCTTCCGTTCCACGTCCCGGGCCATGTTTTGAATGTAAGTATTTATTTTTTTTTGGAGATTGTCGTCGGTGAGGGCCAGTATCCGGATGGCCATCAGCGCTGCGTTTTTTGCACCGGCCTTTCCGATGGCCATGGCGGCCACGGGAACGCCGCCGGGCATTTGCACGGTCGCGAGCAGCGCATCGAGCCCCTGCAGCGCGGTGGCGTCAATGGGGACCCCAATGACGGGCAGAGGTGTCTGCGAGGCGATGACCCCGGCGAGGTGCGCCGCGGCGCCTGCTCCGACGATGATCACCCGGACACCCCGTTGCGCCGCCTTTTTGGCAAAAGCCGACGTTCTATCCGGCGAACGGTGGGCCGACGTCAGCACGACCTCATAGGGGACCTGGAACTCCTTGAGGATTTTCGTTGACTCTTCCATGATTCCGAGGTCGGAATCACTGCCCATGACCACGCTGACGAGAATCTTATCTGTTTTCATATGGATAATGGCCCTGAATAAGGAGTCCAGCCGCTTCCCCGTTTAAAATCTGGAGCCGATGCGCGGATTCGAACCGCGGACCTGCTGATTACGAACGAGGCCAGGTTAAAGGGGTTAACAGCCTAACATAACTATATTTTTACAGATTTGACTTTGAGGCAGATATAAAGGATAGACAAAAAATAGTCAAGAAAATAATTTTTGTCACATATTGTCATAAACATCGAGACACAAGGGAGTTCCTTTCAGCCCGCTTTCTGATCGCCTTTGTTCGAAGTAGTCAGAGATGCGCTGAATATTCGGCTCGCTGCAGTCATAGAAGCGGTAAAAAGCCAGACCACGACTTAATCCGAGCACGGAACAACGGCAGGAACCAAAAAAATAATGCAGCACTTCCTCGATCTCATCGGCTGTGTTAACATGCTCATACTGCATTAGAATACGGTAATCGAGTCCGTACCGCCTCCTGATCTCGTAACCGGTAATCTTGGTTCCCAGTGTCCACAATACTGTTCCCTCATTCGGAATGGCAACACGTAAATGACCTCCGTTGTTCAGGTGCATTGCTGCAGATGCAACAACAAAAGGCAGGTCCATGATATGCTCGAAAGTTGCTGTTGAGGTAATGCGGTCATACTTTCTGTCTTCCGGAATTTCAGCGATATCGATGTACACTGTTTGCACGCGCGACAACAGCGGGGAATTTTCAAACAATTCGCGAAAGGGCTCTACTATGTCATAAGGCAAACCCTCCAGTTCATAATGAAGTTGATTCAAGGTCCCTGCACCGATCTCCATGGTCGAGCATGTTGACTCCATGTGCTTCAGATCCCCGGCAACCTTTCGGTGCATCCAGGATTCCAGTTTTTGAGAAAGGGAGGTTGTCTTGTATTTTCCTTCGCGGTTGTTCAGATAGTGAGTGTTGTAGATCATCCGGTAAGCTTCCGGAAGTTCTGTTCGCTGCTTGGGAAATTTATCGAGAATACTCATCCTGCCTGCTCTTGTTGTAGCGTCCGTTGACCTGATTCCATTTGATCCTGAAAAGATCAAAGACCATCACCAATCCGTGACGGATCACTCGGACACTGGAACCTTCCTGACATCTCAGAACTACCGGTAGTCGTTTGATGTCATAATTTCGCTTCAGCGATATGTACAGCAATTCCACATCGAAGGCATATCCATCGATACGGCTCACTGAAAAGAGATCGTCTGCTGCTTCGGCCCTAAATCCTTTCATGCCACACTGGGTATCGAAGTAACCACCGGCAACAAATCGCCCGACAATAAAAGAGAAAATGGCGCTTCCCATTTTACGCAATCCCGAAACATCCGTAAAATAACTTGATCCCGGCAAGGTTCTGTCGCCCACGACCACATCAAATTCCTTGAAGTCAAGGTAATGAATAAAGCGATCGAACGCCTCATTTTCAAAGGGGATATCCACATCCGTAAAGATCCTGAAACGGCCCGCCGCATGCTGCATTCCATAACGTACCGCAGCTCCCTTCCCTCGATTTTCGGAATAGGCATGATAGGAACATTGAAATTGCTCGGCCACCTGTTTGGTTGCTCCGTTGTCATTGGAGCCGTCATCCACGATGATCACTTCGGCATCGAGCGACCGTTCCCGGAGAAATTCCTTCAGAGAGGGTAGGTTTTTCTTCAGTACTTCGGAAGAGCGGTAAGACGGTATGACAATACTGATGTTCGGCATGCGTTACTGAATAGAGTAGCAATAAAGAACCAAGGCGTTACAGCCTAAGTTCTGTAACCTCTTGATTTATCTGGAGCCGATGAGCGGATTCGAACCGCGGACCTACTGATTACGAATCAGTTGCTCTACCGACTGAGCTACATCGGCCCATATCATTTTGTCGTTTTCTTTCCGGGGGCGTTTTATTATCGCAACAGACTTGCCTTGTCAAGTCTTTATGACATCGGCATTTTCTGATTGCTGCGTGATCTAAAATCGGTTTTGCAAAACTCTCAACGCTCCTCCGGATGACAAAGTAAAGTTTTTACGAGTTTATCAATGATTGACAAGGGAGTTTTTTTTTATTATAGGTAGCGCCGTTTACGCCGCTTCCGAGGAGGTTGAAAGTGAAAGATATTTCATTTCTTGCCGTTGGAGCCCTGGGGGGGCAGTTTCAAGGCAGTCTGCTGAACATGATTCTCAGTGCCGGGTTGATGGTTCAGTTTGTCCTGTTGCTGCTGCTGCTTTTTTCCGTCATCTCCTGGGCCATCATCCTGATGAAATATAAAACGTTACGCCAGGTGCAAAAGGAAAACGAGGCATTCCTGGATGTGTACATGAAGGGGTCAAAGCTCTCGGAAATATTTCCGGAATCCAAAAAGTTTCACCACTCCACGATTGCAGAGGTCTTCCGTTCCGGATACACCGAGTTGGTCAAGGTTACAAGGGTGGTCAAGGAGTCTCCGGCTATGACGGACACGGAGGGTCCGGACCGGCTTTCCCTGGAAATGAGCCGGATCGACAATGTGGACCGCGCCCTGAACCGCGCCCGCGATTCCGAAAGCACGAAGCTGGAAAGCACTCTGGGCTTTCTCGCCACGACGGGAAGCGCCAGCCCTTTTATCGGGCTCTTCGGCACGGTCTGGGGCATCATGAATACCTTCAGGGATATCGGGACCAGGGGGTCGGCGAACCTCGCCGTGGTGGCCCCTGGCATCTCCGAAGCGCTGATTGCGACGGCCGCCGGTCTGGCCGCGGCCATTCCCGCCGTCATTTTTTACAATTACTATCTGAGCAGAGTCAGGACCATGACCCAGGAAATGGATAATTTTTCCTCGGAATTGCTGAACATCATCGAACGTTATTACGTGATCAAATAGATGCCCATGAAAACCTTGCGCCGGCGCAATCATTCCGAGAATAAGCCCATGGCGGAAATCAACGTGACGCCGCTGGTGGACGTCATGCTGGTGCTGCTGATCATCTTCATGGTCACGGCACCCCTTCTGCAGATGGGCATTGATGTAAACCTGCCCCGCGTGAAGTCAAAGAGCATCGACGTTGCGGAAGAGAAACTGGTCCTGACCATCACATCGGCCAAAGAGATCTTTATCAATAAAAACAGAATTCCCATCGGTGACCTCCGGACAAAGTTAGAGAGCATTTTTACAAGCCGGACCGACCGGGAGGTTTTCATGAGGGCCGATAAGGCCATTCCCTATGGATTTGTCATCGAGGTCATGTCCGAGGTGAGAAAAGCCGGTGTTGACAAACTCGGCATGATCACCGAGCCGCCCGAGGAGGCCAGATGATCTCGCCCCGGTGGCACAGGGCCGAACATGACGGCGATACCCGCTTCCGCCGCATGTTGGGATTCTCGGCGGTCGTCCATCTGCTGCTTCTCGCTTTCTTCATTTATTCAACAAACGTTCCCGCGCCGAAATGGACGTTCGGTCCGGTCCATTCCGTCCAGCTGGTCAGTCTTTCCGACCAGATGCTCAGGGGAACGGCCTCTTCCTCGATTTCCCGGGAGATCCTGCAGCCGCACCCGGCGCCGCCCGCCATCATCCTCAGGAAGCCGGTGGAAACAACGGCAGCGGTTCCCCTCAAGAAGACGGAGGTACAGAAAAAACAGAGCCCCGCCGTTGAAAAAGCCCTGGATGCGATCAGAGATAAAGTCCAGACGGCGCCAAAGCCGCCGCCTGCGGCGAGCCAGCAGGCGGTGCAAACAGATGGGCAGACCGGCCGGGCCGACGCCACTCAGAGGATGGACCCCTATTATGCGGAGATCTGGTCGAGGATCCGGGGACAGTGGTCGCTGCCCCAGGAGATTCTTCCCAAAGGCAATGTGGAAACCGTCATCAATGCAAGGATCCTGCGCAACGGCGCGGTGGTGGGTGTCGATTTTGAAAAAAAATCGGGCAACCGATATTTTGACGAATCCGCGGTCCGGGCCATTAAAAAGGCCAGCCCGCTGCCGCCCCTGCCGCCCTGGATCCGGGACGACAGCATCGAAATCGGCATCCGTTTCCGTTCCGCTGAGTTGCGCTGATCGGGGGATTGGGAAAAAACCTTTGAAAAATGGCTTCGCCGCGGCTCAAAATCTTTTTCGCTTGAAATATGATAATGCTTAAATATGTTTTAAATCAACGAATTAGTCTTATTACTGGAAATGCGAAAAATCTTTCATTCGCCGCTTGCGAACCATTTTTCACCGGTTATGCAAAAGCTCTCGGAAAATAATACGATTTGAAGGATTAGGGAAAGCCGATGCGGATAAGATACAGCCGGATAATCCTGTGGTCGATCCTGTTTCTGTTCGGGGGACAGGGCGCATACGCAGCGGGAAAGGTATACATTGATATTGATTCCCCTGCTTTCCAGCGATTTCCCGTTGCCGTTGTGGACTTTCAGAGACTGGGAGGAGATGCGCCGAAGGAGGATTTATCGGCCTGGTTCTCCGACACCCTGAGCCATTACCTGAACATGACCGGTTATATCCGGCTGATTCCCGAAAAGGCCTTTCTCGAAGACCAGAGACAGTTTTCCTACAGAGGGGGCAGGGTCAGCTTCCCCGATTGGACGATCATCGGCGCCGAGTATCTGGTGAAGGGCGGCTTCAGCCAGACAGGCCGGGATGTCGTCGTCGAATTCCGTCTCTATGATGTGGTCAGGGGCGAGCGGATTCTTGAAAAAAGATATGCGGGCCGGCCGGAGGACAGAAAAAAGCTGGCGCGTGAAATGGCCCGGGACATCACGCAGGCTCTGACCGGGGATGGGAGCGTCTTCGATACGAAGATCGCCTTTGTCGTGAAGCAGGGTCAATTTTCCGATATTTACACCATTAATTTCGACGGCTCCGATCTGACAAAAGTGACCAACTACAGATCGGTAACCCTTTCTCCCCGGTGGTCTCCGGACGGCCAGAGCATCGGCTTTACCTCCTACAAGGATGGGAATCCGGACCTCTATCTCCGCCGCCTGGAAGACTACAGCACCCGGAAGATTTCCGATTTCAGGGGGCTCAATCTTTCAGGGGGCTGGTCGCCCGACGGGCGAAAACTGCTGCTGACGCTGAGCAAGGATGGGAATGAGGAAATCTATCAACGGGATCTCGACAGCGGTCAGTTGAAGCGGTTGACCCGTGAATTTTCGATCGATGTGTCCCCCACCTGGTCGCCCGACGGCCGCCGGATCGCTTTTGTGTCCAACCGATCCGGATCGCCGCAGATCTTTGTAATGGACAGCGATGGCGCCCAGGTGAGGCGATTGACCTTTGAAGGCAGCTACAACACCTCTCCGGCCTGGTCGCCCAAAGGAAGCCGGATCGCCTATGAAGGCCGGAAAGACGGTCGTTTCAGGATATTTTCCCTCAGCGAGGACGGCAGCAGCCTGATGCAGATCGGTCCGCAGACGGGTGACAACGAGTCGCCTTCCTGGTCGCCGGATGGCCGGTATCTGGCCTTCAGCCAAAGAAGTCGTGGGGCCGGCAAGATCTATGTCATGAATGCAAATGGTACAAATATCAGGGTATTATACGAAAATCCATTTGGCTGCTTGAGCCCGTCCTGGTCGCCCAGCCTGAAGCCATGATGAAAAAAACCAATTTTTATATTGACGTTGAAAGAGGGACTGTGTTTTAATGGCACAAGAAGATGGGTTGAGTTCCAATCACGGACGTTGTTATTGCTGTTCCGGGAACTAAAATTAAGGTCAGGAAGGGGAGGATATTCAAGATGAAAAGAAACGCTATGTTTATTGGGATCATGATGTTGATTTTCTGTGTTTCCTTATTGTCCATGACAGGCTGCACGAAAAAAGCCGTTTCAAAGGACGAGGGATTGGTAACGGGTGAGAAGAAGGCGGCCCCCGCGGAGGTCAAGCCTGAACGTGCTGTCACACCTTCATCACAGGAGTCCAGAGAACTGGCCCTGAGGCGGGATGCGGATGCTGCAGCGGAAGCGGAAAGGGAAAAAGCGCAGAAAGCCGGACTTGAAGATATTCGTTTTCCCTATGACAAGGCGGTTATTGAGCCTGCAGCGAGGGAGATCCTGAAGAAACACGCCGCCTGGCTGCTGAAAAACAAGAATTATGCGCTCGTGATTGAAGGCCATTGCGACGAGCGGGGAACGGTTGAATACAACCTGGCTCTCGGTCAGCGGCGCGCGGATGCGGCCATGAAGTATCTTGTTGACCTTGGTGTCAACCGGGCAGGTATTGCCACGATCAGCTATGGGAAGGAACGCCCCCTGGATCCCGGACAAAATGAAGAGGCCTGGGCGAAAAACAGAAGGGCCAATTTTATGGTTAAACTGAAAAAATAAGGTCTGACACGGAAAGCCCATGCACGGCATTAAAACATCATGGTGCCTGCTCTTTTGCATCCTGCTGCTGGCGGGTTGTGCCAGCAGGCAGGATCTGAAGCAGGTTCGCCAGGAACTCGACCTGAAGGCGTCTGCCCAGGCCCATGACATCGAATTCCTGAAGCAGGAAAATGCGGCCCTGCGCAAGGCGGTGGAAAGCGGTCAAGAGTCGATTGCAGCGCTAAGAAAGACGCAGGCGGAAAGCAATGCCGATATCACGGAGCTGAAGGATCGCATCCGGCTGCTTAGCGGGCAGACGGAGGAGTTGCGCAAGGACCTGACGGCTCTAACCCGGGCGACGCAGAGCCGGGAGGAGGAAATCAGGGAAAAGCTGGACCGCGCGTCCTTTAAGATCAACTTTGTCGAGAACTTTCTGGGCATCGGCAAGAAGGAGGCAGCCGCGGAGGCCTCCGAGAAGGGCAACCGGTCGGCCAATGCCCGGAACAGGGACGCTCCGAACGGGAAGACGGACAAGGAATCGCTCTACGCGGCGGCCTATGAAACTTTCAAAGAGGGAAAGTATGAAAAGGCCGCCGCCGAATTTCAGAATTTTTTGAAACTGCATCCCGGCACGGAACATTCGGGCAGTGCTCAGTTTTGGCTCGCAGAATGCTATTACAACGAGCAAAAATATGAAAAGGCCATCCTTGAATACGAAAAGGTGGTGAAGAACTATCCGGAGGGAAACAAGGTCCCCTATGCCCTGCTCAAGCAGGGGCTGTCCTTTCAGCAGCTGGGGGATAAGACCAGTGCCCGGATGATTCTGCAGCAGATCATCCGGGACTATCCCAACACGAATCAGGCGAGGGTGGCCCGGGCACAACTGCTGGAAATTAAATAGGGCGAAAAGGCACAAGCGGGCCGCTGTTAATCAAGATAGACAGGCTTGATCCCCAAGGGCGCCGTCAGATCGAATATCGCGGGGTCCGGTTGCTTCAGGAACCGGATGTCCGCGAACCGGATGGTGAGGGTGGCGCCGCCTTCGCCCTCGAAGACAAGGGTGGTCTTCTGCGGGAGCACCGCCCCTTCGACCCGGAGCGGATCTTCAAAGCGCGCCCTGTAAGAGACTCCCTGATCCTGATAAACCTCAAGACGCTCGAGAAACCCGTCTGTCATTCGCAACCACAGGGACTGGCGTTTCAACGGTTCCCCCGTGTCAATCCGGTAATGTTCCCCTTCCGTACGGCCTTGCAGAAACGTGTTCTGTCCATATGTCGGGGGGCCGGTTCCCATCAGGACGGCGACCATCTCTTCCGGATCCATGCTCAGCGGCAGGAAGCGCGCAATGTTGTCAAGGGTGGCGCGGCCGGTATAAAATACACGGGTCCCGGTCAGAAAAACTTTGAGCGTCTGATCGTGGACGGAAAGAAAAAAAGCGGGGGTGCCGAAGAGGGGGATGGCTTCCACCCTCAGCGATGCGGGTTTTTTTAGCAGCAGGGCCAATTTCAGGGGATAGCGGCCCTCCCGGGTGGTCATCTGGATGCTGGCCAGGGTCTGCAGCGCGACGTTGTCCGGAATCCGTTCGGCAATGTGCTTCAGGGCGGCTTCCGGCGAGTGGAAGTCCATGCGGTCCGTCATCTTGGGCGCCATCGCGCACCCGCAAACGGCAAGCAGGAACAGACAAAAGGCGGGGATGCTTTTTCGCAAAACGGTCATTTTTTCAAAAGATCGCGGATCTTCATGGGGAGGGTGTTGCTGCCGGGATTCAGCTTTAGGGATTGTTGATAGATCTCAAGGGCTTCCTTGAACTGTCCCGCTTTGACGTAAGCGTCCCCAAGGTGTTCATTGATGGTGGCGTCGTCAGGCTGCAGGCGGGCCGCTTCGGCCAGGTGGTGGATGGCCTGATCCAGCCTGTTCTGACGGAAATAAACCCAGCCAAGACTGTCGATGATGTGGGCGCTGCCCGGTTTGAGCCGGAGAGCTTTTTTAATCATCTCCTCCGCTTCGCTGAGATGAAGGTTCCGGTCCGCATAACTGTAACCGATGAAATTCAGGGCATCGGCATGATCGGGATTGATCGCAAGAATCAGCCGCATTTGCTTGATGCCGTCTTCAAAACGACCCGTCTTTTCAAAAAGCACTCCGAGGCTGTAAAGGATTTCCGTGCTTTCCGGTAAAATGCCCAACCCCTCCCGCAGGATTTTTTCGGCCTGGGCATAATCCTTTTTTCCGTCATACAGGGTGCCGAGGAATAAGTACAGGCCGGGTGCATCTCTTTTCCGGACAATGGCTTCCCGCACGGTTTCAGCCGCCCCATCCGTATTGTCCTCATTTTTCATGATCACTGCGGCTTGAATCCGGGCGTTAGCGAAAAACTCCGAGTCCGGCGGGATCCGCTGAAACATTTCCAGGGCCTGCCGGGTCATGGATTTTTCGCTGTAGGCCGTGGCCAGTAAATAGCGGATCTTCTGATCGTCGGGATAAGACGCAAGCAATTTGCCGAACAGGTCGATGGCCTGCTCATGGCGCTCCCGCTCAAGGAAAACCAGACCAATATTCAACATGATCTCTTTATTGTCTGCGTGCTGCTGCATGACTGCCTGTAAGACCTGCTCCGCCTCTTCATGGCGTTTCTCCCGCAACAGCAGGTCCCCCAGTCTGATCCTGACTTTTGCCCGGCTCGGGTGAGCCTTACTGAAGTCCTCATAAACCCCGATGGCCTGTGAAAACTTTTTCTGTTTTTCGTACAGAAGCCCCAGATCCATCACGGCGGACTCAAAAGACGGCCGGAGGGCAAGGGCTTGTTTCAGCTCTTTTTCCGCCTGTTCATCCTGTCCCAGTTCCATCAGGACCTTGGCTAAATAATAGCGGCCGATGGTGTGATCGGGATCGACCGCCGGCAGCTTCTCCAGGGTATCCAGGGCATGCTGATAATCTTTTTGTTCGGCGTACAGAATGCCGAGATACAGATAAGCCAGGGTGTGTTTCGGGTCCAGGGCGATGACGGTCCGATATTCCCGGATTGCATGGACGTAATCCTTTCGGCTGGCGTATAACCCGGCAAGCAAAAAACGCATTTCCACATCCCGGGGATGCCGTTTCAGGGCATCCTGTAGGAGCTCCAGGGATTTACCGAAGGCTCCTTTTTCACTGTAAAGAATCACCAGCTCGGCGGCCAGGACCTGGGATTTGGGGTCAAATTCCCGGGCCTTTTCAAATTCGGCGATGGCTTCTTCAACATTTTCATCCAGCAGGTTCAGCACACCGAGGGAATAGTGATATGCCGCCTGCATGGACCAGCCGTCCGAGATATCGGGGGTTGGGGACGTTGCATGATCCGGCGATTGGAACAGAAGGCAGCCCTGTAACAAGACGATCACCGTCAAAAATACAATTTTTCGGTAAAATACGTTACGCATGACATCAACTTCTGATTGTTTTCCGGAAAATCTCCCAGCTCTTAAGAATATCGATCGCGCCCTTGAGCTGATTATCGAACAGCAGATCATCCTTTTCTTTTTTAGCCGGTTCCTCCGGTTTCTGTCCATTTTCCTTCGGCGATTTGATGTGGCCCTTCAGGTCCCGCTCCCGGATGCGATCCTCCGCGCCTTCTTTTTCCTGGGTGGGCCGCTGATACCTGATGATGATGTCCGGGGCGATGCCTTCGGCCTGAATGGACCGTCCGCTGGGGGTATAGTATTTTGCCGTGGTCAATTTCAGCGCCGACCCATCTTCAAGGGGGATCACCGTCTGCACGGATCCCTTACCGAAGGTCCGGGTACCGACAATGATCGCCCGCTGGTTGTCCTGAAGGGCGCCGGAAACAATTTCTGCGGCGCTGGCGGTGCCCTCGTTAACCAGAATCGCAATCGGACAGGCAGGTTCATCGCCATTGTCTCTGGCAGCAAATTCATGATTGAGACTTTTCGCTTTGCCCTTGGTCGAAACAATGACGCCTGATTTAAGAAAAACATCGGAAATTTCCACGGCCTGGTTCAAGAGGCCGCCGGGATTATTGCGCATGTCCAGAATGAGTCCCTTCAGGGATTGTGTCGGGCCATCCAGGTCCTTCAACGCTTTCCTGAGATCATCGACGGTTTTTTCCTGAAAGGCAGCGATCCGGATATAGCCGATCCGGTCTTCATACATTCGGGCCTTGATGCTTTTGATTTTAATGATGCTCCGTGTAATGACGATATCCGTCGGCTTGTCCAGAGTTTCCCGCATGATCGTCAGTGTCACCTTTGTGTCCTTTGGACCCCGGAGCTTGCTGACGGCTTCCATGATTGTGATATCCTTGGTCGATTTACCGTCGATTTTAATAATCTGATCGCCTGCCTTGATGCCGGCCTGAAAAGCGGGTGTGTCTTCAATGGGGGATACGACGGTCAGGACATCCTTCAGAATCGTGATTTCAATCCCGATCCCGCCGAAACTGCCTCGGGTCTCGACCTCCAGTTCCTTGTACATCTCCGCTGTCATGAAGCTGCTGTGAGGATCGAGCGATTTCATCATGCCGTTGATGGCGCCTTGGATCAGTGTTTTCTGCTCAACGGGCTCCACATAGTTTTTTTGCACCATATCCAGGACCTGATTGAAAAGCTTGAGATTCTTGTAAGCCTGCCGGTCCAGAGCAACCGCCGGTAGAGCCGTGTACAGGCCCCAAAGGCTCAATACACAAACCAGACAAACCACTGAAACAAGGCTGGCCTTTATCCTTTTCTGCATAGGTACCCCCCTCTATAACAAGGCATATGATTCATTTTGACTGCATGGGATTACAACTTTTTTGTATAATATTCCATCTTTTTCAGATTTTCCGGAAATGCTGGGGATTCAGGGAGGTCATCCTGATTCCCCCGCTTGCTTTGGAAGGGGATCAGGATGGCGGGGCGGTCATTTCTTCGGGGGACTGCCGGGCAAATCACTTTTTGCATTCAGGACGCTTAGAAAAACGCGTACCCCTTTCGCAACGGCAGCCAGGGACGTCAATGCGTTCAGAAAGGGAATCCGGACACCCTCCTGAACAATCTGACCCAGATCTGAAAGGAAGCCGATCGTCTTCTGCAATTTCCTGAACGAATCGGACAGTTCACCGATCTGGTGATTTATCGCAAAGGTTGCCTGACTGACATGGGTGGTGATATCCTCAAGATTCCTGAGGATAACAGGCAGATTCTCATTCAGGGTCCGCAGGGTCGTGGCAATCGCTTGCGCTGTCCTGCGAATTTGCAGCAGTGACGGGATGGAGAAAAGGACAAACAGCAGAAACGCGATGCTCAGGATAAAAACAGAAATTTCCAACAACATACCCGCTCCTCCCTGGGGATTGTTAATTATGCCGACGTCTTTTCTTTTTCTTCCTTGAATGCTTCCACGCCTGCATCAAGGGCGCGCTTCAGGCGGCCTTTACCGTCCAGCAGCGTTTCTTTTCCCCGTTCCGTTAACGCTTCAACCTTGCTTTCCACTTCCTCCGCTTTCTCCTTAACCGAAACTTCCACTTCCTTGAGCCGTTTCACCGCCGCTTCATAGGCCCTTTTACTCTTCTCCAGCGCCTGGTCATATTCATCGCGGGCCTTGACCAGTAAATCCTCTGTTTTTCTCGCGATGTCTTCGCGGGTTTCTTTACCGCTTTTGGGGGCATAGAGAATCCCCAGGACAGCGCCGAACAATCCACCGATGACAAGACCCTTCACAAAACTAACGCCTCGATCCGACATGGCCGCACCTCCTTACACTGTAGTTGATCCTTCTGACTACTCTGGGGTGCATTCTACCCTTTTTTCAGAAAATGTAAACAAAAAAGCGGGATGGGGTTGTAAAAAGCCGAAAAAACAAAACCGGGCATTGAATAGTATTCAAATGCCCGGTTTTTCTTTTTTCCTTTGTTGGTTCTTTATTACTTTGCAGGGGCTTTAGCCGGTGCTGCAGGCGCTGCGGGCGCTGCTGGTGCTGCTGGTGCTGCGGGTGCGCCAGGCGCGGGAGCAGGCGTTCCAGGCGCCGGAGCCACAGCCGGGGCGGGTGCCGGAGCGGGTGCCACAGCCGGAGCCGGTTTCTTCTCTTCTGCTTTCTGGCAGCCAACCACTGCAAATGAAAACGTCATGACGAAAAGCAGGGATAAAATGACAGCGAAGACCTTTTTCATCGATTTGTAACCTCCTTTCATGAATTTTTTACAAGTGGGGCAACGTTCTATCGCCCTGTTTGGCTTGTAAAAATACGCTTTTTTTTGCCTTGTCAAGATATTTTTATCAGGGTATAACGAGCCCGCTCAAAAAAAATCGGACAGGCGGAGTGACATCATGATCCTGGGCATAGACGTGGGCGGGACGCATACGGACGCGGTTCTGATCGAGGATTTCAAGATCATCAGGAAGGCCAAGGTCCTCACCGATGCGGACAACCTGCTGCAATCCCTGCTGAAGGTCTCGCAGGAGCTTTTGATCGATGAAAATCCCGGGAAGCTCAGCCGCGTGGTGCTCAGCACGACCATCTCCACGAACGCCATCGTCCAGAAAAAGACCGACCGCGTGGGCATGGTTCTGGCCTCCGGTCCGGGGATCGAGCCTGCGCGGCTCGTCGTGGGGGGGGATTGCCATTTCGTTGCCGGGTATGTCAACCACCGGGGTCTGGAAGCAGCGACGGTCGATGACGAAGAAGTCAGGCGGGTCGGCGAACATTTCCGGACGGAGGGCATTGATCATATCGGCATCGTGGGAAAATTTTCCACGCGCAACCCCGTCCAGGAGGTCCGGATCAGGGACCGGTTGCAGGGCGTCGCGAGCCATTTGTCGCTGGGGCATCGGATGTCGGGACACCTGAATTTCCCACGGCGCATCGCCACGACCTATCTGAACGCCTCCGTTGCCCGCTTGTACCGCCGCTTTGTCGACGAGGTACTCAACTTTGTCCGCCAGCAGGGCATTTCCGTACCCATTTATATCCTGAAGGCCGACGGCGGTACCCTCGACATCCGGCAATCGCTTGAATTTCCAGCGCAAAATATCCTGTCCGGTCCCGCCGCCAGCATCATGGGCGTTCTGAGCATGTCCGGCCGCAAGGATGACGCCATAGTCCTGGATATCGGGGGCACGACGACGGATATTGCCGTCTTTGCCGAGGGCGTTCCGCTTCTCGAAGCCTTCGGTGTGACGATCGAAGGATATAAGACGCTCATCCGGGGGCTGCGCACCAAATCGATCGGCCTGGGCGGGGACAGTTGTGTCCGTGTCGATCAGGGGCGGCTGTCCATCGGACCGGACCGCGAAGGGCCGGCGGCGGCTTTCGGAGGCCCCTGTCCCACACCGACCGACGCGATGATCGTCCTGGGCCTGACGGATATCGGCGAGCGGGGCGCCGCGGAGAAAGCTCTGACGCCGCTGGCTGAAGCATTGAACTGTTCCCTGGCGGATGCGGCGCAGCAGATTTACGACGAGGCGTGCCGCATGATCGTTGACCAGGTCGGCCGGGTGATTGAAGAGATCAATAATCAGCCCGTCTATACCATTCATGAAATGTTGGAAGGCAAGCAGTTGCAGCCGAAAATCCTCTATGTGGTGGGGGGGCCGGCCGGGCCCATGGCGCCCCGGCTCGGACAAATGCTGAACTGCCCGGTGCATATTCCCGAACACCCCGAAGTCGCCAACGCAATCGGGGCGGCTTTGGCCCGGACCACGGCGGAAGTCACCGTTCTGGCGGACACGGAACAGAAATTCATCTCCATCGCGGAAGAGGGCTACCGGGCGGCAATTCCGCCCAGCTTCAGCCGGGAGGACGCGATTCGCATCGGTCGCGAAAAACTGCGCGAGAAGGCCATCCGCATGGGCGCCCGGGAAGAGGATCTGGAGATCGAGGTCATTGAAAGCCAGGAATTCAATATGGTCAATCAATTTTACACAACCGGCAAAAATATCCGGGTCAAGCTCCAGGTGAAGCCGGGATTGATATCTGGTTTTCAGGCGGGGGGGCGTTTATGACAAAAAAACAGAGAAAAACGGGACTGATATTTTTCCCGGCTTTTGACTGGGCCATTTCTCCCACGCACCCTGAACGGGAAGAGCGGCTTCTTTACACCCAGGACCAGGTCTGGGAAGAAGGCCTTCTCGATTTCGACAACATTATCGAGTTCAAGCCGGGCCTGGCAAAGGTCGAGGATATCAACCGGATCCATATTTGCGTCCCCGACGCGAAGTCCGTCATCACGAAATCCCACCTCATCTCGGCGGGCGGGGCGATCACCGCTGCCGACAGGGTCCTCAAAGGCGACGTGGATAATGCCTTCGCGCTTGTCCGGCCGCCCGGCCACCACGCCATGCGGGTTGTTCACGGCGCCCGTGGCTTTTGCAACGTCAACATCGAAGCCATCATGGTTGAATACATCCGTCGACATTACGGCCCCAAGCGGATCGCTATCGTCGATACGGATTGTCACCACGGCGACGGAACGCAGGACATCTTCTGGCACGACCCGGACACGCTGTTCATCTCGATCCACCAGGACGGACGGACGCTTTATCCGGGTTCCGGGTTTCAGGACGAGTTCGGCGGGCCCAATGCCCTGGGGACGACGATCAACGTGCCCCTGCCGCCCCGGACCTCCGATAGGGGCTTCCTGTATGTCCTGGATCATGTGATTTTGCCCATTCTGAAGGAATTCAAGCCGGACCTCATCATCAATTCCGCCGGGCAGGACAACCACTACACCGATCCCATCACGGACATGCGTTTCAGCGCTCAGGGCTACGCCACGCTCAATGAACGGCTTGCACCCGACATTGCCGTGCTCGAAGGCGGTTATTCCATCGAGAAGGCCCTTCCCTATGTCAACGTGGGCATTATTTTGGCGATGGCCGGGATCGATTACAGCCACGTAAAGGAGCCCGATTACAACCCGCTGACCCTGCGGGAATCGGACGACATCCTGCGCAAGATCGAAAAGGATGCGGCGGAGATTTACAAACTCTGGCAGAAACGGGACGCCGTGAAGGCAAAGCTCGTCGGAGACGCGGGCTATGCGCGGCGCCGGAAAAGCATCTACTACGATACGGACGGCATCAGCGAACAGCAGGAAGAGACGGTGCGCATCTGCAACGATTGCGGTGGTCTGGTCATGATCGATTCCATGGCGGATACGGGAAGCCGGATCTATGCCGTCATCGTGCCGGGCCGGAGTTGCGCTGTCTGCCGGCAGAACGGCGAAGATTTCTACACCAAAACCGGCTGCGGGAAATATAATGCCGTCTATTTTCAGGACCGGGACAGGGATATTTTTCTCGTGAAATAAATGATGAAGACATCGTGAGACCAATGAAAAATGGCTTCGCCGCGTCTCAAAAATCTTTTCCGCTAAGAAGACAACCAGCGGCAATCATGACCTATGATAAACCGTTAACATCATCTCTGGAAAGGCGGAAAACATTTGATTCACCGCTTGCAAACCATTTTTCATTGGTTATGTAAATTTCACAAATTCATACAATTCTAATAATTTAAGGAGGAACGGGCAATTTATGAGCGATGATGTGGTGAAGCGGACCCAGGAAACGGCAAAGAAACTGTTCGGGGCGGGCGTCAAGATGGATCCGCCCTATCTGATGTGGCGCGAATTCGACAAGGACCTGGCCAACGAGTTCTCGAAGTTTATCACGGGAAATCTCTATTCGCGGACGGTTTTAACACTACCGGAAAGGCAGATGGCGGCCTGCGCGATGCTCGCCGCACTGCGGGCCACGGGGGAATTGAAGCTGCATGTGAATGCGGCGCTCAATGTGGGCTGCGACCCGAAAAAGCTGACCGAAATCTTCTTCCAGGTCGCCACGTATGCCGGGATGCCGGCGGTCAACGAGGCCCTCGAAGTTTATCGGGACGTCTTGAAGGAAAGAGGCGAATGGCCGATTAGGTAGCCGATTTGATGTGACGTCATGAAAACAGGCATGGCGGACCCTCGATTGAGGGCCCGGCATGCCTGTTTAGTCTGAAGATATCTGTTATCTGTTACTCGAGGACGACCAGAACCTGGTTCGTATCGACCTTGTCTTTTTCGGCGACCTTGATTTCGGCGACCTTTCCGCTGGACGGCGCCAGAATCGGGTTCTCCATTTTCATGGCTTCCAGAATGATCAATTCATCATCGGCGTTCACAGCGTCGCCGACCTCAACTAAAATCTCCGCAATGGTTCCGGGCATGGGGGCTACAACTTCTACTGCCATTTTATACCTCCTTCATATTTGATTGCCCCGCTGTGCGGACGATCCGGCACAGCGGGACGGATTGAAAGGTTACAGCGGGAGCTTCATGCTCCCCCTGTAAAAACGGGCAAAGCCCGGTTTATTTTTTCCAGAGCGGATCTGCGGGACCCCAAGGGTCGGGCAGAATCGCCGCTGCAGGCCAATCCGACGGAACCCGTTGGCCGGGCTTCTCTCCGAGTTTGTCGATGAGCTTCTTCAGGCCCGGACGGGCGAATTTCATGTGACCGGCCTTCTGAGTCCGGCCATTGTAAATGGCTTCCGAGCGCAGGCGCTTGCCCATGCTCTTTTCCATTTTCTTGCCCAGCCACAGGACGCGATTCACGTCGTAACCGTGCTCGATGCCGAGTTCGTCGATCTGCACCAGGAGATCCTCCATGGTGATGAGACCCACGAAACGCGGATCATCGTAATAATACTCGCCTGTGCCGCGGATCGGGCAGTCGTCGAGGAAGTTGGCAGGCTGGCCGCCCAGACCGCCCAGTGTCGCTTCGAACCGGCAGATGCCGGCCTGCAGCGCCGCCAGAATCGACGACGAGGCGATACGTTTCGTCTCGTGCAGGTGGCACAGATGGGCTTCCGGATTGGGCATCGCATCGAGGATCATCGAGAAGTACCGGTACACATCCGCCGCATTGGCCGAACCGTCGTGGTCGGCGTGCTCGATGTCATGGGCACCGATGGAGAACCAGCGCTTCGTGAACTCCACGGCGTCTTCGAGCTTCGTGGCACCGCTGATGGGGCTGCCCCAGATCGTGCTGACCGTGCCGACCATCTTCATCCCGGCATCCCGGGACTTCTTGATGCACCGTTCCGCCTCCTTCCAGTAATGGGTCAGGGTGGTTCCGGAATTGGCAAAATGATGCTCCGGATCCGTGGAGACCATCATGAGGATCCGGTCGGGGCCGAAGCCCTTCCTTCTTCATCTCGATGGCGATATCCACGGATGGTTCACGGATCGTTACGCAAGTTAGGCAGACGTCCTTGTCCAAATCGATCCCGACGCGGGACGCGCGCTTCGTGAATTCGTCGCTACGCATAGCCTTCATGACCGCTTCCGCATCCTTGAACTGGGGCGTCGTGCCGGCGGCCAGGTTGGTTACTTCCAACTCACGGCAACCCGCCAGAATCATCTCCTGACCATAGAAAATCTTGGCCTCCGTGGAGATAAACCTCTCCTCGTGCTGAAAACCGTCGCGGATCGTAATGTCCCCGATGGTCACCTTCTTGGGCATTCTCGGGAAAATTTTCCAATAATCGTACTCTGTCGCCATAAAACTTATCCTCCTTCAAAAATTTGTTAATAAAGAATCTCCCCTCCTCCGGCGGCAGGAAAGGGGGAGGGGAAACTTTATCGCTTCAGTTACTCACCCTTGAAAACGGGTTTCCGTTTCTCGACAAAGGCCGCCAAAGCCTCGAGACGATCCTTGGTGGGAATCGTCACTTCGTAGGCTTTGGATTCGAGCGGCAGTGCCACGCCGAGACTCGCCTCCGACCCGTAGTTAAGGGCAAACTTTGCCTGGGCCACCCCGATCGGGCCGTTCTTCGCGATTTCCCGCGCCAGTTCGAGGGCGGCTTCCATGAGTTTGTCCGGTTCAACGACCTTGCTGACCAGACCGATATCGAGCGCCGTCTGGGCGCTGATGCGCCGGGCCGTGTAGATCAATTCCTTGGCCTTGGCGACGCCGACAATCCTCGGGAGCCTCTGAGTCCCCCCGGCGCCGGGGATGATCGCGAGGCTCGTTTCCGTCAGGCCCATGATCACGTTGGACGATGCGATGCGGATATCGCAGGCCAGGGACAGTTCCGTCCCGCCGCCGAAGGCGAAGCCGTTGATCGCGGCGATCACGGGCACGCGGACCTGCTCGACGGCCGTAAAGGTATTCCGGATCGTGAAGATAAACCGGCGCACCTGGTCCTGGGTGAGTGTCCTTCTTTCCTTGAGGTCGGCGCCTGTGGAAAAGGACCACTTTTTTGGATCATCGCCGGCCTTGGCGCCCGTGATGATGATGCAGCGCAGATCCATATCGAAATTGGCTTCCCGGATCACATCGGCCAGAACGGCCAGCAGATCAAAATTAAAACAGTTCATGGCATCGGGCCGGTTCAGCGTGAGAACCAGGATGCCGTCTTCCGTTCTTTCCTGCAGCAGGATATCAGACATTGCTTTCACCTTCCTTTCTTTTTGCTCGATCAGACCTTCAGATCGCCCCAGTAGGACTCCTTGATGGGAACGCGGAGCGCAATCTCGAAGCCGCGTGCGATCTTGTCGCGCGCCTCGCTGAATGCCACGACGCCGTCATGGAAGATCAGCGAACCGGTATAGAAGGGATGGCCTTCCGAATCATAGCGGTCCCGCATCATCTGGCGGAATTTGGCCATGTCATCCTCGTTCACGGCCCCGCCCTTGTCGATGATGTTTTTGCGGCGGACCGTCTCCACGATGAAGCCGGCGGTTTCTCCGGACATAACGGTCGTCCGGCCCCGCATGTTTGTGAAGGCGAACCGGGGCTTGAAGGCCCGGCCGCACATGCCGTAGTTGGCGGCGCCGTGGTCGGGACCGATGACGTAGGTGATTTTGGGGGTATCGAGGCAGGTGCAGGCGCGGACCATGTCGGAGCCGTATTTGCCGATGCCTCCCCATTCTTCGGCCTTGCCCACCATGTAGCCGGGAGACCCCTGCAGGAACAGCACGGGAAGCTTGGAATTGCCGCAGCGGATCATCCATTCCGTGGCCTTGCGGGCCGCATCGATGTAAATCACGCCGCTCGCGTTGGAGGCGATGACGCCGACGGGAATCCCCTTCATCCACATCTTGCCGGCGATGACGGAATCGCCGCGGCCGGGGCCGTAAGAGGCTTTATACTCATGGAAATAGCTGTCGTCGGCCAGGCACTTGATCGTATCCTTGATGTTGATGTACTGATAGGTGTCCACGGGGGTGCAGCGCATCATCTCTTTAAAATCAAACTTCGGTTCGCGGGTTTCGCGGCGTTCGATGCACAGCTTGTTGGACGGTTCGAATTCCATCATGGCGCGCAGTTTGGCGATGCCTTCTTCCTGGGTCCGGACAAAGTGATCGCACCCGCCGGAATGCTGGGTATGAACGTAGGCGCCGCCCAGGTCTTCCGGGGAAACGGTTTCACCAATGGCGGATTTGACCATGGGAGGACCGGCCAGGAAGGCGTAGGCCATCTTTTCGATCATGATCGACTCAGAGGCCAGATAAACGATGTAGGCGCCGCCCGCCGTGTTGCCGCCGGTGGACAGCGTGTACTGCCGGATCCCCTTGGCGGACATGCGGCACATATTGTAGAACATCGTGCCGAAGTGTCCGTCATCGGCGAAGCAGCCGACCTGCAGCGGGAGGTTGATGCCGCCGGAGTCGGCGATGTAGACGCAGGGCAGTTCGCACTGCTCGGCGATGGCCTGGGCGCGCATGTGTTTTTTCAGGGTGATGGGAAAATAGGTGCCCGCTGCATAGCGGTTCTCATTGGCGAAGATCATGCAGTCTTTGCCCATGACGGTGCCCACGCCGGTCACCATGCCGCCGCCGGGGATATGGCCGCGCTTTTCCGAATCATAGATTTCACCACCATAGAGTCGCTTCTTGCCGATGTCGTAGCCCGCATCGAGACCGACCTCATAGAAGTCCGTTCCGGGATCGATGAGCAGCTTGATCAGATCGCGCATCGGTTTTTTGCCCTGTTTGGCCAGGCGCCCCACCTGATCGGCGCCGCCGATATCGTAAGCCTCTTCGCGATGCTTGAACAGGATCGCGTCCTGCTCTTCCCAGTGGGCAAGGCTTTTCTCTCGTTCCGCTGCGAGCCGTTCCGCTCTCGACAATCTTGGTTTTTTTTCTTCTTCTGACATGTCAACCTCCTCTAAGATTTTTTGATAAGTGTCCGATGGAAAACTTATTTATTCGTTGATGGCTTTCCTCTGCGTCCATCCTTAGTTATTTCCGCAATGGCAGAATCCGATGTTTTGATCGTCAACCAAGTCAGTGAAACCCGATAAGGGGGTTGGACCGATGGGATGGGTTGATCTTCTTCAGGCGCTGCCGCGTAAGAGAAAGATTGAACCTCAATCGGGCCCCTGATATATTAAAGAAGGCGGGCTGTCAAGTATTTTTGACGAAGCCGTCATTCCCGATACGAGAGCTTTGCATAACCGCCGAAAAATGGTTCGCGAGCGGCGAAGCAAATGTTTTCCGCCTTTCCAGGGAGGGTGTTAACGGCTTGCAAGGTGCCACGATTACGACCGGTTTTTCTCTTGGCGAAAAAGATTTTTGAGGCGCGGCGAAGCCATTTTTCAAAGGTCTCGATACATGGACTCGATCAGCTCCCGGTACTGCTCATTGATGGCTTTGCGTTTCACCTTCATCGTCGGCGTGACTTCGCCGTCCTCGGCGTAGAGTTTCTTGTCGAGGATCCTGAACTTGCGGATGTTTTCCACACGCGCCATTTGACTGTTGACCTGGTTGACTTCTTCCTGAATCAATTTAAGCACTTCTTCCGACCGCGTCAGGCTGGCAAAAGTCGTGAACTGAACCTTGTTGTCCTGTGCGTATTTTGTAACGTTCTCCTCGTCGATGACGATCATGGCCGTCAGGTATTTCCGGCCGTCGCCGATGACCACGGCGTCATTGATGTAAGGCGAAAATTTCAGAAGATTTTCGATATACTGCGGGGCGATGTTCTTGCCGCCCGCCGTAATGATCAGATCCTTTTTCCGGTCGGTGATTTTCAGATAGCCCTCCGCATCGACCTCGCCCACGTCGCCGGTGTGCATCCAGCCGTCGTGCAGAGCCATGCGGGTGTTTTCCTCATCCCGGTAATAGCCCTTGAAAATGCCGCGATGCCGGACGAGGATTTCGCCGTCCTCCGCGATCGTGACCTCGGTCTCAGGCAGGGCCCTGCCGACCGTGCCGAGTTTGAAACGGTATTCTTCGGACATGTGCGTGACGCCCGTGGTTTCCGTCATGCCGTACCCTTCCCGAATGGGAATCCCGATACTCTGGAAATATTTAAGGATATTGTGGGAGATGGGCGCGGCGCCGGAAAAACCGAGCCGGACGCGGTCGAAGCCCAGCCGTTCCTTGAGCTTCCGGAAAACAGCGAAATAGGCCAGACGATAGGCCAGCGTCAAAGGCAGGGAAGGGGAGCGGCCCTTCAGTTTTTCGCCGTTGTAAGCGGTCCCGATTTTCAGGGCGAGGTCATAGGCCGATCTTTTGAACCAGGTGGCGTCACTCATCTTGAGCACGATGCCGGAGTAGTATTTTTCCCAGATGCGCGGTACGGCATGGAAAAGCGTGGGAGAGACCTCCTGCATGTCCATCATGACCGTATCCGTATTTTCCGTGAAATTGACGGTATGGCCGACGGTCATGTGTACCATGAGGTCGAAGATCTGTTCATAGACATGATTCAGCGGCAGAAATGAGATGGTCTCGTCGTCGCGCGTGGCGCGCGTGACGGCGCCGGCTTGCCGGCCCACCCAGAGATAACCCTCGTGGGTCAGCAAAGCTCCCTTTGGCGGACCGGTTGTCCCGGAGGTGTAAATGATCCCGGCGATGTCCTCCGTCCGGCCTTGTGCGACCAGTTCGTTGAAAAGAGAGGGGTTTTCGCGGTCGAGGCGCTCGCCCATCTTCAGCAGATCGTCAAAGCTCATGAACATGGGGTCCTGAAAATGCCGCAGGCCTTCCATGTTCCAGACGACCATCTTCCGGAGTTTCGGGGTGCGGGAGCGGAAGGCAAGGGCCTTGTCGAACTGCTCCTCGTCTTCGCAGATATAGACGACGGATTCAGAATGGCCGACGACGTATTCGCACTCCGCGACCGGGTTGGTCGTATAGACACCCACAAAGGTTGCTCCGACCGACATGGCGCCCAGGGCCGAGTAGAGCCACTCCGGCTGATTTTCGCCGATCATGGCCACATGGTCGCCGCGCCTGACGTCCAGGCTGTGGAGCCCCAGCGCGACCTGTCGAACCCTCCTGAGATATTCGGACCAGGAAACGTCGTGCCAGATGCCCAGTTCCTTGCGCCGCAGGGCGACCCGTCCGGGCTGTTTCCCGGCCATTTCGATCAGGGCCTTCGGCAGCGTGTCAACGGTCATCGGAATCGCACCTTTCTGCGGTAGCGCTTGAATCCCTTCACGGAGGTTTCCCTGGCGATGCCCAGATAGAACTCCTTGACATCCTCGTCTTCGCGCAACACCTCCGGTTTATCGGCGCGCACGATCCGCCCGTTTTCCATCAGATAAGCATGATGGGCGTACTGCAGCGCCATATTGACGTTCTGCTCCACGAGCAGAATCGTCACCCCCTCTTTTGTGTTGATATCACCGATAATATTGAATATCTCCCGGGTCAGCAGGGGAGACAGGCCCAGGGAGGGTTCATCGAGCATGAGGAGCTTCGGTCGGCTCATGAGCGCCCGCCCGATGGCCAGCATCTGCTGTTCCCCGCCGCTCAGGTAGCCGGCCTGCTGTTTTTCCCGTTCCCTGAGGATCGGAAAGTGGGTCAGTATTTTTTCCACGTCCTCTTTGATCGCCTTTGTATCCTTCCGGGTATAGGCGCCCATGCGGATATTTTCCATCACGGTCAGCTCGGGAAAGACCTCGCGCCCTTCCGGCACATAACTGATCCCCAGCCTGACGATTTCATCGGTATCCTTCCGGTCGATGCGCTGGCCTTCAAAGGTAATCGTCCCCTTTTCGGGCTGCTCTTCCTTGAGATCGTAGAGCAGCCGCATGATGGTCTTCAGGGTCGTCGATTTGCCGGCCCCGTTGGAGCCCAGCAACGCCACGATGTTTCCCTGATGGACGTCGAAGGAAATGCCGTGGAGGGCGCGGATCCGGTCATACCAGGTCTCCATGTTCCGGACTTCAAGCATGAGGCTTTTCCTCCTCGCCGAGGTACGCCCTGATGACCTCCGGATGGCGCTGGACTTCCTGCGGAGTCCCCTCCACGATCATCTCTCCGTGGTTGATGGCAAAAATCCGGTCGGAGATGCCCATGATCATGTTCATGTCGTGCTCGATCAATAGAATGGTCACCTGATAATCCTCCCGGATATCCTTGATCCAGAGGTTCAGATCTTCCTTCTCTTCCGTATTCATCCCCGCCGACGGTTCATCGAGCAGCAGAATCTTCGGCTGCAGGGCCAGCGCCCGGCCGAGTTCGACCAGTTTCCGTTTGCCGTAGGGCAGGTTGGCGACGAACTGATCCCGTACCGACTGGAGATCCAGAAAGTCAACGATCCCCTCCACGATTTGGCGGTTCCGGATTTCCTCGCGGGCGGCCGGCGAGCTTCTTCCCCAGAGCAAGGCGCCCGTAAAGACACCTGTTCTCATGTGGAGATGGCGTCCCAGCATGAGATTGTCCATAACGGTGGCGTTTGTAAACAGCTCGATGTTCTGAAAGGTGCGGGCAATCCCCTTCCGGGCGATCCGGTCGGGGGTTTTGCCCACCATATTTTCACCGCTCAGAAGCACGCGGCCGCTGTCCGGCTTGTAGATGCCGGAAATCAAATTGAAGATGGTCGTCTTTCCCGAGCCGTTTGGGCCGATGATCGAAAAGATGCTGTTCGATCCCACGCTGAAGCTCACGTTGCTGACCGCCTTCACGCCACCGAAACTGATGCTGAGATTTTCAACGCTGAACGAATCCATTTATTTTTGGCTTCCTTGCCTTGAACGCTTTCATGTAACCGCCGAAAAGTGACGACCTCGTAAAAAGTCAATCATTTCCTCCCTCTCCTTCGTCCCCTCCCGCAAGGAGAGGGGGAAATGGACTTTTTCACGAAGCCGTTAAAAGTGATTCGTTACTTCTTCTTCCAAGTGGCCAGATCATTGGCCGTCCAGTCCTGCAGTTTGATGGTGGTCCCGTTGGGGCCGCACTTCCAGATCATCACCGAGTCGGATCCCTGGTGTTGCGACGTCGTCCAGGTGATCTTCGGTCCCACGCCCTGGAAGTTTTTCGTCTCATTCAGGGCCTTCATGCAGGCCTCCGTCGAAAGGTTCGGTCCCACGCGCTTGAGCGCATCGACAAAGGGCTCCGCAAACATGATCCCGGCCATATAGAACAGACCCCACCGTTCCGCCGGCGCCATGCGCTTGGCGGCCTCCCGGTATTTGACCATCAGGGGGTTCGCGGAGTCGGGCGGCTCGGAAAAGGCCCCCGTGATCACGCCTTCCCAGAGCCCGCCGCTGATTTTGTACATCAGGGCGTAATCGGAAAGAGTGTTCGAGGAGACCCATTGGGGCTTGAAGCCGATGGAGGCCGAGGTCTTCAGCGCGATGACGGCCGTCGTCGGGGCAACCCACAGGATGACCGCCTCGGCCCCGGCATTCTTGAATTTGAGCATCTGGGAAGCCAGGTCCTTCTCTCCGGGTTCCACGGGGATCTCCGCCACGAGCTTTATCTTATATTTGTTCATCCGCTGCTTCACACCTTCGAGGCCGTTCTTTCCATAGGGATCATTCTGATAGAAAACCCCTATCTTTTTGAGTTTGAGCTTCTCCACGATGTACTGGGTCAGAATCGAAGCCTCATCCTCATAGAGGGGATAGACGCTGAATAGGTAGGGATTGACCGGGAAAACGTATTCCTTGACGCTTGTGGCCGGGCCCACCCAGATGACCTTGTTCTCGACAAGGTAGTCCTTCACGGCAAGTCCCGCGGCGGCCGACACGCCCCCGACAAAGGCAAAGATCCCCTGCCGTTCCACCAGTTCCTTGACCACGGCCTTGGTCTGGGCCGGGTTGTACTGATCATCCCGGTAGAAATACTTGATCTTCCTGCCGTTAATGCCACCCGCTTCGTTGACCAGATTGAACAAGATATCCGATCCCCTTGCCACGGACCCCCACGGGGCGGCCGGACCCGTCTGGGGCCCCCACTGGGCGACCCTGATCTCCTTGTCGTCGAAACCCGGTGCGGTATAACCGGTTGTGGTCAGAACAAAAACGGTCATCATGACGATTCCTGCAACCCATAAGAATTTCCTGAACATAAGCCTTCCCTCCTTCTGTTGTTGTTTCAGCCCTTGTACCAGCGGCCGCCTTCTTTAATAAAGGTGAAATTGAAATTGACCTCTGCCGCCTGATTTGTATCTGTGAAAAATACTTTCATATCCACCTCGACCTGGGCGAATTTCTCCACCCGAGGGTACGTATTTTTATCTTCATTGATCCGGATATGCGTGATTCGCAGAATTTTATATTCCCGGATGCGCACCGGCGACGCCTCGGCCTCCGCCAGATACGCTTTATAGTCATGCGTGGCGCAGTAAATCGAAGAAGGGGCGAGGCAGCCATAAACCGTTTTCAGATCTCTTGCCACCTCTGCGTCCAGATATTTCCGCGCCGCTGCATCAATCTCGCGCACTTCGGGGGATTTACCGGGGGACAAGGCTGCATCAGCCCCGTAACCCGCGTCGGCCGAAACGAATGAAAGCAAAATGATCAGGATCGCGCAGGCGCATTTGTATGGCTTTTTCATGATTATACAGTTGAGACCTTTGAAAAATGGCTTCGCCGCGTCTCAAAAATCTTTTCCGCTGAGAGGACGACCAGACGTCATCATGATTCATGACAAGCCGTTAATGTAATCTCTGGAAAGGCGGAAAACATTTGATTCGCCGCTCGCGAACCATTTTTCAGCGGTTATACACCTCCGGTTTTATACTTTTTTCACATAATGCTTGGCAAACAGCCCGCTGGGCCGGATGCACAGGACAACAATAATGACCAGAAAGGCTACGATGGGTTTCCATTCCGGCCAGAAGTAACCAAAGAGATTCTCGATCAGCCCGAGGATTTCACCGCCGATGACCACGCCGGGGATGCTCATCAGGCCGCCCAGCACGGCGGCGGCAAAAGCCCGGAGAAAAGGTTCCATCATAAACGCCGGGTCCAGCGTGGAGCGGGCCGCAAAAAACATGGCGGCGATGGCCCCGATGAAGGAACTGAAGCCCCAGGCAATGGTAAAGACCCGCTCGACGCGAATGCCCATGATTTTGGCCGCATGCTGGTTCTGCTGCGTGGCCCGCATGGCCACGCCGAGTTTTGTGTATTTGAAAAAGACATAAAGAAAGACCATCAAACAGGCGGCCGTCAAAAAGACGGCGATGGCCCAGTCATTGACAATCACGCCCTTGATCGGTTCGTGCGTGCTCTGGAACGAGAAGGGCAGGGCGAATTCCTTCTGTTCCGCCCCCCATTTCCAGCCTGCAACACCCATAAGCAGCATCTCCGCGCCCAGCGTGATGACGATCAGCCCCAGCAGGCTCGGCTGTTTGGCAGGACGCAGGAAGGCAAATTCGATGAACATTCCCAGGAGCACGGAAAAAATCATGGTGATGATAAAAGCCAGCCAGAAGGGGTATTGATAGTAGGCGAGAATATGGTAGGCCACGAAGGTCGTTAACATGGCCATCTCGCCCTGGGCAAAATTGATGACTTCCGAGGTCTTGTAAATGATGACCACGGCAATGCCGAACAGGGCATAGCAGGCGCCGATGGCCAGTCCTTCCACAATCAGTTGTCCGTACATATTTCTCCTTTCGAGCCCCTTGAAAAACGGCTTCGCCGCGGCTCAAGAATCTTTTCCGCCTTAAAACGGCCAGGTCCGCCAGTATTTTTTGATGCGTAGCCAGACGCCGTACATGCCCAGCGGTTCGAAAATGATAATCCCGATCATGATCAGCCCCAGGATGATGCTGGCGAAGTTTTCCAGCCCCACAACAGTCAGCCAGCGGTTGGAGATCGCCACGAGAAAATCCCCGATGTAAGGCATTTCCTTGACATTTTTTAGAAAGCTGAACTGCAGCCAGGTAATCAGCACGGCGCCCATCACCGCACCCGCGATGGAGCCCAATCCCCCCACGACGATCATGACGAGGAAGATGATGGACAAGATCAGATTGAAGGGTTCGGGATTGAAAAAACCGAGGACGAATCCGAAGAGCCCTCCGGCAATTCCGGCATAGAAAGCGCTGATTGCAAAGGAGAGGGTCTTGTAGGTCGTCAGATTGACGCCGATGACTTCGGCGGCAATATCGCTGTCCCGGATCGCCACAAAGGCACGACCTACCCTCGTTTTCATGAGATTTCGCGCGGCAATCACCAGCAGGACGGTGACGATCAGGATCAGGTAATACTTGCCCATATCCGTCTTTAGAATGAGGCTGAACCCCGCCTGCGGAATCCCAAGATCGAGCGGAGGGGCCTGGATTCCGGTGCGGCCTCCGAAAAAATCAAGGTGGCCGATAATCTGCAGGACCGTCAAGCCGAAGCCGAGTGTGGCGATGGACAGGTAGGGGCCTTCCAGCCGCAGGGCAGGCAGGCCAAGAATGAAACCGAAAAAGGCGGCGATAAAGCCTGCCAAGGGGAGGGCCAGCAGGAACGGAAGCTGCAATTTAAGGATCAAAAGGGCGGTTCCGTAGGCCCCGATGGCGAAAAATCCGGCATGACCCAGAGAGATCTGGCCCGTATAACCCACCAGAATATTCAGGCCCACGGCGAGAATGACGTGAACCATGATCAGATTAAGAAGGTAGAAATGATACTGGGGGAGATAAAGGGGCAGGGTGAGAAGAAAGAGCAGAAAAGCCGCGGACCAGAAGAGGACCACTCGGCTTTTGAATAACTGGATATCTTCATAGTAATCACGCTTCATATCCATAGCAGCGCTTCACCCCTTACCGAATGAAAATCAACGGGACAAAAACCAAACAAAGGCATCATGGAGGGTACGGGCATAGAAATCGTTGTCATGACTTTCCGAATGTGTTACGAACCGATCAAAAAATCAGGCGGATCATACCTTGGCCGAGGCGTCTTTGCAAGCCTTAAAAAACCTTCACGCACTCCTGGAGATCATCCGGACCCTGCGCTCGCCCACCGGATGCCTCTGGGACCGTCAGCAGACCCGGGCGGATCTGGCGAAATACCTGATGGACGAAACCTGCGAGGTGATCGACGCCATCGACAGCGGCTCCGTTTCCGCCCTGAAGGAGGAATTGGGGGATCTGCTGTTTCAGATCCTGTTTCTGGCGGTCATGGCGGAGGAACAGGGAGAGTTTACGCTGTCCGACGTCATGGCGGCCATCGGCGAGAAAATGATCCGGCGTCATCCGCATGTCTTCGGCGACCGTGCGGTCCGGGATGTGGCGGAGATCAAGGCCAACTGGCGGGCGATCAAGCGGGATATTGAGATGAAACGGGCGTCTGCGGGAATACTGGACGGCATTCCACGGTCACTGCCCGCGTTGATCCGGGCGCAGAAAATGACGGAGGCGGCGGCAACGGTCGGGTTTGACTGGGACCGGACGGACGCGGTCATGCTCAAAGTGGAGGAGGAACTCCGCGAGTTGCGGGCGGCCCTGCAGGAGGGGCAGCCGCAGAAGATCCGGGAGGAACTCGGAGACCTGCTGTTTACCCTGGTGAATCTCTGCCGTTTCGTGAAGGTCAACGCCGACGAGGCTCTGCGGCAGACCAACCGGAAGTTCGAGGAGCGCTTCGCCTGCATGGAGCAAAAGCTGGCGGCCGCCGGCAAGACCCCGGAGCAGGTCTCGCTTGCGGAGATGGACGAACTGTGGGATGAATGCAAGAAGACGACGTGCGTGAAAAGCCCGGATGCTGCGTTGCGCTTCATCCTTACGTCACTGCGGCGTACGACAAAGTACGCCTCGTTCCTCAGCATTTGCGCGCCTTGCCTGCGGAGCTTTTCACGCAGTCATTAAACAATTGAGGAGTAACATGGATTATTTTCTCTGTGTGCTGGGGATGGTGTTTATTGTCGAAGGGATGCCCTATTTTACCTTTCCGGGAAAGATCAAGGCCTATCTGCTGAAACTTGCCGAAATGCCCGATTCCACCCTGCGATTCCTGGGTTTTGCGGCCATCCTGGCAGGTTTGCTGCTTGTCTATCTTGGGCACGGAGCTGAGATGAACCTGGAGGCGTTCAATTATCACCTGCCGGCGGACCTGATTGCACAGACACCGTGTGCCGCAGCGGGACGGCTCCCGCATGATGGTGATCGACCGGGGGCGGGCATCGATCAGCCATGCCCGGTTCTCCGATTTTCCCGCCTGTCTGAAAAAAGGGGACGTGCTGGTGATCAACGATTCCAGGGTCATTCCGGCGCGGCTCGTCGGGCGAAAGGAAACGGGCGCAGCCATTGAAATCCTGCTGTTGTCCAGGGTGAGCATGGAAACACCGCTGTGCCAGAGCTGGGAGGTTCTGCTCAAGCCGGCAAAAAGGGTGTCCGTCGGCGCCCGGATCCGGTTTGAGGAGGGGTGTGAAGCCGTCATCGCCGAACGCCTGTCGGCGAAAAAATGGCTGCTCTCCTTTGTCATGACCATACCCTTCCCCCGTTATCTGGAACGATACGGGAAGGCCCCCTTGCCGCCCTATATCAAGAGGCGCACCGGCAGCGCGGCGTCGCTCGACGACCTGGCGCGCTATCAGACGATCTACGCCAGACAGCCCGGATCGGTGGCGGCGCCGACGGCGGGTCTGCATTTTTCCGAAAAAGTCATGGCTCAACTCGGCGAGCGGGATGTTGAGCTGGCCCCGGTGACGCTGCATGTGGGCTACGGGACGTTTCGCCCCATCGACGTCGAACAGGTCGAAGAGCATGTGATGGAGGCGGAGTTCCTGCAGGTCGGCGAGGCCTCCGCGGAGAAGATCAATCGCGCCGGACGCGTGATCGCCGTGGGCACGACCGCCGTGCGGGCAATAGAGACGATGGCCGATGAGGCGGGCTGCGTTCATTCCGGCTCGTCCTGGAGCAGCCTTTTTATCTATCCCGGATACCGTTTCAAGCGCGTGGACGCGCTGCTGACCAATTTTCATCTGCCCATGTCGTCCCTGTTCCTGCTGGTCTGCGCCTTCGCCGGAACGGAATTGATGCAGCAGGCCTACAATCGGGCCGTTGCCGACCGATACCGCTTTTACAGTTATGGGGATTGCATGCTGATTCTATGACGACTGCGTAAAAAGTCCGGATGCTCCGTTGCGCTTCATCCTTCCTGCGGAGCTTTTTACGCAGCCGTCGAATTTGGATAGAGAGCATAACCGGTGAAAAATGGTTCGCAAGCGGCGAATGAAAGATTTTTCGCATTTCCGGAAATTAGATTAATTTATTGATTTCAGATATATTTAGGCCTCATAATATTTTTGCGAAAAAGATTTTGAGCCGCGGCGAAGCCATTTTTCAAAGGTCTCGGATCATTATCCGACTGTTTGCGAGATCGTCATTCTCAAGATGGACAGAAAATATGGCTTTTAATTTTGAGGTTTTAAGGCAGGATGCCCGCAGCGGGGCGCGGCTCGGAAAGATCGGAACCGCGCATGGGGAGGTGTCCACGCCGGTCTTTATGCCCGTCGGCACCCAGGGCGCCGTCAAGGCCCTGATGCCCGAAACGCTCAAAGAGCTGGGCGCCGGGATGATCCTGAGCAATACCTATCATCTGTACCTGCGGCCCGGACATCAACTCATCCGCGACCTGGGCGGCCTGCACCGTTTCATGCACTGGGAGGGGCCCATCCTGACGGACAGCGGCGGGTTTCAGGTCTTCAGCCTCGGCGCGTTAAGGAAAATAACGCCGGAAGGGGTCCTTTTTCAATCCCACATCGACGGGTCGAGGCATTTCCTGAGCCCCGAACTGGCCGTGTCCGTTCAGGAAACCCTCGGTTCGGATATCATGATGTGCCTGGATGATTGCACCCCCTATCCTGCGACGCACCAGGAAGCGGAAGACTCGCTCGCGTTGACCCTCCAGTGGGCCGGTCGGAGCCGGGCGGCGCGGCAACGTCTCGATCAGGCCCTTTTCGGGATCGTTCAGGGGGGGATGTATCTCGATCTCAGAAAAATCGCCATCGAGAGCCTGACCGCAATGGGGTTTGACGGATATGCCCTGGGCGGCGTGAGCGTCGGTGAACCGAAGGACAGCATGATGGAGGTCGTTGCAGAGATGACGCCGCTGCTTCCGTGCGACCGGCCACGCTATCTGATGGGCGTGGGGACGCCCCAGGATATTGTGCGCTGTGTGGGGCACGGCATCGATATGTTTGACTGCGTGATGCCGACGCGGTCGGCCCGCAACGGTTTATTGTTTACAAATCATGAAAAGGTTGTTATAAAGCACGCCCGTTACAGGGAGGATCCACTGCCCATAGATAGCCTATGTGACTGTTATACTTGCAAAAATTATTCACGAGCCTATCTGCGTCACCTGTATATGGCCAATGAAATTCTGGCCATGGTTTTAAATACGATCCATAACGTCCGCCATTACATGGCGCTGATGGAGCGGATCCGGGAAGCGATCCGGGCGGACCGGTATCCGGAGTTTCAGGAACAATTTTTATACGCGCAACGCATTGCCGACGGCGACGCGCTTGCGTAACGTGGGTCTGTAACGCAATGGTTATTCCGTTACAGACCCTAAAATATTAAGGAGGAAAGTATGTTTGCAGATATTGCCCATGCCATGGGAAATTTCGGCGGCGGCGGCGCCGGCGGCGGCGGGACTTCGGCTTCATCATCATGATGCTGATCATTTTCTCGATCTTCTATTTTCTGCTGATCCTGCCCCAGCAGAAAAAACAGAAGGAAGCGAAGAAGATGCTGGCGGAGTTGGCCCACGGGGACCTGGTGCAGACCGTCGGAGGGCTTCAGGGGAGGATCACGGCGCTGACGGAAGCGGTCATTACGATTGAAATCGCCGAGAAGATCAAAATCAAGGTCGGCAGAAATTTTATCGGCGCCGTGATCGAGAAGGCGCCGAAACCGTAGCCGGGAAAGGGGTAAACCATGTTGAAGAGTATCAAGATCAGGGCTTTGCTGGCATTGATCGTCTGCCTTGCCGGGCTTTTTTTCCTGATCCCCTCGCTGACATCCGACCTTCCCGATGTCTGGAAAAAGTATCTGCCTGCCGACAAGATCCGCCTCGGTCTCGACCTGCAGGGCGGAATGCACCTCGTTCTGGAGGTCAATGCCGAAAAGGCCGTGGAAACGACCATGGAGCGGATGACCAATGATATGAGGGAAACGCTCATGGATCATAAAGTTCGTTTCAGAAATATTGAACGAACAAAAACAAACCTGATTGTCCTGGAGCTTCCGGACAGCGCGTCGCGGACGGCTTTTGAAAAAGTTCTCAAGGACAACTATCCCGACCTCGAGGTCGCATCGTCTCAAGTGACGGAGGGACGGGAATCCCTTTCCCTGAAAATCAAGGACAGGCGGGCGGCGGAAATCAAAAAGCTGGCGGTGGAACAAAGCCTGGAAACCATCCGGAACCGTGTGGACCAGTTCGGGGTCACCGAACCGGAGATCATCACGCAGGGAGACGACCGCATCATTGTCCAGTTGCCGGGAATCAAGGATGCGGCGCGGGCTAAAAATCTCATCGGCAAGACGGCCCTTTTGGAATTCAAGCTGGTTAATGATGAGCAAGGCATGGAGGGGGCTCTGAAAGGGATCGTCCCGGAAGGAAGCATGATCGCCTACGGCGCCAGTGTCGACCGGGAGACCGGTCGGCGCGTGAACGTGCCCTATCTGTTGAAGAGCAAGACCCTCCTGACGGGCGGGTCGCTCGAAAACGCCCAGGTGAAGATCAGCGACCGCTTCGGAGAGCCTTATGTGGCCCTGAAATTCAATGCGCAGGGGGCAAAGGATTTCGACCGGATCACCTCAGAAAACGTGAAAAAGCGTCTGGCCATCGTCCTGGATGGTGTTGTGCACTCCGCACCGGTGATCCAGGAACGGATATCCGGCGGCGACGCCCAGATTACAGGGTCTTTTGCGATGGAAGAGGCCAAGGATCTGGCCATTGTTCTGCGCGCCGGCGCCTTGCCCGCACCGGTCAGCATCCTTGAGGAAAGGACCGTCGGGCCTTCGCTGGGACAGGATTCCATCGATCAGGGCATCCGCTCGGTCTTCATCGGCGGTCTGCTCGTGGCGTTGTTCATGATGATTTATTACAAGCTATCGGGGGTTGTGGCCAATCTTGCCTTTGGCCTCAATCTCGTCATCATTCTGGGCGCCCTGTCCGCCTTCAAGGCGACCCTGACCCTGCCCGGTATTGCCGCTCTCGGGCTTATCATCGGCATGGCGGTCGATGCCAATGTGCTGATCTATGAGCGCGTCCGCGAAGAGCTGCGCCTGGGCAAGTCGCCGCGGGCGTCCATCGATGCCGGATATGCCAAGGCCTTTGTGACGATTCTGGACTCCAATTTGACCACGTTGATTGCGGCGCTGTTTCTGTTTGGATTCGGAACCGGCCCGATAAAGGGATTCGCCGTGACGCTCAGCATCGGGCTTCTCGTCAGCATGTTTACGGCCATTTTTGTCACGAGGATTATCTTCGACTTCTTTATCTGGAAAGGGAAGATAAAGTCGATCAGCATTTAATGCCATGACAGCATTGCGCCGACCGTCTTGCGGAGGAAGTACCGGCAAAACGACGGACGCATAATTTCTGCGGGGAAAAAGAATGGAATTTATTAAACCGGGAATAAATTTTGATTTTGTGGGAAAAATGAAGCTCGCCTGCGGGATTTCCATTGCCGCGATGGTCATCAGCATCGCGGCGGTCGTCTGGCACGGCGGTCTCAATTATGGCATCGACTTTGCCGGCGGTACGCTCGTACAGATCAAATTTCAAAAAGCCACCTCGACCGAGCAAATCAGAAGCGCCTTCAAACCGATCGGCCTGCAGAACGTCGTCATTCAACCCTATGGCGAAAATGAGGTGGTCGTCCGGATCGGAGACGTCGCCGCCGGCGGCAAGGAACTGTCTGCGATGATTGACGAAAGCCTCAGGACGGCCCTCGGTCAGGGGGCCTTTGAAGTGCGCCGGGTAGAAGTGGTGGGGCCCAAAGTCGGCAAGGATCTGACGCGGAAGGCCCTTCTGGCCATTGTCTTTTCATGGATCGGCATGCTCGTTTACATTGCCTGGCGGTTCGAATTCCGCTATGCCGTGGGGGGGATCCTGGCCCTGGTGCACGATACGCTTATCACCATCGGTGCGATGTCCCTGCTCAACAAGGAATTTGACCTGACCATTGTCGCGGCCCTGCTGACCATTATCGGTTATTCCATCAACGATACCATCGTGGTCTTTGACCGGATCCGGGAGACCGCCCGGAAAAACATCAAACTGCCCCTCGCGCAGGTCATCAATAGCAGTATCAACCAGACGCTGAGCAGGACGATCCTGATGTCCTTCACGGTCTTTCTGGTGCTGCTGGCCCTGTTCTTTCTCGGCGGCGCGGTGATCCACGACTTTTCCTTTGCCCTGCTCGTGGGGGTTGTCGTGGGAACCTATTCCTCGATTTTCGTGGCCAGTGCCATTGTTCTGGCATGGGAACAGCTAAGACCCTCCAGGACCAAGAGGAAAAAATAAATTGTCCCCTTTTGAAATCGCCGGCCTGACGGTTTTTATTCTGATCCTTTTTTTAGGTGTTTTTCTCACCGTTTTCGGATTGCCGGGCACGGTGCTCATTCTGATCGACGTCGTTGCCTATGCATTGCTGACCGGTTTTGCCCAGATCGGATTCAAGGTGATTCTGATTCTGGTGGCGATGGCCGTTGTGGCGGAACTGCTTGATTTTGGCTGGGTATGATCGGCGCCGTCCGCTTCGGTGCTTCCCGTTTGGGGATGTGGGCCGCCCTGTTCGGCAGTCTGGCCGGAGCAGCCATCCTGACCCCTTATTTTCTGGGTTTGGGAGCCCTGATCGGGATCTTTCTGGGGGGCAGCGTTGCGGTCTTTGTTATGGAAATGCTCAAGCGCCGGAAGCTGAAGCCGGCCTTCCGTGCCAGCGTCGGCGCGATGCTCGGAAGAATGGCCGGCATTGCCGTAAAGGGCATGCTGTCCATCGCGATGGCCGCCGTCACGCTTTTCCATATTTATTCATAAAGGGATTTGCCCATGAGCAAAACAAAATCCAAGTTTATTGAATATGCAGAGGCGATCATCATTGCAATCCTGGTCGCTTTTTTTATCAGAACCTTTGTGGTTCAGGCCTTCAAGATTCCTTCCGGTTCGATGAAGCCGACCTTGCTGATCGGCGATCATCTTCTGGTGAATAAATTTATCTATGGCGTCAAGATTCCCTTTGTCCGGAAGACGCTGATTTCCATCAGCGAGCCGAAGCGGGGGGATGTGGTGGTCTTTATCTATCCGGAGGACCGCTCCAAGGATTTTATCAAGCGCGTAGTCGGCGTCGGCGGTGACACCATCGAAATCAGGAATAAAAAAATCTTTCTGAACGGACTTCCCCACAACGATACCCATGGCGTTTATGTGGACGATTTCATTATTCCGGGATCCATCCAGCCGCGCGACAATTTCGGTCCCTTCAAGGTTCCCCAGGGCGCCCTGTTCACCATGGGAGACAACCGGGACCAGAGCTACGACAGCCGGTTCTGGGGGGTCGTGGACATAAAGGATGTTTTAGGCAAGGCGATGATCATCTACTGGTCCTGGAACAGCGAGGCCGGCAATGTTCGCTGGAATCGGCTCCTCAGCCTGCTCCATTAGCAGGGGCGCCCCCCCCTTTTTTTGGAGGGGGACGACAGAAATGAACACAGGTTTTTTGGGCGGCTTTGATTTGGCTTGACATAAGGAGATGTTTCGATGTAAGCAGGCATACAATATCGAGTGAAGACAGGTGCCCTTTTAACGTGATCCGGAGAGATCATGAAAGGAAACGGAAGTGGAACAAAAAACTGAAATAGCATTGATTTGGTGAGCCTTCCCATGAATACGGGAAGGTTTTTTTTTGAGGTTGCAGGCCCATGAATGTGAAAAAAGTGGTCATGGATGCGGATGGGATCGACCGGTCGCTGACGCGAGTCGCTTACGAGCTTCTCGAAAAGAACAAGGGCATCGAGGACATGGTGCTCGTGGGCATTCAGACCGGAGGCGTCTTTCTCGCTGAAAGACTGAAAAAAAAGATAAGCCGGATTGAAGGGGCGGAGATTCCCATGGGCGTCCTGGATATTACCCTCTACCGGGATGACCTGCGGACAAGCAATAAAAAACCGCGGCTGGGAAAGACGGACATCCCCTTTTCGCTGGACAACAGGAAGGTCATCCTCATCGACGACGTCCTTTTTACAGGACGGACGATTCGGGCGGCCATGGATGCCCTGATTGACTTTGGCCGGCCGAAGCTCATTCAACTGGCCGTGCTGATCGACCGGGGTCATCGGGAACTGCCGATCCGGGCCGATTTCGTCGGCAAGAATCTGCCTTCTTCTCTCTGGGAGGCGGTAACGGTGAATCTGAAGGAGAAAAGCGGCCGGGATGAGGTCACCATCGAAGAAAACGTTTAACAGGATGATGTCATGAGACTGACGAAAAAAGATCTTCTGGGGATCCAGGACCTCACGGTTGATGAAATCAATCTGATTCTGGATACGGCGGAATCCTTCATCGAAGTGTCGACGCGGGAAATCAAGAAAGTTCCCACCCTGCGCGGCAAGACGATCATCAACCTCTTTATGGAACCCAGCACCCGGACGCGGACGTCCTTTGAGATTGCCGGAAAGCGGCTGAGTGCGGATACGATCAATATTTCCGCGTCCACCAGCAGCGCCGTCAAAGGAGAGACGCTCATCGACATGGCCCGGAATCTGGAGGCCATGAATCCGGATGTCATCGTGATCCGCCACAGCGCCTCCGGGGCGCCCCATCTGCTGGCGAAGCTGCTCAGGCAGTCCATTATCAACGCCGGAGACGGCGCCCATGAACATCCCACCCAGGCCCTGCTGGATATGATGACCATCCGAGCGAAAAAAGGCAGAATCGCCGGCCTGAAGGTGGCCATTGTCGGCGACATCGCCCACAGCCGGGTGGCCCGGTCCAACATCTACGGCCTGACCCGGATGGGGGCGCAGGTGATCGTGGCCGGACCGGCGACGATGCTTCCGCGGTTCATCGAACAGATGGGGGTGATGGTGCATCATCACATCGAGGATGCCATCCGGGGCGCCGACATCGTCATGATGCTCCGGATCCAGACAGAACGGGAGCACCATAATATTTTCCCCTCCCTGCGTGAATATGCGAAATATTTTGGTCTGAACCGGAAAAACATCAGGCTGGCCAATGATGATGTGCTGGTCATGCATCCGGGTCCGATCAACCGGGGGATCGAGATTGCCCCGGACATCGCCGATGGACCGGCTTCCGTGATTCTGGAGCAGGTGACCAACGGCGTGGCGGTCCGGATGGCCCTGCTTTATCTGTTGTCAGGAGGCAGATCATGACGAGCCGTCCCGGTTATTAAATGTCATGATAATATCTGACAGGAGCATCAAACCATGAGATTATTACTGCGGGGGGCGCGAGTCGTCGATCCTTCTCAGCCGATCGACGAAAAGATGGATATCCTGGTTGAGAACGGAAAAATCGTCCGGATGGCCAAAAATATTTACAAATCGAGAACTCAAACCGAGGCCGACGCCCCCTCGACCCTTAAAATCCTTGATCTGCGCGGGAAAATCGTTGTCCCCGGACTGATCGACATGCACACCCATCTGCGGGAACCGGGATTTGAATACAGGGAGACCATTCAGACGGGATGCGAGGCGGCGACGGCGGGAGGCTTTACCGCTCTGGCCTGCATGCCCAATACGAACCCTGTGAACGACAATCATTCCGTGACCGAGTCCATCATCCGCAAAGCCCGGGAATGCGATCTCTGTCACGTCTATCCGGTCGCTGCGATCAGCCGGGGATCCGAAGGCGCCATGCTCGCTGAGTTCTGGGACCTGAAAGACGCCGGCGCTGTGGCTTTCTCCGATGACGGCAAGCCGGTCATGAACGCCGCCCTGATGCGTCGCGCGCTGGAATATGCCGCCTCCCTCGATATGCCCGTTATTTCTCACTGTGAAGACCTCCATTTGTCGGCGGGAGGGGTCATGAATGAGGGATTTGTGGCCACGGAGCTGGGTCTGCAGGGAATTCCGAGCATGGCCGAAGAGGTAATGGTGGCCCGGGACATCCTGATTGCCGAGTTCACGGGAGCGGCCGTTCATATCGCCCATGTGAGCACCGAAGGGTCCGTTCGCCTGATCCGGGAGGCCAAGGCCAGAGGGATCTGCGTAACAGCGGAAACGGCCCCCCATTATTTCACCCTGACCGATGAGGCCGTCCGGGAATTTGACGTCAATGCCAAGGTAAACCCCCCGCTGAGGGGCATTGAGGATGTCACGGCGGTCAAGGAAGGCCTCCGCGACGGCACGATCGATGTTATTGCCAGTGATCATGCACCGCATGCCATAACGGATAAAGACGTGGAATTTGACGATGCCGCTTTCGGGATGGTCGGTCTGGAAACCTCGCTGGGCTTGAGTCTCAAACTTGTTGCGGACGGCATTCTCACCCTGGATCAGTTGATCATAAAGATGAGCACGGCGCCCGCACGGATTCTGGGGATTTCCGGGGGAACCCTGAAAACGGGCTCCACGGCCGATATGACCGTTATCGACCCTGCTGCCGCCTGGACTGTGGATCGGGAGCGTTTCCGTTCCAAGGGCCGCAACACCCCCTTTCACGGCTGGGACATGAAGGGGAAAGCGGTGATGACCATCGTCGGCGGAGAGATCAAGTACCGTCAAGTATGATAAACTCGTAAAAAGTCGAAAGAATGTTGAATTTGAAACGGCTTTGTAAAAAGCTCCGCAGGCAAGGCGCGCAAATCATGAGGAATGAGGTGTACTTTTACGTACGCCGCAATGACGAAGGATGCCGCGCAACGCAGCATCCGGACTTTTTATGAAGCCGTCAAACATGAACGCGCGCACGAGCCACAAGACGGAGGCCATTCTCCTGCGTTCTCTTGATTATGGCGAATCAGACCGGATCGTCACCTTCTATACCCGCGACTACGGAAAACTCCGCGGTATTGCCAAGGGAGCCAGGCGGAGTCGCAGACGCTTTGCCAACGCCCTGGAACTCTTCTGCTGTTCTCAGATTGTCTTTTCCAGGAAGGGCCGGGACAGTCTGGCTCTTGTTGAAGAAAGCAGGGTTCACCATCTCTTTGAACAGATCCGGCAGGATCTGGAAAAAACACTGATGGCTTCCTATCTTATCGATCTGACGGATCAGTTTACGTTAGAAGACAAGAAGAGTGAAGAACTGTTTAATTTACTGTATGACTTTTTGAATCACATCGAGACCGGCAACGCCACAGAAACCCATCTGCGCTTCTTTGAAATCCGCCTGCTCAAGTGCGTCGGTTATCAACCCGTTCTGGACCGCTGCGTCGCCTGTCAGGCGCCCTTGAACGGCGACGACACTTATCAGTTCCATGTGCGCGCCGGCGGTATCCGTTGCGGCGCCTGCCGGCAGATCGGTGAGGCTTCTCTGCCAATATCGCCCGGGACCATGAAGACCCTGCTCAGGAGCCTGGATACGGACCTGACAAGAGTGCACCGGTTGCTCATGTCGGAACAATCGGCCCGGGAAAGCCGGCAGATCATGATGCACTTTATCCGTCATCTGTTGGGCAAGGAGTTGAAATCCCTGCAGGTCTTCCATCAAATCCGTAAAATCGGCCTGTAGAGAGCTTTGCATAACCGCTAAAAAATGGTTCGCGAGCGGCGAAGCAAATGTTTCCTGCCTTTCCAGGAATGACGTTAACGGTTTATCATATGTCATGATTGCCGCTGGTTGTCTTCTTAGCGGGAAAGATTTTTGAGATTCGGCGAAGCCATTTTTCAAAGGTCTCTTATAGCGGATACCAATGTCGCGCGCAAAGAAGATTTCCCTGCTTACGGATGGCTATGGATATCCGGTTAATGCCTCTGCGTTGTTTGCATAAGCTTTTCATATTGACACCTTTTTTAGCTCATGTTAAGAGTTTCAAGGAGAAGATTCAATCAATTGCGATGCGGTTTTAAGCGCAGGAGGTAAGCGTGACTTTTCAGGAATTGATCATGGCTCTGGAGGCGTTCTGGGCCGGGCAGGGGTGCGTGATTCAGCAACCATATGATCTGGAGGTGGGCGCCGGCACGTTCAATCCGGCGACGTTCCTGCGCACGCTTGGGCCGGAGCCCTGGAACGTGGCCTATGTTGAACCGTCGCGGCGGCCCACAGACGGGCGGTACGGCGAGAATCCGAACAGGCTCCAGCACTATTATCAGTACCAGGTGATCATGAAGCCCTCGCCCATGAATATCCAGGAACTTTATCTGGATTCCCTCAGAAGCTTCGGGATTGATCCCCTCGATCACGACATCCGGTTCGTGGAAGACGACTGGGAATCGCCCACCGTCGGGGCCTGGGGGCTGGGCTGGGAAGTCTGGCTCGACGGGATGGAAATATCTCAATTTACCTATTTCCAGCAGGTCGGCGGCATCGATCTGAATCCCGTCAGTGCGGAACTGACCTACGGTATCGAGCGGATTGCAATGTATATTCAAGGAATTGACAATGTCTACGACTTGAAATGGAACGACCGGGTGACCTATGGCCAGGTGCATCATGAGGGTGAGGTGGAGTGGTCGACGTACAACTTTGAAATAGCGGATGTGGAAATGCTGCGGAGACTCTTCGATATTTACGAGGCCGAAGGTATCCGGACGGCTGAGAAGGGACTTGTTCTGCCCACCTATGATCACTGCCTGAAGTGCTCCCATACCTTCAACATGCTGAATGCCCGGGGTGCGATCAGCGTGGCCGAACGGACCAGTTATATCGGCCGTGTCCGGAACCTGGCCCGGCTCAGTGCGGAAGCGTATCTGAAGCAGAGGGAACAGATGGGGTATCCGCTGATCAAATCGTGATGAATATCAAGAGCTTTGCATAGCCGGTGAAGAATGGTTCGCAGGCGGCGAATCAAAGATTTTTCGCATTTCCAGAAATTAGACTAATATATGAATTTCATACATATTTGAGCCTTATAATATTTTTAGCGAAAAAAATTTTGAGCCGCGGCGAAGCCATTTTTCAAAGGGCTCATATCGTGAATTTGGAGAGTTAAATGGGTAAGGAACTGTTGCTGGAGATCGGGACCGAAGAAATTCCCGCGGCCTTCCTGCCGGTGGCTGAAAAAGACATGGCGGAGATGATCCGCAAGGAGTTTGAGGCCCGGCGGATCAGGCACGGCGAAATCAGAGCCATGGCCGCGCCCAGAAGGCTTTGCCTCTGTGTGGAAGATGTGGCCGAAAAGCAGGATGACCAGATTGTGGAAAAACTGGGACCGGCCATACGGATTGCCTTCGATGAACAGGGCCGACCCACCAAGGCCGCCCTCGGATTTGCCAAGGGTCAGGGACTCGCTTTTTCAGAACTTCAGAGATTGACGACGGAAAAAGGGGAATACCTTGCGGCCCGGAAGGAAATCGCCGGCGAGGACACCAGGAGGCTTTTGCCGGACCTGCTCGCCCGCTTCATTCCTGCCATCCCCTTTAAAAAATCCATGCGCTGGGCCCATTTCGAATTGCGCTTTGCCCGGCCGATTCACTGGATCCTGGCGATTTACGGCGGCGAAACGGTTCCTTTCAGGCTCGAAAATATTGCGAGCGGGGACCGGACATTCGGGCACCGATTCATGAGCCCGAAGTTTGCGGCCGTCAGCGACTTCAAGGATTACCTGGCCAAAACGAGGGAAAACTTCGTTATCGTGGATCCTGACGAAAGAAAAAGGATGATTCAGGAGGAGACGGTCAGGGCTGCCGCTGCTGTGTCGGGCAGGGTCCTGTACGATGAAGCTCTCCTGGAAACGGTGACCTATCTGACGGAATACCCGAGTGTGGTCTGCGGAAGCTTTGACCGGGAATATCTGAAGATCCCCAAGGAGGTGCTGATCACCTCCATGATGTCGCATCAGAAATACTTTCCCGTCCACGACGGGACCGGAGAACTTCTTCCTTATTTTCTGGCCGTCAATAACACGCTTGCCCGTGATCCTGAGGTTGTTGCACGTGGGAACGAAAAGGTCATCCGCGCCCGCCTGGCGGACGCGAAGTTCTTCTTTGAGGAAGACCGGAAAATATCCCTTGACCGGCGGGTGGATGATCTGAAAAAAGTTATTTTCCATACGCTGCTGGGAACGTCCTATGAAAAGGTCATGCGGTTCCGGGCGCTGGCGGCGGCGATTACCGCTCAGATCCGGCCCGGTCTGAAGGAAACCGTCGACAGGACGGCCGTGCTGGCCAAGGCCGACCTCGACACACAGATGGTCTGCGAATTTTCAGAGTTACAGGGAACCATGGGTCGGGAGTATGCGCTGCTGGCAGGCGAAAATCCCGTGGTGGCCAAAGCCATCTACGAACACTACCTTCCGGTTGCGGCGGGCGGCGCCCTTCCGGAAACCGATGAAGGGGCCATCGTCAGCATTGCCGACAAGCTGGACACGATCGTGGGTTTCTTCGGCGTCAACCTGATTCCCACCGGCGCCGCCGATCCCTACGCTCTGCGCCGCCAGGCCCTCGGCATTATCAATATTATCCTGAGTAAAAAGTATCCGCTGACGCTTACGGAATGGATCGAAAAAAGCCTGGCCATCCTGGACGGAAAGCTCAAACGGCCGCCCGGCGACACCATGGCCGATGTCCTCGAATTTTTCCGGGCCCGCTTTGAAAACCTGATGATTTCCCAGGGACATCCCTATGATGTGGTGGATGCCGTACTGGCTGCGGGCGCCGCGAATATAGTCGTCGCCGTCCAGAAAATCGAAGCCATGGAGGCCTTCAAATCTCATGAGGACTTTCAGCCTCTGGCCATTGCCTTCAAGCGAGTAGGCAATATTCTCAAGGATTTCCGGGGAGGGCTGGTTGATCCCGCCTTGTTTGAGGCGGAAGCGGAAAGAGACCTTCACGAGGCCTGTCGGGCCATTGGCGAGGTCGCAATCCAGCAGATCGCCGGCGGGGATTATGCAGGGGCCCTGATCCAGTTGGCCCGCCTGCGAAGGCCCGTGGATGCGTTTTTTGACGCCGTTCTGGTCATGGCCCCGGACGAAAAAGTGAAATTAAACCGACTGTCCCTCTTGAAAGAAATTTCCGATCTGTTTCATCGGATCGCCGACTTTTCAAAGATTGTCACGGACGCATAACGGCGGGAAAGGCAACCTATGGCGGAACGTATTGCAGCAGGAGTGCTTGATATTAGCAGGCTGGAAGAGCAGCTTATTATCCGAAAGCGGCTCCAGGAAATTACCAATCGAATCCACGCGGCTCAGAACATCAAACAGATCCTGGTGGACCTGAAGGATGGCATTCTGGCTCTTTTCGACGCCCATGCGATCACCATCTATGTGGTGGACAAGTTGCAGAACGAAGTTTATTCAATGTTCCTGGTCGGTTCCGAGATCCGGGAAATTCGTGTTCCCATAAACAATAAAAGCATTGCCGGTTATGTGGCCAATACGGGCAACAGCGTCAATATTGCCGACGCCTATGATGCGAAAGAACTCCAAAAGATTCATCCGGAGCTGAGCTTTGACGTCAGCTGGGACAAAAAATCGGGTTTCCGGAGCCGCCAGATTCTGGCCGCACCGATTTTTCATAACAAGGTCCTCGTGGGAATCATTCAGATCCTCAATAAGAAGAAGGCGGAGATAAACCGATTCTCCGATGATGAGGGCGGTTTTCTGAAAGAAATCTCGGAGGTCCTCGGGGTTGCCTTCTATAATCAGGAACGCTATGCCCGCAGGCGGAAGACCCGGTTTGATTATCTCGTCAGCCGGGGGATGCTCAAGGAGGAAGAGCTGGACGGCGCCTGGGAGGAGGCCCGGGAGCACAAAGAGACCGTGGAAGCCTTCCTGATGAGAAAGTATAAGATATCCAAGGCGGACATGGGGGCAAGTTTTGAAGAATTCTACCGCTGCAAGTTTGAGCAGTTCAATGACAAGCACCCCATACCGGTCGATCTTCTGAAAAACCTCAAGAAGGAATACCTGCGCCGTGAATTGTGGGTTCCGCTGGAAAGAAAGGACGGGAATATCCGTGTTCTCGTAGATGATCCGAACAATATTCTGAAACGGGACAATATCGAGAACCTGCTGAAGACCAAGGCGGTCAAGTACGACGTCGCCATAGCGGAAGATATCATCAAGTATCATCAATTATTTCTACCAGTCGCCGGAAGACGAATTCACGATTTCCGATATCCTCGGAAAGATGGACATGGCGGAAGAAGAGCCGGACGAGGAAGATGGCGAAGTTGTCACGGAGTCGGACAGCGTGATCATGCAGCTGGTGAATAAAATCATCAATGACGCCTATCAACAGACGCGCCTCGGATATTCATATCGAACCCAATGTGGGCAAGAAGAATGTCGAGGTCCGCTACCGGGTGGATGGCGATTGCGCCATTTATCAGACGCTTCCCTACAGCTACCGGGCGGCCGTGATCTCCCGGATCAAGATCATGTCCAATCTGGACATTACCGTAAGAAGAATCCCCCAGGACGGCAAGATTAAATTCAAACGGCCCCACGGCGATGAAATTGAACTGCGCGTCGCCACCATTCCAACCCAGGGCGGGGTGGAGGATGTGGTCATGAGAATTTTGGCCAAGGGCGAAACCATGCCCATTGAGGCTATGGGGCTTTCAGAACGTAACTTCAATGAAATGTTGAAGATTCTGGCTAAGCCCTACGGCATGATCCTGGTGGTCGGTCCCACCGGTTCCGGAAAGACGACGACCCTGCACGCGGCCCTGCATCATATCAACAAGCCGGACCGGAAGATCTGGACGGCGGAAGATCCCGTTGAAATTACCCAGTACGGCCTGCGGCAGGTGCAGGTGCAGCCCAAAATCGGATTTGACTTTGCCGCCGCCATGCGGGCCTTCCTGCGGGCGGATCCCGACGTGATCATGGTCGGTGAAATGCGCGATTTTGAAACGGCCAAAACGGGCGTCGAAGCCTCCCTGACGGGGCATCTCGTTTTCAGCACCCTGCATACCAACAGCGCCCCGGAAACCATCACCCGGCTCCTGGATATGGGGATCGATCCCCTGAATTTTGCAGACGCCCTGCTCGGCATTCTGGCGCAGCGGCTTGTACGGACGCTCTGCAAAGACTGCAAGGAGGCCTTATCATCCGACCCTTGCAGAATACGAGGAAATGGCGGAGATCTACGGCCGCGAGAAATTTGACAAACTCAATATTCCCTATACGGACGATTTTGTCATGTATCGGCCCAAGGGTTGTGATATCTGCGATAAATCGGGATACAGGGGGCGGATGGGCATTCACGAACTGCTTGTCGGCTCCGATGAGATCAAGCGGATGATCCAGAAACATGCCACGGTGGAAGAGATGCGGGACGTCGCCGCCGAGCAGGGCATGACGACGCTGCTGCAAGACGGGATCGTCAAATCGATCAAAGGATTCACGGACTTCAAACAGGTCCGCAGGGTGTGCATTAAATAAAACCTTAACCCTTGTCTTTTTTCAGTCTCTCCTGCCAGCCGCTCATTTGGTTCAGGGCCTCCACAGGTGTCAGGTTCATGATATCCAGGTCTCTGAGCTCGGTGAGGATCGCGTCTTCGATCATCCATGAACAGGCTCAACTGCTGCCTGTTTTTTTTGGCCGCCTTCGGGCTGCAGGCGATTTTAGGCTGGCCCGCCTCGTCCAACTCACCCTTTTCCAGGTTGTTGAGGATTTCCCTGGCCCTGGCGATGACCTCATCCGGCACGCCGGCGATCCGGGCTACCTGAATCCCGTAGCTGCGGTTCGTGCCGCCTGCCATGATCTTGCGCAGGAAAATAATCCGGTCGCCCCACTCCTTTACGGCAATGTTGAAATTCTTGACCCCGGTTTTGGCCGCTTCCATTTCGGTGAGCTGGTGGTAGTGGGTCGCAAAGAGGGTCCTCGATCCCAGGTGTCCGGCATCATGGAGATATTCTCCCACGGCCCAGGCGATGCTGACGCCGTCAAAGGTGCTGGTACCGCGCCCGACCTCATCGAGAATGATCAAACTTCTGCGGGTGGCGTGTTTCAGAATGTGGGCGACCTCATTCATCTCCACCATGAACGTGCTCTGGCCGCGGCTCAGACTGTCGGCGGCGCCGATACGGGTAAATATCCGATCTACGACTCCGATCCGCGCCCGGGAAGCAGGGACAAAACTGCCCATCTGTGCCATCAGCACAATCAGGGCGCATTGCCGGATGTAGGTCGATTTTCCGGCCATATTGGGACCGGTGATGATCAGCAGGCGGTTCTGCTCCAGATCAAGCCGGCAGTCATTCGGCACGAAACCGTCCGTAAGGCCCATTCTTTCCACCACCGGGTGCCGCCCGTCGATGATCTCGATAACATCCTCGTCGTCCACCACGGGGCAGCAGTAATTATAGCGTTCCGCCGCCTCTGCCAGCGCGGCCAGGGCGTCCAGGTCGGCGATGCCTGCCGCTGTGGTCTGGATTCGCTTGATTTCTTTCCCGATTTCAACCCTGACGGTCATGAACAAGTCGTACTCACGTTCGCGCAGACGATCCTGGGCATTCAGAACCGTGTATTCGTACTCTTTGAGTTCCTGGTTGATATAACGTTCGGCGTTCACGAGCGTCTGCTTGCGAATGTAGTCCTCCGGCACAAGGTCCGCGTTGGCCCGGGTGATTTCGATGTAATAACCGAAAACCTGGTTGAAGCCGACCTTCAATGAGGAAATACCCGTCCGCTTGCGTTCCCGGTCCTCGAGAGCCGCGATCCATTTTTTGCCGTCCCGGGTCGCTTTCAGCAAGCGATCCAGTTCCGGATCCACGCCCTCCCGGATCATGCCGCCCTCCCGGATGGTGGCCGGCGGATCATCTACAATGGTTTTTTCAATGCGTTCGCGCAGATCCGGCATTTCATCGAGACTGGCGTCCAGGGAACGGATCAGGGGGGATTCCAGATCCCGGACGGAATCTTTGATCTCCGGCAGGGCCTGCAGGGATGCCTTAAGGGCGTTGAGATCCCTCGCATTGGCCAGGCCCATGGCGATCCGGGCGCCCAGTCTTTCCATGTCGTAGACGTGTTTCAGTCTCTGGCGCAGATTCTCGCGCAGGAGGTGACGATCCTTGATCTCAGCGACAGCGGCCAGCCGCTGACGGATCCGCTCCGGGTTCACACGGGGATAGGACAGCCACCACCGCAGGCGTCGCCCGCCCAGGGCGGTAACGGTCTGGTCCAGGACATGAAAGAGGCTTCCCTCTTTCCGGTTGTCCGTGATGGTGCCGAACAGTTCCAGATTCCGTTTGGCGATTTCATCCAGAACCAGATACTCGTCTATCTGATACCGTTCGATCCGGTTGATATGACTCAGATGATCTTTCTGTGTCTCTTCGATGTAGCGCAGGATGGCCCCGGCAGCGCAGGCCACCGCCGGATGACGGTCCAGGCCGACCTGCTCGAGCATGGATCGGTTAAAATAACGTTTCAGGCGGGCGCCGGCCGCCTTCTCGTCAAAGTAATCCGGGGGGAAGACATTGACCCGGCAGTCTTTTCTTTCCTTCAGATAGTCTTTCAGCAGGCGGCTTTGAGCCGTCTTTTCCTCCAGCAGGATTTCACGGAAGTTCAGCCCGCTGATTTCCATGAGCAGCAAATCCGGCTGGGCCGCCCCGGTGACCCGGAATTCACCGGTCGATATGTCCAGAAAGGCCAGCCCGAAATGGTGATCCTGAAAACAGAGCGACGCCAGAAAATTGTTTTCCTTGGCCTGGAGATTATCCGTATCCACGACCAGGCCGGGCGTGACGACGCGCACGACTTCCCTCTTGACCACCCCTTTGGCGAGTTTCGGATCTTCCACCTGCTCACAGATCGCTGCCTTGAATCCTGCGTCGATGAGTTTTGCCAGGTAGGTAGAAACGGCGTGGTAGGGAAAGCCGCAGAGGGGGATGCTGTCCTCCTTGCCCTTGTTCCGGGAGGTCAGCGTGATGTCCAGGATTTTTGATGCGACAACGGCGTCCTCGAAAAACATCTCATAGAAGTCGCCCATACGGAACAGCAGGATGCAGTCGGGGTAGCGGCTTTTAATGTCCAGGTATTGCCGCATGGCCGGAGTCAGATCCGTCGTGCCGGTCATGACCATCGGTCGTCGCCCCTTCGCTTGAGGTCGATGACATCGTCCCCACCGTCCTGCGCCGGAGAGCCCGGGTTCGTGCGATCCGGTTCCTTGCGGGTCAGGGCGTTCAGGAGCCCGCTCACGAGCGTGATGATCAGGGCGCCGAACAGGGCCGTCCAGAAGCCGTGGACCTCGAACCCGGGAATGACGCCGGAGGCCATCTTGAGCAGAAACGCGTTGATCACGAACGTGAAGAGTCCCAGGGAAAGGATATTCAGCGGCAGGGTCAGCAGGAGCAGAAGCGGCCTGAAGAAGGCATTCAGGATGCCCAGGACGGCCGCCGCCAGAAAAGCCGACAGGAAGTCCCGGATTACAATGCCGTCTAACAGATAGGCGGCCGCAAGAATCGCCGCCGTCAGAATCAGCCAGCGCAGTAATATTCCTGTCATGACGATCTCCTCGCTGAACAACCTCGCCTGTTGCCACGGGATCAATCGAACTTGACGAACTGTTCCTTTTTCGCGTTGCAGACGGGACACTCGTCGGGGAGAACGCCGTCCGCGACGTATCCGCAGACCTTGCAGACGTAATAAACGGTTTCGCGCTCTTCCATGAAGTGATTCATGGCTTCTTTGTACAGTTTGGCGTGAATTTCCTCCACGTCCCGGCTCTGGCTGAAATGCAGGACGGCGGCCTTGTTGCCTTCCGCTTCGGCCTGCTTGACGAACTCGTCATAGGCCACGTCCGCCACGTGCGTTTCCGATTCGAAGCTGGCGGCGAGATTCTCTTCCGTGCTTTTTACTTCGCGAAGCAGTTTTAAGGCGCGGCTGCCGTGAATCTCTTCGGAGAAGGCGATAACCCGGAAGAGTTTGGCCATCTGCGCATATCCTTCACTGTCTGCTTTTTCCGCATAGACCTTCAACCGGAGCGCCGCCTTGGACTCGCCGGTATAGGCCATGTGAAGAGCTGACTTTGTGTCCATGTTGCCGGTCTCCTTTCGGATATTTCCAGTCGTTCTTTATTCCGGAATGAACACATCTTTTCCGGAACCGCAGATCGGGCAAACCCAGTCTTCGGGAAGATCCTCAAAGGCCGTTCCCTTAGGGATATCGCCGTCGGGATCGCCTTTCACCGGGTCATAGATATAACCACAGACGTCGCAGACATACTTCTGCATGATGAATCTCCTTTCGCTCTTTTTATTTTAACGAAGTTCTTGTAATTTTCCCGCAATCTGCCGGCCCAGATCACAGCACTGTGCGAGCACGCCCTGATCCGGCACGTGCCGGGTCTGAATGGGGTCGCCGACAAGTTCGACCTTCATCTCCGAGAGCATCTCCTGAATCTGGCGGGGCGCCTCGCCGCTCCATCCATAGGAACCGAAAGCCGCACCAAACAGATTCTTCGGTTTGAGCCCCTTCAGATAGGTCAGAACGTCGGCCATGCCGGGCAGCATATCGTTGTTGAGCGTGGACGACCCTGCGATCAGCGCTCCGGCATCCAGAATTTCATAGGCCACGTCGCTGCGGTGGAAGGCATCCATGGACATCAGCTTCACGTCGATGCCGCCGGCGATCAGGCCCTCCGTGATGGCCAGGGCCATCTTTTCCGTGCTGTGCCACATGGTGCCGTAGACGACCACGGCCTTGCGCGTCGGTTTCTGGGCGGCCCATTCCGCGTAACGGGTCAGAATTCCCTGAATATCCTTGCGCCAGACGGGGCCGTGATCCGGCGCGATGATTTTGAATTTGAGTCCGGCGGCGGACACACGCGCCAGCAGTTTGGTAATCAGGGCCGCGTAGGGCGTCAGGATGTTGGCAAAGTAGGTGGCGGCCTCATAGCGCAGAATGGCCGGGTCCATCTCGTCATCGAACCGCTGGGAAGACGCCAGATGCATCCCGAAGGCATCCTGGGAAAAGAGCACCTGCTCGTCTTCCAGATAACTGAACATGCTGTCCGGCCAGTGCAGCATGCGGGTTTCGAAGAAAGACAGGTTCATATTGCCCAGACTGAGCCGGTCGCCGTCCTTGAGCGGGATCAACGACAGATCCCGGTGAAAGATCTCCTGAAGCGTTTTGGCTCCCATGACGGAGGTGTAAACCTTTTCCGGCCTGACCGCGTCGATCACCTCCGGCAGGCAGCCCGAGTGGTCCATTTCGGAGTGGTTCGAGACGATATATTGAATGTCGCCGGGATTGATGACCGAGGCAATGCGCGCCATCATTTCGTCCCGGAAGGGAGCCCGGACCGTATCCATGAGCGTCACTTTGTCCGCCAGGATCAGATAGGCATTGTAGGTGCTGCCCCGTTTGGTCATGTAGCCGTGAAAGTCCCTGATATTCCAGTCGATGGCGCCGACCCACCAGACGCGATCGGTGATCCGGATAGCCTTGAAAATGTCATTCATCGCGCAACCTCGCTCGTGGTGATTTCGTTTGTATCGCGCGTTTCCTTACCCTTTTTTTGCAATAAAGTCAATGACGACGACTTGAGATAAAGCGCCGATTAGATTTGCGAGGAGCTTATTGCTCCGACAAGCAAAAAGGCCAACGAATCTTATCTTTTCATTTTTCTCGGAATAAGTTAATGTTCAGTCGCCTGCGCGCTGATTCGCGCGGCCGAACAAATCGTTCGAGCGCATTCGCCAACAGCCTTGCCGAGCAAACTCGACAGCCTGCCGGCGAACCACTCAACTCGCCGTTAGCCATCAATAAATAACCCGTGAGAATACGGAGTTTAAAATGATCATAAGGAATGAAACAAGTTCAGACATTGAAGCAATATCGAAAGTGACCATTGCCGCCTTCAAGAATCTTGCAATTAGTAATCATACAGAACAATTCATAATAAATGCATTACGCGAGGCCAATGCGCTGACTATTTCGCTGGTTGCGGAGATTGATGGACAGGTGGTAGGCCATATTGCTTTTTCGCCGGTAACAATATCTGACGGTGCAATAGGCTGGTACGGCCTCGGCCCGGTTTCTGTATTGCCGGAGTATCAAAAAAAAGGAATTGGGAAATCCCTTATCAGTGAAGGGTTGTCTTTACTTAAAAAATTGGGCGGCCAAGGTTGCGTTCTTGTGGGTCATCCGGCCTACTATAAGCGGTTAGGTTTCCAGAATTTCTCAGAACTGGTTCACGAGGGAGTTCCGCAAGAAGTTTTCTTTGCCTTGCCGTTTACCGAAAGGGTTCCAGAAGGCATTGTTTTGTTTCATGAAGGGTTCTTGGCAAAGGGCTAACCAGCCGCTAGAGCCGATCGCAGCCCCCTGGGCTACTCCGGCTCAGCTTTTCGTTGTGGGTCAAGATAAATATAGTAATTCATGATATTAACAGGAAAAAGAGTAAGCAATGCCTAATGTGACAGCTAATGGAATCCAAATTGAATATGATACTTTCGGTGATAGTTCATTCCCTGCATTATTATTAGTTGCAGGTAATGGTGCTCAGATGATTTTTTGGGATGTCGAATTCTGCGAGTTATTAGCAAAAAAAGGTTACTTTGTGATTCGGTTTGACAACCGGGATGCAGGTCTTTCGACAAAATTTGAAGAAGCAGGAATTCCTGACTTTCCGGCTGCAATCAAAGCTTTAATGGAAGGTAAGCCTGTGGAATCAGCATATTCTCTTGATGATATGGCAGATGACGCCGTTGGTTTACTTAATGCTTTGGGCATTGAGAAGGCACATATTTGCGGCGCTTCAATGGGCGGTATGATTGCCCAGGTTATCTCCTATCGACATCCCAAACATGTCCTGAGTCTCACTTCAATAATGTCGACCACAGGAAATCCTGATCTTCCGCAGGGGAAACCGGATGCAATAGCTGCTGTTCTCGCGCCTGCACCAGAGGAACGCGGAGCATATGTTGAGCACAACATGAATGTATGGCGGACGATTTGGAGTCCCGGATTTCCATTTGAGGAAAAGAGAGCTCGAACGTTCATAGAGAAGAGCTATGATCGTTCATACTACCCACAGGGAATGGCACGTCAAAACATAGCTCTTATTGCCAATGGCGATCGAAGACCGTCGCTTTCATCTATTAAGGTTCCAACACTTGTAATTCATGGGGCTGATGATCCGCTGATACCGGTCGAAGGAGGAAAAGACACAGCTCGAGTAATACCGGGAGCAAGATTATTAATCATTAATGGAATGGGGCATGACATGCCAAAAGGGGTTTGGGCAGAAATAGTAGACGCCATTTCTAAGCATGCTGTGCAAGCCAACGTTTGAAATAAATAGAAATAAATGAGTCGGTGCTATTTAAAAACCACAACGAGTCGCTCAAGCCGATCGCTGCCCACTGGGCCGCTCCGGCTTAGCTTTTCAGCTCTTTATTGGCGCAATGACCATTGATGCCGGTGGCGATTGCATCATAGAGAAATAATTGCCTTGCGCGCTGATTCGCACGGCGCCAACAAATCGCTGAAGACGGTCGGCATTTCGCCTGCACAGGAAGCTGCGCTGCTACTTCCCGCCGCGCCTGATGCCCGGTGTTAGGGTAGGAAGAATAAAATGGAAAATATTCAAATCTATTTCAAGGCAGAACGTGCAGAGAGTTTGGTTTTTATAGCAATTGGTTTACTTGCATTTGCGGCCGGAATCTATTTTGTCATGTCGGTAAAAAAACCATTTTACATGGGAATGGCTTGGCCATTAATCATTATTGCATTGATTCAATTATTTGTCGGCGGCGCGGTTTTTATTCGATCTCCAAAAGATATTGTGCGTGTAGAAAAAATGGTATCTACTAATCAAAATGCCATTGCAACCGAAGAAATTCCGAGAATGGAAACCGTGATGAAAAACTTTACGATCTACCGCTGGGTGGAAATGGCATTAGCTGCCGTTGGATTAATTTTAATCTTAACGCAAGCTTCTGGAAGCACAAGTAAAGGAATCGGAACGGGGTTATTTATACAATCGCTGCTGATGTTAGGGGCCGATTATTTTGCTGAGAAGCGTGGACATATTTATTTAGATTGGCTTCAAGAATTGGTGAAAAAAATGAATTGAACGGTCTTGATACAGGCATTAGCCTCAAATCATATTAAAACATTGAGAATGAGAGGAAATATAACATGACGGAGAAAAAAATAATTGATGTTTGGATGCAGCATCCTAATTTAAACTTTATCAATCATCCTATGTTTGAATCGCTGCGACGGTGGATGGGAGTTGATAAAGTTACCGAAGAGATTCCAGTTGAATTAACAATAAGCGTCATGGATCAAGGTCATGTCCGGAAAGGATTGATATGTGCCTGGTGGGGGCCTCAAGGCCCGCTTATTTCTAACGAAGAAGTGGCATCGGCGGTAAATCGTTTTCCGGATCGTTTTGTCGGGATCGGCTCCGTGAACTTATTCAGACCCATGGAAGCGGTTCGTGAGCTTCGACGCTGCGTAAAAGTTTTGGGATTTAAAGGTCTGAGGATTGTTCAGTGGTTTTGGAATTTGCCGCCTACTGATCGAAAGTATTACCCACTATATGCAGAATGTATTGATCTCGATATTCCGGTTTGTCTTCAAGTCGGGCATACCGGTCCTCTTTGTCCCTCTGAACCGGGTCGTCCCATCCCTTACATTGATGAAATAGCCCTTGATTTTCCGGAGCTTAAGATCGTTTGTGGTCACATTGGATACCCATGGACGACGGAAATGATTGCTGTTGCCACAAAGCACGCCAATGTATTCATCGATACATCGGCATATATTTCGAAGCGCTATCCTCCAGAACTGGTAGCGTATATGAAGAAAAACGGTCGTAAAAAAGTTCTTTTCGGTACCAACTATCCCATGATAACGCCCTCTAAATGTCTGGAAAGTATTGACGACCTCCAATTGGAAGATGAAGTCAGGGAATTATTTCTTTTTAGTAATGCAGAGCGGATTTTTAAACTGTAAAATTAGGGGTTCTTTAATTGCGCCACATTGGGCGACAGGAGCAAGCCATGATGAAACACAACCAATGCAGCATGCTGCGCGTACTGACGGCTTCCTTTCTGCTGTTTGCGGCACAGGCAATCGCCGCCGACCTATCCTATGACCCGCTTGCGATATCCGCACGGTTCGCGTCTGAAACCGTTGACCTCACGGTTAATGATGCGGAACGAAAACGGGACATTCCCGTTCGCGTCTACCTCCCATCGAAAAAATCTCCTGTTCCGGTTGTCCTCTTCAGTCATGGACTGGGTGGTTCCCGTGAAGAAAGTGCCTATCTTGGCAATCACTGGGCGGTTCGCGGGTATGTCGCTGTGTTTCTCCAGCATCCGGGAAGCGATACCTCCGTGTGGCAGGGCAAACCCCTGAATCAGCGGATGGGCGCGATGCAGCAGGCGGCCGGACCAGCGAACTTCATGTTGCGTGTAAAGGACGTTCCTGCCGTGCTCGATCAGCTTGATCGCTGGAACAAGACCGACGGGCATGCCCTGGCGGGGCGTCTGGACCTCATGCGGGTCGGCATGTCAGGCCATTCCTTCGGCGCGGTGACGACACAGGCGGTCAGCGGCCAGAGCACCGGATTGGAAAAATTGTCCTTCACCGACCCACGGATCAAGGCGGCCGTCGTGTTCAGCCCCAGCAGCCCGCGTCGAGGCCGGGACCCCGGACAAGCGTTTGGCAATGTGAAGATACCGTGGATGCTGATGACGGGTACGAAAGATGTTGCTCACATGAGTGATGCCGACATGACGTCTCGTCTTGCCGTGTTCCCTGCCCTGCCGCCAGGCGGCAAATACGAGCTGGTTCTTTACGGAGCCGAGCACTCCGCCTTCACGGACCGCGCTCTGCCAGGCGACACCGAGAAGCGGAATCCGAATCACCATCGGGTCATTCTCGCCCTGAGTACGGCTTTTTGGGATGCTTGGCTGCGCGAGGATGCTGCAGCAAGAGCCTGGCTTGATGGCGACGGTCCACATTCAGTGCTGGAGAAGGATGATCGGTGGCAAAAGAAATGACAGATCCATCGTGCCCGACAAGTCGCTGCCCTGGACGGAGATTCCGCTGGCGCTTTATCCCCGCCAGTGAGCTTTGTCGTTCTGATGAATATCCACTGTTGGGCAGTAGTGGGTAAAACGATCCATTAATCATCCTGATTGACATCAAGCCGGTCTTATAATATTAGTCCTGGCGTCAATGGATTTATTCGTTGATCATCACAAATCACAAAAGGAGATTTAGCAATGAAAGATGTCGTTATCGTTTCTGCCTGTCGCACCGCCATCGGCGTATTTGGCGGCACCCTTAAAGACTTGAACACGCCGGTCCTCGGCAGCATCGCCATGAAAGAGGCCGTCAAGCGGGCGGGCATCGACCCGGCAACAATCGATGATGTCCGTTTCGGCTGCTGCATGGAGCCGGTCGACGGCCTGAACTCGGCCCGCGTCGCCGCCCTGATGGCCGGCATCCCCGATACGGTCACGGCGGTGACGGTCAACCGGGTCTGCATTTCGGGCATGGAAGCCGTTTTATCGGGCATGGCCATGATCCGGGGCGAAATGGCGGATATTATCCTGGCCGGCGGCGTGGAACACATGTCCGGCGCCGCTTATTCGGTTCCGGCAGCGCGCTGGGGATGCCGTTTTCAGGACCAGGTGTTTGTGGATAATCTCGTGCATGGCCTTCATGCCGGCTCCCATCTGCTTCCGGGCCTCGAACAGGGCCCGATCAAGGACGGACCGGTGGTCGACAGTTTCCGGGGAAAACCCTACATCATGGGCATTACGGCGGAACTGATCGCCTATAAGCACAATCTGAGCCGCGAAGAGATCGACGAAGTCGCCCTGCGCAGCCATAACAACGTGGAACGGGCCACGAAAGAAGGTGACTTCAAGGAAGAAATCGTTCCCATCGAGCTGCCCCAGAAGAAAGGCAAGCCGCCCGTGATCTTCGACAGGGATGAGCATTTCCGTCCGGGATTGACGATGGACGCCCTGGCCAAACTGCCTCCCGCGTTTTTGCCGAAAATCGGCAAGGTCACGGCGGGCAACGCTTCGGGCATCAACGACGGCGCCAGCGCCATGGTGCTCATGTCGGCCGATAAGGCCAAGGAACTGGGTCTGAAACCCATCGCCCGTATCAAGGCCTTCGGTCGCGGCGGCTGCCATCCGTCGGTCATGGGACTGAGCCCGGTTCCGGCGGTCAAGGATCTGCTGTCCAGATCCGGGATGAAGCTCCAGGATTTTGAACTCATCGAACTCAACGAGGCCTTTGCCGCGCAGTATCTGGGTTGCGAGCGGGAGCTCGGGTTGAACCGGGAGATTACCAATGTCAACGGTTCCGGATGCGGCCTGGGTCATCCGGTGGGCTCCACGGGATGCCGCATCATGGTCACTCTGCTGCACGCCATGAAGAAGCGGGGTAAGACGCTGGGACTGGCGACGATTTGCGGCGGCGGCGGCGTGTCTCTGGCCTGCGTTCTGGAGATGATATAGTTCGTTACGCAATGCGGCGCCAGAGGACCCCATGCCGAAAAGACGCACCATATTTTTTATTTCCGACCGGACCGCCATTTCTGCGGAGACGCTGGGGCAGAGCCTGCTCACACAGTTTGAACAGCTGCAGTTCAATCAGGTGACGCTGCCGTTTGTGGATACCCTGGAAAAAGCGCGATTCGCCGTCATGCAGATCAACAATGCGGAACAGCAGAGCGGCGTCAAACCCATTATTTTCAGCACCCTGATCAGCGATGATATCCGGCAGATGATCATGACGAGCAAGGGGGTGGTTTTTGATTTTTTCGATACCTATATGGGCAGCCTGGAAGAGGAACTCCGCACGTCATCTTCACACACCGTTGGCCGCTATCACGGCCTCGTGGACGATACCGTGTACAACTTCCGTATCGACGCCGTGAATTATGCTCTGTACAATGACGATGGCGCATCCACCAAGGACTACGACCAGGCCGATGTTATCCTGATCGGCGTGTCTCGGGCGGGCAAGACCCCCACCTGCCTGTACCTGGGGCTGCAGTTCGGGATTTACGCCGCCAACTACCCCCTCACGGAGGAGGATCTGGTCAACAAGGACGGGTACCTGCCACCGGCGCTGGCGCACTTTCGCCGGAAACTGTTCGGACTGACCATCAGTCCGGAACGCCTCTATAACATCCGTGCCCGACGCCGTCCGGACAGCCGTTATTCCTCTTTTGAACAATGCCGCCAGGAAGTCTCCCTGGCGGAGACCCTTTTTCAGTACGAGGATATTCCCTTCATCAACATCACCACGATGTCCGTGGAAGAAATCGCCGCGACCGTCATGCACGAATGCAACCTGCGGCGCCGGGCCGTTTGAGAGGAACCAGGCCATGTGCAATGAAACGGAACGCCGTCCTTGGGGCTATTATGAAGTTCTCTCAGACGGACCGGGCCACAAGGTCAAGCGGATGACCGTCTATCCGGGCAAACGCCTGAGTCTCCAGCGTCATCGCCGCCGCGCCGAGCACTGGTTCATCCTCCGCGGTGAAGCCCTGGTGACGCTGGGAGAAAAGGAAGTACCCCTTAATAACGGCGAGTCGCTAGACATTCCGAAGGGTGAGCCCCATCGTATTGAAAACAGGGGATCGGCTCACCTGACCTTTATCGAGGTTCAGACCGGAGAATATTTCGGGGAAGACGACGTTGAGCGGATCGAAGACGATTACGGTCGAATCTGACCGGCATTTCAAATGAGCCCCAAGCGCATATCATCTTGAAAAATGGCTTCGCCGCGACTCGAAAATCTTTTCCGCCAAGATGACGGCCAGAGGTAATCACGATTCATGACAAGCCGTTAACGTCATCTCCGGAAAGGCGGAAAACATTTGATTCGCCGCACGCGAACCATTTTTCAGCGGTTATGCAAAACTCTCCATCCGCAATCGGGATGGCTCAGGCCTGAGAGCTTTTTTTCAGCTTTTTCGCCGCCTTTTTTTCTTTTGGCGTTTTGATGGGTGTCTTCTTGGATTCTTTTTTTGCACCCTTGTCTTTTGCCATACTTGAAACCTCCTCCATTAAATAATTCCAGCGGCCAGCAATCCCGACAGGATCGTAACCAAGCCGACAATGAGCGTGATCCTTCCGGACCAACGGTGTTTTTCCCGGAGCTGTTTGGCCTTTTCTCTGATTTTGAACTGCAATTGACCGAGCACAGGCGTTATGAGCGCCAAAAGAATCATGACCAAGCCGAAACCTGCATGGGGAACCTTGATATGTCCGCTGCCGTTCTGATCTACCATGAAAACCGCGGCCACCAGGCCCAGCAGCATAACGAATGAACCCGTCATGCCGAAGGTTTTATGGGTCTTCAGCCACCAGCGCTGCTGACGGTGAAATCGGGCGATCCCGGCGCCGGCGGCCATAAACAGGAATCCCGCGCCCATGGCACCGGCGTGAAGATAGAAAAGAGGCATTCCGGCATACCCTTTCGACTCGGCAGAATACGGCTTATTTGAGAGCAGGCTTCCCGGGCTGTCCGACCGCCAGTTTTTCCGCTTTGGAACCGAATTTACTGCAATAGGCCTTGACTTCAAGGGTGTCGCCGGCGACGGCGGTGACCTTGTAGGAGTAGGTGAAGGTCTCAGAGGGCTGATTCTTATACTCCTGCAGGCTGACCAGGTTGCCGTTCTTTCTAATCTCCACTTTGATTGACATAGTGACTGTCCGAGAACCGGGTGTGCGTGATCGTTGCCTGCAGCGTCTGTGTCGGCATATCATAGCTGATCTTTACCTCGCTGGGCGAGTGGGCGCTAACCACCCCCGGATAAAGGGTCAGAAAAACAGCCGCGGCAAACATTAAAAATCCAATTGAGATAATTCGATTTCCACCTGATTTTTTTGAACGCATGGACATCCTCCTATTGCTTGTTTATCGATTGTGGGACGGGTCAACACGGCCTGACGCACTCCGTATTCAAGCCATGCTGCTTATTATAACTCGATTTCCATGTCCTGACGAACGGCGAAACATTGCATGTCGACGCGGTTCTGTCTGATGATTTTTTTGCAGTCCCTGACGAAGGCATCCACCTGCTGATCCGATCTTTCCTGATTGTGATGATACAATCCGAAGCGCTTCACGCCCGCCTCCTGCGCTAACTGCAGAGCATCTCTGTAGGTCGAGTGACCCCAGGTCTTTTTCTTTTTATACTCGCTGTTGTCGTATTCGGCATCGTGGATCAGCAGATCGGCATTGGCGGAAAATTCACGATAATCGTCAAAATCCATGCCGCCGGGGTGTTTGTACCTCAGCTCGTTATCCGTCAGAAAGACAAAGCTCTTTCCATCTTCACTGAATTTGTAGCCAACCCCCTGATTGGGATGGCTCAGAGGAATGGGGGTGATCGTCATGGAATTCATGACATATTCCAAGCCACAGGTGTCATGATAAGTGATATTTGCTTTGGCGTCTTCAAAGTTGACCGGGAAATTGGGAGCTGCCATGATGACGGAAATAATGTTTTTTACCGAAAGCTGCGTGAAGGGACAGCCGAACATGGCGATTTTTGTATTCTTGGAATAAATGGGCCTGAAAAAGGGAAATCCCATGATGTGATCCCAGTGGCTATGGGTGAAGAGCATCGTGAATACACGCTTCTTTTCCTCCATCAGCCGATGGCCCAGACGCCGAATTCCCGAGCCGGCGTCCACAATGATGATGTCGTCGTTTTTCGTCCTGATTTCAATGCAGGGCGTGTCTCCCCCATATTTCAAATATTGCCTGCCGGAAACGGGAATGGACCCGCGCGCCCCCCAACATCGAATAATCACGTAGCCCCTCCATAGAAAGAAGTCGGCCGAATATAGCCATGTTCTGTTTTAGAATCAAGACTTTTTTCAGGTTGCGGCCTCAGAAAGGACATATTTTAGCGTGACAACCGGCGGTGGAGTGACTATCCTAATGGGGACTTATGTTATGATCATCAAAAAAATGACAGGGGAAGACAAGAGGGAGGAGACCATGAAAACGATCAAGGTGAAGGGAATGTCCTGTGATCACTGCGTGAAGGCCGTCACGGAAGCGTTGAAGGCCATTGACGGCATCGATCATGTCAAGGTCAGTTTGGAGGCGGGCGAGGCAACGTTTGATGAGATAAAACCGGTAAATATAGCCGTTATTGAAGAAAAAATCAGAAAGGCGGGGTTTGACGTTGGCTGAGAAGAATACGGCCGGACGGACCGCGATCTCTGTGGGCGGCATGACCTGCGCCGCCTGCGTCCGACGCGTGGAAACGGCATTGAAGGACGTAGAAGGCGTGACGGATGTGGCCGTGAACCTTGCCACGGCGAAAGCGACCATCACGCACAGAGCGGTCTGGGGTGGCGAAGCGGCGCTGCAGCGGGTAGTGGTGGCTCAGGGCTATGACTATCTGGGCGTTGCAGACACGAGCGGCGAAGACCCGATCCGGGTCGCGCGTGAGAAAGAGTATAAAGACCTGAGGCACCGTTTCATCACGGGCGCCATCCTGAGCATTCCCATCTTCATCGGGTCCATGCAGCACTGGTTTCCCTTTCTGATGAAGGTTCCACGGCAGCCGGTTCTGATTCTTACGTTCATCCTGACAACACCCGTGGTCTTCTGGGTGGGAAGCCGATTTTTTATCGGCGCCTTCAAGGCGGCAAAACAAAAAACCACAGACATGAACACCCTCGTGGCGGTTGGGGCGCTGGCCGCCTATCTGTATTCCGTTCTGGCGACGTTTTTGCCGCAATTTTTCATGGCCGCCAATCTGGCGCCCCATGTTTATTATGACAGCGCGGCCCTGATCATCACCTTGATCGTTCTGGGGCGAATGCTGGAGGCCAAAGCCAAAGGGAAGACCAGCCTCGCCATTCAGCGGCTGATGGGCCTTAAACCCAAAACGGCGCGCGTTATCCGCGGCGATCAGGAAGTGGACATCGCCATTGAAGCAGTCCGGAAAGGCGATCTGATCCTGGTCAGGCCGGGTGAAAAGATCCCCACGGACGGCATTGTGGTCTCCGGTTCATCGACAGTCGATGAATCCATGCTGACCGGTGAAAGCATGCCCGCAGCCAAGGAAGCCGGCCAGGACGTTTTTGCCGCTACGGTGAACAGGACCGGCAGTTTCACCTTCCAGGCGACCAAAATCGGCGCCGAGACGGCGCTGGCGCAGATTATCCGGCTGGTGGAAGAAGCCCAGGGGTCGAAAGCCCCGATTCAGCGGCTGGCGGACCGGGTGGCGGCTGTTTTCGTGCCGGTGGTGTTCACCGTCGCGGTCCTGACCTTCGGGGTGTGGTATTATGTTGTTCCTGATCCGACATTCAGCAGGGCGCTCCTGAATTTTATTTCTGTCCTGGTCATCGCCTGTCCCTGCGCCTTGGGGCTGGCGACACCCACGGCCATTATGGTCGGAACCGGGCTGGGAGCGGAAAATGGCATCCTGATCAAGGGCGGCGAGAGCCTGGAGAACGCCTCCAAGCTCACCACGGTGGTCTTCGACAAGACGGGCACCCTGACAAGGGGAAAACCGGAAGTTACGGATATCCTCACGGCGCCGGGCTTTTCACCGGAAAAGGTTCTGCAGGCGGCTTTGTCCCTCGAGGTTCTGTCTGAACATCCCCTTGCTCAAGCCATTGCAGACCGGGCCAGAAAGGAGAGCATGACGCCGCTTTCCGTCGAGCGATTTGAGGCGGTTTCCGGTCTCGGCGTCAGAGCAATGGTCAAGGGACGCATGCATTTGCTGGGCAATTTGCGGTTCATGGAAGCATCGGGCGTTGAAATGAATGGCCTGGCTCAAGCTGCGATGCGACTGTCAGCAGAAGGGAAATCCTGTGTATTTATAGCGGAAGAAAAGCAGGTAACGGGCTTGCTGGGTCTTTCCGATGTGCCCAAGGTATCGGCTGCAGAAGCCTTGGCTGATCTGAAAAAAATGGGTTTGAATGTTGCCATGATTACCGGCGACCATGCGCAGACAGCCCGGAGTATCGGTGCGGTGCTGGGAATTGATCGGATTCTGGCGGAGGTCCTTCCCGGGGATAAGGCCTCAGAAATCAAGCGGCTGCAGTCGCAGGGACAGGTGGTTGCCATGGTGGGGGACGGGATCAACGATGCCCCGGCCCTGGCGGCTGCGGATATCGGCATCGCCATCGGCGCGGGCACGGATGTGGCCATCGAGGCCAGCGACATTACGTTGATGAACGACGATCTGAGGTCCGTCGCCGCCGCCATCCGGCTTTCCTTTGCAACGATGAAGGTGATCCGGCAGAACCTCTTCTGGGCCTTTATTTACAATATCATCGGCATCCCCATTGCCGCCGGGGTCCTCTACCCCTTCGGCGGCATCCTGCTGAATCCCGAATTTGCCGCTGCGGCCATGGCCCTGAGTTCCGTCTCCGTGGTCAGCAATTCTTTACGCCTGAGGCGAACCTGGAAAGCCTGAGCCCCCTCAGCTTTGACGAACTCGCAAAAAGTAAAAATGAACCGAAAATGACGGCTTCGTAAAAAGCTCCGCAGGCAAGGCGCGCAAATCCTGAGGAATGAGGCGTACTTTATACGTACGCCGCAATGACGAAGGATGAAGTGCAACGCAGCATCCGGACTTTTTACGTAGCCGTTCAGCTCTCCCTGTCAAATTTGGTCTTGTCGGCCCCGCAGATCGGGCAGACCCAGTCCTCCGGCAGATCTGCGAAGGGGGTTCCGGGCTTGATGTTCGCATCCGGGTCGCCTTTTTCGGGATCATAGATGTAGCCGCAGATTGAGCAAACGTACTTGGGCGCCTTTTCAGCCTTGGGTTTCGGTTCTTCTTTCATGTACGTCGGCGCGTTTTTGGGCGACTTGCCCTTTTTGATATCCCGATAATAATCATAGGTCAGCGGCGGCTCATCGTTGAGGATATGACCGTCGATGACCCGGCCCGCAAAAATCGTGTGGGTGCCGCAGTCCAACTCCCCCGTCACCTCCGCTTCGAGATAGGCGATCGCATGCTGAAGGACGACGGGCACCCCCGTAAGGCCTGATTTGTAATTCACCCCTTCAAATTTGTTGATCGTTTTACCGGAGCGGAAACCGAAGAGGCCGATGAACGTCATGGGGGTGTTCTGGGACAGGATGGAGATGGAAAATTTCCGGCTGGCCTGGATGTAGCTGTGCGTCAGATTCTCCTTGCTGATGCTGACGGCGACGGTCGGCGGATTGGAGGTTACCTGAAACAGGGCGTTGGCGATCTGGCCATTGATCTCACCATCTTTCAAAGAGCTGACCACATAAAGACCATAACTCAACTTGCGAAACGCTTCGATACCCATCTTGATTTCTCCTTTTGAGATTTCGCATAGCCGCTGAAAAATGGTTCGCAAGCGGCGAATCAAATGTTTTCCGCCTTTCCAGAGATTGCGTTAGCGGTTTGTCGTGAATCATGATTACGCCTGCCGTCCTCTTAGCGGAAAAGATTTTTGAGACGCGGCGAAGCCATTTTTCAAGTATTCCCTTTTACATGTTTTTGCCCGTGAATTTCAGCATCTGCTTGAAGACCCCTTCCAGGATATCCGGGGCGATGAAATAACCGGGATTGAGCCGATAGAAATCGTCCGTGATGGCCCTGGCGGCGGCGTCAAGGTCCCCCCCATGTTTGCGATAGCAGTTCTCTAATTCCAACTTCCACCGGCGCCCTTCGGTCAGGGTCAGATCGATAAACCCGCCCGCCTCGTCTCCGGTGATATAACCGTAGTGGTCTGCGCAGTAATAGCTGACCGGCAGCGGTTTCATTTTTTCCAGGCTTTCCAGATACTGGATCGTATTGGTGTTCATGGAAGGGAAGCACATATCGCCAAACGGAATACCGCCGCCGTCGGAGGGAAACAGGGCTTTGATCGCCGGCTCGTAGGCCGAGATGGAACAGTTGGTGTGGCCCGGGGTATCGAAGATTTGCACGGCGATTCCGCCCAGGTCGATGACGTCCCCCCCACCGACGACCGTTCCCGTGATGTCGTCGCGCCAGTCGAGATCAAAGGCTTTGAGGGCATCCTCGTTGCCTGCGAGCTGCGCGCTCATATGGCTGTAAGCGTTCATGATCTCGATGGCCTTGGGCATGGCGAAGATTTTCCAGGCCGGCGCGGACGCCAGAATTTCGATTGCGGGCCAGGTCCGCTTGATATAGGGCACGATCCCCGTATGGTCGAAGTGGGAGTGCAGGATGAGGAACTTTTTGATTTTTCCCGCATCGATCCCGAATGATTGCAGCTGCTTGAGCACATCGGGAAGTATAAAAGTGAGCCCCCCGTTGATGAGCATGGCGCCATCGGCGCCCTCCAGGCAGTAGACCCCGGACTCCTCCCGGCCGAGATACCAGAAACGCTCCGTGATTTTTCCCGCTTTGCGAACTCTCATGGTGCGCACCCCCTTCAGGTTCATAAGGTTTTTCCGTCGCATGTATAGTCAATATCCATCATGATCGCAAGCACAAACAGAAGTTAGGTTCATCCGATTGATGCGTACCTTTGATTGATAAAAAAAGAAATGAAATGAATCGTTCCGGAGCTCGCTTTCACCTATACGCATCCTTGATATTACCGATAGGTCATTCATTTTATTGTAGTCGAGATTGGCGGCTGATGCTTTCTTGTAGCAGATTACAACCCATACTGCTTAACCAAAAAGACATGCACTGGTTATTGAAGCCACCTACAAACAAAGCATTGACAACATCTAAAATAATTGATGATTAACGATCGAAACGTTCACTGCAATTTATAAATCGGGCTGTCTTTCCCGAAGTTGATGATCAGTGGCGTCTGTTCGTGACCAATCTGCTTTGAGATGCTCGTCGTCATCTTCTTGGAGTATTCACCCAATCCCACAATGCTAACCTTTCCGTCTTTGTTTTTATCGGCCTGCCTGTTGTTGTTCAGTCCATCCAGCAGCGTGTAAGTGAAAAGTCCGTTGCCCTTGTATCCATCCATCGCCGCCTGCTTGTCGCTTGCCGATGCATAGATATGAAGCCCCATCTTCTTAGCCAGCACAGACATCCTTGCATCATAAAGACCGCTGATGATGGTGTCCACACCACCCGCATGGCAGGTGTCAAAGATGAACAACTGGCTCAAGGATTTGATCTTCTTGGACATATCCACAACCTCGTTGGAACTGATCACGCTATTTTCACTTATGTTGCCATCATAGTCATGGGTGAGAAGATAGTACTGGTTCTGTAACAGCACTCCGTGACCTGCCACAAAAAGGGTAAAACTGTCCTGAGGCTTCATGGCTTTTGCAAGTTGATCGATCTTATTGGTAATATTCGCCTTGGTGGCCCCCCGGTCTGTCAGGAGCTCATAGTGGATGTTCCGGGGGTTATACAACGTGGCGGATTGAACCTTTATTTTCTCTTCGATGTCTTTGGCATCCTTTACGGCATATTTGAGATTTACGTTACTGTCTTTGTATTGGTCGATACCGACGGCCAGGATATAAAGATGGGGTTCTTCCTGCTTGATTTTTGAGTTGAAACTGACTGTCTTCATATAGCTCTGGACCGTGTTGCTGCTGTTGAAGGCAGCAACGCTGACCTCGTTCTCTCCGGGGATGGCTTCCACTTCCTTGCAGTCTTCAAAGATCTCTCCTTTGGATTTGCTGGCTATCGGAATAGAGCCCAACTTTTCTTTAATTGCTATGCTACGCATGTCCTCATAGATAAACTTGCTGTTTAAGAATGTGAGTTGCGTTTTGTCGGAACCTGACCTTGACATTTCTTTATAATACCCGTCCGACTGGATCAGCTTGCCGTTGTGGAACAATCTTACCTCGCCGATGCCACCGCCGGTGCTTTTTACCTGATAGCAGACTTTAACTTTGGGCTGGTCGGTATCGCTTATCTTTGAAGCAAATTCAACTACAGGTGGTGGACTTTTAATGGCATCCTGCATGGTAATGGTCACTAAGCCGCTTATGTCTTCGCCGCGCAGTTTAGCAGCAACAATGTCCGGACGGTAGAAGACGTCGTAGAACTGATCGATTGTGTAATCCTTCCCCTCAAATTTAACATTAAGATACTGGGCGCCTTTCTCGGATGAGTTGTAGTAGCCTTTCGACGTTATCACCACCCACTCGCCGTTTTCAAAACTTACCATTGTAGCGATTTCCTCAGAAGTCGAAAAATCCCATAATCTGGTTGAGGCATCGCCACCGGAAAGAATGAATTTACCATTTGGGGAAAGCGCTAATGACCACACTCTGTTCATACCTGAGTGTGCTTCTATAGATTTTACTGCAATGCCCGCTGAGAGATCCCACACTTTAATATAGCCATCAGATGCGCCACCAGACAGGGCATATCTGCCGTCCGGAGAAAAGACCACCGAACCGATGCCGGCTCTGCCCCATTCATGCGCATTGATCGTTCTTACGAGGTCAAGCGAAGGAATATCCCATAGCCGTAATTTGCCATCATTGCCCCCGGAAAGGGCATATTGCCCGTTCGGTGAAAATGCTATAGCTCGCATGTGATGAAGAGAACCGCCTTCACTGACCGTGCGAGTCTCTCTTCCGGATACAACGTCCCATAAGGTCAGCCTGGACTGCAGCTGTGCACATAATGCATATCTCTTGTCCGGTGAGATCGCCACTGCCAATGGCCCAAGCTCGTTGAAACCGCCCAGCCAGGGGCCTCTAAATTCCTGCACTCTATTACCAGACTTCATGTCCCATAATATCATGTGCGCTGGCAGCGGTTTTATACGTCCACTCTGCCACCCACCGGTGAGTACAGATCGGTTATCAGAAGCGACGGCAATGAAACGCGTTCTTCTCGGGGCTCCGATATTTTTTATTTCGTTCCCTGTCGACAAATCCCAGATAGTGAGGCCATTTCCGCCACCGGCGATCCCGTATAATCCATCAGATGAAAAAGCTACTTTGAGACCTTCATCGGGGGCATCTTTTGGCGCACTAAATTTCCTTATTAAACTTCCGGACGATATGTCCCATAATGCGGCGGTCCCATCGATACTACCGGTCAAGGACGTATTTCCCGTCCGTCGAAAAGGCAACTGACTCGACTAAGGGCGCTGACTGCCGCAGCTCCATTGACAGCTCAGCACTCCTTACGTGCAGCTGCGGAGTTGTCGCGCATGAACACAGAAAAATTGCAATACATGCTGGGAGAATGATTCGATAAGCGGACATACGTTCTTTCTCTCTTTTACGTGGGACCGGCTTTTAGACAAACATTTTAAAGCACGGAAAACGTTACTTTTAACTGAGAAATCATACTCTTGTCGATATACAATTTCAAGTAATTATTTGTTTGTTTTGTATGGACATATGCAGCTATCAGATTCAGCAATTAGCCGGCAAGACTCCTCTTCCGATAGCATTGTGACGTAAGAGCTTTGACTTTTGTCTTAAGAGTTACTTTTCTTTATTTCCGTTTGAAGTCATGGGTATTAAGCGCAGTTGGGATCATATCGATAGCAGGAAGGCACAGATGACCCCGGTTGTCAGAAATATTGTCTGTCAGTATGTGCACATTTCAGCCCGCATTCATTGCTTCGGCCCCATCATCACGCCTCTCGCGTTGTATTTGAAGTGAATGATCGTGGCTTATGAAAATATAACATGTGCCAGATCAGGCATTTAATTCTTTCGAGAGACGCTCAGATAAAAATATTTTAATGAGCGATTGATATGGAACATCTCTCTTGTTGGCAATGAGCTTTAACTCTTCAAGCATGATTTCCGGCAGACGCAAAGAAATCGTTCTGAGAGAAGGCTTGATGTTGGGTAGCAAAACCCGCCTTGCCTTCGACCAGTCAATATAGTCGGAAGAATCAGCGTTTGCCCAAAATTCACGTTCTTCGGCTTCAGTTTTGAATTTAGGTATTTTTTTCATGGTATTGATACGCCTCTCTTTCCTTGCGATTCATGTCTCGTGCTGAAATAATCCGTATGAGGTTATTCCTCACGGTAAATACAATAAATTGGAATAAATCAGCAAGAAATACGTTTCCAGCAAGTACGCAAAAGTCGGATGAACCATCAGTTATTCATGGAAAATGACGGCCTTCCATGCTATGATTCAATCCGCCCCGATACCGTTGAGGGTCTTCAATAACGCAATCATAATAAGCACAATTAAGGAGGAAAAAATGAAATCGATCAGCAATCTGGACGCACTCTTCAGGCCGCGCAGCGTGGCCATGATCGGGGCTTCGGCCAGCCCCGGAAAGCTCGGCCATGACATTCTTTACAATCTGATCCATGCCGGGTTCAGCGGGCCCATTTATCCCGTCAACCCCAAGGCGGATCAGCTCCTCGGGCTGACCGTTTACAAAGACATCGCCTCCCTCCCGGCTCCGGTGGACCTGGCCGTCGTCGTCATTCCCTCACGCATGGTTTTGGGGGCCATTGAGGAATGCGGCAAGCTGGGGGTCAAGGCGGCCATCGTCGTGACCGGTGGTTTTGCCGAAGCCGGTCCGGATGGAGAAAAACTCCAGAAAGAGCTGGCGGACATAGCCGATCGCTATGGCGTTCGCGTCGTCGGCCCCAATTGCCAGGGGATCAACAGCCCGCACCACCGCCTCTGCGCATCCTGGCCCCTGATTACCGCCAGAGGCCGGATCGCCTTCATTTCCCAGAGCGGCACCGTCGGGGCGGCGCTCATCGACTGGGCCAGCCAGGATCAGATCGGTTTCAGCGTGTTTGTCAGTCTGGGCAACCGGGCGGACGTGGACGAGGCTGACTGCATCCGGTATTTTAATGACGATCCGGACACAAAAGTGATCGCCCTTTACATGGAAGGGGTCAAACGGCCTGCCGTTTTTCTGGAATCCCTTGCCGGAGCCACGAAGCCTGTTGTGATCCTGAAGTCCGGGCGAACGGCGCGGGGCCGGGTGGCGGCCGAGAGCCACACAAAATCCCTGGCGGGCAATGACGCCATTTACGGGGCCATTTTCAACAAGTACAAGGTTCACCGGGCGGATAATCTCGAAGAACTCTACGATTTTGCCAAGGCCCTGGCCTATATGGAGAAGCCTTCCGGAAAGCGCCTGCTCAATATTTCCAGCTCCGGCGGCGCGGCCATTCTGGCCATCGACGAGGCGGAAAAACTGGGCTTTGAAAACCCGGCGCCGACGAAGGCCCTGCAGCAACGTTTGCGGACTTTTCTGCCGGCCCACTGCGGGGTCAGCAATCCCATTGATCTCACGGGCGACGCCATCTCGGATCCCAGCCTTTACGCCAAAGTCATTGCCGCCGCCAAGTCGGACTATGACACAAGCGTGGTGATCTTCGGCGATCCCATTCACGGTGCTTCCGATATGGTTACCGGCAAGGGGGAACTGATCGTCTACTGCGGTGGCGCCGACGTGGAGCGCGAGGAAACCAGACTGTTGCATCGCAAAGGGATTCCCGTCTATCCCACGCCGGAGCGCGGCATCCGTGCCCTCTATCAGCTTGTCAGATTCGATGAAACCCGGCCGGTGAGGCAAGCCCGTCACGTGGCCACACCGGGAACAACCCTCAAGCTCATGCCGGCAGAAAAGGCCTCGGCGTTATTAAAAAAATATGGAGTTTCCGCCGTAGCCGCCGCACCGGCGGCGACGGCAAAAGAAGCCGTTGCGCTGGCAAAGAAATATCAAAAAATCGGTGGTCCTCAAGATTGCCTCCCCCGATGTATCTCACAAAACCGATGTCGGCGGGGTCCGGCTCAATCTGGCCAAATCGTCGGAGGTCAAAAGCGCGTTTGAGGACATCGTGAAGAACGTCCGGAAGAAGGCGCCGGGCGCGCGGATCGAAGGCGTCACGGTTTCACCCATGGCCGATCCGGGCGGGCTGGAGGTCATTCTGGGCGTCATCAAGGATCCCCAGTACGGACCTGCCCTGATGTTCGGCCTGGGCGGGATTTTCACGGAGATTTACAGGGATGTGCAGTTCTGTCTGCTGCCGGGTACGGTTCATGAGTTCCGGCGCATGATCAGAAGCATCAGGGGCTATCCGCTGCTTTCCGGTGTTCGGGGCCAGCAGCCGAAGGACGAGAAGGCCCTGATCGCGGTCATGAAAGCCCTGTCAAATCTGGTCAAGGATCATCCGGAAATCGATCAGATCGATCTGAACCCGATTCTGGTTTATGAGCAGGGCGTAGCGGTGGTGGACTACCGAATTTACACCCGGTAGTCGGCTGTCAGGGCTGCTGGATCAGCTTTTTCAGTTCTCCCGCGAAGATCATCGTACATTTTCCGGCTGAACAGCACGAAACGGACCAGTTCCAGATCGCTGTGTTCCCCGATGTAGTCCATGACTGTCGTCAGGGCAATGCGGGCTGCCTCCTCGAGCGGATAGGCGTAAACGCCCGTACTGATGGCTGGAAAAGCGAGGCTTTTCAATCCTCTGGCCGATGCCAGTCTCAGGCTTTCCAGATAGGCGCTTTTCAGCAGGGCCGCTTCTCCGCTACCGCCGCCCTGGTAAACAGGGCCGACCGTATGAATGACGTATCGGGCCTTGAGACTGCCGCCGGCGGTGATTACGGCCTGACCGGTCGGACAACCGCCGATTTTTCGACATTCCGCCATAATGGAAGGTCCCCCGGCTGCGTGAATGGCGCCGTCGACACCGGCCCCCCCTGCCAGCCTTATATTGGCGGCATTCACGATGACGTCCGTTTCCTGCAGGGTAATATCACCCTGAACGAGGGAGAGCGTTGTTTTTTCCATTTTAATATCCATCGTATGGCTCCTTGGCCTGATCTGTCCTTCCGTATAATAAAATGCTGAATATCTGTAAAGGAAAACTTTATAACCCCGATCAGGAAGCCTTTTAGCTTGAGAATGGGGCTCTTGCATGCTATAGTGGTGCCGGTTTTTAAATCCGGTCGGGTTGGTTTCTGTCAACCGGGGCAATGTTCTTTTTGGTCAGTCCAGAAAAATGAGGTTGAATACGAATAAAAGTCCTGAAGACCTTCTTCAGGAAGAGTTTCTCCAGGAAAGAGCCGCCGTTCTGGGCCGTGCGGGGAATAGTGTTTCCAAGGCACTTGAAAAATTGCGAGGCATTGAAAACAGCCTGGAGGAACATTTGAGCCGGTTTAGGGAGCTTGAACAGTTAATCTCGCAAGATGGCAAAAGTGTGGGAAATTTAGGGGGATTACGCCGTCAGATGATGCTTGAGATCAACAGGGAGATCAGTAAATATAACGGAGCGCGTGAATATGCCTTGATGCGGCATTATTACCTGATTGTCACCCGGGAAGCGATGGGAATAAGACGGCACCACTGGGTGGAACAACACTACCGCATACCGCCGCGGAGAAAACATCTGCAGGATGGCAGATGAACAGATATGCCAAACAGCGGATGAGGATGGTGGATACACAGATCCGCTTACGGGGGATCAAGGATGTCCGGCTCTTGAAGGTGATGGAAACGATTCCCCGCCATCTGTTTGTGGACGAGGCCATGATGGATCAGGCCTATAACGACAATCCCCTCCCCATTGGTGAGAAACAGACCATTTCGCAACCCTATATCGTGGCGCTGATGACGGAGGCGCTGGCATTGACGGGAAAAGAAAAGGTGCTTGAGATCGGGACCGGTTCCGGCTATCAGACGGCCATTCTGGCACAGCTTGCCGACCGGGTTTGTACGATTGAGCGGGTTGCATCATTGGCCGGCAGGGCAAGAAAAATGCTCGATTACCTGAATGCCTTTAACGTGGCGATCCGGGTCGGAGACGGGACGTATGGCTGGAAGGAAGAAGCGCCTTTTGACGCCATCCTGGTGACAGCCGGCGCCCCGAGGGTTCCCTCCATTCTGGTAGAGCAGCTCAACGTGGGAGGCAGGCTGGTCATTCCTGTAGGAAGCCGCTCGACGCAGACCCTCCTGAAGGTGACACGCATTTCCGAGGGCATCCATGACGTGAAAAAGGAAGATCTGGGCGGATGCCGGTTTGTCGATCTCATCGGTGAGCACGGTTGGGAACAGTGAACACACATCCCCGGAGCCTTATCCGGAAATGGATTGTTCTGCTGATCGTTGGCTCCCTGTTTACTGCCTGTTCGGGACAGCCCATAAAATCCATTAAAACATTTCAGGCCAAGGGTATTTATCACCGCGTTAAAAGCGGCGAAACCATTTACCTCATCGCACGGGCTTACAATGTAGATGTACAGGAACTGGCGGAAGCAAATAATATCGAAGATCCAAATCGTATTGAAGCCGACAGCGTTATCTTTGTTCCCGATGCCAGGCAGGTCATCGATGACATCATGGCGTCGATGAAAAAGAGTGATCAGCTCCCGCCAAAACCGCCTGTCCCGGGAGTCGTCGCGCGGCCCGAAGCACAAACTTTATCCGGGATATCAACCATTCGCATCAAACCGGGGAAAGTGGTGGAGCGCCTGCCTGACGCGCTCCGGGAAGAGAAAAAGGATGCTGCCAAGCCTGAAAAAGAGATGCCTGTCCGGCTTGCAGGCCAGGTTTCGGAACCGGCTGACAAACCGGCTGTTGCACGCGAACAGTCGGCGCCGCCGCCATCCATCCAGTTTGACCGGAAGCGGTTTATCTGGCCCGTGAAGGGCAAGGTGGTTTCGCGGTTCGGCATCCAGCCGAATGGCATGTACTATAACGGGATCACCATTGCAGCCGGGGAAGGCATGCCGGTGGTCGCTGCCGCCAGTGGAACCGTGATTTTTTCAGGCGCCATGAGGGATTATGGAGAGACGATCATCATCAAGCATGAAGATCAGTATGCCACCGTTTATACCCACCTGGGACAGCGGGTGGCCAAACTCGAAAATCGTGTCAAGAAGGCTGATCTGATCGGTCGTTTGGGAAAAAATGAGGGAAAGGGGAGTGAACCCCGTTTGTCCTTTGAGGTCCGCTATCAAAACAAGGCGCGCAACCCCATGTTTTTCTTGCCGTGAAGAAAGAGTGAGCGGTAAATAATCAGGAGTTTGTGAAAATGACATTTTCTTTTGAACAAGGGCCCATCAGGCCGCCCAGTGAACATAAAAGCCTGCTGATCCGCCTGACCAGGAATTGTCCATGGAACAAGTGCGTCTTTTGTCATTCCTATCGCGATACGAAATTCTCATTGAGATCCGTGGAAGAAGTCAAACAGGATATCGAGGCGGCAAGTCAGATTGCTGAAGCAGTCAGGGCCCTGTCCTGGAAACTTGGCGAAGGGGGGTGTATCAACGAGAGGGTTGCCAACTCCCTCTGGCAGCAGAGCGATTGCTACGATGACAGTTTCCGTTCCATTGCCGCATGGCTATATTATGGAGGCGAATCCGTTTTTCTGCAGGACGCAGATTCACTCATCCTGAAGACGAAAGATCTGGTGGAGATCCTTTCCTGCCTCAGAGAGACCTTTCCCTCCGTCAAGCGGATTACCTCTTACTGCCGTTCAAAGACCGCGGCCAGAAAGTCCGTTGAGGAATTCCGGCTGCTCCGGGATGCCGGCCTGTCTCGAATTCACATCGGGATGGAAAGCGGCTATGATCCCATATTGAAGTTTATCCGGAAAGGGGTCTACGGCGGCGGAACATATCGAAGGGGGCAGGAGAATTGTGGAAGCGGGGATTTCCCTGTCGGAATACGTGATCCCGGGGTCTGGGCGGGACTAAGTGGTCAGGAGAACATGCCCGGGAGACAGCCCGGGTTATCAATCAGATCAATCCGCAGTTCGTCCGGCTCCGGTCGCTGCACATCGTCCGTGACACCGATCTTCATGAATTGATGCGTAAAGGAGAGTTCACCCCGCTGGGCGATGAAGCGGTGGTCCGCGAAATTCGCATGTTTATTGAAAACCTGGAGGGAATTGCAACCACCCTGGTCAGTGACCACATGCTGAATCTTCTGGAGGAACTCGAAGGAACACTGCCGGCGGACAAGGAAAAGATGCTGTCCCTGATCGACCGGTACTTTGCGCTGCCGTCACAGGACCGGATCATCTTCAGGCTTGGCCGGCGAAAGGGTCTTTACCGAAGCCTGGATGATCTTGACGACCGTCAGACCTACCGAAGCTTACAGCAGATTGTTGACGGGTATCTGTCCGGGGAGCCCGAGCAACTGGATAGAGACCTGAGAAGATTGATGCATTCATATATTTAAAAAATGTTGACGAATGACACAAATTCTGGTAATAAGACCAGTTCAAATTTATAATGGCAGGTGGTGTATACTATGTTTAAGGTAGGGGATATGGCTGTTTATCCCGCCCAGGGCGTCGGCGTGATCGAGGCCATCGAAAACAGAGAAGTGATGGGGAATAAACAACTGTTCTATATCATGAAAATTATGGGCAATGGCATGAAGATCATGATTCCCATGAACGGGGCAGACGCTGTCGGGCTCAGGGAAGTGATTGCCCGGGAGGAGATACCCAAAATCTATGAGATCCTCAGAAACAAGGATGTGACCATCGATAAGCAGACGTGGAACAAGCGCTACCGGGAATACCTTGAAAAAATCAAGACGGGGTCGGTCTTTGAGATCGCCCGCGTCTTGCGGGATTTATTTATTTTAAAAAGCGACAAGAACCTGTCCTTTGGTGAGCGGAAAATGATGGATACGGCGAAAAGCCTGCTCATCAAGGAAATATCGGTGGCAAGCAATGCTGAGGAAACCAAGATTGAGCAGGATCTGAGAACCATTTTCCCTGTTCAATAAATCATATTAAAATTTATCAGGAAAGGAGGTGAGTTTCATTGATCACGAAAATTCTTTTGGTATTGGCCTGTTCTTTGAGCGGACTCTTTATTGCCCATAGTTACTTTGGCTTCCCGATCGCGTTAATCGGCTTTTTCATAGGATTTATAATTGCTTTATTTGTGATACAGATTGAAGAATCGATCCGGAAAGTATCATTACGAGTCATCTTTGGCGGGGTTGTCGGCATGATCGTCGGACTGCTGATCGCCGTGATGCTGGCCTATGGTCTGAATTTCGTCAGTCTGGAAAGACAAGAAGTTGTGACGGGGATTTATGCGTTGTTGACCGGCATCATGGCCTACCTGGGCCTCTTGATCGGTTCAAAAAAAATCGAGGAATTCAGCTTTTTTGGTTTTGGTCAAAGCAAGGACGCGAGTGATCACCGGGTTCTTGATACCAGCGTCATTATTGATGGCCGAATTGCCGATATTTCCGAGACCGGGTTTTTACAGGGTAACTTGATTGTCCCCCGCTTTGTTCTGGATGAGTTACAGCACATTGCCGACTCCCCCGATTCCATGAAACGCTCACGCGGACGGCGGGGGCTTGATGTCCTGAATCGGATGCAGCGAGGCGCCGGGATCAATATCGAGATTATGGATCAGGATTTCCCGAAATTAAAAGGGGTGGACGCAAAACTGGTCGCCCTGGCGAAAAAGTTGAACGCCAAAATCATTACCAACGACTTCAATCTCAACAAAGTTGCGGAACTGCAGGGCATTAAAATTCTCAATGTCAACGAGTTGGCCAATGCCCTCAAACCGGTTGTTCTCCCCGGTGAGACCATGGCCGTCAAGATTATCAAGGAAGGCAAGGAACCGGGGCAGGGCGTTGCCTATCTCGATGACGGGACCATGATCATTGTGGATCACGCACAAAAGCATCAGGGTGCCAATGTTGAGGTTCTGGTCACCAGCGTTCTCCAGACAACGGCCGGCCGGATGATATTTTCAGAACTCAAGGGCGTTGTACCCGAAAAGAAAGCCATCGGGCTGGCGACCTGATCGTTACCTGAAGGAGCCCGGGAAATGAATCCCCGGGCTTTTCTTCTAACAGCGTCGTAAAACACATCCTGTGCCCGCATGCGACACACTCGCCGGAGGGGGGTGCGCCTCGACATGAAGACAGTCGCCATTATCCCCGCCGGCGGTTCCGGCAAAAGAATGCAGGGACGTCTGTCCAAGCAGTATCTGTCTGTTGGCGGCAAGCCGATCCTGGTCCATACCCTTAGTGTTTTCCAGCGGTCACCGGATATCGATGAGATTGTTCTGGTGGTTCTTGAGGAAGATATTCAGAGGGTCCGGCAAATGATTGTTAAACCCCGGGGCATTTCCAAGGTCCGTCATGTGCTGGCGGGGGGGGAGCAAAGACAGGATTCCGTGCGAAACGGATTGGCCGCCATCGGCGACGATGCCGAGATCGTTTTGATTCACGATGCAGTCAGGCCGTTTGTTTCCGAGGACCTGATCCATCAGGCCGTCCGGGAAGCCGAAAAACACGGCGCCGTTACCGTGGGGATGCCGGTGAAGGATACCATCAAAAGGGTTGATCAGAACGGAGGGGTCCTCGAGACCCTGGACCGGCAGGTTTTATGGATGACACAGACGCCGCAGGCATTCAAACGGTCCATAATTCAGGAAGCCTACCGGAAGGCGGATGAAGATCAGTTTTATGGGACCGATGACGCCTCCCTGGTTGAACGAATGGGATTCCGGGTTAAAATGATTGCCGCCTCCTATGAGAACATCAAGATCACCACGCCGGAAGACCTTCTCATGGCGGAATTTCTGATAAAAAAACATAAAAATGAGGAAGGATCTGGTGAGAATCGGATTCGGATATGACAGCCACCGCCTGGTAGAAGGGCGGCAACTGGTGCTCGGAGGGGTGGAAATTCCGCATGGCAGAGGTCTGTCAGGGCACTCGGACGCCGACGTCCTGATCCACGCAATTTGTGACGCCATTTTGGGCGCACTGGCTGCCGGTGACATCGGCCGCCACTTCCCCGACACAGATCCTGCCTACAAAAATATATCCAGCCTGAAGCTGCTTGAGCGCGTCCGGATTTTAGGTGAGCAGAAGGGATACGGCGTCCATAATATTGATTCCACGGTCGTTCTGGAGAAACCTAAAATATCTGAATACATCCATGGTATGTCGGTGAAACTGGCCGAGATATTGAAAGTTCCGGCGGAAAATGTCAACATCAAGGCCAAAACGAATGAAGGGATGGGCTTTGCCGGGCGTCAGGAAGGGGTCGCCGCCTATGCGGTTGTGACGATCATCAAAAAGGGGGATGAATGACCGCCGAAAAACCACGGGTCCGGTTCGCTCCCTCACCGACAGGCGATCTTCATGTGGGCAATGCCAGAACAGCCCTGTTCAATTGGATGTTCGCCAGGCATCACGGCGGCGAATTCATTCTCCGGATTGAAGATACGGATCCCGTCCGGGCTTCAAAGGATTTTGAGCTCAGGATTCTGGAGGACCTTGCGTGGCTTGTCATCGACTGGGATGAAGGTCCCGGCAGGGGCGGCGAAAAAGGTCCCTATCATCAAAGCGAACGACTTGATCTATATGATCATTATCTGACGAAGCTGCTTCGGGCCGGATGTGTCTATCCCTGTTACTGCACCGAAGAAGAACTGGAAGCAGAACGGGCGGATCTGGTCTTCAGAAAAATGATGCCCCGCTACATGGGGAAGTGCCGGAACCTGAGTGATGCAGACCGAAGAATCCTGGCGGACCAGGGAAGACAGCCCTCTTACCGGTTCCGGGTCGCAACGGGGTGGATCGAATTCAAGGATCTGATCCGGGGCGCCATGAAATTCGACGCCGCCGCAATGGGAGATTTCATCATTGTCCGTTCGAACGGGATCCCGGCTTATAATTTTGCCTGTGTCGTCGATGACCATCTGATGAGCGTCTCCCACGTGATCCGCGGGGAGGATCATCTTTCCAATACGGCCCTCCAGTTGCTGATCTATCAGTCTCTCGATTTCAAACCGCCCATCTTTGCCCATCACTCCCTGATTCTGGGAAAAGACCGGTCAAAGCTCGGCAAGCGGCACGGGTCCGTCGCGGTCCGGGAATTCCGGGAAAGGGGCATCCTGCCGGAGGTTCTGCTGAATTATCTGTCCCTGCTGGGCAGTTCCCTTGGTGGCGGGCGGGAGGTCTGTACGCTGGAAGACATGATTTCTTCCTTTTCACTGGATCGTGCCGGAAAGAGTGGGGCCATCTTCGATGAGGACAAGCTGAGATGGCTCAACGGGATCTATCTCCGCCAAGGAGAACTGCGCGGCTTGACGGAACGATTATTGCCCTTCATCAGGGTTGCGGGTTATCATGACGTCGACACCCTTGACCGTATGTGGCTTGAGAGGGTCATTGACGCCGTCAGAGGCGATCTGACGATGTTGTCGGACATTGGGGACCAGATGGATATCTTTTTTGATGACCGCTATGCCCTTTCCGACGAGGCGAAGCAGGTTCTCAGGGAAGAACAGGCTCTGAACGTCGTCAGGGTGCTTAAGGAAAGCCTTGACCATCTGCCTTTTTCTGCAGACCGCTTTTATCAGCAGATTCTTGAGAATATAAGAAGGAAAACAGGCGCCAAGGGGAAAAAACTCTTCATGCCCATTCGCGCTGCTGTGACCGGGAAAACAAGGGGACCGGAGCTGGACAAGGTATTTGCGATTTTGAGCCTCGGGTCCCTGCGGCGCCGGGTTGAAGCGGCGATCAGCCGTCCATCGGCGGAGGACCGCTGATCGCCTGGAAACCGCGATAAAGACCGCTGAAAAAGCCGCCTGAACCGCGAGATCGAATGGTTCGCAACCGCAAAGCCGTGACATGCCAGCGCTTTCGAATCAAAGCTGATTCGCCGCTTGCGAAATTTTTATCAAAGGTCTCGATCGCTTCTACAGCGGAATGTTATTGTGCTTCTTCGCCAGCCGGACCTCTGTTTTGTCTTTCATTGCATCGAGAAGCGCGACAACCCGTTTGCGGGTATCCCGGGGGGCGATAATTTCTTCGATGATGCCCATGCTGGCCGCAAAGTAGGGGTTGTTAAACTGATCTTCATATGAAGCAACCAGTTCCGCACGCTTGGCAGCAGGGTCTTCTGCAGAAGAAATCTCGCGACGGTAGATGATATTGCAGGCGCCCTCGGCGCCCATCACGGCAATCTCCGCCGACGGCCAGGCCATCACATAGTCCGCTCCCAGATACTTGCTGCACATGCCGATATAGGCGCCGCCGTAATCCTTGCGCGTCACCACGGTGATCTTCGGAACCGTGGCTTCCGAATAGGCATGGAGCAGTTTGGCGCCGTGGCTGATGATGCCTGACCATTCCTGATTCGTTCCGGGCATATAGCCGGGAACATCGGAGAAGGTCAGCAGGGGGATGTTGAAGGCGTCGCAGAAGCGGATAAAGCGGGAGGCCTTGTCCGAGGCGTTGACATCCAGGACGCCGGCCCCGAACTTCGAATTGTTGGCAATGACGCCAACCGTTTGGCCCATGATCCGGATGAAGGCGACCAGCATGTTTTTCGCCCACAGCTCGTGTGGTTCAAAGATTTCGTTATGATCGGCCACCGCCATGACGACCTTCTTCATATCATAGCCGCGCGTCGCTTTGTCCGGGATAATCCCGTCCAGTTCCGGGCATTCCCGGACCGGGCTGTCTGAACAGTTAGCCGATGGCAGGGGGCTGTGGCAGCTGTCAGGCAGATAAGAGAGCAGGGTCTTGACCTTATCGATACAGTCCTCGTCGTTTTCCGTGGCAAAATGGCATACGCCGCTCTTGGTCGCGTGGGCCACGGCGCCTCCGAGTTCATCATGCGTGACTTCTTCGCCGATGACAGCCTTGATGACATCGGGCCCGGTGATGTACATATAACTAGTCTTCTTGACCATAAAGACCCAATCCGTCAGGGCCGGAGAATAGACGGCGCCGCCTGCTGTGGGCCCCATAATTGCGGTAATCTGAGGAATGTATCCCGAACCGATGGTATTGCGGTAGAAGATGCCGCCGTAGCCATCCAGGGCCGGAACGCCTTCCTGAATTCGGGCGCCGCCGGAATCATTCATGGATACAAAGGGTTTTCGGGCAGCCAGGGCCATATCCATGATCTTCCAGATTTTCTTGGCATGCATTTCACCGAGGCTGCCGCCGGAGCTTGTGAAATCCTGTGCGGCGGCAAAAACGGTCCTTCCGTTGACCTTCCCGAAGCCGGTCATAACGCCGTCTGCAGGGATCTCTTTCTTGTCCAGACCAAACAACGGCGAGCGGTGTTTCACAAAAAGCTGTATTTCCTGAAACGTGCCTGGATCAAAAAACCGATCCAGCCTTTCCCGGGCCGTGAGTTTGCCCAGCTCATGCTGCTTGGCGATCATTTTCTCGCCGCCCATTTTCATCAGGGCTTCCTTCCTCGCCTCAAAGGCCTTGATTTTTGCCTGCGTTCCTTTCAACTGATCCGTTTCCATACCTTTCCGTCTCCTTTGCCGTTGTTATTCAGATTATTGGGGGACGGATTTCAAATCCGTCCCCTTTTGATTTCCGTCTTGACCTCAAAGCCCCGTTAAGATATGGTTCCCGCTGCCAGGCCGTCCTGTCACAGCAGCCATGCCGGGGAAAGAGATGTCTCTGGATTGATCTGACGGGTTGTTCTTCGAACATTCTTTATGAATTTCGGGGCGCCTCATAACACGTTTATGGATAAGTTGCAAGGAGGATCAGTGAAATTTATCGACGAAATTGACATCAAGGAGAAAAAGGTCTTATTCAGATTTGATTTCAATGTACCTTTGGACAGTAACCTGAAAATCACCGACGACACAAGAATCCGCGCCGTTTTGCCCACGCTGAATCATGCCCTGGATGAGAACGCCAGGATCATCGTCATGTCACATCTTGGCCGCCCCAAGGGTAACCCGGTCCCCAAGTTCAGTTTGGCCCCCGTTGCGAAAAGATTATCCCGACTGCTGGACAAGCAGGTGAGGATGGCCGCTGATTGTGTGGGGCCGGATGTGAAGAGACTCATTGAAGACATGAAACCCGGGGAAGTTGTTTTGCTGGAAAATCTGCGCTTTCACCCGGAGGAGGAAAAAAACGACGACGGCTTCGCGAAAGAGTTGGCCTCTTTTGCCGACGTCTTCATCGACGATGCGTTTGGAAATGCCCATCGCAGTCATGCGTCCAATGTGGGGATTACCCGGTTCGTCAAAACCTGCGGAGCCGGATTTTTAATCAAAAAAGAACTGAACTATCTGTACCGGGCGGTCGATAAACCGGCCAGACCTTTTGTGGCGATCATCGGCGGTTCCAAGGTGTCGGGCAAGCTGGAGGCTCTGGTCAACCTGGTTGAGAAGGTGGATAAGCTGATTATTGGAGGCGGGATGGCCTTCACGTTCCTGAAAGCGCTGGGATACGAGGTCGGCAGATCCATTGTTGAGGATGATCTGATCGAAAAGGCGCTGCAGATCATGGAGACCGCCAGGAAACTGGGGGTCAAGCTGTATCTGCCCGTGGATTGTGTCATTGCCGAAGATATGAGCGCCGAGGCAGAAAGCAAAATTGTTCCGGTTCAGGAGATGAACGGTAACTGGATGGGTCTGGACATCGGCCCTGCCACCATTACCCTGTTTACGGAAGCCCTCAGTAATGCCAAGACGATTATCTGGAACGGTCCCATGGGCGTTTTTGAAATTGACGCCTTCGGCCGGGGAACGGACGCCATGGTCCGCAGCGTTGCCAATTCCTACGCGCTGACCATTGTAGGCGGAGGGGACACGGATGTGGCCGTTCACAAGACAGGAGAGAGTGACAAGATCACGTTCATTTCCACAGGGGGCGGCGCCACTCTGGAACTGCTGGAGGGGAAGGTCCTCCCCGCGATCAGAGCCCTGGAAGAATGTGACCGATAGACCTCATGCGCAACCTCAGGATGCTTCTGGAATACGATGGCGCGGCCTATCACGGCTGGCAGCGCCAGGCCAATGGTCTGTCGATTCAGCAGGTTCTTGAAGAAAAAATTGCAGTCATGACCGGTGAAGCGGTCAAGGTCATCGGCTCGGGAAGGACGGATGCCGGTGTACATGCCTTGGGTCAGGTTGCCCATTTCAAGACGACGTCGACCATTCCGGATACAAATTTCCTGAAAGGAATCAATAGCCTTCTTCCCAGAGACATCGTCGTCAAGACCCTGCAGGAGGCCAGTCCGATCCTTTCATGCGCGCTACGACGTCATAAGCAAGGTTTATCTGTATCAAATCGTCAATGGTCCGGTACGGCCTGTCATTAACCGCCTGTACGCGTGGTTTGTCCCTGCAGTGCTCAACCTGGAGCAGATCCGCGAGGCGGCTCTTTTTTTCAAGGGAACGCATGATTTTTCCTCTTTTTGTTCAACGCACAGCGATACGCCGGATTATATCCGGAACATCATGGATATCCGAATCGAGGCCGGATCCGACGGCCTGATCAGAATTACGATGGAAGCGGACGGCTTTTTGCGGCATATGGTCAGGGGGATCGTCGGAACCCTGGTTGAGGTAGGGAGAGGCAATCGTTGTCTTTCAGACGTGCAGGGCGCCATGAATGCAAAAGACCGGCGGTATGGGGGGATGACAGCGCCGCCCCAGGGACTATTCCTGAAGGAAGTCAAATATTGACGGCTGCGTAAAAAGTCCGGATGCTGTGTTGCGCTGCATCCTTCGTCGTTGCGGCGTACGCCAAAGTACGCCTCACTCCTCATGATTTGCGCGCCTTACCTGCAGAACTTTTTACGCAGCCGTCGTTCTTGGCTCGGTTTTTGATATTTTTACGAATGCGTGAGATCTTGACATGAGAATCCTGATTCTTGGCCATCGGGGGATGCTCGGCAGCGAACTCCTTGGGAGACTGTCGGCCGGTCATGAGGTGACAGGAAAGGATATTGACGATTTCGATATCGCATCGGAAGAGGCTTGTCGACGCATCATTGTGGAAGCGGAACCGGACGTGGTGATCAATGCCGCAGCCTATACGGATGTGGATGGCTCTGAAAAGGCAAGAGAATTGTGTTTTGCGGTCAATGCGGAAGGCGTGAAGAATGTTGCACTGGCCTGTCACCCCGCCGGAATAAAGATCGTCCATTTCAGTACCGATTATGTCTTTGACGGGACGAAAGACACGCCCTACCGGGAAGAAGACGCGTGTTGTCCCCTGAATGTCTATGGCGAGGCCAAGCTGGCCGGGGAAAAAAATCTTCAGCGATGCAGTGAGCACTATCTGCTGATTCGCACGGCCTGGCTGTACGGAAAACAGGGGAGAAATTTTGTCAAAACGATCATGGGAAAGACCAGGGAGGTCGGGCGACTGGAAATCGTGAACGATCAGAAAGGGTCGCCGACCTACGCGAAAGACCTTGCGGCCGCCGTGGAGAGGCTGCTGACAGGACGCCACACCGGCATTTTCCATGTGACCAACCGGGGGACCTGCAGCTGGTATGAATTTACCCTGGAAATCCTTGCCTGTGCCGGGATCAGTGATGTTCCGGTTCTACCTTTAAACTCAGGCCAACTCAATCGACCGGCGGCGCGTCCCCGCAACTCCACGCTTGATTGTACGCGGTTTATCGAAGCGACGGGAAAGACGATGCGGTTCTGGCAGCTCGCCCTCCGGGATTTTATGGCCCGGGAGCAGATGACCGGCGGCACCTGACTTTTCCTGGGATGAATTCGTCTTGACACACCATGGTTATGGCGTTATGTTTATCCCGCAAAAATGTCCGCGATTTTATAGAGGTGAAGAGATGAGACGCTTTTTGTTTTTTATGGTCATCCTCATCGGTTTTCTGCCCCCTGCCGCCGCTACAGGACAGGACCGTGTTCGTGCTGAAGGCATGGCGTCCATTGCGGGTAATCGCGTTGATATCGCCCGGGACAGAGCCATCGACAGCGCCCAGCGGAATGCCGTGGAAAGGGTCGTCGGCGTTATGGTCTCTGGCAGTACGGAAGTGGAAAACTTTCAGGTCAAAATGGATCGCATTCTATCGGAATCAAAAGGGTTTATCACCTCTTACAAGATTGTTAAAGAAGAAAGAGCCGGCGACGTCTATGAGGTAACCATTGACGCCATGGTCGAAACGGGACGGCTGAAAGATCGCCTGGAGGCGGCCCGGTTGATTCTGGCCAGAAAATCAAAACCCCGCCTGATGATTCTCTTTGGTGAGCAGGCCCAGAAGGATGCCATTGCAGAGGCGGCCATGGCGAGGTATTTCATGAGCCAGGGGTTTAAGCTGGTTGATGCCGGCGTGGCCGGAAAAAACAGGGAGGTGCAGACCCTCTATGATTCCACCGATCCCCGGCAGATGACCCGTGTTGCCCAGCGTTACGGGGCGGAAGTGCTGATCCTTGGCCGGGTGGAAGTGGTCGTCAGATCTTTCAGAATGGGGGATGTGAACGTTCAGTCCAGTGAGGTGACCTTATCCGGGAAGGTCGTGAACGGAGATACGGGTGAAATGATCGCCTCCGACTGCAAGAGCCGGAAAGGGGAGTTTAAGTCCGTAACGGAAGGCGCAGCCGTTGAACTGGCAAAACAGATGAAAGACGAAATTCTCGAGCGCTGGTCTTCGGAGTTGACCAGTACCGTGACCGTCAAACTGGTTGTTTCGGGACTGCATAGTTATAATGACCTGTCCCGTTTCAAAGATATTTTGAGCACTCAGATCAGGGGATTGAAGGAGTTACAACAACGGTCTTACGTGCGCGGTCAGGTTGAGCTGGACCTGGAAGTCAAGGGGAACACCCAGAATGTAGCCGACGACCTGTCTGCGATCACACTGAATCAGAGAAAAATAAGCATTCTGGAAATGACCCAGAATCGTATCAAAGCGAGCTTATCCTCGGGAAAAACGATGAAAGATTGAGGGAGGTGACCATGAAGCGGAAAACATATCGAGTAATTCTAACGTCTTTGTTTGTCCTGATGTTCCTGATTGGCTGCCGTGTCAGTGAAAGTTACAAGATGGGACAGGATTTAAGCAAGGAAGGACGATGGGATGATGCGATTGTCTTTCTTCAAAAGGCTGTGGATGAAGATCCCAATAATCAGGAATTCAAGGATGCCCTGCAGAGAGCGAAGCGGGAGTCCGCGCGGATCCAGTACGAAAAGGCGAAACAGGCCCTCGGATCTTCGCCGCAACCCACCCTGCCTGCCCTCCAGCAGGCCGCAAAGGCAGCGGACATTGCGCTTGGCATTGATCCTGATAACCGGGATATCAAGATTTTCGCCGACACGGTGAAGGGCAAAATTACCCAGCTGCGTGAATTCATTGAACCGCTCTATGTGCAGGCGGATCTTGATATGCAGACAGAAAACTGGGCGGCGGCCGTGACGAAACTTCGCCAGATCAATAATGTCTTTCCCAACTATGAGGAGACGACCAGCCGGCTGGCCAAAGCGAGACAGGAGGCCGCCCGTACCCTCTATCAGGAGGGCGTGAACCTCGGGAAACAGGAGGAATGGAAACTGGCCGCGACGTCTTTCAAAGCGGTCATGGACATCAACCCGAACTACTTTGATGTGGCCAAACTCTATCAGGAGGCCGTATCCAAAGATAATTTTGAATATTATGCCGCAGCCGCCGATAAAGCGGGCCAGGCGCAGAATTTTGTCAAAGCGGTTATGCTTTACGAAAAAGCGCTGGAATATCAACCGGCGAACAACGCCTTTATTAAAAAATTGGATGCACTCAAAGCCAAAGCCGGCAAGCTCTACTTCGACGAGGCGGTCGCCCTGGTCAATCAGAATAAATTCTATACGGCCCTGAAACATGTCGAATTCATCAAAACGAAGACGCCCGTTACGCTGGATGATCCCTTCTTCAAGGATTTTATCAACAAATTCTGCAAGAAGATGATGGAACGGGCGGATAACTATATGGAGAAGGAACTCTGGGGAAATGCCCTGATCTGGTATGAGAAAGTGGAATCCCTTAATCCGAACTATTCGGAATTATATGAAAAAATACGTGATGTGCGCGATGAGCGCATTAAACGGAGAATCAGAAAATCGATCGCTGTTTTTGATTTCTCCAGTCCCAGTAATGACAAGGACGCGGGGCGCAATGCCGCCGATAAGCTCGTGGCCTATCTGTATCAGAAAGCCAGTTCGGATCTGAGGATTATTGAACGGGAAAACCTTCAGAACATTCTGAGAGAGATGCAGCTTGGGCAGAGTGGTCTGGTGGATGTCAAATCGGCGCAGACCGTCGGGAAAATGAGGGGCATTGACACCTTTATCATGGGTACGGTGCTCAAGTATTACTCTTCAAGAGCGGATAACCCGAGCATGGAACAGGTCAAGGTCCTCGTGGATGAAGAGGACATCCGGAATCCGGAATTTTCCGACTGGCTGATCATGAATCCCAGGCCGACGGAAGGGGATATGAAAAATGCCCCGCCCCGAACCATCAAGAAGAAGAATTATCAGTTTGTCTCCTATAAAAAGGGCCTTGTCAAAATCGTAGCCCTCTTCGATATTTCTTACAAACTTGTGGATACCGCAACGGGAGAGAATATTTTTACCAATACCATCGCCGGCCGGCTGACCAAGGAAGACAAATACCAGGACGGGGTTCCCGTGGCCAATATTCCCTACGATCCGCTGGAGATTCATACGGAATCGGAAGTCATGGGTGAGCTGACGGATCAGAAAATTGCCGAGATGGGGCAGAGTGTGCTGAAGCATTTTCAGAGCCTTGAACTCGAATACTATAACCAGGGACAGCAGCTTCAGAAGAACCGCAAATATGATCTGGCCATCGAGAAATATGTGGACTCCATCCATAATGAAAAAATGAAAGGCATTACAACGCCCGTATCACAAAACGCCCTGAAAGCCATTGATCAGTTGATCCAGAGAATGTAGTCGCTACCTTGAGAACCGGCTTATGGAAAACGTGAGTCCTTTCGGAAAGAAAACGGGGGGAAAGCTGGCGTTTTTTTCGTGCCTGCTTTTATTCACGGTTTTTTTCACACCCCAGGCATCTCCCGCCATGACACAGGTGAGGACGGCCATTTTCAATTTTGTTGCGCTGAACATGGCGGCTTCCGCGTATGGGACGGCGGCTACGAATATGCTGGGCGATTCACTCAAGGCCAATCCTTCCAATAGTGTCATGGACCGCAAGGATCTGGAATCGTTTTTATACCTCAACGATTACCGGCAGGATGACCGGGTGGAAAACGCCGTCAATGTCGGCACCAGACTTGGGGTCAATGTGGTGATCGTGGGTAATGTTGAGAAAAAGGGCTCCTGGATCATCGTCAATTGTCAAGTGGTGTTGATTGAGCAGAGAAAAGTTATTCTCAATACCCGTGTGGGCGCACAGGGAGATGCCGGGTTGGTGGTCGAAATCCGGAAATTGGCGGGTTTAATCAATGAGGCCTTTGCCAAGCACGCATTGACGGCGTCCGATGAGCCATTGAAGCCGCCGGTGAATATCCAGAAACGGTCGGGGAACAGGCAAATTTATCTGAGCTGGGAAGATCCGCCGAATACGAAGGCGGATGGTTATGATATCTTTCGCAGCAGTTCCAAAGAAGGCCCCTTTGCCAGGATCGGTCAGGTCCAGCAGCGGGAGTACCTGGATAAGGACCTGGAAAGAAGCGCAACCTATCACTATAAAATAAAATCCTTCACAAATTCAGGACTGCAGAGCGGCTTTACCGATGTCATCGCGGGTGAAACGGCGTTGACGCCGAATCCGCCTGTGATCATCAAGGTCGAATCGCGGGTCAAAGGTGTGCAATTGACCTGGTCGTCCAGTCCCATTGCCAGTGACGACCCCTCAAGGCTCATCGGATACAAATTATTCCGGGCCAATAAAGAACAAGGGCCCTTTCGGGAAGTGGCTGATCTGACGGGAGCTGCTTTTGGCGTTCCTGCCAATACGCCACTTGATAAAGCCTTGAGAGTGACTTATGTAGACAAGAATCTCGGAGATGGAGAAGAGGTTTATTACCGGATAACGGTTTACAACGAAAGTAAAGTGGAGAGTGGTTTTTCCAGCATGGTCAAGGGCGCAGCGATTCCCGTAATCAGCGGTTTATCCACTCAGGGAGGCATGGTCCGGGAGATCAGGCTCACCTGGAATGCAATCGATTCCCCTTATCTCGGAGGCTATAACGTCTATCGTCATACGCAGGAAGGCGGCCATTATACCCGGATCAAGAAGATTGAAACCGACAGGGGGCCTGAACCGAAGGTCCAGTATGCGGATCGCGAGGGGCTCGGGGATAACCTTCGCTATTACTACCGGGTGACGGCTTATGATGACACGGAGCAGCAGACCGCTCTGTCGGCGGCCGTGTCGGCCGTGACCAAACCCAGGCCGGTTAAACCGGCCGGTTTCAAGGGGGAGCCGCTTAAAGTTAAATCTGCTCCGCTGACCTGGCGGGCGAATCCGGAAAAGGATGTCGTTGCCTATCATCTATACCGCCAGGAGGGGACGGATGGAGGGTTTTCCGCCGTCGCGAAAGTCCGGGGCAGCGAAACCCGGTATCTGGATAGGGATTTAAAAGACGGGGTTTCCTATGGTTATAAAATCCAGGTGGAAGATAAAGACGGCGTCCTGAGTGATTTTTCCGAAGAAATCCGGATTTCAACAAAACCCAAACCGAAAAATCCCGAAGGACTGACCGGTAAATACCGGAATGGAACGATGGAACTGACTTGGAAACCGGGCGGTGAATCGGATATCGCCCATTACAAAGTCTACCAAAAGACATTCTGGGGGGCCGAAGCTCTTCCGGGCCTGGATAGTAAATCGTCCACTTCCGTGACATTTAAAACGCAGCTGGATAAGGGGAAGAACAAAACGTATCTGGTTACGGCGGTTGATCGGGATGGTCTGGAAAGCGGCTACAGTCCGGAGATTGTTGTAACAGGTGAGTGAGCGCCGCCTCGGGACAGAGGCGATGGGGCGCAGCCGTGGGTATAGACCCTAAGTGATAAGGGTTTGATCTGTTCCGGACGAAGAGGTTCCGATGGTTTTTGCGCTTGCCGGTTGCGGTTTTGCCCGGTGCTATGTTATCGACGAAGAAGAAGGTCTGATCGTGGTGGATGTCGGCAGTGTCGGCACGGCGGATGATGTCGCCCTGTTCATCAGCCGTGAGCTGGGCCGGTCGCTGGAACAGATCAGATATATCGTCGCCACGCATTTCCATATCGATCATATCGGCGGGATCGGGCATTTGTTAAAAAAGTCGGGGGAGAAGGCCCGGGTGATCTTTCATCAGCGCGTCGGTGATTATCTGTCGAGGGGAAATAAGTTGGCCAGACAAAGAAACTGGATCATGGGACTATGCCCTGCGACACTCCACAGCGCCTGCTATGTCCGCAGATGGGATCATTTCCGCTTTGAAAGCCTGGCGGGTATCCCGCTGCCCGGTTTCCGCAATCTCGTAAACCTTCCCTACCATGCCGAAAAAATTCAGTATCTCAACTACACGACGGCGATGCGCCAGCCCCTGGGCTTCGGGCAGTGGGACATCCTGGAAACACCGGGCCATACGGAGGATTCCGTCTCGCTTTATCACGAATCATCGGCGGAACTCATCTGTGGGGACCTGATTCTCAATTTTGAGAAAAACGGGAGCGGCTATCTCAACCGCTTCTGCTGCAATGAAGATACCTTGTTGAAAACATATCATGATTTATGTCGTTGCATTGAGCCGGAGCGGATTTATCCCGGTCACGGTGAAATCATTTCCGGCAGTGGAAACGCCCTGCTGAATGTCAGGACTTTTCATTAGACGGATGATTGACAGTCATGGAGGCCTCATCATGTATAACGCATTAAAGCCCGTCAGCGCCATCCTGGTCCTTCTCTTTTTTCAGCCCTGCTGGTTCTGCAGGGCTGTATGGTTGCGACCAAGACAACGCTGATTTCACCGCAGATCAGGTCTTTATTCAAAGGCATGTACGAGGTGGCCCCGGACATGGAGGATCATAAACCGCGAACCGTGGCCATTCTGCCCTTCGTGAACCAGGCGAAAAGTCAGGAAGGCACCGAAGCGGTCCGTAGGGGATTCTATAATCATTTCAGTTCATTGCCATTCAAGGATATGGAGCTCTACCGAGTGGATAATGAGCTCCGGAAGGCCAGGTTGGAGGATCCGGCCGTCATCAACCAGACCTCGCCGCAGGATCTTGGTAAAATCCTCAATGTTGATGCCGTTGTTTTCGGGACCGTTTCCGATTTTGACAAACTGTTTGCCATCATTTACTCCAACGTGTCTGTCGGCGCCGAGATCAGGATGATGGATACGAAAACGGGGAAAATGCTCTGGCGTGGTCGGCATGTCGCCCGCATTCATGAGGGGGGAATATCGACGAGTCCGATCGGGCTTGTCGCCACGGTCATTGCGACAGCCATGAATATCCGGGATATCCAGTTGCTGCGCGCCTGCGACGATCTGTTCCGGGATATGGTCAAAACGATTCCCGCGCCGACCATCGCCGAGGCCCTGCGGCCGCCCGTGATTTCGCTACTCGTTCAGGATACGAAGAATCGGCCGAAAAAGGCGGGCGACGAGATCCGCGTGGTAATCCAGGGGACGCCCAAAATGCAGGCCTATTTCCATATCGGCGAGTTTAAAAAGAATATCGACATGCTCGAACAGCAAGGGGAACCCGGTGTCTATCTGGGGGTTTACAGGGTCATCCCCGGCGACAATGTGAACTTGGCCATCATTACGGGGTTCCTGCGCGACGACGCCGGCAATACCGCCGAATGGGTGGATGCCGTAGGGACGGTCACACTGGATACGATTCCGCCGGATAAACCTAATAGAATCAGTGCGGTGGGAAGAAATAACCGGGTGCTGCTCAACTGGAACAAATCACCGGCGCCGGATCTGGCCGGTTACCGGGTCTATCGCAGCGCGACGCCGCTCAGCGGCTTCGAGGAGATCGCCAGGATGGAGTTCAGCGAGTTGAGCGACGAAAAGCTCGTCAATAACCGGAAGGTTTATTATCAGATCTCCGCCGTGGACCGGGCCGGCAATGAAAGCGAAAAATCGGACACCATCATGGGAATGCCCGTTGCGCCGGGTCCGACCCCGGTTTCCGGAGTCATTGAAACCGACACGACATGGTACGCCGGCGCCAGCCCGTACATTATTGAAAGCACGGTCGTCGTCAGGGACAAGGCCCTGTTGACCATCGAACCGGGAACGGAAATCCGCTCCCGTGGAGAAGGGCTGATCATTGAAGGCCGTCTCAGCGCCCAGGGGGACGACGGGCACATTATCCGGTTCGAGACGCTGGAAGCGGGCAAACCCTGGGAAGGCGATCGCCTTTAACAATGTGAAGGAAAAGGAAAACGTCCTGCGCTATTGCCGGATCAGCAACGCCTCAACGGCTGTTACGTGTCAGGCGGCCTCGCCGCGCATCGATTCCTGTGAGCTGACGGCAAATGGAACGGCGATCCGGATTCAGGGGACCTTCTCGAAACCCGAAGTCGTGAGAAATACGATCCAAAAAAATACGGAGGCGGCCATTCTGATCGAGGCAGGAGCCCAGCCGGTTCTTACCGGAAATGTCATTCAGGATAATGATCGGGAAGGCATCCGGATTCAGAGCGCGGCGCCGGTGATCCGCAACAATCAAATCCGGCAGAACCGCGGTCCGGGAATCACGGCGACAAACAGCCAGGCGGTCATTGCCGGCAATAACCTGATCGATAACAAACCCTTTGACATGGTGGGCGAGATGACCGGAGAGGCCGTCAACGCTCTGGACAACTGGTGGGGCAGCGCGCAGGGACTCGAGATTCTTTCGAGAATCAGAGGAAAGATCAATATCAAGTCGGTGCTCAATGCCCCGTATCCGGAGGGGAAGCCCGTCGAACTGCCGATCCTTGCGCCGGTCCTGGGCGGGACGCTGAAAGGGGATGCCTTCCTGATCCTGGCCAACAGCCCGTACCGGGTAGCCCAGGATGTCGTCATCGATAGCGGCGCCACCCTCACCATCGAACCGGGGGTTGCCATCCGGTTTGATCAGAAGACCGCTATTATTGCGCAAAACGGCGGCGTTATGGCCAGAGGGACCCGGGATGATCCCATTGTGTTTACGGCGTCAGCTGCATCCCCCGTGCCCGGTTTTTATGTCAGCGCGGTGAAATTAGCGAGGGAGACGAAGGTCAACAGCGCCTTTGCCTATTGCATCGTCAAATATGCTTCCGTAGCTTTTGACATCTGGTTCGGGGCGCCGGAGATCTCCTTCTGCCATATTGCTCAAAACGCGCAAAGCGGCGTTTATGCCCGCAACAGCTCAGCTCCGAAACTCTTGTTCAACACATTTTCCGGGAATAAGGGAGAGGGGGCGATTACCTGTGTGGGGATGTCAAATCCGTCCATCCACCATAACAACTTTATTGAGAATGAAGTGGCCATTCAGACGCGTTCAACCATCTATATCGACGCCAGGAACAACTGGTGGGGGAGTGCGCCGCCGGATACGAGTTATATCTTCGGTGATCCTGACAGGAATATCAATGTCAAGCCCTGGCTGACCGCGCCGGAGGAAAAGGCTTTTCGGGAAAGAAAGTAGGGGTTGTACGCTGCCGGGTGGGCGGCCATTTTTTCATTGAAAGCTTATGGGTATTTTGTTATTCCGAACACTGACTAAACCATAGAAGGAGGATCTTATGAAGTCGAAATGCACGGTTATTATCGGGATGATGGCAATGATCTGTTTTTTCGTTGCCGGCACCGCGGTTTGCCTGGCCCAGCCAGAGGGCAAGATCGGCCAGAAGGAATGGTCCAAGATCATTGAGTCGAAGGTGGCCGAACAGATGGGTGACACGGGGATCATCAATTATGAAGATGGATACGTCGAAGCGGTGGGAATCGGTGCTGTGGATCCCGCCAAGGTCAAGGGGACCAATGCGCGGCCCATGTGCCTGAGAGCTGCGACGGTCGTTGCTTACCGGAATCTGCTCGAGGTGACCAAGGGGGTCCAGGTCGACTCGCAGACGACCATAAGGGATTTTGTCACCGAAAGCGACATCATCAACGCCGCGATTTCCGGTTTCGTGAAAGGGGCGCGGAACGTCAATACGGACTATCTTTCCGATGGGACCTGCGAGGTCACCTTGAGGATGTCGCTGAGCGGCAAGTTTGCGCAAACCATCATCCCCAAAGCGATTCAGGAACAGCAGAAGCGTGAGTCGCCTCCACCTGCGCCGGTTAAACCCGAACCGGCGGCGGTAAAGCCTGCACCGATGCCGGTCTATACCGGGATGGTCGTCGACGCGCGGGGTCTTGGGGCCCGGCCGGCCATGTCTCCGAAGATTGTGGATGAAGCGGGCGCCGAAGTTTACGGGTCCATGATTGTTGACAAGACGTATGCCGTCTCCCAGGGAATCAGCGGTTATGCACGGGATCTGACAGCGGCGCAGGGCAATCAGCGCGTAACCGACAATCCCGTGACCGTGAAGGGCGTCAGTGCCGAAGGGGCCGGCAAGGCCGATATCAAAATCAGCAACGATGATGCGAAACAGATCCGGTCCGCCACGGAAAACCTGAGTTTCATGAAAAAATGCCGGGTCATGATCGTCCTGGATTGATCCGGACTGGTTATGAAATCGTCAATAGTGAGACCGCAGTGATCGCGCTGACGTTTGCTGCGGTCTTTTATATTCAAAACCTTGCCAGGAGCAGACCTTGTCCGGAAAAATCGTTACACTTCCCGAGGCATTGACCCATAAAATCGCGGCGGGAGAAGTCATTGAGCGGCCGGCGTCCATCGTCAAGGAGCTGCTGGAAAACGCCCTCGACGCCGGGGCAACGGATATCCGGATCGAACTCTTGAAGGGCGGTTGCGGCATGATTCGAATCACCGACAATGGCGAGGGACTCGTACCGGATGACGTGCCAAGAGCTTTCAGGCGTTACGCCACAAGCAAAATTTATGAATTTGATGACATCTATAAGGTCAGGTCCTTCGGCTTCCGGGGAGAGGCCCTGCCCAGTATCGCCGCCATCGCCCGCGTGGAGATGACGACGAGAAGCAAGGGGACGCTCTCCGGCAAGAGGATCGTGGTGACTGCCGGCAGCATCGGGGAGATCATGGATACGGGCTGTCCGGAGGGTACGACCATGATGGTGACACAGATCTTTGATCCCGTTCCGGTCCGGAAAAAATTTCTGAAAACGGAATCCACGGAACAGGGGTATTGCATGGATGTCATCACGCGTACGGCCCTGGCGCATCCGCAGGTAAGAATCCAGGTCATGGCCAATGGCCGGGAAGTTTTAAAAATACCTGCAACGGGTGATTTGTCCGAACGGATGGCCCTGATTCTGGGCATGGATGTCATGGATCACCTGCTGCCGGTTCAGGCCGCCAGGGACAACATCCGGATGCAGGGATTCATCTCCAGGCCCCCGTTCACCCGCTCCCAGGGGAAGCACCTCTACAGCTTCGTCAATCGGCGCTATATCAGGGACTATCTGTTGAATCACGCCGTCATGACGGCTTACCGGAACATGATTGAAGCCCGAAGGTACCCGGCAGCGGTCCTGTTGCTGGATCTGGCGCCGGAAGATGTGGATGTGAATGTCCATCCGGCCAAACTTGAGGTCCGCTTCCGTCACCCCAGGGAAATCTACGGGATGATTGTGGAAACGCTGGCGCAGGCTTTGGCGCAACTTCCGCCTGCGCCTGAATCCGGCCGCTATGGGGATGCCACAGACCCTCGGCGGGCCACGGATTATCGCGACCGCGTTGAAGACGCGCTGAAACGCTATCGCCTTTCCGCAGCCACGGGAAAGCTCTCCTTTCCGGAAGCGGTCCGGCAGGGGCGCCATGAGCCATTCGCTCTGCCTGTTCAGCAACCCACCGGCGGGTTTTCCACGGAGTTCACCTCCGAGCCGTCAGAGATCATTCAATTCAGCAATCTTGTGTATCTGGGCCAGGTCGCGCGCACCTATCTCGTTTTTTCAACGCCCGATCAGATCGTTCTGCTGGATCAGCATGCCGCCCATGAGCGGGTCCTTTTCGAGAAGTTGAAAAAGAACAGGGAAGGGCGCAGCCCAGGACAGCGGCTGCTGATTCCGGAGGTGGTGAGCCTTGCCCCGAAAGATGTTGTGTTTATTAAAGAATCCCTGCCGATTCTGGAGGCGGCGGGGATCGAAGCGGAATCATTTGGCGGTGATTCGATGGTGATCAGGTCCGTTCCCGTGATCTGTTCCCATGTGGATACCCATGCCATGATCATGGACATGCTGGAGTCCTTTTCCGACAGTGACCGGCTGTTGGGGTTGAGGGATCGACAGGATAAAATCTTCAGTCTCCTGGCCTGCAAAGCGGCCGTCAAAGCGAATCAGTCCATGACGCCGCAGGAGGCGGCGGCATTGTGCCGTGATCTGGATGAAACCCCCTCTGCATCGACCTGTCCCCACGGCAGGCCCGTTTATATTATGCTGGGTCTCGGGGAGTTGGAAAAACGATTTAAACGAAGATGACCATCGCCGATCCGAAACCCCGCCTGATAGTTCTTGCCGGGCCGACCGGCGTCGGAAAGACCGAGCTGGCCCTGCAACTGGCCTTGGCAGCCGGGGGAGAGATCATCAGCGCCGATGCCATGCAGGTGTACCGCTTTATGGATATCGGTACAGCCAAGCCCGCCAGCGAGCAGCGTTCGCTGGTCAGACATCATCTGCTGGACGTGGCCGATCCCGACGAGCCCTTCAACGCCGCACTGTTCATCAAACACGCGCAACCCGTCATCGAGGCGCTGCACGCTGAGCGCAGACCCATCTTTGTCGTGGGTGGCACAGGGCTGTATATCAGGGCCCTGCTGGGCGGGCTGTTCGCCGGGCCCCAGGCCGATGAAACCCTCAGGGCGTCTTACCGGGCGGCGTTGTCGGCGAATGGACCAGCCTATCTTTATGAAAAGCTCAAAAGAAAGGATGAACAGGCGGCCCTGCGCATCAATCCTCATGACGCGGTTCGCATCATGCGGGCGCTGGAAGTCTTTGAAATAAGTGGGCAATCGATTGTGGAGCAGCAGCGGCAGCACCGTTTCGGTCAGCGGCGGTACGATTACCTGAAGATCGGGCTCATGATGGAACGACAGTCCCTGTTTGACAGGATCGGGCAAAGAACCGACAAGATGATGGCGGGAGGTTTTGTCGAGGAAGTCCGTCATCTGCTGGCACGGGGTTATACGGCATCGTTGAAACCCATGCAGTCGCTGGGCTACAGGCATATTGTCCGTTATCTTGACGGGCTGCATGACCTTTCCACGACGGTTCAGGCCATCAAGCGCGATACCCGACACTACGCGAAGCGGCAGATGACCTGGTTCGGGTCGGATCGGGAAATGATCTGGTTCAGGCCGGACGATCGGGATGCCATCGCGAAAATTGTGGCGTCATTTTTGGCAAAATAGACGACTGCTAAAAAGTCCGGATGCTGCGTTGCGCTGCATCCCTCGTCATCGCGGCGTACGCCAAAGTACGCCTTGTTCCTCATGATTTGCGCGCCTTGCCTGCGGAGCTTTTTATGCAGCCGTCGCATTCGGCGCATTTTTTGAATTTTTACGAGTCTGGCAAAATAGCTTGACTTGAAATAGCGATAAAGATAATTTAGCGGCCGTTTGTACAACAGCGTGAACCGGTTTAATAAAGATTAGCGTGTTTTTCAGATAGATGCTTCAGGGGAAAGGAGAACGCCATGATTGGACCATTGCGGTATAAAAAATTACAGGTTTTAATGATGTTGATGGCCTGCCTGCTGCTGATTTCATGTGGGCCGAAAGCGCGTGTTCCCACGAGCCAGCTGGATACGCCTGAGCATCACTTTGCCACGGGCATGAAGTTGTTGAATCAGGAAAAATTCGGCGATGCCCAGCGGTCATTTGAACTGGCTATTGAACTTGAACCCAGGTATGCCAGGGCGCATGCCGGCATCGGCTTGGTCAAGGCCTATCAGGCCGATTACAAGAATGGTCTGGCAACCATGGGCAAGGCCTGGGGATATGCCAGAACGGCTGAAGAGAAGTTATTCATCCATGTGGGCTATATCCGTATCCATACCTTGAGCCGCGCCTCCTGCATGCAGGTCGGGGTGGTCTGCAAAAGGGCGGATAAGGACTGGCTCGATATCTCGCGCGGCGAGTTTGAAAAAGCCATCCTGATCGATCCGGCCTCCTCCTCCGCCCATTACTACATGGGATTGTGCTACAAAACGGCGCTGGATGTGATGCAGGCCTCTCAGATGTTCAGCAAGGTTCTTGAGCTCAGGAAGGATTATATCAGTGAGGCGGATCAGCAGTGGAACCTGATGCAGAAAATCCAGCGGGCCATGCCGGGCTCCATCACGGGAAAGCAGATCGCCTTTTTGGAAAAAATCACGCGGGCGGACGCCGCGGCCCTGTTTATGGAAGAACTCAAAATAGACACCCTTTATAAAAAGCGGACCCCGAAGACCTTCGATACGAGCTTCAAGGATCCCGAGAAGGCCGCCATAAAACCGAAAACCGCAGCGCTTCCGGCTGACATTGCCAACCATCCCCTGAAAGCGGATATCGGGGGGATTATCGAAATCGGCGTTCGCGGGCTGGAAGCGTATTCCGATGGTCTTTTCCGCCCCAATGACCTCGTTGAACGGGCAGCCTATGCCATGATGATCGAAGATATTCTCATCAAAGTCTCCGGGGACAACGCCTTGGCCACGAGGTTCATCGGCAGCACCTCGCCCTTTCCCGATCTGCGGTCTGATCTGCCCTATTTCAATGCCGTCATGGTCGTGACCACGCGTCAAATCATGGGGGCCAAAAACATCACCACCGGTGAGTTTGTTCCCATGGGGCCTGTGGCAGGCGCCGATGCGTTGTTGATCATCAGAAAAATCAGGGAAGAATTGAAATTTTAAAAGCGTTGATCACGGAGAGAATCAATGAACAAGGGGTCTTTAAGCAAAGCCTATGAGCCGCAACAAGCCGAAGCGAGGTGGTACCAGTACTGGCTGGATCAGGATTTTTTCAGGGCGCGGGATGTCAGCGACAAACAGCCGTTCTGCATCGTCATACCACCCCCCAATGTAACGGGCATGCTCCACATGGGGCACGCCCTGAACAATGTCCTGCAGGACGTCATGACGCGGTTCAAGCGCATGCAGGGATACAATGCCCTCTGGATGCCGGGGACGGATCACGCCGGGATTGCCACCCAGAACGTGGTGGAGCAGGAATTGGCCAAGGAAGGCCTCACGCGGCATGACCTGGGCCGCGAGAAATTTATCGAACGGGTCTGGTTGTGGAAGGAAAAGTACGGTGGGGTGATTATCAACCAGCTCAAGCGGCTGGGCTGCTCCTGCGACTGGTCCCGAGAGCGCTTCACCATGGATGAAGGCCTTTCCCGCGCCGTTCGCGAAGTCTTTGTAAGGCTCTATCATGACGGCCTGATCTACCAGGGGGATTATATCGTCAACTGGTGTCCCCGCTGTCATACAGCCATCTCGGATCTGGAGGTGGAATACAAGGAAGAGCCGGGTTTTCTCTGGAATATCCGCTATCCCTATGCAGACGGCAGCGGCGATATTATCGTGGCCACTACCCGTCCGGAAACCATGCTGGGGGATACGGCCGTAGCCGTGAGCCCTAAGGATCCCCGCTATACCGACAAGGTGGGCAAACAGGTGATTTTGCCCCTCGTAAATAAGAAAATCCCGGTGATCGCCGACGATTACGTCACCATGGACTTCGGTTCCGGTGCCGTGAAAATTACCCCGGCCTCCGACCCCAACGACTTTGCCATTGCCGGCCGGCATAATCTGGAAATCATCAAGATCATGGACGGCAGCGCCGCCATTAATGAAAACGGCGGCATCTACCAGGGGCAGGACCGCTACGAATGCCGGAAGAATATCGTCAAGGATCTGGAACAACAGGGATATCTGATCGGAACGGAACCCTATGTCCACAATATCGGTCAGTGCTACCGCTGTAAAACGGACGTAGAGCCTTTTGTCTCGAAGCAGTGGTTCGTAAAGATCGAACCGCTGGCAAAAGCGGCCAACGCTGCCGTGATCAAGGGCAAGACGCGCATCATTCCCTCCATGTGGGAGGCCACGTATTTTGAATGGATGAACAACATCCGCGACTGGTGCATTTCCCGGCAGATCTGGTGGGGACACCGGATTCCCGTCTGGTACTGCGACGGCTGCGGGCAGGTCATTGTTTCGTCCGACGATCCCGATCGCTGCACGGGCTGTCAGAACGACAAGCTGCGGCAGGATGAAGATGTCCTCGATACGTGGTTCAGCTCGGCCCTGTGGCCCTTTTCGACGCTGGGTTGGCCGGATCAGACGGCGGCACTCAAGACCTTCTATCCTACATCACTGCTGGTTACGGGCTTTGACATCCTCTTTTTCTGGGTGGCCCGCATGATGATGATGGGCATTTACGTCATGAAAGATGTGCCTTTCCGGGATGTTTATCTGCACGCCCTGGTGCGCGACGAGCAGGGCGACAAGATGAGCAAGTCCAAGGGCAATATCATTGATCCCCTTCAAATGATTGACAAATACGGTGCCGATCCGTTCCGCTTTACGCTGGCGGCCTTCACGGCGCAGGGACGCGATGTGCGCATGTCGGAGGAGCGCATCGAAGGCTACAAGTTTTTTGTCAACAAGATCTGGAACGCCACGAAATTTTCCCTGATGAATCTGGAAGACTACGTCGCTGATGATCAAGGCGGGCCGGGCAAGGCCGATCTGTCGCTTCCGGATCGCTGGATTCTGGCGCGGCTCAACCGGACCGTCGACGAGGTGATCCGGGGGCTGGATGAATACCGGTTCAATGAGGCCACCGGGAGCATCTACCAGTTTGTCTGGCACGAATTCTGCGACTGGTACCTGGAGCTCATCAAGCCGGTCCTCTACGGCCGGGACCAGTCCGCCCGGCGGCGGGCGACGCAGCATACCTTGCTGAGAGCGCTCAGGCAGATTCTCAAGCTGTTGCATCCCTTCATGCCGTTTTTAACCGAGGAAATCTGGCAGACCGTCGTGGCGGACGGCGCTTCGATCATGGTCAGTCCCTATCCGGAACCGGACAGGGGGCTTGAGGATGAGGACGCGGAACGCCGGATGGGCCTGATCGTGGATTGCATCACACGCATCCGGAACATCCGGGGCGAAATGAATATCGCCCCGTCGAAAAAGCTCAAGGTCGTCGTTTCGGCGCCCGATGAGACGCTGGTTGCCGTTCTCAATGAGGGCAGGGATTACATTGTCAATCTGGGCAATCTCGAAACGATGATCGTGGGGATGAATCTGGAGGAGCCAAAAGGGTCGGTCGTCGGCGTGGTCGGCGCGGCGCGCGTCTTTGTCCTGATGGAGGGCATGATCGATATCGCTGCCGAGAAGGCAAGGCTGGACAAAGAGATGAACAAAGCCGCCCGGGATCTGAACGTGGTCTCCCGCAAGCTGGCCAACCGCGATTTCATGGCCAAAGCGGCCGAGGCCGTGATCAAGAAGGAAGAGCAGAAATACCAGGAACTGCGGGAAAAGCACCATGTCCTGGAAGCGGCCATCAAAAAGCTGGAGGCGCTTTGATCCCTGAGCATGTGGTCCACCGGTTGATCCGCTGCGCACTCGAAGAGGATATCGGCGCAGGCGATGTGACGACGGCAGCGGTGCTCACCGGGCAGGAATCCGGAACGGCGCGGGCAGTGGCCAAAGCGGACATGGTCCTTGCCGGGATCGATGTATTCCGCCAGACGTTTCTGTTGCTGGATCCGGATATCCGATTTACCCATTGTCTTGAGGATGGCCGTGCAATCAAGCGCGGCGAGATCCTGGCCGAGCTGTCCGGCAAGCTCGCAAGCATCCTGACCGCCGAACGGACGGCCCTGAATTTTCTGCAAAGAATGAGCGGGATCGCCACGATGACCCGACAATATGTGGCGGCGGCCTCAGGGACCCGCGCCCGGATTCTGGATACGCGGAAGACCGTGCCGGGACTCCGCAGCTTCGATAAGTACGCCGTGTGCGTCGGCGGCGGCCTGAATCACCGCTTTGCCCTCTATGACGGCGTTTTGATCAAGGACAACCACATCACGGCGGCGGGCGGCATCATGCCGGCCGTACAAAGAGTGCGACAGAAAATTTCACACACATTGAAGATCGAAGTGGAAGTCAGGAATATAAGTGAAGTCCGGGAGGCGCTCGCAGCCGGGGCGGACGCCGTCATGCTGGACAACATGACGCCTGAGGCCATGAACGAAGCTGTCCGGCTGATCGGCGGCAAGGTCCCCATCGAGGCCTCCGGCAATGTCACGCTGGCCAGCGTCAGGCAGATCGCCGAAACCGGTGTCGATTACATCTCCGTGGGCGCCCTGACCCATTCCGTCGCGGCTGCGGACATCTCTCTGCTCGTCACCGCGAGGACATGAGAGGCGCAACCCGTTATCGCTTCCCGATCTATCCTGCCATGGGTGTTTGATCGGAACCCTGCGGGGACATTGCTATTGGACGAACCCGAGACAGGGAATTCGGGAATGAAAAAGAAATGGAAAAGAAATTGACACAAAAGGCCGACTTACGTATACTGCCCTCCGGCAAAAGCAATATCCCATGAAGAAGCGCAGATATATATTTAAAGGAGATTCCTGGAGTGAATGAGATCCGCAATTATCAACGTTACGCTGTAAATTATGACGGAGATACAACTGCTCAGGTTGAAGTCATCGTTGAAGGTGAATTGGTGCGTTTACTGGATTTCTCATTGGGTGGTCTGTTTTTTCTTTCAAAAAAACCTTTTTCTTTAGGCGCCACATTGAGCCTCTCAGTCGACTTGGAAAAACGAGGGAAAATCGACTTGATTGGCAAGGTTGTCCGAGTGAGAGAGGAAGGAGACATGTGGGGTATCGCAATAGACTTGTCACAAACCTATAAACTGAATACCCTACGCAGGGTATAACTGATTCATGATCTCCACCGCTGTGTCCGGCAATTTCTGAAAGTCATTCTCCATGAGGGGCTCGGAGAATGAGCCGGTGGAAGTTCCCATCATCGCTCATCAGCCGTTTGCAGCGTTTCTGAGATTTAATCCAATTCCCGTCAGAAGGTACAGGATATATGGCAAAGGAACGACTCGTCATCATCGGCGGGGATGCGGCGGGCATGAGTGCGGCGGCCCAGGCAAAACGGCTCCGGCCGGACCTGGATATCATCGCCTTTGAAAAAGGACCCCACACCTCATGTCTCTGTTGTTCATGAGACAGAGCGGCCCTTCACAGACCATGAATACAACTCCCTGGATAAAGGGCTCGTGAATCATTTTCTTGCGCTTCGTTCATCGGGACGTTCGGATTTCAGGGAAGCGGGTGAGGGTCGATACGTATTCGAAAACCTCTTTATCCGTGCCCGGGGGGTGAAGGCGTATTGAAGCGGCTGATTATCCATGCGGATGACCTGGGGGCGGATGAAGCCCGCAATGCGGGGATCTTCGAGACCATCGAAGCGGGTTCTGTGACGGCTGCAAGCATCCTGGTCAACGGGCCCGCCTTCGAGGATTGCCTTCAACGGATTGCCTCAGTAGATTTCAACCATATTTCATTCGGCGTCCATCTGAATCTGACCGAAGGGAGGCCGCTGAGTCCGGGGCTGGAAACCATCATAGGCGCGGACGGATGTTTTTGCGGCAAACAGGAGGGCCATCGGCGCCTGATGAACAAGGGCGACGAAGGGATTGCAACGGAAGTCCAGCGGGAATTTGCCGCCCAGATTCAGGCGCTGCGCGACGCCGGCGTCCGGATTGATCACCTGGACGGGCACCAGCACGTTCATGTTTTCCCTGCTGCGATCGATGCAACCGTCCGGACGGCAAGGGAATTCGGGATTCCATGGATACGGATACCAGAAGAGCCGCTGCCTTCAAGATCCATGGAACGAAAGAATCGCTTGCTGAATGACGAAGCAGAACGGTTTTGCCGGCTCGCTGCAGCGGCCCGTATCAGAATTCACGGGTCCACTTTGAAAACGACGGATCATTTCCGGGGCCTTTATCTGAAGGGGAGGCTGTCCCTGACTCGCCTCGAAAGAACCCTGCAAAAACTGCCCCCGGGCCTTACGGAGATCATGGTTCATCCCGGCAGAGTGCCCTGCGGACAGGCCGAGGGGCCTTTTTCCGCTTTCTCGAACCGGGAAAGAGAAAAGGAACTTGCCGTACTGACGAGCGACACCTTCCAGCGAATGCTTGAAAAATACCATGTTCAGCTTACCTCCTTTCCGGAGGCCTGTCCTTGAATGCCGCGTTGCGTGTGCTCATTTTGACCCCGACAGCCCTTCCCAATCTGACGGGAAATGCCATTTCGGCAGAGCGATGGCGTCGTGCCCTATCGCAAAAAGGCATTGTCGTCAAGGTGATCGAGACTCAAGACCTCCATGCAGATGGTCTTGTTGACGTTCTTGATCGTTTCCGTCCTCATGTCGTGCATGCGCATCATATCAGCCGGGCGGGCGCATTGATGATCGATCCGCTCGTGGCGGAAAAATACGGCCATTTACCCTTTGTCGTTTCTCCCGGCGGGACGGACATCAACCTGCATGTGATGAAAGGGACGGGCATGAAGGTCGTGGGCAAGACCTGCCGCAGGGCGCGTTCCATCATTGCCCAGAGCCCGGAAATCGCCTGCCTGCTGCAGGAACTCCTGCCGGACTTGAAAGGGCGGATCGCCGCTGTGCCCAAATCTTTTTTATGGCTTGGGAAAGACGATTTTGATCTTCGGGTCGTCGCGGGCTGCCGGCAAGAGGATATTCTCTTTTTCATGCCCGCCGGCATTCGCCCGGTGAAAGGCAATCTCGAATGTCTTTGTGCAATGGAAAAGGCGCATGCAGCCAACCCGAAAATCCGGGTGGTGTTTGCCGGGCCGGCGCTTGACGTCAGGTATGCCGGCCGGTTTGAGGAAGAGATCCGACGTCTGGAATCTTTCGCGAAGTGGATTTTACAGATTCCCCCGAAGGCCATGCATGCCGCCTGTGAAGGCGCCGATGTGATCCTGAACCATTCCAGCTCGGAGGGTCTTTCCAATTCACTGCTTGAAGCCATGGCGGCGGGGCGAGCGATTTTGGCTTCCGACATTCCGGGGAACCGGTGGTTGATCCGCGATGAGAAAGGCATCGGTCCCTGCGGGCAACTTTTTGAGCCGGGCAGTCACGTGGATTTAGTCCTGAAAGTCCTGCAGTTAGGCAGTGATCAGGCGTTGCGGGAATCCCTTGCTGCAAATGGTCGCCTGAGAGCGGCGGCATGGCCGGGGCCATCAGATGAAGCCCAGGCGCTTCTAAAAGTTTATGAAGCGGCGGCAAAGGGGGCCTGTTGAAGGATACAACGGTTTTTTACCCCCTTCATTCCCCTTGGGTAAAGGGAACGAAGGGGGTTTTAACGACGAATTATTTTGCGACCTTTCTCTTCAGGAAATATCCATCGGGATCGATCACTTCCCGGAGCAGCCTCAGGTCGTCATCGGAAGGTTCTTTCATCTCGCGCAAATCCGGTGAAATCAACAATTCAAAGCTCACCAGTTCCTGAATGTCCGCTGCGGTCTTTCCAGGCAGCACTTCCAGCAGCATCATCCTGCGGGTTTCTTCATCAAAACCGAAAACCGCCTGGTTGGTAATGACCCGGTATGGGCCGGAGCCCATAACGCCTGCTTTTCGTCTATAATCCGCCGAGCCGTCGCCGAAGCCAATGCTCGTTACAAAATCAATTTTTTTTGCGAATCTTCTTTTCTCCAGGGCCATGATGGCGATCGTTTTCTCGCAGTTGGCCGCCATCGCTCCGGCGCCGCCGCTTCCCGGGAACCTTGTTTTGGTTTTCCAGTAGGTGCCGCCTTCAAAGTGCGAATTGATATTTCCATACATATCGATCTGTGCGCCGCCAATGAAGGCGTAGTCCACATACCCTCTTTGCGTCAGTTCAAAGGCGGCGCAGAGCCCCTTTGCATAGACGGCTTTACGAAAAGCCCGGGTATCGCCGACGGACAGAGGCAATCCCTGTTCAAGAATCGCCCCAAACGAGCCCGCTTCAAAGATCATGTTGAGATTCGGAGCATGCGTCAACTGGGCATGCATGGAAGCGATGATCGGCAACCCCGTTCCCACAAATACGATGGTTTCATCTTCCAATACTCTTGAGCCGGTAAAAGCTATCATTTCGAACGGACCATATTCAGCCATTTTAAATCCCCCTTAATATTAGTCGCCTAATGTGTCGTCAATGGAACCATCATCAGTCTATCATGATGGGTTGTACGCCATCCTTCTGTCTGAGTTCCTTAAGCTTGTTGTATGGCCGCGTACTCAGGAAATCGTCGAAGGTCTCACAGCCAAAAATATACTTGTCATAGTATTCTTTGAGCTTGTCCTTGTTCCCCGTTTTTCTGAATTCGTCACAGGTGCTTCTGAAATGGAGGAACTCCGGCATATCAAACCAGTAATATCCGTAGCATGCGCCAGGGTAAGCGCCGAAAGGCTGCTCTACGACGGCATCTACAGCCGGGTAGGGAATTTCGGTCAGATTCGGATATTTTCGGATGTTGTCGGTCGGAATAATCTGTTCCGCCGTCATGATGGTGTAGGTCGATGCAAGGGCCAGTTCAGGACAGGTGCAGTGAGCCCCGAACAGTCTTGCGTTGCCATGCTTATCCGCTACCGGGACATGAACAATGCCCACATCCGGGTTGGAGGCTGGAAGCAGATATACATTTTCCTTGGAAAACGGGCACTCGATCATTTTTCCTCTGTTTACGAGTTCCATGTCGGAACCGCCGTGATCCCGCGTCGGGATGAACGGAATGCCCATTGCCCCCGCCTTGAACCGGACGGACATTCCATAATTCGTGTAGTCATCGAGTTGAATCATGCCGTTTGCGATCAGATAACGGAAAAGAGGGGCGATGCCGATGACTTCATACCCCCACCAGGCCAGCTCGGCCCGCTTGATAGACACATGGTTGGGATCCAAAATCATTGCGCCCGCGAGTAATTCAGCGCACATGGAATTGGACTGGAAGGACAGCGTCAGGTCTTTCGCGCCCTTACGGATGATCTCGTGAATAATGGCGATCGGAACACGCGTGTTCACAAATCCACCAATACCGAGATTGATCCCATCTTTGACATATTTCGCTACTGCCTCTTTGAGGGTTGTCCGCTTGTCATGCAACCCCTTCTGCTTGGCCACCGCCCTTTTTCTTGCTTCAGCGGGCGTTGGGCCCCAGTACTCAAACGGGGCCTCGCTTTTCTTCGCGATTGCTTCATGATCCAAGCTAGAAATTTTTCTGATGTCCGAACTTTTGATCAATTTGTCCATTTACGATCTCCCCCCTGACTCCATAGATTTTTTTTTCACTGCTCCCCGGTGCGGAATTTCACGCGATCCTGCCGGAAGGAACAGCCCACCGTTTCTCCCGCAAAAAAACCTGCCTCATAAATGCGGTGTTCATACTAAAAGGGAAAAGTCGAGTCAAGTAGAAAATGCAGATTGAATAATGAGTTTCGTTTTTCCTGTTATTCCCTTGACACCGGGCCCCGTAGTTTTTATATTCAGTGCAGGATAAGACATTTCAGCCTTTTATGCGGTATTAGAATCACTGATGCTGCATCAGCGAGGGTTCCATCCAATCGTTGACGACTTCGTAAAAAGTCCGGAGGCTTTGTTGCGCTGCATCCTTCGTCATTGCGGCGTACGTCAAGTACGCCTCATTCCTCAGGATTTGCGCGCCTTGCCTGCGGAGCTTTTTACGCAGCCGTCGAAATGGACTCATTTTTCGACTTTTTACGAGGTCGTCATCGTTGCAGGAAAAAACAGACACGGAGGGAAGCAAATGAAACGAGTTTTTTTGTTTATTATCACCAACCTTGCCATCGTCCTGATTCTGAGCGTTGTGCTCAGTCTGCTGGGGGTGGATCGTGTTCTCGAAGAGCAGGGTGTCGGTCTTGATTTGGCCAATCTTCTTGTTTTTGCGGCTGTTTTCGGCTTCGGCGGCGCCTTCATCTCTCTGGCCATATCGAAGTGGTCCGCCAAGCGGCTGACCGGCGCCCGGGTCATCGAATCGGCGAGCAACGAGGTCGAAGCCTGGTTGCTCAATACCATAAAACGGCAGGCGACGGCCGCCGGCATCGGCATGCCGGAAGTGGCCGTCTATGATTCGCCGGATGCAAACGCCTTTGCTACGGGAATGCGTCGGGATCATGCGCTGGTGGCCGTCAGCACGGGCCTCCTGCGGGTCATGCCGCGTGCGGAAGTCGAGGCGGTTCTGGGCCACGAGATCAGCCATGTGGCCAATGGCGACATGGTGACGCTGGCGTTGATTCAGGGCGTCGTCAACACGTTCGTCATCTTTCTTTCCCGTGTCGTCGGGCATTTCGTCGACCGGGTCGTCTTCAAGACGGAAAGGGGAACCGGTCCTGCCTTCTTTATCACGACCATTGTCGCCCAGATTGTTTTCGGCATCCTGGCGAGCGTCATCGTCATGTGGTTCAGTCGGCAGCGTGAGTTCCGGGCTGATGCGGGAAGCGCGACAATCGAGGGCCGCCAGAAGATGATTGCGGCCCTGCGCCGCCTCCAGAAGACCGTTGAGCAGCCCCACCTTCCCGATCAGATGGCGGCGTTCGGCATTTCCGGGGCGCGGGTGTCCGGCATCCGGAAGCTTTTCATGACCCATCCTCCCTTGGAGGAGCGCATTGCGGCCCTTGAGGCGGCTGGTTAAAATAAATATAACCATGATGGAAAATTCAGGTGATTTAAGTAAAAACGCCCTTTCTGAACGCTTAAAACACAATCAGATTGTAACGAATATCTATTATTATCAAGAGGTTGATTCAACGAACACGATTGCTTGCCGCTTGGCGCTTGGCGGTGCCCGGGAGGGCGGGGTGGTTGTGGCGGACGCCCAGACGAAAGGGAAGGGGCGTTTGGACCGCACCTGGCAATCTCCACCCGGGAGCAATCTTTACACATCAATGATCCTGAGGCCGAAGATCGAGCCGGCGATGGCGCCCCAGATCACGCTGATGGCCGGGGTGGCCGTGGCGGAACTTCTTTCGGGCTGCTGTCCCGGGGACGTGTCCATTAAATGGCCCAATGATGTGCTGCTCCGGGGGAAGAAGGTCTGCGGCATCCTGACGGAGATGAAGGCCGCCGCGGGCAGCGTTGACTTCATTATCCTGGGCATTGGCCTCAACATCAACATGAACCATCAGGATTTCGATCCATCTCTGCGTGACGCCGCCACATCCCTTAAAATTGAGACAGGGGTGGTCTATGACCGCCTCGATGTGGTTTCAAAGCTCTTTGACTTCATCGAAAAATGGTATAAGGTCTTTCTGAGTACGGGATTCATCGGTTTGCGCGATACCTGGTTGAGGCATGCCGATATTCTGGGCAAGCGGATCAAGGTGGTTTTTAAAGACGAATTTCAAACCGGGATCGTGACCGGAATCAACGACGACGGCACGATTATGATGAAGGATGAAGATGGCGTCAATCAGAACGTCGTCGCCGGGGATGTTCATCTGTTGAGGGGGTAGAGTCATGCTGTTGGTCATTGACGTGGGCAATACCAATACCGTCCTGGGGCTCTTTGACGGGGAAAAACTGGTTCATGACTGGCGGATCCGGACCGTTGTGGACCATACCGTGGACGAATACGGGATGCTCATTTACAATCTCTACAAAACCAGCCGGATCAGTTCTCGGGAAATTCGGGATATTATTATTTCCTGCGTCGTTCCTCCCATGCTGAATATTCTGGAACCGCTCTGTCAGAAATATTTCAACATCAAACCGTTGATCGTGGGGCCGGGCGTCAAGACAGGGATGCCCATTTTCTACGACAACCCGAAGGAGGTGGGAGCGGACCGGATCGTCAATGCGGTCGCCGGCTTTGAAAAATACAAACGGGACCTGATCATTGTCGATTTCGGGACGGCCACGACCTTCGATTACGTATCGAACAAAGGCGAATATATGGGGGGATGCATCTCGCCGGGGATCATGATTTCGAGCGAGGCCCTCTTTGAGCGGGCGGCCAAGCTGCCCCGCGTGGAGCTCAGTAAACCCAGGTCCATCGTGGGCAAGGATACGGTCAGCAGCATGCAGGCCGGGATCATGTACGGCTATGCGGGCCTCGTGGACGGCATCTGCGAACGGATCAAGGCGGAGGTCAAATCAAATCCCCTCGTGGTCGCGACGGGCGGGCTGGCAAAAATTGTGGCGCCGGAGACGAAGAGCATCAATGTGGTCGATGACATGCTGACGCTCGAAGGGCTGCGGATCATCTACTTGCGCAATAAAACGGCGACCTGATCCCGATGAAAAACGGTTTCGCCGCGTCTCAAAAATCTTTTCCGCTAAGAAGACAACCAGTCGTAATCAAGATATATTGCAAACCGTTAACGTCAGGGGGACATGACGAAGTCGTGTCCCCCTCAACGGAAAACATTTGATTCGCCGTTTGCGAACCGTTTTTCATCGGTTGTGAAAAACTCGACCTGACACACAGGGCGTATCATATAAAAAGGGGAATTTCCTTCAGGAAATTCCCCTTTTGCTTTTCCATCTGAAAAGACGTTCTATCTCTTCGGCGGTTTCAGCAGCAGGAACGCGATGACGATGCCGACAATGGCGAGCCCCGCCGTGGGGTAGAAGGCGACCGCGTAGGAGCCGAATGCGTCTTTCGCCTGTCCTGAAATGATGCCGCCGAGAATCGCGCCGATACCGTAGGCGATGAAGATCAAGCCGTAATTTTTTGCGTAGTTCTTGACGCCGAAGAACGTGTTTGCTGCCGTCGGGGCAATAGCAAGCCAGCCTCCCAGACAGAGCCAGAAGCCGATGAAGCAGATCACGTAGAGCATCACACTGCCCTCGCCGGCGACCAGCATGCCGAGCGAACAAAGCAGGATGATGATGAATGAGAGGATAGCCGCGCCCCGGGGCGACAGCTTGTCCGTGAGGACGCCGAAAATGGGGCGGCCGACACCGTTGAAGATGGCAAAGACACCGACCAGTGTCGCCGCCGTGCCCGGTCCGATCTTGATGATTTCCTGGGCCACTGGGCTTGAGATGCCGATGGCCATGAGCCCGGCGAGGCAGCCGATGATGTAGCACAAAAAGAGGCCGTAGAATGCAGGTGTTTTCGTCATGCCCCCGATGTCAAGATCGACCGCCCCGGATGCCGCGGCAGCCGAAGGTGTCCAGCCGGCCGGTTTCCAGCCGTCTTTCGGGAAACGGTACGGGATGAAAAGCACGCAGACAATAATCAGAAAGGCCAGACCCAGATACAGGAAGGTCTGCATGGGACCGACGACTTTGATGAGCGCCACGGCCACATTTGCGGAGACAAAGGGCGATCCGCCGAAGCCGGCCAGTGTGAGCCCCAGGGCGAGGCCCCGCTTATCGGGGAACCACCGACCCGACACGGCAAGGGGAACACCGTAGGCCAGACCTACGCCGCCGCCGCCGATGGCGCCGTAGCTGATCGCCAGCATCGTGATGCTTGTTGCCTGGCTCGCCAGCATCCAGCCTGCACCGAGAATCACGCCGCCCAGAATGCCGAGATTTCTGGGGCCCAGCTTGCCGAGCAACTGGCCGCCGACGAACACCAGGAAGGCGAAGAAGGCCAGAAAGACCATGAAGGGCAGCCCCGCCTCGGTGGCGCTGGCATTCATCAATGCCCGCACGGGTTTTGCAAACACGCTGTAGGCATAAACGCTTCCCAGGCAAATGTTGATGATAAAGCCAAATACAATGAACACCCACCGCCCCGATTCCGCAGGCATTCCAAATAACTTCTCGTCGCTCATAGCGATACCCCCCCCTTAACGTATTTTTATCTGACATTTAGTCATAATGCGCGGGCTTTTAACACATTTGATCTGTCCTGTCTAACAAATTTTCGGTTTTTAGGGCTTTCAATCGGTCCAGGTCTTCTCGGGTGTTCACATTGATAAACATTCGCATAGCGGGATCAAAGGTTTTCTGGATGGCTTCCGGAATGGTCAGGCATTTCAGACCTTTGTAGAAACCCGTGACTTTCAGCCTGTCCTGGTTGATCAGGCGTTTCATCCCGGGGAGGCAGCTTTTGGCGTAGATCGCATGCAGGGGTTCGAGTCCTTCCGGTGTTTGAGGCACGACAATGTCATAGGCAGGCGCCTGTTCCATCATGCAGGCAATGAAACGCGGGTTCAGGTAAGGCATATCGCAGGCGGCGACGAAGGCATTCGGGCAGGTTGCATAGAAAAGGCCCGTGTAGATCCCGCCCAGGGCCTTTTTCCCTGGGTAGATATCGGTCACAAGGGTTACGTCCAGGTCAAGATAGTTGAGGGGGGCGTTGGTGACGACAATCACCTCGCAGAAGAGGCCTTTGAATATTTTCAGGATCCTGTCAATCAGGCGTTCGCCGTCAATGACGATAAAGGCCTTGTTTGCGCCCATGCGGGAATTTTCCCCGCCCGATAAAATGATGCCCGTCATACGCCATCCCTCATGCGGCTCTCCTATAGAAATTTGGTGATCCGGTCAATGCGAGTTCGTCAATCTTTATACCTCGGAAATCCAGCTTGCGATGTATTCCATTCCGTCGGCCTGGATCCGTGGATCATTAACCCGCCAATTACCCGGCAGGCCAAGCGCCGCCGAAGACAATTCAAAATGGCACATGGCAATACCCATATCCAGGTTCTGCAGTTTTATATCTCCAAAAACTGAATTGTAGCCCGGTGTTCGTTTGAGATAAAAATGCAAAATATTATTATCTTTAATGATTCTCCATGGCTGCATATTTGAGGCCGATGGGCCGATTCTCAGACAGGCAAGCGCCGTCTCGTGGGGGCCTGCGGATTCGATTTGAAGCGGGTTATTGATATTGCCGTCGAAAAATAGTTCGTGCCAGGATTTTCTTTTATTGGATCCGGCGCTGAACCGGAAAAACCTGTCTATCAGCGATCTCCGGTCGCTGGAATAGCCGACCGGACTGACGGCCGGCAGGAGTTCACCGTCGGCAAGCTTTATTTTTTCAGCAAATCCGGTCCGATTGAATGTGCCCCCGAGCCAGCAGGTCCCCAACCCCAGGGAGGTTGCCGTGAGAATATTTTTTTCCATACAATAACCGTAATCTTCCATGGCCTTTGGTCGGTTCCGGACGGCCCCCGCCATGAACTGCCTGGCGCCTTTGATAACGCCGTATGTCCCCCGTATTCGGGTCTCGCTCATTCCCAGTTCAGTGAAATCCAATAGTTGAAAACGAATCTCACTGCCGAAGGGTGATAGGGTGTTTGCTTTCAGAAAGGTTCTCAACGTTTCCGTCTTATCCGGTTCTATCGGCCTGTCGCTGTACGTCCGACAGGAGATTCTTTCCTTTATTGTTTCAATGATTGACATGCTGTTTCTCATTTGATCAGTCGCTTACGCATCTTGTAAAGTGCCAGCGGGAAAAACACCGCCAGAAACACCGTCAGATAACTCAGTTGCCAGAGCATCGTCCCCTCGAAGCGGCTATAGCACAGCGACCTTGCAAGACTGACCAGATGGGTCAGGGGCAGGGTCGTTGCGACGACCTGAGCCCATTGGGGCAGATTTTCAATGGGGAAAAAGGTGCCGCTGAACAGGAACATGGGGGTGATGAACAGGAAGAAGGGAAGATTGAACAGGTCGATATGCGATACCATTCCGGTGAAATACATGCCGACGGCGCCGAAGGCCATCCCCCCGAGGAAGGCCAGGGGGATCAGGAGCAGCCCGGAAGGATACTGAATCAGCCCGAAGGCGCTGATGACAGCCATCATGATCATGGTTGCAATCATGGATTTAGTCGCTCCCCAGACGATTTCGCCGGCAATGATTTCATTGACGGTCAGCGGCGTCGCCATCATGGCGTCGAAGGTCTTCTGATAATACATGCGGACAAAGGAACCATAGGTGTTTTCAAAAAAAGCGTTATTCATGATGTTGATGGCGATCAGGGCCGGGGCAATAAAAAACGTGTAGGACACCTCCATGCCGTTTTCACGGATGTTTCCCACCAGGGTGCTCAGGCCGTATCCGAAGGCCAGCAGGTAGAAGAGGGGTTCCAGGATGGGGGCTATGAAACGGATCTTCCAGTTCTGCAGGTAAACGATGAAATTTCTCTGCCACACCCGGAAAAGCCCCATCCAGGAAACCATGGAAAAGATGTTATTCATTCTCTGAGTTCCCTGCCCGTCAGTTTCAAAAAAACATCTTCCAGCGTGGCCATGCGCAGGATACATCCCTCCTGACAGTAGTGCTTGCTGATTTCGTGATAGAGGCTGCCGCCGTTGCCCTCGTAAATGATCATCCGGTGCCCGAAGTCTTCGTGCTGCAGCCTGCGGGCTTCGACGTAAGCGCGCAATGCGGCATCGGGTTCGGCGATTTCAATGACATCCTGCCCCACATACTGCCGGATCAGATCAGCAGGTTTGCCTTCCACGAGAATTCGTCCGTGATCCATGATCAGCAAACGGTCGCACAACCGGAAGGCCTCATCCATGTAATGCGTGGTCAACAAAATGGTGAGGCCCCTTTTTTTCAATTCTTCCAGCCGCTCCCAGACCTGATGCCGGGACTGGGGATCGAGCCCCGTGGTGGGTTCATCAAGAATCAGCAGCTCAGGGTCGTTCATGAGCGCCCGCGCCAGAACCATGCGGCGTGTCATCCCGCCGGACAACTCCAGCGCCTTTGCATCCTTCCGGTGATCCAGCGCCATGAATGATAGCAGGGCCCGCGCTTTTTCACGGGCCTGCCTGCCGGTCAGATTGAAAAAAAGCCCGAAGACCTCAAGATTTTGGAGAAGATTCAGATCGGGGTCCAGGTTATTTTCCTGCTGGCAGACGCCGATGCGCGATTTGATGGCGCGCAGATGCCTTTTAAGATCCAGACCGAAGACCGTCAACTCGCCGGCCGTCCTGGGTGAAAAGCCATAAATCATCCGGATCGTGGTGGTTTTCCCGGCGCCGTTCGGCCCAAGGATGCCATAGCATTCTCCGGGAAAGATATCGAAAGAGACATCATCCACGGCGACCAGCTCGCCGTAGGTCTTGGTCAGATTCCTGGCTTCAATAATATGCTGCATATACAAAGGGCCACAACATTGATGATTTTAAACGCCTTTCTTGTAAGGACGATCCTTTTTATTCGGGTGCCTTGGGGCGCGCAGGGCCTCTATACCCCCCCGGGGACCGTCTCTGCCGTCGGGCTTACGGCAAATATCGGGGAGTCTAACAGGATGTGTTTTGATGGGCAAGACAATTTTCGACCATGTCTGTCAGTCAATTCATTGCGTTGTCAATTAATTGTTGCCAACAGGTCAGATTTTAGGTAGATTGCAATAAACGCCGATTGTGATGTACGGTGCAATCTTTAAAAGGAAAACGAAATGGCCCAAAGAGGGCGGCTGCGGAGCCGCCTGTCGGTCATAGGAAGGAGGAGTTGAAAGAGTTGGAAGAGGACGCCTTGTCCCAGATACTGGCTATTGTTTTTTGTCTTATCGGCTCCGCTCTTTTTTCTGCGACAGAAACGGCCCTGACCAGCCTGAGTCACAGCAGGGTACACCAGTTGCTTGACAGCGACAGGGAATCCCCTTTGCTCAAGCTGTGGCTGACCAATCCGAACCATGTCCTGACGACCATCCTGATCGGCAACAATGTCGTCAACATTCTGGCCTCATCGCTGGCGACAAAAATCAGTTATCAGCATTTTCAACGTATCGGCATGAGCGGCGCCGAGAGCTTCGCCGTGGCTGTAGCCGTGGGCGCAATGACCCTGATTATTCTTATCTTCGGCGAGGTTGTGCCGAAAACTTACGCCAAACACAACGCCGAAACGCTGATCCCTTTTTTTACGTTTACATACGCGCTATATTATCCGTTCTGGCTGCTTACGAGTTTGCTGGTTTACATCAGTCGCACCGTCGTGTGGCTGGGCGGGGGCAAGTTCGACTACAAAGGGCCTCTTGTAACCGAAGAGGATCTCGAATGGATGATACGGCGCGGTACGCAGGAAAAGAGTCTCGGCCACGAAGTAGGGCACATGCTCACCGGGGCGCTCGACATGGGAGACACGGTGGCGCGTGAAATCATGGTTCCCAGAACCAAGATGATCATGTTTGAGGTGAACGAGACGCTCGAAGAGATATGGGAACAGCACAAGGTGCACAATTATTCCAGATATCCGGTTTACGATGAAATTCCCGATAAAATCATAGGCATATTTTACATAAAAGATCTGCTTTATTTTCTGGTCAATCCGAAAGGGAAAACCTTCCAGATACGCGATCTGATGAGAGCCGAGCTGTATTTTATCCCCGAATCAAAAAATGTGCATGAAATCCTCACCGAACTCAAGAGGCGACAAATGGGCCTGGGCATTGTTGTTGACGAATTCGGCGGCGTATCGGGAATGATTTCACTGGAAGACATCATAGAAGAAATGGTGGGTGAGATATACGACGAATTCGACGAACCGGCGCACGCCTTCGTTGAAGAAACGCCGGGTTGCTTCAGGGTACAGGCGCAGTCCCTCCTGGCTGATCTGGAATCGCATCTCCCGTTCAAGCCGGGTTTTCCGCTCGATAGGGGCTACGACACAGTGGGCGGGCTCCTGATGGATTTGGCAGGGAAGGTTCCACAACCCGGAGAGATGTTCACCTGGCCGAAAACCTCCTCAAACGGGCAATCGGAAAACGATGCCGGAACTCAAAAACCGGTGCTTGCATTTACGGTTCTTTCTGCGAGCGAAACTCGGATAGACTGGGTTCGAATGAAACTCATGGAGCATGCGCCCGATATGCCGGTCGCATGAGAGAACCGTTAATCCATCCATATTGAACTCACGGTATCTTTTTTCACTGTCCCTAACGCCTCCTCTATCCGCGTCCGCTCGCCTTCCGTCTCTCGGGAGATGCTCAGAACTCACCATAAAACAACTCTCCCAAAACAGAAAAAACGGACCATTCTATTTGTTGACAACAATGGAAAGAAATTCGTCAAATTAAAATTTAGATAAAATAGTCATTGACAATAACAGGAGATTTGTTCAGCATCGCCAACTTATTGTCAGGGCAAGGTAGAGATCACCATTTGGAGATTCTTTTGAACGGAAAGCGGATGGAACAATTTAAAAATAATCCAATGTACACATACCTGATGGTGCTTGTGATATGCGCAAGTGCCGGATTGCAGGGATGGATGGCCTTATTTACGAATTTCGCCAAAGAAGTCGTGGGCGTAAACGGTTTTCAGATCGGTTTGGCACAGGCGGTGCGTGAAATTCCGGGCTTTCTTACCTTTATGGTCATGTATGTATTGTTGATCATGAAGGAACATCGATTATCGGCCTGGTCGGTTGTCCTGCTTGGGACCGGGATTGGGGCAACCGGTTTTTTTACAACCTTCCCGGGCTTACTGATGACAACGGTTATCATGTCCATTGGTTTTCACTATTTTGAAACCACCAACAAATCGCTTACTGTTCAGTATTTCGATAAGAAAGAAGCCCCGATTGTATTTGCCCGTTTGCGGGGATATGGGGCTCTGGCAAATATTGCCGTGGGAACCATTATCTGGGCGCTTTCTTTCATTTTGCCCTATCGCATTAACTTTCTGCTTCTGGGTGTCTTTGTTTCATTCACGGGAATCTATATGCTTTTGAAAAATCCGGCTAATGACCAAAGACTCCACCATCAGAATAAACTCGTCCTTCGACGAAAATATTGGCTTTACTATGCATTAAACTTCTTAAGCGGAGCCCGCAGGCAGATTTTTATTGTGTTTGCCGTCTTTCTTCTGGTCGAAAAATATAAACTGGGTGTCGGTACTGTCGCCGGTATTTATGTCTTGAATTATGCCCTTACGTACCTTACCAACACCTACATCTCAAAAGCAATCAACGTATATGGCGAGCGCGTGGTACTTTCGCTCGAAAGTGCCAGCCTCTTTGTCTTGTTTTTGGGCTACGCATTTGTTGAAAATGTTTGGGTGGCCATCATCCTGTATGTGCTTGACAGTATCTTTTTCAATTTTGCCATCGGGTTGAATACCTATCTTCAGAAAACGGCCGACCCCGGAGATTTATCACAAAGCACCGCCGTCGGCTTCACGATTAACCATATTTCAGCAGTAGTAATTCCGCTTATCGGAGGCACCTTATGGTTGATAAACTGGCGGCTACCCTTTATCATCGGCGCCTGTCTTACTGTCGTTTCGCTGTATTTTACACAAAAGATAAAAACGCAGCAGCATTGATATGAAATTCCCTTGTGTATCAAAGGGGGGATCAGTCATTCCGACTTTTCAGAATGATTATCTTCCTTCTTTTTCTTTTTTTCCTTGGTCTCAGCGGGGGCTTCCTTTGACTTCTTGACTTTCCCGTCTTCCTGATCTTTCTTGGGAGCGGCCGCCTTTTCCTTGGCCTCAACGGGGGCTTCCTTTGACTTCTTGACTTTCCCGTCTTCCTGATCTTTCTTGGGAGCGGCTGCCTTTTCCTTGGCTTCAGCGGGGGCTTCCTTTGACTTCTTGACTTTCCCGCCTTCCTGATCTTTCTTGGGAGCGGCTGCCTTTTCCTTGCCCTCAGCGGGGACTTCCTTTGATTTCTTGTCTTTCCCGCCTTCCTGGTCTTCCCGGGGAGCCGCCGTTTTTTCCGCCTTTATCCTGGCCAGTTCTTCGGTCCTCTTCTCGATCTCGACAATCGACTTCAGCCTGACATTCACGGCATTAATATCTGCACGCAATTTTTTAACGATAACGTCTTTGTCGATCTTAGGAGATTCGATACCCTTTTTAGACAGGTAAGACAGGCGATCTTCCAACCATCGTTCGAAAGATGCTTTTTGTTCCATTCGCGACTGCTTATGCTTTGATCCCATATTTTTTCTCCCTCTCTGTTTTACTTGTTTTTCTCCGGCAGTTCATAGCGTATGCAGAGCTTTCACTTCCCTGCCGGGTGGACGAATAATGCGGATATACCTATCAGGGATTATGCCGAAAAGCTATCACATTTCAAATATTCCTCTCTTCGCATGAATTTTTATCTTTGTTTCAGGAACAGAAACCAGAAGCAACCACGACTATGCGGCAGAGCCCGCAGGGGACGGAGGTGTGCGTTTTGATAAAGTGGAGCAGAAATTTGATGGTCAGCAAAGCCACTACAAGGGCCGTGACAAAGCCAATCAAGAGATATTGAATCTGGTCAAAGAAAGTTTGACGCCGGTCTATCCGTGCGCTTCATCCCAGTTGCGGCCGGAACCGATATCCACTTTGAGCGGGACGCTCAGGAGAATGACATTTTCCATTTCCTTTTTGACCAGCGCCAACAGTTCCTCCTTTTCGGACTGCGGCGCTTCGAATACCAGCTCATCGTGGACCTGCATGATCATGGCCGCCTGCAGACGGCGCTCTGAAAAAATCCGGGAAATATTGATCATCGCCACTTTGATGAGATCGGCGGCCGTGCCCTGGATCGGGGCATTGATGGCCGTCCGTTCAGCGAACTGACGGACGGCAGCCACGCTGTGATTGATTTCCGGCAGGTAGCGCCGGCGGTTGAGCAGCGTTGTGACATAGCCGTTTTTCCGGGCGTTTTCCAGAATGCCGTCGAGATAGCGCCTCACGTCCCGGTATTTGTCGAAATAACCGTCGATATAGGCCTGGGCCAGCTTCTGGTTGACATGGAGTTCCTTTGCCAGCCCGAAGGCGCTCATGCCGTAAAGGACGCCGAAGTTGATGACCTTGGCCTGGCGGCGCATTTCCGCATTGACCATCGCGGGAAAGACGCCGAAAATATCCGACGCGGTCCGGCTGTGGATATCCTCGCCGGAGGCGAAAGCGTCAATCAGCGACCGATCCTGTGACAGATGGGCCAGGACCCTCAGCTCAATCTGGGAGTAATCGGCGGAGATGATCATCCAGCCGTCCGGGGCGATGAAAGCCTGCCGGATTCGTTTTCCCTCCAGCGTCCGGATCGGGATGTTCTGAAGATTCGGATTGCTGCTGGACAGTCGGCCGGTCGCCGTGACGGTCTGGTTGTAGGAGGTGTGGACCCGGCCCGTATCGGGATGGACCATCAGGGGCAGGGCGTCGATGTATGTGGATTTGAGTTTGGCAAAGCTGCGGTAGGCCAGTATTTCCGCCGGGAGCTCATGGGATGCCGCCAGATAATTCAGCACGTCCACATCGGTGGAATAACCCTCTTTGATCTTTTTACCCCTTGGCAACCCCAGTTTATCAAAAAGAATCGCCTGAAGTTGTTTCGGCGAATTCACGTTGAACTTTTCACCGGCCAGTTGATAGATCTTGTTTTCTGAAAGCGATAACAACTGCTGGATTTCCCGCGACATGTCTTTCAGGAGCGTCAGGTCCAGCAGAACCCCTTTTTTTTCCATGGCCGCCAGGACGGATACGAGGGGCATCTCAACCTGTTCGAACAGGTCGCCGAATCCCTCCCGGTGCAGCTTTTGCGAAACGTCGCCCGTCAGTTTGAAAACCGCGTCCGCGCGCCGACAGGCATAATCCATCATGGGTTCGATCTTGACCATGCCCAGAGGCAGCGCCTTGGCGCCACTGCCGACCAGTTCTTTCACCGACATGATCTGGCGCTGCAACTGTTCCCGGACGACTTCAGCAAGGTCGAAACCGTGCCGCGAGGGGTTCAGCAGATAGGCCGCCACCATGGTGTCGCAGCCGAGCCCTTTGAGTTCAAAGCCTCTGCGGGCCAGCATCAGGGTCATATTTTTCAGGTCATGACCGTGCTTTTTGATCTTTTCGTTGGCCATGGCGGGGGCCATGACGGTCAGGACATCCGTTTCCCGGAGCTGCTGCGGCGCGCCATAATAGTCGTGTCCGATGGGAATATACACGGCCTCACCGGCGCCCGTGCAGAGGGCCATTCCGATCAGGTCGGCCCGCAGGGGCCCATCGTTTGAGGCGATCATCTCCAGTGCAAACGCTTCGCTGCTCTGGAGCTTTTCCGCCAGAGCGGCCAGGGCCTCCGGATCCTGAATCATGGCATAATGGCCTTCGAGGGTTTCTTCCCTGATTTTCAGGTCCTGAATAAGCGACGAGAACTCGAACTCCTGAAACAGGCCTTTGAGTGTCTCCGGGTTCGGGCCGGTGTAGCGGCATGCTTCCAGATCGATGTCAATATCCGCATCGGTCCGGATGATTGCAAGGTCCCGGCTCATGCGGGCCTGGTCGGTGTATTCGCGGATGCTCTGTTTGGCTTTTGCGTTTTTGAGACGATCGACGTTTCTGATGATTTCCTCAATCGTTCCATACTCCTCGATCAGCCGCAGGGCGTTTTTCGGCCCGATGCCCGGGACGCCGGGGATATTGTCGGACGCATCGCCCATCAGCCCCAGAATCTCCACGACCTTGCCCGGTTCCACGCCGAAGCGCTCCTTGACGGCGGCAACGTCGTAGATTTTATCTTTCATGGTGTCGATCATGATGACGTTGTCGGTCACAAGCTGCATCAGGTCCTTGTCGCCGGAGACGATGACAACCTTGAAGTTTTTCCCGGCATGGCGCGTCGCCAGGGTTCCGATGATGTCGTCGGCCTCGATGCCCTGCTGTTCCAGCACCGGAATGGAAAATCCGCGGACGATGTCCTTGATGCAGGGGATCTGGGGAATGAGGGTTTCGGGCGTGGCCTTGCGCGTGGCCTTGTACTGATCAAAAGCATCATGGCGGAAGGTGGGGCCCTTGACATCGAAGGCGATGGCGATGTAATCGGGCTTCTGCTCGCGCAGCAGCCGCATCAGCATTGTTGTGAAGCCGTAGATGGCGTTGGTCGGGAACCCCTTGGAGTTCGACAGCTCCCGGATGGCATAGAAGGCCCGGAAAACATAATTACTGCCGTCAATCAGGAAAAGAGTGGGTTTTCCGGTTTTGTCGTTCAAGATTGCTTCCTCGAAATGTTTGAAAAATCAAAAATCAAAACGGGCGTTGATCTTAAACGTCCGGATAGCGCGCAGGCTCAGAATATCAGCAATGCCGGTTTTCTCTCTGATCTCGTCCAGGAGGCGATTCAGTTCATCCTCGCCGGCAGCGATAACGGTAAACCAGACATTGTAATCATGATTCCGGCGGTAGTTATGCGTGACGCCGGGATAGGCGTTGACCAGCTTGACAAAGCCCTTTAGCTTCTTTTCCGGAACCCGGGCAGCGCAGAGGGTGCTGACAAATCCCAGTTTCTTCGGGTCAAAGACCGCCCCGATCCGGCGGATGATACCGCTTTCCCTGAGTTTCCGGACCCTGTCAAAGGCCTCCTCCTGCGTGACGCCGGCCTGCTCGCCGATCCATCGATAGGGCTCAATCACAAGTGGGAAAGCCGTCTGAATCAGGTTTAAAATCTTGTGATCGATTGCGTCCACGATGTCCTCATAAAAAGTTAAAAAATTCCCTCCCCCTCGACGGGGGAGGGTTCGGGTGGGGGTGGTAATTCGTCCCCTCCCGCCAGGGGAGGGGAAAATGGACATTTTACGAAACTGTCATTTTTCACCGGTTATGCAAAGCTCTCATGTCGCGTAATGCGCCGGATCGGGGACGCCCGCTTCCCGGAACCCTTTTCTTCTCAAAATGACAACTGTCGCACAAACCGCAGGCCGTTCCGGCTTCAGGCGGATCGTAACAACTGTGCGTCAGGCTGTAGTCCACCCCCAGCCTGATCCCTGTCCGGATGATTTCGGCCTTGGTCATCGCGATGAGCGGCGCCCTGATTTTCACGACCATGCTGCCCTCCACGGCGGCCTTCACGGCCAGGTTGGCCAGCCGCTCGTAGGCGGCAATGAATTCCGGTCTGCAATCCGGATACCCGCTGTAATCAACGGCATTGACGCCGATGAAAATATCCGATGCCTGGAGCGCCTCCGCCCATGCCAGGGCATAGGAAAGGAAGATGGTGTTGCGGGCAGGGACATACGTTACGGGAATGCCGGATAAAATGTCATCATCACGGCGGCCCTTCGGTACGTCGATATGATCCGTCAGCGCTGATCCTCCGATCGCGCGCAGATCCATATCGATCACCAGATGCTTCTCAACTGCGAAGTAATCCGCCACCCTTCCGGCCGCTTCCAGCTCGGACGCATGCCGCTGTCCGTAGTTGCATGTCAGGCTGTAAAGAGCATAACCTTCCGCCCTGGCGATTGCCATGGCCGTCGTCGAATCGATGCCGCCGCTGGACAGGACAATGGCTTTTTTATCGGACATGTTCACCTTTTTCATACGCCCCTGCGCTCCGGGTCCCAGATCAGTTTGTGCAGCTGGAGCTGCAGCCGGACGTCCAGACGATCCTGTAATATCCATTGTGCGAGCGTCTGTGTGTCGATCTTGCCGGAAACAGGTGAAAGCAGCGGGGGCTTCAGATGGTTTCGATCGGGCAAAAAGGTCGAGAGAATAAACTTCGCGTATTCATAGTCCTGCCTGCTTCCGATCACGAATTTGAGTTCGTCGTTGGGCGTCAAGATGTCCAGATTTTCCAGACGATTCTTTTCCGACTCCCCGCTCGACGGACATTTGATGTCCAAAATCCGGATGCAGCGTTCATCAACGACGCCGATATCCTGAGAGCCGTTTGTTTCCAGCAGGACCGTGAATGCCTGATCCAGCAGCGTACGGATGAGTTCCGGGGTTTGCTCCTGAATCAGGGGCTCGCCGCCCGTTATTTCCACGAGGCGGCAATTGAACAGGGAAATCTGCCGCACAATTTCCGGAATTTCAAGCCAGGTCCCTTCTTCATAGGCATACTGCGTGTCGCAATAGATGCAGCGCAGGTTGCAGCCGGTCAACCGGACAAAGGCGCAGGGACGACCCGCGTAGGATGATTCTCCCTGGATGCTGAAGAATATTTCGTTTACCTTCAGCGGCAATTATTCCTCCCAGTAGAAGGCGCCGGCGTTCGGCGTTTCCGAGACCTTGACCTTCGAGACGCTTACAATATTGGAATTGATGCGTTTGCCCAGTTCCCGATAGAGGTATTGCGCAATGTTCTCGGAGGTCGGATTGACGGTCTGGAAAGCGGGGAGTTCATTGATGTTGAAATGATCCAGTCCCTGCAGGACGTCCCTGACATTTTCCTTGACGACGCGAAAGTCGATGCCGATGCCGATTGCGTCCAGTTCGCGGCAGCGGACATAAACCTGAATGATCCAGTTGTGTCCGTGAAGCCTCGCGCAATCGCCGGGATAGCCCCTCAGCGCATGGGCGGCAGAGAAATGGGTCTCGATGTAAATCTCAAAAACACCAGTCATGTTGTTGTCCTTCTGATCAAGTTTTGACCTGACCGCATTCACTGCTGTCTCGTCAATCAAGAAATGTCATTTCGACCGCAGGGAGAAATCTAAGATTTCTCAGTCGTGAAGACTCCTTCGAAATGACAGAGTATCGTTGACATATCACTACCATATTTTGATTGAGATTTCTGAAATTTGTTGCACCCCATGCCCACCCTTACCTCATGCAGACGCTTAAGACTTCCGGCAGATCCGTCTCGCCCCGGAGAACCTTGACGACGCCGTCCTGGAGAAGCGTCTTCATGCCCTGGGACATGGAGATTCTGCGGAGGGCAAGCATCGGTTTGCGGCTGATAATCATGTGCTTGATCTCGTCCGTCGCAGTCAAAAGTTCATAGAGCCCCGACATTCCCCGGTATCCGGTATCGTTGCACGCCTCACAACCGCGGGGTTTGTAAAGGGTGAAACGATCATTATAGGCGACACCGAGACGGGGAAAGAGCTTTTCATCAAAGCTGCGGACGATGTCGTCAAATTCCTCGCGGGAGGGATGATAGGCCTCCTTGCAGTGGGGGCAGAGCCTGCGCACGAGTCGTTGGGCCAGGATGCACAACAGCGAGTCCGCGAAGGCAATGGGATCGATCCCCATGTCCAGGAGCCGGACGATCGTCTCGGGGGCGTTATTGGTGTGCAGCGTACTCATGACGAGATGCCCCGTCGTCGAGGCTTCGATGCCCATCTTGGCTGTTTCGTAGTCGCGCATCTCGCCGACCAGGATGATGTCCGGGTCGGAGCGCAGGAAAGACCGCATGGCGTTGCTGAAGTTCAAGCCGATCTTGTGGTGGATCTGGACCTGCCGAAGCCCCTTCTGGGTAATCTCCACGGGATCTTCCGCCGTCCAGATCTTGACATTGGGCTTGTTGAGGATCTGCAGCGCGGCATGGGCTGTGGTCGTTTTGCCCGATCCCGTCGGCCCTACGATCAGAACGAGACCGTAGGGTTTCTTGAGAATCTTCAGAAACTGGGACAGGTCCTCGGCGGACATGTTAAGTTCTTCCAGCGTCATGATCGATCCGCGGGTCAGTATCCGCAGGACCACGTCCTCGACGCCCCCATGTGTCGGCATCGTCGCCACGCGCAGCTCAATGTCTCCGAGGTTCGGGACCGTGAAGCGGACCTTGCCGTCCTGCGGCAGCCGTTTTTCCGTGATGTCGAGGTTTGACATGATCTTGATTCGTGAGACGATGGCAGCCCGGTAGGCATAGGGAAACTGCTCGTAGGAAATGCATTCCCCGTCGATCCGGAAGCGCACCGTGACGGTCTGGTCCACCGTGTCCGGCTCGATGTGGATGTCGGAGGCGCGCTTGGCAAAGGCTTCGGCGATCATGCGGTTGACGATCTGGACGATGACGCTGTCGGATTCGGAAGGCCGGTCCTCCCCGTTTTCGCGCGGTGCGCCGTTTTCGTCCAGATCGAAAAAGCGCTCGATCAGCGCGATGATTTTTTCCGGCGTTCCTTTGCGATAGTCGATGTCCTTTGTTTTCAGCAGGTTTTCAATCATGTCCCGCTTGATGATATTCTGCGGCTCGTCCAGTAAAACCGTAATCCGCCCATTCTCGTTTCCCAGCGGGACCCACAGCTCCCGCCGCAAATAGTCATACTTGAGTTTTTTCAGCAGATCGATGGGCACGGGGAAGGAAGCTGCGGCTTCGATCGCTTCCTTCATCTTCCCGGATTGGGCTGCATTTTCTTTTCTGCCGGTCTGTTCGCTTTTCGACTTCTTTTCTTTCATGATCCCAAATCCTCTGGTGGAAGCGCTCATTTCTTTTTCGGGGGCTGCCTGGCGATGATCCTGTCCTTGATCCTGTCGTACTCCTGATCGGTCAGAATTTTCATGGATTTCAACTGATCCTTCTTCGCATAGGGGCGGTTCCTGATAATCCGCTGCGCCGTCAGCTCGCCGACGCCCGTCAGGGTCATGAGCTCTGCCTTCGTCGCCGTGTTGAGATCGATGAGTTCTGCCGTTTTTTCGGCCTTCTTTTCCTCTTTCTGCTTAGGAACCGGAGTCTGTTTGACCGCCGCCCAACCGGAGGCCGCCACAAACGTCAATGCAACGACCACCGACAGTATCCGCAACCATAACTTTTTGTTCATCGCCGCTCCTCCTTGAATGGTGCTTGCTGTTTACCGTTTATTGTTTCCTCATTCTATGCTTCGGTTCATAGACACAGAAAGGTTCCTCGGCCAGGTAATCCCCGGTGATCTCATAGGCGCGGGCGCGGCAGCCGCCGCAGACCCGGATGAATTCACAGCGGCCGCACTTTCCCCTTGAGCTGCTGCAAATCTCTTAAATTTCTGAATATTTCCGAGTTCTTCCAGATCTCCGCGAAATTCTTTCTCCTTGACCTGCCCGCAGTCGAGTTCGAGGTAACCGCAGGGCTGGATCTGTCCCGTATGGGAGATAAAGCAGAAGGAGCTTCCCCCCATGCAGCCCCGCGTCATGGCCTGGAAGGGATGCCCTGACGCCTTGCGCGCGTGATGGTGCAGGCGCCTCTTTTTTCCGCTGGTGGAAAATCCGGTAGTAATGCGGCGCGCAGGTGGCCTTGAGCTGAATCGGACAGGTCAGGCTTTTTTCATGGAACCAGTTGAGCGTCTTTTCGTAATCCTGCGGCGAAATCTCCTGATCCGCCAAATCCTTGCCGCGCCCCGTCGGGACAAGCAGGAAGATGTGATGGGCGGCCGCGCCGAGCCGCAGGGCCAGATCGAGGATGCCCTCGATCTGCGCGAGGTTGGCCTGCGTGATCGTCGTGTTGATCTGGAATTCCATCCCGGCCTTTTTCATGGCCTCGATGCCGGTCATGGCGCCGTCAAAAGCGCCGGGAACGCCGCGGAAGCCGTCATGGCTGGCCGCGTTCAGGCCGTCGATGCTGACGCTGACGCGTTTGATGCCGGCATTGAGCATCTTTCGGGCAATCTCTTCCGTGACAAGGGTCGCGTTGGTCGCCAGGACCATGCGCAGCCCCTTGCGGTCGCCGTATGCGGCCAGTTCGTAAATATCGGGGCGCAGCAGGGGCTCGCCGCCGGTCAGGATGATGACCGGATTGCTGAAGGCCGCGATGTCGTCGAGCAGCCTTTTCCCCTCGTCCGTCGTCAGTTCTCCCGGATATGGCCCGCACAGCGAAGAGGCCCGGCAGTGCACGCAGGCCAGGTTGCAGCGGCGCGTCACCTCCCAGGCGACCATGCGCAAGGTGTCGGGCAGGATGGATTTTTTGGGAAAATTTAACATGGTTTGAATAAAATTGTAAAATCTTCGATGAGTTTTTTCTTGTAGATCATGACAACTCCAGGTCGTTTCGCATGATTATTCCAGCGAGTCGATTACATTCAGGTCGCTGAAATAGGTTCTATACACCCCAAGATCCCGCGAAAGGATGCAGTCGGCCTGGACAAGGGCATGGGCGCCGATCAGAAAATCAGCCAGAACATGGAGTCGCTTCGTCAGGACCGCCTTGCACTGGGGACAGGTCACTTCAAAAGCATGGCCGCATTTGCCGCATGAAAAACTGTTCTTAGCGCTTTTCCTTGCGTATTCCGCCCATCTTGAACCGGCCATATAAAGGGATTTATCATTGGCATAGACAAGGTTCATCCTGGTGTCGGCGAGAAACGATGCAAGTTCCTCTTCGGAGGGAAATCGGGCCGCCAGTTCGGCAAAAACCACCTCGCAGAGGATGAGCTTCCCCTTGGATAAATGGCGGTACAGAAGCTCCTTGGAGGACGCTCCGAAAGGCTCGCCCGGAATCAGGACATCGAGGATGATGTTCGTGTCAACGGCTGTGATCATGCCCTCGGGCCTCCCGCACCAGGTCGTCGCTTCGCTGCCCTTCCAATTGCTTCAGCTTGCCTACCCATTTATCGAAAGGGGACTTGGTAACGACTTTACTGATCACCAGCAGTCCATCTTTTTCTTCAAAGCCCACATCCTCCCCCGGATGGACGCCCAACCTTTCCCGGATCTCTTTGGGAATGGTGACCTGCCCTTTGGATGTTACTCTGGCGATATTCATGACGCACCTCTTAGTAAGGAATCATTACTCTTACTTGCAGTGTAAGGAATAAATCATGCCTTGTCAAGAACTATGAAGGCCGTCGTCACTTGCAACCACATAGCCAATGCAGCCACCATGTGTCGGGGAAACGTATTTTCATTCATGCTGTGAATGATATCCATTCATGGGTGCATTTGAAAATTTGACGACGGCGCCTCTGCGGTCAAGAGCAGTTCGGGAAATCATAGTTGACGCCTGTCACGCCAAAGAAACCCATAGACCTTTCCCTCCATCTCGTTGTCTCATAGTGCCCCCGGAAGGCGCGGTGCTTCTGTCTGACTTAGCCTGTCTCCCGTCCAATCTCCAGAAGCCCTTTCAAATCGCATATTCGAAGATATGCCAGCTATCCGGAAATTCCGGATAGCTCAATTGTTGCAAAAATTGCAACAACTGGAAATTTTGCAGAGAAGCAAGGTGCTAAAAATGAGTAGTACGGGCTTGAAGGAACAACATAAAAGGTGAAATTATGACGCCGACCTTAGGCACGGAAAAAACGACCGTTCATGTCCGCTACTGCTGCGAAGGAAGCAACAGCTACCTGGCTGACCGCTTTGGCTATCACTCGTCACTCTTGTTCAGACATTTGTTCCTGATGCATCCCCTCCGGGGAAGGTCATCCATGAATAGAGGCTCAGTCGAAAACCCGTGTTGCGCAAATGGCCTCTATTTATTGAGTATTTTCGCCGCATCCTGGGCGAAGTAGGTCAGGATGATGTCCGCGCCGGCCCGTTTGATGGATGTCAGGGCTTCCATCATGGCGCGTTCCCCGTCGAGCCAGCCAAGCTGGGCGGCCGCCCTGATCATGGCAAATTCGCCGCTCACATTGTAGGCCGCGATGGGCAGGTCGAATTCCTCCCGCGCGCGCCGGATGATATCGAGGTAGGGCAGGGCGGGCTTGACCATGATGATGTCGGCGCCTTCCGCCACATCGAGCTGGATTTCCCGGATCGCCTCGTCGCCGTTGGCCGGGTCCATCTGGTAGGTCTTGCGGTCGCCGAACTGGGGGGCGCTTTCGGCGGCTTCGCGGAAGGGGCCGTAGAAGCAGGAGGCGTACTTGGCGGAATAGGCCATGATGGGCGTGCTTTCATAGCCGGCTTCATCGAGGCCTTCCCGGATCGCCGCGATCTGGCCGTCCATCATGGCGGAGGGGGCGACCATGTCCGCGCCGGCTTTCGCGTGGGAGACGGCCGTTTCCGCCAGGACTTCGAGCGTGGTGTCGTTGTCCACGTCGCCCTTTTCGATCATGCCGCAGTGGCCGTGACTCGTGTAATCACAGAGGCACACATCGGTGATGACCAGGATGTCGGGGACCTTGTCCTTGATGCGGCGGACGGCCTGCTGAATGATTCCGTCTTTCGTAAAGGCGCCGGAGGCCAGCTCGTCTTTCTTGTCGGGGATGCCGAAAAGCAGGACGGCCGGAATGCCCAGGTCCTTTGTCTTCTGGACTTCCTTCAGGAGATGATCGATGGACATCTGGAAATTGCCGGGCATGGAATTGATCGGTTTTTTCCTGTCCTTGCCCGGAACGACAAACAGGGGATAGACCAGATCGTCGACGGACAGCTTCGTCTCGCGGATCATCCTGCGGAAATTCTCGTTTTTTCTCAGCCGCCGGGGCCGGTAATCGGGAAAATTCATGGCTTCCTCCTATTGCTGTTTGATTTCCTCATCGGTCAGGTAACAGGCCGGGTCGGGCGCCCAGATGTCGCCCGTGACGGCCTCCGAGCGGGCGCGGAAATTGCCGCCGCAGACATCCAGCCAGCGGCACTGGGTGCAGCGGCCCGTGACGTGCGGCTTTTTGTCCTTGAGCTGCATCAATAGCGGGTTGGCCGTATCCGTCCAGATCTCGCTGAAGGGCCGCTTCCGGACGTTGCCGAACGAAACGCCGCGCCAGAACTGATCCGGATGGACTTCGCCGTCCCAACTGATGCAGCCGATCCCGTTGCCGGAACTGTTGCCCTCGTTCATCTGCAGCAGTTCCAGGACCTCCGCGGCGCGCACGGGATTCTCCTTGAGCAGCCGCAGGTAGATGTAGGGGCCGTCGGCATGGTTGTCCACGGTCAGGATCTCCTTTTCCAGCCCGCGGTCAAAGAGGTCTTGCGTCCGGTCCATGATGATCTCCAGGAGCGCCCGCGTTTCTTCATGGGAGAGGTCCTCTTCGATCAGCTTCGAACCGCGGCCCGAGTAAACCAGATGATAGAAACAGCAGCGCGGGATGTTCTCCTTTTCCAGCAGATCGAAAATCGCCGGGACGTCCGCCGCGTTGCGCCGGTTGATCGTGAAGCGCACGCCCACCTTGATGCCCGCATCCCGGCAGATCCGGATGCCCGTCATCGCGGCGTCAAAGGCCCCGTCTTTGCCGCGGAAACGGTCGTGGGTGGCTTTCATGCCGTCGAGGCTGACGCCCACATAGGACAGGCCGATTTCCCTGAAGACGGCCGCCTTTTCCGCCGTGATGAGCGTGCCGTTGGTGGAGATCACGGCCCGCAGGCCCTGAGCGACGGCATAGCGGGCCAGGTCGGGCAGGTCCTTGCGCATCAGGGGCTCCCCGCCGGAAAAGAGGATCACGGGCGATCCGAAGGCCGCCAGATCGCGAATCATCGTTTTGGCTTCATCGGTCGTCAGTTCGTTGCGGTAGGGGATGTTCTTTGAGCTCGAATAACAATGCATGCACTTGAGGTTGCACCGCCGGGTCATGTTCCAGACGACGACGGGTTTCTTGTCCCTTGAAAACTGCAGCAGATGCGACGGCAGCCGGCCGGATTCCCGGTTGTAACGCAGCACGTCGCCGGGCTCCACGGCGCCGCAGTAGAGTTTTGAAATGCCGATCATGCTGATGTTCCTTTAAAATATTCGATCATGGCCTCCACGAGGCCGGGCATGGTAAATTCCTCGCGCATGATATCGACGGGCAGCCCGGCTCTTTTGACGGCGGCGGCCGTGACGGGGCCGATGCAGGCAATGCGGATCTGCGGCGGAAGCTTGAAAATCTTTCCCCATGATCTCCATAAAGTTAGTCACCGTGGAGGGGCTTGTAAAGGTGATGACATCCACTTTTCCCGCTGCGATGAACGCCTCCAGTTCCTCTTTTTTGCGCTCCGAGGCGATGGTGCGGTAAACGGTGACGACGTCCACGGCGGCGCCCAGCCCGGCAAGCCCCTCGGGAATGACATCCCGGGCCATTTCGGCGCGGGGCAGCAGGATCTTGCGGCCATAGAGGTCGTGTTTCTCGAAAGCCCTGACGACGCCCTCGGAAATGAATGAATCCGGGATCAGATCTACCCGGATGCCCATCGCTTCGAGCGTGGAGGCCGTCGCCGGCCCGATCGTGCAGATCCGGATTCCCTTCAGATCCCTCAGGTCGCGGCCTGTTTCCTGCAGGCGCCTGAAGAAAAACCGGACGCCGTTGGCGCTTGTAAAGATGATCCAGTCGATAGGATTCAAGGCGTTTCAGGGCCTCATCGAGCGCCTGCCAGCTTTCCGGCGGGACAATGCGGATGGTCGGAAAAGCAATCGTCCGGGCGCCCTGCTGCCAGAGAAGCTCCCGCATCTCCGCGGCTTGGGGTTCCGGCCGCGTGATAACCACGCCTTTGCCGAAGAGGGGCTTTTGCTCGAACCAGTCCAGGGGGGCGCGCAGATCGACGACCCTGCCGACGACGAAAATGGCCGGCGGCAGGACCTTTTTTTCTTCAGCGCGCTCGGCGATATTTGCCAGCGTGCCGGTCAACGTTTCCTGATCCGCCGTCGTTCCCCAGCGGATCAGGGCCGCCGGCGTTTCGGGGTCCTTTCCGTGCGCGATGAGGGCGGAGACGATTTTCGGAAGGTTCTTGACGCCCATGAGAAAAACGAGCGTGCCGATGCCGGCCAAGGCCCCCCAGTCGATGTCGCTCTTTTCCTTGGTCGGATCTTCGTGGCCTGTGACAAAGGCCACGGTGGACGTGTAGCCCCGGTGCGTCAGGGGAATGCCCGCATAGGAAGGGACGGCGATGGCCGACGTAACGCCGGACACGATTTCAAAGGGGATTCCCGCTTTTGCCAGGACTTCCGCCTCTTCGCCGCCGCGCCCGAAAATGAACGGGTCGCCGCCTTTCACCCTGGCCACGATTTTCCCCTGTCCGGCCTCTTCCACGAGACGGCGGTTGATCTCGTCCTGGGACAGGGTGTGATCTCCCCCCTGCTTTCCGACATAAATCAGACGGATGGACTCTTTGGCATGAGAGAGAATCTCCTCGCTGACCAGATGGTCATAGATCAGGACGTCCGCTTCCCGGATGCAGCGCAGGCCCTTGACGGTAATGAGTTCCGGATCGCCCGGGCCGGCGCCGATAATGTAAACCTTGCCCTTTTGCTTTGTTTTGTCAGCAGGCATCATCACCTCCCTCGTAGGCTTGATCGATCAGGGCCTGTCCGCCCCGCGACAGAATACGCTCGGCCAGCAGCGTCCCCAGCATCCGGTAAGCCGGTGGGTTTCCCCGGACTTCATCAGTGATCAGGGCCCGGCCGTCCAGGCTGCCGACGAGCCCCCTCAAGGTCAGTTCCTTGCCGCGAATCTGCGCGTAGGCGGCAATCGGCAACTGACAGCCGCCGCCAAGGCGCTGCAAGAAAGACCGCTCCGCCCCTACTTCCATCGATGTGGCGGAATGGTTCAGAAATGCGAGCATTTCCGTCAGGGATGAATCGCCGGTTCGCATTTCGATGCCCAGCGCCCCCTGGCCGACCGCCGGCAGCATGACCTCCACGGGAATGAACTGGGACACGCGGTGAATCCAGCCCATGCGCCGGATGCCGGCAGCGGCGACAATAACGCCGTCGAGGCCTTCCGCTTCGATTTTCCTGATCCGGGTGTCCAGGTTGCCGCGAAGCGGAACGATCTGAACGTCCGGCAGCAGATTCCGCACTTGCATGCCCCTCCTCAGGGACCCGGTGCCGATGCGCGCGCCCCGGGGCAGTGACTCCATCTTTCGGTTGTCTTTTGCAATCAGCACATCGCGGGGATCCTCGCGCTCGGGTATGGTTCCGATGTGAAGGCCCTTCGGCAGCTCGGCCGGGACGTCCTTCATGCTGTGGACGGCGATATCCACGTCGCCGCGCAGCAGGGCGTCCTCGATTTCCTTGACAAAGACGCCCTTGCCGCCGATTTTGGCCAAGGACACATCCTGCATGATATCCCCCTTGGTCCTGATGACGACGATTGCGATGTTCATTTCGGGGTAGCGCTGCCTGAGCCGGTCCGCCACCCAGTTGGTCTGTGTGAGCGCGAGGGCGCTTCCCCGCGTGCCGATTTTCAATGTTGTTTTAATAAACTTCTCCTTACCTATTCGGGTGCTTTGCATAACCGGTGAAAAATGGTTCGCAAGCGGCGAATCAAAGATTTTTCGACTTTCCAGAAATTAAACTAATTTATTGATTTCAAATATATTTAAGCCTTATCATATTTCAAGCGAAAAAGATTTTGAGCCGCGGCGAAGCCATTTTTCAAAGGTCTCTATTCATCCTCCATTTTGAACAGCCGTCTCAATGCCGCCACATAGGGGATTGCCGCATAATCCTGGCTTTCTTCCTTCAGGCTGATGATGGGGTCATGGAGGATCTTGTTGACGATGGATCCAGCCAGAATTTCAATGTTTTTTCGGTCTTCCTCTGTCAGATGCTGCATCCAGGAAGATGATCTGTCAAGCTCCCCCCGGATGACGCCATCCGCTTTTTCCTTCAGGGAAACGATGGTCGGCACCACCGCCAGCGTATTGTACCACCGGTTAAACCGGGAGACTTCTTCGTTGATGATGACCTCCGCCTTCTGCGCCTCCTGCATGCGGCCCCGGACATTTTCGTCCACGATATCCTGAAGATTATCGACATTATAGAGAAAAACGTTCTCAATGGCGCCGGCGGCGGGGTCAATATCCCGTGGGACGGCGATATCGATCAGAAAAAGCAGGCGGTTCTTGCGCCGGCGCAGCGCCGTTGCGACCATGCCGGCCGTAATCACGTATCCCGGAGCGCCCGTCGAGCTGATGACGATATCCACATCCCTGAGCGTTTCTTCAATTTGATCCAGGGGCACAGCCCTGCCGTGAAATTCTTCGGCCATCTGCTGCGCCCGTGCCGGGGTCCGATTGGCGATGAGAATCTGTGCCGCCCCGTAATTGATCAGATGACGCGCGGCCAGTTCCGACATTTCTCCGGCGCCGATCAGCAGCGCTGTCTTTCCCTGCAGGCCGCCGAAGATCTTTTTAGCCAGTTCAACTGCCGCAAAGCTGACCGAGACGGCATTGGCGGCAAGTCCCGTTTCCGTCCGGACCCGCTTGGCCACGCGAAAGGCATAGTGCATGATTTTATTCAGGATAATCCCGGTCGTCCCGTTTTCCACGGCCTGGCGGTAGGCATCCTTGACCTGGCCCAGGATCTGGGGCTCGCCCATCACGAGCGAATCCAGGCTGGACGTGACGCGGAACAGGTGGCGGACCGCCTCCTGATCCTCTAAGATGTAGAGACAGCGGACCAATTCTTCCCGGGACAGATTGCCGTGCTGAAGAATGAAATCCTGCAACTGTTCCGCCGTTTGCCGGGTCTGTGTCGTCTGGGCGAGGACTTCGACGCGGTTACAGGTGGACAGATAGATCACGCCGTCCAGTTTCGGGATTTTCATGATTTCCCGAAGAGGATGGACGCCCCCTTCACAGGAGATGGAAAGCCTCTCCCGGAGATCCAGGGGCGCTGTTTTATGGTTCATGCCGATCAGGATAAGATTCATGATTACATAAAGTTATGAAGAGTGTTAAAAAATACCTTTTCCAGGAAAAATCCGGCGAGCAGGACAAGAAAAGTCAGCAGAGAAAACAGGGCGACCCGGCGCCCCTTCCAGCCGAGGGCAAGCCGCTGATGCAGCAGGAGGGCGTACAGCAGCCAGGTCGAAAGCGTCCAGATCTGTTTGGGATCCCATTGCCAGAGGCTGCCCCAGACCGTGCGCGCCCAGATGGAACCGGCGACCACGCCCAGCGTCAACAGGGGAAATCCCCAGAGCAGGCAGATATGATTGATATTGTCCAGTTCCTTCAGGGAGGGCAGGAGCCTGCTGAAACTGCCGATGCTTTTTTCTTTGATTAACCGGTTCTGAATCAGATACATGGCCCCGGCGCAGGAAGCGAGCGCAAAAAGGGCTTCACCCGCGATGGAAAGCGTCACGTGAAGCGTCACGAGGCCTCCCTTGAGGGTATCGGGTATCGTGACCGGTCCTTCGACACCCACGGACGCCCCGACCATGAGCAGGAAAGCGATGGGCGAAATGAAGGCGCCCAGGACCCTTGTTTTGGTCTTTAACTGCAGGATCAGGTAAATGCCGCATAAGATCCAGGCAAAGAAGGAGAGGGTCTCATGAAAATTCTTGATGGAAAGGGTGTGGTTCAGGATCAGTTGCGCCAGATAAAAGGCCGTATGCAGGGCAAAGGCCGAAAACAGAATCCAGGTGGAACCTTTCGCGATCAGGACCCTTCTGACCAGAAGCGATGCGATGTAACCCAGCGTGCTGATCAGGTAGGCGGCCAGCGCCAGCTTGAAGAACAGAAGCTCCATCACAGGTTCACGTCCATATCTATCCCGCTTGTATCAAGAATGATTTTCTTCACAAGGTTCCCATTCGCGTCCCGGATCGCCTGCAGCATATCGGAGCGAACAAGGGCCTCAAAAACGGCCTTGTTCACTTCAGAGGCATGCCCCTGCGCCAGAACCTCTTTCCGGAGCGATCCCATGATCGTGAGCAGGCTTCCATATTCGGGACCGTACTGCTGCTGCAATTCCTCTCTGATCTTTCTGGCCAGGGCGGGGCTCTTTCCCCCCGTGGAAATGGCAATCGACAGATCGCCCTGCTGCAAAAGCGACGGCAGGATGAAGTTGCATCTGTCCGGATCATCGACAATGTTGACCAGAATGCCGAGGGACAGGGCATCCTGTGAGACCTGCGCGTTCACGTCGTCCCGGTCCGTGGCGCCGATGACCATGAACGCCCCGAGAATCGTCTTTTTCTCATAGTCGGCATCGATGTGTTCGATGGTGTTCGCCTTTTTTCTATCTTCCAATACCGGTGTCAGCGACCGACTCACGACGACAACCTGAGCGTTGCATTCGATCAGCCGCTCCGCTTTTCTTTCCGCCACCGCACCGCCGCCGATGATGACGCACCTTTTGTCGGTCATATCCAGACTGACCGGGTAATATTTCTTCATTTGAAAACACCCATTAAATTACTTCCCCCTCCCCTTCATCCCCTCCCGCCTGAAACATCGTTTACATTTTAGACCGGGTACATCGTTTACACATTTTTAGTTACGAATAATTTTGTTCTTTCTCAAATCTATAGAGCCAAGAGCATAAAAGCTGAACTCGAAGTTGCCAAAGGCCGTCTGCGATTTCTTTAAGCCCGACAGGCTGGCCAGCAAGCAATTCTGTCAGGTAGAACATCCGGCCCATGAATTTAATTTCTCCGCTGTGACGGACATGACGAACCAGGTAATCGTGCCCATAATCCGGCGGATGCGGGCGTTCCACATATGGCCGATTCGACTTTTCATAGTAATCGCTCGGCGTCTGGTCACAGAGTGATTCATGCGGTCGATCATGGTTGTAATCGTGCCGATACGTATCGAACGCCTTCTGCTGTTCTTTTAGATTTCCGGCAACAGGGTCCAATGCATCGCTTTTCAACGTTCGATGCATGCGTTCATGCCGTCCATTTTCTTGTGGACAGCCCTTCGCGATCCGTTCCGGGATGATCCCGAGCAGGATCCACCAGATCATTAACCGGCTAAGGCCGCCGATGCATCTGCCGGCAAACGGCGTCCCGTTATCGAAGCGGATAGCCGTGGGCAATCCGTATTCACGGAAGATGGACTCGACACAGCGCCTCGTCGGATCGTAGCGGGGTCCTTCCAGCGCCTGGCAGCCTAAAAGAAAACGGCTGAAGTTGTCGCTGAGCGTCAATGGGTAACAAACATGCCCGTTCTTCATATAAAATTGCCCTTTGTAATCGATGCTCCAGACATCATTGGGCGCATCACATTCGCAAAAAGGTTGCGTATACGGTGGAACATGCAATCGTTTTTTACGTCGCTCAACGAGTCCCTCTTTCTTGAGCCAGTAGCCGATCGTGCTGACTGCCGGGAAATCAAGCGCCGGATATTGACGCTTTAATTGAGCGCGTACTTTTCTGGGCCCGCGTTTACGATTTTTAAGCTTTTCCTGGATCACAAGATCCAGGATCGTCTGGGATGTTCGATTTGGACGGTTCTTGGGGCGCTCGGCTTTGTTCCTTGAGCCCTTCGATACCAAACTGCTCGTATCGCTTGAGCCATTTGTAAATCGTTGGACGGCTGACTCCGTATTTTTGAGAAAGATCGGTTATGCAAGAGCATCCATTGTTCCAGTCGTTAACAAGTTGTATTTTTAGGTCCATTTGGTTTATCACTTTCCACGGCATAGGATGTCCTCCTTGCCGTAAAGTGTAAACCATGTACCCGGTCTGTTTTGTAAACTATGTTACCAGTTTGTGGGGGAGGGGAAAATTAACTTCACCACGCCCGTGAAAGCTTGAATGATCTCGAAAAAATACCGGCAAAGGCTATCACGAAGCCCGGCATAATTCAAGCTGCTTGAATTATGCTCAAAAAGAGGATATACGAACAGAAAGCATTTTTGAGGCGCGGCGAAGCCATTTTTCAAAGGTCTCGAACACAAAAGGTAAAAGATTGGTTACATAACGTTGAGGAGGGGCCATGCCGAAACGAAACGGAACGGGAGCGGACCTCAAGGACAAATGGCTGAAAGTCGAATTGACGGCGCCTTCCGAATTGATCGACGCCCTGTCCAATTTCATGACGGAAATCGGGGCTCAGGGCGTATTTCAGGAGACCCCGGATCTGCAATCGTCAAACGGGTTTACGGAAGACACCACCAGCGAAACACTCAAGGCATACCTGCCCTTTGATATTCGTCTTGAAAGCAGGCTGGAATCCCTGAAAACCTACATTGAAGGCCTTTCACAGGTGTTTCCGGATCTCAGGAAGCCTGTCTTTGACACGGAAAGAATCAATGACCCGGACTGGGGGGAGGCCTGGAAAAAATATTTCAAGCCGTTGCGGGTGACCAACAATATTGTGATCAAGCCGACCTGGGAACGGTTTGCGCCGTCAGGTCGTGATATTGTGATTGACATTGATCCGGGCATGGCCTTTGGCACGGGCCAGCATGCCTCGACCAGGCTGTGCCTCCAGGCGATTGAAGATTTGCTGCTGCAGGAAAGAACGATGGGGAAATGGCGCGTCCTGGATGTGGGAACCGGAACGGGGATTCTCGGCATCTCCTGCGCGAAGCTGGGCGTACAGAAAGTGGTGTGTGTGGACAGCGACAAGAAAGCGGCGGAAATCGCCCGGGAAAACGTGGCGATCAATGACGTGGAAGAGCGTGTCGAGGTCATCAACCGGGATGTCGTGACCATCCATGAACGGTTTGATTTGATCGTGGCCAACCTGACCGCGAAAATTCTCATCAAACACCGGTCGCATCTGATATCTCTGCTGGGGCCGGACGGCTATCTGATCATTTCAGGCATCATCGAGCAGAACCGCGAAGAGATTGAATGCCACTTTATCACGGACCCCCTGACCTCCCATCATGTGATCACCGAAAAGGAATGGATCTGCTACGTGCTCAGAAAAGGGGGAGCCGCGCATTGACCATCCCGCGAATTTTCCTGCCTCGTCCGATGGAGGTCGGCTTTCTCTGTGACCTGCGGGAGGAGGACCAAACGTATATCAGGTCCGTCCTGCGTTTGAAAAAAAATGATCATCTGGTTGTTTTCGACGGGCAGGGCCATGAATACCAGGCCATGATCCGCCAAGTAAAGAGCAGCTGCACGGTCGTGGAGATTCTGAAAAAATATTGCCCCCAGGACAAACCCATTCGCATCACGCTGTCACAGGCCCTTCCCAAGGCCGGCAAAATGGATTTTATCATTCAGAAAGCCACCGAACTTGGCGTTGACCGGATTGTCCCTTTTCAATCGGCCCGGTCCGTGTCGAGGCTCACAGAGGATAAAAAACGGCAGAAAGAGTCAAGATGGCAAAAGATTGCGGTCGAAGCGGCCAGGCAGTGCGGACGGGCGGATGTGCCGGTAATCAGCCACTGTCTCAATTTCCAGGAAATGATCGGAGAGGCGGGCGGCAAGGGTTTCAAAATCATTTTCTGGGAAGAGGAAACGCAGTCCGGATTAAGGGATGTACTGAGACAGAAACATTCTGAATCACTGGAAGAACTGTTTGTTGTCGTGGGACCCGAGGGGGGTTTTTTGAAGGAAGAGGTGGATCAGGCCAGAGAAGCCGGTTTTCAGTCCATCAGTCTGGGGAGACAGATCCTGAGGGTTGAGACGGCCGTTCTGGCAATCCTGTCGATTATCCAGTATGAAAAGGGGATCCTCGGCGGACCCCCATATTCAGGATCTAAGCGATGACGGAAGAACATTTCGGAGGATTCTGGCGGCGGGCCGTTGCTTACGGCATTGACAAGACGATCCTCCAGATTTTTTTTATCATTCTGTTTGTTGCGGGATTGCTGATCCAGGGGGTGGGTCAACCCGTCTGGCATTGGATGGAGATGGACCTGTACGAGAGCCTCGTGGAGTCCGGCGTCATCTGGATCTATTATCTGATGGTCCTGTTTCTGGATATGATTTATTTTACCTGGTTTCATGGTTCCATCGGCCAGACGCCCGGCAAAATGTTAATGAAGCTGCGCGTCGTTCAGGCGACAGGCGAGCCCATGACTTTCGGACTTGCCTTCCTTCGGTGGGTGGGTTATCTCATTTCCACACTTGCGGCGTATCTGGGATTTATCTGGATTGCCTTCGATCGGAGAAAGCAGGGCTGGCATGACAAGGTGGCCGGCACCATCGTCGTCATGGGTAAAAAAGGCCTTGACAAGGAATCGTATATTATATAGGCACAGAGTCCGCTTTCAACCGCAGCGGATTCACGTTGTATACAAAGGGCCGGTAGCTCAGTCGGTAGAGCATCGGACTGAAAATCCGAGTGTCGACAGTTCAATTCTGTCCTGGCCCACCAGTAAAATCAAGGGGTTAGCCATTTATGGTTAACCCCTTTTTCTTTATCAAGTCATTCTGTCCCGCTATAGTCCCGCTTCTGGAATTTTTCAGGTCATATTAGCTCTAACAGATCTACCTGATTACTTCACCCGGCCAAGCGTCCGCCCGAAGATATTTCATCCTGTCCGTTGCTGTCATGATCTTGTCGCAATAATATACTCAATCCTTTATTCCTCTGCGCCGGGGTCCCCTTTCAATCCGTCAAGTTTCCCAGAGGGGGTGGGGTACCCTGAAATGGATTAGGCCGGGGGGGGCTGGCTCCCATGGGTGTCATGAACGATAATCAGTCTGCACTTGAGAAAAAGATGCAGTGATGACATGCGCAGCTGAACTTCCATTTTCTATTCCACCCTCCATGCCTCAAGATATAGCCAAATCTATATCCAAAGGTATAGAAAAATGTACCTGTTGGCATATGGTATTTCCGCGTTTGTTGGGTAACATAGGCGCCGCGGGAATTGTGTCGGCCTGATAGGGGCACATTCCACAGAGGGCCTACGAAGAGCTTCGGGTCTGAAATTCCAGACAGCCGGGCATGAACGAAAGTTTACATGAGGCGTCTTAATTTAGTGACCCCGAAACACAAAATCTTTCAGCGAACATTCATTTAAGAGGAAGGAGGAAGAAAAGATATGAAAGGCAGAATTCATTATTTGACCTTGACAGTACTTATCCTTCTGATTTCGGCTCCGGCATGGTCATATGATGCCAAAGTGGGATCGATCTGGTTTGATAACCATTTAGCTAATGTATATGACAGCACCGGCACTTTATGGTTGGGGGATGATTTCAACAACTCTGCACCAATGACTCCTCCATATACTATGATAGATAATCCTAACAGCAACAGCATGTCAGTCAGTGGTGGTCTATTAAACGTTTCGCTACAAAGTGCAAATTTACCTAATATGGTCAAGATAGGATTACCCAATTTTGACAGCTCTCATAATTGGCAAACCATACAGAATAGTGCCCTGGTTATGAACTACCAAGCAGGACCTCCAAGTCCTGGAGCTGCTTTCTTTTGAGGCTTTTTGAGTCAAGTACCACAGGTGGAACTGGATGTTGCCACCGTATCCGGCAGCACAGTAATGTTTTTTCAGGACAATACCCACAGGATGAATCTTAATAATCCTCTTTGTTATGAACAATTGTCTCCGTTTTCATCTTTGGGTCTGATGATCAAGATAGACGGAGATGGGAATGCTGGGGCCTATTACTGGCTAAATCCGCAAGATGGCACACTGCCCAGCGGAAGTAGCGATTGGGTCAGGTTTGGTGGCACGCAAGTAATAGGTCACTTGGATCAAAATAGCTATAATTTATATCCGAGTTTTGGAGCTGGCGTTATTGCCCCCGTCCCCATCCCGGCAGCTGTCTGGCTCATGGGCGCTGGTTTAGTCGGACTTATAGGCGTGCGGAGAAAATTAATGCGTTGCTGAGGCTGTAGTACACAGAACTCTAACAGAAAAGGCAGGACCAGAAATGATCCTGCCTTTTTTTCATCAACTACATTTCTATATCACTTGGTCAGGGCTTTTATCATTTCCTCTGTCTGACTTACTGAAGCAATGGGATGGACCTTGAAATAGACAAATGGAGTGTACCGTTGTACCTGTTCAAAATTTCCACCTCAGTTCCCTCAACGACTGAATATCCGTTCATTTCACCAACAAATGCTCCCCAATCCTTGAATATGCCTTTTTTTATATCTTGCTTGACCATCTCCATAGCATACTAAATCCAACCCCACGCTCTTTTGGATCCACAGGTATTTTTGTCCGGTCAATTTCCCAAAGCATACAGATATTTTCCCATAGCTTTCCCTCCTCTTGATTAAGGCTTGCCGGCGGTTGAAGTCCAACAAGCCGATGCCCCGGCTGTCCGAAAGCAAAGAATGCTTTAATTCTGTATCCTATCTGAAGTTTTCTGAGTGGACCATAAACTCATCTTCCAGTTTGTAGATTTCGGTCGGAAAGCCCGGCGCCGCTTTATCAATGACTTTCTTTATGGACTCAACATCTTTTCCATCCCACTCACAGTATAGCTTACCTTCCCCGCGTACATACGTGCTTCTTACCCAGTATGCATCAACTGTGACATTCGCTTTTATAGCTTTGGCAACAGGTGTAACAGCTTCCAAGGTTAGTTCCTTGCCCACTGGGTGCACAACTAAAAATTTTGCCATTATTATTACCCCCCTTTTCTTGAGCTCTGTACGTTATTCCATAATTCCTCGCTGTTGTGATTATCCGCTGGATTAGGCATATTAAGCCAATCCAATCATCTTAAACGCCTCCTTCACCTCAAACCATAAAGCGACAGAATAGGTGAGACCAGGCACACCGATATATTTCGCATAACGGTTGGCAACATATTCCATCGCCTCTGCTGTCTTGGTCTGGTCAAATTCAAACAGGGCGATGGACTTGATGCCTGTACCCACCTCGCTGATCAAGAATGGCCCTTTGAGGGTCATAAAGGGGGGGAGCGGGGGTATTTGCATCAGGCGCTTACCGACTTCCGTCGAACTTTCCGGTGGAAACGTGTTGAAAGCAATAATAACCATTTTGGTGCCTCCTTTCTGGATGGTTTAGAAACGCTTAAACTTTCGCTCCGGGTAGCTGATACATGCGCCCCCAAAAAGGCATTACCCTTCTTGGAGGCTAAATATCGGCACCTTCCGATAACTCCTTTTCACAGCGGACTCCAGATTCTAAACGCCTTTGTTTAAGAAAGAGCCTTGTTTTGAGTTTGATTTCATAGCTTCCTGCTGCATCCTGATTATATTCCCTGTAAGCGCTGTTTCCCAGAGATGGTAACCACCTTGCCACAGTGGTTCTTCCAATCGACTTGAGATAAAAGGGCTGCGAAGGTCTACTCCTTCGTCTTCTGTATCTTCCAATAAGAATCCGTCCATGGACTCGATGGGATCATTGTTGATAACATCAGTGATGTCTATTTCCTTTAATAGCCATCTCCATAACCTTATACTTCCCATCCTGTACCAATGGCAGAGTTCTTTGATCATGGGTTGCATCACTTATAAAAAAGAAAAAATCTCCCATCCGCATTCAGTAGAACGATGCGAAATCAGCCAGCAGAGCAAAAAAGGAGGTGGGGCCAGGTGTTGCTATCCTGGCCCCCGAGGAATACACCATAAAGTTCGTGGTGTAGAAAATGATTTCAATTAGAGGTGTGATGCAGCAGGAGAAAGAATTGCCAAGCTCAAAAGAAATGAAGATTCCGATGATCAAGCACACCTTTTTATCTTCTCTGCCACTATCTGCGGAAAAATGGAAGAAAGCCGATTGACCCTTTATTGACATCTAAATGGCACTATAAAAATGCTATTTAGAGAGGGACGAGAGGTAGGACCGAAGATTCACTTTCTGGGTGAGGATGCCGAGTTTGTTCCTGATATGATATCGGTGATGGTTGATTGAGTTTGCGGACACCCCCATAAATTCTGCTATCTCCTTGGTGGTTTTCCCATTCAGGATCATATTGGCCACCTTGATCTCTGTCGGAGTGAGGTTCTGGTATTTTGAGAAGAGTGTGTGGGAGAAGGGTGAAATAATATTCTTTAAATTTGATTCAAGAATATCCAGATAGGTTTTAGTGTCCGGATCCAGTTTTCGTTTCTTCAGGGTTTCCAGGTTAGGGTTAATGAGGTGCTTGACATTGGACAGCACCTTCTCTTCCAGATCTCTTCTATCCTCCTCCCTTTGTTTCAGGAGCACCTTCAAGGCGGCATTGAGTTGCTGAAGCTTAAGGGAATGGAGATGCAGTTCCTTTCCTTTCCTTCGCAATGCAGCTTCGGCACTCTTACTTTTATTAATCTCCCCGACCAGTTGCTTGTTTTTCTTGTTAACCTCAGCCGTGCGTTCCTTAACCAGTCTCTCCAAGGCATCCTTTGCACTTTTTTGCTCGGTGATATCACGGCAAGTGACAGATAACATGATTTCCTCTTTTGTATGCCAGGTCGTCAGGCAGATCTCCAAGGGAAATTTAATATTGCCTTTTCTCAGCCCGGTTAACTCAAAGGTTTTTCCGAAAAGTTCTGGCTTGCCTGTGGAAACGGCCCTATTAACCTCCTCTTGATAATCTTCCCTGAATTGCTCGGGCAGGATCATGGTGAGGGGCTTGCCGATGGCCTTAATGGCCGAATGACCAAAAATGGCTTCTGCTGCGCGATTCCAGGAAACGACGTTCCCGTGGTCGTTGGCACAGATGACAGCATCACTGATATTATCCACCACGGAGCGATACTGTTCTTCTGATTTGCGCAACAAGCGCTCATATTTCTTTTTATAAAGGGCGACTTCAATAGCCACTTTAATTTCTTCTTCATGATAGGGCTTGATAATATATCCAAGGGGATCCACAAATTTTGCCCTATCGATAAATTTGTCATCCGAATAGGCCGTCAAGAAAATAACCGGAATATCCACCTCGGTCCCAATTATTTCGGCGGCATCAATACCGTCTATTTTGCCTGGCATGACAATATCCATCAGAATCACATCGGGTCCGAGGCGCTTGGCCATGTCCACAGACTCCTTCCCCGAGGAGGCCCGGCCAATGACATCATATCCCATTGACGTTAGCCGTTCTTCCAGTTGCATGGTTATCACGGGCTCATCGTCTACGACCAAGACTCTTACTTTATTCATGATTTGACCTTCCTTTTATTTTGAATTCTATGTAGATTTCTGTACCGCCAGTTCGGTTGATCCGCATTTTTCCCTTGAGTTGTTCCAGAACGAGAGTTTTAACCAGCTTCAAACCCAGACTCTTGGTTCTATGAATGTCTATATCTTCCGGGAGGCCGATGCCGTAGTCTTTTACTCTTAAAAGGACGGTGCCATCATCAGACTTCTCCATGGAGATTTTAACCATTCCATTTTCACCATCCACAAAGGCATGCTTGTAAGCATTCGAAATGATTTCATTCAGAACAAGGGTGCAGGGGATGGCCTGGTCTATGGAAAGATATACGTCGATCGGGGCAATAACCGGGGTGATCACCGATGGTTTCTTAGAATAGATGATCGATATGTAGTTGACCAGCTCACGGACATGATTTCCCATGTTTATTTTATCAAATCGATCACTTCGATATAGTTGTGAATGGATCAGGGCTAAGGAGTAGATTTTGGAGCGGGCGTCCGCGAATAAATCAATTACCTCCTGATTATCGGTACGTAAACTGTGCATATCGAACATGCTGGAAATGACCTGTAAATTGTTTTTAACCCTGTGGTGGATTTCCCTGAGCAGTGTCTCTTTCTCACTGAGGGAGGATTTGAGCTTATCCTCCGCCTGCTTGCGCACGGTAATGTCGCGTGCTGCTGCAAATATCCCCAAGATCTGCCCGGTTGCATCCCGAAATACCGTAGCATTGAACAGAACCTGGATCGTTTGCCTGTTTCGATGTTTGATGATCAGCTCATAATCGTGTACCTGCCCATTAAGGAGCACCTCCTTAAATGAGTCATGCGCTTTATCCGGTTCCGTGAAATAGTTCAAAAAGATCGTATTGATGAGTTTTTGTTTTGAATAGCCTGTAACCTTCTCCATGGCGGCATTCACGTCGGTAATCCTGCCATCCATGCCAATCGTAAACAGCGGATCCAGACTGGCTTCAATAAGACTGCGGTTATAGGCGCTTGCCAGCTTCAGCGCCTCCTCTGCTTGCTTGCGCTCAGTGATGTCGGTACTTGTCCCCTCCATGTAAAGACTATTGCCCTCGGAGTCACGAACAATACGCACATTGAGCGATATCCAGAATTTACTTTTATCTTTCCGATGAACCTGAGCTTCATAACCCGTAGCAAAATCGTCCCTCTCAAGGATTGTCCACAATCTTTCCCTGACCGCAGGGTCAGCATAGAGCTGTTGACCGATTGCGGTAACACTCTCCATCATCTCTTCCGGAGAATTATAGCCGAACATCCTGGCAAGGGAGGGGTTCAAAGCTAAAAATCGTCCATCCAGTGTAGTTTGAAAAATCCCGTCAGCTACATTCTCAAAGATATTCCTATACTTCTCTTCACTCTGTTCAAGCGCCTCTTCTGCCATTTTGCGGTCAGTAATATCCTCGATCGTGCCCTGGAAAATGATCCGGCCATCTTCGTTCTCGATGCTCTGAGCGTAAATGGAAACCCAGATGATCTTTTCGTCGCTGCGGTAAAAGCGCGCCTCAAAGCCCTTCAGGATGCCTTGTTCTAGAACAACCTTCTCGAGATGCTCCCGGTCTTCGGAATTCACATAAAGCTGCTTCTTGATGTCTGTGATGTCATGGATCATCTGCCCAGGGGAGTCGTATCCACATATGTGGGCAAAAGCCGGGTTCATGCTGATAAAAGAACCCTCTGGTGTAGTCTGAAAAATGCCTTCCGGGGCGTTTTCGAAGATTGAACGGTATTTCTCTTCAGCTTTATAAAGCGCCTCCTCCGCCCGCTTGCGTTCGGTGATGTCCCTGCTCGTACCTTCATGGTATAAAATATTGCCCTGATCATCTCGCACGATATGGACGTTGGCCAAGACCCAGACAATACTTCCATTCTTCTGGCGATTCCGTACCTCGAAGTTTTTAAAGAAACCATCTTTTCTTAACAACGTAAGTGCCTTGTCACGGTCCTCAGGATATACATAAACTTGAGAGCCGATATCTGTAATCGCGCCGATCAATTCTTCAGGTGATTCATATCCAAGTATACGGGCAGCGGCAGGATTAGCAGTTATGAAGCGCCCCCCGTGGCTCACCTGGTATATGCCCTCGGTAGAGCCCTCAAAGATATTGCGATATTTTTCCTCACTCCTCCGCAGTTTCTCTTCAAACCGTTTCTGTGTTGTTATATTTTGGGCACACTGGATCGCACCGATGACATTCCCTGCGACGTCACGGAGGCGGGTGGCCTGAATGCCCATAATATGCTCTTTCCCCTTGATCCAGATAGAGCCGATACTTTCAAAAGCCTGGGGATGGATCTCACTCTTCCGGATCCCCTTGTGACCGTAGCGCTTCATGATCTCCTCGTCGCTCATCTCAAGAACCAGATCGGCCAGGGCCGGCGGCACCCTGTCTTTAAAAAGCGGACTCAGGTCAAGAGGCTTTCCCAGAATATCTTCCTTGGAGATGCCGGTAAAGAATTCGTTGACCATATTCCATGCCGTGACCCGGTGATCACAATCGATGACAAAGGAACTGACGGGACTTCCGTCCAGGATGGATAAAAGCCTCTGATGCTCTTCAGCCAGGGTCCTTTCCATTGATTTGCGGTCGGTGATGTCGCGTGAGATACCTAGAAAACCGATCACCTTGGCACCGTCGAAGAGGGGTGCAGCCGACACCTCAACGTGGAGAAGATTCCCAGGCTTAGCTGGATAAGAAAGATCGTAAGGCTGGTTTTCCCCATCCATCACTGCGTTGAAATGTTTCTGCACACGTTCACGGTTTTTTTCACTGATGACATTAAGGTAACTCCGGCCCAGAAACCACTCTGCAGGGTAACCAGAACGTTTCACAATCACATCATTGACAAACGTGAACTTTCCAAAGGAATCGAGGGTAAAAATCCCATCTTTGATGTTTTCGATCAGACTGCGATATTTTCCCTCACTCTTTCTCAGCGCTTCCTCCGCCCGCTTGCGGTCGGTAATGTCAGTCATGACCGTCAGTAAATACTTTTCATTTTTAATACTCATCATGACCGCATTGAATAATCCATCTCTCAACGCTCCACCTTTTGTCCTGACCACCATTTCGAGGTTTTCAATGCGGCCTCTCTTATTTAGTTCTTCGAAAAAAGACGCTCTTTGTTCTACCGTAATAAATCCGATTTCTATCGATGTATGCCCGATGACTTCGTCCCGTTTACGTCCCATTAGTCTGAGAAAAGCATCACTGACATCAACAAATTTGCCTTCCTTCAATGTCGTGATGCCCACGGGAATTGAATTTTGCAGGAATGCTTTCGTGAACTTCTCTTGATTTATCCTTGTTTGCCTGATTTCCTCCTTGAAGCCTTTCAATTCGGCGACACATTGACGCAGTTCTTTGAGTTCTTCGATCAGTTGTCTCTTGGTCTTTTTTTCATCTTCCATGGTAAACCCTCAGTAATTCAATTGCGCTCGGAATTGAAAAACCCCAGCCCCGTCCGGGCACAACAGGGTGATATTTGCCTTTTTCATTTATATCATGCTTTATCAGTGTTGCCACGATATTCAAACATATCTCCGAGGACACAAAAGCCACGTCGACTGCCCCGGGTCAGTATATGGACTGTCGCAGATGTGATGGAATGATATTATTTCTCAAATAACAATAAGTTAGAATGATGGGGTAGGGGTAGTTACTGCCGCTGTGTGTGTGGGGCTATCCAAACAATTGAGCTAATTATGGATTCCCTTAAACATTAACTCAGCCGTATGATATCCAAGGTGATGAAAAATAATGAGAATCAGATCGGTTCGTTTATTAAATCCAATTCATTATACGTATTACTCACAAATATGATTAAGTCAATATTATTTAAGGCCGCCAGTTGCCGTTTCCCACTTGAAATCAGCAACTTTTTCTCCATCTGCCTCGTTGTGTACACCTTGTGTTCTTATGGATCAATGAATGTTATAAATTACCTTGGGACGCCGGGGTAAAATGGGAGGAGTGAATCTGTGTTACACCTGATGCCCCTGAGCATGGTTTGTAGAGTAGATCCTCTTCCCACTGCTTTGTTCAATAACTCGTACGGTATCATAAACCTTCCCGGAGGGGAATGAGTTTGTACTTACAAGGTTGATTCGGACAAAGCTTTTTTACCAAAGGAGATATTTCTAATGTTGAGAGGGGAAGCTATATGTCAGTATCGGTTCTTGGGATAGATATCGCGAAACAGAAATTCGATGCCGCACTGCTTGTAGATGGGAAGACAAAACATAAGACCTGCAAGAATTCGGCAGAAGGTTTTGAGACGTTGAGGCTCTGGCTTGAGAAACAGGGGATTCAAAAGGTCCATGCCTGCCTGGAGGCCACGGGCAATTATGGAGAGGACCTGGCGATCTATCTTCATGATGCCGGACACATCGTCAGCATTGTCAATCCTGCCAGGATCAAGGGATTTGCTCAGAGTGAACTGCTTCGCACCAAGACGGATAAGCTTGATGCCGCTTTGATTGCCCGGTTCTGTCTGGCGATGAAACCAGGTCCCTGGAGTCCGCCTTCACCGGAGATCAGATCCTTGAGAGCTCTGGTCAGGCGGGTTGATAGCCTGATCGACATGCGAAGTCAGGAGAAGAATCGACTCGGTACGGCACATGAATCCGTCATCCATTTGATTAGGGAACACATCGAATACCTTGACGAGGAGATAGAAAAGGTCAAAAGACAGATTGCTGGACTTATTGACCAAGATCCGACGCTGAAACAGAAGAAAGAGCTACTGGTTTCCATACCCGGTATCGGCAAGGTAACCATCGCTGCGATTCTGGCAGAACTGGATGACCTGGAAAAATTCAACCATGTGCGTGAGCTGGTGGCATTCATCGGACTCGCGCCAAGAGAAACGCTCTCAGGATCATCTATTAAAGGGAAACCCAGACTATGTAAGATTGGACATGCGCGGCTCAGGAAAGCCCTGTATATGCCGGCGTTGGTGTCGATTCAATGCAATCCTGTGATGATCGCTTTTTATAACCGCTTAAAAGATAAAGGCAAAAATGGAAAAGTGATTGTCTGTGCGATTATGCGGAAACTGGTTCACGTTATCTTTGGAGTCCTGAAATCCGGGAAAAAATATGATCCAAATTATAAGCCAGCTTTCGCTTGACAAGAACGGTATCTACTTATCAATAATTTTTAGTTTGGAATTGAAGTGCGGATTGCCGGTTGTATTGAAGTCTATCGCTGGAAAAACCTTGATTGACTTTGGGGTTCTTACTGGAGCTGGGATCCGAAAGAGACCTGGTCCCTCATCACGTGGCTCATCTACGCCGCCATGCCCCATGAGCGGCTGGCCAGGGGCAGTGGGAAGGCAAACGCATCGCCCTCATGTCCATCATCGAGCTTGCCTACGTTCTGTTTACGTATCTCGGCGTGAATGACCTGCCCGGCTTGCACACCTACCTGAACGATTGATCCGGCACGGATTTCAGAGCAGCCTTTTGATCGCCTCGGGGTATTCCGGCGGCTCCGGCAGGAAAATGCATTCGGGATCGACAAATTCCCTCAAGACGAACAACTCTCTGTAGCTCGGGTAAGGCGTTTCTCCTTTCACCCGGGAAATATTAAGATTGAAATTACAGTTATCTTTAATTTTTTCAACGGGCACGCCAGGATGAAAGGAATCCAGGTACATGATGCCGTCTGCATCAAACCTGAATATGCCCATATTCGTCACGACAGCCTCAGGTCCGCAGTTTGCGAACGGGCTGTTTTTTAAAGCCTCCTTCTTGGGTTTCCATTCCTTCTTTTTCCAGTCCCAGCACCACCAGCCCGGCGTGGTTGTATATTCATTTCTTTCAACGAATCTTCTCTTTTCCTGAAGCATGATGAATACGGTCCGCTTTGCCATGGTTCCAATGTCCGAGTTGCCACCGCTGCCTGTCAGGCGATTGTCGGGCTTGAAATAATCCCCGCCGATACAGGTAACGTTTGCCCCCCCGTATTGATCGATCGCCGCTCCTCCGAGGAAACCAAGCGATACGTAGCCCCGCTGGAGATAATAGGCGAACGTATCCACCAATCCCCCCAGCGTGGATGCCATGTAACTTGCCCTGACATCGCAAACACTCATGGGGGTGTGCATCGTTTTGCCGTCGCAGATACCCGCCTCATAGATTAGTGCAGCATGGGGCGCATGCAGCAGGTTTGCCGTCATAATGGCAAGCATAGGAAGACCCGTGCCGGCAAAAACGATATCGTTGTCCTGGACCTCACGCGAGCAGGCAATGGCCATCAGCTCGGGCAGAGCGAATTCGCCGCTCTTTGCCGGCTCGTCAGGAATTTTTTCCATTACTTCCAAAAGCGCTTCGATGGATTTACTTGACATCCTGTTTCCCCCTTCAAATCGTTAATAACCGCTTTTCATGACGGATAACGGCATTCTCATGGCCGGCGAAGACTTCTTGCCCCTTACAAGCTTTGTGCTGTAACCGAGCGCACTGTCCGCCTTTAGATCCAGCAATCTTTTCGTTCCGACCTTTTCCAGAAAAGCATCCCAGTTTGACGGTTCAAATATCCATTCATCCAGCCATTTTTTCAAATCCTCCGCATTTCGCGATATCTGATTCATTGCCTGAATAAACTTTGCATCGTAATCATAGAGATAGGGCGTGCCGCTCGGATAGGCGCCGTAGTTGACCTGCACAATGCAATCCACGACAAAATAGGGTATCTGGTTGGATTCCGGCTGACGCCGCAGCTCCGCCTCCGAAACGATTTCTTCACAGGTCAGAATCACCCTGTCACTGGCAAAGGCCATCTCCTTGTCCAGCGTGCTGATGCCTCTCCATCTGGCCGTTCCTTTTTCACCGGCCTGGGAAACATGAATGACGGCAAGCTCCGGCCTGACTGCCGGCAATAGATAGACGGTTCCTTCCTTGAAAAAAGGGTCTTCTATGGGAACGAACTTCTTCTCGGCGATCCTCGGGTTTTTACCGTTCCTGAAACCGGCCTTCCCCAGTGCATCATAATCGGGGTTATAGAGATCGGAACCGGGAGGTGCGAAATAGGGCATGAAGGGGCTGCCCACGGCGCCCGCCAGGAAGCGTAAAGCCATTGCGCCATGCGAATACTCTTCAAGGAGCAATTTTCCTTTCTTGTAGCGATTGCCGGACTGAACGTCGAGCTTTCCCGCCATCTCGCCCCAGCCCGTCCACGCCGTTTCATGAATGGACATCCTGTCCGCCGCATTCAGCAGCCATGATGTCAGACAGCCATGTGGATCAATGTTGTGAATCTCCTTGAACCCCTGTCTGATCGTTTCCCATATCCAGGCAACAGGATTCCGATTCATGGCTGTAAATCCGCCCGTGCACAGCATGATGCCGTCATGCATGTACTTCTTGACGGCCTCCTCCAATGACAAAATCTCGGCCTTTTTGGTTTTCATATGTCTTTCATTCATGCTCATTCCTCTCCTGATAAGTTTTTGGCGGGCGTTCGTCTCTTGAAGCGCTAATCTGCTTTCATCGCTGCCGTGGAGATATATTCGACAATCTTCTTGAGCGGTGTGCCGGGACCGAAAACCTCGGCTATGCCTGCCTGCTTCAGCTCAGCGATGTCTTCGGGCGCAACGGTTCCACCGAAGATCACTTTGATATGATCAAGGCTTTGCTCTTTCAGTAGAGCGATCACCTTGGGCGAAAGTTCAAGGTGATTCCCGGACAGGGAACTCAAGCCGATGAAATCGACATCTTCCTGCACGGCCATCTTCACAATGTTCGACGGCATCTGGTTGCCTACATAAATCACTTCCATCCCCGCATCGCGAAGCGCCCTGGCGACAACGATGCTTCCGCGCCAGTGGGCGTCCATCCCCAGACGGGCCATGAGGATTCGAATTCTTTTTGGCATGTTTCATTCACCTTTCAGGTTTGACTTAAAAAATTAAAGAAACGAAAAAGTCGCTACGATCCGCTACCGGCCAGGCGTCTACTCATCTTAAAATAGGGGGGGATTCCAGGTACCGTAAACCTTCCTCAGGGTTTCTGAAACCTCTCCCTCCGTCACGTAGACCTTCACCCCATCCACGAGCAGTTCCATGAGGTTTCGCCCGTCTTCACAACCGTGGGCAAGTTCATCCAGCGCTCTCTGTACCTTCACGGAATCCCTCTGTTTTCTGATCCTCTCGAGTTTCGCTTTCTGTATTTTGAGCGTCTCCGGCAAACGAAAGAGCTCAATCGGAAGTTTTTCGTCCTCGACTTGAAAGCAGTTTACACCAACAATCGGCATCTCCCCGGATTCGACCTTTGCCTGATATTGATAAGCAGCCGCTGATATCTCGCCATGAATCCACCCTTTTTCAACGGCCTTGACGATACCTCCCATGGAATCTATTTCAGTCAGAATGCCGTTGATGGCATCTTCCATCCGGTTTGTCAGAGATTCCAGAAAATAGGAGCCTCCGAGGGGATCCACCGTGTTGGTTACGCCGGTTTCGGACTGCAGGATCTGCTGGGTCCTCAGGGCTGTGAGCGAGGAAAGCTCCGTAGGCACGCACAGGGCTTCGTCGTAGGCGTCAACATGGACCGACTGGGCGCCGCCCAGAATGGCAGCGAGTGCGTGGTAAGAGGCACGGGCGATGTTATTCAGCGGCTGCTGGGCTGTCAGTGCCACCCCCGCCGTCTGGACGTGAAACCTGAACATCAGGGAGCGGGGATCTTTCGGGGCGAAACGTGCCTTCATGATCTTGCAATAGATCCGTCTTGCCGCCCGATACTTCGCGATTTCTTCAAAAAAGTCATTATGAGCGGACAGGAAAAAGCTCAGCCTCGGCGCAAAACTGTCAATATCATATCCCCGCCTGATCATCTCCTCCGAACAGGCAACGGCATTGGCAATCATAAAGGCGATTTCCTGAGGGGCCGTGCATCCTGCCTCGCGGTAATTGTATCCCGAGAAGCTGACGGGATTCCATCGCGGCGCGTATTTCGTACAGAATTCAATGGCATCGCAGCTCAGCCGGAAGGAGACCCTTGGGGGCGTCACGCCGGGCGCGATGGTGATGGCCGTCTCCATCAGAAAATCATTCTGGCTGGTCCCCGCCAATCTGTTGAGCGGCACCCCCCTATTGCCGGCATTGGCGAAATACATGGACTGGACCGAGATGTTGCAGATGGGCTGGCAGGTCACAAGCGAGACACTGACTTCATCAATGGGAATGCCCTCGAACAGGATGCGCATGTCCTCAATGGAATCAATGGAGACGCCGCCTCTTCCAACATCGGCATAAACATCGGGATCGTCACTGTCATAGCCTCGCAGGGTCGGGTAATCGAAGACGCCGTTTATCCCCGTGGCGCCCTGGTTGAGGAGAAACTTGTACCTTTTGTTCGTCTCCTCCGGCGGACCGAAACCGGCCAATTGCCGGTGCGTCCAGGTCCTTCCCCGGTACATCGTTGGATGGACGCCGCGGATATAGGGCGCCTCTCCAGGGAAACCGAGGTCACGAAGATAATCCCCGTCACGCAAATCCTGTGGCGTATAGAGAGGCTCAATGTCGAACCCGGACAGAGTTTCATACTTCTTCTTGAGCTCCTTATGGCAGGAATAAACTTTGTCTCTCCACGCCGTACTTGCTTTCCCGATTATTTTCACCTCATCGTTATTAAATAGAGCAGCCGTCACGTTACTGTTCTCCTTTGCATATTAGGTTTTTAATTAAAAAATATACTGCACAGAAGATGCCAATAAGAAGCATTATACGATGAAACACGCAACTGTTTTTAATATTGATTGGTTAGAACAATATCAGAAATGATAAGTCAAGACCCTGGAGAGGAAAATGTGAAGAGATTCCACCAATACCGAATTCAAATAGATGATCACGCTGACCTTATATGATCGATTCAGGTAGAGAATCCTTGTGATTAAAGGCCAATAAATAAATGTGGAAAAAGATCACGGGAAGTGTGGAAATATTCCACATTTGAGGAAACGCGTCGAGAGCTTATGAAAGCCCCATTTTATTCATTAAATACCGTAAAGAAAAACGATCCAGGTTCAGGAGGCTTGCTGCCTTTGATTTGTTTCCCCCTGTCTTGAGAAGAGTTTTTCTTACGAGTTGTTCTTTAACTGCAAAAGTGAATTTATTGATGTCCAGCCCGCCTTCGGGGATCTCGAAATCCACACTCTTGGTAAAATGCGGGCCTACGCCCCTGTCCTCCAAGACTTCGCGGGGCAAGTGCCTGCTCATGATGATATCGGGATTATCGATAATCATAATTCTCTCTATAGTGTTTCTCAGTTCCCTCACGTTGCCCGGCCATGAATAACTCATCATAATTCGAACAGCCTCTTCATCTATTCCCTTCACGTTTTTTCTATAACTTTGATTGAACTCATCGATAAAATGTTTTGCGAGAAGGCTGATGTCTTCCCCGCGTTTTCGCAGGGGAGGAAGATAAATATCGATGACGTTTACCCTGTAAAAAAGATCCTCTCTGAATTTATTTCGACGAATATCCTCGCGAAGATTGTGATTAGTCGCGGCGACGATCCGGGCATTGACTTGAATCGTCTGGTGCCCCCCTAACCTTCGCAGTTTTCTTTCCTGCAGCACATTTAAAATCTTCGACTGCATGGCAATATCCATATCACCGATCTCGTCGAGAAATAACGTACCATCATTTGCCTGCTCAATGAGGCCTCTCCTGGCTTTTTTCGCATCAGTGAATGCTCCCTGCTCGTAGCCGAACAGCTCGCTCTCCAATAATGTATAAGGTATTGATGAGCAATTGATCTCAACAAAAGGTCCTTCCGACCTTGAACTGTTATAGTGAATGGCCTTTGCAACCAGCTCTTTTCCTGTTCCGCTTTCACCTTGGATAAGCACGGTTGACGAGTCGATCTCGGCAACTTTCTTGATCATGTCGAGCGTCTTCAGGATAGCCTCGCTCTTGCCGATAATTTTATCGGTCTCATACATTGGCCTGGTTCTATCCCTGAAATCCTCCACCTTTCTTTTTAATTTACGGGTTTCCAGTGCAAGTTTTATGATGGTTGAGATGTGTTTGGTTTTGAAGGGCTTGCTGATGTAATCGACGGCACCAAGTTTCATTGCAGTGACGGCATTTTCGATCGTACCGTATCCTGTCATCATGATGACGATGACATCATCATTCACAGCCTTGATCTGCTTAAGGACATCAATGCCGTTGGCGTCCGGAAGCCTGATATCCAGTAACACAAGATCGATATTTTCTTTTTTAAAGAAAGAGAGGCCTTCTTTACCTGTTTCGGCAATAAGAACTCTGTAACCTTCGTTATTAAGTGCTGATTTTAATGAATTCCTTATAAGTTTCTGATCATCAACAATGAGAACGCTGTTCAAAACCATTCACCCCTATCACAAAATACATAAATCCTCGTAGGAAGTCTTCCGGCAATCCTGTGGCAGCAAGATCGTAAATTTTGTACCCTTTCCTTGCTCAGAATCAACTCGTATGGATCCATGATGTTCCTTTATGATACTATGAGTAATGGAGAGTCCTAGGCCGGTTCCGTCACTGTGAGTGGTGAAGAATGGGTCGAAAATCCGATCTTTGTGCGCATTGGATATACCAATCCCGGTATCGCTGATGGTGATCATTATGTATTGACCCTTGACAGGCGTACTCTCTTGACGATAAATGTTCGTTTCAACAGTAAGGCGCCCGTCTTTTGGCATTGCCTGGATTGCGTTTATAACGACATTTAAAAAACCTTGCCTTATCCTTTCCCGATCGACATAAGCGATGGGTAGCTTATCATAAAATTTGCCGGTCAGTTCAATTTTCTGTTTATTGCACTGTTCGCTGATCAGGGAAGAAATGCTTTTTAAAATATCATTAATCTCGACAGGCTCAAAATTAAGTTGCCTGGGATTTGCAAAGACAAGGAGATCAGCGATTAGGTTTTCCAACCTTTCAATTTCGCCGTTGGCCTGATTTATTAATTCGCAGTCAGCTTTGGATAGCCGCTTTTTGCTCCGGAGCATGTCCAGTACCACCCCGATTCCGGTCAGAGGATTCCTGATTTCATGTGCCACACCGGCCGCAAGTTCTCCCAATGAGATCAATCGAGTCATTCTCTGCAAATACTCATCCCTTCTGCGTTCATTCGTTATGTCCCGAATGAGAAACATGAAACCGATAAGACCACCTTCTTCATTCATGATTTGGGAGGTGCTTATATTGAGGATGATGTCCTGATTATTGCTCTTTGTAATGTTATATTCCCATCCTTTAATATTTATATGCTGTTTAATGGTTTTACTTATTCTTTTCTTCCATTCAGAAGATTCAAAAATATCACCCATGAATTTATTCATTGCATCCAGCCTGTCTATGCCGAACATTTCTTCTGCTGCTGGATTTACTGAGGTTATCCGGCCGATAACATCCACTGTCAGAATTCCATCGATAGAACTTTTTAAAACATTTTCGGAAAATTTTTTCTCATTCAATAATTCTCCTACAAGCCTCGATTTTTCAATAATGATACTCGCGTAATTGGCAAATATTGAAAGTGATTCAAGCTCCTTTTCGTTGATTTCAGGTTCATTGTGTTTTTTGTCTACACCCAAAATACCTATAATATCATTCTTAATTTTCAATGGCACGTACAGCGTACAGCCACGCCCCATTCTATCAGTAACCCTCTTGTCCAGTTCCGTCACAACCGGATCGGAGCAAAATTCCTTTACAAGAATAGGTTTACCCGAAAAGATTACCTTAGTTTCGATACAGTCGTGCTTAATCAAATCAAACGGTCTTTGCATTACGAATTTCTCTTTTTCAGGAGAAAATCCTGTAATGTATTTACACTCAAGTTTTTTGTTATTCTTGTTTACAAGATAGACGGAGCATCTGTTGAAATAAAGGTCCTTCTTTACTGTTTCCATGATGACCTTTAGGACCCTGTCAACTGAAGAGGGTTCAGTCAAAAGCGTACTTATTCTATGGATATGCGAGAGAATATGATCGGTTAATTCATAATTCATAAGAAAATTTATCTTAAAGGCATCTTGGGTCTTTTAATAAACCTATAAGCATGCTATTGAGTCAAAATCGGGTAGAAATACAGTGTGCGCATGTTTAGGGCAACGTCTTCCATTGTTTCCGCCGTTTCCGGCTTCGTGACAGAGAGAGGCCAGACCATATATGACGTTTCCGAAAGAGCCTCTCAGGACAGCTCCCCAATATCATGATTGCCGGAAAAACAACATCATTGATTGCCACTCACAATCATTGATATTATTTCAAAAAAAATGTAATAGGGATAAACCGTTATTTGAGGGGCTGGAGCCAACGGATATATGGTCCAAATATTGTGGTACCGCCTGAAAACCATGCGGTAAACGGAGAAAACAAACATCAGCCTAAAGTATCGGAAAAAACCGATCTACTTGACTCAAAAGATCGATCCGCGGCCATTTTTAAAAAAAAGGGGGCCGATGTTGGCCCGCCCTTTCATCTGAACGGGGAGAGTTGCCAGGAATCTGTACAGATCCATATCAGGAGGTTAAATATGGACGCGAACAGAAAAGTCATCGAGCGGTTGCTTGCCGAAACCGGCGTTAAAATCAACGGTCCCGATCCCTGGGACATCCAGGTGCGGGATGAGCGCTTTTACGCCCGCGTGCTGAAGGATAAAAGCCTCGGGCTTGGGGAATCCTATATGGAAGGCTGGTGGGACTGCGCCCGGATCGACGAGTGCATCTGCCGGCTCCTGAAGGGAAACCTTGAAGAGAAAATAAAAAGGAATCTCAGGACGCTTTTGTTTTACCTCTGTGCCCGCAGCTTCAACCTCCAGTCGCCGTCCCGGGCGGACATCATCGCCCGCAGGCACTACGATCTCGATAACGACCTCTTCCTTTCCTTTTTGGATCCCCATAACCAGTACAGTTGCGCCTATTTTCAGGAAACGGATGATCTGGCTCAAGCCCAGCAGAAAAAGCTCGACCTCATCTGCCGGAAAATCGATCTGCAGCCCCAGGATCATGTCTTGGATATCGGCTGCGGCTGGGGCGGTTTTGCTCGTTACGCCGCCGAACATTATGGCTGCACCGTCACGGCTGTCAACATTTCTGAGGAACAGGTCCGGTTTGCCCGCGAGTCCTGTGAAAATCTGCCAGTAGAAATCCTGCGCGAGGATTACCGGCGAATCCGGGGGATCTTCGACAAGATCGTATCCATCGGGATGTTCGAACACGTTGGGCAGAAAAACTACCGGACGTTTATGAAGATTGTCTGTCGCTGTCTGAAGGATAAAGGGATCTTTCTGCTCCATACGATCGGCAGCAATGTTTCCCAGGTCAACTGTGAGTCCTGGATCAACCGCTATATCTTCCCCAATGGGATGCTGCCGACTATTGCCCAGATCGGACGGGCCGTAGAGGATCTCTTTGTGATTGAGGACATCCATAATCTGGCCCCCCACTATGAAAAAACCCTTCTGGCCTGGAACGACCGTTTCCAGAAGGCATGGCCCCGATTTGCCGACAAATTTGACCAGACATTCAAGAGAATGTGGGAATACTACCTTCTCTGTTGTGCCGGGGCCTTCCGTGCCAGGCATATACAGGCCTGGCAGATCGTGATGACCAAACCGGGCGCCGACCAGCCGCGGTGCCGGATCGGATAGCGACGATGGCGCCCGTAGCTCCAATTATTACCTGCTGTTTAGTTTTAGATGAAGTTGATAATCAAGTCAGGGCTTCATTCGTCTGTAATCTTTTCAAGATTACCCACCCTCACTCCGACCAGCCTGACCTTCTTGCCCATTAAATCGACCCGTTTCAAACAGGAGAAGACCAGTCGCCTTATTTCATCTTCACTCCTGAGAGCTTCATGGGCAGAACAGGCCCTGGTAATCGTCCGAAAATCACTGTAGCGGATCTTCAGTGTTATGGTCCTGGCGCTGTACCCTTTCCTGGTCAGATCTGAAACAACTTCCTTTGTAAGCTCCGCAATGGTCCTGGCGATAATCTGCCAGTTTTTCACATCTTCTTGAAAGGTCGTTTCCCGGCTGAATGATTTCGGCTCCCAGTGAGTAACAAGGGGACTTTCGTCAATGCCTCTTGCCGCCTCATGAAGGTAATGTCCGTAAGAAGGACCGAAACGATGAACGAGAATCTCAACAGGCAATGCCGCAAGTTGTCCGATGGTCGCAATATTCATTGCCTTCAGATGCTCTTCCGTCTTCGGTCCAATCCCGTACAATTTTCTAATAGGCATGGGCCATAACCTGCCCTCAATGTCATTATCAGTGAGAACGGTAAGACCATTTGGCTTCTGCAGGTCTGAAGCAATCTTCGCCAGAAGCTTGTTTGGGGCAATGCCGATGGAGCAGGTCAATCCTGTTTTTTTGTAGATTCCGCTCTTGATCCTTTCAACGATGATTTCATTGGTATCCGGCTCATCGGATATGTCCAGGTACGCTTCATCAATACCGACATCCTCCATAATGGATGTGATATTCAGGAGAACAGCCTTGAACTCACGGGATGCGGTTTCGTAAGCCTCATAATCCACAGGAAGAAAAATAGCGTTGGGACAGAGCTTATAAGCGATCCGGAGGGGCATGGCAGAATGGATGCCGTATTTTCTGGCTTCATAATTGGCAGTAGAGACGACGCCTCTCTTTGAGGGATCTCCCATGCCGCCGATGACAACAGGTTTGCCTTTCAGAGAAGAATCTTTCTTCTCTTCTACAGCGGCAAAAAAGGCGTCCATGTCAATGTGCAGGATTCTTCTCATGGGTGAGTCGTCAGTAAAGAAAAGTCGGGATTACTGCAAGAGGGCGGCAGCAACAAACGGGGATATGGCGAATCCCGATAGAATGACGGCGACCAGACAGATCTTGTTGAACAGAGGTTCCTTGCGGATAATCCGCTCATCCCAGTCCGATGTTTCAATGTAACGCTGAAAGCGCCGCAGACGTGTCGCCGGTCTTGGGGTCTCTGCCCTTTTCAATGATCACGAGGTCTCCTTCCATGATGCCTGCCCCGGTCATTGAATCACCGCTGACCTGCAACAGAAAAGAGGTTTCCGGTCTTGTGATCAGATATTCATCCATAGAAGCTGCCGATGATTCTCTGAACTGCCTGTATCGTTCTTTTCTCTTTCATGATTCCCACATATAGAACGATTGTTCTATTGTCAAGGAGTTTTTTATTGATCCATTCACTGGAAGTGTTAAGCTATCCAAAGAAGTCTTCAGTAAGTTGGGACGATAGAGCCTGGGTGTAATTGATATAAAGTAGTTTAAAACTTAGCTTTGGAGATGTGATAAAATTGTGATAGACGCCTAGGAAAAGAAGGGAAACAGATAGAACAAGCGGGAATAGATGGGATTGTTTTTTTAGCTGTTTCTAATTACTTGCGGGAAATCAGACCTTAGATTAAGGGGTTAACCAAATAATGTCTTTTATGGAGTCGCCGTGCCGATCTATGAATTTGCAGGAAAGAGACCTAAAATATCGCCCGGAGCGTTTGTCCATCCACAAGCCGTTGTCATTGGCGACGCCACGATAGGCGATGAGTGCCTCATTGCTCCCGGCGCTGTCGTCAGGGCTGATTTTGGGCCCATTTCCATTGGCGATGGGTCGAGCATTCAGGATAACGCAACGATCCATGTGACCCCGGGCGATAAAGTCGTCATAAGCAAGAATGTCATTGTCGCGCATCATGCCGTTCTCCATGATGTAACCCTACATGAACGATGTGTTGTCGGCATGGGAGCCGTACTCCTGCAGAAGGTTGTTTGCGAAGAGGGCGTCATTGTTGCAGCGGGAGCGGTCGTGCCCCAGGGGATGCATATCCCGGCGGGGAAACTGGTTGCAGGGAATCCGGCCAGGATCGTCAAGGATGTTTCCCCGGAGATGGAAGCCTATGTGGCCATGGGCATCGATGCTTATAAGGAGCTCAGCCGCCTCTACCGGCAGACGATGAAAGAGATTGCGCGAGAAGAAACTTGATGCGAGTTCCGGGCATCGCTCGGCAAAACAAAAGCCCCTTGTCCGATACGATTGGAGCAAGGGGCTTTTGGCAGATGACGAATGGTTGGTACGCCGAAGCCTGTTTCAGTTTGTAATAAACCCCTCCACAGTTGCCGTTCAGATATTTTCCTTGCCCGCCTGGCGGCAGCCGGTTTCGGCGGTGAAGAGAGACGCCAGGACCGCCAGCGCCGCGCAAACCGCGATCAGAATGAAACCCGACCGGTAGGCGGCCAGGTCATAGACCCGGACGCCGCCTGCAAATGTCCCGCGCCATTGGAGGTCGAGTATCCAGCCGACCATCGGCTGAAGGATCATCCCCCCGCCCATGGAGCCCATATTGCACACGCCGCTTACCGTCCCGGCCAGCGCGGGAGGAACGGATTCCCTCACACAGGCGAAACTCACGATGACGGCTCCTCCCGCGAGCCCGATCGCGATCACAAGCGCTACCAGAAGCCAGAGGGGAAGATCAGGAACGAAGAGAACCGGGAGCCAGCAGAGCAGGGAAATGACCGATCCGAACACGATAAAGGGTTTGCGCAAACCGATCCGGTCCGAAAGAGAGCCCAGCAGGATCCCGCCGACGGCGTAGCAGATCAGCATGGCCGAGGCGATGGCGGCGCTTGTGGCAGTGGACAGTCCGTAGTGCGTGGCGAGAAACGGAACGCCCCACAGTCCCGCGAAAGCCAGGATCGGCCCCGCCAGGCCGCCTGTGAGCAGCGAAAGGAGCCAGGTGTTCCGGTAGCGCAGAACATGGATCAATCCGTCCAACACGGCCTTCGGAGATGAAACGGCCTCCGGATCGGTTGGTGCGTAGCTCTGGTAACCCCTCTGGGCGGGGTCGTCGCGGACAATCCACCAGATGCCCGCTCCGATCACGAGGTGCATTGCCGCGACCACGAACATGACGGGACGCCAGCCAAAGCTCTCGACGAAAAAATGCAGGGGGACGCCGGCGAAAGTGGCGCCGGCCACGCCGACGAACAGCACAATTCCACTGATCGTGGCATAGAAGCGAAGCGGAAACCAGCGCGTCGAGAGGCGCAGCAGGGTGACGAAGACGACGCCCGCCGCAGCGCCGATCAACAGCCGGCCCAGATCGGCCGCAGCGATGGAAGCAGCGGAGGCGAAGAGAAATGTGCCACAAGCGGCAAAGAGAGATCCGGCCGCCAGAAGTTTCCGGGGGCCCCAGTGGTCGGCCAGGATGCCGGTGGGGATCTGCATGAAGACGTAACTGTAAAAGTAGAAGGCGCTGAATTGGCCGAGTTCCCTGGCTCCGATGCCGAATTCAGCCATCAGCGGATCGGTCATGACGGCCGGGGCGACGCGGTGGTAAAAGCTGGTGAAGTAAAATGCCGCGCCGAGACCCCAGACGAGCCAGGCAAGTGACGCCGGAGGGTGATTTTTCTGATCCATGACTCTGTCCATCTCGTAGGGCCGTCTTGCTGACGGCAATCCCCGGCGACCTGCTTACCAGACAGACAGAGCGACTTCAAGAAATACTTGACGACTTCGTAAAAAATCCGGATGCTGCGTTGCGCTGCATCCTTCGTCATTGCGGCGTACGCGAAAGTACGCCTGCAAAACAAAAGCCCCTTGTTCGACACGATCGAGACAAGGGGCTTTTGTTTTGCAGATCATGAAAAGATCTTATGTCCATGCCGAAGCAGGGTTTATACGCTTTTCCTTTTGAGCCAGGCCTCCTGATACAGCCGGATGATCGTGGTGACAATCGCCAGGAAGAACAACCCCAGCATGAAGTTGGGTGCCGTCCCGAGCCACTCGTCCAGCAGATGTCCCACGTACAGGAACAGCAGCGACGCAAACACGATCACGAATCCCCAGGCGCTCAGCATCAGGATGTGTCCGTACTGTCTCATCTGATGGATGTAGTTCTTATCGGTCGTTTGCGTATTCATGGTCTGTTCCCCCTTTTCTGAGATTCCTCTTGATTAACCCACCACGTTCTTGATCGCATCAATCACGGGATTCGTGAACAGCGCAATCAGGACCGTATACAGCGCGAAGGCGCCGACGGTCTCGCTCGTGTACATCCGCTCATACTTGTTCTTCAGGGAAATGATCACCAGCCCGCCCACGATCAGACAACCCAGCTGGAAATAGGGGAAGTTGCCCACACCCGCCACTGCGTATTCCGCAAAGCTGAATGTCGCCGTCAAAAGAACCACCGCCGCCGCTACCATCATTGTTCCGAATGTCTTTTTCATGATCTGTTTCCTCCTTGGGAGTTTGTTTGTTTTGTTTGACTCTCTCTAATGCTCAAAGTGTGCCAATGAAATGGCCTACACAAAATATTCATGTAAGTATTTGTATTATTTTATTATTTCAATTATGGCGGGCGAAGAGCCTGCGGGAAATATCCGTTTCAGAGGCCTGATTTTTAATGCGTCGTTAAATGATCTTTAACGAGATGAAGAATATCTCAACCATTGACCTGCTCACTGAGCGGAGGGGGTGTCCTTTTCCAGAAGAAGCGGACCGATAAGATTGGTCCTGATCTCAACAATATAGTGGTCGGCCCGCAGCGAGGGAGCATTTGATTCCTTTTCCGGGTATATTCCGAGGTTGCATGGATTAAACCGGATGACGACAATATCGGTCCCGTCAAAGTGTTGCGCCGCATAATGATTGACAATATCCGGATGATTGGTCGTTAAAGCGGATATGTTGCCATTCTTGTCGGCTCTCAACCCTTCTTTCCTGATTTGCTCCCACATTTCAGACGTCGTGACATGATAGAAATAGGTGCCAAACAGGTCATCAATCTGATCGTCAAGGGCGGGCATGTCTTTTACTCTCCTTCATATCCGAGAATGAAAATGAATGGCATCTTTAATCAGAACGGTCTTGTGTGTCAATGCAATAATGGCAGAAAATATTTCATTGACAATTAAGACCGTTTCTCTTACAGTCCCGCTCCCAGAAGCGGTATCTTGTCAAATAAAGTAAATATTGGGAATGTGATCAGTGATTAATTTATCGTTATTCTTTACCCCGTTAATATGAGGCGCTGACAGAGAACCCGGGTGGTTCTCCAGTAACGCCGCCTTGCCGTCTGTACGTCTCTGACCGAACAGCCTTCTGTGAGTCATGCCGTAAAGCGCGGCATGGCGCAACAAGGAGGCGGATTTGGTCACCCAACAATCCCCATGTAATTTAATCAGGATCAAGCGCATTTTTCAGCAAGGGCTGGTCCATCCCTGGCCCTACCGGATCATCCGCGTGGCCCTGGCCGCCCTATTTATCTACGGCGGCGTCATCAAACTCTTCGATCCCAAGGTCTTCGCCGCCACGATATCAGCCTATGAACTCGTCCCGGAGTTATTCCTTCCTGTCGTCGCCATCGGCCTGCCCCTCGTCGAGACGATTGCCGGCCTGGCCCTGGCTTTCGATCGTCCCTGGGGACTTCACCTGGTCACGGGACTTCTGGCCTTGTTTGTCTTTATCCTGGGTTATGGCATCTTAGGCGACTTGAATGTCGATTGCGGTTGCTTCGGGGCCGAGGACCTGGATAAGCAGGCGGGTCTGCGGGAGGCATTTTACCGTGATCTTGTCCTCATCGGGATTGTCATGCCGTATCTCTATCTCTCACGGCGGGTCCGGGAATATGCAGGGAACAGGGATGAAAACAATAACTCATAACGGCATCAATGATGAGCGAGTGGTTTCAAAGGGAAACCAATATTTTATTAACAAAACAGGAAAGGAGAAAAAGAATGAAGGTAAAAAGAAGTTTGTTGAGTATTTTGATTGCGGCCCTGCTGGTTTTTGGCATGGCCGGAGGGGCCATGGCGGCCTGGGGAACCAAGGAGTTGGATACGGAGAAGATTGCCGTAACCTTTGCTGCGGAAGTGCAGCGCGGGGGCTACAAGGTCGTTGCCACTCAGGAACTGAAGAGCTGGATCGATCAGAAGAAGGTTATGCTTCTCATAGACACCATGCCCTATGAGGACAGCTACAAGAAACAGCATATCCCGGGGGCCGTCCAGATGGAATTCCCGATCCCCGAAATGACGAAACTCGATGACAAGGCCAAGGCCGACATGGAGAAGCTCCTGGGGCCGGACAAGGATCGCCGCATCGTCTTCTACTGCGGTTTCGTGAAATGTACCCGGAGCCACAACGGCGCTATGTGGGCTGTGAAGCTCGGCTATAAAAATGTGTATCGTCATCCCGGCGGCATCAAGGCCTGGGCAGAGGCGGAGCATCCCATAGGGAAGGTAAAATAACCGGTGGTTAATTTCAAAGAGGAATGTACCGGTTGCGGGGCCTGCACGGATGTCTGCCCGTTTCTCACTGAGTACGGAACGCCGGAGAAGATTCTTTCGGAACGCCCGGAGGCTACTTTTTTTTGCACGAACTGCCGTCGGTGCGATGCCGTTTGTCCCTTGGACCTGTCACCCTCTGCTGCCTTCTTTGCAATAAAGCAGCGGCTTGTGCAAGAGCATCAGGTCCCGCTGCCGGTCCAGAAGGTGTTAAACGGCGCCCGGGGGTTTGCCGAGGCCGGACATAGATTCCCCTTTGTTTTTTACGGAAAAGCGGATACGGTCTTCTGGCCGGGATGCGGTCTGGCCGCAAACCGGCCGGGACTGGTCCGCCGGGTCCGGAAAATCCTGAGTAGTCAGTTGCATAAACAGGTCGGGCTGGTACTTGATTGCTGCTACGATCCTGCTTATGCGTTGGGCGATACGGAAACGGCCTTCACCGCTTTGCAGGATATTAACAAGCGCCTGCGTGATCATGGTGTCAGACAAGTGATCACCGGTTGTCTGAATTGTTACAAGCTTTTGTCGCAACATCTTGAGGGCATTCAGGTTGTTTTCATCCTGGAGTTGTTGCCCCCGTATCTCTTTGAGAAACATTGGGCCGGTCCGACGTATCTTCATCACCCCTGTCCATCGTCTCGGTGGGAGGGAATCAGGAGCGTCGCCGGGGATTTGTTTAATCATTTGCGTGCAGCTACAGGGACAGATTTAAAATCTGTCGCCCTTCCAGCGGCTGTCCCTATGACCGGGGCTTCTGTGCCCCATTGCTGCGGCGCCGGTGGAGGCCTGTGTTCCTCATACGCGGAGCTGGCCGACCGTTTTCTGGACCGGATCGTTGTGGAAGGGGATGGCCGGACAATGGTAACGTATTGCGTCGGTTGTCAGAACCGCTTCCTCAAAAGGGGTGTGGAAGTGATCCATCTTCTCGAATGTCTGCCGGGGGTAACACCGCGCAGGAAGGTGTCTTCCCCTCTCGGGCAATGGGCCAACCGTATGGCCCTGGCCATGATCGAAAGACTGAAAACGGGGAACATCCCGGCCATACTTATCATTGCCCTCCTGGTTGGCGGCGGTATTTATCTGAATCAATTTAATATCTTCTCGGCGGCGATGATCACGGAGCTGCTCGGTCGTCACCCGGTCCTGGCCCCGCTCATCTTTCTCGGGATCTACACGATTGCCCCGGCTGTGTTTCTGCCCAGCATCCCCCTTACGCTGGCGGCAGGTTTTTTCTGGGGACCGGTTTGGGGCGTCGTCTTTTCCATATCCGGCGCGACGATCGGAGCTTGCCTGCCCTTTTTCCTTGCACGCTATCTATTTCAGGACGCGATTAAGGCGAAGGTTCCGGCGGAACGCTGGGAGTGGCTCCAAGATAAGGTAAGGCATCACGGCTGGAAGGCTGTCGCCTTCACCCGCCTGATTCCCGTTTTTCCCTTTAACCTCCTGAATTATCTTTTCGGACTGACGCCCATTCCCTTCCGTCAATACCTGGGGAGCACCTTTATTTTTATGCTTCCCGCGTGCATTGCCTTTGTTGCCTTCGGCAACTCCCTGGGGGAATTGATCTTGAGAGGCAATATCCGGGGCGTCGTTATCGGCGTCGTTATTGCCATTATTGCCTTTTTATTACCCGTCACCCTGCGGCCTTTCTTTCGCAAGATCGGGAACAGTGAGATCGGAGCGCCTGATGCAAAAATTCATAAAAAGACAGAAGATGAATGATTTCGAATTGATGATTCGCAAGACCCTGCCGATGGGTTTGAGCTGTGACGATATTCAGACCCTACAGCTAAATCTGGGGAGGTACTGCAATCTAACCTGCAGCCATTGCCATCTGGAATGTTCTCCCCTCCGACGGGAGTTAATGACCGAGCCGGTCATGGAAGACATCCTCAATATAGTTGACAAGGAGAAGTTTCTCCGAATCGATATTACCGGGGGCGCGCCGGAACTCCACCCGCGGTTCCGCAATTTTGTCGACAGGATCAGCCGCAGCGGAAATCCTGTCCAGGTGCGGACCAATCTTGTCGCCCTTGCGGACCAGGGTCTCACGGATTTAATCCGCTTCTTTCGGGAAAGACAAATCAGCCTGGTTGCCTCTCTTCCCTGTTACCTGCAAAGTAACGTGGACGCACAACGCGGTCCGGGAGTCCATGACCGGAGCATCGGGGTGTTGCGCTCGTTGAATGAGGGCGGTTACGGCATCGAAGGGAACCTGCAATTGTCGATTGTCTTCAACCCCGGCGGGCCTTTTCTTCCCCCGGCGCAAAAGATGCTCGAGGCCGCTTACCGGGATGAACTGGAAAAGCGCTTCGGGATTGCTTTCTCCCGGTTGATTGTGCTGACCAATATGCCCCTGGGGCGCTTCCGGCAACAGCTTGAAAAACGAGGGGACCTGGAAAAATATCAACAGGTGCTCGTTAATGCTTACAATCCTGCAACGCTTCCGGGCCTCATGTGCCGACATCAGGTCTGCATTGACTGGGACGGGACTCTCTTTGACTGCGACTTCAATCTCGCCTTGGGGATAAGTGTTAACCACGGCGCTCCCCGTCGGGTTGCCGCCTTTGATAAGGCAACGCTGTTACAGCGGAAAATTGTCACGGGCCCTCACTGTTTCGGCTGTACCGCCGGCGCCGGATCATCCTGTGCGGGGGTTCTTGCGGACAGTGAACACCAGGCCTGTCATCCGGAGGTCCAATGACCGCCGGATCCTTTTTGATATTGCTAATCCTGACGTTTTTGTCTCAGACCACGTTGCTGGGGGCGGAACAAACGGTCCCTTTCCGTGAGAATTTTGACAGCCTCGCCCAGTGGGAGCCCCTGACCTTTCCCAAGATCAAGGCTCATTCCACCTACACGCTGGTCCGGGAAGAGGGAAAAACCGTCTTGAAGGCAGAAAGCCGCGCTTCCGCCTCGGCCCTCGTCTATCGCCGAACCTTCAATATCTATGAAAATCCCCGTATCCGCTGGCGCTGGAAGGTGGAGCAGCTGTCGGACCGGGGAAACCCGAAGGAAAAAACGGGGGATGACTACCCCATCCGGGTCTATGTCATGTTTCAGTATGATCCTGATAAGGCAACCTTGGGCGACCGCCTGATATACAGCGCCACCAAGGCGATCTACGGCAAATATCCTCCCCACAGCACCCTGAATTATGTCTGGACGGGTCATCATCTTCCCGAACGATTTTTAGTGAGTCCCTATACGGAAAAGGCCCGCATTATCATTCTGGAAAAGGGAAGGCAGCGGGTCGGCCAGTGGGTGGAAGAGTCGGTCAATGTTATCGACGACTACCGACAGGCCTTCGGCAAGGACCCCCCGGCGATTGGCGGCCTTGCCGTCATGAGCGACACGGACAACACAGAAGCAAGCGCTGTAGCCTATATGGATTTTATTGAAGTGGGGAAAGATAAACCATAAAAGGAGGTTTAGAAATATGCCGTTAACGATTGACACCAGAGGGCTTGCCTGCCCGCAGCCGGTCATTTTGGCGAAAAAGGCGATAGATGAGAATGAAGAAGTGATCGTGCTCGTGGACAATGACTTCGCCGTGGAAAACATCCGGCGCATGGCTTCCAAGATGGCCTGTCGTTTTTCCATGGTGGAGAAAGGGGGAGAGATCAGGGAAATTACCCTCATAAGAACCGGGGCGACGGCTCAGGCCCCGGCGGATGGAGAAGCGTTGGCCGACGAGCTGTCGTGCGGCGCCGCGCCCGGGAAGGATCGTGGACCTTTTGTGATCATCCTGTCGGATAACCACATGGGACGGGGTGATGATGTCCTGGGGGACGTCCTGATCCGGGGTTTTATCCATACCCTTCTGCAACTGAACCCTTTGCCCGATACAATCATCTGTTACAACGCCGGCGTCAAGCTTGCCATGAAGGATTCGGCGGTCCTCGACGACCTGCAGCAATTGGCACGGGCCGGCGTGGATATCCTGGTCTGCGGGACCTGTGTAAACTATTTCGAACTTGGCGATTCGCTTGCAGCGGGTCATATTTCCAATATGTACGACATTGCCGAAACGATGGCCGGCGCCGCCCGGTTACTGCGTCCCTGATGGAAGAGAAAAAGTACGTTGTGGTTGAAGCGCGCGGGGTTTCTTTTTTCAAAGGTCTCAAGGAGGATTCATCCATGGAAGTGGTCTATCTGGACAATGCTGCGACGTCCTTTCCCAAACCGGAGGCGACGCTGGAAGCCATGATGCGCTATCAGAGGACCATCGGCGGATCGCCCGGCCGCTCCGGTCACCGGCTTTCGATCGAGGCCGGCCGCGTCATTCTCGATACCCGGGAGACCCTGGCCCGTCTTTTCAATGTTGACGATCCCTTGCGGATCGTCTTCACCAGGAATGCCACCGAAGCCCTCAATATCGCCCTGATCGGCCTGCTCAAACCGGGTGATCATGTGATCACGACGGGCATGGAACATAACGCCGTCATGCGGCCCTTGCGTTTTCTCGCATTCCGGGGAGTCGATCTGTCGGTCGTCCCCACCTCGGACCGGGGCGAACTGGACCCTGACGATATTCGCGCCGCCTTCCGGACGAATACGCGGGCCGTTGTGATGACCCATGCTTCGAATGTTACGGGAACGATCATGCCGGTCAAAGAGGTCGGCGCCCTGATCCGTGAACGGGGAGACATGGTCCTGTGCGTCGATGCGGCCCAGACGGCGGGGGCGCTTCCCATTGACGTGGAGACGATGGCCTTGGATCTGCTGGCCTTTACGGGGCACAAATCTCTTTACGGTCCCCAGGGCACAGGCGGTCTATACATCCGGAAGGGGCTCGATGAAAAGATCGCGCCTCTCATGCGGGGAGGAACGGGGAGCCGTTCGGAATTCGAGGAGCAGCCCGACTTTATGCCCGATAAGTATGAATGTGGCACGCCCAATACCATCGGCCTTGCCGGGCTGGGGGCCGGCGCGGCTTTTGTCCTGGAACAGGGCGTGGAGGCGATGAGGGCGAAGGAATCGGCACTGACCCGGCGGTTTCTGGATCACGTGCAGGAGCTTGGCAAGCGTGTCGCCGTTTACGGCCCGCTGACGGCGCAGAACCGAATTCCCTTGATTTCGTTCAATCTCCGGGATATAACGCCCTCCGACGCGGCCCTTTATTTCGATGAGCAGTGGGGCATCATGTGCCGTCCCGGACTTCACTGCGCCCCGGCCGCCCATCGAACCATCGGAACCTTTCCTCAGGGAACGGTGCGCTTCAGTTTCGGCTTCTTCAATACGGAAGAGCATGTCGATCTGGCCGCCGAGGCCTTGCGGCAGCTCCTCAAAGGCTGACGGCTGCGTATAAATTTTTTCCCTCCCTTGACAAGAGGCACTACTTTTTCCCCCTCCCTTGACGGGAGGGGATGAAGGGGAGGGTGATTTGTGGCTTTTTTTACGAAGTCGTCACTTTCCGAAAGGACTGGACAGCGCCTATGACCCCGGAAGACCCATTCGGTGTCGTCCTCTTTGAATCCGTCAGCCACGCCCTGCGGGCGGAAAAAATCATCAAGGCCGAAAATATCCCCTGCAAGCTGATTCCCGTGCCCCGCCAACTCAGTTCCGATTGCGGTGTCTGCCTGCGTTTCAGCGTTGTTGATAGAGGACAGATAGAAAGCGCCCTGACGGGGAAACTCGACTTTTTTGAGATAGCCCTTCTCTAACGCGTTCATTCGGAACGGGGTATGCTGACGATAAGGAAAATATGAGCGCTTCGCATGACCTCCGGACGGTGATGAAAGACGGCATAGCCGCGGCCTGGCCCATCTGCTTGGGCTACGCGCCGATCGGATTGGCCTTTGGTGTCCTGGCCCAGAAAGCCGGCCTGTCCCCCGGTGAGATCGGCCTGATGTCGCTACTGGTCTTTGCCGGTAGCGCCCAGTTTATCGCCGTTTCCATGATCAGCGGCGGCGCTGCGGCGATTCCGATCATCCTGACCACATTTACCGTCAATCTGCGCCATTTGCTCATGAGTTCATCGCTGGCCGTCCATCTTCGGGGTCTGAACGCGGGATGGCTATCGTTGTATGCCTATGGGGTGACCGACGAGAGCTTCGCCCTCAACATGACCCGTTTCCGGGAAGAGGCCTGGGACTGGCGGCGGGCGCTTGTGTTAAATCATACAGCCAACCTCTCCTGGATCTTCAGCACAATCATCGGAGGCTACAGCGGCCAGTTCATCCCCGCCGGCGCCTTCGGAATCGATTACGCCCTGCCGGCCATGTTCATCTGTCTGTTGGTCCTTCAGATCCGGGGCGGTATTTATATCGCGGTGGCGCTCATTGCAGGATTACTGGCCGTCGCTTTCTCCCTGCTGTTTCCGGGCAATGCCTATATTGTCGCGGCAACGGTGGCGGCGGCGACAATCGGTGTCTTTCTGAGAAAACGGAAGGAAGAAACCGGCAAAAGCGGGGTGGCGTTATGAAGGCGGATTATGTTTTATTGGTGTTGGGCATGGGGATCGTGACCTATCTGCCGCGATGGATTCCGTTGATCCTGCTGTCACGCCACCCCTTGCCGGAATGGCTCAGGCAATGGCTGGATTTCATTCCCGTCGCCGTTCTGAGCGCCCTGATCCTGCCTGCCGTCGTAACCGTCGGCGATCCCCGTCATCTGGACGTCTTTCAGCCGGCCCTGTTCGTATCAATCCCGACGCTGCTTTTTGCCTGGAAAACGCGCTCGCTGGCCGGCACCGTCATCATCGGGATGGCTCTCTTCTGGATTGCCGGGAATATTTTTCATTGAGTCCTGATCGTACCCCCTTACTGCCGTCATGCCTTGCGCTCGGAGATAGCACAGGGTTCCGGAATTTACAAAATCGCCGTGTGGATGCCTTGCCTGCAGGTCCATCAGATCTTCCAGGGTGTCGATGTCCCGCCATGCCGGGAGGATTGATACGTCCTGATTCCCAAGCCTGAAACAAGCTATCGTTTTTTCGACAACCTCGTCGCTGCCCCAGTGGATACCCGTAAAGATATCCGGCAAAAAACAATCGGATCGGAAACCGATGAGGTAATACCCGCCGTCATGCGCTGGTCCGATGACAGCGCCGTTCTGTTTCAGGGAAGCAAATCCGTCATGGATGATCTGTGCCGGCAGGTCCGGGATATCGCTCCCTACAAGCAGAATCTGCCAGTATCCCGCTGCGAAGCTCTCCCGGAAGGCATTGCTCATCCGTTCCCCCAGGTCCTTTCCCTGCTGTGGGAGATATTCATAGCGGCTTCCCAGCCACGCTGCAATGGTCTTTCCCGATTCGGGAGGATAGAAGCATACTTTCAGGGCGTAATTCCCGTCGTCTGCCGCTTTTTCCAGTGTCTTCAGGAGATCCAGAACAAACCCTTCATAGAGCCGGCAGGCATGCTCTTCACCGATGGCCGCCGCCAGGCGGGATTTAACGGTTCCCTTATTCGGTGATTTTATAAAGACAAGGATGCATTTCTCTCTTTGTCCCGCGGTTTTCATCCTCACGCCTGCCGCTCCTTTTTTTCATAAGCGGATTTGCCGCTGCGATAATGTCTTGCCAGCGTTTCCGGTGCAACACCCAGATAATAAGACCCCAGCAGGATCCAGTTCCTCAGCGTGGCGCGCAGAATCCCCTCCTTTTCCCATCTTCGGGGCGAGGTGCTGACGCGTTCCGGTATGATGTAGATCCGTCCCCCCGCTTTTTTGATCTGCCGCATCAGGGCCACATCTTCCATCAGGGGGATATCAGGATAACCGCCGATCTGCCGGAAAAAATCCCGACGCATGAAAATCGCCTGGTCGCCATAGGGTATTCGTGTCAGCCGGGAACGACGCGATGCCACTGCTGCTATGATCTTCAGCGGCAGTCGGTTTGAGCGAATTCCGAGGTCAAAGGCTCCCCCCACGAGGCCCGGCTGCCCCAGCGCATGATCGATCAACGCCAGGGCGCCCGCTGGAAGTCTTGTGTCGGCGTGCAGAAAGATCAGGATATCGCCCATCGCAACAGCCGCCCCGGCATTCATCTGTTTCGCCCGGCCCGCTGCGGACGAAAGGCGCCGGACCTGACAATCCTCGATGACGCCGAGCGTATTTCCTTGGACGCTGCCGTCCACAACGATGATTTCGACCTTTGCTTCTTCAGGAAAATCCCGCAAATGGCCGATCAGCCCATTGATCCGATCCGCCTCGTTCAGAACGGGGATGATAATTGAAAACTTTCCGATCAGTCTCATTTTGGTGCGCGATCTTTAAATTCTTTCCGGTGCTGAGTTACGGTCCGGCGACAGCCTCCTTGACCAGAGGTTCGAAGTGGGAGACCACGGCCGCCAGCGCAGGGGTATTTGACAACTTCGTCCGGAATCCTTCCAGTACCTTTTGAGCATACTCAAATTCCTTCATTTCCAGCAAACCGGTCAGCAGGAACACCTCGGGCGTTGTGTCGCCCTCTGCTGCTGCGCTGCGAAACTCAGCATACTGCTTTTCCAGGCTTTCGACCGTATCCGAGGACAGTGAGCGGACCGTCACCATGCCGGCCTTGCCATGCCGGCCGCTGACAGGCGTCTTGACCAGTTGCCGCGCCACCAGAGGAGGGAGCTTTCTGGCCTCCGGCTGCAAAGTGGAACTGCGCCCCTCACCGTTGACGATCTCAACCTCGCCCGCTCCCTTCCAGAGCTCCTGGCGGCTGGTCTCGAAATAGACGATCTGGACACGCGCATCCTTGCCCAACACCAGTCTGTCGCCAAGCGCCACCTTCAGAAAGGCCGCCGCGGGACGTTTCCCCGCTTTGCCCGCGACAATCTCCACTTTCCCGTCCATTTGCGTGAGCATCCCGACATCGACAGTCAGTGCAAACCCTGACTGTGCCCATCCCAGCAAAAGCAAACCAATCATCCACCGAAACATAGTGCCTCCTTATGAATTCAGATCCGTCACTTCAAATACTTCAACCGGGGTTTCCCGTCCCTTGACGTGAATCACATCGCTGCAGGCCGGTTTTGACGGCGCTCCCGGCCGCTTTCAAAGTCTCGCTGCTTGCCACAATGACACATCCGAGGGTTTTGCTTGCGCCCTCCAGCCGCGAAGCCAGATTGACGGTGTCGCCGATTATCGTGTATTCCATGCGCCTCGATGAGCCGATGTTGCCGGCAATGGCATCTCCCGTATGAATGCCGATTCCGATGTTGAAGGACGGCAAATTCCGGTCCACGAACCGCTCCGACATCCAGTGCCTGAAATCCATGGCCGCCTTGCGCATGGCCAAGGCGGCGCGCAAGGCCCGGGCGGCATGATCGGGGTACGGTACCGGCGCACCGAACTGCACCATGACCGCATCCCCGATGAATTTGTCGATGGTGCCTCCTTCTGCCAGGATGATGGCGCACACCCGTTCAAAATACCGGTTCAGGAACTCGACCACCTCGTGGGCGTCCAGTTTTTCGCTGATGGTCGTGAAATTGCGGATATCGGAAAACAGCACCGTGACCATCGTCTTTTCCCCGCCCAGATCGGGCATTTTGCCGGAGGCCAGCAGCGTGTCCACGACATTGTCCGCCACATAGCGCTGGAAAACGGACCGGATGAACCGTTTTTCGCGTTCCTCGCGTGTAAGCCTGCCCCCATAGGACAGGGTGTAAGCCGTCAGCAGTCCCAATTGCAGGTGCGCCGCCGGAAAGAGCAGGAACCCCTGGAAGAGCCCCCACGCCAGCAGCAAGGTCGCCGCGCCGGCAGCGGCCAGAATCCCCAGCCCTGCCCAGGGTGACAGGCTCCGGTACAACAGCAGTGTCAGGGCGATCAGCAGCAGGCACACTCCCCACCGCACCCTGTCGGAAACGGGCCTCGTGACCATGCCGGAAAGCAGGGTTTCGGCAATGTTTGCCTGGATTTCCGGCCCGGTCATCAGGGTGCCTCCGGTGCCGCTCAGGCTGCCGCTGTAGGGTGTGTCATGAACGTCGTTCATGCCGATGAAGTCGCCGCCTACAATGACCACCTTGCCGCGCAGGGCCTGTAAGGCCGGGTCCTGTGCCGCGTTTTCGTCCAGCAGCCGCGAAAAGGAAATTTTCGGGATGGTGCCCGGGGGCCCTGCATAACTGATGTGGGTCGTTTGATCCGAAGCCACCATGCGGCCGGCGATGTCCCATGTGTTTGCATCCGCGCGCAGGCCACGCGCCCGGATCGCCAGCAGCGCGCTCAGCGCAAGCCGAGGCGCCCCTTCGGCCATTTCATGCGTCAGATTCGCATCCGGCGCCATTTCATAGCGCCGGATGCGGCCGTCTTCGTCCGTCTTGAGATTCGCGTAGCCGATATGCGACACCAGGTCGAAATCCGGCAGCGACAGCAGATAGTCCTGATGCGGGAGCAACAGTGTATCGTGGTCACTCTCATGGCCGCGCACAAGCGATCCCACGAGCATGATCTTTCCTGTGCCCAGCATTTGCCGGAAGGCCAGGTCGTAATTCTTCAGCCCTCCGAGATCCTTCAGTTGCAGTTTGGCAATCCATTTTTCCGGTGTGATGGTGAACAGAAAATCAATCCCGATCACGGAAACGCCGGCTTGCTGCAGGGTTTCGCAGGCCCGTGCAAAAAGCGGCGTCCAGAATACCAGCGGGTCTTCACTGAACTGGGCCAGGGACTGATCATCCACCGCCACCAGTGCCACATGCTGCGGGGTGTAGCGCACACCGCTCAGGCGGTGCCACAGGTCGGAATAGGCGTGTTCGGCAGTTTCCAGGGGTGAAAAGCGATAGACGCCCTCGACCAGCAGCAATGAAAGCGCCAGCGTAATAATGATCCATTTTAATTGAGCAATAGTGCGATTCCGTGTGGGCATGATCGGATTGGAATCCCCCTGTATCTATGTGCCTATAAGCCGCCGCGCATCACCGGCATGTCGGCCAGCACCTGCGGCGCCACCATTTGCGGTGTCTGAGATCCGGTCTGTTTATGGCGCAGCTCTTCCACAATGGGCAGCGCAAAGTCAAATATTTCCCGTAGCGACACCCGGCCATCGCCGTTCGCATCGGCCTCCGGCTTCAGCGCGCTTATCAGGGAATACGTGAACAGCCCGTGTTTTGCGGGCGCGTATTCCTGCGATTCCTCATTCCCCTTGGAGGCGACGATCAGCGCAAACTGTGAGGCTGCGGATCGTTTCATGAGCGAATGCACCTCGAATTTCCCCTCGATGCTGCGCGCCTGGCAGGTGTCGACAATCAGCACACGACGTCCCGCCGCATCGCGCAGGGCGTCGAAGAAGACCGTCCAGGGAATCAGCGATGTTCCTTTTTCACCTTTTTGCGCATTGGCGATATCCTGCGGCACGACGTCGCGCGGCACAAAGTAGTAATTTCCGGCCAGATCGCTCAGGCCGTGCGAGGCCAGAAAGATCATCACCGTGTCGTCCGGTCCGGCCTGCTCCACGAACTTCAATGCAGACACAATGGTTTTCTGATCCGGTTTTTCCGCGCTGTGATCGGAAATGGTATGAATGAGAATTTGCGCATAATTCTCCGCGCCCTGCATTTTCCATGTGTGCCCCAATTCCTCCGCATCCTGTGCGGCGTAGGCCAGATGGTTGCGGCGGGGCAGGGCCGGAAAGACATTCACGCCGACTGCCAGCATGTAGAGATTACCTTTGACAGGCGCCGGGCGCACCTCTCCGGGCAAACCGACATAAGTCTCCACGATTCCCATGGACACGCCATTGAAGGCCTCGATCCGAATTTCGTTGTTTTGCGCGGATAGATCGATCTGCAGGGTGCGCTGGAAGCGTTCGGTTTCTGCGCCGGAAAGTCTGCGCTCGCGTGTCGGGGTCACCGGAATGTGGTTGACGAAAACGCTGTAGTCCCGGATGGCGAGATCATTCTTTTCTCCCCGCAGGTCGAGCGTCATCCGGGAACGTCCGTCCGCGTCCTGCTTGAATGCCCCAGGTGTCAACTTGAGCCTGGGCGGTGCGATTTCACGCAACCGGGCGATCTGGAAGTCGGCTCCATGGGGTGCGGGCTCCAGGCTGCGCGTCACAGGCCCGAGCACGGCGCGGAACGATGCCGCCACGACGTCAGGGCGGTAAAGGATTCGGTCGAACTGTACGGCACGGTAAAAATCCGGCGTGAGGTCCTTACCGCGGTTGAGGTGCCAGCCGACATAATTGTCACCGTACACGGAGGACATGTAATAGCCGTCGGGCACCCAGGCGATCCAGTCGCGGCCGTTGTTGTGCGGAAAATAGGCCAGCACTTCCCGGCCATCCTGCATGCGGTACCAGCGGATCGTGCCGTCGGAGAGCGTAGCGACCGCGAGCAGGCCGTTGCGGCTGACGTTCACGCTCCAGGCCACGGCAGGCAATTTGACATGCCAGATTTCCGAGGCATCGGGCCGCAGCAAACGCACCGCCCATTCGGTGCCCAGAAGCACACTCCTGCCATCGGGGGCAATGGCGTAAGAACGCGAAAATTCGTACTCATCCAGTTTGGGAGCTCTTGCCGTTGATTGCGGGCTTGAAGCTGTCTTTCCAGTCCGACACCGTAATGCCTTCAGCCTGCAGGATGGGCGCAAACAGCTTTTCATCCGGAACTTTAGCGGTGTCCTGATCGCCGCCGCCGAAAACGGCAAAGCTGTGTAGAAAACGGTTATCTCTTGTGAGCGGATAGCGGACCACCGAGGCATCCGCCGATACTGCAAGCTGTTGTCTGAGCGTTGCTGAAGTTGGCGATATCCGGTCCGCGGAATGACTTCAATTTTCCGTCCGGTCCCATCACGCCCACCCCGGGGTCTTCCGCGGCGAAAGCGATATGATTGTCCGGCATCTGCTGGACTTCGGAAATTCGGTTTTGCGTCAGCGGGATTATTTCCGGCGCATCCTGCCCTTGATTCTTCCAGTGATAAACCGGGTTCAATCCTTCGCCGGTATACTGGCCGCTGGCATACAGGGACGTCCCGTCGGAGGACCAGACCACGCTGGTGAAACCGACCTGATCTTTGATCCCGCCGGCAGCCGCATGATATTTGAACGACATGTCCCGGGCCGAAATCACCGATATCACCGGAACATCGATGAATCCGACGGCGATCATCTCCGCATCGGGCGAGAAGCACACCGAGACCGGCCTTTTTCCGCCCGGCACAACCCGGCGGCCGATCAGTTTGAAATTGCGGCCATACAGTCGCACAAAGCCGTCCAGCGCCGTGACGACAATGCGCCCTCTGCGGCTGATGTCCATATCCATTACATCGTCTTTGTACTGGACGTCGGCCGCCACCGTCTTGCCGTCCTGCAGGCGCAGTACCCGGAACCCGGAATATCCCTGCAATCCGACCGCAAGGTGCTCGCCGTCGGGCATCCAGGCCAATGCGTTGACGACATTGCTCGAAACCACCGATACGGCGGATCAGTTCGCCGCTGGCCACATCGAAAAAATAGATGGATGCATTCCCATCCCAATCCCAGCCCGTCCAACCGCCAGTCGCTACGGTTCTTCCGTCCGGCGACACCGCGATGGCGTACAACTGGCCTTCATGACTGCCATCCATGGGAACCCGCAGCACGGAAATCAGCCGCATCTCCGGCATTTGCCAGACCCGAACTGTCTTGTCATCGGAGCAGGTGATGAGACGGTTGCGCGGAAGATCCGGCAGAACCCGCCGGATCTGGGTGGTGTGCATGCCGGTTTCGACACGCAGCAGCGGGGTGATGAGCGGCTCAGTCGCTTGTATGGCATTCGGCCAAGCCGAACACAACAGCAGAATCAGGGATAGAGCGACCATCCGAAATGCCACGAATTGACACCTCCAACAACAATATATATCAAAGTCGTCATTCCGACATATATCAAAGTCGTCATTCCCGCGGAAGCGGGAATCCAGAACTGGAGTCAACGCCGGATCAAGTCCGGACAGTATCTCTGGTTCACATTATCTGATCTCGAGTTCGGCCACCTGTCTGGCGCTGCGCCCATCGGAGATCTTCAGGATTTTCTTACGATTCTCCTCTTCGCCTTCTTCTTCATCCTCCACGGGGATGATTTCACTGAGCTGCACATTGGCGGCCAGGCGATTGGCCTCGGCTTCCTGTTCCGGACCGGGGGTGATGGGCACACCCACATCTGGCGACAGCGCATATCCCGATACAGTAGCCAGGCCAGGCGGCAGCGCTGCAAGCGCCGTCAGGGCGCCGGGCAGGCCGGGTGGAGCCACGGTGGGTCCGGGCATAATGGTGGGTGGCGGTGTACTAAATTGTGTCAGTTGATCCTGAATGTCTAGTGGGATATTGCCGAATGATGTACCGGTAAACGTGTAGGGGCCAGGGTGGCTAACATCCCCTCCAGATAATTTCTCCAGTGCGCCGCCTGTTGCGGTGATGGTCACTCCATTTGCAGTTCCCGAATAGATGCCTTTTGTCGAGGTGAGAACGCTTCCCGCGGTAATGTTCACGGTACCGGACGCTTTTGCACCCTGCATGTCGATATTGCTACCGGCGTTCAGTGCCAGCGATGCAACTCCTTCACCGGTTGGATCAAACACTGGAATAGGGGGGCCGATGTCGTTGCGCAGTGTAATATATCCCGTCTGTGCGGTGATGCTGACAGGACCAAGCGTCTCCAGGATACCCAGTTCCACCGATCCATAAGCGTTGAGCGTCAGGCTTTTCCCGCCTCCGATATGAATGGCAGAATAATTATTGAAAAGGATACTGCCCCCGGTCGACGTGGCCTTCAGATCACCACCGTTCAACCAGATGGTTGCATAAGGGAGATTCAACCCGCTACTGAAACGAATGTCGTTGCCGGCCGTCACATCCAGGCTCATTATATCATAAAAGGCCTTGAGATTGGCATCTCTGCCGGCGGTCAATTTCAATGTTCCGGCTTTCAAAACATTGTCGAGATTGATATCGCGGCCGGCATAAATGTTGACGTCATCGCCAATAAAGTACCCTGTATACACGTCACCTACGGTCGGGGAAGGGGCGTTGATGGTCAGTTTTCCTGGTTTAAAAACTTCAAGATAAATGGCTCCATTGGCCGATGTGGCGCTGATTAGGGGTATAAAGTCACCCGTTTTAAAGTAGTGCTCGCTGCTACCGATACCCTCGTCAGCGACCAGTTCGATTTCAGAGGGATACTTATACACAGAGGGAGACTGAAAAGACGGAGTGACAGTACCCGTCTCGATCTTGCCGCGCGTATCGATTGTCAGCTTCCCAGTAGTCGCGATTCCGTTTTCTTTTGTGATGGAGACGTCGCCCAGAGCTTGCAAAGTCAGGGGGCCGCTGCCCGAATCAATTGCCGGGCTAGGTCCAATCCCATAGCCCATGATGCCATAGGTGTCATCCGTACCATTGACCGTAATGCCGCCCGTGCCGGCTGCCAGTGAAATCGGTTGGTTATTGCTGAACACCTTATGATTCACGATGATTGCATTGGCGGCCGTAATTGCGACCTCCCCCGTGTTGTCGGGGATCGGCGCGTCGACCGTAATGCTGCCTCCGGTCGATGTCAGGCTGAGTTTTCCGTTTGTGGAGAACGCGACATAGCGCTTGAGTTGATCGCTAATGTAATTTGATACATATTCATTCTGTTCTGAGAACGTCATTCCCGCAAGCAATGCCGGATCCGGCACCGCAAAAGTGGTGGGGGGGACTGTGCCCGTGGAGAGGTTCGCTCCCGTCGTTACTGTGATCGGAGCAGTCCCTGTCTGTATCCGATAAGTTCTATTATCCGCATTGTTCCATGCGATGTTCAGCGTGCCCGTCGTCGCCGTAATATCGGCCGCTCCATTGTATGTGGCGAGGTCCCGGTTCAGGTTGACGTTATTGCCCGCCGCAAAGGCTACGCTGCCGCCGGGGACGGGTGTAATGGAGAGAGGGTTGGTGTCGTCCAGCGCGTCGATCTGCCGGTTCAGGTTGATATTGGTGCCGGCCGTAATCGCAAGGTTGCTGCCGGAACGGATATTGGCGATTTCCTGATCGACATGGACCGAACCGGTATCCGCTTTAATTGATACATTCCCCAGTATTTCCGCAAGTTTCGTGTCCACGTTGACATTGCCTCCGATGGAGCGGATGGAAACGGGACCGGTGGTCACGAAAATGCCGCTGGAGAGATTTCCGCCGGCAGTGACCGAAATCGGGCCGGCTCCGGCGAACAAGCCTTCCCCCAGTGGAATTCCTTCAGCATCGAGGGTGACTCCCCCGCCCGCCTTCATCGTAGGGGCATAAATGGTACCAAGGCTGGCAGTCAGGTTGATATTATTGGCAAGGATACTTTTATAGAGATTGATATTCTGCCCGGCTGTCATGGTAACCGAACCGTTAGGATTGACACCATAGGCTGGACGTCCGTCAATCTGTCCGCCCACATTGATATTATTACCGGCATTGATGTTTACGCTGTTGCCGTCGCTTAAGCTTACGATGGGCTGGTCGACGTTCACATCTTCCGCCGCTTGAAGCCACAGGTTTCCGATGGAGGCGTCGATGCCCTGGTTGATAAAGACCGAGCCCTTTGTGGAAATCAGCGAAAGCAGTCCGCCTGTGAGATAGGGCGCATTATACAAATCAGCGCCGCTGCGCACCGTGATCGGGGCCATGCCGGCATACACCACTTTGCCGGATGCCAGGTTGACCGCGCCTGCCGCCGCAAACAGATTGATCGCACCGTTGTTGGTGACGATATAGTCGTTGACGTTGACATTGTTGCCGGCGGATAGCGTGAGCCCGCCGCCCGCGTATCGGCCGCGCCCGTCAATGACGTAATTGACGTCGATGTCGTTATCCGCGCTCACCGAGGTACTGGTGCCGCTGCGCAGCACGCGGTTGATGAGGCCCGCTTCGGCCATGCCGATTGTGAAATTATAGGGGTCCAGCAACAGCGAGCCGGCTTTGCCGCTCGTGGTGCCGGCATCGACCAAGCCGTCGAAAGTCAGTGTTTGTTTGCCGGAAACCTCGACGAGGCCGCCGTCGCCGCCCTCTGGGCCGCCGCGCGCCTGAATGGAGCCGGCATAGGCGGTATGGCCATCCGACCAGACCACGACTTCGCCGCCATCGCCTTTAGTCAGCGCGCCGGCATGGAGCGTCGCCCCGGCGTCGATTTGCGTACTTTGCGCACGATAGGTATCACCGCTGCCCTGATAGGCGCCGCCGACGTGCAGTGTGCCGCCGCCGTAGATGCCGTCCACATCGAGTTTCGCGGTGGAGGCAAGCTGCACCTTGTCGCCCAGCACCTCGATCTGTCCTCCCGTGGTTCCTTTGGCGCTCAGATTGCCGCTGACGTCCACATTGCCGCCCCGGGCCAGCAGCAGGATGCGGCCGCCTTCCTGCACGGCGCTGTCGGCAAGGATGGCGCCGCTCATGTTGATAAGGCTGTCCAGCATGCCCTTTGCGGCTTCGTGCCGTAACCAGAACAGCCTTACCGCCGCCGACATCGATCGTGCCGGCCTGGCTGATCAGACTTTTTACCGGTTGTCCTTGGGCATCTTTCAACTGGGCCAGGCTCTCGTCGCTCAGCGCAAGGTTAATCAGGCCGTCGCCGTAGAGATCGATGGTAAAGGTGTCCGCCGCGCCCAGCGTGACCTTGCCCAGCCTGGCCTGGATCAGGCCGTCATTGCGCACATGGGGGGCCACCAGAGCGACCAGTCCGCCCTCGGCGGCGGTGATGCTGCCGGAGTTGATGATGCCCGCGCCGGGCTTGCCGGGTTGATCGAAAATCAGCCTGCCCTGCATGAAGTTTTCGTTGCTGAGGTTGGCGGTGCTGGCGATCAGGCTGCCGACGTTGATCTGGGCACCCTTGCCGAAGATGATGCCGTTCGGATTGATCAGCAGCACCTGGCCGTTGGCATCCATCCGCCCCAGAATCATGGAGACCTGGCTGCCCGTGACGCGGTTGAGCGTGGCGGCGCCGGCTGAAGGCTGGGCGAACTGGACCTGCTCGTTCGCGTTGATTCCGAAGCCGCGCCAGTCGATGATGGCGCGCTGGCTGCTCTGCTGGATGAGCGTTTTGCTGCCCTGGTCGATGATCTGCGCGCTGCCGGCGCGCACGACCCCGCCTTCCGGTGCGGCGTATGCGGCCGAGAGCAAGTCCGACAATCAGCAAGGCCGCCAGCAGCGGGCGCAACACAAGACAGGAAATCCGCCCAAATCCGAATCTTGTCACAGCATGTCTCCTATTCATGAATCTAATCTCCTGCATCATCAGGCATGACTGACGATCTCGTAAAAAAAGCAAGTTTTCACCCCCACCCTAACCCTCCCCCATCAAGGAGGAGGAAATTTTTGACTTTTTACGAAGCCGTCATTTTTTGTTATTTAGAAACGTATCGAAACCCCCGTATAACCTCTCAGATCCCGGTTTCCCTCGGCCGACACATCGCGCGTCAGCGGTTTGGCCATCTCGGCATAAGCGGACACATGGCGCCCGAAGGTCACTCTCAGGCCCAGCCCCGCGGAAGCGGCGGAATCCGAGTCGTTGAGTCCGCCGGATGTCCGCTGGTAAACGATACCGGCGTCATAGAAGGCATATGCGGTGTAGGAAGAATTGAGGAAACCGGGCGCCGTGATCGTGTAGCGCAATTCCAGTTTCATGGCGATGCCGTGGTCGCCCACCAGTTCCGACGGATCGTAGCCGCGGCCGAACTGCTCGCCGCCGAAACCGTAAAGTTCCGACGACAAAAGATCCGTGAAGGCATACTGCCCGCTGACCGCCGCCAGAAAGGACAGCCGGGGCGCCAGCGATTGCAGCCGGGCCGCATACAGCGTGGCCTTCGTGAAATCCACCCGGCCGTTGTGGCGCGAAAGGAACAGATCGTTATTATCGGAAGAGCCCAGCCCGTGGATCCCCTGGCTCAGTTCGATATCCAGCAGATTGATGCCGCCCCAGGCGTCGGCGATGTCATAGGTCGCACCGAGCCGAACGGCGCGTGTGCTGTCACGCGTGTCCTGAACGTTAAAAATTTTTGTCTCCCCTTCATGGAGCGTGAAGCTGCCGCGCAGGGACAGGTTCTGGGCCCGGCTGCGGATCAGCGGATAACTGTACATCAATGCGGCCGTCTGGGATGACGTTTCGAGATTCAACGGGATGAAGGCCAGCTCTTCCGGCTTTGGATTTAGACAGCGATGCGGACAGGCTCAGTTTGCCGCCGTCGGGCCCGATATGTTCATCATGGGAAAGGGATCCAAACATCAGTTCGTCACTGAGGCTGTGGACAAACCGGATGCGCGTGCTTTCCTGCAGACCCAGCACGGAGTTGAGCCCCATGTCGGCGGACAGCCTCAGCGGCCCCTGCGATCTGCCGCCCCGATTATCCAGCGACAGGGCACCCTGCACCGATTGCTGCGTGAATTGCACGTGCATGTCCGAGGCGCCCGGTGTGCCGGGAGAGGATTTGATCGTGGCCCGCGCGAAGGCGCCCGGCAGATCATTCATGAACAACAGATAGCGCTCCAGCACGTCGTTTTTTAGCGGGCGACTCTGTTTGATGCGATCGGCATAACGCTGCACGAGCTTGCGCCGGTCGCCGTCCACCCCTTCGAGGGTCACAGCGGCGATGTAGCCCTCGATTGCCTGCAAGCGGACCCTGCCGTCTTCCACCGACTGGGCCGGGACGACCACCTGGGACAGGATATAGCCGTCGTTGCGATATTTTGCCGTCAGCGCGGCGGCGATCTGATAAATGTCGAAAAGCGTAACCTCTTTGTCCAGACGGCCCTGGTAAGCGGGCAGCAGGTCCTTTTCGGAATAGACCGTCGCTCCCTCAATTGCGAGCCGGGTCAGCCTGAACCGGATATCCTTTGCATTGGCAGGCGTCGGCTGATCCGGCCTCCGGAATGATGATCCGTTCCGGTCGGTCGGCGCGCATCTTCGGTTCCGGCTGAAACTGCCGTTCGATCTGTCCGGGCTGAACCGTTCCCGGCAAATCGGCAGCCGGAGCCATTACGCTCCAGATGAACACTAACCACCAGGACACATAAAGTGCATGCAATGAATTGTCTCATAGTGGGTGACACAGGCCTCTTCGTAATGGACTTCGGTATGAATAGAGACAATCGCCTTGTTTTGACGCGAAACGACGATACGAAAAGAGGTCTCGTTGATGAAAACTTCCTTTTCCGCCGTGGAAGCATATGGAGAGCGATCTTGCTTGTCAATTGAAATTTTACCACAAAATATGGGACAGGGAAGGACCGTCATGGAAAAGCAAATTCAAAATCGTCGGAACAGGTATCACCGGGAAGCATCAGGTTTCTTCCTACGGGTGGCGCTTGGGGCGGTTTATGAAAGAGAAATGAAAGCGTCAACAAGAAAATATTTGGTCATTACCAGCAAAAAAAGGGGCAGACCTCTGCTTTTAAATGTGGTATGGGACATCCGCCGGCGGGATTAAGAGCCGGAGAAAGGAATTAGAAACATGGCCCAAACCGATACATCGCCCCCGTCTGATTTCATCAGGAATATCATCGACGAGGATTTGAGAACCAACAAGCACCTGGGGCGCGTCGCCACGCGCTTTCCTCCTGAGCCTAACGGCTATCCCCATGTCGGTCATGCCAAGTCCGTCTGCCTGAACTTCGGCATCGCCGCCCAGTACGGCGGCCCCTGCAACCTGCGCATGGATGACACGGATCCGACCGGTGAAAGCATGGAATACGTGGAGGCGATCATCCGCGACGTGAAATGGCTGGGTTTCGACTGGGCAGATCGCCTGTATTATGCCTCCGATTACTACGGGCAGCTCTACGAGTATGCCCTGCAACTGATCAGGTTGGGCAAGGCCTTTGTCTGCGATCTGAGCACGGATGAGATGCGGGAATACCGGGGCTCGTTTACGGAACCGGGCCGGGAAAGCCCCTGGCGCAACCGGTCCGTGGAGGAAAACCTGGACCTGTTCCGGCGCATGCGGGCCGGGGAATTTGAGGAGGGGAGCTGCGTCCTGCGCGCCAAGATCGACATGGCCTCCCCGAACATCACTATGCGGGACCCGATCATGTACCGGATCAAGAAGGAGTCGCACTATCGCACCGGCGATCAGTGGTGCATCTATCCGATGTACGATTTTGCCCATTGCCTGTCGGACTCCATCGAGAAGATCACCCATTCGATCTGCACACTGGAATTTGAAAACAACCGGCCGCTGTATGACTGGTTTCTGGAGGCCCTGAACATTGAAAACCGTCCCCAGCAGATCGAGTTTGCGCGCCTGAACCTGAGCTATACGGTGTTGAGCAAACGGCGGCTCATCGAGCTTGTCGAAAACGGGACTGTCAACGGCTGGGACGATCCGCGCATGCCGACGCTCTCGGGGATGCGCCGGCGGGGCTACCCGCCCGAGGCGATCCGCGACTTCTGCGAGCGAATCGGCGTGGCCAAAAATGACAGCCTCATCGATATGGCCCTGCTGGAGAACTGCATCCGGGAATGTCTCAACGAAAAGGTGCCGCGCGTACTGGCCGTGCTGCGACCGCTGCGCGTCGTGATCGACAACTACCCGGAAGACCGGGTCGAGGAATTTGACTGCCCCTATCACCCCAAAAATCCCGACATGGGTTCTCGCAAGGTGCCCTTCTCGCGCGTCCTGTATATCGAGCAGGAAGACTTTATGGAGAACCCGCCCAAAAAATTCTACCGGCTGGCCCCTGGCAGGGAAGTCCGCCTGCGCTATGGATACTTTATAAAATGTGTGAACGTCGTGAAGAATCCGGACAACGGAGCCGTGATCGAATTGCACTGCACCTACGACCCGGAGACGCGCAGCGGCTTTGCCCCGGACGGCCGGAAGGTGGATGCCACCATCCACTGGGTTTCGGCTGCGCATGGCGTTCCCGCGGAAGTGCGCCTGTATGACCGTCTTTTCCGGGTTGCCGATCCGCTTGCGACGGCGTCCGATTACATGGAGCATCTGAACCCGGAATCCTTCGAAATTCTCAGGCTCTGCCGCCTGGAGCCAAGTCTGGCGGATGCCGCGCCTGGCAGCGCGTTCCAGTTTGAGCGAATGGGCTATTTTTGTGTGGATGCCGTCGATTCTAAAGCTGATTCCCTGGTATTCAACCGAACCGTGACGCTGCGGGACGCCTGGGCCAGAATTGCAGAGAAAGGGCAAAAATAAATGAGCCCCCCTGCGTGAGGCCTTGAGGCCCCTTAAAATGGGTGCATCGTTATAGGGGCCGTACGACCATGATCGATCTGGTGGCCGAAATAAACGAAGGCCGTCTCGGGGCCAAGGGGGGAGACGGCCTTTGCGCATTCCATTCTTTTGATTCGTTTAAAATGACTTCTGAAAATCTGTATCCCTAAAAACGGTTATGACCATCTGGTCAACCAGCCGGTAGGCATTTTTTTCAAGTTCCTTAGCATCCTCGCTGGCGGGCGGCGGCATCGTCACCGTGTAATCCTTCTGGAATTTGGTCTCACCTTCCTTAAACAGCGACACCTGAAATTTACACTCCTGATCCGTCATCGACGTTAACACGAGCTGGAAGTCTATAGCCCCCCTGGGCGCCGTCCTAGCCTGCCGTGGCGGTGGCGCAGCCCCCCACCAATAAGGATGATAGGGATGCGCGTAGCCGCCTTGCGCCTGATCAAGAACCTTGGCGCCGGCATGCTGGAAGGCTTTCTGGAAACAGGACCAGAGATAGGTCTCAAGTTGTACCGTGGCCTCATAGTAAACCTTCTTATCAGCGCTGAAATACCCCCATGATTTTGTATTGCCGGCATTGTTGGTGAAATTGTCCAGAATGACCGTCTTGCCTTTAAGGCGGGCAACGTCCGATGACCGGAACCCTGGCGTATAACTGTCCTGTTTCATCGTTACTTTTGTACTTCCGCCCATCCCCCCCGCACAGCCGGATAGCAGCACTGCCACTACAAGGCATAGGATGGACTCAATGTGTAGCGCCCTTTTCATGGTTTTCCTCCTTAATCAGCAGTAATGATAAAATGTTCATGGTGGCTGACTTTTTTTTTGTGAGAGAAGTATAGGAACAACGTCCCTGCATGTCAATCATTTAATGTCTCGACGCGACTGTTTTTAATGAGATCCGCAACTGAAGTATTTCCCCGCGATGCCCTTCGCCGCAAGGATCCCTGAAATTCCAGCGCCCACAATGCCGCGGCTCTTTCCGGTGCCGTCGCCGGCCACAAAGATCCCCTCAAGGTTCGTCTCGAGATTGCGATCCGTGGGAAAATGCGTATCGAAGAACTTGATTTCGGGCGCATACAGCAGCGTGGACGGGTGAAGAATGCCCGGCACGATTTTATCGAGATTTTTCAAAGACTCCCAGAGATTATCGATGATGCGGGCGGGCATCCCGAGCGTGATATCCCCCGGAACGGCCTGATAGGTCGCCTTGCATTGCCCGAAATGGCGCGTAACGCTGTTGAAGGTCGACAGGGAACTTCGTCTCCCCTCTCTGAAATCGCCGATCCGCTGCACAATGGGTTTGCCGCCGCCCAGCAGGAAAAATTGCCTGGCAATCATCTGCCCGAACTCGGTCGTATCGGAAAAAGGCTCTGTCAACGCCACCGTGTTGATCAGGGCAAAATTCGTATTTTCCGTTTTCCGGCCGGACAGGGCGTCGCCGTTTACAAGCTTGAAGTTGAGGTAGTTTTCCTCCCGCACCCGGCCGCCCGGATTGGTACAGAACGTTCTGACCTTATCCCCGTGGCGCATCGTTCGGAAAATAAATTTCGGATCGTAAACGAAATCGGTCAGGGCGTCATAAAATTTTCTGTTTAATTCAAGCCGGATGCCCACATCGATCGGGCCAAAATTGTGGTTAATGCCCAATTCCTTCGCCACATCCCGGAACCAGTAGGCGCCGTAGCGTCCCGGGGCGGCCAGAACGACCGAGGCGGTATGGCGGACTCTTTTTCGATTCTGGCTGCAAATCAGACGATACCCCCCGCCCGCGTGCTTCTCAATGGTGGATACCGTTGTTCCAAGCAGGAAGTCCGTTTTTTCCAGGTGTCCTCTTAAATAATCGACAACCGATTTGCCATTGTCCGTTCCCCAGTGCCACTGTTCCGGCGCGATGAATTGGGCGCCATGCTCCCGGGCGATGTTTTTCAGCGCTTCGAGCTCTTTATTATTATCAATAAACGTGACCTGTTTGCATTGGGGAAAACGGATCAGGACCGCTTTGATTTCAGCCATGAGGTTTTGCGCCGTATCGCGATCAATCTGAAGCTCATCCAGATCGATGCCGATGCGATAGTCAAAATTCAGTTTGCCGTCGTTCAGCAGCCCTCCCGCGGGATAGGGACGCCGATCGACAATGGCGATCCTGTCGATGCCCAGGCGCTCAAGCCACATCGCGGCAAACAAACCGGCGGGTCCGGATCCGATAATCAGGACATTATAAGCGTTCATAGGCCATTCAACCCCTCTTTTCGTTCTTCTACCATATTTTTTGAAGGAGTTCTGCAATTTTTCGGTGCAGCACAAGCGGAAGTTATGTTAAGATGCCTGAGAAAAATTGAAGGAGCGTGAAACATGAAGATCCTGTTTGCCGCACATGAAAACGCCTGGGGCGGATTTTTCGGGTTGATAAAAAACGAGCTGCCGCAACATTCTTTTGAAGCCAGCGGACGATTCGGCTTTGAAAGTTTAAAAGGATTTGATGTCCTGATACCGACCATGAGTATCGTCGGCAGGGAAAATCTTGCAGAAGCAGACCGCTTGCGGCTCGTCCAGCAATGTGGTGCAGGGTTGGAAGGAGTCGACCATCAAGCTGCTCGGGACCTGAACATCCGGGTGGCCAATGTTCCGACCGAGATGTCCGGCAATGCCGACTCCGTGGCCGAGCTGGGCCTCTACCTCATGATCGGCCTGTCGAGAGATGTCCGCGGGATGAACCTGAGCCTCGCGAACCGTAAGACGGGGACGCCGCAGGGGCGGGCCCTGTCCGGCAAGACGGTGGGGCTCGTCGGTCTCGGCGGCATCGGGTGCGCCCTGGCAAGAAAACTGACCGCCTTCAACGTTCGCCTGATGGGCGTTAAACGCCATGATCCGCAAAAGGCGAAAGAGGAACTTGGCCTGGAATGGGCCGGGACACCGGCGGAGATGGACGTTCTTTTGGGCCAATCTGACTATGTGGTGCTCTGCCTGCCGCTGACGCCTGAAAACCGGCATATGATCGGACGGCAAGCTTTCAATGCAATGAAGAGGAATGCGTTTTTGATCAATCTGTCCAGGGGCGGTCTCGTTGACCGGGACGCGCTCGAGGAGGCGCTTGCCTCGGAGAAGATTGCAGGCGCCGGCCTGGATGTATTCTGGGAGGAGCCGGTTGATCCGGACGATCCTGTTTTTAAATATAATGTCTTTGCTACGCCTCACATTGCCGGATCCACGGATGTTTCCATCAGCGGCATCGTGAAGGTGGTCGCAGAAAATATAAGGAGGCTGGATAGGGGACAGGAACCTTTATATCAGAAAAAATAATGAAAAAAATAATCCTTTTATTCTTATTCGCCGCACTTCTTCTTCCAACGGCGGTGCAATCGCACAATAAAACGATTGTGGCTGTCATTCCGTTTGCCAATCTGATGAAAGATTCTTCATTCGATTGGCTTTCCGGCGGGATTGCAGAAACACTGATTGTAAAACTATCCCATGTGGATGCCCTGCAAATGGTCGAACGCATTCGCCTGAAGGAGATCACGGATGAAATGAAGTTTGCCGCGTCGGGCCTGGTGGATGAAAAAACCGCCGCAAAAGTGGGGAAACTGGCCGGTGCTCAAGTTTTGGTTGTGGGCGCATTTCAGAAAGCGGGCAATCGCCTTCGCATTAACGGCAGGTTTGTAGAAGCGTCAACAGGTAAAATTATAAAAACCGCCGAGGCGACCGGTATGACCGACGAGATCTTCGAACTTCAAGACAAAATTGCCTATAGTCTGATCTCGACGCTGAAAATCCGGACGACAACCGAGGAAGACAAAAAAATAACGGAAAAACCGACTGAATCGTTCAAGGCCTATGAATACATGAGCAGGGGCAATGATTACTATATCAACGGAAGCATGAGCGAGGCCATCCGGATGTATCAGAATGCATTGGCCGTCGATCCCGATTTAAGCGGTGTAAAATACAATCTTGGTTTGGCTTATAACGTCCAAGGCAACCCTGACCAGGCGATCAAGCAGTTTGCCGATGTCCTGTCGGCAAAGCCAAACGACAAATGGAGCCTGATCATGACCGGAAATGCTTACAAGATGAAGGGAGATCATCAGAATGCGATCCTGTATTATCAGAGAGTTCTGGACGTTTTTCCTGACGATGTGACCGCCCATGGAGAGCTGGGGGTGCTCTATCGGCGTCTTGGAGACCGTGAAAAGGCAACCGCTCATTTCAGCAAGATCAGCTATATGTTGAAGAATTTCACGCCTTCAACGCTGGAACTCGACATGAACAAAGATGTCTTTTCTGTCCGTGTTTATAACACCGATGATCTATCTACGGTTACCATTAACGGCCGGGTTGCCGTCAAAACGAAATATGCGGAGGACAGCGGTTTTGTCGATATCATGAAATTTTTGAAAAAGGGCGAAAATACAATACGGATGACAACCGTCAATCTCCAGATCGGCGGATGGACGTACGGATATCAAATCAAGAAAAATGATTATGTCGTGTGGGAAGCCCAGGATGGCGTTTGTGGTGAGTGGGGAGCGCAGAATAATGACGCTAAAACAGGCGTTGTTTTTGACAAGAAAATAACGGTCATGGTCAAGTAGAACGACGGCACAGGGATGTTTCTCTTTTCTCCATCTTTTCCCCCAGCATCTTTCTGTTATTACTAACTTGGGGGTGATGAGAGTTATACAAGTATTTCGTGATAATGATGATTGTAAATTAGAAAACTGGAGTTGGGGAGGACACAACAGACTGATACATACTTTAAATTGACTAAACTCGTGATTTTCCGATTCAGAAAGCCTTTACGATACTTTACGCGGCAATCACCAAAAAAGCAGCAGTTCTCTAACTCGAAATGTGGTACGAATATCGAGGGCAGATCAATAGCTGTTTATTGGAAAAACGTCGGAAGAAAAACAAAATGAATATGAAAAAAAGCAATATGAAATAAGCCCAATGAACCCAGGAGTGTAAAGCATGACCACTATTATGCCTGAAGGAGAAGCTATACGCAGAGCCATTAAATGGATCTCTGGCGAGCTGCAGGAAGATCCAAATAAGTCGATTCAGATCCTCGTTAATCATGCGGTCTCACGTTTTGATCTCTCTCCAAAGGAAGCGGAATTCCTGACAGAGCTTTATCAAAAAGGTAAACTGGAGGACCATTAACCCTTCTATGATCGAATCATCCAAAATAAATATTTTAAGCTCACCCACGGACCAGTCTGATCAGATCACGGCGCTGGCAGTGCAAGAACTCTATGATTGACACTCCTCAGTGAGGTACAAGAATGGAAAAGGCTGCATTAGAAAAGTTATTCAAATCACAAAAAGAATTTTTTTGGTCAGGTAAAACCCGTGACATTAACTTTCGCATCGCATCACTGACAAAGCTCAAAGATACCGTTGAGGCTTACGAACAGGAAATACTGGATGCCGTCCATAAAGATCTGCATAAAGATGCTATTGATGGTTATGCTACAGAGATTTCAGGATATTATGATGAAGTAAAATATGCCATAAAGAATGTTCATGTCTGGGCTAAAATCGAATCGGTAGAAACGCCGGTTTACATGTTTCCGTCGAGAAGTTATCTACAGAAAGAACCTTACGGTGTAACGCTGATCATTTCTCCCTGGAATTATCCTTTTCAGCTTCTCATGATGCCTCTGGTCGGTGCGATAGCCGCCGGCAATACGGCCATTCTCAAGCCGTCGGAAATATCTGTTAATACCGCCACCGTGTTGGAAAAAATCATTAATGATACTTTTCCTCAGGAATATCTGCATGTGGTACAGGGCGCGGCAGAGGAGACACGGGCACTCATCGAATTACCTGTCGATTATATTTTCTTTACAGGCAGTGTCCCGGTGGGAAAAATCGTGATGGCTGCGGCAGCTAAGAATCTAACCCCCCTCACCTCTGGAATTGGGTGGCAAAAGCCCGGCGATCGTTCATGAAGATGCAAATTTGACCTCTGCCGCGCATCGCATTAGTTGGGGAAAATTCCTCAATGCCGGCCAGACCTGTATAGCGCCGGATTATGTGTTGGTGCATAAGACAAACAAAGATTCCTTTGTTGAAGAACTGAAAAAAGTAATCCATGAATTTTATGGTGAGGATGCCTCCAGCCATAAGCGTTATTGTCGAATTATAAACGATCGGCATTTTCGCCGTCTGATTGGACTGCTGGACGCAAAAAAAATCATTTACGGCGGCAGAAGCAATCCGGAAGATCGTTATATTGAACCGACGATTCTGTCGCCTGTGGACTGGGATGATCCGATCATGCAGGACGAAATTTTTGGGCCGATCCTACCCATTCTTGCCTATTCCGACCTTGACTACATTATCCGCAAAATCAACGAGCGCCCCAAACCTTTGTCGTTGTATTTATTTTCCGAGGATGAATCGGTAGAGAAACGGATTACTGAAGAAATCGCCTTCGGTGGCGGTGCGATCAATAACACGATCATGCATATCGTCTCCCATTTTCTACCCTTTGGTGGTATAGGCTCCAGCGGAATGGGTAAATATCATGGCAAATACAGTTTTGAGACTTTTTCTCATTATAAAAGCATTCTCAAAAGCTCCAGTATCGCTGATCCGGTGGGATTTGCCGAACCCAACAAAGGTTTGGTCATGAGTATTTTGGGGAAATTCATGAGATAATGTGTGCGGTATGCATCATAGATGAGAAAATGACGATCTATTACTGTAGCTTGTGAATAAATTGGAATAACAAGATATCGGAGATAAGTATGGATGAAATATTTATAAAAAAAGTGCGGCCCTTACCGGATGATGGCCAGATCTTGCAGGCTCAAATCGCCGGGCACAGGCAGGCGGAAGAAGATCTCTATCAGGAGCGTGAGTGGCTGCGCGTCACGCTTGGCAGTATCGGCGATGCGGTCATCACCAGCGACACAGAAGGCCGGATCACTTTTCTCAATCCTGTCGCCGCGACGCTGACCGGCTGGCAACTTGAGGAGGCCATAGGGCCAGCCGATCCGAAACGTCTTCCGGATCATCAACGAGAAGACCCGTGCGCCTGCTGAAGACCTAGTGGCGCGGGTTCTGAGTGAAAAACGCGTGATTGGTCTGGCCAACGATACCGCGCTGGTCACCAAGGATGGCCGGGTAGTGCCCATCGAGGACAGCGCGGCGCCGATCAAGGACAGCGCCGGCAACCTGATCGGGGTGGTAATTGTTTTTCATGACGTCACCGAGAAACGACGTGCACAGACCGAGCGGCGCAAGAGCCTACGAGCGGGCGGATTGGCTTGCTCGGTTTCCCGAGCAAAATCCACTACCTGTGATCCGGGTGTCTGCGGATGGGACGGTTCTCTACTGCAACCCAGCCTCCACAAGAATCCGCGGGTGGATATGCAAGGTCGGCCAGTGTCTGCAGAATGAACTGCTCCCGCTGTTTGACCGGGCAATGGCGGAAGGAAAGGAAGTGCAACATGACATAAAATTGGGTGAAGATATCTATCTGATATGGGTTGTCCCGTTTCCTGAAGAGCGCTATGCCACCATCTACAGCTCGTGACATCACCGAGCGCAAGCAGGCCGAAGATGCACTGCGTGAGAGCGAGAAACGCTATCGATCTTTCGTTGAAGTGACTGATCAGTTGGGATGGTCCACAAATGCTGACGGAGAAGTGGTGGAAGACATACCGTCGTGGAGACAATTTACGGGACAGAGTGAAGAGGAGGTTAAGGGTTGGGGATGGTCGAAAGCGGTTCATCCTGATGATCTCGAACACACCGCTAAGGTATGGAAGAATGCCATAACATTAAGAAAAAGATATGAGACGGAATACCGCATTCTTAGATATGACGGAGTTTACCGGCAATTCCTGGCCCGTGGCGTGCCCGTCTTCAAAGACAATGGAAATATTCTGGAATGGGTTGGTACCTGTGTCGATATCACCGATCACAAGCAGGTTGAAGAAACGCTACGGCAAAGCCGGGAGGACCTGGCCCACGCCCAGGCCATCGGGCAGATCGGGAGCTGGCGGTTGGACATCGGCCGGAACGTCCTGACCTGGTCCGATGAGAACCATCGTATCTTCGGCCTGCCCAAGGATACGCCGATGAGTTACGAGACGTTCCTGGGGGTCGTTCACCCCGACGACCGCCAATCCGTGGACACCCAGTGGAAGGCGGGCCTGGCGGGCAGGCCCTATGACGTTGAGCACCGCATTGTGGTGGACGGGCAGGTAAAATGGGTGCGCGAGAAGGCCTACCTGGAATTCGACGATGCGGGCAAGCTGCTTGGGGGGTTCGGGATCACCCAGGACATCACCGAGCGCAAGAATATGGAGAGCGCGCTGCAAAAAGCCCATGCCAACCTCGAACGAAAGGTGGAGCAGCGGACGGCTGAACTTCAGAAGGCTCTTTCTGAAGTTCAGATATTAAGGAACTGCTGGAGGCCGAGAATATTTACTTCCGTGACGAGATCAAAATGAAACAACGATTTGAGCACATAATCGGGCAAAGTGGTGCTCTCAAATATGCTCTCTATCGAGCGGAACAAGTTGCTCCTTCAAATACAACTGTCCTTGTCCTTGGTGAGACCGGTACCGGGAAGGAGCTGATCGCTGCCGCCATCCATGACATGAGTCTCACGCAAGGATCGGTCTTTGATCACGGTCAACTGTGCCGCCCTGCCTGGCAATTTGATTGAGAGCGAGTTGTTCGGCCGGGAAAAGGGGGCCTTTACCGGAGCTGATTCTCGGCAGGTCGGCCGGTTCGAGATCGCCAATGGTTCCACCCTTTGCCTGGACGAGATCGGGGAGCTGCCGCTGGATTTGCAGGCGAAGCTGCTGCGGGTGATTCAGCATGGCCAGTTTGAGCGCCTGGGCTCGTCCCAAACCATCAAAGTCGATGTACGGATCATAGCGACGACCAACCGGGATCTTGAAGAAGAGATCCGCAAGGGCCGGTTTCGGCAGGACCTTTATTATCGGCTCAACGTCTTCCCCATCACGGTTCCACCCCTGAGGCAGCGCAAAGAAGACATTCCGCTGCTGGTCGAGACTTCCATCGAACGGTATTCCAAAAAATTGGGTAAGCAGATCACGTCGATCCGGAAGGAGACGATGAAGACGCTGCAGGATTATCCGTGGCCCGGGAACGTCCGGGAGCTGGAAAGCATCATTGAACGGGCCGTGATCTTGTGCCCCGGGCCGGTCTTGCAGCTGGCCGATAAACTGGAGGTTTCATCCCTCGCACTTTCTTCCGCCGTGAGAACCCTGGAAGAGACGGAACGAAACCAGATTCTCAAGATCCTTACTGAAACCCTATGGCGCATCGAGGGAAAGAACGGGGCCGCAGCGATCCTGGGCCTCCACGCGAGCACGTTAAGATCGAGGATGCATAAGCTCAAAATCGTCCGGCCGGAGACGAAAAAACCGAATTAGATCATCCCCCTCCCTTCAACAGCCCCCTCGATATGCTGAGGGGCCACTAAATATTGAGGCCTAAATAAATCATTTCATACTTTTCTGCCGCTCCCCCTGTTAATCTAATCCTCCGTTATTAAAGGATGAATCAAAAATTCTGATTTTCCTTCGGCAATTGGCAGGCCATTTGCAGTTGTTGATTTGATAATTCCGGTCAGCATACCATTGAAGGTCATTGTTACGAAGTGCATAAAGTTGACAGGAAATAATTTTTACAAGAAAGGAGCTGCTTTATGAACGTGTTAATCGTCTATTACTCGATGCACGGCCATATCCACCGTATGGCTGACGCCGTGAAGGAGGGGGCCAGCAGTGTGAACAACACCAATGTCAGGATTTGCCGTGTTCCGGAGACTCTCCCGGAAGAAGTCCTGATCAAGATGGGCGCCCTGGAAACGCAAAAAGCGCAGGCCCATGTGCCTGTCTGTAAAATGGAAGATCTGGTCTCTGCGCATGCAATCATTTTTGGTGTACCGACCCGTTTCGGCAACATGTGTGGTCAGATGCGCCAGTTTCTCGATGCCACCGGTGGACTCTGGTCCAAAGGCTCTCTTGTCGGTAAAGTGGGAAGCGTTTTCACCTCCAGCGCGACCCAGCACGGCGGGCAGGAATCGACCATTATTTCTTTTCACTTTACTCTCCTGCACCAGGGTATGGTCATCGTCGGTCTTCCCTACACGTTTGCAGGGCAGATGCGCATGGACGAGATCACGGGAGGATCGCCCTATGGGGCTTCTACGATCTCCGGGAGTGACGGCAAACGGATACCGAGCGAAAACGAGCTCAATGCGGCTCGCTTCCAGGGCAGGCATGTTGCAGAGATCGCGGCCAAATTATTTCGGTGAACGCAAACCCCGGATAGCCCGAAAACGCCGTTTCGTCTGTAAAAGTCCGGCATCTTCGTTTAAGAAAACAGGAAAAGGAGGGAATGAGTATGAATCAGGAGACATCGGATCAGGGATGGCAGCAGCTTCAGTCCCACATAAAGGGGTTTTTCGGCCAGACTCTCGGGGACGATACGCAGAGGATCGAATACAAGCCGCGATTTATCGACCATCTGCTGGAAATGCCGCCCGAACATCATATTTCAAAAAAAGATCATTCACTGAATTCATCCCGCTGACATCGCCAGGATGGTCATTGTTCGAATGGGAAAATCACAGGATTGGTGACTGTTTCAACAGGGCCTTTAACCAATAAGCGGCCTCCCTGAGGCGGCTGATCACCTGACAGAAGTCGACGGATGGTAACAGGGAGGATGAGATGCCGACAAGGGGAATATCTGCCGCTTAGGTGACAAAAGAAAAGGAGGGACAATCGCTATGGCAACACAAGACTATGTGAAAGGAGCGATGGTCGGAGGATTGATCGGCTTGACGCTGGGTATCCTCTATGCACCGAAGAGCGGAAAAGAGACCCGCGAAGAGATTGCAAATACGGCAAGGGAACTGAAGGAGAAAGCCAAGCAGCAGTTTGAGCAGGCATCCGTTAAGTTGGATGAACTGGCATGCTGCAGCAAGGAATGCTTCGGCGAGAATACAGAAACACTCAAGAAGGCCATCACCGCGGGCGTTTCGGCCTTCAAGGGGGAAAAGAAGATTCATGGGTCGTCGCAGGCTTAACCAGCCTTAACCGGAGTATTTCGCGCTCCACTTATCTTTTGTTGCTTGATATCGCGACTATAAAAAATTAACTTCAGGAGGATCGCATGGATTCAAAATCACAAACTGGAATTAACTTCAGTCATCTGGTGTCGGGCTATGATCTGATGGAATCAGCCCGCAAACAATGGATGGAGGCCATCAGCCAGATGTTTCCAGATGCTGCTGAAAGCGGTGGGAAAAGCAATATGCCGGGTATGGATGCCGTCAAGGTATGGCAGCAATGGTATGAGGATATCTACGACAAGAAGAAGCTGCACGCCCCGGAGCTTCGGGTCATGGCAACCGCCTGCATCGACTACCAGAAACGCTTTTCCGAGCTGCAGATGGCCTGGTGGGATTGTTCTGTCAAGGCCATGCAGGCCGTCGGAGACGGAATGCGAAACGGCGACGATCCGGCGCAAATCATGAAGGACTGCATGAAACTCTCTGAAGCATATGTCCGATCCTGTGCAGACTTTCTGGCCGCCCAGTCGGAGGCCCTTTCTGAGTGCGCCACATCCGTTCCGCTTATTCCAGAAAGCGGTATGGAAAAGGCAAAACCCGCGAAGATAAAAACGTTATGAATCTGTCTCATCGTTATTGATGGAATGGATTTATTTTAAGACCGTCCTGCCCACTGATCAACTGAAAAGGAGGTCTGTGCTTGAATATAATTGTCTGCATCAAACAGGTGCCGGGTACGACGGATGTTAAGATTAATCCCGATACCAATACCCTGATCCGTGAAGGCATATCCAGCATCATTAGTCCCTTTGATGTGTACGCAATTGAAGAAGCTCTCCTCATTAAGGAAAAATTCGGGGGCAAGGTTTTAGTGATTTCAATGGGCCCGCCGCAGTGCATTGATGCGCTCAGGGAAGCCGTCAGTATGGGGGCGGACGAGGCAATCCAGATTTCCGATCGAGCTTTTGCCGGCTCGGATTCCTGGGCAACAGCATATACCCTATCTCTGGCAATTAAAAAATTAGGTGAATTCGATATTGTTCTCTGCGGTAGGCAAGCCACAGACGGCGACACCGGGCAGGTTGGTCCAGGTATTGCGAGTCAGCTCGGAATCACCCAACTCACCTATGTTTTTAAGATCAGTAAGCTGGAACCAGAGGTCGGCAAGATTACAGTGGAACGCTTGCTGGAGGAAGGCCGTGAGATTGTGGAGGCTAAATTGCCTGCTCTACTCACGGTCGTGAAGGATATCAATCAGCCTCGCTCCGCTTCACTTTTTCATGTTCGCCGTGCCTCCAAGATTAGAATCCCCACTTGGACTGCCGCCGATTTACCCAACGTAGACCTATCAAAATTAGGCCTGAAGGGCAGCCCGACACAGGTGATAAAGATTTTCAGCCCGCCCAAGCGCGAGGGGATTTTGGATTTAATCCAGGCCGATAGCGTAGATCAGGCTACCGCCCGACTGGCTGATAAAATAATAGCCGAGAAAGTCCTATAAGAAAAAATCATGCCATTATTGAATATCGACAACGACAAGTGCATCGGCTGCGGAGCCTGTCTGGATGTATGCCCATTCGGAGCGCTTACTCTGGTGGATGATCTGGCAGTGGTTAACGATAAATGTACGGCCTGCGGGGCGTGTCTGAATGTATGCCCGGTGAATGCGCTCAGCCTGCCGGATCGTCCGCAGCAAGCGGCGGAGAATCTATCAGAATACAGTGGTGTATGGGTTTGGGTGGAGCAGTTCAATGGCCGAATGAGCAGTATTTCCGCCGAGATGCTGGGTCAGGGCCGACAACTGGCCGACCAGCGTAAAGTTGTACTCACGGCATGCGTGCTGGGGCACAATGTGGAACACATCTCAAAAGAAGCCATTGCCTTCAAAGCAGATCGTGTCTTTTGGGCAGATGACCCCAGCCTCGCTGTTTATCGCACGGCACCTTATGCTAAGATTCTGGTTAACCTGGTTCGCCGATATAAACCGGAAATATTTCTCCTGGGCGCCAGCTCGCGTGGGCGTGACTTGGCTGGTTCAGTAGCCGCTACTCTTTATACCGGCCTGACCGCTGATTGTACCGGTCTCGATATCGACCCGGAGGGAGGTCTCTTGCTCCAGACTCGCCCGGCTTTTGGCGGCAACATCATGGCCAGGATCGTTTGCGCCAACCATCGTCCGCAGATGGCCACTGTACGGCATCGCGTATTTGAGATGCCTGCCGTGGATTCCGGGCATCAAGGTCAGGTCATTGCAATCGAAGCTGCCCTGAACGAAGATCAAATCACAACACATGTGGTGGATTTTATTCTTGAGAAAGAGCAGGTGAATCTGGCTGACGCCCATATTATCGTGGCGGGCGGACGCGGTGTCGGTGGGCCGGCGGGCTTCGAAGCGATCCGCGAGCTTGCTGAAGTATTGGGCGGTGCGGTTGGGTCATCCCGCTCAGCAGTGGACGCGGGATGGATTTCCTATGCACACCAAGTGGGACAGACCGGTCGTACGGTACGTCCAGACCTTTATATTGCCTGTGGAATTTCAGGTGCAATACAACATCTGGCGGGGATGAAAACGTCCAGGATCATTGTTGCCATAAATAAGGATCCCAAAGCACCTGTTTTCAGTGTTGCCAACTATGGCATCGTCGGTAACCTGTTCCAGATCGTCCCGTCATTGACGGAACAATTTAAAAAGAAGCTGCACAAGCAGCGAAAAGAGGGATAACGCCATGGAATTCTATGTTGTAATCGGTGGGAAGGCTGGGCAGGGGGCCTTCTCCGTGGAGCTGGAATTCACGGAAATGCTTTCCGGGCTGCACTACCATTTCTTTGCCACGAAAAACTACATGTCACGGGTTCGCGGCGGACACAACTTCCATATGGTTCGCGTTTCCGACCACCCCGTGTATGCTCTTTCGGGTGGGAAATGGGATATGGTGGTCGCTCTCGATGAAGAAACGGAGAGACGTCACAGGCCCAATCTCCGTGAAGATGGCTTCTACTTATCCCCGACGTTGACGGCAAATGTCGCCCAGGAAGCCCAGGATGATTTCCACGATGTGACGGCAGCAAACACAATATTGACGGGAGTCATCCTTGCCGTGATTGGTGCAAAACCCGGCAAGGTGAGAAAAATCGCGGAGGGTAGCCGGTTGAAGCACCTGATGAAGGGGTTCGAACTGGCTTTCCAGTGGAAAATGGCAGATACGTATCCGCTTGCGCCGAATGCCGGGAATCACTGCCTGTTTGATGGAAATAAAGCCATCGCTATAGGAGCTCTTCTCGGAGGGTGCCAGTTTTTGGCCGGGTATCCCATGACACCCGCCACATCCATCATGCATTATTTTTCCTCAGCTGCTTTATCTCTTCCCGTCCATTTTGAACAGGCGGAAGACGAGATCGCCGCCGTCAATATGGCCCTGGGCGCCTCTTATGGGGGTGTTCGATCCATGACGGCAACCTCCGGTGGCGGTTTTGCCCTCATGCAGGAAGGTGTTTCTTTAGCAGGTATGACGGAAACACCAATTGTCATGGTGGTTGCACAGCGTCCCGGACCGGCCACGGGTCTCCCCACGAGGACAGAACAGGGAGATCTTAATTTTGTCATCCATGCCGGACATGGCGAATTTCCACGAATTGTTTTTGCCCCAGGGTCCATCGTGGAAGCCATCAACCTGACCCGGAATAGCTTCGAGCTGGCCGATCGCTACCAGATTCCGGTCTTTATCCTGACAGACCAATATTTTGCCGACTCTGTCCAGGTTGTGGAAGATGATCTACACATGGGTGTCCTGACCCGCGAGCAGGTCACTTTTGATCAAACCTATCAACGCTATGCCCTGACACCAAATGGCATATCACCCTTAACGTGTCCCGGACTGTCAGATGCCTTGGTATGCGTGGACTCCGACGAGCATAACGAAGAAGGGAAAATTACCGAGGATCTGAACCTTCGAATCCGTATGATGGACAAGCGCCTCAGTAAAATAAAACTTCTGAAGCAGGACTTTGTCTTGCCGACCTATAGGGGTGACTTACAGGCTGATTCCGTTGTTATCTCCTGGGGCTCCAACAGGCTTATTGTGGAAGAGGCGGCAGCAAGATTGGCCCGGGAGGGGGTCAGCACGGCATCTCTCCACTTCGGAATGGTTTACCCACTGACAGAAGACATGATTGCCCCTTATGGGCTGGCATCAAAGATCCTGGTCTGCGTAGAGAATAATGCGGAGGGGCAGTTCGCTGGATTGCTGAAACGCGAATTAGGCTTTTCTGTGTCCCACTCTGTCCTGAAATACAACGGCGAGTGTTTCACTGTAGATGAACTTTACCATCGAATCAAACCATTACTACCGCGAGGATGAAGGCATGACAAAGGAAAATGATATTGCCTGGTGCCCCGGCTGCGGCAATTTTGCAATCAGGGATGTCCTGGAACAAACACTGGATGGACTTCCTGTTCCCAGAAGGAATATTGTCTTTACTTCAGGAATCGGACAGGCAGCGAAGATGCCCCATTATCTGGCTGTGAATTATTTCAACGGCCTCCACGGAAGATCTCTGCCACTGGCTGTGGGAATCAAGTTGGCCCGTCCCGATCTGACCGTCATTGCTTATTCCGGAGATGGGTGCCTTTATGGTGAAGGCGGGAACCACTTCATTCATACAATTCGCAGGAGACTCGATCTGACCATTCTGGCATCGAACAATCAGATTTATGGCCTTACCAAAGGACAAAGCTCCCCCACTACGGATGCAGGCGTTAAGAATGCCCTTGATCCCCAGGGCAATGAGAACATTCCTCTCAATCCAGTCGCTTTGGCCATAACAATGGGAGCTCCCTTTGTGGCCCGGGGGTTTGCCGGTGAAAAAGAGCATTTGGCCGGGCTGATCAGACAGGCCATTCTCTTCAAGGGGATTGCTTTTGTGGATATTCTCCAGCCTTGCGTCAGTTTCAATAAAATAAATACATACGCCTGGTACCGGGAAAGGATCTACCAGGTGGAGACGTCAACCAGGGATCGTTATGAGGCGCTGAATCTTGCTGATAAATGGGGGGAAAAGATCCCGATCGGCGTTTTATATCAAGATGACACTCTACCCCATCGGGAGGTAAAAACGATTTTTCAGGAACGTCTGTCGACTGAGGAGATAAACTCTCATCTCGGCATGGAATGCGTGATGATGAGATAGTTTGGTGACTCTCCGCTTTCAGGAATAATTAATAGCAAGAGATTTCTCTCTTTCAAGCCATATTTAACGTCAAAACAATATCGAAGGAGGAAAATGCAATGAAGCGTATCACAGTGATAGTTCTTATTGTCGCGGGACTGCTTGCAATCGCCAACGCTGCCGCCGCTGCGCGGAAGATCGAGGGCCGGAACGTTGAGTACACGGCGGGCGGAATAACGATGAAAGGGTACCTCGTCTATGATGAGAAGTTCCAGGGAAAACGGCCAGGCGTGCTCGTTGTCCATGAGTGGTGGGGACAGAACACTTACGTCCGTAAACGAGCCCGCATGCTGGCAAAGATGGGCTATACAGCCTTGGCGCTGGATATGTACGGCGAAGGACGGACCGCAGATCATCCCGATGATGCCGGCAAGTTCGCAACCGAAGTGATGAAGAATTTTCCCGTTGCCAAGGAGCGGTTTCTGGCAGCCCTGGAGTTCCTGAAGAAACAGCCGACCGTGGACCCTGACCGGATCGCGGCCATTGGTTATTGCTTCGGCGGAGGTGTAGTTCTTAACATGGCGCGCCAGGGCGTGGACCTGAAGGGCGTTGCAAGCTTCCACGGCAGCCTGGCGATGGTAAAACCCGACCAGCCAACGTCGATCAAGGCCGCGGTGCGTGTCTATAACGGAGCGGACGACAATTTTTCCAAGCCCGAACAGATTGAGGCACTCAAGAAAGAGATGGCCGACCAGAAAGTGAACTTCAAATTCGTGAACTACCCCGGGGCTGTACACAGTTTCACGAACCCCGAAGCCACAAATATCGGCAAGAAGTTCAAGATGCCCGTTGCCTATAACGCCAAGGCGGACAAGGAGTCATGGGCGGACATGCAGCAGTTCCTGAAAGAGATATTCGCGAGGTAGCCGGTGCAAAAGTCCGGATAACCGGCAACTTCGTTTCGTCTGAAAAAGTCCACCATGTGGATAACATCATCGGACAAGAGACGATGAAGGGAAAATAGAGGTGGCATAATAATGTAGAAGGAATAGATGACAATGCTTCACGGGGTGCTCGGCGTATTCGGGATTTTTCTTTAAACATCTCTTTGAATACATGTAAAGAAGAAAAGGTTAAGTAAGATTAATTTGCTGTTTCTAAGGAGGGATCAAAATGGCCTATGATTCATTAGTTGTTCTATGGACAAGCGGAGATAAGGAAGTGGCTACAAAGATGGTGTTCATGTATACATTAAATGCCAAAAAGAAAAATTGGTGGAATGCCGTCACTTTGATCGTTTGGGGGCCCTCTGCAAAATTACTGAGTGAAGATCCTGAGCTGCAAAAGAAGATAACAGACATGAAGAGCGAAGGAATTAAATTGGAAGCTTGTAAGGCTTGTTCAGATCAATATGGCGTTTCAAATGCTCTTGAAAACCTCGGGATTGAAGTAAAATATATGGGGAATCCTTTAACCAATTACATTAAAGGAGAGCATCATATCTTGACCTTTTAAGAGAGGGAAGAAGGCCATTGGCACTCAAGGCAAATTGAACGTAATATGCATGCAAGCGCGGGAGAATATTTATTTAAACTTGGACATGCTCGATTCTACAAAGGAGGATGTATGAACCCCTGGGCCATTAGCGCGCTGATCTTCCTGCTGATTCTGGGCTGCCGGGAACCCGGCATGACTCAGCAGGAGGAGAAAGGTACAGCGAAAGAAAAGGGTGTTATTGTGGCGGCAGACAAAAACCAGGAGCGCACCGGCTTGGAGAAAGGCCGGCCGGGAGGTTGGAAGACCTTCAAGAAGCCGGACGACATGACCCTGAAGAAGACACTGACCCCCATGCAGTACAAGGTCACCCAGCATGAAGGCACTGAGCCGCCCTTCGATAATGAATACGACCGAAACAAACGGGAGGGGATCTATGTCGACATCGTATCGGGGGAACCCCTGTTCAGCTCCAAAGACAAGTATGATTCGGGGACCGGCTGGCCAAGCTTCACGAGACCCCTTGAACCAAGCAACATCATGACCCGTGAAGACAGGAAACTCTTTTCCGTCCGTACCGAGGTGCGCAGCAAGTTCGGCGACTCTCATGTGGGCCATGTGTTCCCGGACGGGCCGCCGCCGACGGGACTTCGTTATTGCATGAATTCCGCAGCCCTGAGATTTATCCCGAAAGAAGACCTGGAGAAGGAAGGCTACGGGGAATACAAGAGGCTTTTTGATCGTCCGTGACGACGGGGAAAGGATCTGTTATGAAAACAAAGATCGTGATGGGCCTCGTGTGGGGCTGTCTGGTGCTGATGGCCGCGTCCGCCCAGGCGAAGGACGGCAGCCCGGGGGCGATCGCCCCCGGGCTCGAGCGGGCCACCTTTGCCGGCGGCTGTTTCTGGTGCATGGAGTCTCCCTTCGACAAACTCACCGGGGTTGTCTCGGTCACTGTGGGGTACACAGGCGGCCAGATGAAGAACCCGACCTACAAGGAGGTATCCGCCGGCGGCACGGGCCACGCCGAGGCGGTACAGATCCTCTATGACCCCGGAAAGATCGCCTATGAAAAACTGCTGGACGTCTTCTGGCACAACATCGATCCGACCGTCACAGACCGCCAGTTCTGCGACGTGGGGAACCAGTACCGATCCGCCATCTTTTATCATACGGTGGAACAGCGGCGTCTCGCGGAGCAGTCGAAGGGGACACTGCAGAAGACAAAGCCTTTCAGGGATCCCATCGTCACGGAGATCGTCCCGGCAAGCGAATACTACCTGGCCGAGGAATACCACCAGCACTATTACAAGAAGAACCCCCTGCGTTATCAGTACTACCGTACGGGATGCGGACGCGATCGGAGGCTCAAGGAGCTCTGGGGGGATGCCGCGGGGCACTGACCGGGTTTTCATTTGTTAAAGAACATTGACGGAGGATCTTCAAAAATGTCCGGATGCAGGGCAGCTGATCGGGCAGCCATGGATTTTTCTCCCCCCAGCCCCAACATCACTTTGCACGCGTGTCCGCACCGTGCGGTCGTTTCCATTACATACAATTCATCCTAAAATGTTATTTTCTTTCCTTCACTTGTTACATAACCTTTCAAATCGTAGTAATTAAATAATTGTAGAACTCTATTTGTAAATCTGTTACATATTTTTGGGCAATGTTACAGTCATTTCTTGTTAACGTACAATGCGGTCTTTATTATTTTTCTTTTCAATGACAAAGGAATTTTGTCAATTCAATTTTAATCCGTAGCAAGCTCATTCATAGAGGCTTACTCGGGGATCGTGATCAGTAAGGTGCGCAACTAACTGCCAAAGTAAATCATTATTGGTCCGATGGTAGGGGAAGAAAAAACCGGAATCGCCCCTCGCGATGTAGCCGAAAAAAGTAATAAGTGTATACCAAAAATAAAAAAGCAGGAGATTTTACCTTGGATTTTAGGGAAATTCGCAACATTTTATGGACCAAGAACAAAGTAAATAACAGATTGTTCTATATTGTCTTATTCATGATCATCTTTGTTTTTGGAGGAATGGTTGAAGCCAATGAAAAAATTACCATTGGGCTTGTAGAAGAGGTCGTCCTTCTGCCATGGGGAGTGAAGCTGCCAGCCCGCATTGATACAGGAGCGGCTCAAACGTCTCTCGATGCCAGGGAGATCGTCATTAAAGGAGATATCGTCGACTTTAAGTTGCCGGAGAACTATGGGGGGTTGCAATTAAGCTTGCCGATCGTTTCTCGGAAAACCATCCGGTCTGCCGAAGCGAGGGAACAGAGACCCGTGGTGATGATGGACTTCTGCCTGGGAAGCAAGCATATCCGGACCCGTGTCAATCTTAATGATCGATCTAAAGTCAAATACCCCCTCTTAATAGGTCGGAATGCCCTCAAAAAAAATTTTATTGTCGACTGTATGAAAGAAAAGTGTGCCCCGCCGATTTGTCCTGAGGTTGAAAATAAATGAAACGTCCTGCGGTCACGCTGGCCTTAGCCCTTATTCTCCTGACAGCGTGTCTTCTTGCCTATCGTATTATTTGGCTGGGACATCCAATCTCCCCGACCGCCCCGGGCCGGACGTGGCAAATCCTGATAGATGCCCATGTTAAGGGCGGAACAGGAGAAACAACTCTGGCTCTTGCGCTCCCGGATGAGCGGTCCGGGCGAAGAATCATCGAAGAAAAAGTCACATCGGGCACCCTGAATTTCAGCCTGCTCCAGGAAGGGAATAACCGGATTGGCACCTGGTCAGGATTAATAGGACCGGGAGAGGAAGAGATTAATTACCAAGCCATTATCCTTTTTCGCCCTAGGAGTTCTCTAGAGACGGACCCTCCAACCGCTGAAATGATCCAACCGATAACAGCAAAAGAGGAACAGATCTTGGCCGAGCGTTTAGCCAGGAACTGGAAGCAACTTGTTCTGGCGGCCCGAGTCAATGCAGTTATCGCGGCTGTTGAAGGGAAGTGGATACAACCTTTTCCAAATGAGCAAGATGTTAAAGCGTGGCGTATGATTCAGGAAAAATATGGCCGGGTGGCGGCGATTCGAATATTGTTATTCGCTTCAGGCCTTCCGTCTCGCTCTATACAAGGATTGCGGTTTACTGAAAGTATAGAGCCCCGGCCTCTTCTCTGGATCGAAGTATGGACCGGTCAAAGATGGGAGACCCTCTGGCCAGAGACAGGAAAAATTGAAAAACCCCCTGTGACACTTCTTCCCTTGGCAAGGGGTGGATTGCCTGCCGTACATGTGTCCAACGGCGAACTTTCCGAAATTCGCTGGATGATCAAGAGAGATATTGTCAGTCAATGGCGTCTTCATTTTGAGCGAATTCAGCAATCTAACCACTTCCTCGACCGTTGGTCGCTCTTTCGCCTGCCCGCAGAATTCCAGCAGACTTTTCGTATCCTCCTGTTAGTTCCTATAGGGGCGCTCATCGTCGGATTCCTGAGAAACCTGGTTGGTTTTCCTACCTTTGGAATCTTCATGCCCGTACTGATGGCTTTGGCCTTTCGGAACACGGGATTGATTTACGGTTTGGGAATTTTTGCTGGAATTCTATTCATTGGATATGCGGTCCGCCTGTTTCTTGAGAAACTTCATCTCCTGCTGGTTCCCCGCATGTCTGTGATCCTGACCTTAGTGATTGCCTGTTTCACGATCCTTGCCATGGTGGGGAACACAATTGGATTACGGCAATTGATGGCTGTCGGGTTACTTCCCTTCGTCATATTGACCATGGTCATAGAACGATTCTTTGTCCTCGTCGAGGAGGCAGGCGTGGCGGAAGGCTTCCAGACTGCCGCCGGAAGCGCTGTCGTCTCCATCATTGCCTACTATATTATCAGCTGGGAACCCCTTCAAATCACTTTTTTCTTATTTCCAGAATTTCTGGCGGCCGTGGCCGCGACTCAGATTCTTTTGGGACGTTATACCGGATATCGTCTATCAGAAGTCATTCGCTTTCGCGCACTGAGAGGCTCACCGTGATTTGGCAAGCATTTCGTCGATTGAAAAGCGCTGGCATTCTAGGCATAAACAGCCGCAATGCCGACTACATCATGCGGTGCAACCCCCGTTCATTTTTCCCTCGCGTCGACAATAAGATGCTGACCAAGAAATTGGCCGAAACCCATCATATTCCCACGCCCCCTCTATACTACCTGATAGAAACGCATGGGAATATTGCCGGGCTTCAGGAGGCACTCGGGGGGCATGATGAATTTGTGGTCAAGCCGGCACGTGGATCGGGAGGGAGTGGGATTGTTCTCATCAAGGATCGTATTGAAAAAGGATACGTTACGCAAAGCGGGGAGGTCATCTCTTTTGAAAATTTTTCCTATCATGTCTCTGAAATCCTCTCCGGGATTTTTTCCTTATCAGGGCTTGAGGATTTGGCCATTGTGGAAGCGCTGATTCATCCCGATCCTGTCTTTGCTGCCGTAACCTATCTTGGTGTTCCGGACGTGAGAATTGTTGTCTATCGTGGCATTCCGGTCATGGCCATGGTACGATTGCCTACCAAAGCATCTGATGGCAAGGCGAACCTTCATCGAGGGGCGATCGGTGCGGGCGTCGAATTGACTGGGGGTGTTACGAGGTCTGCTGTTCATCTCTCCCGGGTCATCACCCATCATCCGGATACGGCTAACCCAGTCAGTGGAATTCAGGTTCCTTACTGGGAAAAGATGCTTTGGATGGCGGCAGAAACCTTCGAAATTACCGGCTTAGGGTATATTGGCGTGGATTTGGTTATTGATAAAGACCGAGGGCCTCTTCTTCTGGAGCTAAACGCCCGTCCAGGACTGGCCATTCAGTTGGCCAATGGTCAGGGTCTTCGAAAACGCCTCGACCAGGTTGATCGAGCTCCATCGGACGTTTTTACTACTCCTGAAGCGAGGGTAAAGTGGGCACTCAATAACTTTCACATATAAAGAAAAGGAATACTGCTGATTTCTGATGATAAAGAATGGCCAAAATTTCCTTAATATTCAAGTATATTTTCTGGACATTTCAAATTTTATAATAAGAGGATTTAACCATGGCTATAATCAAAGGAAGTGAGATACGGAAAGCTGATCACCCGATTGATAATATTTTTCTTGATCGCTGGTCACCGCGGGCCATGTCTGGTGAGGAAATTCCCGAAACAGAGATTATGTCCCTGTTTGAAGCGGCAAGATGGGCGCCGTCATCGAACAACAATCAACCATGGCGCATCCTGTATGCAAGACGGAATACGGAACATTGGCCTCTCTTCTTCAACCTGCTTACCGATTCAAATAAGATTTGGGCCAAGAATTCTTCAGCGCTTCTCCTCATCGTTTCGAAAAACACATTTGACAACGGAAAGCCGTCGCGGACCCACTCCTATGATGCCGGTGCGGCATGGGAGAATCTGGCCCTGCAGGGGAACCTCATGGGTTATGTTGTCCATGGGATGCAGGGGTTCGATTACGAACTTGCCAGTTCTTCCCTCAACATCCCTGATGGTTTCACGGTTGAGGCCATGGCAGCCATAGGCATACCGGGAAACAAGGAAGACCTGCCCGATTACCTCCGAGAGCGAGAATTACCGAATGATAGACGAAAGCTCTCCGAAACGGTCTGCGAAGGACCTTGGGGTTCACCGGGCCTATGATCATATAAGTTTTCAGAAACGATTCGGTACATGGAACAGGACATGGCAGGAAAAGAAGTCAAGGAGAATCAAAATGGAAAAGATCAGGAAAATCCGTAAGGTTATCAAGAGTAAACCCACCATTGAAGGAGCAGGTGTCCATCTGAAAAGGGCTTTCGGCAATTACCAGGTGCCACTCTTCGACCCTTTTCTCCTCCTCGATGATTTTCGTTCAAATGATCCTCGGCATTACATTAAGGGATTCCCCTGGCATCCGCATCGCGGAATCGAGACAATCACGTATGTCCTTCACGGAAGTATCGAACATGGGGATAGCATGAAAAACAAAGGCGTGATCAGCCCTGGGGATGTGCAGTGGATGACTGCCGGCAGCGGTATCATTCATCAGGAAATGCCGAAGGGAGATAAAACAGGACGCATGGGAGGATTCCAGTTGTGGGCCAATCTCCCGGCCTCTCATAAGATGATGGACCCTCGATATCGTGACGTGAAAAGCAATCAGATACCGGAAATCTCATATGAGCAACGGCGTAACGATCCGGATCATTTGCGGCAAAGTTGATGGGGAACAAGGTCCTGTCCAGGACATTGTCACCGATCCGGAATATCTTGATTTAACGATCCCTGCAAAAACAGAGTTCATTCATCCAACCAAATCAGGGCACACCGTCTTTGCATATATTATTGAAGGCAAGGCAAGATTCTGCCGAGAGAGAAACCCCTATACCTACGAGGTTGAAGGCATTAACTATTTCGACATCCAGAGAGATCCTTTTGCTACGAACGAGACGCTTGTTCTGTTCGATAATGGAGAACAAATCGTCGTAATTACCGAAGATGAACCTGTTCGGTTCCTCCTCATGTCCGGCAAACCCATCGGTGAACCCGTTGCATGGTACGGCCCTATCGTAATGAACACACAACAGGAATTGGAGATCGCCTTCGAGGAGTATAGCAATGGAACATTTATCAAGCACCGGAAGGGGTGATCCATTTCAGGGTATGATCAACCAGCCGTGCATTTTTTGTCCGAAACAAACAAAGCCAAATTGACTGAACACGTGATTTTCCGATTCAGAAAGCCTTTGCGATACTTTACGCGGCAATCACCAAAAAAGCAGCAGATCTCTACCTCAAAATGTGGTACAAAAATAGAAGGCATATCAACTTTGGGACAGGCGCCGGCATCTGGAAATGGGATGGTGCAACCTAGGGGCAGGTTACACCGAGTAATCCAATTAAGAGGAACGGGATGACATGAAGAAAGCACTCATTACCGGCATTACCGGCCAGGACGGATCGTACCTGGCGGAATCTGCTGATGGTATAAAAAAGGTAATATTTTTTAAAAACGTCATTGTTGCCGGAGCAATCGTGGAAAATTCCGAAAGCATGGCAAATAAGAAAGGCTTCACCCTCCTTGAGGTGCTGGTGTCTCTTGCCATCATGGCCATCGCCGTCACGCTGCTCCTGCAGCTTTTTTCCGCTGACTTGCGCGCTGTCTCCAGGGCCGGCGACATGACCTGGGCCTCAGTCAAAGCAGATGCCGGGATCAAAAAAATACTGGACGAACTCTCTCCTGTCGCTGCGTCCTGGAGTGAGGTGACGGAAGACGGCTACCGCATGGATGTTTCCATAACCGAGGTGTTGATGGAGAGAACGGACAACCTGCCGTTCAAGCTGATGGAAGTCTCACTCACCGTCGGCTGGACTGAGGGGCGGAAAGAAAAAAGCCTCGGCCTCAAGACGTTGAAGATGGTCGATAGAATGGCGCCGGCCGAGGGGCGTCATGGGAGATCACCATGAACGAAAGACCACAACACGCCATCCGCTCTGAAAGGGGCTTTACACTTCTCGAACTCCTGATCTCGATGACCCTGTTGGTGATGATTCTGGTCATCACGTTGGGGGCCCTCAGGATCAGTTCCCGGTCCGTGGCAGCGGGTGAAAAAAAGATGGACTCCCAGGAGGGACTCAGAACCGTTCTGTCCATCCTCGATGCCCAGATTCAGTCTCAGGTTCCCCTCACCTACGAGGAGGAGGGTCAGAAAATATATTATTTCAAAGGAGACAGGAAGACCCTCCGTTTATCGTCCAACCATTCCATTTGGGGAGGGCAGAAGGGATATGTCGTGGTCGATTACAGGGTTGAGGCCGATCAAACAGGTAAGGAGGTTCTTTATGCCTCCGAGCAGATCCCGGGGATCGAAGGCCGTCAGGATACCCGGTTGATCGAAGCCACCGAGATATCTTTTGAATATTTTCACAGGGACCCGACCGAAGAACGGGGAAAGTGGATGGACCAGCTGTCAGAGGGGACCACGATCCCGGAAAAAATAAGGTTTCACATGGTGAATGGAACGAAAAACCTTGTGTTAGTGTTTCCCGTCAGGGTCCGGGGGGAAATTTTGACGATTCCGGGAGGCGCTACCAGATGAAGACTTCCCAACACGGTATCGCGCTATTGATTGTCCTGTGGGTCATGGCGATTCTCATGGTTATGGGATTGTCCTTCTCGGTGATGATACGTGCTGAGGGCTATGGCGCCATGGCCTTTAAGGAAGGAATGGAGAAAAAACGCCTGGCCGAGGCGGGGATCGAGAGGGGCATCCTGGAGATCGTCTACCGGTCTGTCAACCGGAACCAGACCGTGACGCTGGAGGGGAAGGAACCCTGGAGGCTCGACGGTACGGCCTATACCGTTGACATGGGGAAAACCGGTTTCATGGTACGAGTCATCGATGAATCGGGGAAGATATCCCTGAATGGCTTGAGCGATTCTTCCGGAATCATCCTGAAAAATCTCCTCATCCAACAGGGGGTTTCCCCGGAAGATGCCGATATCATCGTCGATTCCATCCTGGACTGGAAGGATGCCGATGATCTGCACCGCCTTCATGGGGCTGAATCGGATTATTACCAGTCGCTTTCGAAATCTTACAAGGCCAGAAATGCCGCCTTTGAGACCCTGGAGGAGCTGATCCTCGTCAGGGGGATGACACCGGAGATTCTCTACGGGACGAGTAAAACGAAGGGGATTATCCATTTTCTGACGGTTCACGGCAAGACGGACCGGATCAACATCAATGCGGCGCCGAAGGAGATCCTGATTGCCCTTCCGGGAATGGACGCCGAAATGGCCGAGCGGATCATCGAATTCAGGACATCGTCAGAGATCGGAGGGGAAACCGCCGCCAAGGAGATGCTCGGCGCCGCCTATCCCCTGATGGCGGCCCATGTGAGTGCAGCTCCGGGGGCATCAAATACATTCACCGTAGAGTCGACGGGCTATCATGATAATCCGAAAAAGGGTTTTTCCATCCTGGCGACAATAACCTTTGACGATTCCCACCGATATCGGTATATTTACTACAAAAGCCCGGTGGAAATTTTACTATGACAACCTCGTTTCTCACAGACACGTTCAAGAACCTTGTGCGGTGGGGGCGGCCCCTTCGGGAGATGCCCTTCTTGAGTCTGGCCGATGATCGCATTGCCCCCAGACGGCGCCTGTCGGTCCTGCTGGAGAGCGGAGGCATTTCCGTCGCACTAAGCTCCCGGTTCTTGTCGCGCGAAACATCCAGGGGCGCCCGACGGTACCCGCTCGGGGAGGACGCCTTTCCGGCGCCGGCGGTTCTGGCCTCCGCGGTTGCGCTGGCCGTGAGCGATCTCAACGCCGCCGGGGTGCCGGTGACGCTGATCATCCCCGCAGACTGGGCCATCGTGAAGACGACTGAGTTTCCCCTCACCGTCAAAGAGAATCTCTCCAATGTCATCTCCTATGAGCTGGACCGGCTCACTCCTCTTTCCCCCGAAAGAGCTTTCTACGATTTCCGGGTCCTCTCGGAGGATGACAACCGGATCCGCATCTTGCTAGCGGCAATGAAGGCCGAGACGCTTCAACCCTATGTGGAGGCCCTCAGGGCAAAGGGGATCGCGATCCATAGGGTTGCCGTAATCGGTGCCGAGGGAATGAATCTTCTCGACAAAGGCATTCATCGAACGCTGAAGCCCCCCCTCGCCCTGACCCTTGTCCTTCTGGCGGCCCTCGCCGCCCTGGGCCTGTTCTGGCTGGTATCGCCCCTCCAGATCGAAGAGAAAAGGGTTGCGGCGATCGACCGGGAAATCGCGTCTCGCAAGGAGGAGGTCAACAAGATCGAATCCCTGAAAAAGGAGCTTAACGGGGTGGAGCAGGAAATTACCACCATCCGGAACTTCAAGACCTCCCGGCCCGTGATGCTCGACCTGCTCCGCGAAATGACCCGTGTTCTGCCGAAGAATGCATGGCTTTCCAGGGTTCGCTTTACCGAGTCCACCGTCGAAATCGAAGGATACGCCGCCTCGGCAACGGACATCGTACCGAAGCTGGAAGCCTCCAAGTATTTCAGGAAAGTGGAGTTTGCATCGCCCACATTCAGGGACGTCCGCTTGAAGGCAGACCGCTTCATGATCAAAATGGAAATCGAAGGATTGCCGGAGGAAAAGGCAAACCATGAAAAGTCAAAGTAGGCTTCTTGTCATCGCCATTCCCTTGATGCTCATCCTCCTGGGCGCCGTCATTTACCAGTACGGTTATCTGAGGGTTCAGTCGGAATTGGCTGAAAAGGAGGATGCAGCGTCCGTCAAGTCGAGGATCCTTCAGAAATATATGGCGATGATCGCCGACAAACCCCGCATCGAAGCGGAACTCACTGCCCTGAAGGAAATCCGCAAGGCGGAAAACGCAAAAATGATCGAGGGCCAGACCGCTTCCGTCGCCGCCGCCGCCCTCCAGAGCCATCTCGATGCGCTGATCGCGTCCATGGGGGGGAGCATCGCCAGCGAACGGGTCGAAAAGATCGAGGAGGCGGGAAAATTCAAAATCATTACCGTGACGATCGACGCAGTGCTGCCCGATACGAGGGCCCTCAGCGATACCCTGTACGCCATCGAGATCGCAGACCCCTTACCTTGTCGTCCGGGAACTGGATGTAAGAATCCGGAATTTCAAGGAGCCGAGAGACCTGACGGTCAGGCTGAAGGTTTCCGGTTTGACGGAAGGGATGTCATCATGATTCATGATGAAATACGTTTTTCGGAGCCTGAATGTCCTCAACGGCCTGCTGCTGGCGGCCGATCGCCGCGGTCGTCTATTTTGCGGTGATCCCTTTTCTGAATCCGGCCGCGCAGATGCCGCTCCCTCCGGTGAAGGAATCGTGCAGATCCGTCCGGGAAGAAGGCGGAGCCGTTTCGGACTTTGGCGCCCGGCGACTATGCCATGATCAGCGATCAGAACCTTTTTCACCCGGAAAGAAAGATCCCGCCGGAGAAACCGCCGGAGAAAGTCATCCCGAAGACCCGACCTCTTTCTCTACGGAACCCTGATCACGGATGAAGGGAGCTTCGCTTTCGTCGAAGACAGGAAAGCGCCCTACTCAGGCAGAGGGGCGGGGCAAGAGGCAGCGCACCCTGAAGAAGGGCGCAACGCTGGGTGGATACCTCCTCGAGCGAGATCGAAGCGAACCGGATCGTCCTGGTCAAAGGGGACGACAGGGTCGTGGTGATGCTGGACGACCGGGAGAAAAGAAGGGCCGGCGAAGCCTCGGCATCGCCAGTGACGCCCGAACGGCGCCAGGCGGGATGACCCCCTTCCACCGGTCGCGTCTTCATTTCCTCAGGCGCGCCGTCTTCCGCACAGGCTGCCGTTCCGCCCGAACTCGGGGGCCGGCGGCGGTTATCAGGCTCGCGGTTCGTATTCCAGCTCCTGCGGGGTCTGCATCGACGCAGTCCGCGTCGTCCGCTGAACAGGCTGTGACGTCGCCCGGTTGACGGGGAATCTTAGCGTCCCCAGACACTCCCGACGACCAGGCGCTCCAGGGTAGAGCAACTGCAACAGATGAGACTCGAATCACAGCTACAGGGCAAATGATGCACTGGCTTTACAGCAACCCCAGAGTAAAATCCGTGCTGACCATCCGGTAAATCGATATCCCGGCGAAGAGAAGATAGGAGACGAGGCACAGGAGTGTCAGTCTTTTCTGGATCAGCGGCAGGCTGCCGGAAAGACTGCTGATCCCCGTGAAAGGCATCAAGGCGCCGACGCCGAGTCCGGAAACAGCGCCCGTCAGAAGGGAGGCATAGAGAAGATATCCGACATAGCCGTACTCCCTCTGCAACACGCAAAAGGGGCAGTGGTGGGTCGGAAGCTCGTAGAAATACAATGAGATGAACGATATGAACGAGATGCAGGACATCAGAAAAAAAAGACCGCTTGCGAAAGAGAAAAGCAGCCCCAGTTTTCCCTTGATGCAGATAAACGATGCCCGAAGAAAAGGTCAGCGCCAGACTCAGATAGAAACCCGCCATCGCAGCCTTCACCGGCACAGCCGCGATATCCGAACTCACGCCGCCTCTTGTCGGAGCTGAACAGGCTTCCGCAGCAGGAGGTGATCACATCCGCTTTCATCTGCGTGAAATAGAGCAACTGAACGATCGACTCCGTCACGATCAGGGGCGCCAGGAGGAGCAGCAGGGCGTATTTTTTCCGGATCAGGGGGTAGTCATAGGCCCGGTTGTCCGTGTAATTGATGATCAGCCATAGGCCGGCCAGGATAAAATTGAGTATCTTCAAGAGAAATGTCGGATAGCCGTAGGGATCGACGTTCAGGGTGCCGGCGGCGCACATGGCCCCGACAAACAGATTGTGAAGGCTGTCCGCCGTGTAGATGTAGAGAAAGAGCGAGCCGATCTGGAACACGAACACATAGGAGAGGATCGTCGAAATGAGGTATGTCCGCCGCTCCAGGGCCAGCTGCTCCTCGCTGCCGCTCTGAATATCCCACCGCCGGATGATCCGGATCCCGAAAAACGCGCTGTAGAGGATCATCCCGGAGATGAGAAAAGAGACCAGAACGAGGGCGACGATGCCGGGATGGAGGATCATGTCCCGTCACCCTCGATCATGCCGTCCCGGACGGCAATCACCCGGTCGACCATCGGCGCGCCGTAGACGAGCGGGTCATGGCTGGCGATGATGGCCGTCTTTCCCTCGTCCTTCAGGCGGGAGATGATTTCCATGAATTCCAGGGATAGCTTGCTGTCCAGGTGGGCCGTCGGCTCATCGGCAATGATGACCGGGGGATCATTCATCAGCGCCCTGGCAATGGCCACCCGTTGCGCCTCCCCTCCGGAAAGCCATTCCACCCTCGCGGAAGCGCGATCCCCGAGGCCGAAAGTCTCCAGGAGGGACAGGGCCCTTGCCTTGACAACCCGATGTTTTTCTCCCAGCGGGTACGACGGCAGCATGACGTTTTCAAGCACCGTGATCCCCTTTACCAGGTTGAACTGCTGGAAGATAAACCCGAACGTCTTTCGCCGTATCTCCGTCAAAAACCGTTCGGGCAGGCTCGTGACCTCCATCTCGGCGGCGTCCCCGTCCTTGCAGAGGCCCGTCGCTGCCCAGGAGTTCGCCCATCAGGGTGATGCGGCCCGAGGTCGGCCTTGCCATGCAGCCGATGAGGCTCAACAGCGTCGTCTTCCCCGAGCCGCTCGGCCCTTTCAGGACCGTGATCCGGTTTGCCTCCATCGAAAGCGTGACCCCGCTCACCGCGATAAATTCGCTCGGCTTGCCCAGATTGAATCCCTTGCGCACGTTCAGCAGCTTGATCATCTCTACGACCTCATCACCGAGTCGGGATCGACGATGGCCGCCTGCCAGGAGGGGACGATGGTTGCGACGGTATAGGGCACCACGGTCAGAAAAAAGAGGATCGCCACCTGATAGGGATCGATAAAGGGTGTGATCCGGAAGTCGGGGTAGAGTACCGACCAGCCTTTCAGGGCCGGTGCGAACAGGAAGGCCGAGGAAAAAAACACATGCACGTAGGCAAACAGGATTCCGGTACTGAAAGAGAAGAAGGAGACCAGAAGCCCTTCGTATGCCTTTACGGCAATCATGTCGGATGTCTCCCAGCCGATCGCCTTTAGAATGCCGATTTCCCGTTTTTCCTCGGCGCTGAGCCCCGAGGCCTTTTCCCAGGCGAAAATGACAAAGGCGAGAAGCGCCATCATGACAAGAACAATCACCATTCCGCCCCGCCAGTCGAAAACCGCATCATAGGTCCGTACCATTTCATCCCGGATGATGGGCCGCGTATCGGGGAGCAGGTCCGCTATTTTTTTTGCAATGGTCGGCAGCTCTTTATGATTCCGGACCGTGACCGCGATATCCGTCGCCCGCGCGGCGGGAAACCCGAAGAGATCCCGGAAGTCCGCCTCCGAAATCAGGATCAGGTCGGCCGAGACGAGCTCCGATTCGGATGAGATCTTGCCGTCCACCGTGTAGTTCCGGACAAGACCGTCGTATCCCCGGAAGGACATGATATCGCCCCGATAGACCATCCTGCTTCTGGAAATCCCGTTTCCGATGATGATTTTATCGCGGGCGGGAGGCATCGTTCCGGGGAACCATGAGCGTATAGTTGGCGCCCACAGACGGGGTCATAGTAGTATCCCCACAATCTCGGACCTGCGGAGATGACACCCCGGATATTGCTTATTTTTTCGACGTAATCCACCGGGATGGGGTCGTACCGGCCGCCCAGCAGCCGCTGGACGACCATTTCCGGGGCGCCCTTCAGGATGAGCGAGGCCTCCCGCTTCATGGCCTGCGTGAGAAACAGGGCCGATCCCAGCATGAATACCACCAGGGTATAAACGAGGAAGAGACTGATGTTCTTGCCTTTCCTTCTCATCAGCGAGGAAAGGGTGAAATCCAGGATGCTCCGGTGCTTCTCAATCCAGCTTGCCATTGAACCTCCTCAACGCCCGCGGGAGGGCCCGCGATGGAGCCCGTCGGAAAATGTTCCAGTGATACCGGGTGATCCTGAAAGGCCGAATGGAGATCGGTCTGAGACAGATGGCGGGTATAGCGGGCCTCCGTGAAGAGAGACAGATCCGTCAGCTCCAGGTTCCTGACCACCCCGGCCATGCGGTCGATGGACGGGCCATCGGCCTGCCGCTGAAGATAGGCATGGGTGAACATCAGGCCGAGAAGCAGCACAGCTGACGCCCAGCAGGGACAGGCAGAGGCTCGATTTTCTCATGGGAAGTCGAGCCTTTGCCGTTTTCTTCCGGAAGAGTCCTTTAATCAAGGGTTTTGATGACCTCCGTCGTGACGTCGGGGAATCGGATGATTTTCATCCCCTTGTGGTCCTTCATGAACTCCTTTGCATCGGCTTCCTTCTCCAGCGGGATGAGCTCCCTGCCCATGGGGCCGAAGACGTCACTGCCCAGGACGTACCAGGCCTTCCGCGCATCGATCCACGAGAGCCGATAGTAGTCCTTCACCATGACGGCCTGGATATCCTCCGCTTTCCTGCGCAGGATCATACCTTTTCGGATCAAGAAGGTACTTGAACATGTCCTTTGCGCCGTCAAAGAAGACGTGAGAGCCGTCCTTGAAGAGAATGGCGGTCGTCCAGTCGGGATACTTTGCCACGAACATGCCGCATACCGGGCACTTGTCCCTGGCCGTCGGCTTCGGCGCCCCTCGTTTCGGCTGCGCCCAGGGAAGATGACGGCAGCAGGAAACCAGAGGAGGCAGAGCGCCGACAGAATCACCCGGAAACACTCTCTAGACCGCAAGCCTCTGTCCGCCGCCCGTCAATGGTTCTGTGCTCCATCATTTCATCTTTCATCATTTTTCGCCGCTCCCGGATCATCTTGGTGTCATCGGCGAGATCCTTGTAGGCGGCTTCGAGGGCCTCATCGAACCTGGCAATCCGGCCGCCGTTTTCCTGCCGGAACTTTTCCGCATCCGCCTTGTTCGCAAAGGCCCACTTGGCATTCTTGGTCATCACCCCCGGCTTGCTTCCCGCCGATGACCCAGGTGGCCGTTTCCGCATTGATCAACACCTTCGTGACCGTAATCCCCCACCCGGATCGCCTTCGGCGTCTTGTCCAGATTCAGGGCGAGATCGACGGCGGCGCAGTGAAGACTGCAGGTGCCCATGCTTCGTGCCGTCGTTGTATTCGATCAGCATTCGGCTGTGGGCAAACGTCTCCCGGTTCATACCGCAATACTTGCAGGCCGGTATCTCCTTCACATCATTGTCAAGCGCCCAGAGAGCGCTCCCCGCTAGCAGGCAAAACACCATCATACAATACAACCAGTCCTTTTCTTTTCATGACGTCTCCTCTTCCTGATACCCTTATTAATTTGCAGTACCCTCCTGTAGTTGCTTGGACGCAGAGTCGCTCACTTTCCATTTCAAAGTCGTAAAATATAGTCAATGATGGCCGCGATCTGCTCCTTCGTCAGCTCCTTCTCGAATGCGGGCATCTTGTCCTTGCCTTTTTCGATGATCGCGATCATCTCGTCCCTGTTCATCTTGACTTGCCTCCCAGAGCGAGCTTCCTGGGTGGCGACCTTCAATAGTCCTGGCCGTTTTCGGAAGGACTCAGGGTCGCCCCGTGGCAGGTCGCGCATTTGGCTTTGTAGTCGATCCTGCCATCGGCCAGGGCGGCGGTCGGTGCGGCGAACACAATCACAACAAGCAAGATCAACAATTTTTTCATGGCATCCTTCTTTCTCTGAGTTATTTCGAGATTTTGAAATTTCTACCTGTTTTGTCATTCCGTTAGAGAAGACTGAGAATCAGTTTTTTCAGCATTTCCGGGGTGGCGCCGCCGAGAATTCTGTATCGGACGACGCCGCTGCGGTCGATCACGTAAGTTCTGGGCACATCCGTCACACCGAATAATCGTGGCACTCTTTTCGTCCGGATCGATCAGAAGCGGATAGGAAACCCCCAGCTCGGCGGCAAAGGCCTTCACGGTCTCTTTTTTCTGCCCGACGTTGACGGCCAGGACCTCCAGCCCCTTTCTCCGGTACTTGCCGTACAGCCCGTCCATGGCGGGCATCTCCAGTTTGCATGACGAACAGCCGATCTGCCAGAAGTGGAGAATCACCACCTTTCCCTTGAGGCTTTCGGGAATCCTGACCGGCGCTCCATCGATTCCCGAAAGGGTGACCGGCGGGAGCGTGCTGCCGATGCGCAGGGCGGCATTCGCACTGCCTGCCACTGCCAGAAAAGCAAGGAGAAGAACGGGCAGCCATAAAGAGCCGTTCCATCGCCTGCAGTCTTTTAGGATTCCTGCCATTCCGTTTCATGTCGCTTGTCCTCCTCATCTTCCGGGTATTCATTCCCCTGTCGGGATGGGCTGCTTTTTCATCTCGAAGTTCCATTTCCAGATCTCGTAGATCGCCGGGTAAACCATCAGTTCCATCAGGAAGGAGGTCAAAATCCCTCCCACCATCGGCGCGGCGATGTGCTTCATGACATCGGCCCCCGTGCCGGTGGACCACATGATGGGAACGAGGCCCGAACATCATGGTGGCCACGGTCATGAATTTGGGCCGGATGCGCTTGGCCGCCCCCTGCAGGATGGCCGCCCGCAGATCGCTTACGGGTGTTCAGACGCCCCTCCTGTCCGGCCTGCTTGTAGGCCAGGTCCAGGTAGAGGAGCATGAAGACCCCCGTTTCCGCATCCACCCCGAGAAGCGCGATAAGCCCCACCCAGACGCCGATGCTCATGTTGTAGCCGAGCAGATGAATGAACCAGACGGCCCCCACCGCCGAGAAGGGGACCGCCAGCAGGACGATGGCCGTCTTCACCAGGGACCGGGTATTGAGATAGAGCAGCAGGACGATCAGCAGCATGGTCAGCGGCACCACGATCCACAGGCGCTCCCGGACCCGCTGCATCGCCTCGTACTGCCCGCTCCAGGCGACGGCGTAACCGGCCGGCAGTTCCAGCTTTCCGCGGAGCAGGCGGTCCGCCTCTTCGATGTAGCTTCCCGGGTCCTGACCGGCAATATCCACGTAGACATAGCCCGTCAGCAGGCCGTCTTCATCGCGGATCATGGCCGGCCCGCTCGCCACGCTCACCTCCGCCAGTTGGGAAAGGGAAATCTGCTTCTGGCCCCCGTCGACAGGTACCAGGACCCGGCCGATGGCCTCCGGGTTGCTGCGGAAGTCGCGCTGATAGCGGACGTTCACGGGATATCGTTCGCGCCCCTGAATGGTGGTGGCAATGTTCTCCCCGCCGATAGCGTTCTGGACCGCCTCCTGCGCCTGGTCGATGGAGAGGCCGTAGCGGGCCAGCTCATCACGGTTCCAGTCGATATCGAGAAAATAGCCGCCGCCGGTCCGCTCGGCGAAAACGCTCCGGGTCCCCTTCATCTGGCGCAAGACTGCCTCCACCTGCGCCCCGATCTGCTCGATCTGCACCAGGTTGCGCGCCGGAGATCTTGAGACCGACGGGGGTGCGGATGCCGGTCGTGAGCATGTCGATCCGCCCCTTGATCGGCATGGTCCAGGCGTTGGAGAGACCGGGAAGTTTCAGCGCCTCGTTCATCTGGCTGACCAGCTCCGCCGTGGAGATGGTGTCGGGCGTGATACGCCGGAAAATCGGCTTGAGCCAGTCCGGCGCCCAGGAGGAGTACCAGGTGTCCACTTTCCGCCACTCGCTTTTCGGCTTGAGGGTGATCAGGGTCTCCAGCATCGAGAGAGGCGCCGGGTCGGTTGATGTCTCGGCCCGCCCGGCCTTCCCGAGCACCTGGTCCACTTCCGGGAAGCGTTTGATGATCCGGTCGGTCGACCTGGAGAAGCTTCTGCGCCTCCGTGACGGAGATCCCCGGCATGGTGGTGGGCATATAGAAGAGCGAACCTTCATCCAGAGGAGGCATGAACTCGGAGCCGAGCTTCTGAAAGACGGGGATCGTCACCAGCACCAGGATGACGGCGGCGCCGATGACGCCCACTTCCAGCGCAGCGACCATGCCACCGCCGGTTCGTAGATGCGGATCAAAAAGCGGCTGACGGGATGGCGCTCCTCGGCGCGGATGGTTCCCACCGCCACGGCGTTTACCACCCGGCAGAGCCAGAGGGGGCGGAAGCTGAAGTTGCGGACGTGGGTAAACAGGAGCCTCAAGGCCGGGTCCAGGGTGATGGCCAGGACGGCGGCAACGATCATGGAAAGGGTCTTGGTGTAGGCCAGCGGCTTGAAGAGGCGCCCTTCCTGGGCCTCCAGCGTCAGAACGGGAAGGAACGACACCGCGATGACCAGAAGCGCGAAGAAACTGGTCCCCCCCACCTCCTTGACGGCCCCGACGATCACCTCCCGGTAATCACCCTTGCGGCCCTCCCTGATCCCAGAGCTCCAGCTTCTTGTGGGTCTGCTCCACGACCACGATGGCCGCATCGACCATGGCGCCGACGGCGATGGCGATCCCTGCCAGGGACATGATATTGGCCGAGACCCCCATGAGCCGGAAGGGAATGAACGAGATCAGGACGGCCAGAGGGATGGTGATGATCGGAATGACGGCGCTCGGGATATGCCAGAGAAAGAGGAGCACGATCAGGGAAACGGTGATCATCACCTCGACCAGGGTCCACTTCAGGTTGTCGATGGACCGGTTGATCAGCTCCGACCGGTCGTAGACGGGGACGATCTTGACGCCGGGAGGAAGGCCCGGTTCGATTTCCCGGATCTTCTTCTTGACCCGTTCGATCACGTCCAGGGCGTTCTGTCCCTGGCGCATGACGACGATGCCGGAGACCGCTTCCCCCGTGCCGTTGAGGTCGGCGACCCCCCGCCGCAGGTCGGGTCCGAGGACGACCTCGCCCACGTCCCGGATGCGGATCGGCGAGCCGTTCTCGCTCACCGACAGGGCGATATTTCCGAAATCCTGGATGGATCGGGCATACCCCCGGCCGCGGACCATGTACTCCGTCCCGCCGAATTCGATGAGCCGCCCCCCGGCGTCGTTGTTGTTCCCCCGGACCGCCTCCACCACCCGGCTGACCGGAATGTTGTAGAACTGCAGCTTGTTGGGGTCGAGATTGACCTGGTATTGCTGGCGGAAACCGCCGATGGGGGCCACCTCGGCCACCCCCGGCACCGACTTCAGATAGTAACGCAGGTACCAGTCCTGGTAGGAGCGGAGTTCCGCCAGGCTCTGCTGCCCGGTGGTATCGACGAGGACATACTGAAAGATCCAGCCCAGGCCGGTGGCATCAGGCCCCAGTTCGGTCTGGACCCCCTGGGGAAGCCTCTGCAGCACGGCCGACAGGTATTCCTGGGTCCGCGAACGGGCCCAGTAAATGTCCGTCCCCTCCTCGAAGATGACATAGACAAAGGAGTAGCCGAAATCGGAGAAGCCACGGACGGTCCTGACCCCGGGAGCGCCCAGCATGGCCGTGACGATCGGGTAGGTGACCTGGTCCTCGACGATATCGGGACTGCGGTCCCAGCGGGAGTAGATGATCACCTGGGTCTCGGAGAGATCGGGGATGGCGTCGAGAGGGAGGTGCTTCATGGACCACCACCCCATCAAGGGCCATGGCGGCGACCACCAGAAGAACGATCAGCTTGTTCTGGGCGGAAAAATCGATGATCCTGTTAATCATGGTTCTGTCCGCCGCCGGGGGTTTTTATCTCCGGTCCCGGCACGATGGCAGAGCCCTGCGATCCGGGCGGCATCAGACTGCCATCTGACCCGGGCATCTGCCGGGCTGGAGCGCCTGTCGACGGTGGAAACATGCCGCCCGTTTTTGCTCCGGGCATAGGCAGAGGGCCTTGCGTTCCGGACGGCATCACGTACCGCTTGACCCGGCAGTTGCCGGGTTGGAGCGTGCCCGTGGACACGTGCTGGGCATCAGGCCTGCGTTCCGGACGCATCCGACGCCTGACCTCGCTCGTGAGCGCTGGCGTAAACATGCCGCCCGTTTTTGCTCCGGGCATTGTCTGAACAGGAAGGGCAGGGCCGGCTTGGAACTTGTCCATGTCCTTCATTACAGGCATGGAGGGCGCTCCCTGTGATCCGGAAACCGGCGCTTGCTCATTTTGCCCGGCCATCGGCATCGCTCCGTGCCCTTGAGGCATCGTCTTCATGTCTTGCGACTTGGGCAACGCCATGGCGTCGTGCGATGTGTGTTTTTTTGTCTGGACGCCCTGTGACTTGGGGATGGGCATGCTCCCCTGAGCCGGGGATGATTTCAGGTACCGCTCCGGTTCCTTGCGAAAGTCTTCCCGTTCCCTGGGGTCGCAGAAGAAGTAGGTCTGCCCCCGGTATTCCAGGTAGTTGCCCGCGGCTCTGGCGCTGTCTTCATCGATGTTCATGCCGCAAACAGGGTCACGACCGATCTTTCCGGTAATCCCTGTGGCGGCCTGCTGCATCCGCGCCTCGGAGTCCATCAGAAAATTCCCGGATACGACGATCTTTTCACCGGGCATCAGGCCACGGGCGATCTCTACCCGTTCCCCCAGTGAGCGCCCCGTTTCCACCTGTCGCGGCTCGAAAAAACCGTTGCCCCGGTCGACAAAGACCGTCTTTTTCAGTCCCGAATCGAGGACCGCATCCACCGGGACAATGATTGCCGGCGGACCGCTCACGGGGAGCTCCACGTTCACGAACATATCGGGACGCATAGCGTAGCCCGGGTTGTCCGCCTCCAGCCGCACCTTGAGGGTGCGTGTGGCGGGGTCGAACTGCGGCAACACATGGCTCATCCGGGCATAGAGGGTCTTTTTCTGGTAAGGGAGTTCCATCTTTACCCGCATTCCGGGATTGAAGAAGGCTGCCTCGTTTTCGAAGACATCGGCCAGGATCCAGACCCTGGAAAGGTCGGCAATCCTGAAGAATTCGGCGCCCCGATCGAAGCGCAGGCCGGGAGAAACATTTCGCGAAAGAATGAATCCTGCAGCCGGAGATCGAATATCGATGGAATCCGGAATCTTTCGGACGCGTTCTATTTCTTCGAGCTGGGACTCGCTTATCCCATAGCTGAAAAGCGTTTGCCTGTACCAATCAACTTGTGAACCTGAAGCGCCCCGGTCTGTCAGGCGTATTTTTTCTAGTTCTCGTGTTCTCTTTTTATTTATCGCCGCGACGCTTTTCGGGGCAGTCGGACCCGGAGCCTTATTGTCGGGGAGACTGGCATTGCCGGCATTGACAAGATTGAAATAGGCCAGCAGGGTTGTACGAAATTCCGTTGATATGAACGAAACCGTGGCGAGTGATTCGTCTTTCCTGACCAGACTGCCGGTGGTGACGGGAAATACATCCTGGATCCAACCACTGGTGGCGGCGGTAAGCCGGTAGATACGCGTTTCATCAGGCGTCACCCGCCCGAGCACCCTCAGGGTATGGGTCCAGGGGGCTTTTTCGACGGTCATCATTTTAACGCCGATGAGCTGCTGCTTCTCCGGGGCGATCCGGACCGTTCCCGGCGGCAGGGATACCCGGGGATCGGGACCGCCGGCGGTAAAGCCGTTTTTATCGGCATAGACCGGCTCGAGGGGCATGCCGCAAGGCGCGATTCCCGGTTTATCCGACTTGAAAGCGGGATTCATCGGATCGATGTAATAAAGGATCTTCCGCTCTTCGCCTGCCTTGCCGCCGGTACTGTTCAGCCAGTATCCGGTCAGAAAAGCGCCGGCGACAATCAGGATAAACAGGATGACCTTAAAATGTATTTTCATAACGGCCATTATGGTTTGGGCTGGGCGGACGGATCGGATCCATCCGGCGGCTTGACGCCCCCCCGGTCCTTTGGGGGTTTGTTTCCGAGGATATCTTCTCTCTTGATTCTTCCCTGGCTGGCCTCGGCCATCTTGTTGATCATTTCCCCGGACAGGTCCTTCGCCTCTTTCTGGTTTTTGATGACGCGGGGCGTCAGCAGGATGATAAGTTCCTGCCGCTTGGTGTCGTCTTCGGTGCCACCGAAGAGCCAGCCGATGATCGGAATACTGGAGAAGAACGGGATGCCTGAAGAGGATTTGGTTGTGTCCTCCCGGATAAGGCCGCCGATCACGATCGTCTGGCCATCCTGGACGACGAGGCTCGTCGACGCATCGGTCTTGTTGAGCAGAAGCTGGTCCTCACCGCCGACTTTGATCTTCTCGTAGGTGGAGATCTCCTGGGAGATCTCAAGCGAAACCAGACCACCCTCGTTGATGCGGGGTTTGACTTTCAGGATGATGCCGATGTCCCGGTACGAATAGTTCCTCTGGGGCGACACGCCGGCCACGCCGTAGGTTTCCGAGGTGATGAGGGGAATCTGCTGCCCCACCTGGATCTTGGCGTCCCGGTTGTCCGAGACCAGGATATGCGGAGCCGCGAGAACCTTGGCCTTCGACTCTGTGGCCAGAGCGGACAACAGGCCCACGACCACGCCGGCGGCGTCGGTGGCCAGAAAGGTGAACCCGGCCTGGGTCAGCGCCGCCGGATTGATGGCGCTGAGAGCGCCGGGGTTCACGCCGATGCTGGTGTTGTAATTGGAAACACTTCCCTTGAACATGGCGGACAAACCCAGGCTGAGGTTGTCCGTCAGCGATACGGATGCGACCATGGCCTCGATAACCACCTGCCTGGGAACGAAATCGATCTGCTGGATCGCCTTCGCAATGGTCACATTGTCTTCCGGGGTGGACAGGACGATGATCGTGTTCGTGATCTCGTCGGCAATGATTCTTACCGATTCGGAAACGACGGCGTCCTCGCCGGGGGGCATCGCCGAAGGCCTGACCTGGGAAGGGGCTGGCACCAGCTCCGGCGAGGGAGCACCCGCCTGGCCGAGCTTGCCGGGTGCGGGGGAACGGTCCGCCACACCCCCCTTTCTACCCATGAAGATCTGCTGCAGCAGCGCAGCGATGTCCTTGGCCTTGTTGTTCTGGACCGGATAGACGAACAACTGCGGCCTTCGCTGAATGTCGCTGATGGGGACAATCCGGTAGAGGCCGCCTTCCTCCACGATTCCAATACCGTTGAGCTTCAGGATAACCTCCATCAGGGGAAGCACTTTTTCAGCCGGAATCGGGGCGATGGCCCGGAACGTCACTCTTCCTTTGACGCGGGGATCGACCGCGTAGTTGACCTTCAGGATCTCGCCGAAGACAGTCTGGATGACCGCATACACATCTGCATCGTCGAAGTTCAGGGTGAACTGGCCCCTGTGCAACACAGGCTTATCCGCCGACTGTCCTGGAGAGAGGGCGCTCTGCACGCCCGGCAGCGGCGACCGGGCCTCTGCGTCCGCCTGCCGGGTTGGCGCGGCGCCTGGAGCAAGGTCCGGGAATTTCTGCTGCGCCGACGGCAGTTGAGGCCGTGCCGGTGGTTCGGATTTAACGACCGGCGGTTTATCCTGGTCCTTGGCGGGCGCCGGGGACGTGCGCTGGGGCGCCATAGCCTGCATTGCGGTTTCCTGCGATGGCGCATCCGACGGTGACTTTTTCGCTACGCCGATATCGCTCCGGATCGTCGAACGATCCTGCGATTGAATCTGCGCCCTTTTGCCGGCGTCCGTATCTCGGAGCGGCCGCGGTGCGCAGGATATCCCCGCCCAGAGGATCAGTCCGACAAGCAGAATAAACAAAATCTTTTTGATGAGCAAATTACCCCCTGAATCCAACTATTTCCAACTTACGATGTCTTCGTCCTCTCCGCTGCCGCCGGCGGCTCCGTCCCGGCCGTAGGTAAACAGATCGTAGTCCCCTCCGTGCGTTCCGGGAGACTCGTAGTGATAAGGTCGTCCCCATGGATCCTGCGGCATCTCTTTCTTGAGATAAGGGCCGTCCCATTTTTCGACGCCGGGGTTGACCAGCAGGGCATTCAAACCCTCCTGTGTGGTGGGATGCCTCCCCGTATCGAGTCGGAAGTGATCCAGCGCCTGGCCCAGAAGTTCTATCTGTGCCTTTGCCGCGGACTGTTTGCCTTTGCCGAGTTTCGGGAAAAGACGCGGTCCCACCAGGGCGGCGATCAGGGCGATAATCACCATGACCACGAGCATTTCCACAAGTGTGAACCCCTTATGGCCGGAAATAGTCGGGGACAGACCCCGATTTTTTAATTGCCTGATCATTCAAGTCACCATTAATAGGGAGACAGCGCCCCTATGTTAGGAAAAATCAGCGTGAAATTTATCATGTATTCAATGCCGCTTCAAGGAAAATCATCGGGACCGCCCCGAAGCGTTGCCGCACCGGTGACGGGATCCATCCGAATCATGATCGTTTTATTCCCGCGGGACAGGAGGATGGTCCCTCCCGCGATGCCTCCCGTCGGGTTGAAAACAATGGGGTATTTTCCCCGCCGGATCTCTCCGGCGAAGGGATCGATCACCCGGATCACGGCATCGGGCGGAAGCGCCTTGACTCCCCGCCCCTCGATGCCGTAGGTCCTGCCGTCCAGATCGATCATGACGGTCTGGCGCGCCATGTTCATGCGGGAGAGGGATCGCGCATGACGGATCATGCCCGACAGCTCTCTCCCCGCCGCATCGAGCCTGGCCGAAGGGAGGAAGCCGGCGAAGAAGACCGTGGACAAACCCAGAACGAGCGTGACGAGCGACAGGACAATGATGATCTCCAGCAGCGTAAAGCCGTTCTTTTTCATTTTCACAGGGGGATATCCGAGATGCTGAAAATCGCCAGGAGCATGGAGATCACGATAAACCCGATGATCAGCCCCATGGCCAGAATCATAGCCGGCTCCAGAAGGGACATGAACCGCTTCACGGCCTCCTTGAGGCTCTTTTCATAGCTGACCGCAACCCGGATCAGCATCTCATCGAGCGTGCCCGTTTCCTCGCCGACCCGGATCATGGAAAGCGCCAGCGGCGGGAAGACGGCGGCGCGCGAAAGGGGGTCGGAGATGCCTTTTCCCTCCTTGGCCCCCCTGGATACGGCTTCGACGGCCTTGGCGATGACCCGGTTGCCGATCACCTCCCGGGCATTGTTCAGGGCCTCCAGCAGAGGCACACCGCCGGCGAGCATCGTCCCCAGAGTTCTGCAAAATCTGGCCGTTTCGAGTTTCCGGATCACATCGCCCATCAGCCGCAGCTTCAGACCATCCCAACGAAGTCTCCCCCGGTCGGAGGCGATGGCTCGCCTGAACAAAAACCCCGCTGCAACAAGCAGAAGCAGCAGAAGCCATCCGTAGGACTTCAAGGCTTCGCTTGCGGAAAGGAGAATCTGCGTCGAAAGGGGCAGGGAGCTTCCGAGTTCCGCGAAAATGACGGAGAACCGCGGCAGAACGAAAGTAAGCAGCAGGATGATCGAAACCCCGCCCGTCACCACGAGAATCATCGGATAGATCATGGCCGAAACGACATGATCCTTCAGCTCCTTCGACGACTCGAGAAATTCGTTGAGCCTTTCCAGAACCACGTCCAGAAAGCCGCCGGACTCGCCGGCCCGGACCATGTTCACATAGACCCGGGGAAACGTTTCCGGGTGTTTCCGAAGGGCCTCGGAAAAGGAACTCCCGCCCCGGATCGATTGGAGCAGGGACTGAACGACCTCTCTCATCCCCCTTTGCCCGGATATCCCGGAGAGGATATTGAGACTCCTGTCCAGCGGAAGCCCCGCCGCCAGCAGTGCGGAGAGCTCGGCGGTAAACGCCCCCAGATCCCCTTTGCTCCTTTTGACCCTGATTCTCGCTCTGAGACCGCGCTCCGCGGGCGCCTTCACCTCCAGCGGGATGACCCCCGTGTTCTTGAGCCTCTCGATGGCGGCCTTTTCATCGGCGGCCTCGATGACCCCTTCCGTGACGACCCCGTTCATGGTGGTGGAACGGTAGGAAAAGACGGGCATCTATGCCTCCTGTGTCACCCGGAAGACCTCGCTTGAGGTGGTCATACCCCCTCTGACCTTGGCTGCGCCGTCCTCGAGAAGGGTCTTCATTCCGTGCCTTCTGGCCGTCTGCCGCAGTTCGTTGGCATCGGCATTCCTGAGAATCAGCCTGCGGAACTCGTCATCGACCGCAAGCAGTTCGAAGACGCCGGTCCGGCCGTAGTAACCGGTGAATGTGCATTTCTCACAGCCCTTTCCCCGGTAAAGATCCGCATCGGCGCCGATGCCGAACAGGGCCAGTTCTTCCCGGTTTGCCGCGGAAGGGTCCTTTTCCCGGCAGTGCGGACAGATGACCCGCACAAGCCGCTGCGCCAGGATCCCCCGGATCGTGGAGGACAAAAGAAAGCTCTCCACGCCGAGATCCATGAGTCTGGTGATGGCGCTGGGGGCGTCATTGGTATGAAGGGTCGAAAAGACCAGATGCCCCGTGAGGGCGGACTGCACGGCAATCTCCGCCGTTTCCAGATCCCGGATCTCGCCGATCATGATCACGTCGGGGTCCTGCCGGACGATATGGCGGAGGGCGTCGGCAAAATTGAGACCGATCTGGGGCTTGACCTGGATCTGGTTGATGCCCTTGAGCTGGTACTCCACGGGGTCCTCGACGGTGATGATCTTTCGGTCCGGCGAATTGATCTTGTCCAGGGCGCCGTAGAGGGTGGTGGTCTTTCCGCTGCCCGTGGGCCCGGTGACGAGGATGATGCCGTTGGGCTTCTGGATCAGTTGTTCGAACTGCGCGAGCGTATCGTCGGAAAACCCCAGACGGTCGAGATCGATGACGATGCTCTCCTTGTCGAGGATCCTCATGACGATGCTTTCGCCGTACAGCACGGGAATGGTGGATACGCGCAGGTCGATTTCCCGGTCGCTGACCTTGATCCGGATGCGGCCGTCCTGGGGAAGGCGCCTTTCGGCAATATTGAGTTTTGCCATGATCTTGATCCGGGAGACGATGGCCGCCTGGAGTCTCTTGGGCGCCGTCTCGACGTTGTGGAGCACGCCGTCGATGCGGTAGCGGATGATCAGCTCGTCATCGAAGGGCTCGATGTGGATGTCGCTCGCCCGGCTCTCCAGCGCCCGGGCGATGAGCAGGTTGACCAGCTTGATGATGGGCGCTTCCGAGGCCAGATCCTTGAGATGGCCGACATCCTCGCCTCTCTCGTCGGTGAGGTCCAATCCCCGGTCGTCGATGTTCTCGATCATCTTGTTGATATCCTGGGTATCCTGGCCGTAGTACCGATCGATATATTCATCGATCATCCTGCCTTCCCCCGAATAGACCTGTACATCGGCGTTCAGGGCCACCCGGAGGGCGTCAATGACCTCATCGCCGGACGGGTCGGCCATGAGGACCTTCAGGACATTGTTGGTTAGTTCGAGGGGGATAATTCTATTTTCCCGGATGAACCGGGAGGATAACCCGTCCAGGATGAGAGGAACCCTGGGGAGCTCTTCCGTTTTGATGACAGCGACAGTCGGACCCATACACCATCCTTATCTGAGATCAGCCTCGATCCCATCGAGAGTTCTAAATCGTTTCGATAAAAACATTGCCTGTTTGCGGAGCGAGTATAAAAAGAACGGTTTTTTCTGTCAATGGAATAATGACACAAGTTAAAATCATTAAAATCATTTGACATTATGAGATATATTAATTATCAAACAGGCACCGCCTTGTAACCGAGAGAGCGGAGCTGTATCTATCATTCCTTTTCCCCATGCAAAACGACAAATTTCAAGATGAGACCTGCTTTTCCTAACCGGTGAAAAAACGAAAATGATTTTGAGCCGCGGCGAAGCCATTTTTCAGAGGTCTCCAAGTGTTATGCAAAAATTTCAGGATATGAAATCAATTTAAATAAGGAGAGAATATGAAGATGAAGAATGTAATCAAATATGCAGTCTTTCTGGGAATTGTGTTCATAACCGCTCAAGTGGGAGCTGTGGAGACGCCTGTGCTCAAGACTCAGAAAGATAAAGTGAGTTATGGGCTCGGGGTTGATATGGCGAAAAACTTCAAGCGACTGGGGATAGAGTTTGATGTGGACGTCATGGTGAAGGGTTTCAGGGATGCCCTTGCCGGCGAAAAGCTCCTCATGACCGAAGACGACCTGCGTGCCACCCTGACTGCCTATCAGAAGGAACTAAGGGAGAAACATATGCAAGCCATGAAAGTGGCGGGGGAGATCAACAAGAAAGAGGGCGACGCGTTTCTGGCGGCGAACAAGGCGAAGGAAGGCGTCGTGACCCTCCCGAGCGGATTGCAGTACAAAATCCTCAAAGCCGGAAGCGGGAAAAAGCCGACGGAGATCGACACAGTGGAATGCAACTATCGGGGCACGCTTATAACCGGGGCCGAGTTCGACAGTTCCGATCGCACCGGGAAACCTGCCCTGTTCAAGGTGACGGGGGTAATCGCCGGCTGGACCGAGGCCCTGAAGCTCATGCCCGTAGGCTCAAAATGGCAGCTCTTCATTCCCCCCGAACTGGCTTACGGCACAAGGGGCGCGGGCAACCTGATTGGCCCCAACGCGACACTCATCTTCGAAGTCGAACTCCTCGCCATTAAATAATTTCACAATATCTCTATATAAATTACCATAAAGATAAGGTTCTGCAAAGCTCTCGCGCCATGCAAAACGACAAATTTCAAGACCTGACCCCAAAATCAGCGACCTCTGATTCCGAGAGCCTCTATCGAAGGCTGTTTGAATCAGTCCGGGACGGGGTCCTGATCCTCAACGCCCAGACGGGCCAAATCGAGGATGCCAATCCATTCCTGACGGAGCTGCTGGGCTACCCCCATGAGGAGTTCTTGGGCAAGAAGCTCTGGGGGATCGGCCCGTTTGCGGATTCAGCGCTAAACAGGAGCGCCTTCAGGGAACTGCAGGAAAAAGGATACATCCGTTACGATGATCTGCCCCTGAAAACCAGAGAAGGAAAACCCGTTCATGTGGAGTTTGCCGGCAACAGCTATGATTTCAACGGCAGAAAAATCATTCAGTGCAACATCCGCGACATCACCGCGCGCCGGCAGGCGGAAGCGGACCTGTTGAGGGAGAGAGACCAGCTCCGGTTCCTTCTGAACGTATGCCAGATGCCGGATACAAAAATCAAGGAGCTCAGCACGTCCGTGCTGGAAGAGTGCATCCGGATCAGCGAGAGCGAACTGGGTTTTTTTGGATTCCTCAACGAGGATGAAACCGTTCTGACGGTCGATCTGTGGATGGGGACGGCCATGGAGAGCTGCGCGATCCATAGCAAGCCGCTGGAGTTTCCCTGCGCCAGCGCCGGGATCTGGGCCGAGGCAATCCGGCAGCGCAAACCGTTCATCATCAATGACTATCGCCGGCCGGACGCCCGCAAGAAGGGCTATCCCGCAGGCCATGTGCCGATCATCCGCATGATGAGCATCCCTGTCCTCGATGAGGGCAAGGTGGTCGCCGTCGCCGCGGTCGCAAACAAACGGAGCGACTACACTGAACCGGATTGCCTCCACGTCCAGCTCTTTTTGGAAAGCGTCTGGGGCCTCCTGCAGCGGAAGAGAACGGTCGAGGCGCTCAGGGAAAGCGAAGAGCGGTTTCGCACTGTGGCCGACTTCACCGATAACTGGGAAACCTGGCGCGATACGGAGGGGCGATACCTCTACATCTCGCCCGCCTGCGAGCGGACGAGCGGCTATTCCGTGAAAGAATTCATGAAAGACCCGGGCCTGTTGGTCAATATCACCCACCCCGACGACCGCGCGCGCCTCATCCGGCACGAGCAGGAGCACAGGGATACCGTAACGGTTTACAACTTCGACTTCCGGATCGTCGCCCGCAATGGAGAGGAGCGCTGGATCAACCACATCTGCCAGCCGGTGTTCGACGGACGCGGAAATTCGCTCGGACGGCGTGAAAGCAATCGAGACATCACCGCGCGAAAGCGTCTGGAAATCGATCTGGAGACCCACAGCCGGAAATTGGAAGAACTGGTTAAAAGGCGGACAGAAGAACTGGTGGAGCTGAACACGGCTCTCAAAGTTTTGTTGCAACGCCGGGAGGCGGATAAAATCGACCTCGAAAAGAATATCCTGTCCAATGTCAACGAGCTCATCCTGCCCTACCTGGATAAGCTCAAAACCGGGCACCTGACCGCCGCTCAGGAAATCTACGCGAATATCATCGACACCAATCTCAGGGATATCGTCTCGCCATTCCTGCATCACATCTCCACGATACAGCAGCGTCTGACGCCCCAGGAAATTCAGGTCGCAGATTTGGTCCGATGGGGAAGGTCCAGCAAGGACATCGCATCCATTTTGAATGTATCAACCAGAACCATCAATTTTCACAGGGAAAACATCCGAAAGAAGCTGGGCCTAGCAAGCCAGAAGATCAACCTCAGATCCCATCTGCTTTCCATCAAATAATGCCAGGGTGAGAGGTTTCAATTTCCCCCGAAAGCATCCCTCGATATATTGAGGGTTCCACTAAATATTGAGGCAAGTCGAATTATTTCATCCTTTTTCGCTATTCTCTCCCGTTCATCCAACCCCCTGTTATTAAATGGTAAATCTAAAATATTGATTTTTCTTCAACGAGTGGCTGACCATTTGCATTCTTAATTCCAAAATTTTCCTCAACCTGATCCTCCAGGGGATCTGGGATCACATCGATTTGGATCCTGGACGGGGAGGGTGAGGTTTTGGAAAAGAAGGGTGGTCAGCAGAGCCAGGCAGATTTTGACAATAGCCATACTACCAGAAAAAATCCCAGGATATACCTGGCATAAGTACTGAGATCAACTGGCATTGCAAATCCACTCAATTTACTTTATGGGGTAATCGAAACTATGTTCCAATTTTTGCAGGCATTGTCTAAAACAAAACGACAAATTGAACCTTTCATAAAAGACACACCCCATTTAAGGAGGGATGTATGAAAAAGAGAAAATATTTGTTGCTGGGTTTGCTGTTGGCCGTAATCTTCCTCTCCTGGGGAATCGATCAGGTGTGGGCCAGGCCATTGACGGTCCCAGGCGGCCAGCCGGATTATTTCGAAACACCCAACTGGGCCAACAGCCCGCCGCTACGGAAATTCGTCGACACACTGGCGCCCCTGGGGTGTACTGCCACGAACAACCTCGGACAGTGCATCCCCGTTGCCGTTCCGAACACGAGCATTTATTCGGGATCGGATTACTACGAGATCGAGTTGGTCGAGTATCGCGAACAGATGCATTCTGATCTTCCGGCGCTCGGCGCAGGCACGAAGCTTACCGCCACGACCGGCGGCACGAAACTGCGCGGTTACCGGCAGACGAACGGTCCTGCAGGTTTGTCGCAGCAGCCGTACTATCTCGGGCCGCTGATCATCGCCACCAAGTACGATCCGACCTATGCGCCCGGCGCAGCTTTGCCGGGAGGCGGCACGAACGGGAAACCGGTGCGCATCAAATTCACCAACAGCCTTCCCACGGGGACGGGCGGCAACCTCTTCCTCCCGGTTGATACCACCGTCATGGGGTCGGGCGAGGGTCCAAAATTTGCCAACGGCGCCACCTGTGATCCCAAGACTGAAGTTTGTGCCAATTACACGCAGAACCGGGCCACTCTCCATCTCCATGGCGGCCGCACGCCCTGGATCAGCGATGGAACGCCCCATCAGTGGGTCACCCCGACGGGAGAGGCCACTCCCTTCGCCAAGGGCGTCAGTGTGGCCTATGTCCCCGATATGTGGTACACTGCGGCAGGGGCTACGAGGGCGGATTGCGCGGGATTACTAACCTGCGCCGGCGCGACGAATAATCCCGGCCCCGGCTCGCAGACATTTTATTATACCAACCAGCAGAGCGCCCGGCTGTTGTTCTACCATGACCATGCATGGGGACTTACGCGGCTTAACGTCTATGCAGGCGAGGCAGCAGGTTACCTGATCCGGGATCCCATAGAGCTGGCCCTCATAGGCGGCGGGACCATCAACGGCCGCGCGTTTACCGCCGGAACGATTCCCCCCGATGCTGACCAGATTCCTCTGATCATCCAGGACAAGACTTTCGTGGATGCAGACGCTACCCGCGCGACTTACGTCTGGAATACCGATCCTACCTGGAACTGGGGAACGGGAGCAAGATCAGGCGGAAATATCACGGAAGTGAAGGCCGGCGACCTCTGGTGGCCCCATGTCTACATGCCTGCCGAGAATCCCTATAACCCCGACATGAGCGGGGCAAACCCATTCGGCCGCTGGTTCTACGGCCCCTGGTTCTTCCCGGCAACCCCCCTTTGCGGATCTTCGCCCCAGGCGGTAAAACCGCTGTGCATCGATTTCGGGCCGGTCGCGAATCCATTTGCTGACCCTGCCAACCCTCAATACTCGCCCAATCAGCCGCCGGAAATGCCCGGCACGCCCAATGTGTCCTGGGGGGCGGAGGCGTTTCTGGACACCATGATGGTCAACGGAACAGTTTACCCCAAAGTCACGGTGGATCCAAAACAATACCGTTTCCGCATCCTGAACGCCGCCCATGACCGGTTCCTGAACCTGCAACTGTATCTGGCCGACACGACCGTTCCCGTTCCTGCCGGATGTCCCGGTTCCGGCTGCGCTGCCAACACGGAAGTAAAAATGACTACTGATCCCGCATCTAATCCCGATGGACGGGAAGGCGGCGTGCCTGATCCCGCTTTGAAGGGTCCGGCCATGATCCAGATCGGCAACGAAGGCGGCTTCCTGCCGGCGCCGGTCGTACTGCCCAACCAGCCGATCACCTGGAATTACGACCCGACCACGTTCAATTTCGGGAATGTCAACGGCGGTACGCTCATCCTGGGCCCGGCGGAACGGGCTGACGTCATCGTCGATTTCACCAAGTTTGCCGGCAGGACCCTGATTGTCTACAACGACGCTCCCACGGCTTTCCCGGCGCTCGTTCCGCAATACAACTACTATACGGGCGCACCGGATCGTACGGACATCGGCGGCATCGCAGCGACACCGGTGGGCATGGGTCCCAACATCCGGACGGTCATGCAGATCGTGGTGACAGGCAGCGGCGGCGTCGCGACCCCCGATGACTACAACGCGACGACCCTGGCCAATCTGCAGGCGGCATTTGCCTCAACAACGGCGACGTCCGGTGCATTCGCGCAGGGGCAGGAACCGATCATTGTGGGGCAAGCCGCCTACGGCACGAATGCAGCCGTCGGTAATTTCGCCTACAACAAAACGTTCCCCGAGACATGGCCAAACTGGGGTATTTCCCGGATTTCAGACACCGCCATCAGCTTCCAGAAGGTTGATGGTACAAAAATCAGCAGTTTCCCCATGAAGCCGAAGGCCATTCATGACGAGATGGGTGCGAGCTTCGACGACTACGGACGGATGGCCGCCAAGCTGGGGCTCGAAGTGCCGTTTACCAATGCCGCGATTGCGACCTTTGTCTTGCAGAATTATGTCGATCCGGCCACTGAAAATGTGAAGTCAGGCGAGGCCCAGCTCTGGAAGATCACACACAATGGCGTGGACACGCACCCCATCCATTTCCACCTGTTCGACGTGCAGGTGATCAACCGGACAGGCTGGGACGGACTGATCAGACTGCCCGACCCCAACGAGTTGGGCTGGAAGGAAACCGTCAGGATAAGCCCGCTGGAGGACACGATTGTTGCGCTCAAGGCAATCGCTCCGATCGTACCCTTTCCGCTCCCCAGCAGCAATCGCCCGCTGAATCCCGCGTTTCCCATCGACATTGGCTCCGAAGAGGGATTCTCCCAAGTCGACACGCTGACGGGAGGCCCCCTGACGCCGCACACCACCAATGTCATGGCCGACTTCGGTCACGAGTACGTATGGCACTGCCACATCCTGAGCCATGAAGAAAATGACATGATGCGGCCGATCATCATGCGGGTTCCGACCGCTGTGCCGAATGCGCCTACCGCCTTGACCGCCACGGTGATTGGAAACACGGTCCAGTTGAGCTGGACGCCCGGCACCGTTGTGACGCCCAATGATCCGACCGGTTACAAGATCTTGCAGAACGGCGTCACCGTAGCAACGGTCTATCCGCACATGACCACTTATATCACTGACCAATTGATCAGTTCAGGCGCCGCGTACATCTATACGGTCGTCGCTTTCAACGCTTTTGGCGATTCTCCGGCGTCACCCAATGCGCCGGCGCCAATGGGCACATGGGCTCCCGCCACCGGCGTGACCATTACCCCAAGCCAGCCCTTTGCTGTATTCGGCACCGCCGTCACGATTGCCGCAAGCGGTGCGGGTTCCACCGTCCCGTACCAGTATCAATTCCTGCTGAATGGCATCGTGGTACAGGACTACAGTACGGTCTCGACGTGGAGGTTGCCGGCCTCGACGCCTTTGGGCAACTACATCATAACGGTCAACGTGCG